>NZ_JAGGOG010000014.1 GCF_018614655.1 Pseudomonas fluorescens | reverse complement strand
CTCGACAGCTGCTACGGGGGGGCGGTTGGTTAGGCCTTCAAGGTCGCCATGTCGATCACGAAGCGGTACTTCACATCACCCGCGATCATGCGGGTGTAGGCTTCGTTGATGTTGCGGATGTCGAGCATTTCGATGTCGCAACTGATGCCGTGCTCGGCGCAGAAATCCAGGACTTCCTGGGTTTCGGCAATGCCACCGATCAACGAACCGGCCAGCACTTTACGGCCCAGGATAAGCTTGGCGGCGTTGACGGGCGGGTCCACGGGTTCAATCAACCCAACCAGAATATGCACGCCGTCAAAGCGCAGCACGTCGAGGTAGGGGTTCAGGTCGTGCTGCACCGGAATGGTGTCCAGCAGGAAGTCGAAATGCCCGGCCGCCGCTTGCATCTGCGCCTCGTCGGTGGACACGATCACGTGATCGGCGCCCTGGCGACGGCCTTCCTCAGCTTTGCTGGCGGAGCGGGTAAACAGCGTGACTTCGGCGCCGATGGCCTTGGCCAGCTTGATGCCCATGTGGCCCAGGCCACCCATGCCCAGTACGCCCACCTTGTCACCGGCCTTGATCCCGTAGTGCTTGATCGGCGAGTACATGGTGACGCCGGCGCAGAGAATCGGCGCAGCGCTGGCCAGGTCGAGCCCGGCCGGGATCTTCACTACGAAGTGCTCGTTGACCACGATGCTGTCGGAGTAGCCGCCCATGGTGTTGCTGCCGTCCACCCGGTCCGGGGTGGCGTAGGTCATAGTCGGGCCTTCGAGGCAGTATTGCTCCAGGTCCGCGTGGCACGCGTCACAATGGCGGCACGAGTCGACCATGCAACCAACGCCGACCAGGTCGCCGACTTTATGTGCGGTGACGCTGGCGCCGACGGCGGTGACCTTGCCGACGATCTCGTGGCCCGGCATCAGCGGGTACACGGCGATGCCCCATTCGTTGCGCGCCTGGTGGATGTCGGAGTGGCAGACGCCGCAGTAAAGGATTTCGATCGCCACGTCGTCGGCGCGCGGGCTGCGGCGTTCGAAGGACATGGGGGCGAGGGGAGTGGTGGCCGACTGAGCGGCGTAACCGATGGCGGTGTACATGGAGAACCTCGCAAAAGCAGTGACAGGTGAGGTGGGGCATTCTCCGCGCAGGTCCTTGCGACGGCCATGGCGATTGCTCCGAGTCTCATGCCTATTCGTCCGGGAATGCCCCTCGATTGGCTGCATCTGGCGCCGAACCTGCGATGATGCTGTCATCCCCTTTTTGCGAAGTTTTTTGTCATGTTGTTGACCCGTCATCTCGACGCTAATGCTGCGTTGGTCGCCTTGATCGAACCGCTGACACCCTGCGATGGTTTCTCACCCACGAACCTGCCCGGCGTGCAGGTGTTGCGCGCCAGTTGTGATGTGGCGCGGGGGCCGCAGATCTATGAGCCGAGCCTGATGATCGTCGCCCAAGGCAGCAAGGTCGCGTACCTGGGCCCGCGTACCCTGGAGTATGGCGCCGGGCACTACTTGATTCAGGCGATGCCGGTGCCCTTTGAGTGCGAGACCTTTGCCATGCCCAATGCGCCGCTGTTGGGCGTCACCGTGGGTATTGACCGGGTGGTGCTGGGGGAATTGGTCATGGCCATGGGCATCAGGCCGGGGCCACCGCCGGCGGCGCAAACCCTGGAGTCGATGAGCTCGGTGGTGCTCGATGACGCCATGCGCGGTTGTGTCGAGCGACTGTTGCAGTGCCTGCACGATCCGCTGGAGAGCCGGATCATGGGCCCGGCGCGGGTGCGGGAATTGCTGTTCACCGCTTTGCGCGGCCCACAGGCCGATGTATTACGGGCGTTGGTGGAGCAGCAGGGGCAGTTTTCCCGGATTGCCACCTCGTTGAATCATCTGCATGCCCATTACGCCGAGCCGCTCAATATCGAGACCCTGGCGGGGTACGCCAATATGAGTGCGTCCACCTTCCATGAGCATTTCAAGCGCTGCACGCTGCTGTCGCCGGTGCAGTACCTCAAGCGCCTGCGCTTGCTCAAGGCCCAGCAGTTGTTGCTGGTCGAAGGCATGAGCGTGGCACAGGCGGCGCATAGCGTGGGGTATCAGAGTACGTCGCAGTTCAGTCGGGAATATAAGCGCTACTTCGAGCGCAGCCCCGGGGATGAGCGGGTGGCCTGAGCCTCTATGGGCAACAAAAAGGCCCCCATTCGGGAGCCTTGATGTTCAAGCCGCTGGCTTACATGTTCGGGTAAGTCGGCCCGCCCGCACCTTCCGGCGTGACCCAGGTGATGTTCTGCGAAGGGTCCTTGATGTCACAGGTCTTGCAGTGCACGCAGTTCTGGGCGTTGATCTGGAAGCGCTTCTCGCCGTCTTCCTTGGTGATCACTTCATACACGCCAGCCGGGCAGTAGCGCTGCGCCGGTTCATCGTAGAGCGGCAGGTTGGTGCCGATCGGGATGCTCGGGTCTTTCAACTTCAAGTGGCACGGTTGTTCTTCTTCGTGGTTGGTACCGGAGATGAACACCGAGCTCAGTTTGTCGAAGCTCAGCTTGCCGTCGGGTTTCGGGTAGTCGATCTTCTGGCTGTCTTTGGCCAGCTTGAGGCAGGCGTAATCCGGCTTGGTGTCATGCAGGGTGAACGGCATTTTGCCGCCGAGGATGTTCTGGTCGAACCAGTTGAAGCCGGCACCGATGATCGGGCCGAACTTGTGCATCGCCGGGCCGAAGTTACGGCTGGCGAACAGTTCGTCGTAGAGCCAGCTCTTCTTGAAACTGTCGACGTAAGCGCTCAGTTCGTCGCCGCCTTCGGACTCGGCGAACAGGCGATCAGCCACGGCCTCGGCCGCAAGCATGCCGGACTTCATGGCCGTGTGGCTGCCCTTGATCTTGGCGAAGTTCAGGGTGCCCAAATCGCAACCGATCAGCGCGCCGCCCTTGAACACCATTTTCGGCAGCGAGTTCAGGCCGCCTTTGCAGATGGCACGGGCGCCGTAGCTGATGCGCTTGCCGCCTTCCAGGTACTGGGCCAGCACCGGGTGATGCTTGAGGCGCTGGAACTCGTCGAATGGCGACAGGAAGGTGTTGCTGTAGGACAGGTCGACGATCAGGCCGACGACCACCTGATTGTTTTCCAGGTGATAGAGGAACGAACCACCGGTGTTCTCGGCGCTCATGATGTCCAGCGGCCAACCGGCAGTGTGTACCACCAGGCCTGGCTGGTGCTTGGCCGGGTCGATTTCCCAGATTTCTTTCAGGCCGATGCCGTAGTGCTGGGCGTCGGCGTCGCTGTCGAGCTTGAAACGCTCGATCAGTTGCTTGCCGATGTGCCCACGGCAGCCTTCTGCAAACAGCGTGTACTTGCCTCGCAGTTCCATGCCTGGGGTGTAGAGGCCTTCTTTGGGATGGCCTTCACGGTCGACACCCAGGTCACCGGTGATGATCCCGCGTACCACGCCGTTCTCGTCGAACAGTGCTTCCTGGGCGGCGAAGCCTGGGTAGATTTCCACACCCAGGTTCTCGGCCTGCTGGGCGAGCCAGCGGCACAGGTTGCCCAGGGAAATGATGTAGTTGCCTTCGTTGTGCATGGTCTTGGGCACAAAGAAGTCAGGGACCTTGGTGGAAGCCTCGGGGCTGCGCAGGACATAAATGTCATCACGCACTACCGGCGTGTTGAGCGGGGCGCCGAGTTCTTTCCAGTCCGGGAACAATTCGTTCAGGGCGCGTGGTTCAAACACGGCACCGGAGAGGATGTGAGCGCCGACTTCGGAGCCTTTTTCGACCACGCAGACGCTGATTTCCTTACCGGCTTCGGCGGCCTTCTGCTTCAGTCGGCAGGCGGCAGACAGGCCCGCCGGGCCAGCGCCGACGATGACCACGTCGAATTCCATGTATTCGCGTTCCACAGGCTATCTCCTACTCAAGGCTCTACAGTTTTTTTTCTAATGGGTGGAGGTTCGGTGTTTCATCCACTATTGCCTGCATGAATCGCATGCGATAGCGCGGGGATGACCCACCTTTCTCTCTAGGTGGCGCATTATATCTACACCACTCTCAGCGTCCAATACAAACGTTTGTTTGAATTCGCCGCAAGCTAGGTAAATCAAAGCAGTGCGGCTTATAACTGACCATTTTGGCGTATTGACCAGAATAGGCGTTCCGGTCAATATACGGTCGGTTTTGCGCATCCCGTAGGCAGACTGTAGGTTTCAAGGCCACCTCTAAAGACAGGGCTAAGGCAAAAAGGTGACGCGCGATCAGACTTTGGCGCGCAGTTTACACGCCGCGATCATGAATGACCTCTCAGTCACCACTGACGAACGGTCAACACTCCCAGCGCCGTGTCACCCGTCGACAATTGCCGGCGTTTTTGGAGGTGCCCTTGTGTGCCGATGAGCATCAACCGCCAGGTTCGCCTAGGCGACTTTCTTTTCACCGGAGAGTAACGAGGAATCCATGAAGGTTCTTGTAGCTGTCAAACGCGTTGTCGATTACAACGTGAAAGTTCGCGTCAAGGCGGACAATTCCGGCGTCGACCTCGCTAACGTCAAGATGTCGATGAACCCTTTCTGCGAAATCGCCGTGGAAGAAGCCGTACGTCTGAAAGAGAAAGGCGTAGCGACTGAAATCGTCGTCGTCTCCATCGGTCCGACCACTGCTCAAGAGCAGCTGCGTACCGCGCTGGCGTTGGGGGCCGATCGTGCCATCCTCGTCGAATCCGCTGAAGAGCTGACGTCCCTGGCCGTTGCCAAGCTGTTGAAAGCCGTTGTCGACAAGGAACAGCCTACGCTTGTGATCCTTGGCAAACAGGCCATCGACAGCGACAACAACCAGACTGGCCAGATGCTGGCTGCACTGACCGGTTACGGCCAGGGCACCTTCGCCTCGAAAGTCGAAGTGAGCGGCGACAAGGTTGCCGTGACCCGCGAAATCGACGGCGGTGCACAGACGGTTTCCCTGAAACTGCCGGCCATCGTCACCACCGACCTGCGTTTGAACGAGCCGCGCTACGCGTCCCTGCCAAACATCATGAAAGCCAAGAAGAAGCCTCTCGAAGTGCTGACTCCGGACGCTTTGGGCGTTTCCACCGCCTCCACCAACAAAACCTTGAAAGTTGAAGCGCCAGCTGCACGCAGCGCGGGTATCAAGGTCAAGTCGGTGGCTGAACTGGTCGAGAAACTGAAAAACGAAGCGAAGGTAATCTAATCATGACTATCTTGGTAATCGCTGAACACGACAACAAAGTGCTGGCCCCGGCCACACTGAACACCGTGGCCGCTGCCGCCAAAATCGGTGGTGACATCCACGTGCTGGTTGCAGGTCAAGGCGCTGGTGCCGTGGCTGAGGCCGCTGCAAAAATCGCTGGTGTGAGCAAAGTACTGGTAGCCGACAACGCTGCCTACGCTCACCAGTTGCCGGAAAACGTTGCCCCGCTGGTTGCAGAGCTCGGCGCCGGCTACAGCCACATCCTGGCTGCCGCTACCTCCAACGGCAAAAACATCCTGCCGCGCGTTGCTGCACAGCTGGATGTTGACCAGATCTCCGAGATTATCTCGGTAGAAAGCGCCGACACCTTCAAGCGCCCGATCTATGCCGGTAACGCCATCGCTACCGTACAGTCCAACGCTTCGGTAAAAGTCATCACCGTACGTGCCACCGGTTTCGACCCGGTTGCCGCCGAAGGTGGTTCGGCTGCCGTTGAAGCTGTGGCTGCTGTGCACGACGCTGGCACCTCCAGCTTCGTTGGCGAAGAGCTGGCCAAGTCCGATCGTCCGGAACTGACCGCTGCCAAGATCGTCGTTTCCGGCGGCCGTGGCATGCAGAACGGCGACAACTTCAAGCACCTGTACGCCCTGGCCGACAAGCTGGGCGCTGCGGTCGGCGCTTCCCGCGCTGCCGTCGACGCAGGCTTCGTACCCAACGATATGCAGGTCGGCCAGACCGGCAAGATCGTTGCGCCACAGCTGTACATCGCCGTCGGTATCTCCGGCGCGATCCAGCACTTGGCCGGTATGAAAGACTCCAAAGTGATCGTCGCGATCAACAAGGATGAAGAAGCACCGATTTTCCAGGTGGCTGATTACGGTCTGGTAGCGGACTTGTTCGAAGCCGTACCTGAGTTTGAGAAGCTGGTCTAATCCGGCGGCTTCACTTATAAAGAGCCCGGTCTGTTGACCGGGCTTTTTTTTGCGCGTCAATTTTAGAGTGGAGAATCACGCCATGGAATTGCGTCCCTGGACTGTACTGCTGAGCCTGGCGCTCGTGCCAACCGTGTCCCTTGCCGCTGGCAAGTGCGAGCGCCTGGTGATCACCGGTAGCCCGGACGCACCGCCCTATCTGTGGCGCGATCCCCAAGATCCTACGCACCTGATCGGCAGCAGTGCCGATCTGTTGCAACAGGTCGGCAAGGACCTGGGTTTGAAAATCGACCTGTTGTACGGTGGCAAGCGCTCCCTGGCCCTGGACGAAGTGCGCAGCGGGCGCATGGACATCCTGGCCGATGCGCCACTGACCACCCGCGAGTTGGAAACCCTGGACTACATTCACCCGGCGCTGGTGCAAACCGACTACCTGGTGTGGACACGCAAGGATTCAACACTGGTCTACAACACAGCCGCCGACCTGCACGGGCACCAGGGCGCAGTCTCGCAAAGGGCGCGTTTGAGCCGTGACTTTGAAGCCTTCGCCTCCGAACAATTGACCTTGCAGCGCACGCCAACCGTGACCCCGGCCTTCCAGAAGTTGTTGCTTGGCGAAGTGGACTATGTAGTCGCAGGGCGTTATTCCGGCATGGCCATGGCCCAGAGCCTGGGCATGGACAAAGATCTGGTGGCTCGGGAACTGCCCATCGATCAGCCGGGTCTGTTCCTCGCCATTTCCCACAACTCGGCCTGCAACGATCCGTGGTTGCGCGGACAGCTCGCCAAAAAGATGACAGAATTGCCCGCGTCCGGTCTGGCGCAAACTGCGCTGCAGAGCAATCTGCAACGCTGGAAGGCGCAATTGCAGCAACCTGTCGGTACCCCAACAAAGTAGGGATTTTCAGTGACTATTCGACCTCTTTTCGCGGCCCTCGCCGTTGTAGCTTTGGCGGGATGTGCAGCCGATCCTGCGCCGAATGAACAAATGCGCCTGACTGGGCAAGCCCTGGAACAGGCCACCGCCGTGGGCGCCATCGCCGACGACTCGCCTGAGTTGAAACTGGCCGAGGGCAAGTTCGCCCGGGCCAAGGCCGACATGGCTGACAAGTCCTACAAGCATGCCCGTATGCGAGCCGAGCAAGCCGAACTGGATGCCCGACTGGCGGAAGCGCAAGTGTTGACGAAGAAAAGTCAGGAACAACTGAACGTGCTTAATACCCGTATCACCCGTCTGCGCAAACAGTTGGGAGAAGCCCAATGAACCCGATGATTCGCGGATTGAGCTGTGTGCTTCTGCTGGGTAGCGTGGCGATGGGCGGTTGCTCCAGCCATCCCAATACTGAGGCCGCCCTGGATCAGGCCAGCAGCGACTTCCAGAAGGTCAAGGAGGACTCCAATGTATTGCGTATCGCGCCCAAGGACGTGATCCGTGCCGGTGAATCGCTGGCCCGTGCCGATCGTTTCTCCAGCTATTGGGGCAGCAGCGCTGACGTCGCGCATTACGCCTACCTCAGCCAGCGCTACAGCGCGATTGCCCGGGAGCATACCGAGCAGGTGCTTAACGAAGAGCGCGGTGCCAAGCTCGAACTGGAACGCCAACGCCTGCAATTGGCCCTGCGTGAGGCCAAGTTGCTGAGCGTACAGCAACAGGGCAAGTGGCTTGAGGAGCAGATCATCAACCTGGCGACCAAGACGGATCGTGGCCTGGTGATGACCCTGGGGGACATGTTGTTCGATACCGGTGATGCGCAGCTGAAAAGTTCGGCCAACCGCACGGTGCTGAAAATCGTCCAGTTCCTGCAACTCAACCCCAAGCGCGTGGTGCGCATTGAGGGTTACGCCGACAATACCGGTGGCGAGCAAGAAAACCTCAAGCTGTCCCGGGACCGTGCCCAGGCGGTGGCGGACGTCTTGGTGGACCTGGGAATCGATGAAAAGCGCATCCAGGTGGAAGGTTATGGCGACCAATACCCGGTGGAGGTGAATGCTTCCGAACGGGGGCGTGCGCAGAATCGTCGGGTCGAGATTGTGTTCTCCGATGAGAAGGGCCAGTTGGGCGCCGCGCGCTAACAGTCTGGCGCAGATCAATATGTGGGAGCGGGCTTGCTCGCGAACGCGAAGTATCAGTCAACATTTCAGTTGCTGACACATCGCGTTCGCGAGCAAGCCCGCTCCCACATTTTTGTTCGGTGTACATCCGAAGTCCTGTCAATATCCTTACAGTTTTTTCTATCACTGCCGCCCGTGCTCGACTATTGTGGCAACTGTCCCCGTACACTTCTAAACTGTGCCGGTATGTTTCACACAAAAATAAAATACCCGTGAAATCGAGTGCTGCGTCATGACCAACCTTTTGCTCTATCAACGTATCGCTCAGCAACTGGCTGAGGATATCCGACGCGGTGTCTATCAGCCGGGCGAGCGCGTGCCGTCGGTGCGCAAGATGAGCTCACAGCTCAACGTCAGCCACGCCACGGTGTTGCAGGCCTACGCGAACCTGGAAGACCAGGGCTTGATTCGCGCACGGCCGCAGTCCGGGTACTACGTGCACCAGACCCCGGCCCTGACCGCGCCAACGCCAGACATCGCCCGGGTCGAGCGTCCAGGGTTGGTTACCCGCAGCAGCATCATTCAACAAGTATTGGTGGAGTCGCGCCGTGAAGGCGTGTTCCCGTTGGGCGCTGCGGTGCCCAGTGTCGACTATCTGCCGGTACGGGCATTGCACCAGCAACTGGCCAAGGTCACGCGCTTTCAGAGCCCTCGGGCTTTCAGCTACATGTTCAGCCCTGGTTTCGAACCGCTGCGCCGCCAAGTGGCGATCCGCATGCGCGATGCCGGCGTGGTGGTCGACCCCAGCGAAGTGGTGATCACACACGGCTGTGTCGACGCCTTGCAGATGTCTTTACGGGTACTGACGCGGCCCGGAGACCTGATCGCGGCCGAGTCGCCTACGTATTACGGTTTGCTGCAACTGGCTGACCTGCTGGGCCTCAAGGTCATCGAGATTCCCAGTGACCCGGCCACCGGCATGAGCCTGGAAGCCCTGCAACTGGCGGCCAACCAATGGTCGATCAAGGCGTTGGTACTGACCACGCGCTTGAGTAACCCCCTGGGCGGTACCATGCCCGAGGAACGGCAAAAACAGTTGCTGCGCCTGGCGTCGGACTTCGATATCCAGATTGTCGAAGACGATATCTACGGCGAACTGATGTTCGAACTGGGCCGCACCAAGGCCCTGAAAGCCTATGACCGCCTGGATCGGGTGATCTATTGCTCGAGCTTCTCCAAGACCCTGTCTCCGGGCATCCGCATTGGCTGGATGATCGCGGGCAAGTACCAGCAGGAAATCCAGCGCCTGCAAATGTTCAGCACCCATTCGGCCTGCAGCGTGACCCAGATGGGTACGGCGGCGTACCTGGAAAACGGCGGTTATGACCGGCATTTGCGCTATATCCGTCAGGAGTACCGCAAGAACCTCAGTGCCTTCCAGTTAGCGGTGCAGCAATATTTCCCTGAAGGCACCCAGATGACCCGGCCGACCGGCGGCTTCATCTTGTGGGTCAGTTTGCCGGGGCGGGTCAATACCCAGGAACTGCACGTGCGTGCGTTGCAGCAGGGCATCAGCATTGCGCCAGGGCTGATCTTCAGTAATACGGAACAGTTCAACCACTGTATTCGGCTTAACTGCGGCACCCCATGGAATCGCGAAGCCGAGCGGGCGTTGATGACCCTGGGCATGCTGGCCAGCCAGTTGTGTCAGGAAACGGCGGCAGGTTTTTGAACGGGGTAACGGGGACTCAAACATTCGTGGATTGATCAGCACGCTTGTCATGCCGGGCTCAACAAGCGAGCATATGGCCCTCTGCCGTTAATGCTGTTGGCGATATGACATCTACTTATCCTGCCGCGTTGTTGATTTGCCTGTTAGGCCTGTGCAACGCCGGCGTGGTGTCGGCGGCTCCAGCGAGTGAGCGAGCCGCTGCGGTCAGCACTGAACACAAGGCGCCGGTGACGAAAAAAACCACCCCGGCTCCCAAAAAACCGGTTGCCAGGAAAGCCGTCCCCGCGAAAAAACGTGCGCCTGTCGCCAGCAAGTCCAAATCGGCCCATGAAGTGGCCCGGACCAAATTGCCGCCGGCGCAGTTGGACTTGAGCCTGCCGTCGGACATGGTCAGGCACTTGCAGCCCCTCGGCACCATGCCGAAGCCGAAGAATGTGCCTTTGTTACCACCGATGTTCGAGGAAAAGCCCGCTGACAATAGCGCCTTCCAGATCAATGGACGCTTGCTCAGCAATGAGATGAAGCTGCAACTGCGTAACGAAGAACGGCGCGAAGTAGAAGGTGCAGCGCTGGATTTCGAGTTCAAGCAATAAACCCTGCCTGTAAACGTGACGTGGACAGCTGACCTTCTGTCGCAGACTGGTCAGTCACATTGGTTTTGCGCGAAAAACCCCTGTTAAGCCAATTTAAAACAGACGTTTAAGGGCGTACTCTAGCCTGGCCATTAATACTTAGTCGTCGAGGATCTGCTCGTCATGAAATGCCGTGAAGGCTGTGGTGCATGCTGCATTGCCCCCTCCATCAGTTCACCGCTACCCGGTATGCCCCAAGGCAAACCGGCGGGCGAACGCTGCCTGCATCTGTCGGTCGAACAGCTGTGCCAACTGTTCGGGTTGCCGGAACGGCCAGCGGTCTGCAGTGCGTTTGAGGCGGACATAGAGGTGTGTGGCAACAGCCAGGAAGAAGCGATCAGGTTGATCGGCTGGTGGGAGCAGATGACGGCGGCTTAGTGGGCTTTACTGTCGGAACTTCAACAATAAGGAATAAAACAATGGGTTCGCTGAAACGAATGGCTGTGTTGTGCGGTTTTACGGTTTTGTTTGCCGCCACGGCGCAGGCTGAAGACTGGCAAACGGCCAAGGATGAAGACGGCATCAAAGTGTCTTTGAGTGAAGTCGCCGGTTCCAAATACAAGGCGTATCGCGGTGTGACCGTGATCAAGGCGCCGCTGGCCAAGATTCAGGCCTTGCAGGAAGACGTGGCGGGCGCCTGCTCCTGGATCCACGAATGCAAGTCGCAAAAACTGCTCAAGCAGGAAGGTGACAAGAGCTGGACCTATACCCAGTTCAAGGCGCCGTTCCCGGTGTCGGATCGTGACTCGATCCTGGAAATCACCACCACCAAGGCGGCAGACGGCAGCGTGACCCGCAAGTTGTTGGAAGTGCCGACCTACCAGCCGGAAGTGAAGGACTATGTACGTGTTGCCCAGGTCGAAGGTTTCTGGAAACTGGTGCCTAAAGGCGCTGACCTGACCGAAGTGACCTACCAGGTGCACACCGAGCCAGGCGGCAGCGTGCCGTCATGGTTGGCCAACAAGTTCGTCGTAGATGCGCCGTTCAATACCTTGAAAGCGCTCAAAGAGCGCGCCGAGAAGTAAGCACCCTGTAGCCGCTGACGAGGCACGAGGCTGCGATGGGGCGCTCCTGCGGACCGCATCGCAGCCTCGTATCTCGGCAGCGGCTACAGTTTGAACGATTGTCAGTGCCCCAAGGTCCAGATATCTGTAAGCCCATCCATGGGTTCTATCGAGGAGGCACTGATGCAAACGTGGAACATCACCTTCGTTGACGATCACGGCGTCCAGTCTGTGGAGCAGTTCACCTGCACCGAAAAACCCAGTCTCGAAGACGCTGCCCAACTGATCCGCGCCAAGCTGCTGCCCGTGGCGGCCGAGCTGGACCTTAACGACCTGGATGGCCGCACCGATGAGCCAACGGTCAAGAGCCTGAAAACCCAGAACAGCATCCAAATCCTCAGCATTACCCCCGTCGCCTGAACATTCCCTGTCTGCCATTCAACCGCCTCTGGTGGAGGTGATAGCTTCGCGCTACTCTGCAAGGGAGATCAGCGAATGAATCGCTAAGGTCTGGTCTTGTCAGCTACATGCTTGTTTTCCTGCGGTGATGTCATTACCGGTTTACCTGTGCCGTTCGAGCACGGGGTTTGGGAAGCACGGAAAGTCTATCCATCAGTTTGAGGAGGACGTTTCATGAGCACAGCCTATCAAGAAGACATCAGCACCAACGTGTTGCGCCGCATGAAAGAGGGCGGCTTTGACTTCTCACGTTTCCACCCCATCGAGTTCTACGCCATTTTCCCGGATGAAGCCCGGGCGCGCAGGGCTGCGGGTCGATTTCGTGGGGAATCCCTCAATGCCCAGGTGAGCGTGCGGGACGACGGTGCCTGGTACCTGGAACTGAGCAAAGTAATGTTCGCCACCTACGACGGCATAGGAGACTTTGAGCAAGACTTTGAGGCGGTGGTCGAGCCTCTGGGCGGCATCATCGAGGGATGGGGCGTGAAGCAGGAGGTGCGTGGGTTACCCATGTAGCGTGAAGAACACCACAGCGTATCGGCTGACCCTTGGGTCGGCCGATTTTGTTTGTGCTGTCGCAAATATCCTGCACAAAAAAAGGCCACCCGAGCGGGGTGGCCAAAAGGGAAGACCGGACATGAAGGGGAACCGGTCGGTACACGAGGTACCAAGTTACCGGGGGTGCAATAGGTGATGCTGTAGGACGTGTCCTGTTCAGCTGATGAGGGCGATTATCCTCAGGGTTTGGCGGGCAGTGAAATCAACTCTGGCTATGCTGTTGATAGTCAAAGCCTGCGTCGCAATGAGGCGTGGGGCGAGACGCTTGGCATTTGCTGCACCGGGACGGTGCGGCTGGCCGTTCGGCTATATCCAACCGATTGATACTTAAGTGTTTATGCCGCTGGCACGGGCCTTGCGATGGTTCTTGCGTCCGGGTGACAAGGAGTACGGCATGATCCGCACTTATTATGATGAGATGTACGACGGGGCAGGGCGGGTTCGCCCCCATTACCGTGAGTTCGCCCGCTGGTTGGCCGAGACGCCTGCCGAGTTGCTGGCCCAGCGTCGGCGCGAAGCCGATCTGCTGTTCCACCGCGCCGGTATCACGTTCACGTTGTACGGGGACGAGCAAGGCACCGAACGGCTGATTCCCTTCGACACCATTCCCCGCAGCATTCCAGCCAGCGAGTGGCGAATTGTCGAGCGCGGCTGCATTCAGCGGGTCAAGGCGCTGAACATGTTCCTCGCCGACCTGTACCACGAACAACGGATCATCAAGGCCGGGATTATTCCCGCCGAACAGGTGCTGGCCAACGAGCAGTACCAACTGGCCATGCAGGGCCTGGATTTACATCGCGATATCTATTCCCACATCTCCGGCGTCGACCTCGTACGGGATGGCGACGGCACTTACTACGTCCTCGAAGACAACCTGCGCACTCCCAGCGGCGTCAGCTACATGCTGGAAGACCGCAAAATGATGATGCGCCTGTTCCCCGAGCTGTTCGCCGCCCAGCGCATTGCGCCGATTGATCACTATCCCAACTTGCTGCTCGACACCTTGAAAAGCTCCAGCCCGCTGGATAACCCCAGCGTGGTGGTATTGACCCCCGGACGCTTCAACAGCGCGTTCTTCGAGCATGCATTCCTGGCCCGGGAAATGGGCGTGGAGTTGGTGGAAGGTGCCGATCTGTTTGTAAGGGATGACCGCGTCTTCATGCGCACCACCGACGGTCCGAAAGCAGTCGATGTGATTTACCGCCGCCTCGACGACACCTTCCTCGACCCGCTGGCCTTCAACCCGGATTCCATGCTCGGCGTGCCGGGCCTGTTGGCGGCGTATCGTTCGGGCAATGTGGTGCTGGCCAATGCGATTGGCACCGGGGTGGCGGATGACAAGTCGGTGTATCCCTTCGTCACCGAGATGATCCGTTTCTACCTGGATGAAGAGCCAATACTGAAGAACGTCCCGACCTTCCAGTGTCGCAAGGCTGACGAATTGTCTTACGTGCTGGCTAACCTGTCGGAATTGGTGGTCAAGGAAACCCAAGGCTCCGGCGGCTACGGAATGCTGGTCGGTCCAGCCGCCAGTGCGGCGGAAATTGAAGCGTTCCGCGCGCGAATCAAGGCCAAGCCGCATGCCTATATTGCCCAGCCGACGCTGTGTTTATCCACCTGTCCGACCTTTGTCGAAAACGGCATTGCCCCGCGCCATATCGACCTGCGGCCGTTCGTGCTCTCAGGCAAGGAAACCCGCGTGGTGCCTGGTGGCCTGACCCGAGTGGCGCTGCGGGAAGGTTCGCTGGTGGTCAACTCGTCCCAGGGCGGCGGTACCAAAGACACCTGGGTGGTTGAGGATTAAAGCTATGTTGAGTCGAACTGCCTCGGACTTGTACTGGATGTCGCGTTACCTGGAGCGAGCGGAAAACCTCGCGCGGATGCTCGATGTCAGTTATTCCCTGTCGTTGATGCCCCAGGACGGGCGCGGCGATGGCCTGCATGAACTGGCCATGCCGCTGCTGATCACCGGCACCCTTGATGACTACCACGAGCGTCACGGTGAGTTGCACGCCGAACGGTTGCTGCATTTTTTTGCCCTAGATGCGGCCAACCCGGCGAGCATCTACAGCTGCCTCGGTGCTGCCCGTGCCAGTGCCCATGCGGTACGTGGGCGAATAACCGCCGACATGTGGGAAAACATCAACGCCACCTGGCTGGAAATTCGCGGCATTGCCCAGCAGGGCCTGAGCCGCTACGGCATGAGCCGATTTTGCGAGTGGGTCAAGGAGCGCTCCCACCTGTTCCGCGGCGCCACCTACGGCACCATCATGCGCAATGACGCCTTTCGTTTTATTCGCCTGGGTACGTTTATCGAGCGGGCTGATAACACCCTGCGCCTGTTGGATGCCCGCTACGAAATGGCCGGTGACCAGGCCGAGGCTGTCACTGATGGCACGGCCCATGCGTATTACCAGTGGAGTGCATTGTTGCGGGCCTTGTCTTCGTTCGAGGCCTACACCGAGATCTACCGCGATGCTCCCGGCGCACGACAAGTGGCCGAACTGTTGCTGTTGCGGGCCGATGTCCCGCGTTCACTGCGGGCCTGCAGCGAAGAGATCGACCAGATTCTCGCCAGCCTGCCCGGCGTCAACGGCCGCCCGGCCCAACGCCTGGCCGCCGAGATGGACGCGCGCCTGCGCTTTACCGCCATTGACGAAATCCTCGAGGAAGGCCTGCACGCCTGGCTGACCGACTTCATCCCGCTGGTTCGCCAGTTGGGTAACGCTATTCACAGTTCCTACCTGGAGGCGGCATGAGACTCTCCATCAGCCACGAAACCACCTACCACTACGAAGACCAAGTACGTGCCAGCATCCAGTACCTGCGCCTGACGCCTCACGACAGCGAGCGCCAGCACGTCCTGAGCTGGCAACTGGACTTGCCCCGGCCCGTGCGGGCGCAGTTGGACCCGTTCGGCAATATCTTGCATGTGTTGACCATGGACGAACCTCACGAAGCGATCATCATCGGTGCCCGCGGCCAGGTGGACATCGATGAGTTGCGCGAGGCCGAGCATGAGAGCCAATCGGCATTCCCATTTCTACGTTGCACGCGCTTGACCGAACCCGATGAGGCCCTGCGCAGTTTTGCCGAAAAACAGTGCCATCAGCGCCGGGACCGCAGTGCGCTGATCGACCTGATGCATGCGCTCAACCAGTACATGACCTATTCACCGGGAGCTACTGAAGTTGACACCTGCGCCGCCCAGGCATTCGCCGGTCGCGCCGGAGTCTGCCAGGACCATACTCACGCCTTTTTGGCGTGCGCTCGCAGCCTGGGAATTCCGGCGCGGTATGTGTCGGGGTATTTGTACACTGAAGACAGCGAACACCTGGCCAGCCATGCCTGGGCCGAAGCCTGGTTGGATGACGCCTGGTACAGCTTTGATGTGACCAATCAGCTTGCCCGGCCCGAGCGGCATTTGAAATTGGCCGTCGGGCTGGATTACCTGGATGCATGTCCGGTGCGCGGGATGCGCCGTGGAGGAGGGCATGAGCAGATGCATGCCAAGGTGTTTGTGGCGCCGACGCCGGTGATTTCGGTGCAGCAGCAATAAGGCTTCTGGTGCCTGATATTACGTAGCAGTTGTCGAGCGCCAGCGAGGCTACGTAAAGCCACACCACAAACAGAAAGCCGAACCCCCGACACTTCCAAAGTCAGAAGGAGTGGCGTCGCCCCCTACGCAGCCTCGCGGGAGCTCGGCAGCTGCTACGCGGTGACCCAGTTGGGTTATTTGTCCTGTGGGGTTCAAGGCGGTATCTAGGGCTGTTTTCTGTCTGCCATGTGCTTCAAATATCCCACCAGTAAATCCAGCTCACTGTCCGGCAACACACTGGCAGCAAACGCCGGCATCTTCGCCTGGGGCCAGCGTCTCAGGCTCTGGGGATCACGGATGTAGCGCTTGAGGAAATCGCCGCTGAAATATTCCGTGGGGCTGTAGGGGATATTCAAATCCGGCCCCACTTGCGCATCGCCTGCGCCATTCAAGCGGTGACACGCCATGCAGTTTTTCTGGAACAGCGCAAACCCCTGGTTGATCGGGTCATCGGCTGCCAGCTTCGGATCCGGCAACAGTGCTGGAAAACGCTCGGCTACGGTCTTCAACTGCTTGATTGCAGAAATCTGAAACGGCCACTGCTCCGGGCTGATATGGCCCACCTGCGGGTCAGTCCAGACCAGATAAAACGGCCCCGCACTGGGTTTGTCATCCCCCAGCTTCGGCCAAGGACGGGCCGGATCTTCCACCGCCAGCCAGGCTTGGGCACCGGTTTTTTCCAGCAACGGGCCTACGCTCAACTCTGCGGCAAAGCCGTCCAGGGCCACCGCCTGCAGATGGTTTTGCGGCTTGAGGCCTGGCAGCAACACTGCCAAAGGAACGGCGCGATAAGTCATCTGGCGCTTGTAGGAAACGTCATCGACGATCTGCACTGTTCGCACATCCGGGTGTTTGAGCAGGTCAGCGGTTTGCCACGTTTTACTGGCGTGATCCAGTTCAATGGTCAACTGCGCGGCAGAGGCCGGCAAGGTCAGCAGCAGGGTCAGGAAAGCGAGGGTGTATTTCAAGGGCGGGCCCATCTGTAGGGAGCGTCGACCTTGTATCCAAAGGCCGAAATCGTGGCTAACGATACCGCAAATCAACCAAAAACCGGCACGCAAAAAGGCAGCCCCTATAACGGGACAGCTGTACGCAATTTCCCGGTAGGAGCTGCCAAAGGCTGCGATCCTGGCGCTGCACTCGCGCCGCCTGTAGGGGTGGGGTCAGTCACCCAATGACCTTGGTCAGGTTGGGCAAAATTAGAATCAGGGTGGTGGCGAAGAGGATAAGTCCCGCTTGGCGTACTTTCGATTGTTTGAACATGGCTGACTGCCTTTTGTTGTTATTCCTGAGCGTCAAATGCGTGCCGTTGCATCTCACTATGACGGTGCTACATGAACCTTTTCTTACAGTTGCTCCAGCAAGACCCGGCAGCAACCTCATACAGTTCCTACAAAGTCAACCTTAGAGCCCTTGTCGTTCGTGGCTTAGATCCATTTCATATCAGCTAAGATCAAAAACCTTTAAAAAAAGCATGAGGCCTATCGCCATCTTGGCGGCAGCCCTAGGGCTAGACAGCTAAAACGATTAATCAGCCATTTCCAGTAGCCTCCTACCGTTCGTCTGAGCGTGACCGTCAAGGTCAATGAGCGCTTCGGTCATTGAATCCGCCGCCCCTGCGCTTAAGGTAAGAGCACGGTCGGCTCTCACCTTGAGAGCTTCATTGCACAGTGGTTCGAGGACGTCATGACCCAAGCTTTGATCTTTGATGCGATACGCACGCCCCGGGGTAAAGGCAAGGCTGATGGCGCCTTGCACAGCGTCAAACCGGTGAACCTGGTGGCGGGGTTGCTGACGGCGCTGCAACAGCGCACCGGCCTCGACACCCGGCAAGTGGATGACATCGTCCTCGGCTGCGTCACCCCGGTCGGTGATCAGGGCGCAGATATCGCCAAGACTGCCGCGCTGGTGGCCGACTGGGACATCAGCGTCGCCGGTGTGCAGATCAACCGGTTCTGCGCCTCAGGCCTGGAAGCGGTCAATCTGGGGGCAATGAAAGTACGCTCCGGGTTCGAGGACCTGGTGGTGGTCGGCGGGGTCGAATCCATGTCCCGGGTGCCCATGGGCAGCGACGGTGGCGCCTGGGTGCTGGACCCGCAAACCAATATGCACAGCCATTTCACGCCCCAAGGGATCGGTGCCGACCTGATCGCCACGCTGGAGGGTTTTACCCGCCACGACGTCGATAGCTTTGCCTTGCACTCCCAGCAGAAAGCGGCGAGGGCACGGTCAGACGGTTCCTTCAACAAGTCGCTGGTGGCGGTGCGCGACCAGAATGGCATCGTGCTGCTGGATCACGACGAGTTCATCCGTGGCGACTCCACACTCGAAGGCCTCGGCAAGCTCAAGCCCAGTTTTGAAATGATGGGGCAGATGGGCTTCGACGCCACGGCGTTACGGGTCTACAGCCATGTCGAGCGCATCAACCATGTGCACACGCCGGGCAACAGCTCCGGGATCGTCGACGGTGCCGCGCTGATGCTGATCGGTTCCTCCGCCTGCGGTCGCGAGTTGGGCCTGCAACCCCGGGCGCGGATTGTCGCCACGGCGGTCACCAGCACCGACCCGACCATCATGCTCACCGGCCCGGCGCCGGCCACCCGCAAAGCCCTGGCCAAAGCCGGCCTGCGGGTTGAAGACATCGACCTGTTCGAAGTCAACGAAGCCTTTGCCTCGGTGGTGCTCAAGTTCATCAAGGACATGGGCATTGATGCCGCCCGGGTCAATGTCAATGGTGGCTCCATTGCCATGGGCCATCCCTTGGGCGCGACAGGGTGCGCGATCCTCGGCACTCTGCTCGACGAGCTGGAGGTGCGCCAGCAGCGCTATGGCCTGGCCACGCTGTGTGTCGGCGGTGGCATGGGTATCGCCACTATTATCGAACGCCTCTGAGCCTAAGGAATTTGTCATGACCGATGCCATTCGTTACGAAAAAGGCCAGGACCAAATTGTGGTGCTGACCATCGACATGCCGGGCCAGAGCGCCAACACCATGAACGGTGTTTATCGCGACGCCATGGCGGCCACCGTCACCCGCCTGCAAGCGGAGAAAGAGTCGATTGCCGGGGTGATCATCACCTCGGCGAAGAAAACCTTCTTTGCCGGTGGCGACCTCAATGAACTGATCAAGGTCGACAAGCCTCACGCCAAAGAATTTTATGACAGCGTGCTGGTGTTGAAAGCCCAACTGCGCGCCCTGGAAACCCTTGGTAAACCGGTGGTGGCTGCGATAAACGGTACGGCCCTGGGCGGAGGTTGGGAAATTTGCCTGGCCTGTCAGCACCGAGTGGCCCTGGACCACAAGTCGGTGCAGATCGGCTTGCCGGAAGTCACCCTGGGTCTGCTGCCGGGCGGTGGTGGGGTGGTGCGGATGGTGCGCATGCTCGGTCTGGAAAAGGCGTTGCCCTACTTGCTGGAAGGAAAAAAGGTTACGCCGCAACAGGCGCTGCAAGCCGGGTTGATCGATGAGTTGGCCGCGGATCGGGATGAACTGCTGGCCAAGTCCAAAGCCTGGATCCTGGCCAACCCCGGCGCGAAACAACGTTGGGACAGCAGCGGTTACCAGATTCCTGGCGGCACACCCTCGAACCCGAAAGTGGCGCCGATGCTCGCCATTGCGCCGTCGATTTTGCGCAGCAAAACCAATGGCTGTTTCCCGGCCCCGGAGAAAATCCTCTGCGCCGCCGTAGAAGGTGCCCAGGTGGACTTCGACACGGCGCACCTGATCGAAACCCGATACTTCACCGAACTGGTCACCGGCCAGGTGGCGAAAAACATGATTGGCACCTTCTGGTTCCAGCTCAATGAAATCAATGCGGGCCGTTCGCGACCTCAAGGCTTTGCACCCTACGTGACCCGCAAGGTCGGCGTGCTCGGCGCCGGGATGATGGGCGCGGGGATTGCCTACGTCAGCGCCTGCGCCGGAATCGAGGTCGTGCTCAAGGACATCAGCCTGGCGGCGGCCGAGAAGGGCAAGGCTCACTCGGCAGCGCTGCTGGACAAGAAGGTCAGCCGTGGGCAATTGACCGCTGATCAACGGGAAAGCACCTTGGCGCGGATTCATCCGACCGAGTCTGATGCTGACTTGGCCGGTTGCGACCTGATCATTGAGGCTGTGTTTGAGGACCGTGAGCTCAAGGCCAAGGTCTGCGCGGCCGCACAACGTGTCGTGGGCGCCGACGCGTTGATTGCCTCCAACACCTCGACCTTGCCCATCAGCGGTCTGGCCACGGCAGTGCCCGACCCGAGCAAGTTCATCGGCCTGCATTTCTTCAGCCCGGTGGAAAAAATGCCCTTGGTGGAAATCATCAAGGGCGCTCGAACCAGCGACGAAACCCTGGCCCGAGGTTTCGATTTCGTCCTGCAAATCAAGAAAACGCCGATCGTGGTCAATGACAGTCGCGGCTTCTTCACTTCGCGGGTATTCGGCACGTTTACCAACGAAGGCATCGCCATGCTCGGCGAAGGCGTAGCGGCGCCGATGATCGAGACTGAAGCGCGCAAGGCCGGCATGCCTATTGGCCCGCTGGCGGTTTCCGACGAAGTGTCTCTCAGCTTGATGAACCATATCCGTCAGCAAACAGCCAAGGATCTGCAGGCCGAGGATAAACCGCTGCCTCAGCATCCGGCGTTTGTGGTGATCGACTTGTTGCTCAATGAGTACAAGCGGCCAGGCAAGGCGGCCGGTGGTGGTTTCTACGATTACCCGGTTGGCGCGCAGAAACATCTGTGGCCGGAGCTGAAAACCCGTTTTGAAAAGTCGGGCCAGCAGATCTCGTCACAGGATGTGCGCGATCGCTTGCTGTTTATCCAGGCGATTGAAACCGTGCGCTGCGTGGAGGAGGGCGTGCTGATGTCCACCGCCGACGCCAACGTCGGCTCGATCTTTGGTATCGGCTTTGCGGCCTGGAGTGGTGGGGCGCTGCAATTTATCAATCAATATGGCTTGAACGACTTTATTGCCCGCGCCCGCTACTTGGCCGAGCAGTATGGTGAACGGTTCTCGCCACCGGCCTTGCTCCTGGAAAAAGCAGCGCAGGGCACGACTTTCTGACGGGTTTTGGCACACGCGGGGCTTGCCTTGCCGGGGTATTTCAAGGCAGGCTCTGGGTGTGCATTATTCCCATCACAGTGTCAGGTATTTTTTATGTCGCTACGCGTCTGCATCCTGGAAACCGATAACCTGCGTCCAGGCCTGGTCGATCAATATCAAGGTTACGGGCAGATGTTCAAGCGCCTGTTTTCCAAGCAGCCGATTGCCGCCGAATTCGTCGTCTGCAACGTGGTGCAGGGTGATTACCCGTCGGATGACGAAGTGTTTGACGCGTACCTGGTCACGGGCAGCAAAGCCGACTCCTTCGGTGCCGATCCCTGGATTCAGACCCTCAAGACTTACCTGTTGAACCGCTATGAGCGTGGTGACAAGTTGATCGGCGTCTGCTTCGGTCACCAGTTGCTGGCGCTGTTATTGGGCGGCAAGGCTGAGCGGGCCAGCCAGGGTTGGGGAATGGGCATCCACGACTACAAACTCAACGCCAAGGCCCCGTGGATGAGCCCGGTGGTGGAGGAGCTGACACTGTTGATCAGTCACCAGGATCAGGTGACCACCTTGCCGAACAACGCCACGGTGATCGCCTCCAGCGAGTTTTGCCCGTTTGCGGCGTACCACATCGAAGATCAAGTGCTGTGCTTCCAGGGCCACCCGGAATTTATCCACGACTACTCCCGGGAACTGCTGGAAATTCTTCAGACAACCCTGGGGGAAAAGGTCTACAGCAATGGCGTCGCAAGCCTGGCGCGAGACCACCACGGCGTCACCGTGGCGGAATGGATGATGCGCTTTGTCGCCCACAAACCGCAGGTCGCTTGATCAATCAACCGACGGGATGGGTTAAAGCCATCCCGATCGCTTGAAGCTGACCCACAAACCGCTGCATCCCACCGCGATAAACCCCAGCACCGCAAAATAGCCGTAATGCCATTGCAGCTCCGGCATGTTCTGGAAGTTCATCCCGTAGATCCCGGCCACCGCCGTCGGGAATGCGAGGATCGCCGCCCAGGCGGCAAACTTGCGCTGCACCACGCTTTGGCGCGAGGCCTCGAGCAATACGCCAATCTCGATGGTCTGGCTGGCGATGTCTCGCAAGGTGGTCAGGTCTTCCATTTGCCGCGTCACGTGGATCTGTACGTCACGGAAATACGGGCGCATGTTCTTGTCGATAAACGGGAAGCTCAGCTTCTGCAATTCCTGGCTGATCTCCACCATCGGTGCCACATAACGCTTCAGTCGCAGCACGTCGCGGCGCAGCCCGTGAAGGTTCTGGATGTCCCGTTCATTCAGGGAGTCGCACAGTACATTGCGCTCCAGTTCATCGATCTCGGCGTGAATGGCCTCGCTCACCGGCTGGTAGTTCTCGGTGACGAAATCCAGCAGCGCATAGAGTACGAAATCTTCCCCGTGTTCCAGTAATAGTGGCCGCGCCTCACAGCGTTGACGTACATAGCCGTAGGACGCCGAGTGGCCGTTGCGGGCCGTGATGATGTAGCCGTTGCCGGCGAAGATATGGGTTTCGATAAACACCAGCTTGCCGTTTTCGCGAACCGGTGAGTAGGTCACGATAAACAGCGCATCGCCGAAGGTTTCCAACTTGGGCCGGCTGTGTTTTTCCAGGGCGTCTTCGATGGCCAGTTCGTGCAGGTTGAACTGGCGTTGCAGATTGGCCAGCTCCTGGGCATTGGGCTCTTCCAGGCCGATCCAGACAAAGTGGCCAGGCTTGGCAGCCCAGGCGGCACCCTCGTCGAGGGTGATATCGGTAACTTTCTTTCCGGCGCTGTAGACGGCCGCCGCAACAACTCTACCCATAATGCTGATCGCTTCTTCTTGGATGGCAGGTGACAGGCAGCTTAGCCTGCCCTGCGCTATCAGAGTCAGCGAATTCGGTGGGGTTCACCGGCAATTTCAGGTGTGGCTTGCAGCTCCCGATCCATCGCCTCAATACAGTCGTGCATCTGTGCCCTGCAGGTCAGCATCAACTGAGGCATGTCATCCATGGTCAGGCCGGTCGTAGGAATCGGCGGCAACGAACGAATCAAGATATCGCCACTGTCCCAGGCGTTCAGTTTCATCTGCTTTACGTAGGTGCTGACACACACCGGAACAATCGGCACGCCCGCCGCAATTGCCATCTGGAACGCGCCTTTCTTGAACGGCAGCAGGGTTTCACCGAGGTTGCGCGTGCCTTCGGGGAATACCCAGATCGATGTGTCCTCGTGCTGCAAGGTGTGCGTGGTGGTCAGCATCGAGCGGCGTGCTTTTTGGGCATTACCCCGATCAATCAGCACATTACCCGCCAGCCAGAACAACTGCCCGAACAACGGTACCCATTTCAGGCTTTTCTTGCCGATGCACACGGTGCGGTAGGGCACCACGTTGCCGAACACGAACAGGTCATAGTTGGACTGATGATTGGCAATGATCACGCAACTGTTGGGCTTGTTCCGCAGCGAGTCGACCTGGGTCTTGACTCGCAAGCGCAAGATCCACATCGCCGGCAACGCATACAGTCGCGCGCACAGGCGGCTGTTGTCCGGATTGAATGGCCGGCAAAGCCCCAGCAATACGCCAAGCACACCCGCCACCATAAAGTGCAGGCTCATCAATAACATGCGGAACAAATAAAGCATCAACACGGACCATCGGGACAAAAGGTGGCGCAGTGTACGGATGTGCACTGTTTTCGGCAATTACCCCTATAGAGGTAGGAGATGGACGATGTTTGAGCGCATGTTTCAACATGCGTTGATAGCGCCGGTTTAGAGGGCTAGAGGATCTTGCTGAATGCGAGGTAAGAAAAAGCCCGACTCAAGGTCGGGCTTCGGCTACAGCTGATGTGGGCAACTTAACCCAAGTGTTCCTGATCCTGGATGATCGCGTTATCCAGCGCTTCCAGCAGCGCCTTACGCACTTTGAGCTTGGTGTGCTTGTGGGCGTTCATGTTGATCTTCTTCAACTGGCGCGCCGCTTCCAAAGCGGCAGCCTGCAGCTCCTCAGGCGCTACTACCTTGTCGAGGAACCCGGCACCCAAGGCACCTTGCGGGTCGAACATCTCGGCATTGATCACCGACCGATGAAACGCCGACTTGCGCAGACGATCCCGCGCCAACTCGATCCCGGCGTGGTGCATGGTCATGCCGATCATCACTTCATTCAGGCCGATGCTAAATGGCCCCTCGACACCAATCCGATAATCCGCCGACAACAACAGAAACGCGCCCTTAGCCACAGCATGCCCAGGGCAAGCGACGATCACCGGGAACGGGTGTGACAACAGGCGACGCGCCAGAGTCGACCCCGACGTCACCAGACTGACCGCCTCTTTAGGGCCGGCAGTCATCACCTTCAAATCGTAGCCACCCGACAAAATCCCGGGCTGGCCCGTGATGATCACCACCGCCCGATCCTGCACCGCCTGATCCAGCGCTTCATTAAAGGCACTGATCACCGCAGGTGAAATGGCATTGACCTTGCCATTGCTCAAGGTCAGGGTCGCGATACCGTCTTCGAGGTGGTAAGCAATCAACTCACTCATGACGCGATTCCTTGTAATACTTGTAATAGAAGTACAGGCAGCAGACGTTACCCACCGCGCCCGCCTTGGTAAAGCGCCATGACTGACTACCCAGTCAGACTTTTCCCTCATGCCCACCCGCCAGCGGCCTTAGGCAGGGCGCAGCACCCACTATAGACAAGCGCCGCTCGTGCCTGAGAATGGCCGAATCGCCACCCTGGGCACGGCAGCGGATGCGCCTGGAACGGGATAACCGTCTAACCGCATGAAAATTCTGAAAAAAACCTTTGCCATCGGAAAAGCTTTCGACTACATTAGCGCGCCTCGACAGACTGAATCAGTTTGACGAGATACGGTGAAGTGTCCGAGTGGCTTAAGGAGCACGCCTGGAAAGTGTGTATACAAGAAATTGTATCGAGAGTTCGAATCTCTCCTTCACCGCCAAATTTGAAACAACAAAACCCCTGAAAACGTTAACGTTTTCAGGGGTTTTGTGTTTTCAGGGGGCAAAAAAAGCCCATATGGGAACATCCATGGAAACACAGGCTCCTGGATTGCCTGCGTTCATACCCCGATTTACAGGGCTTCGTGCCGCGCTGTCCGCATTGACCGGTAGATTAGCGTTGCGGGTTGCCACGATAACTTGCCGTTGCTCTTTTGACTGTCGGAGGAGGCGAGGAGGGTCTCCAGCGCAAACGCTATAGATGCAACCAGGCCAAGCTACCCAACACCACGCTCACTCCTGCTGCGGTGTACGACAAGCGTTTCAACCACTCCTTTCTCGTCAACAGCGTAATTGCCGCCAACGATATCGCGATCTGAATTGCCGTCATCGCTTGGGCCCAGCGATGGTGTTGGTGCAATGCCTGTTCTGACTTTACATCCCATTCCCGCGAGGTGGCTTCGAGCTTTTCCGCCTGTTTGTGCACCTCTTCCTTCTGGCTTTTATAGCGCTGGATTTCGTCGTTGTAGTGCGCCGCGTCCACGCCGGGAATATGCGCCGCCAACTCCGCCAGGTTCTGGCGGCTGGATTTGGCCTGGTAGTAATTCCACTGGTTGGCAGCTTCGGTCTTGAAGATCGCAGCGTTGTTTTTGTCCATGGCCGCTTCGCTTTCGGTGGAGCCAGCCTGGTAGCTGAGCATGGCGCCTGCGGTGGCCATGAGGGCGGTCATGACGGCGATGCGGCCGGCGAAGCTGTCACCACGGGCGTGGGAATGTTCGGTGGCGTGTTCGATGTGTTTTTCGTGAGGGCTGGGGACCTCGAAAGCTTCGGACATGGCGGCGTCTACACAGAGTTTCAGAGGGTCTGATTCTTCACCAGTGAAGCTGTCTCAAGGCTGTACGTAACGCTGCAAACCCTCTACCAATGCATCAAAAGTCACCCGGCAGCGTGGGCTGTTGCGCAGGTCTTCGTGCATGGTCACCCAGGTCTCCAACTCCAGTGAAAAGACATCCGGCAGTACCCGTATCAATCGGGTGTCTGGCTGGGCCAGCGGCACCTGACACACGCCGATGCCGGCACCGGCGCGGATCAGCGCCAGTTGCGCCAGGTCGCTGTCGCAGCTCAAGGCGAAGTTGCTTCGATCAATGCCTTTCAAAGGAAGGCTGCGGATAAAGGCGTTTTCCTGGTCGTAGCCAATGATGGAGTGAGGGGCCAGTTCGCTCAGTTGGCGGGGCGTGCCGTGGTGTTGCAGATAGTCATCGTGGGCATGCAGGCCCAGTTCGATGTTGCCAATGCGTCGTGCCAGCAATTGTTCCTGGCTGGGTCGGACCATGCGTACGGCGATGTCGGCTTCCAGTTGCAGCAGGTCGAGCAGGCGGCTGGTCAGCACCAATTCGATTTTCAAGTGCCGATGCTGCCGGCGCAGGCGCGCAAGGATGGGCGGCAGGACTTCGACACCAATCACTTCACTGGCGGACACCCTGACCACGCCGCGCACTTCCGGGCCTCGGGAGGAGGCGACGCGCTCGAGGGCGGCGGCAGTGGTTTCCATGGTTTCGGCGTGGGTCCGTAGCGCCAGGGCAACTGCTGTGGGCAGCAGGCCGCTGGGCGAGCGGGTGAACAGGGCCACGCCCAGAGCCTTCTCCAGCGCAGCAATATGTCGGCCCACCGTGGGCTGTGTGATGCCAAGCCGCCGCGCGGCGCCCGAAAGCGATCCCTCCCGGAGTACGCCGAGGAACGACCGATAAAGTTCCCAACCGATATTTGATGCCATGCATAAATGTATAGCGCATGGATGGTCTTCGGCAATTCCTCTATAGCGCGTTGGCTAGGAGAATCGACTCATCCAAACGCTTCGGGAGACAAACATGAACAAGGTGCTGGTGTTGGGTGCGACGGGTGGCGTGGGTGGCGAGGTGGCGCGGCAGTTGCTCGCCGCAGGCTGGCAGGTACGTGCCTTGGCTCGTGATGTTGCCAAGGCCCGTGAGCAGAACGCCGATTTCACCTGGATCAAGGGCGATGCCTTGAATCGCCAGGAGGTGATCGCCGCCGCCAAGGGTTGCGCGGTGATTGTGCATGCGGTTAACCCGCCAGGTTATCGGCGCTGGGCGCAGTGGGTGCTGCCGATGCTCGATAACAGCATCGCTGCGGCCACCGCAGAAGGTGCGACGATTGTCTTTCCGGGGACGGTGTACAACTTCGGGCCTGAAGCGTTCCCGTTGGTGAGTGAGGATTCACCCCAGCAGCCGCGCACCCGCAAAGGTGCGATTCGGGTGGAGATGGAGCGTCGTTTGTTTGAGGCGTCCACAAAAGGTGCGCGGGTGTTGATCGTGCGCGCCGGGGATTTTTTCGGCGCCAAGGCGGGCAATAGTTGGTTTTCCCAGGGGCTGGTCAAGCCTGGCAAACCGGTCGTCACGATAAATTACCCAGGCGCGCCCGGCGTGGCGCATCAGTGGGCGTATCTGCCTGATGTGGCGCAGACGATGGTCGAGCTGCTGGAGCGTCGCGAACAGCTCGATGCGTTTGCCTGTTTTCATATGGCCGGCCATCTGGATACGGACGGTACGCAACTGAGTCGGGCGATCCAGCGAGTTGTCTTGCGTCGGACGGGAGCGGAGTCACGCATAAGGAGCTTTCCTTGGTGGCTGCTGAAAGCGGCGTCACCCTTTGTCGTCACCTTCCGCGAAATGCTGGAGATGCGCT
This sequence comes from Pseudomonas fluorescens, assembly GCF_018614655.1. GTDB lineage: Bacteria > Pseudomonadota > Gammaproteobacteria > Pseudomonadales > Pseudomonadaceae > Aquipseudomonas > Aquipseudomonas fluorescens_BX. The sequence goes on along the minus strand of NZ_JAGGOG010000014.1, from coordinate 377,310 downwards.
ATTTGTGGGAAATACCTTTGCGCATGGATAACACCCGGTTGGTTCAGGTGCTGGGTCGCGAGCCTCACACACCGCTGGATGAAGCACTGGAGGCGACATTGACCGGTATGGGCTGCTTGCCTACACCGCCCGCGCCCGTTTCCATTGCCTGATAATCCAGCCATACACCGTCAGGTTGATCAGCAGCACCAGAGCGCCCAGGCCAAACTGGATTTGCGGCGTCAGCCCGGCCGGATAAATCAGCGTCAGTACATAGTGTTCGATGAAGCCGCCGCCATAACCGTCCTGCCCGGCGAGGTGGCGCAGCAGGTTTTCCCAGCGGGTCAGCGGGCAGGGCAGGTGGAAGAACTCGACCGCTACACCCCAGACGGCGGCAGGCAGATGCAGCCAGATGGCCGGGCGCCATTTGAGGGCGAGCAGGCCACCGAACAGTACAAACAGGATAAAGGCCAGGTGAAACAGCACCAGGCTGTCGGCGGCGATGCGGTAGAGCATGTTGGGTTCGCTTCAAAAGGGCAGGCTGTCAGTCTAAGGGAGAATGGGTTGCTTGCAGGCAAGCCGGGCCGTTATTGTGCTGAATCCTTTTAGTCCTTCGCCCACGGATCTGTTCTGATGAATGCACCGCGTACTGCTGTCGGCCCGATCAAGGCCGTGATTTTTGATATGGACGGGTTGTTACTGGACACTGAAGGCATCTACACCGAAGTGACGCAGATCATCGCCGAACGTTATGGCCGTACCTACGATTGGGGTATCAAGCAGCACATCATCGGGCGTGGTGCCCAGGACCTGGCCGAATACGTGGTCAAGGCGTTGGACCTGCCCATCACACCGGCAGAGTTCCTGGTGATCCGCGAACCGCTGATGAGCGAGCGCTTCCCCAAGGCTCTGGGCATGCCCGGTGCCGAGGCGCTGGTGCGGCACTTGAAGGCGCACAATATTCCGATTGCCGTGGGCACCAGTTCATCGCGCAATTCCTTTGGTCACAAGACCACTTTGCACCGTGAGTGGTTTGGCTTGTTCGGCACCATCGTCACGGCGGATGACCCGGAAGTCGGCGCCGCCAAGCCTGCGCCGGACATCTTCCTCACCGCCGCTCGCCGCCTGGGCGTTGCGCCCGAGGATTGCCTGGTGTTCGAGGATTCGCCTTTTGGGGTCACCGCCGCCAAGGCCGCGCACATGACCGCCATCGCCGTACCGGATGAAGCCATGGCCGACAGCAAGTATCACCACGCCGACCAGATCATCCGCAAGCTGGCGGACTTTGATCTTGAGGCCTACGGCTTGCCGCCAATGCGTTGATTCAACTGAATGCACCGAATCAAAATGTGGGAGCGGCGGTGCGACGATTCGACTTGCTCGCGAAAGCGGTGTATCAGTGACAGATATATTGCCTGGCACACCGTCTTTGCGAGCAAGTCGAATCGTCGCACCGCCGCTCCCACATTTAGTTATGCAGTGTTCTTAAGGCCGTAGGTATCACGCACTAAACCCGCCATCAATCGACAAGCTTGCCCCGGTGATATAACCCGCTTCCGGACCCACCAGATACGCCACAAAACTGGCGATCTCTTCCACGTGGCCGTAACGCCCCACTGCCATAAACTCGATCAGGCTCTCGGCAAAATCGCCGCTTGCCGGGTTCATATCCGTGTCCACCGGCCCAGGCTGCACATTGTTGATGGTGATCCCGCGTGGCCCCAAATCTCGCGCCAGGCCTTTGGTCAAGCCCACCAGCGCCGACTTGCTCATGGCATACGGGCCGCCACCGGCAAACGGCATGCGTTCGGCGTTGGTGCTGCCGATATTGATGATGCGGCCGCCTTCACTCATATGTTTGGCGGCTTCCTGGGTGGCGACGAATACGCTGCGCACGTTGATTGCCAGGGTCCGGTCGAAGTCTTCCAGCTTGAAATCTTCCAGCGGGCCGACGGCCAGTACTCCGGCATTGTTCACCAGGATGTCCAGGCGTCCGAACGCTTCAACCGTGGCGCTGACGGCGCTGCGGATGGCGGCTGCGTCGGCGCTGTCGGCATGAATCGCCAGGGCTTTGCCGCCTGCGCTGATCACGCTGTTCTGCAGTTCCTCGGCCTTGGCGGCAGAACTGACGTAAGTGAAGGCAACGGCAGCGCCCTGGGCTGCAAGGCGTTTGACGATCGCGGCACCGATGCCACGGGAGCCACCCTGGATCAAGGCGACTTTGCCGCTGAGGTTTTGTGTGGTCATGTCGATCTCCAAAAATGTTCAAGGCAGGCTGCCTTGTTGTTGGAGCCGAGTATCGACCTCACTGGGCCACCCCGGTAGACCGTCATTGCTATAGTCTGTGTAAACCAAAAGTTTAGAGTGTGGCGGTATGGAAAGCTTTGGCAGTATCGAATGTTTCGTGCGTAGCGCTGAAGGCGGCAGCTTCGCCGAAGCGGCTCGGCACCTGAGCCTGACCCCGGCGGCGGTCGGCAAAAGTGTCGCCAAGCTGGAAGCGCGCCTGGGTGTACGGTTGTTCCAGCGCAGCACCCGACGCCTGACGCTGACCGAGGCCGGCAAGTTGTTTCTGGAGGAAGTCAGCGGCAGTCTTATTACCATCCAGAATGCCGTGGCCAATCTGGCCAGCGCCGAAGGTCGACCGGTGGGCACGTTGAAGGTCAGCATGGGCACGGTGTTTGGTAACCGATATGTGGTGCCGTTGCTGGGGGAGTTTTTGCAGCGCTTTCCCGACATCAGCCCGGATTGGCACTTCGACAATCGCCAGGTGGACTTGATCGGCCAGGGTTTTGATGCCGCCATTGGCGGTGGTTTCGAACTGCCCCAGGGCGTGGTCGCACGCAAACTCAGCCCAGCCCATCGAATCCTGGTGGCCTCGCCGGACTATCTGGCGCGACGCTTGCCAGTGCATGCCCCTGAGGATTTGGGACGTTGCAGTGGCATCCTGATCCGTTCGCCCCAGACCGGGCGAATCCGCTCCTGGCAACTGACCAACCGGTTGCGCGAACAGCAGCCGCTGGTGCTCAAGGCACGAATGACCATGAGCGACTCCGAAGCGGCGTGTCATGCCAGCGCCCAAGGCTTGGGCATCTCGCTGGTGAGCATGCCGATGGCGGTGCCGTTCCTCGACAGTGGCGAATTACAGCGGGTGCTGGCGGACTGGTACGTCGACGACGGCAACATCTCCCTGTACTACGCCGAACACAAACTGCTGCCCGGCAAGACCCGGGCGTTTATCGACTTCATCATCGAGCAGTTTGCCGAACAAGGGTTGGGGCAGCGGTTCAGTGCGATCTGATTAGGGCGTGGGAACGATCGATGCAGTTGGCGCAGTCCCCTGTGGGAGCCGGGCTTGCCCGCGATGGCCATAACTCGGTCTCAGGGTTTACCGTCCAAACTTACCCGGCCATCCAATCACCTTCTTTGGTCTCGGCGTCGCATAAGTGCGCACCTTCGAGGTTGACAATCCCAACCGCACCAACCCCTCGGCAATCGTCACCGCCGCGGTCACTCCATCCACCACCGGCACCCCGGTACGCTGGCGAATCTGCTCATCCAACCCGGCCATGCCACCGCAGCCCAGGCAGATGACCTCGGCCTTGTCCTCGCTGATCGCCAGCTCGGCCTGGCGCACGATGGCCTCCATGGCGCGCAGTGGATCCTCTTCCAATTCCAGCACCGCCATGCCGCTGGCCCGCACGGATGCACAGCGCTGATACAAACCGGCCAGTTTCAGTCGATCCTCGATCAGCGGCACGGTGCGATCCAGTGTGGTCACCACCGAATAGGCATGCCCAAGAAACATCGCCGTGCTGGCGGCGGCTTCGGTGATGTCCACCACCGGCACGTTCAGCAGTTCCTGCAAGCCTTCGCGGCCGTGCTCGCCGTAACCGGCCTGGATCACCGCATCGAACGGTTGGTCGTAGGCCATCACCCGGTCCATTACTGCAATGGCGGCCAGGTAGCTTTCAAAGTTGCCTTCCACTGATTCGGCGCCGAACCAGGGCGTTAGCCCGACGATCTCGGTGCCGGGCGAGGCTACCGCCCGTGCTTGTTTGGCAATAGCGTCGGTGATGGTTTCGGTGGTGTTGACGTTGACCACAAGGATGCGCATGGAATGTCCTTAACAGTGTCGAAATTAATGGCTGGCGTTATCGACCGCGATGGCTTCGCCGTTGACATCGGCGTAGTACGGCTGGCGCTTGGCAATAATCAGGTACAGCAGCCCTGCAATGCCGGCGCCGATCAGCCAGGAGAAGGGTGAGATGCTGGCAAAACCAGGCAGCAGGGCCAGGAGAATGGCGATCACCGCCGCAGGAATAAACGACGCTACAGCTCGTAGATTGACCCCACGGCTGTAGTAATAAGCGCCATTGGAATCTTCGCTATACAACTGCGGTACATCGACCTGGCTTTTGCGGATCAGCCAATAGTCGACCATGATCACCCCGTACAGCGGCCCCAGCAGTGCGCCCAATCCAGACAGGAAATACACAATTACCAGCGGGCTGTTGTAGAGGTTCCACGGCAGGATCAGTACTGCCACGGTGGCGCTGATCAGCCCGGCCCGGCGAAAGTTCAGGTACCTGGGCGCCAGGTTGCTCAGTACAAACGCCGGGGCGACGAAGTTGGCCATGATGTTCACTGCCACGGTGACGATCAGGAACGCCAGGCAGCCCAGTACCACGAAGAACGTATTGGGAATCGCCGCGATGATTTCGGTAGGGCTTTCGATCACCCGGCCATTGAGCTGGAACTGCCCACCGCACAGCAGCACGGTGATGGTGGCAAACACCAGGATGTTCACCGGCAGGCCCCAGAAGTTGCCGACCTTGATGGTCTTGCGGCAGGGCGAGGAGCGAGCGAAGTCGCAGAAATTGAGGATCAGCGTGCCGTAGATTGCCAGCCACAGCGCGCCGCCGGCGAAGATGTTGCGCCACATCTCGCCACCCGTCAGCGGCTCGCGAACCGACCAGGCAATGTGGCCGCCGGCCTGGAAGTACATCCAACCGGCCAATGACGCCACAGTCAACAGAATCACCGGCCCGGCGAAAGCTTCATAGCGGCGCACCATCTCCATGCCATAGGCCAGGATCGTCAGTTGCACCAACCAGATCGCCACAAAGCACACCCAGCCGAGTGTGGAGAGCCCGAGGATCGAGTTGTGGTCGTAATCGGCAAAACCTGGGTGAATCGCCGTCAATAGCACACGGAAAACCACCGAGGCCAGGTAGGTCTGGATCCCGAACCAGGCAATGGCGATCACTGCGCGGATCAGTGCAGGAATCTGCGCGCCATGAATACCGAAACTGATGCGGCTTATCACGGGGAACGGCACCCCAGTCTTCTGCCCCATGTAACCGGACAGGTTCATGAAGAAATACACCAGCGCCGCGCCGATCCCCAGGGACAGCAGAATTTGCCAGCCTCCTAGGCCCAGGGCGTACAAGCCGATGGCGAAGGAGTAGTTGGCGATGTTGTGCACATCGTTGGTCCACAGGGCAAAGATGCTGTAGCGACCCCAACGCCGACCTTCGGCCTTGGTTGGCGCCAGGTCCTTATTGTGCAGGCGCGGGCTAAGCACCAGAGCGCCAGGACTTGTGGCCTCCGGGATCAAGGTGGAGGAGGGCAGATCCAGTGCGATGTTATTCGAGAGACTTGTACGCATTCCGGCAGGCTCCAAGGCATCTGTCGGAAAATCGCAGAGGCCAAAGTGTATGTATGTTTTGTATATTTTGTATACAAAGCGCATTTCACCTTAAGCCACATACGTGCCAGATTTTCGTCTATCAAATCAGCTGTTAATTTCGTTTTTATAGGTGTTAGCAATAACTAGCTGAATTTAAAACGATATAAATTGACCATTTGAACAGGTATTTATTTTGTATGAGGAATTTGATCAATCGTAGGGAGGAGTGTGTTGCAAGAAAGGGTGTAACTTTTCGGTGCGTTAATTATTAAATGCACACAAAAATGGCACTGATAGTGACATTCTTGTGTACATGTATTTGAGGTGGGCATCACGCCTTGCTGATGATATTCCCCGCGTGCAACCCGCATTCCTTCTGGGTTGCTTCTTCCCACCACCAGCGGCCTTCGCGCTCGTGCTGGTTCGGCAGCACCGGGCGGGTGCAAGGCTCGCAGCCGATGCTGATAAAGCCGCGCTCGTGCAGGCTGTTGTACGGCAGCTCCAGCATACGGATGTAACCCCAGATTTCTTCGCTGGTCATTTTCGCCAGCGGGTTGAACTTGTACAGGGTACGTTCCGGGGTGGAGAAGGCCGTATCGACTTCCAGCACCGCCACCTGGCTACGGGTGCCGGGGCTCTGGTCGCGGCGTTGGCCGGTGGCCCAGGCGCTGACGCTGGACAGTTTGCGGCGCAGCGGCTCGATCTTGCGGATGCCGCAGCACTCGCCATGGCCATCCTTGTAGAAACTGAACAGGCCCTTTTCCTTGACGAAGGGTTCCAGCTTGCTCTGGTCCGGCGAGATCAGCTCAATGTCGATTTTGTAGAACTCGCGCACCTGTTCAATAAACCGGTAGGTTTCTGGGTGCAGGCGGCCAGTGTCAAGGCTGAACACCTTGACGTTCTTGTTCAGCTTCCAGGCCATGTCCACCAGCACCACGTCCTCGGCGCCGCTGAAAGAGATCCACAGGTCGTCACCAAACTGGCTGAACGCCAGCTTGAGGATGTCCTGGGCGGATTTGTTGGCATAAGTCGCGGCGAGTTCAGCGACGTCGAAGGCTTGGTTCATCAGGACGGTTCCTACAGGTCAGTGGCGCTGAGCGCTCTATAGGGGGGCGATGGTAACAAAATCCGGCCTGCGTTGCGGCCGCCGGCATGAATCGCTAGAGTTCGGCAGTCCTTTTGCTCGCTCAACTAACAACATTAATGGGAGTGTCTTGTGGAAATTGCCTGTCTCGACCTGGAAGGGGTGCTGGTTCCGGAAATCTGGATCGCCTTCGCCGAAAAAACCGGTATTGAATCCCTGCGGGCCACCACCCGGGACATTCCCGACTACGACGTGCTGATGAAGCAGCGCCTGCGGATCCTCGATGAGCACGGCCTCACGCTTGGAGACATCCAGGAGGTGATTGCCACCCTCAAGCCGTTGGACGGCGCCATCGAGTTCGTCAACTGGCTGCGTGAGCGTTTCCAGGTGGTGATTCTGTCGGACACCTTCTATGAGTTCTCCCAGCCGCTGATGCGCCAGCTGGGCTTCCCGACGTTGCTGTGCCATCGGTTGATTACCGATGAGACGAATCGCGTCGTGAACTATCAGTTGCGTCAGAAAGATCCCAAGCGTCAGTCGGTATTGGCCTTCAAAAGCCTGTACTACCGGGTGATTGCGGCGGGAGACTCCTACAACGACACCACCATGCTGGGTGAGGCGGACCAGGGCATTCTGTTCCATGCGCCGGAGAATGTGATCCGCGAGTTCCCGCAGTTCCCGGCGGTGCATACGTTTGAGGATTTGAAGAAAGAGTTCATCAAGGCTTCGAACCGGCCGTTGAGCCTGTAAGTTATGTAGCGGGGTGGATGACCCTTTCGCGAGCAAGCCCGCTCCCACATTCGACCGCGTTTATCCTGTAGGAATGCGGTCGAATGTGGGAGCGGGCTTGCTCGCGAAGGGGCCTTTGAAAGCGCTATAACCCTTCCAGTGTCTCCAACAACACCCGCACCTTGGTCATCGACTCCTGATACTCCGCCTGCCACTCCGAGTCAGCGACAATCCCGCCACCGCCCCAGCAACACACCTGCCCATCCTTGACCAGCAAGCTACGAATGGCGATGGAGCTGTCCATCTCGCCGCGCACGTCCAGGTACAACAACGAGCCGCAGTACAGCCCGCGTCGGGTCGGTTCCAGTTCGTCGATGATCTGCATTGCGCGAATTTTCGGCGCGCCGGTGATCGAGCCACCGGGGAAGCTGCTGGCGATGAGGTCCAGGGGATCTTTGTCATCTGCCAATTCGCCGGTAACGCTGCTCACCAGGTGATGCACGTTGGGGTAGCTTTCCAGGCTGAACAGCTCCGGCACCTTCACCGAGCCGATGCGGCAGGTACGCCCCAGGTCATTACGCAGCAGGTCGACGATCATCAAGTTCTCGGCACGGTCCTTGGGGCTGGCCAGGAGTTCGGCGGCGTTGGCTGCATCTTCCGTTGGTGTCGCGCCGCGGGGGCGGGTGCCTTTGATCGGGCGGGTTTCCACCTGGCGCTGGCTGATTTTGACGAAGCGCTCCGGCGATAAACTCAGCACCGCGCCATCGTCAGGCAGGCTCTGGAATCCGGAAAACGGCGTCGGGCAGGCCTCGCGCAGAGCGCAATAGGCGACCCACGGATCGCCGATACAGGGGGCGCGAAAGCGTTGCGCGAAGTTGACCTGGTAGCAGTCGCCGGCCTGGATGTAGTCCTGAATCCGGGCCAGGGCTTGCCGGTAGGTTTGTGCGGTCAGATCCGGTGTCATCTTGCCGTGCAGTTTGAACGTCGCGGGAGCACTCGGCGCTGGGTGGCTGAACAGCATGATCAGGCGTTGCCGTTCGCTTTCCACCAGTTTGGGGTGAAATACCAATTGGCTGGTCTGGGCCTGGTGATCGCTGATCAGGGCCCAGGCATACAGGCCGAAGCGCGCGTCCGGTAGGCGCAGGTCGTCCACGGCCAGGTGCGGTAGCTGTTCCAGATGCCGACCGAAGTCGTAGCTCAGGTAACCGATCAGACCTCCGGCAAACGGCAGCTCATAAGGTGCCGGCAGCGCGGCTTCACCCAGCAGCGTCAGGTTTTCCCGCAACCGTTGCAGGAAATCGCTGCCACTTTCATCCGGCCAGACCGCCAGTGTGGCTTCCGGCCAGGCGCTGAGCAGGTCGTAGCGACCGCGTTCGGCGGCCGGTCGACCACTGTCCAGCAGCACCGCACCGGGGGCATGGCGAATGGCCGTGAAATACTCGGCAGGATTTGCCCGATAGGGCAGCGGATGAACGGAGCAGGTCGACATGCGGGATGGATCAGCTAGTGGCGCGAGGGAGGCGATTGTAGTCCCCTGTAGGATTTGCTCCTAGAGGGGATGTCGGGGATAGGTAGGTGTCAGCCTTCAACGGCAGGAACATGCCCAAACATGTCCTGCACAAATTTAACTCGTTCCTCTGGCGTTTCCGTTACACCCGCCGCTTTCAGCTCTTCCAGCCGAGCCTCCACCGCATGGGTGCGCAGGGTCAGGCCGCAGTCGTTGGCGATCTGGATATTCAGCCCCGGCCGGGCGTTGAGCTCCAGGATCAGCGGGCCTTTCTCCTGGTCCAGCACCATGTCCACACCGATGTAACCCAGGCCACACAGCTCATAGCAGCCGGCGGCGAGTTTCATGAAACCGTCCCAGTTGGGCAGTTGCACACCGTCCACTGCGTTGGTGGTGTCCGGGTGCTTGGTGATGATGTTGTTCAGCCAGGTGCCACGCAGGGTCAGGCCGGTGGCCAGGTCCACACCGACGCCAATGGCGCCCTGATGCAGGTTGGCCTTGCCGCCGGACTGGCGGGTCGGCAGACGCAGCATGGCCATCACCGGGTAGCCCATCAGCACGATGATGCGGATGTCCGGCACGCCTTCGTAGCTGATGCTTTTGAAGATCTGGTCAGGGACCACGCGGTATTCGATCAGCGCCCGGTCACGGTGGCCGCCCAGGGAATACAAACCGGTGAGGATGCTGGAAATCTGGTGCTCGATTTCTTCATGGCTGATGATCTTGCCGGACACTGTGCGATAGCGCCCTTCAAAGCGGTCGGCTACCACCAGGATGCCGTCGCCGCCCGCGCCCTGGGCCGGTTTGATCACGAAGTCGCTACGCCCGCCGATAATTTCGTCGAGCTTGTCGATTTCCTTTTCGGTGGAAATCACCCCGTACATTTCCGGCACATGAATACCGGCGGCGATGGCCCGCTCCTTGGTGATGATTTTGTCATCAACGATCGGATACAGGCTGCGCTTGTTGTACTTGAGCACGTAGTCGGCGTTACGCCGATTGATGCCCATGATTCCTCGTGCTTCAAGGGCCTTCCAGGTCTTCCAGAAGCCGAACATTACGAATCAGCCTTGAGGAAGGCCTTGAAACGCACCAGCTCGGTCAGGCGGTAGCCGCGATAGCGACCCATGGCCAGCATGAAGCCCACCAGGATCAGCAGGATCGCCGGGAAGGTAAAGACGAAGTAGACCAGCTCCGGCACGCTCATGATCAGGTGTGCCAGGGACGCGGCGAACAGCGTACCAATAGCCACTTTCATGGCATGGCCACCACCGCGTTCTTCCCAGGTGATGGACAGGCGTTCGATGGTCATGGTCAGGATCACCATCGGGAACAGTGCCACAGACAGCCCGCGTTCCAGGCCCAGCTTGTGGCTGAACAGGCTGATGGCGGCGATCAGCACCACCACGAACGTCAGCACCACCGACAGTCTCGGCAGCATCTGCAGCTTCAAGTGTTCCAGGTAAGACCTGAGTGACAGGCCCAGCGCCGTAATAACCGTGAACAGCACGATCCCGAAGCCCAGCTGTGTCTCGCGGAACGCCAGGGCGATCAGCACTGGCGTAAAGGTGCCCAGGGTCTGGAGGCCGATCAGGTTGCGCAGGATCAGGATCACCAGTACGCCAATCGGGATCATCACCATGATCATGAAGGTCTGCTGGGTTTGCAGCGGCAGGCCGTACAACGAGTATTCGAGGAAGTTGGCGTCGGTGTTTTCGTCGGTCAGCTTGGCCAGGCGAATGGCGTTCATTTCGCTGTTGTTCAGGCTGAAGGTCACCATGGCCTTTTTACCGCCGTCGACGGTGATCAGGTTTTCATCGCCGGTCCACCACAACAGGCGGTCGGACGGCAGGCCCTGTTCGCCGGTGTCCGGGTTGAAGTACAGCCAGTCGTTGCCATTGAAGCTGCGCAGCCACAGTTCCGGGGTTTGCGGCTGGTCAGCCACCAGGCGGATGGTGTGGACCTTTTCTACAGGTACGTGGGCGATGGACAGCAGCAGTTCGACGATCTTCGCCTTGTGCGGCGTCGACGGATCGCCTGCCAGCAGCAACTTGACGTTGTCGTCGTTGAGGTTGTTGGTGCGCTTGATGGCTTCGCTGATAAAGGTCTCGACGTCTGCCGAATGCTGGCGGATCGGTGCCAGCAAGGCTTCGGCGGCGATTTTTTCCGGGCCTTCGACGGCAATGCTGTCGCGGAAGGTAGGGCCCTTGATCTTGACCTTTTCGCCGCTGTAACGCTTGGTCAGCACCAGGCGGTAGTAGAGCGTCTGGTTGCCCTTGGCGCGGCGTGCCGACCAGGTGACCTTGCGGTTGCCATCGATGCGGTTGACGCTCACCCCATAATTATTGGAGATAAAGCTTTCATTAAGGCTGACGAAGTCGCGGCTCAGGGGCGGCACGAACATCTGGATTTTTACCGGGTCCTTGGCGCTGGCAACGAACTCGACCTTGGCGTCGATGTTCCACAGGTCGTCCGTGGCGTCTTCGGTGACGGGAATCCCCAGCACGAAAATCTGATAGGCGGTGACCGAAATGCCCAGTACCACCAGGATGGCGATCAGGATTTTCAGGTGCAGATTAAGAGAGCGCATTGAAATTACCCAGCGGTATGAGCGTCAGTGGCGCAGGCAGGTTTGCCCGCTGCGTATTTGAGACTGGGGTCGACCAGCGCATCAAAGCGTTTCAGCGCTTCGGAGCCGATCAGCAGCGGGTATTGGAAAGTGCTGCGGTCAGTCAAGTTCACTTCGATGCTGCGTAAAGCGGTACCCATGCAGATATCCAGGGCAATCACCGGGCGGGCGGTGTACTGCTTGCCCTCATCGGCGTCGTAGTCGTCGGCGCGCCGCTTGATCTTGCTGACGCGCGCCAGGGGACGTTCGATGGGGTGGGAATGCGCGGTGTCGATCGCCAGGTAAAAGCGTACCCAGGATTCGCCGTTGCGCTTGAAGCGTTTGATATCCCGGGCACTCAGTGATGCGGTCTTGGCACCGGTGTCGAGTTTGGCGGGCACTTGCAGGTCGATACCGGCCAAGTGAGCATATTCATTGAGGCCATACACCGTCTTCTCGGCAGCGAAGCCAAGACCGGGCAGCAACGATAGGCAAAACAATAGGGAGAAGGGCTTGAGTCTCATAAATCCTGACGCGGTGCAGTGCGATGTTCAATTCAAGGCGACTGGCATTGCTGCGCAAGCTCCCTCGTGCGCCTTTTCATCCAATGATGTCAGGCAAAAGCGGCGGGCATTCTAACATGAAGGTTTTCTGACGCCAGCGCTGGCAGGCGGCCATGCCCTCAAGGCATACAAAGGTGGTTATTAGACGATTGTCGACAATGTGGATTTATTCTTTGACTGTCCGGGGTTAATTGGCTAGTTTTTGCGGCATTGATTTTAAAGGTGTCGACAATATGCTGGGTCAATCGGAAGCTCCGATAGTGACGTCGGACGAATCCCAAACAATGTCGGAGAACGTTTTCCGCCGCATCCAGGCCGCCATCGTCAAGGGCGAGATCGCCCCCGGCAGCAAGATCTCCGAGCCGGAACTGGCCCGCACTTATGGCATCAGCCGTGGGCCGCTGCGCGAGGCGATCCATCGTCTGGAAGGCCAGCGCCTGCTGGTGCGCATCCCTCACGTTGGTGCGCGAGTTGTTTCCCTCAGCCATGCCGAACTGATCGAGCTCTACGAAATCCGCGAATCCCTGGAAGGCATGGCCTGTCGCCTGGCCGCCGAGCGCATGACCGATGAAGAAATCGAGGAGCTGCGCCAGGTACTGCACACCCATGAGCGCGATGCCGCGTTCCAGGCCGGCGTCGGCTACTACCAGCAGGAAGGCGACTTCGACTTTCATTACCGGATCATCCAAGGCGCCGGTAACCGCACCTTGACCCAAATGCTGTGCGGCGAGCTGTATCAGTTGGTGCGTATGTACCGCATCCAGTTTTCCGCTACCCCCAATCGTCCACGCCAGGCTTTTGCCGAGCATCACCGGATTCTGGACGCGATTGCTGATCGCGACGGTGAACTGGCCGAGTTGTTGATGCGCCGCCATATCGGCGCCTCCAAACGCAATATCGCGCGTCACTTCCCAGAGTGCGCCCCCTAGAGAGGTGAGTCATGAGTTCCAATAACAAAAGCACTCCAGGCCAGCGTTTCCGTGACGCGGTCGCCAGCGAACAGCCGTTGCAAGTGGTCGGCGCGATCAACGCCAACCACGCCCTGCTGGCCAAGCGTGCCGGTTTCAAGGCGATCTACCTGTCGGGTGGCGGGGTGGCCGCAGGCTCCCTGGGCGTGCCGGACCTGGGCATTACCGGCCTGGATGACGTGCTGACCGACGTGCGCCGTATCACCGACGTGTGCGACCTGCCGCTGCTGGTGGACGTGGACACCGGTTTCGGCTCCTCGGCGTTCAACGTGGCGCGCACCGTCAAGTCGATGATCAAGTTCGGCGCGGCAGCGATCCATATTGAAGACCAGGTGGGCGCCAAGCGTTGCGGCCATCGTCCGAACAAAGAAATCGTGTCGCAGCAGGAAATGGTCGACCGCATCAAGGCCGCCGTCGATGCACGCACCGATGACAGCTTCGTGATCATGGCCCGTACCGACGCCCTGGCCGTCGAAGGCCTGGAGTCGGCCCTGGAACGTGCCGCCGCCTGCATCGAGGCCGGCGCCGACATGGTGTTTCCGGAAGCCATCACCGAGCTGGAAATGTACAAACTGTTCGCCTCGCGGGTGAAGGCACCGATCCTCGCTAACATTACCGAGTTCGGCTCTACGCCGCTGTACACCGTCGAACAGTTGAAATCTGCCGATGTTTCACTGGTGCTGTACCCGCTCTCGGCATTCCGCGCCATGAACAAGGCCGCCGAAAACGTCTACACCGCGATCCGCCGCGACGGTACCCAACAGAATGTGATCGACACCATGCAAACCCGCATGGAGTTGTACGATCGCATCGACTACCACACGTTCGAGCAGAAGCTTGACGCGCTGTTCGCCAGTAGGAGCGAGCTTGCTCGCGAAGGTCGTTAACGATAACGCGCTTAGCCTGAATGAGCGTGGTGTCCTGAAGTTTTTCGCGAGCAAGCTCGCTCCTACAGGGGCAGCGTGAAAACTTAGCGATACGCGCCCCTGATAACTACAAGATTGGAGAAGACAATGGCCGAAGCAAAAGTACTGAGTGGGGCTGGCCTGCGTGGCCAGGTTGCCGGGCAGACCGCACTGTCCACCGTGGGCCAGGCCGGTGCCGGCCTGACCTACCGCGGCTATGACGTGCGCGAACTGGCTGCCGATGCGCAGTTTGAAGAGGTTGCCTACCTGCTGCTCTACGGCGAATTGCCGACCAAATCCGAACTGGCGGCCTACACCGCCAAGCTGAGCAAACTGCGCGACCTGCCTCAAGCGCTGAAAGAAGTGCTTGAGCGCATCCCCGCCGACGCCCACCCGATGGACGTAATGCGCACCGGTTGCTCGTTCCTGGGCAATATCGAACCGGAGAAGGATTTCAGCGCCCAGCACGACGTCACCGACCGCCTGCTGGCCGCGTTCCCGGCGATCATGTGCTACTGGTATCGCTTCAGCCACGACGGTAAACGCATCAACTGCGTGACCGATGAAGCATCCATCGGCGGCCACTTCCTGCACTTGTTGCACAACAAGAAGCCGAGCGAGCTGCACGTCAAGGTGATGAACGTCTCGTTGATCCTATACGCCGAGCACGAATTCAACGCTTCGACCTTCACCGCGCGGGTGTGTGCTTCGACCCTGTCGGACCTGTACTCCTGCGTCACTGCGGCCATCGGTTCCCTGCGTGGCCCCTTGCATGGCGGTGCCAACGAAGCAGCGATGGAGATGATCGAGCATTTTTCCTCTCCTGAAGAGGCGGTGAAGGGCACCCTCGGCATGCTCGAGCGCAAGGACAAGATCATGGGCTTCGGCCACGCGATCTATAAGGACAGTGACCCGCGTAATGAAGTGATCAAGGGCTGGTCGAAAAAACTGGCGGACGAAGTGGGCGACAAGGTGCTGTTCCCGGTCTCCGAAGCCATCGACAAGACCATGTGGGAGCAGAAGAAGTTGTTCCCCAACGCCGACTTCTACCATGCCTCGGCGTACCACTTCATGGGCATCCCGACCAAGCTGTTCACGCCGATTTTCGTCTGCTCGCGCCTGACCGGTTGGGCGGCACATGTGTTCGAACAGCGTGCCAACAACCGCATCATCCGTCCGAGCGCCGAGTATGTCGGCGTTGAACAGCGCAAGTTCGTGCCAATCGAACGTCGCTGAGTGGAGTAAACCGACGATCCCAGGGTGCAACAAGCCCGCTCCCACATTTAGACCGTATTTCACCTTGGATCAGCATCGGTTCCTCCTTTTGTAACTACCGTGACCGAGTCCTGACGATGAACACTGAACACCGCAAACCACTGCCCGGCAGCCGACTGGATTACTACGATGCCCGTGCGGCTGTCGATGCAATCACTCCCGGCGCCTACGCTACCTTGCCGTACACCTCCCGTGTGCTGGCAGAAAACCTGGTGCGTCGCTGCGACCCGGCGACCCTCAATGCGTCCCTGAGCCAACTGATCGAACGCAAGCGCGACCTCGACTTCCCGTGGTTCCCGGCGCGTGTTGTGTGCCACGACATCCTCGGCCAGACCGCCCTGGTGGACCTCGCCGGCCTGCGCGATGCCATCGCCCTGCAAGGCGGTGACCCGGCCCAGGTCAACCCGGTGGTGCCGACCCAACTGATAGTCGACCACTCCCTGGCCGTCGAAGCCGGTGGTTTTGATCCCGGTGCGTTCGAGAAAAACCGCGCCATCGAAGACCGCCGCAACGAAGACCGTTTCCACTTTATCGAGTGGACCAAAAAGGCCTTCAAGAACGTCGACGTGATTCCGCCGGGCAACGGCATCATGCACCAGATCAACCTGGAGAAAATGTCTCCGGTGATCCAGGTACGTGACGGAGTGGCGTTCCCTGATACCTGCGTCGGCACCGACAGTCACACCCCGCACGTTGACGCCTTGGGCGTGATCGCCATTGGCGTCGGCGGCCTGGAAGCCGAGAGCGTGATGCTTGGCCGCGCCTCGTGGATGCGCCTGCCGGAAAGTGTCGGCGTCGAGCTTACGGGCAAGTTGCAGCCGGGCATCACCGCCACCGACATGGTGCTGGCGTTGACCGAGTTTCTGCGCCAGCAAAAAGTCGTCGGCGCGTGGCTGGAGTTCTTCGGTGAGGGCGCCTCCAATCTGACCCTCGGTGACCGTGCGACCATCTCCAACATGGCCCCGGAATACGGCGCTACGGCGGCGATGTTCTACATCGACCAGCAGACCATCGCCTACCTGAAACTCACTGGCCGTGAAGACGAGCAAGTGGCGTTGGTGGAGCAGTACGCCCGTCACACCGGCCTGTGGGCCGATGACCTCAAGGGCGCGCAATACGAGCGTGGCCTGACCTTCGATTTGTCTTCTGTAGTGCGCAACATGGCCGGCCCGAGCAACCCTCACGCCCGCGTCGCCACCAGTGATCTGGCTGCCAAAGGCATCTCTGGCCAGTGGGACGACGTGCCGGGGCAGATGCCAGACGGCGCCGTTATCATTGCCGCCATCACCAGTTGCACCAACACCAGCAACCCGCGCAACGTGATTGCCGCAGGCCTGCTGGCGCGCAACGCCAATAAGCTGGGTTTGACCCGCAAACCTTGGGTCAAGTCGTCCCTGGCACCGGGTTCGAAAACCGTCGCCATGTACCTGGACGAAGCCGGGTTGACCACCGAGCTGGAACAATTGGGCTTTGGTGTCGTGGCGTTTGCCTGCACTACGTGTAACGGCATGTCCGGCGCGCTCGACCCGGTGATCCAGCAAGAAATCATCGACCGCGACCTGTACGCCACCGCCGTCTTGTCGGGTAACCGCAACTTTGACGGGCGTATTCACCCGTATGCCAAGCAAGCGTTCCTCGCGTCTCCGCCGTTGGTGGTTGCCTACGCCATTGCCGGCACCATCCGTTTCGATATCGAGAAGGACGTGCTGGGCCTGGATGCGAATGGCAAGGAAATCCGCCTTAAAGACATCTGGCCGAGCGACGAAGAAATCGACGCAGTGGTCAAGGCCTCGGTCAAGCCGGAGCAGTTCCGTCAGGTCTACATCCCGATGTTCGCCATCCATGAAGACACCGGCCCGAAAGTCGAGCCGCTGTACGATTGGCGTCCGCAGAGCACCTACATCCGCCGTCCGCCGTACTGGGAAGGCGCCCTGGCCGGTGCGCGTCCGCTCAAGGGCATGCGCCCGCTGGCGGTGCTGCCGGACAACATCACCACGGACCACTTGTCGCCGTCCAACGCGATCATGCTGGACAGTGCTGCTGGCGAATACCTGGCGAAAATGGGCTTGCCGGAAGTCGACTTCAACTCCTATGCGACGCACCGTGGCGACCACCTGACCGCACAACGCGCCACCTTCGCCAACCCGAAACTGTTCAACGAAATGGTGGTCGAGGACGGCAAGGTCAAGCAGGGTTCACTGACGCGTCTTGAGCCGGAAGGCCAGGTCACGCGGATGTGGGAAGCCATTGAAACCTACATGGAGCGCAAGCAGCCGCTGATCATCATTGCCGGTGCCGACTACGGCCAGGGCTCGTCCCGGGACTGGGCGGCCAAAGGCGTACGGCTGGCGGGTGTGGAAGCGATTGCCGCCGAAGGTTTCGAGCGCATTCACCGCACCAACCTGGTGGGCATGGGCGTGTTGCCACTGGAGTTCCTGCCGGGTACCGACCGCAAGACCCTGAAGATCGACGGCAGTGAAACCTACGACGTGATCGGCGAGCGCACCCCGCGTGCGGCGCTGACCCTGGTGATCAACCGCAAGAATGGCGAACGTGTCGAAGTGCCGGTGACCTGCCGCCTGGACACCGCCGAAGAAGTGTCGATCTACGAGGCGGGCGGCGTATTGCAACGTTTTGCCCAGGACTTCCTGGAATCGGCAGTGACCGCCTGACAACCGTGGCCGGGGCGTGCGCCCCGGCCCATGAGGAAAACCATGGCACACGTACCTCAGATCAGAATTCCCGCCACCTACATGCGTGGCGGCACCAGCAAAGGCGTGTTTTTCAGCCTCAAGGATTTGCCCGCATCGGCCCAGGTTCCGGGCGCCGCGCGGGATGCGTTGCTGCTGCGGGTGATCGGCAGCCCCGATCCCTATGACAAACAAATCGACGGCATGGGCGGTGCGACTTCCAGTACCAGCAAGACCGTGATCCTGGCCAAAAGTACCCGCGCCGATCATGACGTCGACTACCTGTTTGGCCAAGTCTCCATCGACAAACCGTTCGTGGATTGGAGCGGCAACTGCGGCAACCTGTCGGCGGCGGTGGGATCCTTCGCCATCAGCAACGGCTTGGTGGAAGCTGCGCGTATTCCGCAAAACGGCGTGGCCGTGGTGCGGGTCTGGCAGGCCAATATCGGCAAGACCATCATCGCCCACGTGCCGATTACCGACGGTGCTGTGCAGGAAACCGGCGATTTCGAATTGGACGGCGTGACTTTTCCTGCGGCCGAAGTGCAGTTGGAGTTCATGGACCCGGCGGCGGCGGAAGAGGGCGGCGGCGGTTCGATGTTCCCCACCGGCAACCTGGTGGACGACCTGGAAGTGCCCGGCGTGGGGACCTTCAAGGCGACGCTGATCAACGCCGGGATTCCTACCATTTTCATCAACGCCCAGGACCTGGGTTACACCGGTACCGAGTTGCAAGGCGTGATCAACAGTGATCCGAAAGCCCTGGCGATGTTCGAAACCATCCGGGCTCACGGTGCGTTGCGCATGGGCTTGATCAAGCACCTGGACGAAGCGGCCCAGCGCCAGCACACACCCAAGGTCGCGTTTGTGGCTCGGCCTGCGGATTACGTAGCGTCCAGCGGCAAGGCGATCAAGGCGGCAGATGTCGACCTGCTGGTGCGGGCGTTGTCCATGGGCAAGCTGCACCACGCGATGATGGGCACGGCGGCGGTGGCGATTGGCACGGCGGCTGCGATTTCCGGGACGCTGGTGAATCTGGCGGCCGGTGGTGTGGAGCGCAATGCGGTGCGGTTTGGGCATCCTTCCGGGACGTTGCGGGTGGGTGCCGAGGCGAGCCAGGTGGACGATGAATGGGTCGTCAAGAAAGCCATCATGAGCCGCAGTGCGCGGGTGTTGATGGAAGGTTTTGTGCGTGTTCCAGGCGACGCGTTTTAAGCATTGATCAATCAGGCAGACACCAAGATCTGCCTTTAAAAACACATCAACCCTGACCCTGAGGATGGACCAACCCCTAACTCTTTGGAGAATTGCCATGAGCGCCAACGTCGACCAAAACAATCGCCCCGACTACGACCAGGTCCTGCAGGACATCGCCGACTACGTCTTGAACTTCAAGATCGAATCCCGCGATGCCCTGGACACCGCCCGCAACTGCCTGATGGACACCCTCGGTTGCGGCCTGCTGGCCCTGCGTTTCCCGGAGTGCACCAAGCACCTGGGGCCGATTGTCGAGGGTACGGTGGTGCCGTTCGGTGCTCGAGTGCCCGGTACCTCATTTCGCCTGGACCCGGTCAAGGCCGCATGGGACATCGGTTGCATCGTGCGTTGGCTTGACTACAACGACACTTGGCTCGCTGCCGAATGGGGCCATCCTTCCGATAACCTCGGTGGGATTCTTGCGGTTGCCGACCATCTCTCGCAAAAGCGCGTGGCCAATGGCGATGCGCCGCTGACCGTCCGTGCAGTGTTGGACGCGATGATCATGGCCCACGAAATCCAGGGAGTGATCGCCCTGGAAAACTCTTTCAATCGTGTCGGTCTCGACCATGTACTGTTGGTGAAAATCGCTTCCACTGCCGTCACCGCCAAGCTGATGGGGGCCAATCGTGAGCAACTACTGTCGGCGCTGTCTCAGGCGTTTGTCGACGGCCAGGCCCTGCGTACTTATCGCCATGCGCCGAATGCCGGTTCGCGTAAGTCGTGGGCGGCGGGCGATGCGTCCAGCCGTGGCGTTCGCCTGGCGGACATTGCCATGCGTGGCGAGATGGGCATTCCCGGCGTATTGAGCGCGCCGCAGTGGGGCTTTTATGACGTGTTGTTCAGCCACACCAACAAGGACCTGGCGCTCAAGTCCGAAGACAAGCGCACCTTCAGCCTGTCACAGCCCTACGGCACTTATGTGATGGAAAACGTGCTGTTCAAGATAAGCTTCCCGGCCGAGTTCCATGCGCAAACGGCCTGCGAAGCAGCGGTGACGTTGCATCCACAAGTGAAGAACCGTTTGCATGAGATCGACAAGATCGTCATCACCACCCACGAGTCGGCGATTCGTATCATTTCCAAGGTGGGCCAACTGGCCAACGCCGCCGACCGCGATCACTGCATCCAGTACATGACCGCCGTGCCCCTGGCGTTTGGCAACCTGGTGGCTGAGCAGTACGAAGATGAGTTCCATGCCGCCCACCCGATCATCGATGAGCTGCGGGATAAAATGGTCATCGTCGAAGAGCCGCGCTACAGCCGCGAATACCTGGAAGCCGACAAGCGTTCCATTGCCAACGCGGTGCAAGTGTTCTTCAAGGATGGCTCCAGCACCGAGCAGGTGGCAGTGGAATATCCGATTGGCCACCGTCGCCGCCGGGCGGAGGGTATTGCATTGCTGGAAGACAAGTTCAAGGCCAACCTGGCGACGCGTTTTACTGCCCGACGCAGTGCCGAGATCTTTGCCTTGTGCAAGGAACAAGCTCAGCTTGAGACGACGCCGGTGAATCGGTTTGTCGATCTGTTTGTGATCTGACAGACACCGCCCAGGCATCACTCAAACCGCAAAATCACCCGTCGGTTGTGCTTGCTCTTCTTCTCGATTTTCTCGCAAAACACCCGACCTATTTCTTCGGTGTTGATCACATGGGTGCCGCCACAGGGCTGGATGTCGATACCGGCAATTTCAATCACCCGCACGGCGCCCTGGATCACCGGCGGCGCCACCGCCTGGGTGCGGGTGATCTGCAGCAAGGTGGAATACTCCGACGCGGGCATCGAGAGCGTCTTGACCTCATGGGCCTGCTCGATCAGTGCGTTGAGGTCGCGGGTGATGCTGTCCTTGTCGAGGGTCATTTCCGGCAAGTCGAAATCCAGGCGGCCTTTGTCTGCGTTGATGCTGCAACCGGTCACCGGGGCATCGATGATCGAGCACAACAGGTGCAGGCAGGTGTGCATCTTCATATGTTGGTAGCGCCGCTCCCAGTCCAGGTTAGCGTCCACCTGCACGCCGGCGCACAACTGGTCAGGGCGTTGCTCTACCTGGTGCCAGATGATCGAGCGTAATACCGGGTCGCGTACTGTCCCGATCACTTCAACTCGGGTGCCGTCGGCGAGGATGAAGTGGCCGGTGTCCCCAGGTTGACCGCCGCCGGTGGGGTAGAACAGGGTGTGTTCCAGGGCGATCCCTTGCTCACTGACGGCGATCACCCGGGCACTGAAGGCGTTCTGATAAGGCGCACTGTCAAACAGCGCCAGGGTTTCCATTGTGTGCACGGACATGTTCAACCTCCGACGATCAGTGGGCTGACTTGCAGCAAATGACGAACCATTGCGCTCAAGCCAGGGGGAGACAGCAGGGTGATTTCAAACTCGGGACCGCAGACTTTCAGGTTGATCGGCAAGCGCGGCGGGTGGCTGGTCGAGGCGACGTGACGCAAGCGAAACTGCAAGTGGTGACGCTCCTTCACCGTGGGTTCCAGCAATACGCCGGCCAAGGGATGGAAGTCTGCGTCCAGCACCGTCACTTTGTGGCTGGCGTTGACCTCACCTACTACGTGCAGGCGGTCGTTGAGGGCGAAGGCGCCAAGGTAGTTGCTGTGATCGGACTCGTCGTTTTTCTGCAATTGAATCTGGTTGACCACTTTGACTTTGGTGCCTGCCGGCACATCCTGTGTGATCACACAGGCTGGGCTGATGAATACGTTGTCACCGATCTGCACATAGCCCAGCACCCTGGCGCCTGCGCCGATTTCGACATTGTTGCCCAGCTGTGGATGACGTTTGCCGTCGGGGTTGTTGGCGATGCCTCGTGCACCCAGTGTCACGCCGCAGAGGATGTAGCAGTCGTTGCCTATCTCACAGGTTTCGCCGATGACGGTGCCATAGCCGTGATCAAGCACGAAGCGCCGGCCAATCCGCGCGGCGGGATGAATCTCGGCACCAGACAGGATCTTGCCCTGGTTGCTCAGCTTCAGGGCAATGGCGCAAAACACAGCGTTGGGCTGGTCGGGGAAACTCCACACCCAATGGGCCAGCCGGTAGAACAGCACTGCCTTGAACGAGGCGTAGGACTCCAGGATCAATTCGGCGCGCCCGCGAGATGCCGGGTCGCGATAGGCATAGGCAATCAAGTCCTCGGCCACGGCCTGCGCTGCCGTCTGGATC
The DNA here is from genome assembly GCF_018614655.1 of Pseudomonas fluorescens. GTDB lineage: Bacteria > Pseudomonadota > Gammaproteobacteria > Pseudomonadales > Pseudomonadaceae > Aquipseudomonas > Aquipseudomonas fluorescens_BX. The sequence goes on along the minus strand of NZ_JAGGOG010000014.1, from coordinate 354,885 downwards.
AGCGGCGCCAAGTGCGCCTGCAACTCCTGCATCTGTGCGGGCGAAAGGGTGGTGATGAGCTGAGTGAGCAACTCATCGTGCAATTGTTGCATGTCGATAAAGCCCCCCATGGAGGCACCCCCGCAATTGTCGTTATTCGAAACAGGGTAAATAGCTGTCCGCACTGTCGTAGACCATGGTCAGGACGACGGTCTCGGTGGGCAGTTCCGGTGCGAGCTTGGCAATGGCCACCATATTGGCGGCTGAAGACAACCCGAGGCTGATGGCATCGGTGCGCATGATGCGTTTCATCATCTCCAGGCATTCGTCCCGGGAGACTTTGAGCATGCCGTCCAGCACCGCCAGATTGAGGATGCTCGGGATCAAGCCGATGGACAGGCCCTGGATATGGTGCGGCGCATGTTGATCATTCAGCAGGTCGCATTCCTCGGGCTCTACACCCATGACGCGCACGGCTGGCCAGGTGGCCTTGAGGGTTTCACCAATGCCGGTGATGTGGCCGCCGGTGCCGATGCCGCTGACGAAATAGTCCACCCGCCGCTCGCCAAACGCGCGGATGATTTCCCGGGCGGTGGTGTCACGATGGGTCTGCGGGTTGGCGCCGTTGCGCTGTTGGTTGAGCATTACAAAGCTGGGGTTTTCCAGCTGTAGCTCCATGCACTTTTCGCCGTGGGAATTGTTGCCCAGGCGGCTGTCCGACAGCACCACCTTGGCGCCGTACAGGCGCAGCAGCTTCTGCTTCTCAGGGCTGTAGTTGTCCGGGATCACCAGCACCACTTTGTAGCCCAGCACGTTGCCGGCCATCACCAGGCCGATGCCGGTGTTGCCACCGCTGGGCTCGATGATGGTTTGCCCGGAACCACGGATCAGCACGCCCCGGCGTTCGGCGTCGAGGATCATGCCCAGGGCGATGCGCGCCTTGTGGCTGCCACCGGGGTTCAGCGACTCCAGTTTGGCGAAGACCTCGATGCCGAGGTCTTCGGAAAATTGTTCAAGGCGCACGATGGGCGTTTGGCCAATGGCGTCGAGTATCGAGTTATGCAACATCAAGTAGGAACCCATGGCCGGTAGTCAGTACAAAGGCATGTCGGGTTCAACGTCGCTAACCCAGTGTTTCATGCCTCCTTGCAGTACTTTGGTGTTGGCGAAACCGGCTGCCAGCAAGGTGCTGGCGGCCTGTTCGGCCCTGGTCCCGGCGTAGCAGATCAGGTAATGGGTGTTGTCCCGGCTCAGGCTGTGGAGTTGCCCGTCGAGTTCGGCCAGGGGAATGTGCAGCACGCCGGGCAGCTTGCAGACTTCCAGTTCGCTGGCGTCCCGCACATCCAACAGGATGTCGGCGCTTCTGTGTTGTTCGAGGAGTTGCTTGAGAACACGCGGCTTGATGTAGCGCTCTTCGGCCAGGGCCGGGGCGGTGACAACCGCGTCAGCACACACGGCGGCGGCAGGCTGTTCATTGCGGCGCAGTTCGGAGCAGCACGGGCAGTCGGCACGACGCTTGAAGCGGATTTCGCTGAACTTCATCGCCAGGGCATCGAAGCGCATCAACCGGCCTGACAAAGGTTCGCCAATCCCGATCAGCAGCTTGATCGCCTCGGTGGCCTGGATCATCCCGATCACGCCCGGCAGCACGCCGATCACACCGCCGGAACTGCAATTGGGGGCCAGTTCTGCCGGTGGTGCCTGAGGAAACAGGCAGCGATAACATGGGCCGCCTTTGTAGTTGAGGACGCTGATCTGGCCGTCGAAACGGTAGATGGCGCCGTACACCAGGGGTTTACCCAGTTGCACGCAGGCATCGTTGACCAGGTAGCGGGTTTCAAAGTTGTCGGTGCCGTCGATCACCAGGTCATAGGCGCCCACCAGTTCCAGCGCGTTGTCTGCATTCAAGGCGGTGTTGTGGGCATTGATCTGGATGTGGCTGTTCAGGTCTTGCAGGCGCTGTTTGGCAGACTCGACCTTGGGCATGCCCAGGGTGCTGTTGCCGTGGACGATCTGGCGTTGCAGGTTGCTGCTTTCCACCACATCAAAGTCCACCAGTCCCAGGGTGCCGATACCGGCTGCCGCCATGTAGAGGCTGATGGGCGAGCCGAGGCCGCCGGTACCGATGATCAGCACCTTGGCCTTCTTCAGGTTTAGTTGGCCTTCGCGGCCGACGCCGGGAAGGGTGATGTGGCGCACGTAGCGCTGCACTTCCTCATTGCTCAGTTGGTCGACGTCCATGCCGCCGGAGGTGGCGAGCAGGACTTCAATTTTTGCCGACTTGGGCAACGGTTCATCGGCCTCAATCAGCTCTTCCTCGGCGGTAAACAGGAAGTGTTCCTTGAGTTGGTTGTTTTTCTCGTGGAACAGGTGCGTACGCAATTGCGGGTAGCTGTCGCAGAGGTTTTCAATGACTTCGCGCAATGTCGATCCGGCACCCTCAAGGGTCGATTCGGGCAGCTTGGCCACACGGACCAGGATGTCGGGGAAAGAGACAGCGTTCATGCACAACTCCATTTGTAGGTCGTTGAAGGGTTTGCGGGCAAAGCGGCTGCCATCCCAGGCAAACAGCTTTGAACCTTGGGCCTTGCCCTGACGAACATCCACCACCAGGTAGCTGACGGGGTAGATGGGTTCGCCCATGAACAAGGCTTTTTCCTGGTCCTCGTCGCTGAAATAGGCACCGACGTCAGGATGGGAGTGGTAGATCACCACCACCGGGTTATCACTGCGAAAAGCCTTGTTCATCATCACCGTATCGGCCACCGCGAAGGTGTAACCGTTGGCTGCGCTGCGTGGGTACATTTCGGGATTCTTGCGGTGCAATTCATTCTGGATATTGCTGCCCAGGTACACGTTGCCATCCGCGAAGACGAAGCCGCAGCACTCTTCGGGGTAGGTGCGGCTCGCGTGGGCGTAAATCTGGTCCAGGGCGGAAGGGGTAAGGGCGTTCATGTCAGTTTTTCTTGGCCAAAAGCTTTTCGATAGGCAGCTTGGTGATCGCAAAGCCGGCCAGCAGGATTGCCGAGTAGAGCATCAGGTCCTTGGAAATTTCCACGCCTTCGTACCAGGCGCCGATGATCACGGCGAACACCGGGAAAATGATAAAGACAAAAGACAGGATGATCGGGCTCAGGCGCTTGAGCAGCATGAAATACACAATAAACCCGCCGACCGACGCTACCAGCCCCAGGTAGAACAGGGCGCTCCAGGAGCGCAAGGTGATGTCTTCGAAGGTTGGGGTTTCAAACCACAGCCCGGCGAGAAACAGCATTAAACCGGCGATGCCAATGGGCAGGGTGTTGTAGGTAATGACGCTGATGGCGCTGCCTTTTTGTTTGGTGATGACATAGCACAAGGCATGCATGATCGCCGCGGTGAGAATTGCCAATACCCCGAAGAACTCGGCATGGTCCAGGTGCAGGCCCTGGCTCTTGATGATCATGTAGAGGCTACCGAAACCGATGCTGATACCGACCACCTGGGAAAAGTAGATGCGTTCACGCAAAAACAGCGCGGAAAAAATCAGGATAAACACCGGCATGCAACTGAACAGCAGGGCGGTGAGGCCGGACGAGACATGCATCTCGCCATAATTGAGCAGGTAATAGGGAACACTGAAGTAGGAAAGGGTCACGAACACAAAGAACCAGCGACTCTCACGCGGGAACAGGATCGGCTCGCGGCGCACCATCGCGAAACACAGGAACAGCGGGAAGGCGATCAGGAAGCGCAGGCCTGCCGAGGTCAGCGGCGGCACACTTTCCACCGCAATCTTGATCCCCAGCCAAGTGGTTCCCCAGCTCAGGCAGACAATCAGAAACATCACACTGGTGATCAGGCCGGCCAGCCACTGCTTGCGTGTTTTTGTTTTTTCAGTGTTTTCTAAGACGGCGGACATTGGCATCGTGACTTTGCTTCCCTGATACGGAATTGACCTCTATATTGAGATCCTTAATCCGGTGATTGAACCCGTTAAAGCACACTATTTGGGCGAATGATGACTGTCAAAACAAATATTGACATGGTGTCAATTATGCGTGAGGGGCTGTCCAGCGGTCAGGGCGTCAAGTACAAACGCCTGTCCGATGTCATGGAGCGGGGCATCCTTGAAGGCTTGATTGAACCGGGACGAAAACTGCCGCCCCATCGGGTGCTTTCCGACAATCTGGGCGTCACCATCGGCACCATCAGTCGGGCCTATGGTGAACTGGAACGCCTGGGGTTGGTGGTGGCGCGGGTCGGCGACGGCACTTTCGTGCGCAAGCGTGGGATGGAGCGCCAACGGGATGAGGGTTTCCGTAACTTCAGCGAGGAGCCGCGGCAGTACTTCGACATGAGCCGCAACATGCACATTCCGGGGCAAGAGACGACATTCCTGGCACAGAGCTTTCAAACCCTGGCCAATAACGCCAAGTTCCTGCAGGACATCAGCGCGTATACCCCGGATGCCGGTTTGCCCCGTTACCGCGCTGCCGGCGCCCAGTGGCTGACCCAGCGCGACTTCTATCCGATTCCCGAACAGGTGATTTGCGTGAATGGCGGCCAACACGGACTGTTGTGCGCCATGATGGCGCTGTTGCGGGCCGGGGACACCGTGGTGACGGAGCAATTGACCTACCCGGGGTTGATCACCGCGGCGCGCATGCTCGGCATACGCTTGATCGGCCTGGAGATGGATGAAGAAGGGCTGTTGCCGAGTGCGGTGGATGAGGTCTGCCGTAATCACCGGGTATCGGCGTTGTACTGCACACCGACGATCCAGAATCCGACGACGGCGGTGCTGTCGGTCGCCCGGCGTGAGGCGTTGGTCAAGGTCTGCCGGGAACACAACTTGCTGATCCTCGAAGACGAGGCTCACGGCGTATTGGTGGAAGACCGGCCGCCACCGCTGAGTCATTTCGCCCCTGAACGCACGATTCTGATCAGCAGCCTGAGCAAGGCAGTGTCGGCAGGCTTGCGCGTGGGTTATGTGCATGCGCCGCCAGCGCTGGTCAGCCGTATCTCTGCAGCCTTGCGCTCTACCTGCTGGATGGCGACGCCGGTGACCCTGGAACTGGCCACCCAATGGATCGAAAACGGCACGGCGGAGTATTTGTTGCACCAGCAAATCAACGAGATCAGCCGGCGCAAGGCGCTGGTCGAAGGCCTGCTGGCCGGCCTTGAATATCGCACTCACCTCAATAGCCCGCATTTCTGGATCGAAGTCCCGGAACCTTGGCGGGCGTCGGAAATCGAGGCCGAACTCAAGCAGAACAATTATCTGATTGCGACGGCGGAGGCGTTTGCCGTCGGGCAAACCGCAGTGCCGCAGTTTATTCGGGCGAGTATCTGCAATACGTCCGGGGATGATCAGTTGTTGCGGGAGGGGTTTGATGCCTTGGCGACGGCGTTGGGGCAGGGCGGGGGGCGCTTTTGCCTTTGAGAAAATCCGGTAGCGATAGTGCTGTTGTGGCGAGGGGGACAAGCCCCCTCGGCACAGGGTTACTTGAAGCGCCGCTCGACACCTTTCTCCACCAGAATCTTCGCCGAAATCTCTTCCACTGAGAAATGCGTGGAATTGATGTGCGCAATATTCTCGCGACGGAACAGATTTTCCACTTCCCGCACTTCAAACTCACACTGGGCATAGCTGGAGTAGCGGCTGTTGGGTTTGCGTTCGTTGCGAATGGCGGTGAGGCGGTCCGGGTCGATAGTCAGACCGAACAGCTTGTGCTGGTGGGCGCGCAGGGCGGCCGGCAGCGTCAGGTGCTCCATGTCGTCTTCGGTCAGCGGGTAGTTGGCCGCGCGAATGCCGAATTGCATGGCCATATAAAGGCAGGTCGGGGTCTTGCCGCAGCGGGACACACCGACCAGGATCAGGTCGGCCTTGTCGTAGTAGTGGGTGCGGGCACCGTCGTCATTGTCCAGGGCGAAGTTCACCGCCTCGATCCGCTCCATATAGTTGGAGTTGTGACCAATGGAATGGGACTTGCCTACCGAGTAGGAGGAATGTTCACTCAACTCCTGTTCCAGGGGCGCCAGGAAGGTAGAGAAGATGTCGATCATGAAACCATTCGAAGTTGCGAGGATCTCACGAATGTCCTGATTGACGATGGTGTCGAAAATGATCGGACGAAAACCGTCTTTTTCGGCGGCCAGATTGATTTGTTGTACCATGGCTCGCGCTTTATCCACGCTATCGATATAGGGTCGCGTGAATTTGCTGAAGGTAATGTTTTCGAACTGCGCCAACAGGCTTTGACCCAGGGTTTCGGCAGTAATGCCGGTGCCATCGGAGATAAAGAAAGCAGATCGTTTCATTTGAGCCTTGGGCCTTAAGCTGATGACGAATCTTGGATATGATAGGCGCGATTTTGCCGTCCCGCAGTGGGCCGCATTCTCACTTATTTTCCAGGTCCAGGCCACAAGCGCAGGTGTTTGCTCCTAATGAGCGGCCAGCGTCCTGAGCTTTTCCAACATAGTTAGTGGAGAGATCACCTTGGTAGAGTACGTAGTTTCCCTCGATAAGCTCGGCGTCCATGATGTAGAGCATGTGGGGGGCAAGAACGCATCCCTGGGCGAGATGATCAGTAATCTTGCGGGCGCAGGTGTCTCGGTGCCCGGTGGCTTCGCCACTACGGCCCAGGCTTACCGTGATTTCCTCGAGTTGAGCGGCCTCAACGATCAGATTCACGCGGCCCTCGATGCGCTGGACGTCGATGACGTCAATGCCCTGGCCAGGACTGGCGCCCAGATCCGTCAATGGATCATGGAAGCCGAGTTCCCTGAGAAGCTCAATGCCGAGATCCGCACCGCGTTCGCCACGCTGTCGGCCGGTAACCCGGACATGGCTGTCGCCGTGCGTTCCTCGGCTACCGCCGAAGACCTGCCAGACGCCTCATTTGCCGGCCAGCAAGAGACCTTCCTGAACATTCGCGGTGTGGAAAACGTCATCCGCGCGGCCAAGGAAGTGTTTGCCTCCCTCTTTAATGACCGTGCCATTTCCTACCGTGTACACCAGGGTTTCGACCACAAGCTGGTGGCCCTGTCTGCCGGTGTGCAGCGTATGGTGCGTTCGGAAACGGGTACCGCCGGCGTCATGTTCACCCTGGACACCGAATCGGGCTTCCGTGACGTGGTGTTCATCACTGGCGCCTACGGTCTCGGGGAAACCGTCGTACAAGGCGCGGTCAACCCAGACGAATTCTACGTCCACAAGCACACCCTTGAGGCCGGCCGTCCGGCTATCCTGCGCCGCAACCTGGGCAGCAAGGCCATCAAGATGATCTACGGCGACGAGGCCAAGGCCGGTCGTTCGGTGAAAACCGTTGATGTCGACAAGGCTGAACGCGCGCGTTTCTGCCTGTCAGACGCTGAAGTCAGCGAACTGGCCAAACAAGCGATGATCATCGAGAAGCACTACAAGTGCCCGATGGACATCGAATGGGCCAAAGACGGCGACGACGGCAAGCTGTACATCGTTCAGGCCCGCCCTGAAACCGTGAAGAGCCGCACTTCGGCCAATGTCATGGAACGTTACCTGTTGAAGGAAACCGGCACCGTGCTGGTGGAAGGCCGTGCCATCGGCCAGCGCATCGGCGCTGGCAAGGTGCGGATCATCAAGGACGTGTCCGAGATGGACAAGGTTCAGCCAGGTGACGTGCTGGTCTCCGACATGACTGACCCGGATTGGGAACCGGTCATGAAGCGCGCTAGCGCCATCGTCACCAACCGTGGCGGGCGTACCTGCCACGCGGCAATCATTGCGCGCGAGTTGGGGATTCCTGCTGTGGTCGGTTGCGGCAACGCCACCCAGTTGTTGAAAGACGGCCAGGGCGTGACCGTTTCCTGCGCCGAAGGCGACACCGGTTTTATCTTTGAAGGTGAGCTGGGCTTCGACATCAAGCAAAACTCCATCGACGCCATGCCGGACCTGCCGTTCAAGATCATGATGAACGTCGGTAACCCTGACCGCGCCTTCGACTTCGCCCAGTTGCCGAACGCTGGCGTGGGCTTGGCCCGCCTGGAGTTCATCATCAACCGGATGATCGGCGTGCACCCCAAGGCGCTGTTGAACTACGACGGCCTGCCGCTGGATATCAAGGAAAGCGTCGACAAGCGCATCGCCGGCTACAACGACCCGGTGGGCTTCTACGTCGAGAAGCTGGTGGAAGGCATCAGTACCCTGGCGGCAGCGTTCTACCCGAAAAAAGTCATCGTGCGCCTGTCGGACTTCAAGTCCAACGAATACGCCAACCTGATCGGCGGCAAACTCTACGAGCCGGAAGAAGAAAACCCGATGCTGGGCTTCCGTGGTGCCTCGCGTTACATCAGCGAAGCCTTCCGTGACTGCTTCGAGCTGGAATGCCGTGCCCTCAAGCGCGTGCGCAACGAGATGGGCCTGACCAACGTCGAAATCATGGTGCCGTTCGTACGCACCTTGGGCGAGGCAAGCCAGGTCGTTGACCTGCTGGCCGAAAACGGTCTGTCCCGTGGCGAGAACGGTCTGCGCGTCATCATGATGTGCGAACTGCCGTCCAACGCGATCCTGGCCGAAGAGTTCCTGGAGTTCTTCGACGGCTTCTCCATCGGCTCCAACGACCTGACCCAACTGACCCTGGGCCTGGACCGCGACTCGGGGATCATCGCCCATCTGTTCGACGAGCGTAATCCTGCGGTCAAGAAGCTGCTGGCCAATGCCATTCAGGCTTGCAACAAGGCCGGCAAGTACATCGGTATCTGTGGCCAAGGCCCTTCCGATCACCCGGACCTGGCCAAATGGCTGATGGAACAGGGCATCGAAAGCGTCTCGCTGAACCCTGATTCCGTGCTGGAAACCTGGTTCTTCCTGGCGGAAGGTCAAGCGCCAGCGTAGGTAGTAACATCAAAAGTGCCGGTCAACCGTTACGGTTGGCCGGCATTTCTCATTCTGTACAGGGCGGAACTCCATCCGGACGCCGCCCTTTTTTGTGCAAGAGCATTATGCAGAGCAGCAGCAACCTGTTTCCCGTCGCCTTGATCAGCGCTGAGCGTCGTGGCGACCTGAGTGAAGATGTTTACCGGCTCAAGCCCGGCAACAGCCCTGATGGCACCGTCGAGTTGGCCGTGACCCGTCTGGGGTCGGCCAATGTCCCGGAAAACCGCGGCGTGCCGGTGGTGCTATTGCATGGCAGCTTCTCCAACCGACGGTTTTGGTACTCGCCCAAGGGGACCGGCCTGGGCGCCTGTCTGGCGCGGCAAGGGTTCGACGTGTGGATCCCGGAAATGCGTGGCCATGGCTTGTCCCGGCGTAACCAGGACTACGCTAAAAACCGTGTCGCTGACTATGCTCGTTACGATTTGCCGGCCATTGCCGCGTTTGTTCGTGAACAGAGTGGGCAGATTCCCCACTGGATAGGTCATTCCCTGGGAGGGATTACCCTGGCAGCCGCATTGGGTGGTCAGTACCTGGGCGCTCCGGTGGTGGCGTCGGTAGCCTTGTTCGGTTGCCAGGTCAGCCGAACCTGGTGGCCATTGAAGATTCCGCCGGTGGCGTGGGGTGGTCGATTTATCTTGAAACGTTTTTCTCAGTTGTCCGGTTCCAGGCTCAAGCGAGGTCCGGAAGATGAACCTATCGGCCTGGCCCTGGAAGCCATGCGTTGGCACGGCTTGTTCGGGCGCTTTGGCGACGCCGAAGGTGATTGGTGGAAGGGGTTGGCTGAGGTGGATGTGCCGATTCTGGCGGTGAGCGCCGCCGGCGATCATCAGGATCCGGATTGGGCCTGCCGCAAGCTGTTCGAGCAAATCGGCTCCGAGCACCGTCAGTATCTGTGCCTGGGGCGCAAGCATGGGTTTTCCGGTGATTTCGGGCATGTGGAGATGCTGGTCAGCAAAGCCGCCCAGGTCGAAGTATGGCCGTTGGTGCAGCGCTGGTTGAAGGATCCGCTGACACCTTTGATGGGGAATCAGCCTCAGGTGCTCGCGGCGATTTGAGGGGAGGGCTCTAACAAGGGCGTTTCGCTTGCTTGTGGTTGCGGCTAAGATATGACGCGTCGGGCTGTTCTGGTCATATTCAGTCGCGTAGTAGCTATTGCGTTGCGCTCGAGTGAGTCTGATCATTGCCGGCCACAACGAACGAGCCTTAAAGAACCGTCGTTGCGATGCGTTTCCCTGAGTTAAAGAGCTGATGTAAACAGTGGGTTGTTCGACACCTTCTTTCACCTGCAGGAGTTTCCCGATGAACCATTACGTTACCCCCGATCTGTGTGATGCCTACCCGGAACTGGTGCAGGTGGTTGAGCCGATGTTCAGTAATTTCGGTGGCCGGGACTCCTTTGGTGGCGAGATCGTCACCATCAAGTGCTTCGAAGACAACTCACGGGTTAAAGAACAAGCCGAGCTCAACGGCACCGGCAAGGTGCTGGTGGTCGACGGTGGCGGTTCCCTGCGCAGAGCCTTGCTGGGCGACATGATCGCCGAGAAAGCCGCGAAAAATGGCTGGGAAGGGCTGGTGATCTACGGTTGCATCCGTGATGTCGACGTCATTGCCCAAACCGACCTTGGGGTGCAGGCCCTGGCCAGTCACCCGATGAAGACCGACAGACGTGGCGTTGGCGATTTGAACGTGACGGTAACCTTTGCCGGCGTGACATTCCGCCCGGGTGAGTATGTTTACGCCGACAATAACGGTGTGATTGTCTCCCCCAGCCCACTGAAAATGCCCGAATAAACAGCAGTAGCCGACAGGGGTGAGGATGTTCGAGGAAGAAAACGCGCAATGGGGGCTGGTGCATGCCCTGGTGCTGGATGGCAAAGGCGGTGCGCGTTCGATTGCCCGGACTGAGCTTGATGAGCTGCACCTGCAGCCGCAGGAAAGCCTGTGGCTGCATTGGGATCGCAGCCATCCCCAGACCCAGACCTGGCTGCGCAAATCCAGCGGCCTGAGCGAGTTTGCTTGTGACTTGCTGCTGGAAGAGAACACTCGCCCGCGTCTGTTGCCACTGCCGGACGCAGAGCTGTTGCTGTTCTTGCGCGGAATCAACCTGAACCCCGGGGCCGAGCCGGAAGACATGGTGTCGGTGCGCATTTTTGCCTCGGCTTCGCGGGTCATCTCCCTGCGTTTGCGGCCATTGCGCGCCACCGATGAGCTGCTGGTGCAATTGGCGGATGGCAAAGGGCCTAAAACCGCGTCAGAACTTATCCTTTATATGGCGCAGTACCTGACCAACAAGGTTCAGGATCTGGTCAGCGATCTTTCTGAAATCGTCGATGCCGAAGAAGAAAAACTGGATGCCGACGAACGGTATACCCCGGAGCATGGCAGCATCTTGCAGATCCGTCGTAGGGCGGCGGGGTTGAAGCGCTTCTTGTCACCCCAGCGGGATATCTTCGGCCAGTTGACCCGGATCAAATTGCCGTGGTTCGTCGATGACGATGCTGACTATTGGAATGAATTGAACAACAGCCTGACCCGTTATCTGGAAGAGCTGGAATTGACCCGAGAGCGCGTGGGGCTTGTGCTTGAGGCCGAAGACCGGCGCTTGAGCGTGCGCATGAACCGCACCATGTACCGCTTCGGGATCATCACCGGGATCTTCCTGCCAATGAGTTTCCTGACGGGATTGCTGGGCATCAATGTGGGGGGGATTCCGTTCTCTTCCAGCCCTTACGGGTTCTTGATTGCCTGCCTGATGATGGTCTCGGTGGCGCTGGGACAATGGTGGTTGTTTCGACGGTTACGCTGGGTTTGACCTGAATATGACCTGAACGTAGGAAGAGGTCATGTGACCTGAAGAATTTTACCCTCGTCTTTTAAAATACTTGCGAGAGGTCCCTTATGCACGATCCGTTCGAACAGTCTTTGCGTGACATGCTTAATGCCTCGCCGTCCAACCGGGACGACGATGCTTGCCTGGGTCGCGTACTGAAAACCGCCAACCGTCAGGTCGGGGCGGGAGATCTGTTCGGTTTGCTCGGTCGTTGGCTGCCGGCGTTGATGATGGCCCTGAACAATGGTTCGGCCCATGTATCCCCGGTTTCCCGTCGTAAACCTATTGCTCGCACTGCTGATAAGGCTGATTGAATATGGAACTTGATCTCTGGACGCAGAGTCTGGTAACTGCAATGACTGCACTGTGGACCAAGGTGGCGAATTTCATTCCCAACCTGTTTGGCGCTCTGGTGGTGGTCCTGCTAGGGTTTGTCGTGGCCAAGCTACTCGACACCCTGCTGTCCAAGTTGCTGGCCAAATTAGGCCTTGATCGCTTGATGGGAGGCACCGGTCTTACCAAGTTGCTGGGCCGGGCCGGGCTGCAAGTACCGATCTCCACACTGATCGGAAAGATTGTTTATTGGTTCGTTTTGCTGATTTTTTTGGTTTCTGCAGCCGAATCACTTGGACTTGAGCGAGTTTCAGCTACTCTCGACATGTTGGCGCTGTATTTGCCGAAGGTATTCGGCGGCGCGCTGGTGTTGCTGGTAGGGGTTTTGCTGGCGCAACTGGCCAATGGGCTGGTGCGAGGCGCAGCTGAAGGAGTGGGGCTGGATTACGCCAGCGGTCTGGGGCGAATCGCTCAGGGGCTGGTGATCATCATCAGTATTTCGGTCGCGATCAGCCAGTTGGAGGTCAAGACTGACCTCCTGAACCATGTGATTGTGATTGTTTTGATTACCGTTGGTCTGGCTGTTGCGCTGGCCATGGGGTTGGGAAGCCGGGATATTGCCGGTCAGATTCTTGCGGGAATCTATGTGCGTGAGTTGTACCAGGTTGGGCAACACGTGCGTGTGGGCGAGGTCGAAGGGCAGATCGAAGAGATCGGCACGGTCAAGACGACAGTGCTGACCGATGATGGCGAACTGGTTTCGCTGTCCAATCGGATTCTGCTGGAACAGCATGTGAGTAGCCGCTAATCCGGCAAACCCTGCTAATGTACGCCGCCGCAATCCTGGGTAACCAGACTGTGGCGGACATTGACCTGACTGTCGGCACGACTTGTTTTGAATAAAGCCCAAACGCTGTCCACGCGCTATGACCCCCGTGAGCTCTCTGATGAGGAGTTGGTCGCGCGCTCGCACACGGAGCTGTTTCACGTAACACGTGCGTACGAAGAATTGATGCGCAGGTATCAACGCACCTTGTTCAACGTTTGTTCAAGATATTTGGGGAACGATCGGGATGCGGATGATGTCTGTCAGGAAGTGATGCTCAAGGTGCTGTACGGCCTGAAGAACTTCGAGGGTAAATCGAAGTTCAAAACCTGGCTATACAGCATCACGTACAATGAGTGCATCACGCAGTATCGGAAGGAACGGCGAAAGCGTCGCTTGATGGATGCTTTGAGTCTGGACCCCCTCGAGGAAGCGTCTGAAGAAAAGGCGCCGACACCTGAGGAGAAGGGCGGACTTGATCGCTGGCTGGTGTATGTGAACCCGATTGACCGGGAAATTCTGGTGCTACGATTTGTCGCAGAACTGGAGTTTCAGGAAATCGCGGATATCATGCATATGGGTTTGAGTGCTACAAAAATGCGTTACAAACGTGCTCTTGATAAATTGCGTGAGAAATTTGCGGGCAGTACTGAAACTTAGTTCGGTGCAAATATCTCTTACGTGTAGGCAAGTTCTGTTAGACTTGTCGCCGAGTTGTCCCCCGGTATGTGGGACTGCTTTACAATCACCAGATGGGGATTTAACGGATGAAACTGAAAAACACCTTGGGCTTGGCCATTGGTTCTCTTATTGCCGCTACTTCTTTCGGCGTTCTGGCACAAGGCCAAGGCGCAGTTGAAGGCGAGCTGTTCTACAAGAAGCAGTACAACGATAGCGTCAAAAATATCGAAGACGGCTTCAACCCAGGCGCTCGCATTGGTTATTTCCTGACCGACGACCTCGAGCTGAACCTCAGCTACGACAAGACCAACCACACCCGTTCGAACAACGGTACTGGTAATCAGAAGATCGGTGGCGATACTGGCAGCCTGACTGCTCAATATCACTTTGGTCAGGCTGGCGTTGACTCCCTGCGTCCATACGTAGAAGGTGGTTTCGGTCACCAGAGCCGTAGCAACGTAGAAGCTGACGGTCACAAAGGTCGTGATCAAACGACCCTGGCTATCATCGGTACTGGCGTGAAGTACTACTTCACCAACAACCTGTACGCTCGTGCTGGTGTTGAAGCTGACTACGGTCTCGACAACGGTAAGTGGGACTACGCTGCACTGGTTGGTCTGGGCGTAAACTTCGGCGGTAACGCCGGCGCAGTAGCACCAGCTCCTGCCCCAGCTCCAGAGCCAGTTCCAGAGCCAGAAGCTCCGGTTGCTCAGGTTGTTCGTGTTGAGTTGGACGTTAAGTTCGACTTCGACAAGTCGGTTGTTAAGCCTAACAGCTACGGCGACGTGAAAAACCTGGCCGACTTCATGGCTCAGTACCCAGCTACCAACGTAGAAGTTGCTGGTCACACTGACTCCATCGGTCCAGACGCCTACAACCAGAAGCTGTCCCAGCGTCGTGCTGACGCTGTTAAACAAGTCCTGGTCAAGGACGGTGTTGACGCTAGCCGTGTGACTTCGGTTGGTTACGGCGAATCCCGCCCAGTTGCTGATAACGCAACTGAAGCAGGTCGTGCTGTTAACCGTCGCGTAGAAGCATCGGTTGAAGCTCAAGCAGCTCAGTAATTACTGAGTTGTAGAAAAAAGCCCGGCTTAGGCCGGGCTTTTTTTCGCCTGGAGTTTGCCTCAGGCGGTTTCCATTGCCCGTGTTTGCACCGCCTGCGCCATTGCAGCAACGTGTCCAATCACCAGGATTGCCGGGCTCTTCAAGGCAAAGTCCCGCGCATCGTCCTCCATGCCGGAAAGGTCGCTGCGACACTCCCGTTGCTCAGGTAATGACGCATTTTCAATCATGGCCACCGGCATATCAGCGGCCATGCCCGCCTCCAGTAACTGTTGCCGGATCTCTCCCAGCTTCGCCACGCCCATGTAGACCACCAGCGTCGTTCCACCGTCTGCCAGTGCCCGCCAATTGAGAGTGCTGTCGTCTTGAGTGTGGGCGGTCACTAGGGTGACGCCACGACTGATCCCCCGCAACGTCAGCGGTATATCGCAGTTGGTTGCGCCTGAAAGTCCCGCCGTAATGCCATTGACCAGCTCTACCTCGATACCCCGATCCCTCAGCCACAAGGCTTCTTCGCCGCCGCGGCCAAAAATGCAGGGATCACCTCCTTTAAGCCGCACCACACACTTGCCCTGGCGGGCATAGCGCAGCATCAGGCGGTGGATAAAGTTCTGTGGCGTGGAGCGACAACCGCCACGTTTGCCGACGGTCACCACTCGAGCCTCCGGGCAATGCTCAAGCACCGTTGGGTTGACCAAGTCATCAATGAGCACCACATCTGCCTCACGCAGTGCTCTTACCGCTTTGAGGGTCAGCAGTTCCGGATCACCGGGGCCTGCGCCCACCAGCCAGACTTTTGCATTCATGATTATTCCCCTCACAGACTTATCGCAATGGATTGCGGATTGCTGGCCAATAGACGTTTGATTTCCGGTACACAGGAACCGCATTGCGTGCCGCAGCCCAGTTCCTGCTTGAGTCCATTCAGGTCCAGGCCCCGGGCGATGCCTGCGCAGACGGCGCTTTCGCTGACGTTCTTGCAGTTGCACAAGGTCTTGTTGTTGGTCGTTCCTGCGGCGTTGCCCGGCGGTGCGCTCAACGGCGCCAAGAGCCAGCGGCGTAGTTGTTCGTCGGTGCGGCCTTCCAGCCACAGGCTTTGCAACCAGTGGCGGGCGAGGGTTTCTCCTGCCAGGCGGACGGCGGTGATACGACCCTTCTCAATTTTCACGCGCTTGCCGATGGAGCGGCGGGGATCGTCATAGGCCATGACCGGGCCATCATTGAGTCCCAGTAACTGGTCGATGCGCTGGAGCACTTGCAAGTCAGGCGCTTCGCCATGGGCCGCGCGAATCAACAACGCTGGCCGTTCACGCCCAGCCAGGCTCAAGCTGACGTAGGCAAAGCCCTCGCACAGCGGTCGCAATGCTTCAAAATGCTGCTGCACATCGCCCTCAATCAATGCGAACAATTGCCAGGGCAATTGCACCGCTTCCAGGCGTACGCCGCTGTGCTTGAGTTCTGGCTGTTTCGACAAGGGATCGAACGCCGGTTGGGTGAGGGCATTGACGCCGCCCTTGAGGAAGCGATCGCCCCAGTGCATGGGCAGAAATGCCTGGCCGGGTCGCACGCTGTCGTCGCTGGACACCGCCACAATCACACTGCCGCGACGGCTTTTCAGGCTGACCAGATCGCCCTCTTTGAAGCGATGGCGCCGCAGTTCATCCGGGTGCAGGCCCAACAAGGCTTCGCTGACATGGCCAAATAGTTGCGCAGCGGTGCCTGTGCGGCTCATACCGTGCCATTGGTCCCTCAGGCGGCCGGTGATGAGGGTCAGGGGGAAGCGCGCGTCCCGTTGTTCCTTGGCGGCCCGGTAGGGGTCGGCAATAAAACGTGCGCGCCCATTCTCGGTAGGAAAGACGCCGTCGGTATACAGCCGCGCGGTACCTGTCTGCGCGTTGGACGGAAAAGGCCATTGCTGCGGGCCGATTCGGTCGAGTAAGGCGTGACTGATACCCGACAGGTCCAAGTCGCGCTCGCAGGTCAGCATCTTGTACTCATCGAAGATCTGCGCCGGGTGCTCAAAGGCGAATAAGCTCGTCAATCCAGGCCGCAGCCGTCGCTCCAGACGCTGGGCGAAATCCACGGTGATCGCCCAGTCAGGCCGCGCCTCTCCCGGTGGGACGATGGCGCGGCGCACGTGGGAAATACGTCGCTCGGAGTTGGTGACGGTGCCTTCTTTCTCGCCCCAACTGGCGGCCGGCAACAACAAGTCGGCGAAGGCGGCGGTTTCGGTGGTGCGAAAGGCTTCCTGCAACACGACGAAGGGGCACGCTGCCAAGGCTTGGCGGACGGCATTCTGGTCCGGCAGTGATTGCGCGGGGTTGGTGCAAGCGATCCACAGCGCCTTGATCTTGCCAGCCTGAATTTGCTCGAAGAGTTCGATGGCGGTCAGCCCGGTATTGGCCGGCAGTTGTTCGACGCCCCAATAGGCGGCCACTTGCGCTCTATGTTCCGGGTTGGCCGCCTCACGGTGACCAGGCAGCAGATTCGACAAGCTGCCGGTTTCCCGACCACCCATGGCATTCGGCTGGCCGGTCAGGGAAAACGGCCCGCAGCCCGGCCGGCCCAGGGTGCCGGTGGCCAAGTGTAGATTGATCAATGCGCTGTTCTTCGAGCTGCCGGCGGTGGACTGGTTGAGCCCCATGCACCACAGCGACAGAAAACTGGGTGACGTACCAATCCATTGCGCGCACTGGCGCAGTTGCTCGACGTTGATCCCGCACAGTTGCGACACCATTTGCGGGGTGTAGTCGTGCACCAGCTTTTTCAGCTCGGCCAAACCCTCGGTATGACCCTGGATAAAGTCGCGATCGATCCAGTCTTCCCACAGCAACAGGTGCAAAATCCCATGAAACAAGGCGACGTCTGTACCCGGCAGGATCGCCAAATGCAGGTCTGCCAAATCGCAGGTGTCGGTGCGCCTTGGATCAACCACGATCACTTTCATCTGCGGGCGACGAGCTTTGGCTTCCTCCAGGCGTCGGAACAACACCGGATGGGCGTAGGCCATGTTGCTGCCGACGATCAGCACACAGTCGCTCGACTCCAGGTCTTCATAGCTGCACGGCGGCGCATCCGCCCCCAAGCTGCGCTTGTAACCCACTACGGCCGATGACATGCAGAGCCTGGAGTTGCTGTCGATATTGTTGGTGCCCACCAGTGCACGGGCCAGCTTGTTGAAGCTGTAGTAGTCCTCGGTCAGCAGTTGTCCGGAGATGTAGAAGGCCACGCTGTCCGGCCCATGTTCGGCAATGGTGTCGGCGAACACGTTGGCGGCGTGTTCCAGTGCGGTATCCCAATCGGTGCGGCTGCGGGCCAGGGTCTTGCCTAGCCGCAGTTCCGGGTACAACGCCCGTGCAGTGATGTCTCCGGTCAGGTGCAGACTGGAACCCTTGCTGCACAGTTTGCCGAAGTTGGCTGGGTGCGTTGGATCACCGCTGACACCGAGAATCCGCTCGCCGTCATGCTCAATCAGTACGCCGCAACCCACCCCGCAGTAGCAGCAGGTCGAGGCGGTGGTCTGGCGGTTCATCAACCGGCGTCCCGCAGGGCCAGCATGACTCGACCGTTTTCAACCCGGGCGTGATGATGGTGAGCGCAACCGATATCCGGTGCCTGGGCTTCACCGGAGGCCAGGTCGATCTGCCAGTTATGCAATGGGCAGGCAACTCGCTTGCCGTAGATCAAACCTTGGGACAACGGCCCACCCTTGTGGGGGCAGCGGTCATCCAGGGCAAACACTTCGTCGTCACTGGTACGGAAAATCGCGATCTCGCCTTTAGGTCCGCTGATGATGCGCGAGCCGAGGGCATTGATTTCATCCAGCGCACAGATATCCAGCCAGTTCATACCGTTACCTCCAGCTGTTTGACGGGGATGGTGTCGAACTCCTTTTTCAACTGTGGCTGCTCCAGGCGTTCCTTCCACGGGTCCTGTTCGAACGACAGGGAGAATTGCAGGCGGTCGTTGAGGGCCCGACGGCGTTCTGGATCTTCCAGTACGGCTTTCTTGATGTGCTCCATGCCCACCCGTTGCAGGTAGTGCACGGTGCGCTCCAGGTAGAAGGCCTCTTCCCGGTAAAGCTGTAGGAAAGCGCCGTTGTATTCGCGCACTTCTTCAGCGGTTTTCAGCTTGACGAAGAACTCGGCGACCTCGGTCTTGATCCCGCCGTTGCCGCCGATGTACATCTCCCAGCCGGAATCGACGCCGATGATTCCCACGTCCTTGATCCCTGCTTCCGAGCAATTACGCGGGCAACCTGAGACCGCCAGCTTGACCTTGTGGGGCGACCACATGTTGAACAAGTCATGTTCCAGTTCGATGCCCAGTTGCGTGGAGTTCTGCGTGCCAAAACGGCAGAACTCGCTGCCCACGCAGGTCTTCACGGTGCGGATGGATTTACCGTAGGCATGGCCGGAGGGCATGTCGAGATCCTTCCAGACACCCGGAAGGTCCTGTTTCTTGATCCCCAGCAAGTCGATGCGTTGCCCGCCGGTGACCTTGACCATGGGCACGTTGTACTTGTCTGCCACATCCGCAATACGGCGCAGCTCCGAAGGATTGGTCACACCCCCCCACATCCGTGGGACCACCGAATAGGTGCCATCTTTCTGGATGTTGGCGTGGGCCCGCTCGTTGATCAGCCGCGATTGCGGGTCATCCTTGGCTTCGCCGGGCCAGGTGGAAATCAGGTAGTAATTCAATGCCGGGCGGCAGGTGGCGCAGCCATTCGGGGTGCGCCAGTTGAGGTAGCTCATGGTGCCGGCGATGGTCAGTAAATGTTGGTCGCGAATGGCTTGGCGGATCTGCCCGTGGTTGAGGTCGCTGCAACCGCAGATAGCCTTTTCGCTTTTCGGTTTGACGTCAGCAGCACCGCCCACGGTGTTTATCAGGATCTGCTCCACCAGCCCGGCGCAGGAGCCGCAGGAACTGGCGGCCTTGGTGTGTTTCTTGACCTCGTCGACGCTGAACAGGCCCTGTTCCTGAATCGCCTTGACGATGGTGCCCTTGCACACGCCATTGCAGCCGCAGACTTCGGCGCTGTCGGCCATGCTCATGGCCTTGTCCTGGCCCTGATGGCCTACGTCGCCCAAAGCGTTTTCACCAAACATCAAGTGATCGCGGATCTCGCCAATGGCGTGGTTCTCACGGATCTGTCGGAAGTACCAGCCACCGTCGGCGGTGTCGCCGTACAGGCACGCGCCGACGAGGATGTCGTCCTTGATCACCAGTTTCTTGTAGACGCCGCCGATCGGGTCGGAGAGGGTGATGGTTTCAGTGCCTTCGCCGCCCATGAAGTCGCCGGCGGAGAACAGGTCGATACCGGTCACTTTCAGCTTGGTTGAAGTCACCGAGCCTTGATAGCGGGCAAAGCCCAATTGTGCGAGATGATTGGCGCAGACCTTGGCCTGTTCGAACAGCGGCGCGACCAGACCATAGGCGATCCCGCGATGGCTGGCGCATTCGCCGATGGCATAAATGCGCGGATCGTAGGTTTGCAGTGTGTCATTGACCAGAATCCCACGGTTGCACGGGATGCCGGACTTTTCCGCCAGTTCGGTATTGGGACGAATACCGGCGGCCATCACCACCAGGTCGGCGGGGATCACGTCGCCATTCTTGAACTGTACCGAGCCGACGCGACCGTTACCGGCGTCATGCAGGGCCTGGGTCTGTTCGCACAGGCGGAACACCAAGCCACGGCTTTCCAGTTCGGTTTGCAGCAGTTGGCCGCTGGTCTTGTCCAGTTGCCGCTCCAGCAACCACTCACCGATATGCACCACGGTCACGTGCATGCCCCGCAGCATCAGGCCATTGGCGGCTTCCAGGCCGAGCAGGCCGCCGCCGATCACCACCGCGTGCTTGTGAGTCTTGGCGGTATCAATCATGGCCTGTGTGTCGGCGATGTCGCGGTAGCCGATCACGCCCTGCAAGGTGTTGCCGGGAATCGGCAGGATAAACGGCGTCGACCCGGTAGCGATCAGCAGGCGATCGTACTCGGCTTCGCTGCCGTCTTCGGCGATGACTTTACGTTTGACCCGGTCGATCTGCACCACTTTGCGGTTAAGCAGCAGCTTGATGTCGTTGTCCAGATACCAACTCAAGTCGTTGAGCACGATCTCTTCGAACGTCTGCTCGCCGGCCAGCACCGGCGACAGCAGGATGCGGTTGTAGTTGGTGTGGGGCTCGGCGCCAAAGACGGTGATGTCGTATAGCTCGCTGCTGAGCTTGAGCAATTCTTCAAGGGTGCGAACCCCGGCCATGCCGTTGCCGATCATCACCAGTTTGAGTTTCTTCATGTCGTTCTCCGCAGTGGCTCGACAAATCGTGCGCAAACAAAAAAAGGCGTCCCCACTAGTTACCTAGCGAGGACGCCTTTGTCCTGGTCCCGTTCTCTCGGGAAGCTCGACCTTCGACGTTGAAGGGGCGGCTATATGTGTGTTGATGGAAGAACTAATGCAGTGGTTGTGCCAAGTGAGGTGATGCCGGGGTTTATTGGCGATGTGGCGCAAAGTTCGAGAGGTTTCGCCCCTTAGCGGTGCAATAGCCAGTACAGCAGCACCAGATTGATCAACAATGATGCAACTGCCAGGGTCTGCCAGACCTTGAGCGGTTCCCGTTCCAGCAGTGGCCTGGGGCGCAGGCTCAACTCACTGCGCTCGGCGTGTTCCAGTACCAGCAGCCATTCCTCGGCGGTTTCATAACGATGCTCAGGTTGGGCGGCCACTGCCCGCTCCAGGCCTTGTTGTAGCCAATCAGGCAGGTCGGGCCGATATCGACTGGCACTGATGGGCAGGGCGAACTTGGGCCGTTGGAAAGCCTCGATTTCACCGTAGGGATAATGCCCGGTCAGCAGGTAGTACAACGTCACGCCGATGCTGTACAGATCCTGCTGCGGTGTAGGAGGTTCTCCATTGAAGGCTTCGGGTGCGATGAAGCTCGGGGTGCCAGGCAACAAATGGGCACGGTCTTCGGAAAGTCCCGGACAGTAGGCCAGGCCAAAATCCAGGACGCGCAGTTCACCATCGTCTCCCAGCAGCAGGTTTTCCGGTTTGATGTCGCGGTGCAGGATTTGCCTGCGGTGCAACAGCCCCACCGCACGCAGCAAGCGTTCGGCGAGGAACTGCCATTGCGCCAGGGGCAACGGGCCTTGCTGCTTAAACAGCTCGGCCAGGGTCTGGCCAGTGTATTCACGCATCACGTAGTACAAATGCAGACGGCCGCTGGCGGGGTGGACTTCAGGAAACGCTCGCCCGGCGACTCGGCGCAGAAACCATTCCTCCGATAGCAAGGCTTGCGCGGCATGGGTGTCACCATCGTGGCCGGCCGGCAAGGTCTTCAACAGCCAAGACTGGTGCTGGGCATCGCGCACACGGTAAAGCAGGGACTGCCGACTTTGCCCCAGCACCGTTTCTACCTGCCAGCCCTCAAAACGCTGCCCGGCTTTCAAGGCGGGTGGCAGGGGCCATTGGCGCAACTGCACCAGGGCATCGCCGAGGGTGGCGGCGCCCAGTTGGTCGATACGCACCAGCAGGGCGCTGGCATTGTCTTGGCTGCCCGCCAGATGCGCAGCGCTGACCAGGGTGTTCACGGCGAGGTCCAGGTCCGACTGTTCCCGCAGGATGGCGCTGATGCTGTGATCGCCCAGCGTCGCCCAGACTCCATCGCTGAGCAGCAAAAAACACTCACCCTCACGTAGCTCACCGTCGAGAAAATCCACCACCAAGTGTTGATCCAGTCCCAGGGCGCGCTTGAGCACATGTTGCATGCCCGGTTGTTCCCAGACATGTTCTTCACTGATGCGCTGCAAGTCGCCGTCCAGCCAGCGGTACACCCGGCAGTCACCGACATGCGCCAGGGTGAAGCGCTGCCCACGAAATACCAGGGCACTGAGGGTGGTGAGCAACGGCAGGCCACCACCGTTGGCCTGCAGCCAGCGGTTCTGTGCCAGCAGCAAGCGGTCCAGGGCCTGGGCCACGTCCCAGGTTTGCGGTGTGGCGTAGTAGTCCAGCGCCAGAGCTTGCAGGGTTGAGCGGGCGGCGAGGCCACCGTCGGCGCATTGGCTGACGCCGTCGGCGATGGCACACAAATAGCCTTTGCTCGCGGCCAACTCAGGGGCGGGGGTAACCAGGCGCAAGGCATCCTGGTTTTCCGCCCGTGGGCCGGTGGCACTGGCCTGGGCGACGCTCAGTTGCAGGCTCATCAGACCCGCGCAGCGGTGACGGCCGCCGAGCCCCAGGTGGTCCTCCAGCGACGCTTGACCCCATGTAGGCCGAACCAGGCCAGCACGCCGAGGCTCGCGAACAACCAAAGTGCGAGTTGATAGCTACCGGTGCTTTGCTTGATCGCGCCCATGCCCGCCGCCAGGGCGAAACCGCCGATGCCGCCCGCCATGCCGATCAGGCCGGTCATCACGCCGATCTCCCGGCGAAAGCGCTGGGGTACCAGTTGGAACACCGCACCGTTACCGGCACCCAGGCCAAGCATGGTGCAGACGAAAAGCGCCAGGGCTGCGTAGGAGCTCGGCAGGTTGAAACCCACCGCGGTAATACAGATTGCCGCCACGCTGTACATGCCCAGCAAGGTGCGAATTCCACCGAATCGATCGGCCAGCGCGCCGCCCAGAGGTCGCATCAGGCTGCCACCAAACACGCAGGCAGCGGTGTAGTAACCCGCGGCGACCGGGCTCAAGCCGTACTGGTCGTTGAAGTAGCCGGGCAGGGCGCTGGCCAGGCCGATGAATCCGCCGAAGGTCACGCTGTAGAAAAACATGAACCACCAACTATCGCGGTCGCCGAGTGCCTTGAAGTAGTCGGCCATGGACTTGGCTTTTGGCCGTTCGGGGGCGTTGCGGGCCAGCCAGGCGAAGACGATCAGGGTCAGGATCAGCGGAATCAGGGCGAAGCCAAACACATTGCTCCAGCCGAACGCGGCCGCCAACACCGGCGCCAGCAGGGCTGCAAACACCGTCCCGGAGTTGCCTGCACCGGCAATGCCCATGGCCTTGCCCTGGTGCTCGGCGGGGTACCACTGGGACGCCAGGGGCAGGGCAACGGCAAAAGAAGCGCCGGCCATGCCGAGGAACATCCCCAGCAGCAACGCGTGTTCATAACTGTGAATCCCCAGTTTCCAGGCGACGAACAGTGCCACGATAACTATGACCTGGCCAATCAGCCCGGCGGTCTTGGGTGACAGCTTGTCTGCCAGCATGCCCATCAGAAACCGCAGGACGGCGCCCGCGAGGATCGGCGTTGCCACCACCAGACCGCGCTGCTGGGTGGTCAGGTGCAGGTCGGCGGCGATCTGTATCGCCAGTGGACCGAGCAGGTACCAGACCATGAAACTCAGGTCGAAATACAGGAACGCGGCAAACAAGGTCGGGGTATGACCGGATTTCCAGAAGCTTGATTTCATCACGCACCTCAGCGGTAAGGGGGCTTGTAAGAAGGCCTTGTGATGGAACAGCTGGCTAAGGCCGCTCCATCGGCCCCGGGTTATGGGGCCAAAACGAAAAAACGCCGCCACCGGGTTCGCGAGGGCAAACCGGGTGTGCGACGTCTTTGTCGTGGAGGGGCAACCGCCGTTGGCTACCTGTGGTGATTGTGTAGCAAGACCTGAGCCAATATCGGCAGCGGGGGGGAATGTGTCGATCACCTGTAGCCGCTGGCGCAGCCTGCGATCGGCTGCGCAGCAGTCGCCAGGATCTTGAAACCGCTGAAGGTCCTTCGGCCCTTATCGCAGCCTCGTGCCTCGGCAGCGGCTACAACGGGCCAAATTCTTGCCTGGTGACGTGCAAGACGGTATCTACACGGACTTTTCAGCCCAGTAATTCGCTCATGGCAATAATTTGCTCTGCCACCTGGATCAGCTTCTGTTGCCGGCTCATGGCCTGGCGGCGCATCAGGGTGTAGGCCTCTTCTTCATTGCAGTCCTTCATTTTCATCAATAGGCCCTTGGCCAGTTCGATGCGTTTGCGCTCTGCCAACTGCTGGTCCCGGGCCTGCAACTGCGCGCGCAGGGCCTGGTCGCTTTCGAAGCGGGCCATGGCCACGTCGAGGATCGGTTGCAGGCGCTGGGCCTGGATACCTTCGACAATATAGGCACTGACCCCGGATTTGATCGCCTGACGCATCACCACAGGGTCGTGCTCATCGGTAAACATCACAATGGGCCGTGGCTGGTCGCGGCTGACCAGCACCACTTGCTCCATGACATCGCGGCCCGGTGACTCGGTATCGATCAGGATCACGTCCGGGCGCACTGTTTCGACCCGTGCGGGCAGGTCGATGGTCAGCCCGGATTCGTCGATGACCTCGAATCCGGCCTCGGTCAGCGCGGCCTTGAGGCGCCCGACTTTGCGCGCAGTGTCATTGATCAGCAGGATTCGCAACATAAGGTCATCCTCCTGTCAGCGCCGGGCGAGTTGGGCGGCAGTGTCGGCCATGGCATGCAGACGGAAGCTACGGGCATAGCCGGCCGGGTCCGAACCGTCCCAGACCTTGCCATCGATTAGTTGGCTGCTGCGCATTTCCTCGCCCCAGGCCGCGACGCCCACGGCCGTTGCGGCCTCGCGATAGATCTCCAGTTGCTGGACCTGACGGGCGACGCCGAGGTAGTCCGGGTCTTCGCGCAACAAACCCCAACGGCGGAACTGGGTCATGAACCACATACCGTCGGACAGATAAGGCAGGTTGACCTTGCCACCACCGTGAAAACGCAGGGCGTGGAGGTCTTGCCAGTGGTTGCCCAGGCCGTCGTCATACTCGCCCAGCAGGCGCGGCTCGATGCAATCGAGGGGGGCATCAAGGTAGTCCCGGGCGCTAAGCAATTGCGCAGTGGAGTGGCGATTTTCAGGGCTTTCATCGATAAAGCGACTGGCCTCCAAAATCGCCATCACCAACACGCGTGCCGTGTTGGGGTATTGCTCGACGAATGCCTGGGTGCAGCCGAGGACTTTTTCCGGATGATCCGGCCAAATGGTCTGGGTGGTGGCCAAGGTGAAGCCCTGGTTTTGCTTCACCGCACTGGCACACCACGGCTCGCCGACGCAAAAACCATCAATTCTCCCGGCTTGCAGGTGCGCGACCATTTGCGGCGGTGGCACCACCACACTCTCAACATCCTGCAACGGATGGATGCCCTGGCTGGCCAGCCAGTAATACAACCACATGGCGTGAGTGCCTGTGGGAAAGGTCTGGGCGAAGGTGAGTTTTGTTCGGCTTTGGTGCGCGTGGTGATTCAGTGCCTCAGGACTGGTCACCCCTTGCTGCTGCAGGCCGTGGGACAGGTTGATGCTTTGGCCATTCTGGTTCAGGCCCATCAGCACCGCCATGTCGGTGGGGGCGATACCGCCAATTCCCAGGTGCACGGCGTAGATCAGCCCATACAGGCTGTGGGCGGCATCCAGTTCGCCGCTGACCAGCTTGTCCCGCAGATTAGCCCACGACGATTGGCGCTTGAGGTTCAGGGTCAGGCCGTAGGGCTGGGCGAAGCCCTGGGTGGCGGCGACCACCACCGAGGCGCAGTCGCTCAAGGCTATGAAGCCGAGGTCGAGGCTGCGCTTTTCCGGGGCATCACTGCCGTTGACCCAGGCCAGGGGGTTGCCCGCCTGGCGATTGCCCACCGAATCACTCATCAACGCCTACCTTATTTAATCAAAAAAAGCGTCGTTCCTTCGGGTGGCAGTGCCAGCCACCGGAGGGTAACGACGCCTTTGTCCTTGAGCCCGCTCCGTCGTTGGCGAGGGCTGCGATAAACAAGTCAAAGCAAGGCACATGCCACGGGGGACGGGGGCTCGGAGCGGCGTCAGCTTTTGATCAAGATTGAAAGCACTGCGGCTCTCACTATGCCCGCTCCTTCATTCCCGGCCACGCAGGAAAACCCGCCGTGCACGTTGATCAATTCGCCGCGATTTACTGCCATCTGTTCTTGCGACGCTGGTGGCTTTGTTGGCTGCTGATGCTAGGCAGCACACCGGTCCTTGGCGAGGTTTATCAGGCCAGGGATGAAAGCCTGCACACGTTCTTTACCGCGTTATCGGTGCCATTGGGTCAGCCCATCGTTGTCAGCCCGGCTGTTGCCCGCAAGCACATCACCGGGACGTTCGATTTCAGCACGGCACAAGGGACGCTGGAGGCGACGGCTGTCCAGCAAGGTTTGATCTGGTACAGCGACGGGCGGGTACTCTACCTCTATGACGCCAGTGAGGCGAAAAGCTCGGTGGTTGCGTTGCGTCATATCTCGGTCGACAGGCTGCGTGGATTCATGCGGAGCTCTGGGCTCAGCGAAGCGCGCTATCCGCTACGCGCGAGCGGGGCACGAATGTTTTCTGTTTCGGGGCCGGCTAACTATGTCGATCAGGTGCTGCGTCTGGCCCAGCTCATGGATCGGCGGCGTGAAGAGTTGCGCACGGGGGCACAGAAGATCGGGGTGGTGCAGGTGCTCAACACGCATGTCGCCGATCGTCAGTACGCCATGGGGGACGAGCAGGTCAACGTACCGGGCATGGCCTCGATGATCGAAAAACTGTTGGCCTCCGAACAGAAGAATACCTCCTCGTCCCCGTCAGGGTTGCTGGCTGATAAAAACATCTCGGTGATGGCGTATCCCGACACGAATAGCCTGTTGATAAAGGGGAAACCCGAGCAGGTACGTTTTATCGAGAACCTCGTGGCGGAGCTGGATGTGCCCAAACGGTCAGTAGAAGTGTCGCTGTGGCTGGTAGATGTGGACCGCGATGAGCTCAAGAAAATAGGCATGCAATTGCACAAAGAGGGCAAGACCGAGGGCACGGCTGCCTTTGCGACTCGGGCTCTGGCGCCCGTTGAAGATGATGCGTTCATGAGTCGAATCACGGCGTTGGAGCGACGGCGTCGGGCGAAGGTGGTGACGCTGCCCGTCATCCTGACTCAGGAGAATGTCCCGGCGGTTTTTCATGACAACCAGACTTTCTACCTGCCTCGTCCAGGGACAGACAGTGATGAATGGCAACCGGTTATTTACGGTACTCAGGTCAGTGTTCTGCCGCGTTTTGCCGAGGCCAATGAAGTCGAGATGCAGCTCACCATCGAGGATGGTCGCCAAATGAACAAGCCACGCGGTAGTGATGCACCGTTGGCAGCGGTGGGGCATATCGGGATCAATACCGTGGTGCGTGTGAGCCAGGGTAATCGGTTGTGGGTCGGTGATTTTCCACGCGCGGCCAATGGCGCCGCGCGTGGCGCGTCATTCGGGCCGATGGCCAACAGTGTGCGTTTGTTTGTGATCCAGGCCAGGGCCTTGGGGGACATCAGTATCGGGCCAGGGCATCCGCCGCCCTTGGCGCCATCTCAGTACCAGCGTGTGAAACGCGCGTTTGTTCGTTCAGCCGAGCTATGACGAAATGTCTTACGCGTCCTGTCCAGTAAATCTCGAGTTTATGGGTTTTTGCCTACCGCATAGCTGCGAGGTGATTTCTATAGTTGCCGCCTATCTGGCAGACCCGTGTTGAGCACCAGGGAGCCCTGAATGTCGGTTGGTAAGTGTCGAGGTTTGAATGGACGATGTAGCTGAGGGTTGGGCGCCTGCGCCTGTGATCTTCGGTCGCTGGACGTTGCATGGCGATGGCAGGCTGACAGGCGCTTGCGCGGATATTCAGCTGCCTCCCAAGGAGTGGCAGGTGTTGCGCTTACTGCTTGCATCCACCGGTGTGCTGGTGACCAAGGATCATTTGCTGGAAAGGGCCTGGTCCTCTGGCGAAGTCACCGAGGAGTCACTGACTCGCTGTATCTATTCACTGCGTAAACACCTGGGCGACGACAAGGGGTTTATCAAGACCATCTATGGCAGGGGCTACCGCTTTACCTGTCCGGTAGTAGCGGTCAATGCGGCTGATCACGTGCCTGTGCCCCCCGTGGTTCACGTCTGTTCGACCTGTGGACAGGTGAGCCGGTGGGAGTCCTGACTTGAGAGGGGCCTGGTGCAAAGGATGGCTGCTGATCATCCTGCTCGTGGGCAGCGAGGCCAAGGCTTATTGCTGGGCAGAAGCGGCCAGTCGATATGACCTCGAGCCGGAGCTGTTACAGGCCATAGCGGCGGTGGAGTCTGGCTACCGAGCCGACGCCATGAATTACAGCAACAATAACGGCACCCGGGATATCGGGCTGATGCAGATCAACAGCATTCACCTGCCACGGCTGCTCAAGGAGGGCGTTACCGAGCAGCGACTGTTGGATGAGCCTTGCTTGTCAGTGGCGGTGGGGGCATCGATTCTTGCCGGCTTTATCAAGCAGTTTGGTTACAACTGGACAGCGGTGGGTTCTTACAATGTGGGCACCGGCTCAGGGCCGCAACGTGACGCATTGCGTGTTCGTTATGCGCAAAAAATCTGGGCGCGGTATGAAGAGTTGATGGCGTTGCGTAACTGATGATCGGATTGTCTGTGCGCCGTGCTTCGCCTGGACCCCTTCACCCGGCTATAATCCCGGCCACTTTTCGCCGCCACCCGAGTCAAGCCCGCCCATGTATACCCTGGCCCGCCAGCTGTTGTTCAAACTCTCCCCGGAAACCTCCCACGATTTGTCCCTGGACCTGATCGGCGCGGGTGGCCGCCTGGGGCTCAATGGCCTAGTGTGCAAGGCTCCGGCCAAGATGCCGGTGTCGGTGATGGGGCTCGACTTTCCCAATCCCGTAGGACTGGCCGCCGGTTTGGACAAGAACGGTGCGGCTATCGACGGCTTTGCGCAGCTGGGTTTCGGCTTTGTCGAAATCGGCACGGTCACACCTAGACCGCAACCCGGCAATCCAAAGCCACGCATTTTCCGCTTGCCGGAAGCCGAGGCGATCATCAATCGCATGGGCTTCAATAACCTTGGGGTCGACCACCTGTTGTCGCGGGTTCAAGCGGCGAAGTACAAGGGCATCCTGGGGATCAATATCGGCAAGAACTTCGACACGCCGGTGGAGCGTGCCGTGGATGACTACCTGATTTGCCTGGACAAGGTCTACGCCCACGCCAGTTACGTCACGGTCAACGTCAGCTCGCCCAATACACCGGGTTTGCGCAGCTTGCAGTTTGGTGATTCCCTCAAACAACTGCTGGAAGCCTTGCGCCAGCGCCAGGAAGACCTGGCCGTGCGTCATGGCAAGCGCGTTCCGTTGGCGATCAAGATTGCCCCGGACATGAGCGATGAAGAAACCGTATTGGTGGCACAGGCGCTGGTGGACTCGGGAATGGATGCGGTGATTGCCACCAATACCACCCTGAGCCGTGTCGGCGTCGAAGGCTTGGCCTATGGTGACGAGGCCGGTGGCCTGTCCGGGGCCCCGGTACGTGACCAGAGCACCCATATCGTCAAGGTCCTGGCCGCCGAGTTGGCAGGGCGTCTGCCGATCATCGCCGTAGGTGGTATCACCGAAGGCAAGCACGCGGCCGAGAAAATCGCGGCTGGTGCCAGCCTGGTGCAGCTGTATTCCGGTTTTATCTACAAGGGCCCGGCGTTGATTCGCCAGTCGGTGGATGCGATTGCCGCGTTGCCTAGAGGCTGAATAAAGAGGGCATAAAAAAGGGCTCCTCGAAGGAGCCCCTGGGCCGAAGCCCGCCGCCCGGATGGGGCGTGCGTGGTTAAGTCGTTGCGTATTCGTGATGGTGTCGGAATTAAATGCCCTTGATTAGCCGACGGCGTGAAGTTCGTTGAGTCTGTGGATTCCCGCAGTGCCAGTCATACCGTCCCAGTTGTCGCCGCGTCCTTCTCGCCAGCCGTTGATCCAGGCTTGGCGTACCGACGGTAGAGTAAATGGGCAAAGCTCACGGGATTTGCCATGAACGCCATATTGATATCCGCGTAAAAATGCTCTTTCCAACGGATCACGCTTAAGTCTTCTCATAGGGTGTTTCCCTCACTTGTTGACTGTCTTGATATCCTTCGGCCCCGTCCGAGGCCGGGCAGAGTTTTTCTGCCGTTGGTGCGCTCGCTGCCGGCGTGGCGAGCACGGTGTCGGCGCCGTTACGACGCCAACCTGTGTTGAGTTCTAACCAATAGGTCACATGGATTCAATGATCGTTTTGTCATAAGGACGTAACGATAATGCTGGTATAGCCATAAGCTGGGGTGGCTTTTCGCCCCTTTTATTGGGTAAAGCCAGCTATGATGTGCCCTGCAAAGAGGATGGGTTTAATCCTTTAGTGAGAATGTCCGCCCGTTGCAGTCGGTTATTATTCGACGAAGGGTCGGAATATTTCTTTTTGTTGCATCAAATACATGATCTGCCCCGTCAATAAAGGCCCAGAGGGCCTGCAGCCGGGGTGGGACGGCACATTCGTGCCACACGAGTGCTCTTCAAGAAAAGCGCTTGATTGAAAACCGAACCGGCGATGCGTCGCTCGTTCACTTATTGCTGAAAAGCCTGGAATTCCCATGTCGGATCGTTACGAACTCTTCCTCACTTGCCCCAAGGGCCTCGAAGGCTTGCTGATCGAGGAGGCCGTCGGGCTTGGCCTTGAGGAAGCACGCGAGCACACCTCGGCCGTGCGCGGTATGGCCGACATGGAAACCGCCTACCGCCTGTGCCTCTGGTCGCGCCTGGCCAACCGCGTGTTGCTGGTGCTCAAGCGCTTCCCGATGAAGGACGCCGAAGACCTCTACCACGGTGTGCTGGACATCGAGTGGGCAGACCACATGGTTGCCGACGGCACCTTGGCGGTGGAATTCAGTGGACACGGCTCGGGCATCGACAACACCCACTTTGGCGCGCTGAAGGTCAAGGATGCGATTGTCGATAAGCTGCGCACCCCGACCGGCGAACGCCCGTCCATCGACAAGATCAACCCGGACCTGCGCATTCACCTGCGCCTGGACCGTGGTGAAGCGATCCTGTCCCTCGACCTCTCCGGCCACAGCCTGCACCAGCGCGGTTACCGCTTGCAGCAGGGCGCTGCGCCACTCAAGGAAAACCTGGCGGCGGCGATCCTGATTCGCTCCGGCTGGCCGCGCATTGCCGCTGAAGGCGGCGCGCTGACGGACCCAATGTGCGGCGTCGGTACCTTCCTGGTGGAAGGCGCGATGATCGCCGCCGACATGGCCCCCAACCTCAACCGCGAGCAGTGGGGCTTCACTGCCTGGTTGGGCCACGTTCCGGCCCTGTGGAAGAAACTTCACACAGAGGCCAGCGAACGTGCCGTCATCGGTATGGCCAAGCCGCCGTTGTGGGTTCGTGGTTACGAAGCTGATCCACGGTTGATTCAGCCCGCTCGTAATAACATCGAACGTGCGGGTCTGAGCCATTGGATCAAGGTGTATCAGGGCGAAGTCGGCACCTTCGAGCCGCGCCCGGACCAGAACCAGAAAGGCCTGGTGATCTGCAACCCACCTTACGGCGAGCGTCTGGGTGATGAAGCCAGCCTGTTGTACCTCTACCAGAACCTCGGCGAGCGCCTGCGTCAGGCCTGCCTGGGCTGGGAAGCGGCGGTATTCACCGGTGCCCCGGATCTCGGCAAGCGCATGGGTATTCGCAGTCACAAACAGTATTCTTTCTGGAACGGCGCCTTGCCGTGCAAGTTGCTGCTGATCAAGGTCACGCCGGATCAGTTCGTCACAGGCGAGCGCCGTACCCCTGAACAGCGTCAGGCGGAACGTGAGCAGGCCGTCTACGACCAGGCACCGACCGAGCCGCAAGAGCGTCAGTACAACAAGAACGGCAACCCGATCAAACCGGTACCGGCTCCGGTGGTCGAGCAGGCACGCTTGAGCGAAGGCGGGCAGATGTTCGCCAACCGTTTGCAGAAAAACCTGAAGCTGCTGGGCAAGTGGGCCAAGCGTGAAGGCGTCGACTGCTACCGCGTCTACGATGCCGACATGCCGGAATACTCCATGGCCATCGACCTGTACCACGATTGGGTCCATGTCCAGGAATATGCCGCTCCGAAATCCATCGACCCGGAAAAAGCCTCGGCGCGTATGTTCGATGCCCTAGCCGCAATTCCCCAGGCGTTGAACATCGACAAGAGCCGCGTGGTGGTCAAGCGCCGCGAGCGTCAGAGCGGCACCAAGCAGTACGAGCGTCAGAGCGCCCAGGGCAAGTTCACCGAAGTCAGCGAAGGCGGCGTGAAGTTGCTGGTCAACCTGACGGATTATCTGGATACCGGCCTGTTCCTCGATCACCGGCCAATGCGCATGCGTATCCAGAAAGAAGCGGCCGGCAAGCGCTTCCTCAACCTGTATTGCTACACCGCCACCGCCAGTGTGCATGCAGCCAAGGGCGGCGCGCGCAGCACCACCAGTGTCGACTTGTCGAAAACCTACCTGGACTGGGCACGCCGCAACTTCTCCCTCAACGGCTTCTCGGACAAGAACCGCCTGGAGCAGGGTGACGTGATGGCATGGCTGGAAGCCAGTCGTGATGAGTTCGACATGATTTTCATCGACCCGCCGACCTTCTCCAACTCCAAGCGTATGGAAGGCATCTTCGACGTGCAGCGTGACCACGTGCAATTGCTTGACCTGGCCATGGCACGCCTGGCGCCGGGCGGCGTGTTGTACTTCTCCAACAACTTCCGCAAGTTCCAACTGGAAGACAACCTCAGCGCGCGTTATGCCGTTGAGGAAATCAGCGATAAAACCATCGACCCGGATTTTGCGCGCAACGCCAAGATCCATCGGGCCTGGAAAATCACCGCACGCTGATCTGCACCTCTGAAGCCGCGGGCCTGGAGTATTCCGGGCTCGCGTTTTTTTTTGCGCTGGTCAAACTCAACCCCTGTGGCTATAACTTAGGGTCCAGCCAAAGTGACGTCCCGGCACACTGGCGCTTTGAGTGTTGCCTATGTCGCTGCATGCCGTGCGCCCGAAAATCCTTGGCTTTATCAATGAGCAGGCGTCGGCGTGGCTCGTGGCATTGACGGTCTTTCTGGCAGGCGTAGCGCTGACGGCCATCGTCGCGTGGGCGGCGTCCGATCTCTATCAACAGCAGGTTCGCCAGCGGTTTCAACTGCTGGTCAACGAACGCTACAGCCGTCTTCAGGAGCGCTTTGAAGATCAGGAACAACGCCTGGGCAGCCTGCGGCGTTTTTTCGTCAACTCGCACATGGTTTCCCACAAGGAATTCAATGGTTTCGCACGGCCCTTGCTGCTGCGTACCCGGGCCTATGCCTGGGCGCCGCGGATTTTTCGTGATCAACGCAAGGCGTTTGAACAGCAGGTGACCCATCAGCGCGGTTTTCCGTTTGCCATTCGTGAATTGAATGAGGCAGGTGAATTGGCGCCAGCGGCCGAGCGCGATGAATATGTGCCGGTGCTCTACAGCCAGACTCAAAGCATCCTTGGGTCACCCTTGGGGTTTGATTTGTTGGCCCAGCCCCTGCGTCGTTCGACGCTTGCACGGGCGCAAAAAACAGGGACGATGGCGGTTTCACAACCCATGCTATTGGTGGGCGTGGAGCCGGCCTACGCCATGGGCGTCTTGCTGGTAGTGCCGGTCAGTCACGCGGCCACTGCGCAAACGCCCCAAAGCGAGCCATACGGTTACGTGATGGCCGTGATCAGCATGCGCCAGTTGGTAGCCGACGGTTTACCCAAGCCCGACCGGGACAATCTGGTGGTGCAGATTGTCGACACCTCCGATACGCAGCAACGCGTGCTCTACGAATCCAGCAGTGCCTTGGCCCACAGCAGCCTGGAGGCGACACGCCGGTTGACCTTGGGCGATCACGTCTATGCCTTGACGCTGCGCCCCAGTCAGGTATTCGAGAAGGTCAATCACTCTTCGGTGATCAGCATCCTGAGCCTGGGTAGCCTGCTTAGCGTGTTGCTCAGCGCCTTGCTTTATGTGCTGGTCAGCCAGCGCCAGAGGGCACTGAAGCTGGTGGAGCAACGCACTGGCCAGTTGCACCAACGGGAGCAGGAATTGCGCGGCGCCCACGGCCAATTACGCAGTGTGTTGAACGCGGCAACGCAGGTAGCGATCATTGCCACCGACTTGCGCGGGGTCATCAATACCTTCAATGCCGGGGCTGAGCAGATGCTGGGCTTTGAGGCTGATCAGGCAGTGGGCCATCTGACCCTCGCAAGCCTGCACTTGGCCCCAGAGCTTGACGCCCGGGCCGCGCAGTTGAGTCTGGTACTCGGTAAACCCATTGCGCCGCATCAGGCGATGCTGGTGGAAGGCGGTGACAATGTGCATGAGGCCCGTGAGTGGACGCTGGTGCGCAAGGATGGCAGCCAACTGACGGTGAATATGCTGGCGACGACCTTGCTGGATGACCATGGTCTGTGGATTGGCCACTTGGCGATCTGCCTGGATATCACTGAGCAAAAACGTGCCTATGAGGCGCTGGCAGCGCGGGATCGGTTGCTGAAAAAGCTCAGTGCCCATGTTCCCGGTGGCATCTTTCAATTCACCCTGGAACCTCGGAATAACTGGCGATTTATCTATGCCAGTGATGGCATTCGTGACATCTACGAAATCGAACCCGGGTTGTTGCAGTTGGATGCGAAACAAGTCTTTGAACGCATTCATCCCCAGGACGCCGAGCGGGTCCGCGCGTCTATCCGTTTGTCAGCGCTGCAATTGAGTCACTGGCGTGAAGAGTACCGCGTGCAATTGCCTCAACGGGGCCTGCGCTGGGTCCGTGGCGAAGCTACCCCGGAAGAGCTGCCAGGCGGCGGGACGTTGTGGCATGGCTATGTGTCGGATATTTCCGACCTGAAACGGGTCGAGGAAGAGCTTCGGGCACTGTCCATCACTGACTCCCTGACCGGCATTTATAACCGGCGCTACTTCCAGGACCGCCTGCGGGCCGAGATGATCAGGGTCAAGCGCACCTCGGGAGCGTTGGCGGTGATCATGTTCGATATTGATCACTTCAAACGCATCAATGATCAGCATGGGCACGCCGTGGGCGATGGCGTGTTGCAAGAGTTGTGTCGGCGGATACGCCAGCGCTTGCGTCGCACTGATGTGTTCTGCCGCCTGGGAGGCGAGGAGTTTATGGTGCTGTGCCCTCACACCGATGGCGCCCAAGCCTATAGCCTGGCGCTGGAGTTGTGGCAAGCGTTGCGCAGCGCGCCAATGGAGCGCGTGGGTACCGTGACAGCCAGTTTCGGGGTTGCCAGTTGGTGGGTCGATGAAGGCGAAGACAGTTTGTTGTTGCGCGCGGACTCGGGGGTGTACGCGGCCAAGCAGGCGGGCAGGGATCGAGTCGAGGTAGAGCGGTTGCCGGCTTGATGACAGCCTTGCAGGAGCCAGGCCCCTGCAAGGCTGTGGGGTTTACAGAACCGGCGCGGCCGCTGTCAGCTTCGGCTGGCGATACAGGTCCAGTAACACCTGATCCAGCACCGACGAGGCGCCCCATGGCTTCGGATCGTTAAGGATTGCTACCACTGCCCAGGTGTTGCCGTTGTTATCGCGGCTGAAGCCGGCAATCGCCCGCACGGTGTTCAGGGTGCCGGTCTTGACGTGAGCTTCACCGCGCAACGCCGTGGTTTTCAGACGTTTGCGCATGGTGCCGTCCATCCCGGAAATCGGCAGCGAACTGATGTACTCCGCAGCATACGGGCTTCGCCAGGCAGCTTGCAGCATGGCCGCCATCTCCCGGGCGCTGACGCGCTCGGCACGGGACAAGCCGGAACCGTTCTCCATCACCAGATGTGGCGCGGTGATGCCTTTTTTCGCCAGCAACTGACGCACAACCCGCTGGGCAGCCTTGGCGTCATCACCATCGGCATCGGTGCGGTATTGCGCGCCGAGGCTGAGGAACAGCTGCTGGGCCATGGTGTTGTTACTGTATTTGTTGATGTCGCGGATGATTTCCGCCAGGTCCGGGGAGAACGCACGGGCCAGGACCTTGGCATCCTTGGGCACCGGGGCCTGGATGTCGCGGCCCTGGATGCTGCCGCCCAGCTCTTTCCAGATCGCCCGTACGGCTCCGGCGGTGTAGGTGGCGTGGTCCAGCAAGGACAGGTAGGTCTGAGAGCTGCAGCCATCACCCAATTGCCCGTTGACGGTCACCGTGACACTGCCATCGGCGGCGGTTACTGGGTTGTAGCGCACATCACCGGTGCACTGTTTGCTGTTGACTACCTTGACCTGGTTGTCGATGTGAATGCTGGCAATCGGTGGCTCCACCGAAATCAACACCTTGCCCGAGTCGTTGCGGGCTACAAAGCGCAAGGCCTTGAGGTTGACCAGCAGGGCATCCGGCTTGACCAGGAATGGCTTGTTGGCGTCATTGCCATCGTCATTGAATTCCGGCAATTGCGGCTGGACGAAGAAACTGCGGTCCAGCACCAGGTCTCCGGTGACTTGCTGCACGCCATTGGCCCGCAGGTCACGCATCAGCAACCAGAGTTTTTCCATGTTCAGCTTGGGATCGCCGCCGCCCTTGAGGTACAGGTTGCCGCGCAGTATGCCGCCGCTCAGGGTGCCATCGGTGTAGAACTCGGTTTTCCACTGATGGTTGGGGCCGAGCATTTCCAGGGCGGCGTAGGTGGTGACGAGTTTCATGGTCGAGGCCGGATTGACCGACACATCGGCGTTGAACACGGTGGGTGTGCCGGGGCCGTTGAGGGGAATCATCACCAGGGACAGCGCATTGTTCTGCAGCTTGGCCTTCTGGAGGGTTTCCTGAACCTTGGGGGGCAGGGTGGTGTTGATCGGGGCGGCGGTGACGGAAAAGGCCAGGGGCAAAAGAAAACCGGCCAGTAACAGGGGACGCAGAGATTTGATCATAAGAAATGGAACCCTACTGCTGAGGAGGGGTGAAAAGAGGAGGGCATATGAACGAAAATCCCTCAGTGGTCATGAAAGTGTCGGCATTATGCCCCAAGCGTGAGGCACTTGTGCCTGAACCATAGCGGCTAATTGCGGTTTTTTTTACTGGCACACTGCCGCCCGTCCCAGAGAGTCGGGCAAAGGGCCGCTTAAACTGCTAAAGTGCCGCCCGTTATTACTTATGAGGATTGTTCCATGGCGACTAACCGTTCCCAGCGTCTGCGCAAAAAACTGTGCGTTGATGAATTTCAAGAGCTGGGCTTCGAGCTGAACCTGGATTTCAACGAAGGTTTGGACGACAAGGCTATCGACGCTTTCCTCGACGCATTCCTGAAAGAAGCGATGGAGGCCAATGGCCTTGGCTACGTGGGCGGCGATGACTACGGTCTGGTTTGCCTGCAGAAGCGCGGCTCGGTCAGCGAAGAACAGCGTGTTGCTGTTGAAGCTTGGCTCAAAGGCCGTAGCGAGCTGAAAAGCGTTGAAGCCAGCCCGCTGATGGACGTCTGGTACCCGGAAAAGCCGATCAATCCGGTAGCCTGATGTCATGAAAAAGCGACCCGCCCGGGTCGCTTTTTCGTTATGGCGTCTTAAAAAGAGTCAGGCCTTGCGCCCATTCAGAATCACCAGCGTCAACACCCCCGCGACAATCCCCCAGAACGCCGAACCGATGGAAAACAACGTCAACCCCGACGCTGTGACCATAAAGGTGATCAGCGCTGCTTCCCGTTCCTTGGGCTCATTCATGGCGATGCTCAGGCCATTGATGATCGAGCCAAACAACGCCAGTGCCGCAATCGACAGCACCAGTTCCTTGGGCAGGGCCGCGAACAAGGCCGCCAAGGTGGCGCCAAATACCCCGGCAATCCCGTAGAAAATCCCGCACCAGACCGCAGCCGTGTAGCGCTTGTTGCGATCCTCATGGGCATGGGGACCGGTGCAGATCGCTGCGCTGATGGCCGCCAGGTTGATGCCGTGGGAGCCGAACGGCGCCAGCACCAGCGAGGCCAGGCCGGTCGCCGTGATCAGGGGCGAGGCCGGCACGTTGTAGCCATCGGCCCGCAGTACGGCCACCCCCGGCATGTTCTGCGAGGTCATCGCCACCACGAACAGCGGAATGCCGATGCTGATGGTGGCGGCCAGGGAGAAGTACGGCGTGGTCCACACCGGTGTCGCGACTTCCAGGTGGAAGCCACTGAAATCCAGCAACCCCATCAGGCCGGACAGGGCCGTGCCGATCAGCAGTGCGGCCAGTACCGCATAGCGCGGCGACAGGCGCTTGACGATCAGGTAGGTGAAGAACATCCCCAGCACCAGCGCGGTACGGTGCTGCGCGGCGACGAAAATCTCGCTGCCGATCTTGAACAGAATCCCCGCCAGCAAGGCCGCCGCCAGGGACGCAGGGATACGCTTGACCAGTTTTTCAAAACTGCCGGTGAGCCCGCAGATCGTCACCAGCACCGCGCAGGTGATGTAGGCACCGATGGCCTCGCCGTAGCTCACGCCGCCCAGGCTGGTGATCAGCAGTGCCGCGCCGGGTGTGGACCAGGCGATGGTGATCGGCGTGCGATAGCGCAGGGACAGACCGATGCTGCACACCGCCATGCCGATGGAGATTGCCCAGATCCACGACGAAATCTGCGCCGTGGTCAGGCCGGCGGCCTGGCCGGCCTGGAACATCAGCACCAGGGAGCTGGTATAGCCGGTCATCATGGCAATGAAGCCGGCGACGATAGCCGAAGGCGAGGTATCGGCTAGTGGGCGCAGTG
Source organism: Pseudomonas fluorescens (assembly GCF_018614655.1). GTDB lineage: Bacteria > Pseudomonadota > Gammaproteobacteria > Pseudomonadales > Pseudomonadaceae > Aquipseudomonas > Aquipseudomonas fluorescens_BX. The sequence continues at coordinate 315,766 of NZ_JAGGOG010000014.1, read as the reverse complement.
GCGCTTGGGTCGCGTCGGTCATGGGGCGGTGTTCCTTTATGCCTGGGGCTTATTTTTAGAAGCGGGTGCGGATTCAAGCCTAAACTCAAACGTAACGACTCATTGCAATACAGCCGGCGCCGCAAACAGCCATACAGTCGTGTTGGCGCAACGGGTTGTGTACAATATGCGTTGTTTTTACGCGATACTTGCCAGCGACCCTCAGTACCGTATTACAGTCAACGTCAATTCGCCGCCGTTCTCCCGACCCGAGTGCCCATGAACGAACAGTTGCAGCCCCTCAAGAAACAACCGCGAGCCGGTAAGGCCGGTCGCAGTGGAACCCAGGACGATATCGTCTACGCGCATATCTTCGAGGCGATCCTTGAACAACGCCTGGCGCCCGGTACCAAATTGAGTGAAGAAGCACTGGGCGAAATCTTCGGCGTGAGCCGTACGATCATTCGCCGGGCATTGTCGCGCCTGGCCCATGAAGGCGTGGTGTTGCTGCGGCCCAATCGCGGTGCGGTCGTGGCCAGCCCGAGTGTCGAGGAAGCCCGTCAGGTGTTCATGGCCCGACGCCTGGTGGAGCGCGCGATCACTGAGTTGGCGGTGCAGCATGCCACCGCCGAGCAGTTGGCCGAATTGCGTCAGATGGTCAATGACGAGCGGGACAGCTTCTCCCGAGGCGATCGCGGGGCGGGTATCCGGCTTTCCGGCGAGTTCCACCTGAAGCTGGCCGAGGCGGCGAAGAACGCACCGCTGATCAGCTTCCAGCGCAGCCTGGTGTCCCAGACTTCACTGATCATCGCCCAGTACGAAAGCGGCAACCGTTCCCACTGCTCCTACGATGAGCACACCCAACTGATCGACGCTATCGAGGCGCGGGATGCGACGTTGGCCGTGAACCTGATGATGCACCACATGGATCACATCGACAGCAAGCTCAACCTCGATGAGGAAAGCGCGTCGGATGACCTGCATGCAGTGTTCTCGCATCTGTTGCAGACCAAGAAGCCGGGGCGGTCGTCTGTAAAATTGTAAACCCGATCAAAAAATGTGGGAGCGGGCTTGCTCGCGAAGGCGGAGTGTCAGTCACTAGATTTATCGACTGATCCACCGCCTTCGCGAGCAAGCCCGCTCCCACATTTGTTTTGTGGTGTTTGTTATATCAGCGTTGGTGCACCAACTGCCCGGCCGCATACGTCTGCAATACCGCCCGATCATCCCCCAGCGTCATCAACACAAACAACGTCTCGGCAATGGTATTGGCCTGCTTCAAACGATAGCTGAGCAGCGGCGTGGCGTTGTAGTCCAGCACCAGGAAGTCCGCGTCGGTGCCCGGTTGCAGCGTGCCGATCTTGTCTTCCAACCGCAGCGCCCGCGCGCCGCCCAGGGTCGCCAGGTACAACGATTTGAACGGACTCAGTCGCGCACCCTGCAACTGCATCACTTTGTAGGCTTCGTTCAGTGTTTGCAGGAGTGAGAAACTGGTGCCCCCACCGACGTCGGTGCCCAGGCCGACATTGAGCTTGTGCTTCTCCGCCATCGGCAAGTTGAACAAGCCGCTGCCGAGGAAGAAGTTCGAAGTCGGGCAGAACGCTACCGCCGAACCCGCTTCTGCCAGGCGCGCGCATTCGTCGTCGCACAGGTGCACGCCGTGGGCGAATACCGAGCGTTCTCCCAACAGTTTGTAATGGTCGTACACGTCCAGGTAACCGCTGCGTTCCGGGAACAGCTCCTTGACCCACTCCACTTCCTGCAGGTTTTCACTGATGTGAGTCTGCATGTACAGGTCCGGGTATTCCCCCAGCAGTTGCCCGGCGAGGGTCAGTTGCTCCGGTGTGCTGGTCGGTGCGAAACGTGGCGTCACCGCGTAGTGCAAGCGGCCTTTGCCGTGCCAGCGCTCGATCAGCGCCTTGCTTTCCAGGTAGCCGGATTCGGCGGTGTCGGTCAGATAGTCCGGAGCGTTGCGGTCCATCATCACTTTGCCGGCGATCATGCGCAGGTCAAGTTTCTCGGCCGCTTCGAAAAACGAATTCACCGACTGCGGGTGCACGCTGCCAAACACCAAGGCCGTGGTGGTGCCGTTACGCAGCAGTTCCTTGATGAAAATGTCCGCGACCTCTTCGGCGTGGGCCTTGTCGGCGAACTGGCTTTCGCAGGGGAAGGTGTAGGTGTTGAGCCAATCCAGCAACTGTTCGCCATAGGCGCCCACCATGCCGGTTTGCGGCAGGTGGATATGGGTGTCGATCAGGCCGGGGGTGATCAGCGCATCCTGGTAATGGGTGACCTCGATGTCAGCCGGCAGGCTGGCGAGCAGTTCGCTGGCATGGCCCAAGGCGCTGATCTGGCCGTTGTCGATTACCAGCAGGCCGTCTTCGAAATACTCATAGGAGGCTTCAATGCCTACTTCAGCAGGGTCGGCGATGCTGTGCAGGATGGCGGCACGGTAGGCTTTGCGAGTCAAAGGCATGGTCATCTCAGTTAATAGCTTGGCTGCGACGCGAGGCCGGCAGCAGTTTGGCAATGGGTTCGGCGCTGGCGGTGTGCTGGCCGAAATGGGCGTTATAGGTGGCGATGATTTCGCCGGCGATGGAGATGGCGATTTCCACAGGCAATTTGCCTTTGACCTCGCCCAGGCCCATCGGGCAACGCATGCGTTGCAGTTGCGTGGCGTCGAAGCCGCGGTCGCGCAGGCGGTGTTCGAACTTGACCCGCTTGGTTTTCGAACCGATCAGGCCGAAGTAGGCGAAGTCATTGCGTTTGAGCAGGGCGGCGGTCAATTCCAGGTCGAGGGCGTGGTTGTGGGTCATGACGATGCAATAACTGCCTGCGGGCAAGTTGTCGATTTCATCCACGGGCTCTTCGCTGACGATTTTACGCACGCCCTGAGGGATCTGCTCCGGGAATTCCTGTTCCCGGGAATCGATCCAACGCACGCGGCAGGGCAGGCTGGCCAATAACGGCACCAGGGCGCGACCGACATGACCGGCACCGAACACGGCTATCTGCGCCTGCACCTGGCCCATCGGTTCAAACAGCAACACCGTGACGCCGCCGCAGCACTGGCCCAGGCTGGCGCCGAGGCTGAAGCGCTCCAGATGAGTGTTTTGCTGGCCGCGAACGAGCATGTCCCGGGCGATCTGCATCGCCTTGTATTCCAGGTGCCCGCCACCAATGGTGTCGAAGGTCTGACTGGCGGCGATGACCATCTTCGAGCCCGCGTTACGCGGCGTGGAGCCGAGCTCTTCGATGATGGTCACCAGTACGCAAGGTTCACCCTGGGTTTGCAGGTCGGCGAGGGCGCTGATCCAGTTGTTCATGTTTACCTCAACATTTCTGTTGTCAGTCCGGCCGTCTTCGACTTACTCGCGAAGGCAGCACCTCGGTCTAAAGCGAAGCCAACTCAGTTTCAGTTTCAACAGCTTTCGCTGCCTTCAACTGCCGCATCTGCTCACAACCCCACAACACCCGTTCCGGTGTCGCCGGTGCATCAATCTTCGGTTGATGGCGGTAGTCACCGAGGCTGGCCACGGCATCCTTGATCGCACACCAAGACGCAATGCCAAGCATGAACGGCGGCTCACCCACGGCCTTGGAATGGAACACCGTGTCTTCCGGGTTCTTGCGGTTTTCCACCAGCTTCACCCGCAAATCCAGCGGCATGTCCGCTACGGCCGGGATCTTGTAGCTGGCCGGGCCGCAGGTCTCTAATTTGCCCTTGGCATTCCACACCAGCTCTTCCATGGTCAGCCATCCCATGCCCTGAATGAAGCCGCCCTCGACCTGGCCGATGTCGATGGCCGGGTTCAGCGACGCACCCACGTCGTGGAGGATATCGGTACGCAGCATCTTGTACTCACCGGTCAGGGTGTCGACGATCACTTCGCAACAGGCCGCGCCGAAGGCGAAGTAGTAGAACGGCCGCCCGCGTGCCTGGCTGCGGTCGTAGAAGATTTTCGGGGTCTTGTAGAAACCGGTGCTGGACAGCGACACCTGGGCGAAATACGCCTGCTGGATCAGCGTTTCAAACGTCAGGATATGGTCGCGGACCCGTACGTGGCCGTTGTGGAATTCCACATCGGCTTCACTGACTTCGTACTTGCGCGCGGCAAACTCCACCAGGCGCTGCTTGATGATTTCGGCGGCATTCTGTGCGGCTTTACCGTTCAGGTCGGCGCCGCTGGAGGCGGCGGTCGGCGAAGTGTTCGGCACTTTGTCGGTGTTGGTGGCGGTGATTTGTACCCGGTCGGTTTCCACCTGGAATACCTCGGCTACTACCTGCGCGACCTTGATGTTCAAACCCTGGCCCATCTCGGTGCCGCCGTGGTTCAGGTGGATGCTGCCGTCGGTGTAGATGTGGATCAGTGCACCGGCCTGGTTGAGGAAGCTGGCAGTGAAGGAAATGCCGAACTTCACCGGCGTCAGCGCCAGGCCTTTTTTCAGGATCGGGCTGTTGGCGTTGTAGCGACGAATCGCTTCGCGACGCTCGACATATTGGCTGCTGGCTTCCAGTTCGGCGGTCATTTCTTCGAGCATGTTGTGCTCGACCGTCTGGTAGTAGTGGGTGACGTTGCGCTCGGTCTTGCCGTAGTAGTTGGCCTTGCGCACCGCCAGTGGGTCCTGGCCCAAGTGGCGTGCGATAGCGTCCATCACTTCCTCGATGGCGACCATTCCTTGTGGGCCACCGAAGCCACGATAAGCGGTGTTGGACGCGGTGTTGGTCTTGCAGCGATGACCGTTGACCGTGGCATCGCCCAGGTAATAGGAGTTGTCGGCATGGAACATGGCGCGGTCGACAATCGAGTTCGACAGGTCCGGTGAGCAGCCGCAGTTACCGGCCAACTCCAGATTGATCCCGTGCAGGCGTCCGCTGTCGTCAAAGCCCACGTCATATTCGATATAGAAGGGATGACGCTTGCCAGTCATCAGCATGTCTTCGACGCGGGGCAGGCGCATCTTGGTCGGCTGGCCGGTGAGGTGGGCGACTACCGCACACAGGCAGGCAGGGCTTGCCGCCTGGGTTTCCTTGCCGCCGAAACCACCGCCCATGCGGCGCATGTCGACGACGATCTTGTTCATCGAGACGTCGAGTACTTCGGCCACCAGCTTCTGCACTTCGGTGGGGTTTTGCGTGGAACAGTAGACGATCATGCCGCCGTCTTCGGTGGGCATCACCGAGGAGATTTGGGTCTCCAGGTAGAAATGTTCCTGGCCGCCGATGTGCAGGGTGCCCTGGATACGATGTTTCGCCGTCGCCAGCGCGCCCGTCGAATCACCGCGTTGGTGGGTGTGGCTGTCCAGCACGAAATGTTTTTTGCGAAAGGCCTCGACCACATCCAGCACCGGCTCCAGGTCTTCGTATTCGATGACGGCGGCCATCGCCGCTTTACGTGCGGTTTCCAGGTCGCGGGCGGCCACGGCCAGCACCGGTTGCCCGACAAACTGCACATCATCAATCGCCAATAACGGGTCGCCCGGCATCAGTGGGCCAATGTCTTTCAGGCCCGGTACATCTTCATGGGTGATGACGATGCGCACGCCTTCAAAGGCGTAGCAGGGCGCGGTGTCGATGCTGATGATTTTGGCGTGGGCGCGGTCGGACAGGCGCGCATACAGGTGCAACTGGTTGGGGAATTCCAGGCGGTCATCGATGTACTGCGCTTCGCCGGACACGTGCTTGGCGGCGCTGTCGTGCTTGATGCTGCGGCCGACACCGGAGGTCAGGTCCTTGGCAAACAGCTCGGCGAGTTCGGCTTGGGTTTTTTCCACGGCGTGATGATTAGACATAAGCGGTCACCCGAGTCTCGATGTGCGGCGTTTGCAGTTCGATGAAGTATTTGCGCAGCAGGTTTTGCGCGCTGAGCAGGCGGTATTCCTTGCTGGCGCGGAAGTCTGACAGCGGGGTGAAATCCTCGGCCAGGGCGGCGCAGGCTTTTTCCACCGTGGCTGAATTCCAGGTCGCGCCCGTCAGGATCGCTTCGCAATGTTTTGCGCGTTTTGGCGTAGCCGCCATGCCACCGAAGGCGACGCGGGCATCGGCGATCACACCGTTATCAATCTTCAGATTGAAAGCCGCGCAGACGGCAGAAATATCATCGTCCAGACGCTTGGACACCTTGTAGGCACGGAACAGCGACTGGCCCTTGGGCACGATGATCTTCTCGATAAACTCACTGTCCTGGCGGGCCGTGACGCGGTAGTCGATGAAGTAGTCTTCCAAGGCCAGGGTGCGACGGGTGTTGCCTTTACACAGGACGATTTGCGCGCCCAGGGCGATCAGCAGCGGCGGTGAATCACCGATAGGCGAGGCGTTGCCGATATTGCCGCCCAGCGTGCCCTGGTTGCGGATCTGCAAGGAGGCGAAGCGGTGCAGCAGGTCGCCGAAGTCCGGGTATTCATTATTCAAGGCGGTGTAGCAGTCGGACAGCGAGGTGGCGGCACCGATTTCCAGGCGGTCTTCGAAGATCTCGACACGCTTCATCTCGGTGATATTGCCAACGTAGATCATCACCGGCAGTACGCGGTGGAATTGGGTCACTTCCAGTGCCAGGTCGGTGCCGCCGGCCAGAAGTCGGGCTTGAGGATAGGCGTCATAGAGGTCGGCCAGGTCGGCGACCGTCAGCGGCACCAGGCAGCGTTTGTCGCCGCTGTTCAACTCGCCGGTTTGTGTTGGGGCAATGGCCTTGAGGCGGGCGATGGTGGCGGCTTCGCGGCTGTCGAACTGGTCCTGGGGTTTGTTGCAACAGGCCTGTTCGGCGGCGGCTAGAATCGGGCGATAGCCGGTGCAGCGGCAGAGGTTGCCGGCCAAGGCTTCATGGGCCTTGTGGGTATCGGGGGTTTCGCTGTTCTTTTGCAGGGCGAACAGCGACATCACAAAGCCCGGGGTGCAGAAGCCGCACTGCGAGCCGTGGCACTCGACCATGGCTTTCTGCACGCTGTGCAGTTCACCCTGATGCTTGAGGTCTTCGACGCTGATCAGTTGTTTGCCGTGCAAAGACGACACAAAGGTCAGGCACGAGTTGAGGCTGCGATAACGGATCTGCTCGCGGCCCTGATCATCGGTATGCAACTCGCCCACCACCACGGTGCAGGCACCGCAATCGCCGCTGGCGCAGCCTTCCTTGGTGCCTGATTTGCCCAGATGCTCGCGCAAATAGTTGAGCACGGTCAGGTTAGGGTCCAGGGCGTGCTCGCTACGGAGTTCCTGGTTAAGTAAAAACTGGATCACGGAAGGCCTCGCAGACTCATTATTGTTGTTAACCGCTTTGCGCCGAATCTAGTCATGTCTGACTTTTCGGTCAATGATTTTCTGACCTAAGGGTCAAGAAATTGCGATTTCAACATCCTTAATTATGGTCCAGATCTTTGGAACCGATGTTTTTGGGGGCTTTTGGGCTTTAATGGCTGCTTATTTCATGCCAAATTCCAGCTCGTGGGCCCTGCGCCATCAACCTGCAAGTGCGCTACACTGCCGCGCTCGTACCGATAGAAGATTTTGAAGGGAAAACATGACGTTCAAGGCGCCGGATAGTCTTGCCGAGCAAATCGCTCACCACCTCGCCGAACGTATCATTCGCGGCGACCTCAAGCCTGGGGAGCGGATCCAGGAGCAGAAGGTCACGCTGGCGCTCAATGTCAGCCGTGGTTCCGTGCGCGAAGCCTTGCTGATCCTTGAGCGGCGGCACCTGATCGCGATCCTGCCGCGCCGTGGCGCCCACGTCACCGAACTCACCGCCCACAAGGTACAGAGCCTGTGTACGCTGATGTCCGAAATGTACATCCTGCTGGGCAATTCGGTCGCCGAAGGCTGGCAGACCCAGGCCGACATGGCGCCGTTCCTGCAGATCCAGCAACGGCTGGTGAGCAATTTCGAGCGCCAGGACATCCGTGCCTTCGTCGAAGAAAGCTTCAATGTGATGCGCGCGGCCTACCCCTTCGCCAACAACCCGTATTTGCAGGAAACCGTCGAGAACCTGCAACCGGCGATGAACCGTGCCTATTACCTGGCGCTGGATCAGCGCAAGGCGGAAATGAGCGAGTACCTGGCGCTGTTCGAGCAATTGCTCGCCGCCGTACTGGCCCGTGACCTGTCACAGATTCGCCTGGTGCTCTCGGCCTACGGCCAGCGCAGCAGCTCCCTGGTCATCGCTGCCTTGGCGGTTGCCTAAGCGTGCGGCTCAAGTGCATCAAACTGGCGGGGTTCAAATCCTTCGTCGACCCGACCACGGTGAATTTCCCCAGTAATATGGCGGCGGTGGTAGGGCCCAATGGCTGCGGCAAGTCGAACATTATCGACGCCGTGCGCTGGGTGATGGGCGAGAGTTCCGCGAAAAACCTGCGTGGCGAGTCGATGACCGACGTCATCTTCAACGGCTCCACCAGCCGCAAGCCGGTGAGCCAGGCCAGCATCGAGCTGGTGTTCGACAACTCCGACGGCACCCTGGTCGGTGAGTACGCCGCCTATGCGGAAATCTCCATCCGCCGCAAAGTGACCCGTGACAGCCAGAACAGCTACTTCCTCAATGGCACCAAGTGCCGACGCCGGGACATTACCGACATCTTCCTCGGCACCGGCCTGGGCCCGCGCAGCTATTCGATCATCGAGCAGGGGATGATCTCCAAGCTGATCGAAGCCAAGCCCGAAGACCTGCGTAACTTCATCGAGGAAGCGGCTGGCATCTCCAAGTACAAGGAGCGCCGCCGCGAGACCGAAAACCGTATTCGCCGCACCCACGAAAACCTCGCCCGCCTGACCGACTTGCGCGAAGAGTTGGAGCGCCAGCTCGAACGCCTGCACCGTCAGGCCCAGGCCGCCGAGAAGTATCAGGAATACAAGGGCGAAGAACGCCAGCTCAAGGCGCAACTGTCGGCGCTGCGTTGGCAGGCACTGAACGATCAGGTCGGCCAGCGCGAAGCGATCATCGCCACCCAGGAAATCAGTTTCGAAGCCTTGGTGGCCGAGCAGCGCAACGCCGACGCCAGCATCGAACGCCTGCGGGACGGTCACCATGACTTGTCCGAGCGCTTCAATCTGGTGCAGGGGCGCTTCTATTCGGTGGGCGGTGACATCGCCCGGGTCGAGCAGAGCATTCAGCACGGTCAGCAGCGCTTGCGTCAGTTGCAGGACGATCTGAAAGAAGCTGAACGCGCGCGCCTGGAAACCGAATCTCACCTGGGCCACGACCGCACCTTGCTGCTGACCCTCGGTGAAGAGCTGGATATGCTCACCCCTGAGCAGGAAGTCACCAGCGCGGCGGCCGAAGAAGCCGCTGCGGCCCTGGAAGAATCAGAAACCACCATGCACGGCTGGCAGGAGCAGTGGGACGCTTTCAACCTGCGTTCCGCCGAACCGCGCCGCCAGGCCGAGGTGCAGCAGTCGCGCATCCAGCAGCTGGAAACCAGCATGGAACGCTTGGCCGAGCGTCAGCGGCGTTTGCTGGAGGAGCGCGTGTTGCTCGCTGCCGATCCGGAAGACGCGGCGATCTTGCAACTGAGCGAGCAATTGGCCGAGAGCGAAATGACGCTTGAAGAGCTGGAGGCCAGCGAAGAACAGCAAGTAGAGCGCCTGGAGCAATTGCGTCAACAGCTGCAACAGGCGGGTCAGGCCCAGCAGCAGGCACAGGGTGATTTGCAGCGGCTCAACGGCCGTTTGGCGTCGCTGGAAGCCCTGCAGCAGGCGGCTCTTGATCCGGGTACGGGGACCGCCGAATGGCTGCGCGATCAACATCTGGCCGAGCGTCCGCGCTTGGCCGAGGGTTTGAAAGTCGAGGCCGGTTGGGAGCTGGCGGTGGAAACCGTGCTGGGTGCCGACCTGCAAGCGGTGCTGGTGGATGACTTTGGCGGTTTCGACCTGGCCGGTTTTGCCCAGGGCGATTTACGCTTGCTCAGCCCTGCGGCGGACGGTGTGCGGGTGCCGGGCAGTTTACTGGACAAGGTTGAGGCAGCGATTGATCTGTCGCCCTGGCTGGGCCAGGTCAAACCGGTGGAGAGTCTTGAGCAGGCCTTGGCACTGCGTGGGCAGTTGGCGGCCGGCGAAAGCCTGATCAGCCGTGACGGCTGCTGGGTCGGCCGGCATTTCCTGCGGGTACGCCGTGCCAGTGAAGCTGAAAGCGGCGTGCTGGCGCGAGGTCAGGAAATCGTCAACCTGAGCGCCGAACGTGAAGAGCGTGAAGCCACCCTTGAAGCCCTGGAAACCCAATTGCAAACCCTGCGCGCTACCCAGCGCCAGCAAGAGACTGGCCGCGAACACCTGCGCCGGCTGTTGCAGGACGAAGCGCGTCAGCAAGGCGAATTGAAGGCTCAGCTGTCGGCGAGCAAGGCCAAGGTCGAACAGTTGACCCTGCGCCGTACCCGTCTTGATGAAGAAGTGGCCGAGATGGGCGAGCAGCGCGCCCTGGAGCACGAACAAGTTGGCGAGTCACGCCTGCAATTGCAGGAAGCCCTCGACAGCATGGCCCTGGACACCGAGCAGCGCGAGTTGCTGTTGGCCCAGCGCGACAGCTTGCGCGAGCGCCTGGATCGGGTACGCCAGGAAGCCCGCCAGCACAAGGATCACGCTCATCAGTTGGCGGTGCGCTTGGGATCGCTCAAGGCGCAGCACGATTCCACACGCCAGGCCCTTGAGCGCCTGGAAATGCAATCCGAGCGGCTGACCGAGAAGCGCGAGCAACTGAGTCTCAACCTGGAGGAGGGCGAAGCCCCGCTGGAAGAGCTGCGGCTCAAGCTTGAAGAATTGCTCGATAAGCGCATGACTGTCGACGTCGAACTCAAGACAGCACAAATTGCCCTGGAAGATGCCGACCGCGAATTGCGTGACGCCGAAAAACGTCGGACCCAGGCCGAGCAGCAATCGCAACTGATCCGTGGCCAACTCGAACAGCAGCGCATGGAATGGCAAGCCCTGACCGTGCGCCGTAAAACCTTGCAGGACCAGTTGCTCGAAGATGGCTACGACCTGCACGGCGTGCTCAATACCTTGACCGCTCAGGCCAACGAAAAAGAAGCTGAAGAAGAACTTGAGCGCATCGCCGCGCGTATTCAGCGGCTGGGCGCGATCAACCTTGCGGCCATCGATGAGTACCAGCAGCAGTCCGAGCGCAAACGTTATCTGGATGCCCAGGATGCCGATCTGGTGGAAGCCCTGGACACGTTGGAAAACGTTATTCGCAAGATCGACAAGGAAACCCGTAATCGCTTCAAAGATACCTTTGATCAGATTAATGGTGGTTTACAGGCGTTATTCCCGAAAGTTTTCGGTGGTGGCAGCGCTTACTTGGAACTGACGGGCGAAGATCTACTCGATACAGGGGTGACGATCATGGCGCGGCCTCCGGGCAAGAAGAACAGCACCATCCATTTGTTGTCCGGTGGCGAGAAGGCACTGACGGCATTGGCCCTGGTATTTGCCATCTTCAAGTTGAACCCGGCGCCGTTCTGTATGCTCGACGAGGTTGACGCCCCGCTGGATGACGCTAACGTTGGACGGTATGCCCGACTGGTTAAAGAGATGTCCCAGACGGTGCAGTTCATCTACATCACCCACAATAAGATCGCCATGGAAATGGCCGATCAGTTGATGGGGGTGACGATGCACGAACCGGGATGTTCGCGTTTGGTAGCGGTGGATGTCGAAGAAGCGATGGCGATGGTGGAATCTTAAGTCGCGCTTTGAAAGGGATTTTTCAGCAGGATGTAAGGTGTTTTACCGGTCGCGGGGCGATGGCAAAGGGACATATTTGTTCAAGCCATTTTGACAGACTGTGTAAAGTTATCTTTGGTCGTGCTAGTTTAATGTCAATTTCTTGTATGCGTGGGCAAAACGTCATTCAGAACATAGAGTTGGCGCCACGTTTTAAAGCGGTTTGCACGGTGCTAAACCCCTTATTTTTCAGCATTTTTTATTAGAGGCACGGGATTACATGGAAATCGGTCTGCGCGAGTGGCTGATCGTCATCGGCATCATTGTCATTGCCGGTATTCTTTTTGATGGCTGGCGCCGTATGCGCGGTGGCAAGGGCAAGTTGAAATTTCGCCTGGACCGCAACCTGTCCAATTTACCGGACGACGACGGCAGTGCTGAGCTGCTGGGGCCGCCCCGTGTCCTGGACGCCCATAAAGAACCGCAGTTGGACGAGCATGACTTGCCGTCGATGAGTGCGCCGGTGCGTGAAGCCCGCGAGCCCTCCGGAAAACGCGGCAAGCGTACTGCCGGCGAACCTTCCCAGGGTGACCTGAATCTGGACCTGGAAGACGGCCCGAGCTTCAGTAGCCGTGACGGCGATTTCCCGGACGAAAGCCCGGCCAAGAGCGCCTCGCGTGAGTCCGTCAAGGATCAGCCGGCCGCTGAAGAAGTGCTGGTGATCAGTGTGATCTGCCGCGACGCTGCCGGCTTCAAGGGCCCGGCGCTGTTGCAGAACATTCTGGAAAGCGGCCTGCGTTTTGGCGAGATGGATATTTTCCACCGCCACGAAAGCATGGCCGGCAACGGTGAAGTGCTGTTCTCCATGGCCAACGCGGTCAAGCCAGGCGTTTTCGACCTGGACGACATCGACCATTTCAGCACCCCGGCGGTCAGCTTCTTCCTTGGTCTGCCAGGCCCGCGTCATCCGAAACAGGCGTTCGACGTCATGGTGGCGGCGGCCCGCAAGCTGTCTCAGGAACTCAACGGCGAGCTCAAGGACGATCAACGCAGCGTACTGACCGCCCAGACCATCGAACACTACCGTCAGCGTATTGTGGAGTTCGAGCGTCGCGCCCTGACACAGAAGCGCTGAGGTTCGATCTTAAGCGTCGCCTGTAGAATACGTGCACTAACATATTGAGCAGCTTCGGCTGCTCTTTTGCTTTATGAGAGAACACCCATGACCGCCGCCCATACCCGCATCCTCGAACTGCGCGCTGAACTGGATCAGCACAACTACCGTTACCACGTCCTCGACGAGCCGAGCATTCCGGACGCCGAGTACGACCGCCTGTTCCACGAGCTCAAGGCCCTGGAAGCCGAGCATCCGGAGCTGGTCACCCGCGACTCACCGACTCAGCGGGTTGGCAGCGCGGCGTTGTCGGCCTTCACTCAGGTGCGTCACGAGATCCCGATGCTCAGCCTGGGTAACGCCTTTGATGAAACCACCATGCTGGAGTTTGACCGCCGGGTGACCGAAGGGTTGGACCTGCCGGTGGGCGATCTGTTTGGCGGCGGCGCGGCGGTGGAATACAGCTGCGAGCCAAAACTCGATGGCCTGGCGGTCAGCCTGCTGTATCAGGACGGTGAGTTGGTACGCGGCGCAACTCGCGGTGACGGCACTACCGGCGAAGACATCAGCATCAATGTGCGCACCGTGCGTAATATCCCGCTCAAGCTGCAAGGCTCCGGCTGGCCGGCAACCCTGGAAGTGCGCGGCGAAGTGTTCATGTCCAAGGCCGGTTTCGAGCGGCTCAACGCCACACAGCTGGAAGTCGGGGGCAAGACCTTCGCCAACCCGCGTAACGCCGCTGCCGGCAGCTTGCGCCAGTTGGATTCGAAGATCACCGCCAGCCGCCCGCTGGAGTTCTGCTGCTACGGTGTGACCACCGATATCAGTGACACCCATATCGGCAACCTGCAGCAGTTGAAGCAGTGGGGCATGCCCATCAGCCACGAGTTGAAGCTGGCCAAGGGTATTCAGGATTGCCTCGACTACTACCGCGATATCGGCGAGCGGCGTAACGCCTTGCCCTATGAAATCGACGGTGTGGTGTTCAAGGTCAATAGCATCGCCTCCCAGCGAGAGCTGGGTTTCCGTGCCCGCGAACCACGTTGGGCGATTGCCCATAAATTCCCCGCCATGGAAGAACTCACCGAGCTGCTGGACGTTGAATTCCAGGTCGGTCGTACCGGTGCTGTCACGCCTGTGGCGCGGCTCAAGCCGGTCAAGGTCGCGGGTGTGACGGTGTCCAATGCGACCTTGCACAACATGGATGAGGTGGCGCGCCTGGGCTTGATGATCGGCGACACCGTGATCATCCGCCGTGCCGGTGACGTGATTCCGCAGGTGGTGTCGGTGGTGCTCGAGCGTCGCCCGGAAAACGCCCGTGCGGTGCAGATCCCCGAGAGCTGCCCGGTGTGCGGCTCCCATGTTGAGCGCACGCAACTGGTCAAACGCAGCAAGGGCAAGGAAACGGTCAGTGAAGGTGCGGTTTACCGCTGCGTCGGGCGCTTGGCCTGTGGTGCCCAGCTCAAGCAGGCGATTATCCATTTCGTTTCTCGTCGGGCCATGGACATCGACGGCTTGGGTGACAAGACCATCGAGCAGTTGGTGGATGAAAAACTCATCGGCTCGCCGGCGGATCTCTACAAGCTCAAGTACGAGCAGATCATCGACCTGGAAGGCTTTGCTGACGTCTCCAGCAAAAAACTGATCGCGGCTATCGAGAACAGCAGGACCCCGACCCTGGCGCGGTTTATCTACGCCCTTGGCATTCCCGATGTGGGCGAGGAAACCGCCAAGGTGCTGGCGCGCTCCCTGGCGTCCCTTGAGCGAGTGCAGCAGGCGTTGCCGGAAGTGCTGACGTACTTGCCGGATGTCGGGCTGGAAGTGGCGTATGAGATTCACAGCTTCTTTGAGGATGGCCATAACCAGGAAGTGCTAAGCGCGCTGCTGTCCAAAGACGAGTGCGGGCTGGAATTGCAGGAGCAGGGCGACCTGAGTGCCGAGTTCGCCGCCAGTACCACCTTGGGCGGCTTGCTGGACAAACTGCATGTGCCTTCGGTGGGGCCGGGCGCCGCACAGAAGCTGGCGGACAAGTTCGGCTCACTGGAAGGCGTGATCAAGGCCGATTGGCTCGACATGCGCCAGGCATTGCCGGAGAAGCAGGCCAAGGCGGTGCGAGATTTCTTCGATAATGAAGAAAACGCCAGGCGCGCGCTGGCCATTGAGCTGCAACTCAAAGACTTCGGCATGCATTGGCAGAGCGAGAAAAAAGTCGTCGAAGGCTTGCCCGAGGCTGGCCATACCTGGGTGCTCACCGGCTCCCTGGAGCTGATGAGCCGGGATGTCGCCAAGGAAAAACTCGAAAGCCTCGGCGCCAAGGTGGCGGGTTCGGTGTCGGCGAAAACCCATTGCGTGGTAGCGGGGCCGGGGGCGGGGTCGAAGTTGGCCAAGGCCAGTGAGCTGGGGTTGAAAGTGTTGGATGAAGAGGCGTTTGTGGCCTTTTTGGCCAAGCACAACATCACGGTCTGATGCTTTTGTGGCGAGCGGGCTTGCCCGCGTTGGGCTGCGTAGCGGCCCCAGAACCTGCTACCGAACTCCTCCTGAAAGAACTGCGTGACCTTACTGGGGCTGCTTCGCAGCCCAACGGGGGCAAGCCCCCTCGCCACAAGTAATAGGCCACCAATAAAAAACTGGAACGATCAACTCGTAACCGTGATCTAGTCGTGGGTATGCCAAGGAGAGATCGCCATGTACCGCTTCTTCGAGCAGCTCAGTTCGCGCATTGCTTCGCCGTTCATGGCCGGGCAATCGCGCAACAGCAAGGTGTGGCAATGCCGCTGCGGTCAGTCGCTGTTCTTTCGCAATAGCCAGTGCCTCGCCTGCTCGGCGCTGCTGGGGTATCAGCCGGAGCACAGCCGGCTTTCTTCCTTGCAGCCTGGGCCTTACGTCGAGACCTGGCAGTTGGACGCCGACCCTGAGGCGGGATTGTTTCGCCGTTGTGCCAATCTGGATACCCCGGCCGCCTGCAACTGGCTGCTGCCGGCAGACAACGGCCAGACCTTGTGCGTCGCTTGCAGCCTGAACCGCACCATCCCCGATCTGTCGATCCCTGAAAACCCTGAGCGCTGGCGCAAGGTGGAAATCGCCAAGCGGCGGTTGGTGGCACAATTGATTAGCCTGGGCTTGCAGGTGATCCCCAAGAGCCTCGATGAAGACAACGGTCTGGCTTTCGATTTTGTCGGTATCGACCTGGAAGGCAAGGCACCGACCACCGGCCATGCCAACGGCCTGATCACTCTCGATATCAAGGAAGCCGACGACGCGCACCGCGAAAAAGTCCGCGTGCAGATGCGCGAACCTTATCGCACCTTGCTCGGCCACTTTCGCCACGAGGTCGGCCACTACTACTGGGATCGCCTGATCGGCAACAGCCACTGGCTGGAGCCGTTCCGCAGCCTGTTCGGTGACGAGCGCGCCAGTTATGCCGAGGCCCTCGAACAGCACTATCAAAACGGCCCCCGCCCGGATTGGCAGCAAACCTGTGTGAGCGCCTACGCCACGATGCACCCCTGGGAAGACTGGGCCGAAACCTGGGCCCACTATCTGCACATGATGGACGCGGTCGACACGGCCCTGGGGTTTGGCATGAGCGCCCAGGAGATGGACCTGGACTACCAGCCGTTTCCCCTGAGCACCCTCTACGATCCCGAGCATCCGGGCGGGGCAGCGTTCCTGTCGTTCGTCAACGCGTGGATCGAATTGGCCGGCATGCTCAACGAATTGTCGCGGAGCATGGGGCAGCCGGATTTCTATCCCTTCGTCTTGCCGTCGGCGGTGATCACCAAGTTGCACTTTATCCACCTGGTGATTCAGCAAGAGGGCGGCAAGGCAGATGAAGTGCTGCAGGCGCAATAACTCACCCGCGGGCAAGTGCTTGAACCCCAACATTTTTTAATCCGGAACCAACGGTTGTAACTTCCGATGAGATCGGTACAATGGCGCGGCTTGCCGAGAGGCGAGCGTCGTTATGGTGACTCCATCGGTCCCCCCGCAACGATTACCCGTGAACCTGGTCAGACCCGGAAGGGAGCAGCCACAGCGGGAACATTGTGTGCCGGGGTGTGGCTGGTGGGGTTGCCTCCATAACGTACCTCCTGCAGTACCCCTTCTGTTTGAACCCTCTTTTCGCCACATCAGAATGTTTGTTTGATCGCCCGTCTTTTATCCCGCGATGCGTGATGATCATTTCACAACGTTCAAAACCCTCTCTGGACAACCACAAAACGGCTTGTTAGTTTTTGTGCGCCACATGTTTCAGTATATGACGGTGGTGCACGGATGATATTAAAGTGATGGCGCTTGCTTGCCGTCCTCTATAACTAATAAGGATGCATGTCATGCAAAGCGTGCAAGGATTGCCCCGTCTTATCAGCGCTTCGGTCGGTGCCCCAGGCAAGGCGCGCAACTTGCCCGCTGACGTTCAATGTATCCAATACCTATTTAACCTGATTATTCCCAAGATGGGCTTTGCGCTGAACGAGAATGGCAGGTCTGATGGCCAGTTGGTGCAGTGCATCAGCCAGTACCAGTTCCGCCAGCTCAAGTACGCACACCCCGATGGCGTTATCGATCCGACCGGCCGCACGTTCAACAGCTTGATCGAAGAAGCGATCAAGGTGCCGGTCAAGGCCAATCCGGCCTTGCGCATCCCAAGTTTCCTCGGCGGTTTTGGCAATGCCAATTCGGAGATGATCCACGCCACGGTCAATCACTACCTGGACCGCATGCGCGCAGTCATTGAATCCGAGCGGCGCAACCGGCAGATGGTGCTCCAGGCCACGTGCGACGGGGGCATGACCCTCACTGACAAAGACTTTCAGAGCGCCGCAACCCAGTTGGGTAACGGTATTTCGGTGAACATCATCAAGGCGTTTGCCACGGTGGAATCGGGCGGGCGCTCCGGTTTCGGGCCGGCCAAGTTGCCGGTGATCGCCTTTGAAGGCCACCTGTTCCGCAAGTACACCAAGCACAAATACGATCAAACGCATCCGCTGCTGTCATACCCCTATGTAAAAAAGGCCGGGCCCCAATGGCAGGCCAATAACAAGGATCAGACCAAAGCCTGGGAAACCATGGCCACCGCGTTTGGCCTGGATCAGGAAGCGGCCTTGATGTCGGCCTCCTGGGGTATGTTTCAAATCATGGGCTTCAATTTTTCGACGTGCGGTTACAAGACAGTTTTTGAATTTACCGCAGCCATGAAGATTAATGCCGGCAACCAGTTGAAGGCCTTCGTGGGCTTTTGCAGTAAAAGTTCGGCGTTGATCAAGGCCATGAAAAACAAGGACTATGCCGCGATGGCGTTGAACTATAACGGCAAGGATTATGGCGATTATGATTCGCGGATTAAGAAAGCCTACGAAGCGCTTGAAGGGAAAAAATAAGATGGCAATGACGCTTTCCACCCGATTGTTGGCTGCTGGTGTGTTTTCCTTTTGTGTGGCGACTCCCGTGTTTGCCGGTGCTCCTGTACTGCATTCGGGCAAGTACGAGGCGTTGATGCTGGCGGTGACGCCACAGCATCAGGTCGAGGGGTTTTATGCCGAAGAGCGGGGTGAAGGCACAACCTTCAGTTGTGCTTTTTATCTGCAAGGCAAGGTTGAGGCCGGCAAGCCTTCGGCGGTTTCTACGTGGTCTGATGAAGTCTATCCGGGCTCGGTCGAGGCGTCGGCGGACGGTGTGACCCTTACGGTCGAGAAAGGCCAGCAGCACCCTGGCTGCATGAATGTATTGATGCCCGATATCGCCACCGGTCTGGACCTGACACAGACCGCCAGCAAAAAATGGATCGGGCTGGTGACGGTCCTGGCTGACAAGGCTTTCTTGCAGAAGGCCCCGCAGGCCTCAGCCGGTAAGCGCCCTTATATCGTCAAGAACGATGTGGTGGGCGTGCTGGCGTACAAGAATGGCTGGGCCCAGGTGGAGTTCATCAATGACCAGGATCGCTCCTTCACCGGCTGGATCAGCCAGGATCAGTATGCTCGGTTGAGCGCACCCAAGAACTGATGATGTCCCTGCACCGCGACAGGCCAGGCCTGTCGCGGTGTTTTTTTGTGCGCCAGAAACTCAGCCGAACGTCTCCCGCAGCAGCCCGGCAAATGCGTCCCGAGCCAGATGGCGCTGAGTGTCCTTGTGCCAGAACAGCAGGTTGTCCACCGCCGCCAGCTCATCGAAGCGGTAGGACGTCAACTGGTTGGCCTGCTCATAGCGGGCCAGGATGCCTTCTGGTGCCAGCGCCACGCCAATGCCCGCGCTGACGCAACCGATGATCGTTCCCCAACTGGCATAGCTGGCAATGGCCGGCTTGATATCGTGGGGTTTGAGCCAGTTTTCCAGGGCGGCACGGTAAGGGCAGCCTGGCGGCCAGACCAGCAGGGTGCGGCCCGCCAGGTCACTGGCGTCTGCAATGGGGGCACTGGAGGCGCTGGTGATCAGCACCAGGCGTTCGCTGTAGACCACGCTTTGTTCGAGTTTGGGGCGTTTGCCTCCCGCAGCCACCAACGCCGCATCCAGGCGGTGGTGTTGCAGGTCATCGAGCAGATGCGCCCAGGCGCCGGTCACCAACTCCAACTCCACTTGTGGGTAACGTCGGTGGTATTCGGCAAGCAGCGGAGGCAGACGACCACTGGCGCTGGATTCCACCGCGCCGATGCGCAATTTGCCGCGAGGAATCGCGTTGCTGTCGACCGCACGCTTGGACTCCTCCACCAGCGCGAGGATGCGCTCGCAGTAGTCGAGAAACACTTCACCGGCGGCACTGATCGCCAGACCGCGCCCGGCGCGAATGAACAGGGGTGTGCCCAACTCGCTTTCCAGTTGCTTGATGCGCGTGGTGATGTTCGACGGTACGCAGTGCAACTGCACGGCGGCCTGGGCCACGCTGCCGGTTTGCGCCACGGCTTTCACCATTTTCAGTTGGGCCAGTTCCATCGCTCAGTTCCAGTGATTACAGAAGTCAGAAACGGTTAATTGTCCTGCACCTTGCCCAGGACAAGACTGCGGCATTCCCACTCAGTTTCTGGATGCCGTCGATGAATGCCCCGTCACCCGTAAAGCTTACGCTAGTCACTGCCAGCGTGATCCTCTGTTGGGCATATTCGCCCATTGGAGTTCACATGGCGCTGCACGGTTACAGTCCCGGCCAACTGGCTTTGGCGCGGTTTCTGATTGCATCGCTGTTTATGGCGGGTGTGGCGTTGGTGGTGCGGATCGAGCTGCCTCGGCTGCGGGATTTGCCATGGCTGTTGGTACTGGGTTTTTTCGGGATCTTCCTGCATCACCTGTGCCTCAACCTGGGCCAGCAGTGGGTGACGGCGGCGGCTTCCAGTGTGTTGGCGCAATCGGTGCCGCTGTTCAGCGTTCTGGTGGCGTTTGTCTGTTTGAAGGAGCGGGTGAGCGGCTGGCGTTGGGGGTGTGTGCTGCTCGGGCTGACAGGGGTGTTGGTGGTGATCTGGGGCGAGCGCGGCCTGGGTGAAATTGACCCCCGAGGCCTGCTGATTCTGCTGGCAGCGATCTCGTGGAGTGTGTATTTCGCCATTCAGAAGCACTATTCCCGCCGCTACAGTCCGCTGACCACCGTGTGCTACACGGTGTGGTCAGGGACGTTGTTGCTCTGTGTCTACTTGCCAGGTTTGCCTGCCATGGTGATTCAGGCGCCGCTGTCGGCCAACCTGGCGGTGCTGGTGCTGGGTGTCTTCCCCAGTGCCCTGGCTTACCTCGCCTGGGCCTATGTGTTGAGGCACGTCGAGGTGAGTCGTGCTTCGGTGGCCTTGTACCTGGTGCCGCCGGTAGCGATGGTGATGGCGGCGACCCTGCTCGGGGAGCAGGTTTCAATGCGAGTGGTGATGGGCGGCCTGATCGTATTGACCAGTGTGGGCGCTATCAGCCTGGAAGGGCGCTGGCGCCGTCAGCCACTATTGGGGCACGGTGAACACCCGCAGGCGGTGGCCGTCGGGATCCAGGCCGGTAAAGGTGTAGCCAAACCCCATCTCGACGGGTGATTGCGCAATGCTTACCCCCTGTTTGACCCAGTGTGCATGCAGTTCATCCACCGTTGATGGCTCGGCGACGCGAAATCCAACCTCGCAGCCGCCCCCGGCGCTCTGGGCGGCCGGCTCTGCGGTGTGCCGGGACCACAGGCCAAGCTTGACGCCGTTATCGAGCATGAACAGGGCAAAGGTGGGGTTCAGCGCGACTGGCGGCTTGTCCAGCAGACGGCTGTAGAAGTTGGCGCTGGTGGCGGGGCTGTCGACGTACAGCAGGAAGTAGTGGTCGAGGATCTGCATGATGGCTCCATGGAAGCTGGCAGCAATGGCGCGGCTCAGTCCCGTGAAGTCTAAGGGCCTGTCCTGTCAGTTCATGTCAGGAGTCGATGAACAAAGAGCGGACAGCCTGGGCTGTCTGCTCTTTTTATTACGGGTACTGGTGTTGCGAGCTCTAAGGCTTGGACAAGGCCTGGTCTACCGCCGCGATCAGCTTTCCCAGATCCTTCGGGGTGGCTTTGTGTATGACACCGAACAGGTAAGCGCGCTGTTCATCCTCGTCGACCAAGTCTGCGAAAAAGACTGTCAGCTTCACTTCCAGCGCCTCTGCGAACAAAAACAGAGCCTCCACGCTGGGTGTATAGGTGCCGGTTTCGAAGCGGCTAATGGTTTTAGGATCAAAACCGGTTTTTTCACCTAGTTCAGCCTGAGTAAGCCCCGCTACCTTGCGGTAGCGCCTGATGGCCGGACCCAAACTTGAAATTTGCATCGCTCAATTCCCATTTAGAATCAAGAACTTAACGATAAATATTAGAATTAGACAACCGCTCGCGCCATCACCTTTTCTTGCAAAATGTGATGTAATTCGTAGAATCGACATTTAGGACAAGTATTTGGTGGTCTCGTTTCAGAAGGTAGGTTTATGAAACAGGAAATCATTGCTTTTTTCCTACTCTCATAAAGGTGCCCATACATCGGACGCTTGGCAGGGGCTCAACCGTCGCTCGTCAGTGCCAAAGCACCACCTCGCCTTCCGTGCCGGATACCCGTATTAAAGCCTAGTTGATCATCAAAGAATCGACGGTGAATTGCTGTGCAAAACCGTGGCTTAGCCGCCGATTGTGGCCATCCAGCCGATTGACGGCATAGCCGGACTAGAAATGCGAATCGGCCCATCCTGCCTACCCGGCAGTCGATAGGGTGATCGAATGCTGTTCATGGAGCTTTAACGTGCGTCTCAACTTGCCGGTCACCGATGTTGAACAAACTTTTGGGGAGCAGCAACGGCTTATTTCCGCTACTGACGTCAACAGCCATATTACCTACTGCAACGCCGAGTTCGTCGCCATGAGCGGTTTTACTCAGGCGGAGCTGATCGGCAGCCCCCACAATCTGGTGCGCCACCCGGATATGCCGCCCGCCGTGTTCCAATTGATGTGGAGCTACCTCAAGGCTGGGCAAAGCTGGATGGGCGTGGTGAAAAACCGCTGCAAGAATGGCAACTATTATTGGGTCAGCGCCTATGTGACACCCATTCTCGAGGATGGCCGGCTGGTGGGCTATGAGTCGGTGCGGGTCAAGCCCACTCGCGATCAAGTGCGCCGGGCCGAAGCCCTGTACGCGCGGTTACTGGCGGGCAAGTCGGCCGTTTCGGCAGGACGGCGGATCGCCGCTACGGCACGGGCGCTGGCGTTGCCGTCAGTGGCAGCGGTGGTTTCGGTCGGTGCCTTCCAACTGATTCCTGTGGGGTGGGCGCAAGCCTTGACCGTTGGTTTGTTTCTCGGCGTGGGTGTTTGGGCACAGCAGCGCTTGGGGCAGCAACTCCAGAAAATCGTCCAGCACACCTCCAATACCTTTTCCGACCCGATCAGTGCTTTGACCTACAGCGACGCCACCGGCTCGGCTGCACAGTTGGAAATGATCCTGATCAGCGAGGACGCGCGGCTGAAAACTGCCTTGACGCGCCTGGGTGACCTGGCCACCCAGATGGCCGAGGCCGCCACCGACTCCAGCGCATTGTCGAGCAACACTGAGTCGGCACTGTTGGAACAGCGAGCTGAAACCGACATGACGGCCGCCGCCATGACCGAAATGGCAGCCTCCATCGCCGAGGTGGCGGTGCATGTGCAGCAGACCGCCAGCGAAGCTTACACCGCCAACGGATTGGCCGAGCAAGGCAGCCATGTGGCCGGCACCTCGCGTGAGGCGATCCAGTTGCTGGCCGGTACCGTCACCCAGATCAACCAGGCCGTGGGTAACCTGTCCGGGCAGACCCAGGAAATCCAGGTGGCTGCGAGCATGATCCAGGCCATCGCCGACCAGACCAACCTGCTGGCCCTCAACGCCGCCATCGAAGCTGCCCGTGCCGGTGAGCAAGGGCGCGGGTTTGCCGTGGTGGCCGATGAGGTGCGGGCGCTGGCGGGCAAGACCCGTGAGTCGACCGAACAGATCCAGGGCATTATCCAGAACCTGCGGGCCGGCGCTGATGAGGCGGTCGATATCGCAAGCTTGGGTATTCGCGAAGCCGAGCAGGGCGTGCAGCAGGTGCTTGAGGCGCAACAGGCGCTGCAAGGTATCCGCCAGGCGGTGGAGCGCATCACTGACATGAGCCAGCAAATGGCCGCCGCCTCCCAGGAACAATCCCACGTCGCCGAGGAAGTTTCACAACAGATCAACAATGTCGCCGCCACCGTGCAAAAGACAGCAGGCAATGCTAACGCTGCGGTCACCCGAGGACGGGAACTCGAAAGCATCTCTTCCGGGTTGCGCGCCCTGGTCGAGCGGTTCAACCGCTAGCCAATGTGAGCCTCACTCATGGACGAGAAATACCGCAGGGCCGTGGATGCAGCCGCCATTTTCTCCGAGACCGATCTCGCAGGCGACATCACCTACGTCAATGATCAGTTCTGCGGCATGTCCGGCTATAGCCGCGAAGAGTTGCTGGGGAAGAACCACCGGATTCTCAGTTCCGGGCTGCACCCTGAGGCGTTTTTCCAGGGGATGTGGAACGCCATCAGCCAGGGCAGGGTCTGGCGCGGCGAAATCTGTAACCGCGCCAGGGACGGCACGCTGTATTGGGTCGACAGCACCATGGTGCCGTTGCTCAATGAGCAGACCGGTGAGGTGCAGAAGTACGTGTCGATTCGCTTTGATGTCAGCGAAAAGCGCCAACTGCTGCACACCTTGCAGTGGCGGGTCGGCCATGACGTGCTGACGGGGCTGCCAAACCGCGCTTATTTGTCCGAGTTGCTCACCCAGTCCCTGGAGTTTTCCCGTAGTGAAGACATTCCCTTAGCGCTGTGCATGCTCGACCTGGACGGGTTCAAGGCGGTCAACGATGGTTACGGCCATGCGTGTGGCGACTTGTTGCTGGTGGAGGTCGCCAGTCGCCTGCGGGAGATCATCCGTGGCGAGGATGTGGTGGCTCGGCTCGCGGGTGACGAGTTTGTGCTGATCCTGCGTTATGTGCGTGACATCGACGAACTCAACGGCGCGTTAGTGCGCATCCTCAAGGCTATCTCCGAGCCGTATTCGATCCAGGGTGCGGAGATCAATGTGTTTGCCAGTATTGGCGTCACCTTGTTTCCCCTGGACGATGAGGACGCCGACACCTTGCTGCGCCACGCCGACCAGGCCATGTATGTGGCCAAGCAGAGCGGGCGCAATCGTTTCCAGCTGTTCGATGTCTCCCTGGAGCAGGAGGTCAAGGCTACTCACCAGACGGTGCAGCAGATTCGCCAGGCTCTGGCGGCGGGCGAGTTGTGCCTGCATTACCATCCCAAGGTCAATCTGCGCTGCGGCACGGTGGTAGGGTTCGAAGCGCTGTTACGTTGGCAGCATCCCGAGCGCGGGCTGGTGGCGCCGGGGGATTTCCTGCCGTTGATCGAGCAGACTGACCTGATCGTCGACATCGGTGAATGGGTGATGAACCAGGTCCTGACCCAAATGTATCAATGGCAAGGGGCAGGGCGCTGCTGGGCGGTCAGCGTGAACATCGCGGCGCGGCATTTCCAGCGGGCGGACTTCGTCGAGCGGCTGCAGCAACTGCTGGCGCAGCACCCCGGCGTGGAGCCGCATATGCTCGACCTGGAAATCGCTGAATCAGTGGCCATCGACAATATCCAGCGGGTCACCCAGCACCTTGAAGCCTGTCATGCCCTGGGCGTGCAGTTTTCCCTGGATGATTTCGGCACGGGTTATTCGTCCCTGAGCTACCTCAAGCGCTTGCCCACCCAGACCATCAAGATCGATCGGTCTTTTGTGCGTGACATCCTCCACGACAAGGATGACCTGGCGCTTACCAAGGCGGTGATTAGTCTGGCCCGGGCCTTTGGCCGCGAAGTGATCGCCGAGGGCCTGGAAACCCTGGAACATGGCCAGTTGTTGATGCGCATGGGCTGCGAAGTGGCCCAGGGCTACTTCATCGCTCGGCCCATGCCGGCCGGTGAGGTGCCTGGTTGGGTCGATGGTTTTGCTCCGCCGGTGCAGTGGTTGAAGGGCGGATGAACCTGTCTGGGCGCCGCGGATTCAGGCTTTTCAACGGGCTGTAGAGCCCTCTTAGTCAGATAAGGCGAGCGTGCCGGATGCAATTTCCCCCCTGCTCCGCTAGCATTACCGGCTTCTGTTTCCCAGTTGCGACGGTTTTCGATGAGTTATCAGGTTCTTGCACGTAAATGGCGTCCGCGCTCGTTCCGCGAAATGGTCGGCCAGACCCATGTGCTCAAGGCTCTGATCAATGCCTTGGACAGCCAGCGGCTGCACCACGCCTACCTGTTCACCGGTACCCGGGGTGTCGGCAAGACCACCATTGCGCGGATCATCGCCAAGTGCCTGAACTGTGAAACAGGCATCACGTCGACGCCCTGCGGCACCTGTTCGGTGTGCCGGGAAATCGACGAAGGGCGGTTTGTCGACCTGATCGAGATCGACGCCGCCAGCCGCACCAAGGTCGAAGACACCCGCGAGCTGCTGGACAACGTGCAGTACGCACCGAGCCGTGGCCGCTTCAAGGTCTACCTGATCGACGAAGTGCACATGCTGTCCAGCCACTCGTTCAACGCACTGTTGAAAACCCTGGAAGAGCCGCCGCCCTACGTCAAATTCATCCTGGCCACCACCGACCCGCAGAA
Organism: Pseudomonas fluorescens; assembly: GCF_018614655.1. Taxonomy (GTDB): domain Bacteria; phylum Pseudomonadota; class Gammaproteobacteria; order Pseudomonadales; family Pseudomonadaceae; genus Aquipseudomonas; species Aquipseudomonas fluorescens_BX. The sequence continues at coordinate 289,921 of NZ_JAGGOG010000014.1, read as the reverse complement.
ACTCCCTGCAACGATTTTGTCGCGGTGCCTGCAGTTCTCCCTGAAGAACATGACACCGGAGCGGGTGGTCGAGCATTTAACCCACGTTCTTGGTGTCGAGAACGTACCGTTCGAAGACGACGCCTTGTGGCTGTTGGGTCGCGCCGCCGATGGCTCGATGCGCGACGCCATGAGCCTCACCGACCAGGCCATCGCCTTTGGTGAAGGCAAGGTCATGGCCGCCGATGTGCGGGCCATGCTCGGCACCCTGGATCATGGTCAGGTGTTCGATGTGTTGCATGCGCTGATCGAAGGCGACGCCAAGGCGTTGCTCGAAGCCGTGCGTCACCTGTCTGAACAAGGCCCGGATTGGAATGGGGTGCTCTCGGAAATTCTTAACGTGCTGCACCGCGTGGCTATCGCCCAGGCCTTGCCTGAGGGGGTCGACAACGGTCACGGCGACCGCGACCGCGTGCTGGCCCTGGCCCAGGCGCTGCCGGCCGAAGACGTGCAGTTCTACTACCAGATGGGCCTGATCGGCCGTCGTGACCTGCCCCTGGCGCCGGACCCGCGAGGCGGGTTCGAAATGGTCCTGCTGCGGATGCTGGCCTTCCGGCCCGCCGACACAGCGGACGCACCGAGACAGCCGCTAAAGCCAGTGGGGATCAGCCAGGCCACAGTTGATTCCGCCAAACCAGTGGCTGGCGCGGCGGTTGTCGCGCCAGTGGTTGCGCCGAGTATTGCAGCGCCGGAGCCTGTTGCGCCCGCACCTGTTGTTGCCGAGCCAGTAGCCGCGCCTGAGCCGGTTATCGAGCCTGCACCTGTAGAGGCCGTGGTCGACCTGCCCTGGAACGAGCCGGTAGAGGCGGTTGTCGAGCAACAGCCAGCGGTCGAGCCGGTGCTGGAAACCGCTGCCGAACAGCCTGAACTGACGCCCATGCCCACGCCGACCCCGGACAGCGTGGTGCCGGATGCGCCGGAGTGGGTCTCGGCTCCTGTGCCGGAACCGACCATCGCTGAAGTGGACGCCGCGACCCCAGGCACCGACCTCGATGACGAGCCGCCGCTGGACGAAGACTACATCGAGCCGGACATGGATTCGGCCTACAGCTACCTGGACGATCTGGCCAGCGAGCATACCGCCGAGCCTGCCCCGGAGCCTGAGCCGGAACCTGCGGCGATGCCGGCCACCGGCTTGGCGCTGCAGTGGCTGGAGCTGTTCCCGAAATTGCCGATTTCCGGCATGACCGGCAGCATCGCCGCCAACTGCACCCTGATCGCCGTCGATGGTGACCATTGGTTGCTGCACCTGGACCCGGCTCACAGCGCACTGTTCAACGCCACCCAGCAGCGTCGACTTAACGATGCCCTGAACCAGTACCACGAACGCACCCTGACCATCAGCATCGAATTGATCAAGCCCGAGCAGGAAACTCCCGCCCAGGCCGCGTCCCGCCGTCGGGTCAACCGCCAGCGCGAGGCTGAGGAGTCGATCCACGGTGATCCGCTCATCCAGCAGATGATGGAACAGTTTGGCGCGGTGGTGCGCCACGATACTATTGAACCTGTCGAAGCCCCGGTGGCAGCACAGGGCTAATAATTGAAGGCGCGGTGCCCATGGGCACCGTGCTGTCTTGATCCACGTACTTTTGAGGTGATTCCCATGATGAAAGGTGGCATGGCCGGCCTGATGAAGCAGGCGCAGCAGATGCAGGAAAAAATGGCCAAGATGCAGGAAGAACTGGCCAATGCCGAAGTCACCGGTAAAGCCGGTGGCGATATGGTCAGCGTAGTGATGACGGGCCGTCACGACATCAAGCGCGTGAGCATCGACCCAACTGTATTGCCAGGCGCGAGCGAAGACGACCTGGAAATGCTCGAAGCCTTGTTCGCCGCGGCCGTCAACGACGCCGTGCGCAAGATCGAAGCCAACAGCCAGGACAAAATGTCCGGCGTGACCGCAGGCATGCAACTGCCGCCGGGCATGAAGCTGCCGTTTTGATTCAAGAGCGGGATCACAAAAATGCCAGGCCTCGTGCCTGGCATTTTTTTTAAAGCATATTCCCGCGTAGCAGCTGTCGAGCTTAAGCTCGACAGCTGCTACGGGACGATAACTTTGTCGAACCTCAACGTCCCGGCAAGTGTCTGCACCCTATACCGTTGAATTCACTCACCGATAAAGGAGCCTCGCTGATGACTCAAGAACCGACTCTCAACCAGCGCATCGTGCTGGTCTCACGGCCTCAAGGCGCGCCAGTGCCGGAAAATTTCCGCCTCGAACGCGTCACCCTGCCGGACCTGGCCGATGGCCAGGTCTTGTTGAAGACGCTGTTCCTGTCCCTGGATCCTTATATGCGTGGCCGCATGAGCGACGCGCCGTCCTACGCAGCCCCCGTGGAAATCGGTGAAGTCATGACCGGTGGCGCTGTCAGCCGGATCGAACAGTCGCGCAACCCGAAGTTCGAGGTAGGTGACGTGGTAGTCGGCGCCACCGGTTGGCAAAGCCACAGTATTTCCGACGGTCGCAACCTGATACCGGTGCCCAAGGGGCTGGCCAGTCCGTCCATGGCCCTGGGCGTCCTGGGTATGCCGGGCATGACCGCCTACATGGGCCTGACCGACATCGGTCAGCCCAAGGCCGGGGAAACCCTGGTGGTGGCGGCAGCGTCCGGCGCAGTGGGCTCGGTGGTCGGCCAAGTGGCCAAACTCAAAGGCCTGCGGGTGGTGGGTGTGGCAGGCGGAGCGGACAAGTGCCGCTATGTGGTCGATGAGTTGGGCTTTGATGCTTGTATCGACCACAAGAGCGAGAATTTTGCCAATGAACTGGCTCTGGCCTGCTTTAAGGGCGTGGATATCTATTTTGAAAATGTCGGTGGCAAGGTATTCGACGCCGTCGTGCCGCTGCTCAACCCCAAGGCACGGATTCCGTTGTGCGGCCTGATCGCCGGTTACAATGCCCATGAAGCACCCAGCGGTCCCGACCGGTTGCCGGCATTGCAGCGCACCTTGCTGACCAAGCGCGTGCGGATCCAGGGTTTTATCGTGTTTGATGACTACGGCGATCGCCAGCCTGAATTCCTCAGTGCCATGGCGCCCTGGGTGCGGGATGGCAAAATCAAGTTCCGCGAAGATGTGGTCGATGGCCTGGAACAGGCGCCTGACGCCTTTATCGGTTTGCTGGAAGGGCGCAATTTCGGCAAGTTGGTAGTGCGTGTCGCACAAGATTGAGCATTTGACGCTAATCCGGGGCGCGGGTATAAACCGCGTCTCGTTGTTTTTGTCGGACCTTTCCCCATGAGCTTCAGCCCCCTGATTCGTCAACTGATCGACGCCTTGCGTACCTTGCCAGGCGTGGGTCAGAAAACCGCCCAGCGTATGGCGCTGCAACTGCTGGAGCGTGATCGCAGCGGTGGTTCCCGGTTGGCCCAGGCGTTGAGCCAAGCCATGGAGGGTGTGGGCCATTGCCGATTGTGTCGCACCCTCACCGAGGAAGAACTCTGCCCGCAATGCGCTGATCCGCGCCGCGACGACACGCTGCTGTGCGTGGTTGAAGGGCCGATGGATGTGTATGCGGTGGAACAGACCGGTTATCGCGGCCGCTACTTTGTGCTCAAGGGCCATCTGTCGCCGCTGGACGGTCTGGGTCCGGAGGCCATCGGTATTCCGCAACTGGTGGCGCGGATCGAAGAGCAGGGCACGTTTACCGAAGTGATCCTGGCCACCAACCCGACGGTGGAGGGCGAGGCCACGGCGCATTACATCGCGCAGTTATTGAGCAACAAAGGCTTGATCACCTCGCGTATCGCCCATGGCGTACCGCTGGGCGGTGAGCTGGAGTTGGTCGATGGCGGCACCTTGGCGCATTCATTTGCCGGGCGTAAGCCAATCGCGCTCTAAGCCGCACTGCAGGACAGAATGTGGGAGATTCTATGGTTGAGGGGCAACCATACAAGCGGGCTTGCTCGCGAAGGCGGTTGTAGCCGCTGCCGAAGAATGAGGCTGCGATGGGCTTGGTGCGGCATTCCGACGCAGCGGCCCCAAGGCGGTCCTGCGGACACGCATCGCAGCCTCGTGCCTCGGCAGCGGCTACAACCGCCTTCGCGAGCAAGCCCGCTCCCACATTCGTTTTGTGGTGTTCACGAGTTTTTCTTTGGCTTGATAACCAAGCAAGCGCTTGGTAAGTTCGCTCCACCGTCCCGTGGAGCTTGCCGATGTCTACCTATCAGGAATACTTCGACCCCAGCCACCAATTGGTCCGCGACAGCGTGCGCCGCTTTGTCGAACGCGAGATCTTGCCGGACATCGAGCAGTGGGAAGAGGCTGAAAGCTTCCCACGCGAGCTTTACCTCAAGGCCGGTGCGGCCGGGATTCTTGGTATCGGTTACCCCGAAGCCCTGGGTGGCAGCCACGAAGGGGACCTGTTCGCCAAGGTCGCCGTCAGCGAGGAGCTGATGCGTTGCGGCTCGGGTGGTGTAGTGGCGGGGCTGGGCTCGCTGGATATCGGCCTGCCGCCCATCGTCAAATGGGCTCGGCCTGAAGTACGTGACCGTGTCGCGCCGCAGGTCTTGTCTGGCGAGAAGATCATGGCCCTGGCGGTTACGGAGCCGGGTGGCGGTTCCGATGTCGCCAGCCTGCAAACCCGTGCGGTGCGCGACGGTGATCATTATCGTGTCAGCGGCAGCAAAACCTTTATCACCAGCGGTATACGCGCCGACTTCTACACCGTGGCCGTGCGCACTGGTGGGCCGGGGTTTGGCGGTATCAGCCTGCTGTTGATGGAGAAGGACACGCCGGGCTTCACCACAGGCCAACCGCTAAAGAAAATGGGCTGGTGGGCGTCAGACACCGCTGAACTGTTCTTCGACGATTGCCGAGTACCGGTGGGTAACCTGATCGGTGTCGAGAACATGGGGTTTGCCTGCATCATGGGCAACTTCCAGAGTGAGCGCCTGGCCCTCGCGTTGATGGCCAACATGACCGCACAGCTTGCCCTGGAGGAGAGCCTGAAATGGGCCGCCCAGCGCGAAGCTTTCGGCAAGCCCATCGGCAAGTTCCAGGTGCTCAAGCATCGCTTGGCGGAAATGGCCACTGCGGTGGAAGTCTCCCGGGAGTTCACCTACCGCCAGGCCGCGAAGATGGCCGCGGGACAGAGCGTGATCAAGGAAATTTCCATGGCCAAGAACGTCGCCACCGACACCGCCGACCGTGTGACCTACGATGCCGTGCAGATCCTTGGTGGCCTGGGTTACATGCGCGGCAGCCTGGTAGAGCGGCTGTGTCGGGACAACCGGATCCTCTCCATCGGTGGCGGGACCCGGGAAGTGATGAATGAAATCATCAGTAAGCAGATGGGTTTGTAACCCGGCTTACTTGTCCGTCAGCGCAAACTGGGTCAGGCAAAACGTCGGGATTCCCATGTCTTCCAGGCGCTGGGAGCCTCTCAGCTCCGGCAGGTCGATAATCGCCGCCGCTTCGAAAATCCGCGCGCTCATGCGCTGTACCAGGTTGGCCGCTGCAATCAGGGTGCCGCCGGTGGCGATCAGGTCATCGAACATCAGCACCGAATCGCCTTCACACAGGCTGTCAGCGTGCACTTCCAGGAAAGCCTCGCCGTACTCGGTCTGGTAACCCTCGCTCAACACATCGGCCGGCAATTTGCCCTGCTTGCGGAACAGGATCAGCGGCTTGTTCAATTGATAGGCGATGATCGAACCGATCAGGAAGCCCCGGGCACCCATCGCACCAATGTGGGTGAAGTCGGCTTCGACGTAGCGGTGGACAAAGCTATCCGCCACCAGGCGCAACGCCCGCGGGGATTGAAACAGCGGCGTGATATCGCGAAAGATCACCCCAGGCTTGGGGAAGTCGATGACTGGGCGAATCAGAGATTTGATGTCGAATGAATCGAAGACCATCGTCGGGTGTCCTGGGAAGAAGGGCGGCTGGGCAGTATAACCCGCGACCGAACCTCGGTCGCGGGCGCCTGGATCAGCCTTCCAGGGAGCCGCCGGCCAGGGCGCAAAGCTGGATCGGGTCGAGGATGTGCACCTCCTTGCCCTCGGCGGCGATCAACGCGTTTTGCTGGAAGCGAGTGAACACCCGGGACACGGTTTCCACCGCCAGCCCCAGGTAGTTGCCGATTTCGTTGCGCGACATGCTCAGGCGGAACTGATTGGCCGAGAAGCCTCGGGCACGGAAGCGCGCGGAGAGGTTGACCAGGAAGGTGGCGATACGCTCGTCGGCGGTTTTCTTCGATAACAGCAGCATCATCTGCTGGTCGTCGCGAATTTCCCGGCTCATGACCCGCATCAATTGCCGACGCAATTGTGGCAATTGCAGCGCCAGTTCATCCAGGCGCTCAAAAGGGATTTCACACACCGAGGTGGTCTCCAGCGCCTGGGCCGACACCGGGTGAGTTTCAGTGTCCATGCCTGACAGACCGACCAGTTCGCTGGGCAGGTGGAAGCCGGTGATCTGCTCTTCGCCGCCATCACTCAAGCTGAAGGTTTTCAACGCACCCGAGCGCACTGCGTAGACGGAATCGAACTGGTCACCCTGGCGAAACAGAAACTCACCTTTTTTCAGCGGTCGACCACGTTTAACGATTTCGTCCAGCGCGTCCATGTCTTCCAGATTCAGCGAAAGTGGCAGGCACAGAGGGGCCAGGCTGCAATCCTTGCAGTGGGCCTGGTTATGAGCGCGCAGTTTGACTGGCTCGGACATTTCTTAAATCCTTGTGGGAAATCACACATAAGACGTAAGGGTACCGCACTGTGGGAGGGTCAGGCCAGCGTGTACAAGAAGCCGGTCGGGGTATAAAGATTGTTCAACAGCCGCCGATGAACTGGTATTGCCCCATGAGCCAGGAGGCTCAAGCCATGCTTTCCTTCAGTACCAACCTTGCAGCACACACGGTTATCCCTACAGTGCTTGAGCCGAAAAAGGTGATTGCCGAGGACGACACTTCGGTTACTCCTGTTGCTCCTGAGTCCAAGCCTGGTGTGGTCGTCACCATTTCCGGTGCGGCCATGAAAGCGGCGGCGGCGCAGAGTGCTTCCAACAATGATATCGACGATAGCGGGCTGGCCGATAACGTTAAGCAGTTGCTCAAGCTGATTCGCCAGATCAAACAACAGATTGCCGAAAAACAGGCGGAGATGGCCGCAGTAATGGCTGACAAGAACCTCAGCCCTGAAGAGGCCCAAGCCAGGCTCGGCAGTTTGCAGTCGGCCATGAGCACGTTGCAGGCGGGCTTGACGTCCGCCCAAGCGTCCTTGGCCAAGGCTATCAAGGACCTGGACCCGGGTGATGCGATCAAGGCTGCCGGCCTGGCGATGAAGTAGCCGACCTTCAGATCACCCGTGAAAATCGCTGCCTGTTCTGGTGTTCCAGGTAGGTATCGAACACCATGCACACCGAGCGCACCAGCAGGCGTCCCGCTGGCAAGACGCGGATGCCCTGGGCGTCGAGTTCGATCAGACCCTCCTTGCCCATGGCTTCCAGTTGCGGCCAGAGCGCTGCGAAATACCCACGAAAATCAATATTGAAGGCCTGTTCGATCCCCTCGAATGTCAGGTTGAAGTTGCAGATCAACTGTTGAATCACCTCCCGCCGTAAACGGTCGTCCGGGTTGCATACCAGGCCACGGCTGGTGGCCAGTTGTGCGCCGGCCAAGGCGTTCTGGTAGTGATTCAGGTCGCTGCTGTTCTGGCAGTACAGGTCGCCAATCTGGCTGATGGCCGACACCCCGAGCCCGATCAAATCGCAATGCCCGTGGGTGGTATAGCCCTGGAAGTTGCGTTGCAGCGTTGACTCTTCCTGGGCGATGGCCAGTTCGTCATCCGGCAGGGCAAAGTGGTCCATGCCGATGTAGCGGTAACCGGCGTTGGTCAGTTGCTCTATGGTGGTTTGCAGCATCAACAACTTTTCGGCCGGGGTTGGCAAATCAGCGGTGTTGATCCGCCGCTGGGGCATAAAACGTTCCGGCAAGTGGGCATAGTTGAACACCGAGAGGCGGTCGGGTTGCAGGCTGATCACTTCCTCCACCGTACGAGCGAAACTCAACGGCGTCTGCTTGGGCAAGCCGTAGATCAGGTCGATATTGATCGAGCGAAATTGCAGGGTGCGTGCCGCATCCATCACCGCGCGGGTTTCTTCAAGGCTTTGCAGACGATTGACCGCCCGTTGCACGTTGGGATCCAGGTCTTGCAGGCCGACACTCACGCGGTTGAAACCCAGTTCACGGAGCAAGCCCATGGTGGACCAATCGGCTTCCCGTGGGTCGATCTCGATGCCGTAATCGCCGGAATCGTTGTCCAGCAGGTTGAAGTGCCTGCGCAGTTGGGCCATCACCTGGCGCAGTTCGTCATGGCTGAGAAAGGTCGGGGTGCCACCGCCAAAGTGCAGTTGCTCGACTTTCTGGCTGGGGTCCAGGTGGCAGGCCACCAACTGGATTTCCTGTTCCAGGCGTTGCAGATACGCCTGAGCGCGGCCGCGGTCCTTGGTGATCACCTTGTTGCAGGCGCAGTAGTAGCAAATATTGGCGCAGAACGGCACATGCACGTACAGCGACAGAGGCCGTACGGCCTTGCGGCTTTCGCGCAGGGCGTGGAGCAGGTCGAAGGTGCCGACCTGGCTGTTGAATTGCACGGCAGTGGGGTACGAGGTGTAGCGCGGCCCCGCCAAGTCGTAGCGGTGAATCAGATCAGTATCCCAACGAATGGCGTCGAGCATGCGGGTGCTCCCCCGGATAGGCTAGTGGGCCGAGTCTAGGGGGAGTGCCGGTGGGGCATCTTGATTTGCATCAACGGGGAGCGGCGCTATGCCACAGGGCGACTCAGTGGCCCATCAGCCAGTGCTGATGGGGCCCGGGCAAGGTCCAGACACCGAACAGCACCACCAGCAAGCCACCGGCCATTCGTACGCTGCGTTTGCGCAACAGCGCGGTGACACGCTCGGCCGCGAGCCCGGTGGCCAGCAACACCGGCCAGGTGCCGAGGCCGAACGCGAGCATCAGCATTGCGCTATCCAGTGCATTACCTTGGCTGGCGGCCCAGAGCAAGGTGCTGTAAACCAGCCCGCATGGCAACCAGCCCCAGAGTGCCCCCAGCAGTAACGCCCGGGGCAGGCTGGACACCGGCAGCAAACGGTTGGCAACGGGCTGGATATGGCGCCACAGGCCACGACCGAGGCTTTCGATACGGGTCAGGCCGCTCCACCAACCGGCCAGGTACAGGCCCATGGCGATCAATAACAGTCCGGCAAGGACGCGCATGAACATCGCGGCTGGGCTGTTGGCCACCGCCCAGCCTGCCAGGCCGATCAGCAGGCCAGCGCTGGCATAGCTGAGGATTCGTCCCAGGTTGTAGGCCAGCAACAGACGAAAGCGTCGGCTGCGTTGTTCCTTGGGAATCGCCAGGGTCAGCGCGCCCATCAGCCCGCCGCACATGCCCAGGCAATGACCACCGCCCAACAAACCGAGGATGACTGCCGAGACCAGCAGTGGCACGAGTTCAAGCATGGGGTGGGTCTTTGGGTTTTGCGGGTTGATCAGGACCGTTGGCTTCGTCGATCGCCGCCAGGTGGTTCGGGTCCTGATCGTCGAACAGCACACTGTGGGCCGGGCCGTCGAGGTCGTCGTACTGGCCGCTGTCTACCGCCCAGAAGAAGATGTAAATGGCGATGGCCACGATCAACAGTGCCGCCGGAATCATCACGTAAAGAGCTGGCATCTGCACTCCATGCCCGCACGGCTCAGGCCGGCAGCGGGCGGGTTACGAGGGTGGGGCTGGCCGTGTGCGTGCTCGGCAGGCGAGTCAGGCGCAGGGCGTTGAGCACCACGGTCAACGAACTGAGGGACATGCCGATCGCGGCCCAGATGGGGGTGATCCAGCCGAGGGCGGCGAACGGCAACATCAGGCCATTGTACAGCCCGGCCCACAGCAGGTTCTCAATGATTACCCGACGGGTACGCCGCGCCAGGGTGAAGGCTTGCACCAGGGCGTCCAGGCGGTTGGACAGCAGTACGGCATCGGCGCTGGTTTTCGCCAGGTCGGTGGCCGAGCCCATGGCCACGCTGATATCGGCGGCGGCCAGTACCGGCACATCGTTGACGCCGTCGCCGAGCATCAGCACCTTGCGGCCTTCCTGATGCAGGCGTTGCAGCACTTGCAGCTTGTCATCGGGGCGCAGGCCGCCCTGGGCTTCGTCGATCCCCAGTTCCTTCGCCACGCTGGCGACCATGGGTGAGCTGTCCCCGGACAGCAGCAAGGTGCGCCAACCCCGTGCCTTGCAGGCTGCCAGCAACGCCGGGGCATCGCTGCGCAGGCGATCATCGAGGACAAACCAGGCGAGGGCGCCATGGCCGTCACCGAGCAGCAGCCATTGGCCCGCTTCGTCAGGCGAGGCGGGGATCGGGCAGCCACTCAGTTCACAGACAAAGCCCGGCTGGCCAATGCGCAGGCGTTGTTCGCCCACCCGTCCTTCCAGCCCGAGGCCAGGGGTGCTGAGCACTTCGTCTGCTGCCAGTGGTGCGCGGCCGAAGGCGCGGGCGATCGGATGTTCCGAGCGGTTTTCCAGGGCCGCGGCCAGGCCCAGGCATTGATCGCTGTCCAGCGCGCCCAGCGGCCGAATCGCGCGCAGGGCCAGGCGTCCTTCGGTGAGGGTGCCGGTCTTGTCGAAAATCACCGTATCGATCTGGTTCAGGCCTTCCAGCACATGGCCGCGGGTCAACAGCAAACCGAGTTTGTGCAGGGTGCCGGTGGCGGCGGTCAGGGCGGTCGGAGTGGCCAGGGACAGGGCGCAAGGGCAGGTGGCGACCAGCATCGCCAGCACAATCCAGAACGCGCGCGATGCATCCAATTCCCACCACACCAAGCCAATCACGGCGGCGGCAATCAGTGAGCACAGGAGGAACCATTGGGCGGCGCGGTCGGCGATTTGCGCCAGGCGCGGTTTTTCCGCCTGGGCCCGTTCCAGCAGGCGCACGATGGCAGACAGGCGCGTGTCATGACCCAAGGCCCGGACTTCCACGGTCAGCGCACCTTCGACATTGAGGGTGCCGGCAGTCACGGCATCCCCGACGTGCCGTGGTTGCGGCAGGTATTCGCCGGTCAGCAGCGACTCATCAATGCTCGATTGACCGTCAAGGATCACGCCGTCGGCCGGCAGGATGGCACCTGGGTGCACCAGCACACGGTCGCCCAGTGCCAGCTCGGTCAGCAGGATCCTTTCGCTCTGGCCGTCGGCGTGCAGGCGCAGGCACGAGGCGGGCAACAGGTTGACCAACTGTGCGGTGGCGGCGGCGGTTCGTTCCCGGGCACGACGTTCCAGATAGCGTCCGGCCAGCAGGAACAGCGCAAACATGCCCACCGCGTCGAAATACAGCTCGCCCACGCCAGTGATGGCGGTCCAGATACCGGCCAGATAGGCGCCGCCGATGGCCAGGGACACCGAGACATCCATGGTCAGGTGGCGGGTGCGCAGGTCGCGCATGGCGCCCTTGAAAAACGGTGCGCAGCTGTAGAACACAATAGGTGTGGTGAGAAACAGCGCGACCCAGCGCAAGATCGTGTGCAGCTCCGGGCTCAGGTCGATATTGAATTCTGGCCAGGTGGCCATGGTTGCCATCATTGCCTGGAACCACAACAACCCGGCGACACCTAATTGACGCAAGGCCAGGCGGTTTTCGCTGGCCAGCTGCTCGGCGGCACGGTCGGCCTGGTACGGATGGGCGGCGTAGCCGATATGGCGCAGCTCGCTGAGAACTTGGCTCAGCGGTAATTGGGCATCGGCCCAGCGCACTTGCAGGCGGTGGTTGGACAGGTTCAGTCGCGCTTCGGCCACGGCGGGCAGGCTGCGCAGGTGTTTCTCGATCAGCCATCCGCACGCGGCACAACTGATGCCTTCCATCAGCAGGGTGGCTTCGGCCAGTTCACCTTCGTGGCGTACGAAAGGTTGCTGCACGTCGGCGCGGTCGTACAGCGCCAGTTCGTCCATCAGTTGTACCGGCAGTGCCTCGGGGTTGGCCGAGGCTTCGCTGCGGTGCAGGTAATAACTTTCCAGCCCGCCGGCGACAATCGCCTCGGCCACCGCCTGGCAGCCCGGGCAGCAGAGTTCTCGGGGCTCGCCGAGGATCACGGCGATGAACCGGCTGCCGGGCGGAACGGGGAGGGCGCAGTGGTAGCAGGGCGTTGGGGTGCTCATGGTCGTGGCTAGTTTTTCAGGTCTTCAGCGCCCTGCAACGGCTCATCGCCCAGCAGCAAGTCCTTGTCGTGGCTGACCTGCTCTTCCTCAAACATACGCCAGGTCTGGTTGTCTTGTACGCCCAGCAGTTCCACGAAACGACGGCCTTCGACTTTGTCGGACAGTTGGCCGATATAACGACCCTGTTCGCTTTCACTGCGGGCCAGGACGATCTTGCGATCCTTCTCTGGCTGGGTCGGCGAAATCAGGTTCAGTTCCAGGGTGGCTGGCTGGCTGTTGCCGGTCAGGCGCAGATCGACCTCACCGGTCAGTTCGTCCAGGTGCATCGTGGCGCGCAGTTGCAGGGTCTGGGCCAGCAACTCACGGTCCAGGGAGCGGTTGATGCCTTTGCCGGCCTCATAGTAGTTGTCGTTGACCAGGTTGTCCGGGTTCTTCACCGCGATGGTCACCATGGACAAGGTCAAGGTCACCGAGCAGGCCAGGATACCAATGATGATCCAGGGCCAGAGGTGCTTGTACCAAGGGCTTGCGGCAGTTGCTGCGGGCATTGTTCTGCTCTCTTGTTAACGGACTTTTTGTTTAACGGACTTGTGGGCCGATGAATCGGCTCTTGGCGTCAATGTGGACGCTGTCGTCATCGGCATCCTTGAGGGTGAATTTCACCTCGTTGGTGCTGGATGGCAATTGTTCCGGTGCGCTCGACAACTCCACCGGCATGCTGAAGATTTCCCCGGCGCCGACCTTGATCTCGCGCTTGCCTTGCAGCTTGAGGTCCGGCAGGCCCGAAGCTTCCAACACGTAGGTATGGTCGCGCTGATCCTTGTTCATGATCTTCAGGCTGTAGACGTTTTCGATTCGCCCTTCGGCGTTCTCGCGGTACAGCACCCGGTCTTTACTGACATCAAAGCCCACCAACGAACGCATGAAGAACGCCGTCACCAACAGGCTGATCATCGCCAATAGCACCAGCGCGTAACCGATCAGGCGTGGTCGCAGCTTATGGGTTTTCTGTCCTGAGAGGTTGTGCTCGGTGGTGTAACTGATCAGCCCGCGCGGGTATTCCATCTTGTCCATGATGTTGTCGCAGGCATCAATGCAGGCGGCGCAGCCGATGCACTCGATCTGCAGGCCATCGCGGATGTCGATGCCGGTCGGGCAGACTTGCACGCACATGGTGCAGTCGATGCAATCCCCCAGGCCCTCGGCCTTGTAGTCGATGCCTTTCTTGCGCGGGCCACGGGCTTCTCCACGGCGTGGGTCGTAGGAAACGATCAGCGTGTCCTTGTCGAACATCACACTCTGGAAGCGCGCGTACGGGCACATGTAGATACACACTTGCTCGCGCAGCCAGCCGGCGTTGCCGTAGGTGGCGAGGGTGAAGAAGCCGACCCAGAAATACGACCAGCCATCGGCCTGCCCGGTGAAGAAGTCGAACACCAGTTCACGGATCGGCGAGAAGTAGCCGACAAAGGTCATGCCGGTGACAAAGCCGATGACCAACCACAGGCTGTGCTTGCTGAACTTGCGCAGGAACTTGTTGGCGCTCATCGGCGCCTTGTCCAGCTTGATGCGCTGGTTGCGGTCGCCTTCAGTGACTTTTTCGCACCACATGAAGATCCAGGTCCAGACGCTTTGCGGGCAGGTATAGCCGCACCAGATCCGCCCGGCGTACACGGTGATGAAGAACAGGCCAAACGCAGAAATAATCAGGAGGCCCGACAGCAGGATGAAGTCCTGGGGCCAGAAGGTTGCGCCAAAAATGAAGAATTTACGCTCTGGCAGGTTCCACCACACAGCCTGGTGACCGCCCCAGTTCAGCCATACGGTGCCGAAGTACAGCAGGAACAACCCGGCGCCGCCGACCATCCGCAGGTTGCGAAACAGACCGGTAAAAGCCCGAGTGTAGATTTTCTCCCGGGACGCGTAGAGATCGACGGTGTTGCTCGGATTTTTGGCAGGCGGGGTAACGTCATGTACCGGAATCTGGTTGCTCATCATTGCATCCCACGGCAGTGGAGATTGCCTCGGCCAGTACGTGCCAACCGGGGTCAAAATAGGGGTGTTGCAGTGGCGTAATGATACGCCTGTAGTGCCGGCGAACGGGTGCGACCTTTGGTCGCGTTGGGGGAAATCAATTGATGGTGTACGTGATCTGGGTCAATTGACTTGTGAAGTATGGACGGTTTTTTCCGCAGGGGAGGTCATTCGTCCCATGGGTTGATCAGTGCAACGCCGCTGGACTGAAAATCGCTGGTATTGCGGGTGACCACTGTCAGGCCATGAACCAGGGCCGTCGCGGCGATGAGGGCGTCGCTCTCGTTGGCTTGATCCGGAACATGCAAGCTAGCGCAGCGTAGTGCCACAGCGGCATCAACCGGTAAGATTCTGGCATCGAATGCTGGCATTACGTGACGCCTCAGCCAGGTGCGCAGTACCTTCCCTTGAACAGGGTCTCGGCGCTCCATCCGTAGTACCCCTGTCTCCAGTTCCTTCAAGGTAATGGCCGAAATATACATGCGGGGTGCGATGACGCTCTTGGCCCAGGCGACGACTTTGGCGTCCGCCTGGGGTTTGCGCAGTTCGGAAATGACATTGGTGTCGAGTAAGTACATCAGGAGAGGTCCACGGGTCGATGAATGATCACGGCGCGCTCGGTTTCGAACTCGATGTCTGCCGCTTCTGGCATCACCAACAGGTCAACGATGTCGGCATTGAGGCCTGTCAGGTTTTGATAGTCCTCAATGCTTAGCAGTACATGGGCTGGCTTGCCTCGATCAGTGATAAAAACCGGTCCTTGGCGGGTGGCTTTTTTGGCACCGCTTGTGTCTTGATTGAATTCGCGGCTGGAAATAGTGGTGATGGTCACGGGGTACCTCCCCTTTAATTAAGGTGAATGTAGTTACGTTACTACTTCGCTGGAGCAAGCCACAAGCTCGAAGCTACGAGCGGTCGATGTGTTCTTTGCTTGCCGCTACCTCCAAAACAAAAAAGCCCCGCCAATTTTCATTGGCGGGGCCGTTTTTGTATCGCTGTTTACCTTACTCGGCGTCAGCCGGCTTGTCCCCATGGGACAGGCTGTAAACATACGCCGCCAGCAAGTGCACCTTGTCGTTGCCTTGCAGTTGCTCTTGCGCAGGCATCTGGCCCTGACGGCCATAACGGATGGTCTGCTGCAACTGGGCGAAGCTCGAACCATAGATGAACGCGCCCGGGTGAGTCAGGTCAGGTGCGCCCATCGCTGGCGTACCTTTACCGGCCGGGCCGTGGCAGGCCACGCAGTTGGCAGCGAAGAGTTTCTCGCCGTTGGCCACGTCAGCCTTGGCGCCTTCCGGCAGTTTGCGGCCGTCGAGGTTGCTCACGACAAAGCCGGCCACGTCGGCCACACCTTGCTCGCCAATGACTTCGGCCCAGGCCGGCATCACCGCGTGGCGGCCTTTCATGATGGTTTCCTTGATGGTGGCGGGCTCCCCGCCCCAGCGCCAGTCGGCGTCGGTCAGGTTGGGGAAGCCATAGGCGCCCTTGGCGTCGGAACCGTGGCACACCGAGCAGTTGGAGGCGAACAGGCGGCCCCCCATCTTCAAGGCTTGTGGGTCTTTAGCCACTTCTTCGATCGGCATCGACGCGAACTTGGCAAAGATCGGCCCGAACTTGGCGTCCGACCTGGCCATTTCCTTTTCCCACTCGTGCACGCCGGTCCAGCCGGTCTGCCCGTTGGCAAACGGGGTTTGCTTGTCGTTATCGAGGTAGGCGTAGCCTGGCAGCAGGCCTTTCCAGTTACCCAGGCCCGGGTACAGCGCCAGGTAACCCAGGGCAAAGATGATGGTGCCGACGAACAGCATGAACCACCATTTCGGCAGCGGGTTGTCGTATTCCTCGATCCCGTCGAACGAGTGGCCAACCGTCTCGTCCGTTTGCTCGGCGCGCTGGCCCTTGCGGGTCGACAGCAGCAGCCAGGTCAGGGCGAAAATGGTACCCAGGCTGAGGACTGTGACGTACAGACTCCAGAACGTAGTCATTCTTTGTTACTCCTAGAAGCTTGCTCGACGTGCTTGATAGCTTCGGGATCATCCGCAAAGGGCAGCAAGGTCGCGTCTTCAAACTCCGACTTGCGCTTGGGGCTGAACACCCACAGCGCCAGCCCGATAAAGGCCACCATCACGACAACGGTGCCCAGGCCTCGAATCATCCCGATATCCATCCAGATCACCGTTTGCTTTTGATGATGGTGCCCAGGCCTTGCAGATAGGCCACCAGTGCGTCCATTTCGGTCTTGCCCTTCACGGCATCCCTGGCGCCGGCGATGTCTTCGTCGGTGTAAGGCACGCCCAGGGTGCGCAAGACTTCCATTTTCTTCGCGGTGTCCTTGCCGTCGAGCTTGTTTTCCACGAGGAACGGGTACGCCGGCATTTTCGACTCGGGAACCACGTTGCGCGGGTTGTACAAGTGCGCACGCTGCCAGTCATCGGAGTAACGACCGCCCACACGGGCCAGGTCCGGACCGGTACGCTTGGAACCCCACAGGAACGGGTGGTCCCAAACGCTTTCACCGGCAACCGAGTAGTGGCCATAGCGTTCGGTTTCGGCGCGGAACGGGCGGATCATCTGCGAGTGGCAGCCGACGCAACCGTTGGCGATGTAGACGTCGCGGCCTTCCAGTTCAAGGGCGGTGCGTGGCTTCATGCCTTCTACCGGCTTGTTGGTGACGTCCTGGAAAAACAGCGGAACGATCTGGGTCAGGCCGCCGATGCTCACGGCGATGACCATGAAGAAGGCCAGCAGGCCGATATTCTTCTCGACTACTTCATGCTTCATCAGTGAGCTCCCACTACAGCGATCTGAGCGGCGGCTTCAGCTTCAGCCGGGTTCGAGGCGCGAACGGTGCGCCACACGTTGTAGGCCATGAACAGCATGCCGCTGGCAAAGAACGCACCACCGATGGCACGTACGATGAAGCCAGGATGGCTGGCTTGCAGTGCTTCGACAAAGGAGTAGGTGAGGGTGCCGTCATCGTTGATTGCACGCCACATCAGGCCCTGGGTGATGCCGTTGACCCACATCGAAGCGATGTAGAGCACGGTACCGATGGTGGCGAGCCAGAAGTGGGTGTTGATCAGGCTGACGCTGTGCATCTGCGCACGTCCGAACAGTTTCGGGATCATGTGGTACAGCGCACCGATGGAGATCATCGCCACCCAACCGAGAGCGCCGGCGTGTACGTGGCCGATGGTCCAGTCGGTGTAGTGGGAGAGCGAGTTGACGGTCTTGATGGCCATCATCGGGCCTTCGAAAGTCGACATGCCGTAGAACGCCAGCGAAACCACCAGGAACCGCAGGATCGGGTCGGTGCGCAGCTTATGCCAGGCGCCCGACAGGGTCATCATGCCGTTGATCATGCCGCCCCAGCTTGGCGCCAGCAGGATGATCGACATCGCCATGCCCAGGGACTGAGCCCAGTCCGGCAGGGCGGTGTAGTGCAGGTGGTGCGGACCTGCCCAGATGTACAGGGTGATCAGCGCCCAGAAGTGCACGATGGACAGGCGATAGGAGTAGATCGGACGCTCGGCCTGTTTTGGCACGAAGTAGTACATCATCCCCAGAAAACCCGTGGTGAGGAAAAAGCCTACGGCGTTGTGGCCGTACCACCATTGGATCATCGCGTCGGTCGCACCGGCGTAGGCCGAGTAGGACTTGAAGAAACTCACCGGCAGCGAGGCGTGGTTGACGATGTGCAGCATCGCCGTCACGACGATGAAAGCCCCGTAGAACCAGTTACCCACATAGATGTGTTTGGTCTTGCGCTTGACGATGGTGCCGAAGAACACCGCACCGTAGGTGACCCAGACAATCGCCAGCAAAATGGCGATAGGCCATTCCAGCTCGGCGTATTCCTTGGTGGTGGTGTAACCCAGCGGGAGGGTAATGATTGCGCCGATGATGACCGCTTGCCAGCCCCAGAAGGTAAAGGCCGCCAGTGAGTCTGAAATCAGTCGGGTCTGGCAGGTTCGCTGCACGACGTAGTAAGAAGTGGCAAACAGTGCACATCCACCGAAGGCGAAGATCACCAGGTTGGTGTGCAGTGGGCGCAGGCGTCCAAACGTCGTCCACGGCAGGCCAAAATTCAACTCTGGCCAAACCAGTTGCGAGGCGATGAAGACACCGAGCCCCATGCCAAGGATCCCCCAGACCACCGTCATGATGGCGAACTGGCGGACTACCTTATAGTTATAAGCAGTCGGACTGATTGCTGTGCTCATTCTAAGGTTCCACGGTTTAGGTTTTTTTATAGGGTAAAAATCGGTCGCAAGTATGGAGAAAGCAGGGTTCCATTGCAACGCAAGGTGACCTGCGTCAATGCGTTCCAAACCAGATTCTGCGCCCTTTCCATGTTTGGCGTAAGGACAAAATCCAATATGAAAAGCTGACGAGTTGGACAGGAAATTTGAAGGGTCGAAGGTACTTGTAACTTGGTGTGTGTAAACAAGCGGCCCGGGTGACGACGGGGTAGTGGCACGACAGCCGGTCACTGCCAGCCTTTGCGCCTGTCATCGAGCAGAAATGTTCAACCCATCGAGTGCAAGTCGGCCGTCGACCGGCCAAAGCCAGTCCACTGTGGGGACAAGCGTAGACCCGAATGGCAGGAGGGGAAAGTCAGCAATCAGGCAGGTGCGACAATGGGTCGCAAAGAGGTATGAACTGCCGCACCTTGATCAGATGCGGCTGTTCGGTATTGCCGTGTTACTCAGGCCGGCTTTCAGGCGTTGCGCCATCGGCGTTGTGGGACAGGCTGTAGACGTAGGCGGCGAGCAAATGCACCTTGTCATTGCCTTGCAGCACTTCCTGCGCTGGCATCTGGCCCTGGCGACCGTGGCGAATGGTCTGCTGCAACTGCGCCAGACTGGTGCCGTAGATAAAGCCGCTTGGCTGCGTCAGGTTCGGCGCGCCCATGGCTTCAACACCATGGCCATCCGGCCCGTGACAGGCCACGCAAGTGGTGCTGAATGCCGTTTGGCCAGCCGCCACATCGGCGGTGCTATCAGCCGGCAGCGGCAGTTTAGCCAGATCGTGACGCACATAGGCGGCGACGTTTTTCACCCCGTCTTCACCCAGCACGTCACCCCAGGCTGGCATTGCGGCATGACGGCCGTTCATGATCGTCGCCTTGATGGCCTCTGCCGAACCACCCCAGCGCCAGAGGTTGTCCGCCAGGTTCGGGAAACCGTACGCGCCCTTGGCATCCGAGCCGTGGCACACCGAGCAGTTGGAGGCGAACAAGCGGCCGCCCATTTTCAGCGCTTGTGGGTCTTTCGCGACGTCTTCCACGGGCATGGCCGAGAATTTGGCGAAGATCGGCCCGAACTTGGCGTCGGCCCTGGCCATTTCCTTGTCCCATTCCTTGGTCTGGGTCCAGCCGTCTTCATAGCCCGGCAACACGCCTTTCCAGTTGCCCAGGCCCGGGTAGAGGATCAGGTAGCCGACCGCAAATACCAGGGTTCCGGCAAACAGCATGAACCACCATTGCGGCAGCGGGTTGTCGTATTCCTCGATCCCGTCGAACGCGTGGCCCATGGTCTGGTCGACGCTGCCGCGGGTTTCGCCTTTGCGGGTGCCGATCAACAGCCAGGTCAGGCCGATCAGGCTGCCGAGGGTCAGTGCGCAGATCCATGTACTCCAGAAGGTCGTCATGGCCGGATGCTCCTTGTTACAGGCTCTTCTTGAGCGTCGGTGGTAGGCATGGGTTCATCGGCAAACGGCAACAGGCGTGCCTGCTCGAACTCCGCGTTGCGCCGGCTGTTGAATACCCAGAGCGACAGGCCGATAAAAGCGATGGCCACAATCAGCGTGCCCAGGCCACGGAGGGTGCCTGCATCGAATTCAAATCCCATGGCTCACCTCTTGCTCTTGATGGCAGTGCCAAGCACTTGCAGGTACGAAACCAGCGCGTCCATTTCGGTCTTGCCCTTGAGGCTGGCTACCGCGCCGCTGATGTCGTCGTCGGTGTAGGGCACGCCGAGGGTGCGCATGACCTTGAGCTTGGTCTCGGTGTGGCTGCTGTCGACTTGGGCGGTGACCAGCCATGGATAGGCCGGCATTTTTGACTCCGGTACCACGTTGCGCGGGTTGTACAAGTGCGCGCGGTGCCAGTCGTCCGAGTAGCGCGCACCAACGCGAGCCAGGTCCGGCCCGGTGCGCTTGGAGCCCCACAGGAACGGGTGGTCCCACACGCTTTCACCGGCGACCGAGTAGTGGCCGTAGCGCTCGGTTTCGGCGCGGAACGGCCGGATCATCTGCGAGTGGCACTGTACGCAGCCTTCGCGGATGTAGATGTCGCGGCCTTCCAGTTGCAGCGCGGTGTAGGGCTTCATGCCTTCCACCGGCTTGTTGGTGACGTCCTGGAAGAACAACGGGACGATCTGGGTCAGGCCGCCGATGCTCACGGCGAGCACCATCAACAGCATCAGCAGGCCGACGTTCTTTTCAATGGTTTCGTGTTTCATCATCGACTCCTCAGGCCATCTGCGCGGCAGTGGTGGCTTCGGCGGGTTGCGCCGAACGCACGGTGCGCCAAGTGTTGTAGGCCATCAGGAACATGCCGCTGAGGAAGATCGCACCGCCCACCAAACGCACGATGAAGCCTGGGTGGCTGGCCACCAGGGTTTCGACGAAGGAGTAGGTCAGGGTGCCGTCTTCGTTGACCGCACGCCACATCAGGCCCTGGGCGATGCCGTTGACCCACATCGACGCGATGTAGAGCACGGTGCCGATCGTGGCCAGCCAGAAATGCGCGTTGATCAGGCCGAGGCTGTACATCTGCTCGCGACCGAAGATTTTCGGGATCATGTGGTACAGCGCGCCGATGGAGATCATTGCCACCCAGCCAAGCGCGCCGGCGTGTACGTGGCCGATGGTCCAGTCGGTGTAGTGGGAGAGAGCGTTGACGGTCTTGATGGCCATCATCGGGCCTTCGAAGGTCGACATACCGTAGAACGCCAGGGATACCACCAGGAAGCGCAGGATCGGGTCGCTGCGCAACTTATGCCAGGCGCCCGAGAGCGTCATCATGCCGTTGATCATGCCGCCCCAGCTCGGTGCCAGCAGCACCAGCGACATCACCATGCCCAACGACTGCGCCCAGTCCGGCAGTGCGGTGTAGTGCAGGTGGTGGGGGCCTGCCCAGATATACAGGGTGATCAGGGCCCAGAAGTGCACGATGGACAAACGATAGGAGTACACCGGACGTTCGGCCTGTTTCGGCACGAAGTAGTACATCATTCCGAGGAAGCCGGCGGTGAGGAAGAAACCTACCGCGTTGTGGCCGTACCACCACTGCACCATGGCATCCGTCGCACCGCCGTAGAGGGAGTAGGACTTGGTCAGGCTGACCGGGATTTCCAGGTTATTGACGATGTGCAGAATGGCCACGGTGATGATGAATGCACCGAAAAACCAGTTACCCACATAGATGTGTTTGGTGTTGCGCTTCATGATCGTGCCGAAGAACACGATGGCGTAGGCGACCCAGACGATGGTGATCAGGATGTCGATTGGCCATTCCAGCTCGGCGTATTCCTTGGAACTGGTGTAGCCCAGCGGCAAGGTGATCGCGGCCAACACAATGACCAACTGCCAGCCCCAGAAGCAGAACTGTGCAATTTTTGGTGCGAACAGTTGAGTCTGGCAGGTGCGTTGCACCGAGTAGAAGGAGCTGGCAAACAAAGCGCAGCCACCGAAGGCAAAAATCACCGCGTTTGTGTGCAACGGGCGCAGGCGACCGAAACTGGTCCAAGGCAGGTTGAAGTTGAGTTCGGGCCATACCAACTGGGCAGCGAGAAAAACCCCGAGCCCCATGCCAACGATGCCCCACACCACCGTCATAATGGCGAATTGGCGGACCACCTTGTAGTTATAGGCGGTACTTAAAGTAGTGTTCATGGTTCCCCATCCACGGTTCAACCCAAGCCAATGCGGCACTTGGGCTGGAGTTATAGGCAGACTAAAAAGCGAGGTAAGCATGGGCAAAGAGCACAAGGCCAGTATTGACGGGGATCAATGGGCGCGGTGTGTGCGGGAACGCGGCTGGATTTGGGATGTCGCCTCAGGCGTCGCCCCGGACGAATCCGTGACGCTGATCCTGGCCCACGGTGCGGGCGCGCCGATGGACTCGGGCTTTATGAACGACATGGCTGAACGCCTTGCCGGGCATGGCGTGAACGTATTGCGCTTCGAGTTTCCCTACATGGCCCAGCGCCGTGTGGATGGCGGCAAACGCCCGCCGAATCCAGCGCCAAAACTGTTGGAATGCTGGCATGAGGTGCATGCCGAGGTGCGACGTCATGTCGCTGGGCGTTTGGCCATTGGCGGCAAGTCCATGGGCGGGCGGATGGCCAGTTTGCTGGCTGACGAATTGAGCGCGGATGGGCTGGTGTGTCTGGGGTATCCGTTTTATGCGGTGGGCAAGCCGGAAAAGCCAAGGACCGAGCATTTGGCTGGATTGAAGACGCCGACGTTGATTGTTCAGGGCGAGCGGGATGCGCTGGGCAATCGGGCGGCGGTGGAAGGGTATGCGTTGTCGCCGAGCATCGAAGTGATGTGGTTGGTGGCGGGGGATCATGATTTGAAGCCGTTGAAGGCCTCGGGGTTTAGTCATGAGCAGCACTTGGAGGCTGCGGCGGTGAAGGTGTCTGGGTTTCTCGGCGCCTGTTAGGGCCCTTTCGCGAGCAAGCCCGCTCCCACATTCGACCGAGTTGTTCTGAATGAATACGGTCAAAATGTAGGAGCGGGCTTGCTCGCGAAAGCGATTTACCGGTTAAACCGTTCCACCAGCGAGTACTGGGTATTCGCCGTATGCGTCAGCTCTTCACTCAACTGCGCCGAGTTCAACGCCTGCTCCGACGTCTGATCCGCCAACAGCGCAATCGTGCTGATATTGCGGCTGATCTCTTCGGCCACGGCGCTTTGCTCTTCGGTGGCGGCGGCGATCTGTGTGGTCATGTCGGTGATATTGGCCACCGCTTCACTGATCCCCACCAGCGCTGCATCCGCCTCCATCACCCGCGCCACACCTTCTTCTGCCTGACGATGCCCGGCATCCATGGTCTGCACGGCCGCGCTGGCGGTCTGCTGCAGCTTGGCGATCAGTGTATGGATCTGCCCAGTGGACTCGGCGGTGCGCTGCGCCAATTGCCGTACTTCATCGGCCACCACCGCAAAACCACGACCCATCTCCCCGGCACGGGCCGCTTCGATGGCCGCGTTCAAGGCCAGCAGGTTGGTCTGGTCGGCAATGCCTTTGATCACGTCGACTACGCCGCCGATTTCATCGCTGTCCTTGGCCAGTTGGGTCACGGTCACGCCGGTTTCGCCGACGGCCGCCGACAGACGCTGGATAGCGTCGCGGGTTTCTCCGGCAATATCGCGGCCGCGACCGGTGAGGCGATTGGCTTCCTGAGTAGCGTCCGCCGTGCGCTGCACATGGCTGGCCACTTCCTGGGTCGTTGCCGCCATCTGATTGACCGCCGTGGCCACTTGTTCGGTCTCCACGCGTTGGCGTTCCAGGCCGCTGGAGCTGTTATGCGCCAAGGTATTGGACTGTCGCGCCTGCTCATTGAGGTGCTCGGCGGTGTCCTGCAAGCGTGTCAGACACGTCTTCAGACGGGCTTCCTGACTCAGGATCGACATCTCCAGACGTGCCTGTGCGCCACGACTGTCGGTGTACATCTGCGCGATCAGCGGGTCGGAAGTGGTCTGTTCGGCCAGGCGCAACAGGCGTTTGAGGCCGCGTTGTTGCCAGGACAAACCCAGCAAGCCCAACGGCACCGAAAGCGCCGCCGCCAGGGCAAAGCCCCAATGCGAGTTAAGCCACACGCCAATCAGGAAGCTTAACTGGCTGACCAGGATAAACGGCAACCAGTCCTGCAGCACCGGCAGCCACTTGTCACGGCGTGGAATGGCCGGCTTGCCCTGGTTGATGCGCTGGTACAGCGCTTCGGCGCGGCGGATCTGCTCGGCGGTGGGCTTGACCCGCACCGATTCGTATCCGATCACCTGATTACCGTCGAAGACCGGCGTCACATAGGCGTTGACCCAATAATGATCGCCGTTCTTGCAGCGGTTCTTGACGATGCCCATCCATGGCAAGCCTTGTTTGAGCGTGGACCACATGTGTGCGAACACCGCCGCCGGTACGTCCGGATGGCGAACCAGATTGTGCGGCGCGCGCGTCAGCTCGTCATGGGAAAACCCACTGATTTCGACAAAGGCGTCGTTGCAGTAAGTGATCACACCTTTGGCATCAGTGGTGGAGATCAACCGTTGCTGAGCGGGGAAGGTACGTTCGCGCTGGGTAACGGGTTGGTTATTACGCATGGTGGTTCAATCCGCAAGGCTTTGACAGGTTGTCGGCCGTTACGGGGTTTTATTTAACTTGTTTTTGCAACAATCGGCACAGCCTCACACCGTTGAGATCCGGCGCTGGCACAGGCTGTGCTCGTTTGACAGGCGCGTTGTCAGCCCGCCAGCATCGGGTAGGTAAACAGCGCAAAGTGCAGCAGGTTCAAGCCGAAGTGCGTGGCAATCGCCGCGCCCAGGCCGCCAAAGCGATACGCCAGCCCGTAACCGACGCCGGCAATTCCCGCCAGCAGCGTCCACTGCCAGCCTGCGCCCAGATGAACCAGGCCGAACAGCAGGGATGCCAACAGCAGCGCCAGGTTTTCACCGTAGGGTAACTGCTTGAAACGCCGGCTCAGACCGCCCTGGATGTAGCCACGAAACAGCGCTTCTTCCACCAGCGTCACCAGCAACAGGTTGTTCAACACCCACAGCCACGCCTGGTCCGGCCATTTCGGTGCCCAACTGATAATGCCCAGCAGCAGCGCGCCACCGAGGGCGGCGATGGTCGTCAGGGTCAACGCCATGGCAGTGGCGTAGATCGAAAGACGCAGGGAGCGACGGGCGACAATCCACGGGCACGCCAGCAGCAACCAGAAGCCTATCAGGGGTTTATCCTGGTTCAGGTACATCGAGAAGGGTACGGAGTCGTCGGTAAAGCGTTGCGGGTCAATTGCGCGGCCGTTATAGAAACCTGGCAGCCAGTGCATCGCGAGGCCCAGGGCCAGGACAATAAACAGCCCATGGCCGAGGTAGCGTGCCCAAGGGTTTCGCTGTTGGCGGACGGCAAAGCCGGCGACCAGCAGCAAGGCAATGGACACCACCGCCAGCAATCCCAGTTTCCCGTAGATCAAGGCCAGTACATAGCCAATGGAAAGAAGCGCCAGGTATAGCCAGGGCAGAGCAAGCATGAGGAGTCCTTGTGACGGTAAACAGCGCGGCATTATAACGACCGTCGCGGTGTACCCAAAAGAAAACACCGCCCATAAAGGCGGTGTTTAGTGTGGCGAGTGTCCGTTACGAGGCGATTAGTTGCCGCAACACATAATGCAAAATCCCCCCCGCCTTGAAGTACTCCACCTCATTGAGCGTATCGATCCTGCACAGCACTTCTACTTTTTCGCTGCTGCCGTCTTCCCGGGTAATCACCAGCGTCAGATTCATCCGCGGCTCTATATTGGCGTCCGTCAGCCCCAAAATGTCGACCTTCTCCTTCCCCGTCAGCTTCAACGTCTTCCGGTTCTGATCCAGCTTGAACTGCAACGGCAACACACCCATCCCCACCAGATTAGAGCGGTGAATACGCTCAAAACTCTCGGCGATGACTGCCTTGACCCCCAGCAGGTTGGTGCCCTTGGCCGCCCAGTCGCGGCTTGAACCGGTGCCGTACTCCTGACCCGCGATGACCACCAGCGGCGTACCGGATGCCTGATATTTCATGGCCGCGTCGTAGATCGGCATTTTCTCGCCGGTAGGGATGTAGATCGTGTTGCCGCCTTCTTCACCGCCGAGCATTTCGTTGCGGATACGGATGTTGGCGAAGGTGCCGCGCATCATGACTTCATGGTTGCCCCGGCGTGAGCCGTAGGAGTTGAAGTCCCGGGGTTCGACGCCTTGTTCGCGCAGGTAGTGGCCGGCGGGGCTGTCGGTCTTGATGTTGCCGGCGGGGGAGATGTGGTCGGTGGTCACCGAGTCGCCGAGCAGGGCCAGGACGTTGGCGCCTTTGACGTCTTTGATTACCGGCAGAGGCCCGGCGATGTCGTCGAAGAACGGTGGGTGCTGGATGTAGGTGGAATCCTTCTGCCACACGTAGGTAGCAGCTTGCGGGACTTCGATGGCTTGCCATTGTTCGTCGCCAGCAAACACTTCGGCGTATTCCTTGTGGAACATGCCGGTGCTGACTTGCGCGACGGCGTCGGCGATTTCCTTGCTGCTGGGCCAGATGTCTCGCAGGTATACGGGTTTGCCATCCGAGCCGTTACCGAGCGGTTCGCTGCTGATATCCATGCGTACAGTGCCTGCCAGCGCGTAGGCCACCACCAGGGGCGGGGAGGCCAGCCAATTGGTCTTCACCAGCGGGTGAACCCGGCCTTCAAAGTTACGGTTGCCCGACAGCACGGAGGCGACGGTCAGGTCGGCTTGCTGGATGGCTTTTTCAATCGGTTCCGGCAGGGGACCGGAGTTGCCGATGCAGGTGGTGCAGCCATAACCCACGAGGTCGAAGCCCAGTTGGTCCAGGTACTGAGTCAGGCCCGCGGCCTTGTAGTAGTCGGTGACCACTTTGGAGCCCGGCGCAAGGGAGCTTTTTACCCATGGCTTACGCTGGAGACCTTTCTCCACGGCCTTTTTCGCTACCAGGCCAGCCGCCATCATCACGCTGGGGTTGGAGGTGTTGGTGCAGGAGGTGATCGCGGCGATCACCACGGCCCCGTTTTTCAGGCGATAGGTCTGACCTTCGAAGTCGTAGTCGGCTTCGCCTATCAGGTCGGCGTTGCCTACAGCGACACCGCCACCGCCTTCGCTTTCCAGGCGGCCGACTTCCTTGCTTGCCGGTTTGAATTGCAAATCGATGAAATCAGTGAAGGCTTGGCCGACGTTGGGCAGCGAGACGCGGTCTTGCGGGCGTTTCGGGCCGGCGAGGCTGGCTTCGACGCTGCCCATCTCCAGGGCCAGGCTGTCGGTGAAGACCGGCTCCTGACCCGCCTTGCGCCACAGGCCCTGAGCCTTGGTGTAAGCCTCCACCAGTTTCACGGTGGCGGTCGGACGGCCCGACAGGCGCAGGTAGTCCAGGGTCACGTCATCCACGGGGAAGAAGCCGCAGGTGGCGCCGTATTCCGGGGCCATGTTGGCGATGGTTGCGCGGTCGGCCAGTGGCAGGTCGGCGAGACCGTCGCCATAGAACTCGACGAATTTGCCCACTACGCCTTTTTTACGCAGCATCTGGGTGACGGTCAGCACGAGGTCGGTGGCGGTGATGCCTTCTTTCAGTTTGCCGGTGAGCTTGAAGCCGATGACTTCCGGGATCAGCATCGACACCGGTTGCCCGAGCATCGCCGCTTCGGCTTCGATGCCGCCCACGCCCCAGCCCAGTACGCCGAGACCGTTGATCATGGTGGTGTGGGAGTCGGTGCCCACCAGGGTGTCGGGGTAGGCGTAGGTGCGGCCGTCTTCGTCCTTGGTCCACACGGTGCGGCCAAGGTACTCCAGGTTGACCTGGTGGCAGATACCGGTGCCAGGCGGCACCACGCTGAAGTTGTCGAAGGCGCTCTGGCCCCAGCGCAGGAAGGCGTAGCGTTCGCCATTACGCTGCATTTCGATGTCGACGTTCTGCTCAAAAGCGCTGGCGGTGCCAAATTTGTCGACCATCACGGAGTGGTCAATCACCAGGTCCACCGGTGATAGTGGATTGATCCGCTGGGGATCGCCACCGGCCTTGGCCATGGCGGCGCGCATGGCCGCGAGGTCAACTACGGCAGGCACACCGGTGAAGTCTTGCATCAGCACGCGCGCCGGGCGGTATTGGATCTCGCGGTCGGAGCGGCGCTCCTTGAGCCAGGCGGCAATGGCCTTCAGATCGGCGCCGGTGACGGTTTTTTCGTCCTCCCAGCGCAGCAGGTTTTCCAGCAGGACCTTGAGCGACATCGGCAGCTTGTCCAGATCACCCAGGCTCTTGGTGGCTTCGGGCAGGCTGAAGTAGTGGTAGGTCTTGTCGTCGATTTCCAGGGTTTTAAGGGTTCTCAGGCTATCAAGGGATGACATCGAATGACTCCTTATGGTCCGCACGGCTACGGACCTGACGGGACGGATAGAGCTTCTAAGCTAGCCCTGTTTTAAGTAGCTGGCTAATAACTGGACTCTATGGACAGATCCAAGGTTCCGAAGTCAGCTATCATGCGCGCGTTTTCATGACAGGCATTGCGCTAGAGCAGGCCGGTTACCAGGAGAGTCAATGAACACCCTTTTTATGCACTGCCGCCCGGGTTTTGAGGGCGAAGTCTGTTCCGAGATCGCGGAACACGCCGCTCGCCTGAACGTCTCGGGCTACGCCAAGGCCAAGACCAGCAGCGCCTGCGCCGAATTTGTCTGCACCGAAGAGGACGGCGCGGCGCGCCTGATGCGTGGCCAGCGCTTTGCCGAGCTGATCTTCCCAAGACAGTGGGCACGCGGGGTGTTTATTGATTTGCCGGAAACTGACCGCATCAGTGTGATCCTCGCCCATCTGCAAGGTTTCCCGCTGTGCGGCAGCCTGTGGCTGGAAATGGTCGACACCAATGATGGCAAGGAACTGTCGAACTTCTGCAAGAAATTTGAAGTGCACCTGCGCAAGGCGCTGATGGCGGCCGGCAAGCTGGTGGAGGACCCGAGCAAACCGCGTTTGCTGCTGACCTTTAAAAGTGGCCGAGAGGTGTTCATGGGGCTGGCCGAGTCGAATAACTCGGCGATGTGGCCCATGGGCATTCCCCGCTTGAAATTCCCGCGGGACGCGCCAAGCCGCTCCACCTTGAAGCTGGAAGAGGCTTGGCACCACTTTATCCCTCGGGATCAGTGGGATGAACGCTTGCACAGCGACATGACCGGGGTCGACCTGGGCGCTGCGCCGGGTGGCTGGACCTGGCAACTGGTCAACCGTGGCATGCTGGTGACCGCCATCGACAACGGCCCCATGGCCGAGAGCCTGATGGACACGGGCCTGGTGCAGCACTTGATGGCTGACGGTTTCACCTATACACCTAAACAGCCGGTGGACTGGATGGTCTGCGATATCGTCGAGAAGCCGGCGCGCAACGCGGCCTTGCTGGAAACCTGGATCGGCGAGGGGCATTGCCGTGAAGCGGTGGTTAACCTGAAACTGCCGATGAAACAGCGCTATGCCGAAGTGAAGCGCTTGCTGGAGCGGATCGAGGAAGGTTTCAAGGAACGGGGCATTCGCGTGGAAATCGGCTGTAAGCAGCTGTACCACGACCGTGAAGAAGTCACCTGCCATTTGCGGCGGTTGGATGCGAAGAAGCCAAAGGCCCGGTAAACTGATGGCCAGTTTCAGGAGTGAATAATGAGCGACATGTTTGACACCCCCGTCGACGGCACCCTCGACGCCACCGGCCTCAACTGCCCGGAACCGGTCATGATGCTGCACCAGCACATCCGCGACCTGGCACCTGGTGGTTTGCTCAAGGTCATCGCGACCGATCCCTCGACCCGCCGCGATATCCCCAAGTTCTGCGTGTTCCTTGACCATGAACTGGTGGGGCAGCAGGAACAGGCCGGGACTTACCTGTACTGGATTCGCAAGAAGTCCGCTTAAGCCACTCGAATCCGCCGACGCGCACTGCGTGTCAGGCGGATCACCAGCATCGCCGCTGCGCAGCTCAAGCCGACAATCAGACCTTGCCACAAGCCGCTTGGGCCACTGGCCTCACCCAGCCAGTCCGTGAGCCCCAACACATACCCTACCGGCAACCCCACGCCCCAATAGGCAAACAACGTCAGGACCATGGTCACCCGCGTGTCCTGATAGCCGCGCAACGCGCCGGCGGCCGTGACCTGGATCGCGTCGGAAAACTGGAACAACGCCGAAAACACGATCAGCATCGCGGCCACCTGGAGCACCAGCGGGTCCGAGGTATAGATCGCGGCTATCTGTTCGCGAAACAGCAGCATCAGGCTGCAGGACAGGCAGGCATACGCCAGCGCCGTGCCCATCCCCACACCCGCCGCGAAGCGCGCTTCCCGGGGTTCGCTGCGGCCCAGGGCCTGGCCCACCCGCACGGTGACGGCCATGCTCAGGGAGTAGGGGATCATGAACACCAGCGAGCTGAAGTTCAGGGCAATCTGGTGGCCGGCCACCACGGTGGCACCCAGACTGCCGATCAGCAGGGCGATCACTGCGAAGATGCTCGATTCGGCAAAGATCGCAATGCCGATCGGCAGGCCGATGCTCAACACGCGTTTGATCACCGACCATTGTGGCCAGTCGAAGCGCTTGAACAACTCACTCGCCTGATAGACCGGCGCCCAGCGGGTCCAGCCGGCCAGGCCGAGCATCATCACCCACATCACAATCGCCGTGGCCCAGCCGCAACCGATACCGCCCATTGCCGGCACGCCGAAATGGCCGTAGATGAACACGTAGTTCAGTGGAATATTCAGCGCCAGCCCGCACAGGCCCAAGACCATGCTCGGCCGCGTGCGGCCCAGGCCATCGCTGAAGCAACGCAACACGTAATACAGCGCAATCGCCGGCATGCCCGAGGCGATGCCGTGCAGGTAACCCATGCAGGGCTTGATCAGTTCGGGATCGACATTCATGGCATGCAGGATCGGTTCGGCACTGATCAGCAACAGCAGGGCGGTCATCCCGACCACCAGTGCCAGCCACAGCGACTGGCGCACCAGCGGGCCGATCTCACTGTGTTGACCGGCGCCAAAGCGCTGGGCGACTTTGGGGGTGGTGGCCAGCAAGGTGCCGGTCATCAGCAGGTACACCGGGATCCAGATCGAGTTGCCCAGTGCGACGGCTGCCAGGTCCCGGGCGCTGACGCGTCCGGCCATCACCGCGTCGACAAAGCCCATGGCGGTGGTCGCCAGTTGGCCGATCATGATCGGCAGCGCCAGGGCCAGCAGGTTGCGTACTTCCAGGCTGACGCGGGCGGGACGGGTGAGGGGGGTGGTGGCAGTGTTCACGTGCAGGGTGTCCAAAAAGGGGGAGCGCAGGACGGCGCATTCTACGCTTTGACGGGTCGGTCAGGAAAAAACCTGTGTTGCGGATTTGTAAGCAGCCTCCCAGGCAACCCAGGGCCCCACAAGGGATCGGCATTGTTCGACCAATCTCATTCCATCCCTGATCCCTGTACACTGCTGATCCGCGAAAGGAGCCTGCCATGCTGATTGTTGCCGACGAAAATATCCCGCTACTCGATGCGTTTTTTGA
The DNA here is from genome assembly GCF_018614655.1 of Pseudomonas fluorescens. GTDB lineage: Bacteria > Pseudomonadota > Gammaproteobacteria > Pseudomonadales > Pseudomonadaceae > Aquipseudomonas > Aquipseudomonas fluorescens_BX. The sequence goes on along the minus strand of NZ_JAGGOG010000014.1, from coordinate 258,426 downwards.
AGGGTTTGGCGAGATTCGCCGCGTTCCCGGCCGCTCCATCGACCGCGCCGCCATTGAGCAGGCGGATGTGCTGCTGGTGCGCTCGGTGACCAACGTCAACCGCGCATTGCTCGAAGGCACCCCCGTGCGTTTTGTCGGAACCTGCACCATCGGCACCGATCACCTGGACCTCGACTATTTCCAGCGCGCCGGCATCCAGTGGTCCAGCGCGCCCGGCTGCAACGCCCGGGGGGTGGTCGACTATGTGCTGGGTAGCTTGCTGACCCTGGCCGAGATCGAAGGCGCAGACCTCGGCCAACGCACCTATGGTGTCGTGGGGGCCGGTGAAGTCGGCGGGCGGTTGATCAAGGTCCTCAGGGGGCTGGGCTGGAACGTGCTGGTCTGCGATCCGCCACGGCAGGCCGCCGAGGGCGGTGATTACGTCAGCCTCGAGCAGATCGTCGAGCAATGCGACGTCATCAGCCTGCATACACCGCTGAACAAATCCGGCAATGGTTCTACCTGGCACCTGTTTGATCGCCAGCGCCTGAACCAGCTCAAGCCTGGCGCGTGGCTGATCAACGCCAGCCGTGGTCCCGTGGTGGATAACGCGGCCCTCAGGGACGTGCTGCTTGAGCGCGAGGACCTGCAAGCGGTGCTGGATGTCTGGGAAGGCGAGCCGCAGGTGGATGTCGACTTGGCTGACCTGTGTGTATTGGCCACCCCGCACATCGCGGGTTACAGCCTGGATGGCAAGCAGCGTGGCACCGCGCAGATTTACCAGGCGTTTTGCCGGCATCTTGGCCAGGAGCCGACTGTTCAACTCAGTGATTTGCTGCCTGAACCGTGGCTGGCCGAAGTCAGTCTCAACGTCAATGTCGACCCTGCCTGGGCCTTGGCGACCCTGTGCCGCAGCGTCTACGACCCGCGCCGTGATGATGCGGATTTCCGCCGTAGCCTGGTAGGAACGGTGGAAGAGCAGCGTAAGGCGTTTGACCTGCTGCGCAAGCATTACCCCGAGCGGCGTGAGATTGACGGGTTGAAAGTGCGGATCGGTGGAGAGTCGGCCACTCTGTCGAACATTGTGTCAGCGTTGGGCGCACAGGCAATTTGAGGCCATAAAAAACCCGGCCATCAAGGTCGGGTTTGAAAGGGGTTGGGCGATTCAGCCTTGCTGGGCAGGCTTGACCAATTTCTGTTCCAGTTCGCGGCATGCGTCCTGGACCATCTCTTCAGTAATCTGCACCTCACGGCCTTGGGCATCGATATACGAGCAAGGCAGATCCTGTGGCTGGCGGATCACTTCAATTTTGGCATTGCTGCTATTTTGCAAGGACATAGCCTGTCTCCTCATCAGGTTGTGTACCGACTCTAAAACCCCCGCATGACCAAGCTGTGACAAATCCGTACAAGGTGGCGGTTCGAATGCCCAGTCCAGCAGAAACCTTTGGGAATTTCCAGCCGTGTATTAGACCGATAACGTCTACGCGCTAGCGCTGCCGGGCATAATTAACCTGACTCATTATGATTTACCCAAGTTCCATCGGATTGCAGTGTAGGCTTGGGGTTGTACCCTTCAGGTGATGCTCTCCATGCTCTCAGCCCGTCAACGCCGCGCCATTCGCCTGGCCACCCGCTTTGTTGCCCCTTACCGCTGGCAGGCGCTGGGTGCCTTGTTGGCACTGATCGTCACCGCCGGTATCACCTTGTCCATGGGGCAAGGCATCAAGCTGTTGGTGGACCAGGGCTTCATGACTCAGTCGCCGCATCTGCTCAACCAGTCCATCGCTTTGTTTATGATTCTGGTACTTGGCCTGGCGGTGGGTACCTTTGCGCGGTTCTACTTGGTATCGTGGATCGGCGAACGCGTCGTGGCGGATATTCGCCGGCAGGTGTTCAATCACCTGATCTACCTGCACCCCGGTTTTTACGAAAACAATCGCAGCTCGGAAATCCAGTCCCGCCTGACCGCTGATACCACGTTGCTGCAATCGGTGATCGGCTCGTCGCTGTCCCTGTTTCTGCGCAACGCGTTGATGGTGATCGGTGGGATCGTGCTGCTGTTCATCACCAATCCCAAGCTCACCAGCATTGTCGTGGTGGCGTTGCCGCTGGTGTTGGCGCCGATCCTGATTTTCGGCCGCCGAGTGCGCAGCCTGTCGCGTCAGAGCCAGGACCGTATCGCTGATGTGGGCAGCTACGTGTCCGAGACGCTCGGCCAGATCAAGACGGTACAGGCCTATAACCACCAGGTGCAGGACGAGCAGCGCTTCGCGGTCACCGTGGAAGAGGCATTCACGACTGCCCGCAAACGCATCGTGCAGAGGGCCTGGCTGATTACCCTGGTGATCATGCTGGTGCTGGGCGCCGTGGGTGTGATGCTCTGGGTCGGCGGCATGGACGTGATCGCCGGGCGCATCTCCGGGGGAGAGCTGGCGGCGTTTGTGTTCTACAGCCTGATTGTCGGCAGCGCCTTTGGCACCTTGAGCGAAGTGATCGGCGAACTGCAGCGGGCGGCGGGGGCGGCAGAACGGATTGCCGAGCTGCTGCAGTCAGGCAATGAGATTCAGGCGCCTGTTGAGGGCGCGATCACGTTACCAGCGCGGGTCAGCGGTCGGTTGGAACTGCAGGACCTGCATTTTTCCTACCCTTCGCGTCCGGATCGCTTTGCTGTCGATGGCTTGAGTCTGACGATCAATGCGGGCGAAACCCTTGCGTTGGTCGGCCCGTCCGGCGCGGGCAAGTCGACGGTTTTCGACCTGCTGCTGCGCTTCTACGACCCTCAGCAAGGTCGGGTGCTGCTGGAAGGCCACGCCCTGACCGACCTCGACCCGCTGGACCTGCGCCGTTGCTTCGCCCTGGTCTCCCAGAGTCCTGCGCTGTTCTTCGGCAGCGTCGAAGAAAATATCCGCTACGGCAATCCATCGGCCACCTTTGCTCAGGTCGAGGAGGCTGCGCGCATCGCCCACGCCCACGACTTCATCCTGCAAATGCCCGATGGCTATCAGACTCACTTGGGCGACGGCGGCATGGGCCTCTCCGGCGGCCAACGCCAGCGCCTGGCGATTGCCCGGGCTCTGCTGGTGGACGCGCCGATTCTGTTGCTGGATGAAGCCACCAGCGCCCTCGATGCCCAGAGTGAGCACCTGATCCAGCAAGCCTTGCCCAGCCTGATGCAGGGCCGTACTACGCTGGTTATTGCTCACCGTTTGGCCACGGTGAAAAACGCCGACCGGATCGCGGTGATGGATCAGGGCAAGTTGGTGGCGGTGGGCACGCATCAGCAGTTGATTGCCAGTAACCCGCTGTATGCGCGGTTGGCGGCATTGCAGTTCAGTGATGGAGCCAGGGAAACCCATCCACACTAAATCGCCGTCCATAAAAAATGCCCGCATCTTTCAATGCGGGCATTTTCAGCATCAAGCCTGACGCTTACTGATCATCAAAATACCGTTCATGCCAATCCACCAGCGGCTGTGGCGCATTGAGTTTTTGGCCGTAGATCACCGAATAAGACAGCACGTTCTGTACGTACTGGCGGGTTTCGTCGAAGGGGATGCTTTCCACCCACACGTCGAAACTCAGGTGATCAGCACCGCGCAACCATTGGCGCACGCGACCTGGGCCGGCGTTATAGGCGGCGGACGCGAGCACGCGGTTGCCGTTGAACTGGCTGTGGACCTGGCTCAGGTAGGCGGCGCCGAGCTGGATGTTCTTGTCCGGGTCCAGTACTTGCGCAGGTGACGCCAGCGGGATGCTGAACTTACGTGCGGTTTCCTTGGCGGTGCCGGGCATCAGTTGCATCAGGCCACTGGCGCCGACGCCGGAGCGGGCGTCGTCCATGAAGGCGCTTTCCTGGCGAGTAATGGCAAACACCCAGCTTGAGTGCAGGCCGCGAACCTTGGCTTCGCGCACCAGGGTGTCGCGGTGGGCCATCGGGAAGCGGATGTCCAGGTCATCCCAGTATTGCGCCTGGCTGATGGTGCGGATTGCCGGGAAATACCACTTCATGTCGTAGGCCAGTTTGGCCTGGGCGACCATTTCGTCGCGGTTGAAGTGGCGGCTGACGTGGTACCACTCGCGGCGCCCGTCGACGATCTGGCCTCGGGCGTAGAACTCCAGCGCACGGCGAACGCCAGGGGTGTTACGCACTTTATTGATCAGCGCCTGGCTCATCACCAGTGGCTTGTTGTTCAACTGGTACGGTGCTTGGGAGCGATCCGCCGCGAGGAAGCCATAGAAGTCCCGTTCTTTCGCCAGGCCTTTGTACAGCACCAGGGCTTGCGGGTTCTTCGGCTCCGCCAGTTCAAGGCTGCGGGCTTGCCAGTAGCGCCAGCGGTTGGTGGTGGCCAGGTCCTGCGGCAACTTGCGGGTCAACTGGTAGGCGTCTTCCCAGCGAGCCAGGCGCAGCAGCAAGCGCAGGCGCCATTCGGAAACGGTGTTGTCCCGTAGTTCCGGGTCGTATTTGGTCATTACGTCCAGGGCGCGGGAGTCGAAACGTCGTGCCAGGGTCAGGCCGATCTCCCTGGCGATGGACACTTTTTCGTCACGGGAGAAGTGCATGCTGCTGGCGTAGCCATCGAGCAGGGCCATGGCCTTGTCGGGATCCTGACGTGCCAGGCGACGAAGCCCGAGGCCGACCGCGTCGGACATTGCCTCGCTAGCCGGCAGGAAACGTGATGAATCACTGAGCATGTCGGGTTTTTGCGCCACGTCCACCATCAAGCGTCCCTGAGGGCCGAGGGTGCGCAAGGTTTTTACCAGGCTGTTGGCCAGCGCGTAGTTACGGGCTTCGGCGGCTAACTTGGCGCGGTCCCAGATTTTCTGTTCGGTCAGTTGGCCATCAGCGGCCCATTGGCCAAAGGTGGCATCACAGGCGGCCGGTTGAGATTTGCCGGTCATCCACAGTTTTTCAGCCGTTTTGTAACCTTCGGCCTTTAGGTTGTGGCTCAACTGATACTGGCCGTGGAGGCAGTCCAGCTCGACGAAGTTGAGTTTCGCGTCGTAGTACTTTTCAAAGGTTTGCCAGTCGCCGCGCTCCGCCAGCCAACGCAACCAGCGCAACTTCATCCAGTTGGCCTGGGGCAGGTCGCCGTTTTTGGCGAAGAACTGTTCGACTTCCTGGTTGCTGGCAGACTTCAGGCGCGCGGTCAGTTCGTCGTAGGCCAGATAAGGCGTTAACGGATAATCGGCCAAGGCCTGGCTGTATTGCATGTAGGGGCCGCTGTCACCCTTGGCCAATGCGCGCTTGGCTTCATCGTAATACTGGCGTTGGGTGGTCAGATCCACGGCCTGGGCAGATTGAACGGCGGTGGCAGAAAGGAGCAGACAAGATAAAAAGTTAAAAAGGCGACTGCGCATGAGACGTCCGTGCAGAGGAATCAGGACTAGTGCCGACAGTGCCGACACTGATTGCCCCTAGCTTAGCCTTTTGCTCGTAGCCGGTGAAAGCTTTGCCGGTCGCTTCGTTCAAGTTCATTAGAAATGTCCTACAGAACGTGTCGGCCGCGAAAATGCCGGCCGCCTCAGGCCCTAAGTCAGGTAGAATGCGCGCCCAGTTTTTGGAGAAGCTCATGACCCTGCTCAAATTCAGCGATGTGTCCCTTGCTTTCGGCGCTATGCCGTTGTTGGACAAGGTGTCCTGGCAGATCGCCCGTGGTGAGCGGGTGTGCATCATCGGCCGCAACGGCACCGGCAAGTCCAGCATGATGAAGCTGGTAAAAGGTGATCAGAAGGCCGATGAGGGCTCTGTCTGGCGCGCCCCGGGCCTCAAGATCGGCGAATTGCCGCAAGAATTGCCGGTGGCCGACGAGCGGACGGTGTTCGACGTGGTCGCCGAAGGCCTCGACGGCGTGGGCGCACTGCTCGCCGAATACCATCACCTGGCGCAGAACTGCGTCACCGAAGAAGACCTGGACAAGCTGATGCATGTCCAGCACGACCTCGAAGCCCGTGACGGCTGGCGCCTGCAGCAATTGGTCGACAGTACCCTGAGCCGCCTGCAGCTGCCGGCCGACAAGACCCTCGCCGAATTGTCCGGCGGCTGGCGTCGTCGCGTCCTGCTGGCGCAGGCACTGGTTTCTGAACCAGACCTGCTGCTGCTCGACGAACCGACCAACCACCTGGACATCGGCGCTATTGCCTGGCTTGAAGAAGCCCTCAAGGATTTCCAGGGCGCCGTGCTGTTTATCACGCACGACCGTTCTTTCCTGCAAAACCTGGCGACGCGCATTCTGGAACTGGATCGCGGCGGCCTGATCGACTGGAACGGCGATTACGCCAGCTTCCTGGTGCACAAGGAAGCGTCGCTGGCCGCTGAAGATACCGCTAACGCGTTGTTCGACAAGAAGCTGGCCCAGGAAGAGGTCTGGATCCGTCAGGGCATCAAGGCGCGTCGTACCCGTAACGAAGGCCGCGTACGTGCCCTCAAAGCCCTGCGCAATGAGCGTAGCGAGCGCCGTGAGCGCACCGGCAAAGCCAACATTCAGCTCGACACTGCCGATAAGTCAGGCAAGCAGGTAATGGTCCTGGAAAACGTGAGCTTCGCTCACCCGGGTGGCCCGTTCCTGATCAAGGACTTCTCCATGGTCCTGCAGCGCGGCGACCGGATCGGCCTGCTCGGTGCCAACGGTACCGGCAAGACCACCTTGCTCAAGCTGATGCTCAATGGCCTGCAGCCCTCCAGCGGTAAAGTGGAAGAGGGCACCAAGATCGATGTGGCCTACTTCGACCAGTTGCGTCATCAGTTGGACCTGGAAAAAACCGTCATCGACAACGTTGCTGAAGGTCGCGACTTTATCGATATCGACGGCCAGAGCCGCCACGTACTGAGCTACCTGGGCGACTTCCTGTTCAGCCCGCAACGTGCCCGTACGCCGGTCAAGGCGCTGTCGGGTGGTGAGCGTGCGCGCCTGCTGCTGGCCAAGCTGTTCAGCAAGCCGGCCAACCTGTTGGTGCTCGATGAACCGACCAACGACCTCGATGTTGAAACCCTGGAATTGTTGGAAGAGGTCTTGCTGACCTTCAACGGCACCGTGCTGATGGTCAGCCACGACCGGGCATTCCTCGACAACGTGGTCACCAGCACCCTGGTCTTCGAAGGTGAAGGCAAGGTGCGCGAATACGTGGGTGGTTATCAGGACTGGCTGCGTCAGGGCGGCTCGCCGCGCCTGCTGGGCGTGACCGAGAGCAAATCCGGCAAGGCTGACTTGAACTCTGCCGTGGTCACGCCGGTTGCAGCACCTGCACCGGTCCAGGATGCGCCTGTTGCGAAGAAGAAACTCAGCTACAAGCTTCAACGTGAGTTGGAAGCGCTGCCGGGTGATATCGACGCCAAGGAAAAGCAGATCGCTGCTGTTGAAGCAGAAATGGCTGACTCGGGTTTCTACCTGCGTCCTGCGGCTGAAACCGCCAAAGTCATCGCATCCCTGGAAACCTTGAACCAGGAGCTGGAAGTGCTGGTTGATCGTTGGGCCGAGCTGGATGCCTGATTGATCCTGCAGCACTAAAAAGCCTGGCGTTCATTCCTGTGAGCGCCGGGCTTTTTTATATGAAATGCGATCCAAATGTGGGAGCGGGCTTGCTCGCGAAAGCGGTGTGTCAGTCACCAGACGCATCAACTGAAAGACAGCTTTCGCGAGCAAGCCCGCTCCCACATTTGATATGCGTTGTACTTAAGGGGCTTTCACCAGCTTCACCGCCAGCACATCGCACGGTGCGCCGTGCAGTACATCGTTGGCAGTGGAGCCCAGCAGCAAGGCCAGGCCGTGACGGCCATGGCTGCCGACCACAATCAGGTCGCAGTTTTGTTCCTTGGCCAGGTGGTGGATTTCCTGGCGGGGCTGGCCGTAGGTGAGGTGGGAGTTTTCCTTCGTCACTTCAGGGTATTTAAGGATCAATCGTTCAAGGCGTTCTTTGGCCTGATCAAATTGTTGTTGCTGTAACTGGGAAAGGTCCATGGGCACGTCGCCACCAAACGCCATGGCCATTGGCTCGACGATATGCACCAACGATAGTTTTGCGCCGCTGGCGACCGCAAAGGCTCGTGCGCGCTTGATCACTGGATCGCACTCTTCGGTCAGGTCCACGGCGACCAGAATATGTTCGTATGACATGGGGAGTTCCTCCAGGGGACTGCAATAGGTTCAGTATGGCTGGTTTTTCAGGCGGATGGGGGTGTCAGGTCAAATCCGCTCATCAAGAATTCGGGAGTACACATATGACGGTCTGGATAGTGGTGTCAATCCTTGTGGTGGTCTTGAGTCCTCTGGCATGGTTGCGTCCCTCGCGCCATCAGAGCGGGCGCATGGCCCTGCGCATGGAGGCGCGCCGCATCGGCCTGGCCATGCAGCTGGCGCCCCAGGAGTGGCCCCACTGGCTCAAGCAGGAGCCGCCGAGCCCCTGTGCACAGTATTGCCGGCCACGGCGGGGCAATAAGCCTCAATGCTGGAGTTATTGGCAGTTGGAGCCGGGAATATGGGTCAATCAGTGGCAGGAAGTCTGCGTTGATGAAAAGTTGTTGCCATATTTTGCGACGCTGCCGGCCAACGTCTACAAGGTCGAAGCAGACAAGCAAATGATCGCCTTGTATTGGGGCGAGAAGGGCGAGGCGAGTGTTTTGCAGGACATCGCGTCCTTGCTCAAGGCTCTGGCCTGATTCGTGCCCACAGAAAGCCAGGCAATAAAAAGCCCGATATCAACATCGGGCTGGAGTTGGCCAGGCAGGCCGGTAATTCGTCACTAGCCAGGTCGCTCAATCACGCGAGGTGTTCACCTGCGCGTTCATACTCCCTTACCAAGGTTGCCCTAGCCTAGCCGGATATTCTGGCCTGTACAGGTTTTAGCGCGAATTTTCCTACTATTGATTGGGTGAATGCTTAAACATTGGCGAAGCGCTGATGGATAGCGTGGGTTCTGAAATGACTGAAAAGTCGCGTTTTGCCTGCTCTTTCGAGCGATTGACAATTGCCCGAATTTGGATGAAGGTGGCGTACCCAAATCAAACGGGCGTATGAATTGAGCGTTTGTATTTCAGACCGCTCTTACAGAATCCCGACTATCGCGTTGACGGGTGTGCCTGGCGGATTGGCGTAGCATCGACGGTAACGTCCCTGCTGAACCTGCGGCCAGCGTCCAACGTGTACTGTTCAGCTTCCATATCGTGGAGATCAGTTGATGATTTACGAAGGTAAAGCCATCACGGTTAAGGCTCTTGAAAGTGGCATCGTCGAATTGAAATTCGACCTCAAGGGTGAGTCCGTCAACAAGTTCAACCGTCTAACCCTGAACGAACTGCGTCAGGCCGTAGACACCATCAAAGCAGATGCATCGGTCAAGGGTGTGATCGTCTCCAGCGGCAAGGACGTGTTCATCGTCGGCGCTGACATCACCGAATTCGTCGACAACTTCAAGCTGCCCGATGCCGAGCTTGTGGCTGGCAACCTCGAAGCCAACAAGATTTTCAGCGATTTCGAAGACCTCAACGTGCCGACCGTTGCCGCGATCAATGGCATCGCCCTGGGCGGCGGTCTGGAAATGTGCCTGGCCGCGGACTTCCGTGTGATGTCTGCCACTGCGAAAATCGGCCTGCCGGAAGTCAAACTGGGCATCTACCCAGGCTTTGGCGGTACCGTGCGCCTGCCGCGCATCATCGGTGCCGACAACGCCATCGAGTGGATTGCCGCCGGCAAGGAAAACCGTGCTGAAGACGCGCTGAAAGTCGGCGCTGTCGATGCCGTGGTTGCTCCCGACAAGCTGGCAGAAGCGGCACTGAACCTGATCAAAGGCGCCATCAGCGGCGAATTCGATTACAAGGCCAAGCGCCAGCCAAAGCTGGAAAAACTCAAGCTCAACGCCATCGAACAGATGATGTCGTTCGAAACCGCCAAAGGTTTCGTGGCTGGCCAAGCCGGTCCGAACTACCCGGCGCCGGTTGAAGCGATCAAGACTATCCAGAAGGCTGCGAACTTCGGTCGCGACAAAGCTCTGGAAATCGAAGCGGCGGGCTTCGTCAAACTGGCCAAGACCTCGGCAGCCCAGAGCTTGATCGGTCTGTTCCTGAACGATCAGGAACTGAAGAAAAAGGCCAAGGCCTACGACGAAATCGCCCGTGACGTGAAACAGGCTGCCGTACTCGGTGCCGGTATCATGGGCGGCGGTATCGCCTATCAGTCGGCGTCCAAAGGCACGCCGATCCTGATGAAAGACATCAATGAACACGGGATCGAGCAGGGTCTGGCAGAAGCCGCGAAACTGCTGGTGGGCCGCGTTGATAAAGGTCGCATGACCGCTGCGAAAATGGCTGAAGTGCTTAACGGCATTCGTCCTACGCTGTCCTACGGCGATTTCGGCCATGTCGACCTGGTGGTCGAAGCGGTTGTCGAGAACCCGAAGGTCAAGCAGGCAGTACTGGCTGAAGTTGAGGCCCAGGTCAAAGAAGACACGATCCTGGCTTCGAACACCTCGACCATTTCCATCACCTTGCTGGCCAAAGCCCTCAAGCGTCCGGAAAACTTCGTCGGCATGCACTTCTTCAACCCGGTGCACATGATGCCGCTGGTGGAAGTCATCCGTGGCGAGAAGTCCAGCGAACTGGCAGTGGCAACCACCGTTGCCTACGCCAAGAAAATGGGCAAGAACCCGATCGTCGTCAACGACTGCCCGGGCTTCCTCGTCAACCGCGTGCTGTTCCCGTACTTCGGCGGTTTCGCCAAGCTGGTCAGCGCCGGTGTGGACTTCGTCCGTATCGACAAGGTCATGGAAAAGTTCGGCTGGCCGATGGGCCCGGCGTACCTGATGGACGTGGTCGGTATCGACACCGGCCACCACGGTCGTGACGTGATGGCTGAAGGCTTCCCGGACCGCATGAAAGACGATCGTCGTTCGGCTGTCGATGCGCTCTACGAAGCCAAGCGCCTGGGCCAGAAGAATGGCAAAGGTTTCTACGCTTACGAGACCGACAAGAAGGGCAAGCAGAAGAAAGTTGCCGACCCATCGGTGCTGGAAGTGCTCAAGCCGATTGTCTACGAACAGCGTGAAGTGTCCGACGAGGACATCATCAACTGGATGATGATCGCTTTGTGCCTGGAAACCGTGCGTTGCCTGGAAGACGGCATCGTTGAAACCGCAGCCGAAGCCGACATGGGCCTGGTCTACGGTATTGGTTTCCCTCCGTTCCGTGGTGGTGCGCTGCGTTACATCGATTCGATCGGTGTAGCCGAGTTCGTTGCCCTGGCTGATCAATACGCTGATTTGGGCCCGCTGTACCACCCGACTGCGAAGCTGCGTGAGATGGCCAAAAACGGCCAGAGCTTCTTCGGTTAAGTGCCCAGACGACTAGAGCGAGAATATTTATGAGCTTGAATCCAAGAGACGTCGTGATTGTCGACTTCGGTCGTACTCCGATGGGCCGCTCCAAGGGCGGCATGCACCGCAACACCCGTGCCGAAGACATGTCGGCACACCTGATCAGCAAGTTGCTTGAGCGCAACGTCAAGGTTGACCCTAACGAAGTCGAAGACGTGATCTGGGGCTGTGTGAACCAGACCCTGGAACAGGGTTGGAACATCGCACGCATGGCGTCGTTGATGACCCAGATCCCGCACACCGCTGCCGGCCAGACCGTCAGCCGTCTGTGTGGCTCCTCGATGAGCGCGCTGCACACTGCTGCACAAGCGATCATGACCGGCAACGGTGATGTATTCGTGGTCGGCGGCGTGGAGCACATGGGCCATGTCAGCATGATGCACGGCGTTGATCCTAACCCGCACATGTCCCTGTACGCGGCGAAAGCCTCGGGCATGATGGGCCTGACCGCAGAAATGCTCGGCAAGATGCACGGCATTACCCGTGAAGCCCAGGACGCTTTTGGCCTGCGCTCCCACCAGCTGGCCCACAAGGCGACCGTGGAAGGCAAGTTCAAGGATGAAATCATCCCGATGAACGGCTACGACGAGAACGGTTTCCTGAAGCTGTTCGACTATGACGAAACCATTCGTCCGGATACCACCCTGGAAAGCCTGGCGGCCCTCAAACCTGCCTTCAATCCAAAGGGCGGCACCGTGACAGCCGGTACTTCGTCGCAGATCACCGACGGTGCCTCGTGCATGATCGTGATGTCGGCCCAGCGTGCCCAGGACCTGGGTATCCAGCCGATGGCGGTGATTCGTTCGATGGCAGTGGCGGGTGTGGATCCGGCCATCATGGGCTATGGTCCAGTACCGGCCACACAAAAAGCATTGAAGCGCGCGGGCCTGACCATCTCCGATATCGACTTCTTCGAGCTCAACGAAGCTTTCGCCGCACAGGCCCTGCCAGTGCTGAAAGATTTGAAAGTACTCGACAAGATGAACGAGAAGGTTAACCTGCACGGCGGCGCGATTGCCTTGGGTCACCCCTTCGGGTGTTCCGGTGCTCGTATCTCCGGCACGTTGCTTAACGTGATGAAGCAAAATGGCGGCAACCTTGGGGTTGCTACCATGTGCATTGGTCTCGGCCAAGGCATCTCTACCGTCTTCGAACGCATCTAAGCGTTCGGTTGACGGAAGCCGGGGCCCAGTGCCCCGGTTTTTGTTTTTTGGAAGAATTTGTAATTTTTTTTTAACAATTTTTGTGAGAGGGCCAGAGCATGAAAGTCGAACCAGGGCTCTACCAACATTATAAAGGTCCGCAGTACCGCGTTTTTAATGTGGCGCGGCACTCTGAAACCGAAGAAGAAGTGGTGTTCTACCAAGCACTGTATGGCGATTACGGCTTTTGGGTGCGTCCCTTGAGCATGTTCCTGGAGACTGTCGAGGTTGACGGCGAACAGGTCCCGCGCTTTGCTTTGATCCAGGTCGAACCCAGCCTTTTTTCAGCGCAATAAAGGCAGTCTGCGCAGAATGCTGCGCTTGACCTCACCTTGTTGCCACTATATATAGCGTTGCCGCGTCAGGCGCCAACCGCCTTTCACTTCTCGAATTCAGGAATTTTCCGATCCATGGGCAAATCGCTGGTCATTGTGGAATCCCCGGCTAAGGCCAAGACCATCAACAAGTACTTGGGTAACGAGTACGTGGTGAAGTCGAGTATCGGCCATATCCGAGACCTGCCCACCAGCGGTTCGGCTAGCGCCAGCAAGGAGCCTGCCGCCAAGCGCGGCAAGGCGGCTGCGGGCGAAGGTCCGGTGCTCACGCCTAAAGAGAAAGCGCGCAAGCAGCTGGTCTCGCGCATGGGTGTCGATCCCGATCATGGCTGGAAAGCCAAGTACGAGATCCTCCCAGGCAAGGAAAAGGTCATCGAAGAGCTGCGCCGGCTCGCCAAAGATGCTGACACCATCTATCTCGCAACCGACTTGGACCGCGAAGGGGAAGCCATTGCCTGGCACCTGCGGGAAGCCATCGGTGGTGACGACAGCCGCTATAAGCGCGTGGTGTTCAACGAAATTACCAAGAAGGCGATCCAGGAAGCCTTCTCCAAGCCGGGCGAACTGGACATCGACCGCGTCAATGCCCAGCAGGCCCGTCGTTTCCTCGACCGCGTCGTGGGCTACATGGTCTCGCCGTTGCTATGGGCGAAGATCGCCCGTGGCCTGTCTGCCGGTCGTGTGCAATCGGTTGCCGTGAAGCTGGTGGTGGAGCGTGAGCGCGAGATTCGTGCGTTCAACCCCGAAGAGTACTGGGAAGTCCATGCCGACCTCGGCACTGCCAAAGGCGCGAACGTGCGCTTTGAAGTGGCCCGCGAGAAAGGCGAGGCGTTCAAGCCACTCAACGAAGCCCAGGCCATGGCCGCGCTGGAGAAGCTCAAGTCTTCCAGCTACAGCATCGTCAAGCGTGAAGACAAGCCTACCAGCAGCAAGCCATCGGCACCGTTCATCACCTCCACCCTGCAACAGGCCGCGAGTAACCGCCTGGGCTTCGGGGTGAAGAAGACCATGATGATGGCCCAGCGTCTGTATGAAGCGGGCTACATCACGTATATGCGTACCGACTCCACCAACCTGTCGTTGGATGCGGTCGCGATGGCGCGTACCTATATTGAAGGTGAGTTCGGCAAGAAGTACCTGCCGGAAAAACCTAACGTCTACAGCAGCAAGGAAGGCGCACAAGAGGCTCACGAAGCGATTCGTCCTTCTGATGCCAACACCGAGCCAAGCAAGCTGACCGGCATGGAGCGTGACGCTGAGCGCCTCTACGAGCTGATCTGGCGTCAGTTCCTCGCCTGCCAGATGCTGCCGGCGCAATACCTGTCGACCACCGTCAGTGTCGGTGCCGGGGACTTCGAACTGCGGGCCAAGGGCCGTATCCTCAAGTTCGACGGCTACACCCGCGTCATGCCGCAAATTGCCAAGCCGGGCGACGACGATGTACTGCCGGACATGGCCCAGGGCGACGCGATGAAGCTGATCAAGCTTGATCCGAGCCAGCACTTCACCAAGCCGCCGGCCCGTTATTCGGAAGCCAGCCTGGTCAAGGAGATGGAGAAACGCGGCATCGGTCGTCCTTCGACCTACGCGGCGATTATTTCCACCATCCAGGACCGTGGTTACGTTGCACTGCATAATCGTCGTTTCTACTCGGAAAAGATGGGCGATATCGTCACTGAGCGTCTGTCGGAGAGCTTCTCCAACCTGATGGACTACGGCTTCACCGCCGGCATGGAAGAGCACCTCGATGACGTGGCCCAAGGCGAACGCGACTGGAAAAATGTACTCGACGAGTTCTATGGCGACTTCAAGAAGAAGCTCGAAGTAGCCGAAAGCCCGGAGAGTGGCATGCGCGCCAACCAGCCGGTGATGACGGATATTCCGTGCCTCACCTGCGGGCGCCCGATGCAGATTCGTACTGCTTCCACCGGTGTGTTCCTCGGTTGCTCGGGCTATAGCCTGCCGCCGAAAGAGCGCTGCAAGGCGACCGTCAACCTGGTGCCGGGCGATGAAATCGCTGCCGATGACGAGGGCGAGTCCGAGTCGCTGGTACTGCGTGGCAAGCATCGCTGCCCAATCTGCAGCACGGCGATGGACGCCTACCTGCTGGACGAGAAGCACAAGCTGCACATCTGCGGTAACAACCCGGATTGCAACGGCTATGAGATCGAGGAGGGCACTTACCGTATCAAGGGCTACGAAGGTCCGAGCCTGGAATGCGACAAGTGTGGCAGCGAGATGCAGCTCAAGACCGGCCGCTTCGGCAAGTTCTTCGGGTGCACCAACCCTACCTGCAAGAACACCCGCAAACTGCTGAAAAGCGGTGACGCGGCGCCGCCGAAAATGGACCCGGTGAAGATGCCTGAGCTCAAGTGTGAGAAGGTCAACGACACTTACATTCTGCGTGACGGCGCTTCGGGCCTGTTCTTGGCCGCCAGCCAGTTCCCGAAAAACCGTGAGACCCGTGCGCCACTGGTGATCGAGATCGTGCCCCACAAGGACGAGATTGATCCGAAGTACCACTTCCTCTGCGAAGCGCCGAAGAAGGACCCGGATGGTCGTCCGGCGGTAATCCGCTACAGCCGCAAGACCAAGGAGCAGTACGTGCAGACTGAGGTCGAGGGCAAGCCTACCGGCTGGAAGGCGTTCTATGACGGTGGCAAGTGGAAGGTCGAGGACAAGCGCCAAGGCGCTTGATCCCCCAACCGCTTAGCGATAAAGGCCGCCGTTACAGGCGGCCTTTTTTTGCGCTTGCAGTAGGCTTGGTTGATCCATGACACTGCTGAACCAGCATCACGCCTTATTCGTTGTGGAGACTGCCGTCATGGCCAACGAACTCTATACCCGTACCAATCAGAAAATTTATTTCGCGGGGTTGTCCCTGGAAGCCCTCGGTCGCGCCGAGGAGGGAAAGGAGATGAACGCTATCGCGCTGGTGCAGGCTGGACGTGAGTCGGCGTTGTTCCACCTTTATGGGGCGTTGCTTGGTCTATGCCATGAAATTGCCGGGTTTTATCGGCTACCCCAAGCCGGCGCGCCCCGGGCGGAAATGATCCTGACTCGCGAAGTGTCGGAGTCCATCGCTATTCCGGAATTGGCCGAACTGGTGGAAATGGCGCAGAGCCCGGACAGCTGGTTGGCGCGCTTGCTGGTAGCTCATTCGGCGATGTTCCAGCCGCCACGAGTGCCACATAAGCCCAAGGGCGACGTGACCCAGCCGCTGATCGTGGCGGTGAGCCTGGAAGAAGAGGGGCCGGAGCCTTTGAGTCGGGAAGAGCTGGAGAGTTGGCGGCAGGAGCTCAAGAAGCTGGCGATTCGGTTTCGGGATGGCTTGAACGAGTGCTGATAAGTGAAGTAATGATCGTTCCCGTACAGAGCATGGGAACGATCAATCTGGTTGCACCATTCATCAAATCGTAAAGAAAGCGGCCCAGATCCCGAGCGAGGCCAAGCGGATGACTGATATAATCTCGGCCTTTCGTGGAGAACAGACTTTTATGCCAACGTCCTTTCTGGAAATTGTTGAACTGCCCGACGGCCGAATTGAGCTGCGCAGGGCTGAGGACGAGGGTTCTCTGGTGATTCTGGACTTTTCCGAGGACGCCAAAGCGTTCCTGCAAGGCCAGCATGTAGAAGTGGCAAAAGCCATGTTGAGCGTCGGCGTGCAGATGGCGGGGCGCCTGGCTGAAGGTGAGCCGGAGAAAGACGACGGCCCACGGATTCTTCACTGAGTCCGTTTGTCGGTTTTTTGCGAGTTTGAAGTTACAGATCGGCTTCTCAATCCTAGAGAAGCCTCGCGTCTATCGCAGGCTCTGACGGTAAGTCAGATAACTGCAAAGCGGACGATTTTCAGTACATCCCGGTAACGCTTTTCAGCGTTGGTCCAGGGATTATCCCAATCGAATGTTCAGGCTCTGTGCGTCGCCATCCCGTGCCGCGCTGATCAACTGCTGCCTGGCCGTTGTACTCAGCGGGTTCAGCCAGCTGACTACTGTATGGCTACGGCCCAGGCGCAAGGCTTCGCAGGTCAATTGTTGAGCGCTCTGTGTGCCGCGGGGTTGCAGCAACAGAATACGCTCGCGATTCAGGCCCGCATCCCGTAACCAGGTCTGGGTCAGGCTGGAAGGCGGGGCGATCAGTGTCAGCCAGCGTGCATCCTGTTCTTCGCTCAGTTCGCGAAGAATGGGTGCCAGCAGGTTCAGGCAGTTCCCGGCGGCACCGCGCAACGACAGTTCACTGAACGTCTCGGGTTCGGCGCTCCAGGGCGCCTCGACCGACTCCTTGAGGATCGGCGCAAGGGGTTGCGCCATCATGAAGGCTTCAAACAGCGGAAGCTGAGTGTGTTGTGGTGTGTGTGGAAACTGCATGATGCCTCCGTTAGCGGCGAATAACGCCGACGCTCAAACCTTCAATCACCAGATCCTGATCCTTCAGGTTGACTTCAATGGGTGCGAACTCGGGGTTTTCGGCCAGGAGCCAGACCTTGCTGCCTTCGCGCTTGAAACGCTTGACCGTCACCTCGTCGCCGATACGGGCAACGACGATCTGGCCGTTGCGGGCTTCGCGCGTGGTATGGACGGCCAGCAGGTCGCCATCGAAAATGCCGACGTCCTTCATGCTCATGCCATGAACCCGCAACAGGTAGTCGGCGCGAGGATGGAAGAAAGTCGGGTTGATGTTGCAGGACTCCTCGACGTGCTGCTGCGCCAGGATTGGCGCACCGGCAGCGACACGGCCGATGATCGGCAGGGTCGACTCGTCGGCCTTGGCCTCGAAGCCAGGAATACGAATGCCTCGTGAAGCGCCCGGGGTCATCTCGATCGCGCCTTTGCGGGCGAGAGCCTTGAGGTGTTCCTCGGCAGCGTTGGGCGACTTGAATCCCAGCTCAAGGGCAATTTCCGCCCGGGTCGGCGGGTAGCCATTGTCATCAAGGCAGCGCTTGATAAAAGCGAGAATCTCAGCTTGGCGTGGCGTCAGTTTTAGCATGTTGATCGCTCTGTCTTTTTATACAGTGACTGGGATTATATACAGTGGACTGCGCTTGGCAATCACCGTTTTTACTCACTCCGCTGGACGGTCATCGGTCACCTGTCCTACATGACCGGGACAGCGCTGCCTACAGACCTTGGAGGATGTGATTAAATAGCGACGAAATAGATGACTGCCCAGCCGGAAAACGGACCTGCAGGCTTGACAATACACAAAGTGAAACGTATGTTTCAAACAAGTGTTTGTCAGGCGGAGTAGCCATGGCCCAGTCGGAAACCGTTGAACGCATTCTCGATGCTGCCGAGCAGTTGTTCGCGGAAAAAGGATTTGCTGAAACTTCATTGCGGCTGATCACCAGCAAGGCTGGGGTCAACCTGGCGGCAGTGAACTATCATTTCGGCTCGAAAAAGGCCCTGATCCAGGCGGTGTTCTCGCGCTTCCTGGGACCGTTCTGCATCAGCCTCGATCGCGAACTGGAGCGCCGCCAGGCCAAGCCTGAAAACAAGCCGAGCCTGGAAGACTTGCTGGAAATCCTGGTCGAACAAGCGTTGGTGGTCCAGCCGCGCAGTGGCAACGACCTGTCAATCTTCATGCGTTTGTTGGGCCTGGCATTCAGTCAGAGCCAGGGGCACTTGCGGCGTTACCTGGAAGACATGTACGGCAAGGTGTTCCGCCGCTATATGTTGCTGGTTAACGAAGCAGCGCCACGTATTCCCCCTATCGAATTGTTCTGGCGTGTGCATTTCATGCTCGGCGCTGCGGCGTTCAGCATGTCCGGGATCAAGGCCCTGCGAGCGATCGCCGAGACCGATTTTGGCGTCAATACCTCCATTGAGCAGGTGATGCGCCTGATGGTGCCATTCTTGGCTGCGGGTATGCGGGCCGAGACCGGTGTCACCGACCAGGCCATGGCCGCTGCCCAACTGCGTCCACGCAGCAAGTCCGTGCCGGCGGCCGCCAAGGTTTGACCGCTTGCGGGTGGGCGTGTCCGCTGGCTTGCGCTAAGCTAGCCGCCCATGCCGATTTCAGATGTTTATCCACAACCCGTTGCTCACGCTGAGCGTCCATTGCCAGGCTTTATCCGGCGATGCGACCTCGCGAGGGCTTCGGGTTGTGCGCTATTTAAGGAAGGTTTATGACTGCGGCCCTGCAAGGCTCTTTGATGGTGGACGTCGCCGGTACCTGGCTGACGGCTGAAGATCGCCAGTTGTTGCGTCAACCCGAGGTGGGTGGCCTGATCATTTTTGCGCGCAATATCGAACATCCGCGCCAAGTGCGCGAGTTGAGCGCTGCGATTCGCGCGGTGCGCCCTGATCTGCTGCTGGCAGTTGACCAGGAAGGTGGCCGTGTCCAACGCCTGCGCCAAGGGTTTGTGCGGCTCCCGGCGATGCGTGCCCTGGCGGACAATCCCAATGCTGAATACCTGGCTGAGCAATGCGGCTGGATTATGGCTACCGAAGTGTTGGCCGTCGGTCTGGACCTGAGCTTTGCACCGGTACTGGACCTGGATTACCAGCGCAGTGCCGTCGTGGGCAGTCGCTCATTCGAAGGCGACCCCGAACGCGCTGCCGTGCTGGCCGGTGCCTTTATTCGCGGCATGAACAGCGCCGGCATGGCCGCCACCGGCAAACATTTTCCGGGCCACGGTTGGGCTGAAGCCGATTCCCACGTCGCCATTCCCAATGACGAGCGCAGCCTGGAACAAATTCGCGCCAACGACCTGGTGCCTTTCGCACGACTGAGCAAGCAACTGGCGGCGGTAATGCCGGCCCATGTCATTTACCCTCAGGTTGGTTCACAGCCTGCCGGTTTCTCCCGTCGTTGGTTGCAGGACATCCTGCGGGGCGAATTGCAATTTGACGGCGTGATTTTCAGCGACGACTTGTCCATGGCGGGTGCCCACGTGGTCGGCGATGCTGCCAGTCGTATCGAAGCCGCGCTGACTGCCGGTTGTGACATGGGCCTGGTGTGCAACGATCGAGCGGCTGCTGAGCTGGCTCTGAGCGCCGCACAACGCATGAAGGTCACCCCATCGGCGCGTATTGCGCGGATGCGTGGGCAGGCAATCGCCTCTACCGAGTACAAGCAGAACCCGCGTTGGCTGACGGCGCTTGGTGCGCTGCGGGATGCTCAATTAATTGACTGACAGCTGCGGTGCGCCCTTCGCGAGCAAGCCCGCTCCCACACTTGACCCCGCATACCCTGAAGAAATGCGGTCGAATGTGGGAGCGGGCTGGCTCGCGAAGGCGATCTAACCGTCAGCGCTTTTCCTGCTTGTGAGGCAACGGCGCAAACAACGCCTCAATATCCTCATTGCCCAATTTCCAATCCCCGGTCGTGCGGCCATCGAGCACGCCCGCGGCCAGGTCAGACTTTTCCTTCTGCAAATGCTGGATTTTCTCTTCCACGGTACCCCGGGCAATCATCTTGTAGACAAACACCGGCTTCTCCTGGCCAATGCGATACGCACGGTCGGTCGCCTGGTTTTCGGTGGCCGGGTTCCACCACGGGTCGTAGTGAATCACCGTGTCCGCTTCCGTCAGGTTAAGCCCAACGCCGCCGGCCTTTAGGCTGATCAGAAAGATCTGCAGTTTACCGCTCTGGAAGTCCTTCACCGGCGTGCGCCGATCCCGGGTTTGCCCGGTCAGCAGTGCGTAGGCCACGCCACGTTTCTTCAGCTCGGCCTCGATCAGGCTCAGCATCGAGGTGAACTGGGAAAACAGCAGAATCCTGCGTCCTTCCGCAAACAACTCCTCAAGCATTTCCATCAGGCTGTCGAGCTTGCCCGAGCTGCTGCCTCGTGCGGGCAGGGTTGCGTCGTTCACCAGCCGCAAATCGCAGCACACCTGACGCAACTTGAGCAGCGCTTCCAGGATAATGATCTGACTGCGGGCCACGCCCTTGCGGGTGATCTCGTCGCGGACTTTCTTGTCCATGGCCAGGCGCATGGTTTCATACACGTCGCGCTGGGCCTCGTTGAGGTCGACCCAGTGGATGATTTCGGTCTTTGGCGGCAACTCCGTTGCTACCTGTTCCTTGGTACGGCGCAGCAGGAAAGGTTTGATCCGCCCGTTAAGGTGCTGCAATCGCACTTCGCTGGCACGCTTTTCAATGGGCACGCGGTAATCCCGATTAAAGCTTTTCACGTCCCCCAGCCAACCCGGCAACAGGAAGTGGAACAGCGACCACAGCTCGCCCAAGTGGTTTTCCAGCGGTGTCCCTGACAGGCACAGGCGCTGGCGGGCATTCAGCTCGCGCGCGGCCTGGGCGGCCTTACTGGTGGGGTTCTTGATGTACTGGGCTTCGTCGAGGATCAGTACGTGCAAGGGCTGGGCGGCCAGTAGCTCAATGTCCTTGGGCAGCAAAGCATAGGTGGTGAGCAGCAGGTCGTAGTCCTGCAGTTGTGCGAAATGTTTTTTGCGCCCGGCGCCGTACAGCGCCAGCACCTTGAGCTGCGGCGTAAAGTGCGCGGCTTCGTCGAGCCAGTTGGGAATCAGGCTGGTGGGCATTACCACCATGCACGGGCGATCCAGACGCCCGGCGATTTTTTCGCTGAGAATATGCGCCAGGGTTTGCAGGGTTTTCCCCAGGCCCATGTCGTCCGCAAGAATCCCGCCGACCTCCAGTTGCCGCAGCGACTGCATCCAACTCAAACCTTCCAACTGGTAGGGGCGCAAGGTCGCATTCAGGCCTTCGGGTGCCGTGGCAGTGAAATCCTTGATGTCCCGCAGGCGCTGAGCGAAGTTGCGGATCTGTTCGCCACCTTCCCATTGCAGTGGCAGGTCTTCCAGAGGATTGAGGCGGATCGCGTCGGCCTTGCTCAGGCGCAACGTGGTGCCGGGCTCTTGCAGGTAGAACTCGCCGAGGGTGGCCAGCACCGGTTTCAGCCGGCCGTAGGGCAGGGCGACTTGCAGAGGCCCATGGCCGCCGTTGGGCATGGCCGGGATATTCACCAGGATCAGTTCGTCATCGCGGCGGCGCGCAAGTTTTTCCGGGTTGAGGATCTCGGTGTGGGAGCGCATCAGGTTCAGCAGGATCGGCAGCAGGCTCAGTCGCTCGCCGTTGACGATGATCCCCAGCTCCAGGTCGAACCAATCCCGTTCCGGTATTTCATCGACGGTGGCGTACCAGTCGTCCACGGCCGTCAGGTCGAAGCCGAAATCCTCATCGATCTGCAGCTCCCAGCCTTGGGCGCGTAACCCGGGCGAAGCATTCAGAGTGAAGTTCAGCCAGGCGCTGTCATTGACCATCTCGAACAGCTCGCCGGCACTTTCCGGCAAGGCTTTGCTCTGGCGGGTGGCGATCTTGAAGCCCAGCAGGCGCAGTTGTTCGCGAAACTGTTGTTCCACTTCTGGATGGCGCTTGATCCGCAGGCTCTGGGTTTCCTGGCGGACAATGATGTCGGCGTTCTTCTGCCCACTGACGTAGTTGTCTTGATAATTGAACGACAGCGCCGCCCGATGCTGGATATAACGCTGCATCTTGCCGTTGCGTGGTTCGAACGCACTGAACTCGATACTCGCCAGCCACAGGCGCGGCACCGGTTGCACGTCATCCAGCACTACTTGGGGCAGCACCACTCGGTTGTCCAGCACCGCCTGGAGCTTTTCCAGCAGTTCGGCATCCTTGGCTGCGGCCGGGTAGGCCAGGGTTTCCTGAACCTTGAGCAGCACCGCAGCGATGTGTTTGCAGTTGGTGTGTACGGGGCAGGTGCAGCGACTGTCCACCAGGATCAAGGTGCCCTTGGCTGACTCGCGCAATTCGATGGTCTGTCGATAGACGTTGCCGCCCGAGCCTTCGCAGCTGGCGATGATCGTACTGTCACCGGACTCGACGATCCGCACGCGGTTTTCCAGGGCGTAGCGCCGGCCACGCTCAAGGCTTTGCTCTTTGAAGCGGTTGGCCCATGAAGGGGCCAGGGGTTTGGTCAACGACGACGTCAGGGGCATGGCGCAGGATCAGTCCTGAAGATCAGGCGGTGGTGCGCTGGGCGGCTTGGCGGTCAGCGAGGTGATCTTGATCAACAGGGCCAGGTGGCCGCCGTCCAAGTAGTTGAGCTGGTTATTCTTGGTGCGCACATCTTTTTGATTGAGGTGCTCGCTGGCGATCACGCTGCCATTACTGTCGAACTGGTTGACCCAGAAATCTGCATCCATGTCGGTAAAACGGCCCAGTTGCAGGTTCAGGGTGCCCTCGATCGGAAATTGACCGAACTGTTCCTGACCGTCGCTGATGGCCAGCTTGATCGGTTGCTCGCCGAGGCTCTGTTCCCACGCCTTGTGCAGCAACACGGTGTAATGACTGTCAGCGCGGAGCTTATCGACAATGTTCGTCAGTCGCGGTGGGCTCATTTTATCGGTGCCCAGGCGTGGCGCCCCGGCGTCCCAGTCTTCCGGGGCCGCGCGGCTGTTGATCACCGGTTCCGCATTCTGGCGGATCAGGATCATTTCTACCTGATACAGGCTATCGGCAAACGCCGACGGGGCGAGCACCACCAACAACAGGCTCAGAATGCGGAACAGGCGCATGGGGCGTCCTTCAAGCAGATTTCGGGATGAGGCGCTCAAACAGCGCCTCCAATGTATTAAAGCGTTCTTCGGCACGTTCCATCGGCACCATGAACTTGAACAGCGTAGCCCCTTCGAACTTGTAGCGATTGGGTTGGCCCTGAATCAGCTTGATCAACACCAGTGGGTCCACCGGTGTCTGTGCTTCGAACTCGATGCGCCCACCTTGCGGCCCGGCGTCGACCTTCTTGATCCCCAGTTGCTCGGCCTGCAATTTGAGCAGAGTCAGGCGCACCAGGTTCTTGGTCGGTTCGGGCAGCAGGCCGAAGCGGTCGATCATCTCCACTTGCAGGTCCTTGAGGCCTTCTTCGTCGGTGGCTGAGGCGATGCGTTTGTACAGAATCAGCCGCGCATGCACATCCGGCAAGTAGTCTTCGGGAATCAACGCCGGCAAGCGCAGGTTGATTTCCGGGCCGCCGCCCAACGGTTGGTCAAGGTTCGGCTGCTCGCCTTTGCGAATAGCCTTCACGGCGCGTTCGAGCATTTCCATATAGAGGGTGAAACCCACCGCCTGGATCTGCCCGCTCTGGCCATCCCCCAGCAGTTCGCCGGCGCCACGGATTTCCAGGTCGTTGGTGGCCAGCACGAAGCCGGCGCCCAGATCCTGGGTGTTGGCGATGGCTTCCAGGCGCTTCTCGGCGTCGGAGGTGATCTGCTGTCGCGGCGGCGTGAGCAAGTAGGCGTATGCCTGGTGGTGACTACGGCCGACCCGGCCACGCAATTGGTGCAGTTGCGCCAGGCCGAACTTGTCGGCGCGCTCGATGATGATGGTGTTGGCGCTCGGCACGTCGATGCCGGTCTCGATGATGGTCGAGGCGATCAGCACGTTGAAGCGCTTGTGGTAGAAGTCGCTCATCACCTGTTCGAGTTCGCGTTCGCGCATCTGCCCATGGCCGATGGCGATCCGTGCTTCCGGTACTAGTTCGGCCAATTCGGCGGCGCACTTCTCGATGGTTTTCACATCGTTGTGCAGGTAGTAGACCTGGCCACCACGGAGCAGCTCACGCAGCAGCGCTTCCTTGACCGTACTTTTGTTTTGCTCCATGACGAAGGTGCGCACCGACAGCCGTCGCGCCGGCGGCGTGGCAATGATCGACAGGTCACGCATGCCCGATACCGCCATGTTCAACGTGCGCGGGATCGGTGTGGCAGTGAGGGTCAGGATGTCGACTTCACTGCGCAGGGCCTTGAGCTGTTCCTTCTGACGGACACCAAAGCGGTGTTCTTCGTCGATGATCACCAACCCGAGGTTTTTGATCTTCACATCGTCGGACAGCAGCTTGTGAGTGCCGATGACGATGTCGATCTTGCCTTCTGCCAGATCCGCAATGGCGGCGTTCACTTCCTTGGCGGACTTGAAGCGGCTCATCACTTCCACGCTCACCGGCCAGTCGGCAAAGCGGTCGCGGAAACTGTTGTAGTGCTGTTGGGCGAGCAGGGTGGTCGGTACCAGGATTGCCACTTGGCGACCGCCGTGTACCGCAATGAAGGCCGCGCGCATGGCCACTTCGGTCTTGCCGAAGCCCACGTCGCCGCAGACCAAACGGTCCATCGGCTTGGGGGCGAGCATGTCGGCGCGCACGGCGTCGATGGTGGTTTGCTGGTCCGGGGTTTCCTCGAAAGCGAAGCCGGCGCTGAACGTGGCGTAGTCGGCTTTCGGGTCAGCGAAGGCATGTCCTTCGCGGGCCGCACGGCGGGCATAAATGTCCAGCAGTTCGGCGGCCACGTCGCGCACTTGTTCGGCGGCCTTGCGCTTGGCTTTCTGCCAGGTCTCGGACCCCAGACGGTGCAACGGTGCCAGGGCGTCGTCGCTGCCGGTATAGCGGGCGATCAGGTGCAGGCTTGCCACGGGCACATACAGCTTGGCGCCTTCGGCGTATTCCATGGTGAGGAATTCGGCGGCCTGGTTGTCGATTTCCAGGGTCTGCAGGCCCAGGTAGCGGCCGACGCCATGGTCGATGTGCACCACCGGTGCGCCTTCGCGCAATTCGGTGAGGTTCTTGATCACGGCATCGTTGTTGGCATCGGCGCGTTTTTCGCGACGGCGACGCTGCATCACGCGCTGACCGAACAGCGGGCTTTCGGCAATCAGCGCCAGGGCCGGATCATCCAGCACCAAGCCTTCATCCAGCGGTGCAATGGTGATTGCCAGGCGGTGCTTGCTGGCGACAAAGTCCGGCCAGCTGTCGACGGTTTTTGGTCGCAGCTTCAGGCGTTCCAGCAGTTCCAGCAGCACTTCGCGACGGCCGGCGGACTCGGCGGTAAACAGCACGCGGCCGGGGAAGTCGCCGAGGAAGTTCGACAGTGCTTCGAGCGGTTGGTTGGCTTTGGCTTCAATCGCAAGGTTGGGCAAGGCCTGTGCCGGGAAGCGCTCACGGCCAACGCCGGCTTCTACATCTTGTTGGCTGGCAACTACGCGCGGCCAGTTTTTCAGGCGGGCAAAGCAGTCTTCCACCGGCAGGAACAGCTCGGCGGGCGGTAATAAAGGGCGGGACGGATCGACGCGGCGTTCTTCATAACGGTTGCGTACGTCATTCCAGAAGTTTTCCGCCGCCTGTTCGATGCCGGGCAACGAGAACACTTGGGTGTCCTGGGGCAGGTAATCGAAGAGGGTCGAGGTTTCGTCGAAGAACAGCGGCAGGTAGTACTCGATACCGGCGGGGGTAATCCCGCTGCTCAAGTCCTGAAAGATCGGGCAGCGACGGAAGTCCACATCAAAGCGCTCGCGAAAGCGCGCCTTGAAGCGGGTGACGGCGTCTTTTTGCAGCGGGAATTCCCGGGCCGGCAGCAGCTTGACCGACTCGACCTTGTCGATGGAACGCTGGTTTTCCGGGTCGAAGGTGCGCAGGGTTTCGATTTCGTCGTCGAACAGGTCGATCCGATAGGGCAGTTTGCTGCCCATCGGGAACAGGTCGATCAAGGCACCGCGTACCGCGAACTCGCCGTGTTCGTACACCGTGTCGACGCAACGATAACCGCTGGCTTCAAGCCGGGTGCGCATCTGTTCCACGTCGAGCTTCTGGCCGATATCCAGCACTAGGCTGCTGCCCAGCAGGAATTTGGTCGGTGCCAGGCGGTGCAGTGCCGTGGTGATGGGTACCACCAGTACGCCGTGAGCCAGTTCCGGCAGGCGATAAAGGCTGGCGATTCGCTGGGAGATGATGTCCTGGTGCGGCGAAAACAGATCGTAGGGCAGGGTTTCCCAGTCCGGGAAATGCAGCACCGGCAAATCGGGGGCGAAGAAGCTCAGCTCCTGCTCCAGTCGCTCGGCGCTTTGGCTGTCGGCGGTGAGCAGCAGGGTAAAGCGCTTGGCTGCGCTGGCAGCCTCGGCAATGGCCAGGCTCAGGGCGGCACCGGGCAGGTTGCCCCAATGCTGTTTACCTGCCTCGGCAGGGAGTAGCGGTAGACGCAGAACGGGCACGGAAGGTTGAGCTCCAAGCGTTGCGACAAAGTCGGTAATTGTAACGGCCCCGGGTGCCGCCTGTCAGTTGCTGACTGTGCCTAATACGTATTGAGGGAAATGTAGTGGCTAAGACAAACAAAGGCGGCTTTTGACTCATTATGTAGTGCCGAAATCGGCGTATGTTTCGGAGGGTTACGGACACTTTGCCCGGATGGTCCAACGAGGGGTGCGCTGAAAGCCACGTGTTTACTGGGCTCCAGCGCGACGATATTTTTTTGCAAGGGGTTTTGTTGCGGGGCGCGCATTGCTCCGAGGGCGGTCGGGCGGCATAATGTAGCCCCTTTTTTCTGCCCCTACATGTGGAAGGTTCCCGTGACTCAGAAGCCCGACCAGTGTCTTGGTGAATGGATCGATCGTGAAGCACTCGCTGAAGCGATGATTCCGCTTATCGGTCAGCTGTACCGCAATAACAATGTGGTGAGCTCGATCTATGGCCGCAGCCTGATCAACCAGTCAGTCATCGCGATTCTCAAGGCTCATCGCTTTGCTCGCCATCGTTCTGCTGACGATAGCGAACTCTCCGTCCACGAAACATTCCCTCTGCTTAAAGCCATGAGCGAGCTCAAGCTCGGCGCGGCGTCGGTAGACCTGGGCAAGTTGGCCTACAAATTCCGCAACGAAGCCAATGGCCGTACTGCCGAGCAGTTCGTCCGTGAAGAAATGGCTGACGTGGTGGGTCAGCAAAACGCTGCGGCCCGCAAAGGCACTGACGTTGTCCTGTACGGCTTCGGTCGTATCGGCCGTTTGCTGGCGCGCATCCTGATCGAAAAAACCGGTGGCGGCGACGGCCTGCGCCTGCGTGCCATCGTTGTACGCAAAGGTGCCGAGAACGACCTGACCAAGCGCGCAAGCCTCTTGCGTCGCGACTCGGTACACGGTCCGTTCAACGGCACCATCGTCATCGACGAAGAAAACAACACCATCACCGCCAACGGTAACCTGATCCAGGTGATCTACGCGAAGAGCCCGGCTGAGGTGGATTACACCCAGTACGGCATCAAGGACGCACTGCTGGTAGACAACACCGGTGTGTGGCGCGACGCCGAAGGCCTGGGTCAGCACTTGGCGTGCCCAGGCATCGACCGCGTTGTTCTGACGGCACCCGGCAAAGGCAAGCTGAAGAACATCGTTCACGGCATCAACCATGGTGAAATCACCGCTGACGACAAGATCGTGTCTGCGGCTTCCTGCACCACCAACGCCATCGTGCCGGTGCTCAAAGCTGTAAACGACAAGTTCGGCATCGTTAACGGTCACGTTGAAACGGTTCACTCGTACACCAACGACCAGAACCTGATCGACAACTTCCACAAGGGCGATCGCCGTGGCCGTAGCGCCGCGCTGAACATGGTGATCACCGAGACCGGTGCTGCTACCGCTGCTGCCAAGGCCTTGCCTGAGCTGGCCGGGAAGCTGACCGGTAACGCGATCCGTGTTCCGACGCCAAACGTGTCGATGGCCATTCTCAACCTGAACCTTGAGAAAGCCGCCACCCGTGAAGAGATGAACGAGTACCTGCGCTACATGGCGCTGCACTCCGATCTGCATAAGCAAATCGACTTCGTCAATTCCCAGGAAGTGGTTTCCACCGACTTCGTGGGCTCGCGCCACGCGGGCGTGGTGGATGCTGAGGCGACCATCACCCAAGACAACCGTGTTGTTCTGTACGTTTGGTACGACAACGAGTTCGGTTACAGCTGTCAGGTGGTTCGCGTGATGGAAGACATGGCCGGGGTCAACCCACCAGCATTCCCGCGTTAAGCATCAGTGGTAAATGAAAACGCCCCGACATGTCGGGGCGTTTTCGTATCTGGCGTACACCCTCCATAGCGTTCTGAGTCTTCCCCATGACGCCTGGTTCTTGCTCGCGAAGATCGTCAACGATAACGCAGCGCTTTTAAGTGCTTCGCGAGCAAGCTCGCTCCTACAGGGGAAGGTGGGTGTCAGTTGTTGAGGCGGATCGCCTCACTGGCGAGCGCCGGGGTCGAGAGCATCAGCAATCAACAGAAAGCGACATGCCGCATAATGGCCCGTCCTGAAAGGGGGGCAGGCCTCCAGGTTAATTCAATTTCCGATGGCGACAGGGTTTATGGGTGATCTGCGACAAATGGCGATGTTTTGCGGCTTGGCGCTGCTGGCAGGGTGTGGCGGCGATTCGCTGGAGGGCTTTGGCGGGCCGACCATGGGCAGTACGTATTCTATCCAGTACGTCAAAACCTCTCGTACGCCAGCTGCGAAAGAGCTTCAGCGCCAGGTGGAAAGCATTCTGAGTGAAGTCGACCGGCAAATGTCGACCTACCGCAGTGATTCCGATATCGAGCGCTTCAACGATCTGCCTGCCAACAGTTGCCAGTCGATGCCCGAACCGGTCCTGCACCTGGTACGCACCGGGGAGCAGTTGTCCCAGGCCAGCGATGGCGCCTTCGACCTGACGGTCGAACCACTGATGAATCTCTGGGGGTTTGGTCCGCAAGCCCGAGAGATAAAGGTCCCGGACGTGGCAACGCTTACGCAGGTGCGCCAGCGTGTCGGCCATGCGCATCTACACTTCGACGGCCAGCAGTTGTGCAAGGACGCTGCCGTCGAAGTCGACTTCAACAGCATCGCTGCCGGATATGCCGTTGACCGGATCGCCGCGCAACTGACTCGGCTGGGCATCCGCAGTTACCTGGTCGAAGTCACTGGCGAACTCAAAGCTGCGGGTCACAAACTGGATGGCACGCCTTGGCGTATTGCGCTGGAAGAGCCCCGGGACGATCAGCAGGTGGCTGAGCGGGTGATCAATGTCGATGGCTTCGGTGTGTCTACATCAGGTGACTATCGCAATTATTTCCAGCAGGATGGTCGACGTTATTCCCACGCCCTCGATGCACGGACGGGCGCGCCTATCACTCATCAACTGGCGTCGGTGACGGTGTTGCAACCTTCAGCGTTGATGGCTGATGGATTGTCGACCTTGCTGATGATCCTCGGCCCGGAGCAAGGGTGGGCGTATGCAGAAAAGCACCGGATCGCGGCGTTTTTTGTGATGCGCGAGGGGACTGGTTTCGTCACACGGAGCAACAAGGCGTTCGAGCAACTGACGGCAGTGAAGCCGTAACGAACACTGTGTAGTAAAGGCAAAACTGGCCTACGACGCGACCAAGGGTTAATGTGCGCGGCGTTGAGGCTTATATAGACTGTGCCCCGGTTCATACACCTGAGCCCATTTGATCCTTCATGACCGCTGGCCGCGGCATGATTTAGCCAGGCGCCCAACCGTGCGTCTTGGCCTGTTCTGAGGAGTACGCATGGCTGTCTACAACTACGACGTAGTGGTACTGGGTTCCGGCCCGGCTGGAGAAGGTGCGGCGATGAACGCCGCCAAAGCTGGGCGCAAGGTGGCGATGGTCGATAGCCGTCGCCAGGTCGGCGGTAACTGCACCCACCTGGGTACCATCCCGTCCAAGGCCTTGCGTCACTCGGTGCGCCAGATCATGCAGTTCAACACCAACCCGATGTTCCGGGCCATTGGTGAGCCGCGCTGGTTTTCATTCCCGGACGTGCTCAAGAGCGCTGAAAAAGTCATCTCCAAACAGGTTGCCTCGCGCACCGGCTACTACGCTCGTAACCGCGTCGACCTGTTTTTCGGCACCGGCAGCTTCGCCGACGAGCAAACCGTCGAGGTGGTCTGCGCCAACGGTGTGGTCGAGAAACTGGTGGCCAAGCACATCATCATCGCCACCGGCTCGCGCCCGTATCGCCCGGCCGATATCGATTTCCACCACCCGCGTATCTACGATAGCGACACGATCCTCAGCCTGGGTCACACCCCGCGCAAGCTGATTATCTATGGTGCAGGCGTGATCGGCTGCGAATACGCCTCGATCTTCAGCGGCCTGGGTGTATTGGTGGAACTGGTGGATAACCGCGACCAGTTACTGAGCTTCCTCGACTCGGAAATTTCCCAGGCGTTGAGCTACCACTTCAGCAACAACAACATCACCGTGCGCCACAACGAGGAATACGATCGCGTTGAAGGCCTGGACAACGGGGTGATCCTGCACCTCAAGTCCGGCAAGAAGATCAAGGCCGACGCCCTGCTCTGGTGCAACGGCCGTACCGGCAACACCGACAAGCTGGGCATGGAAAACATCGGGGTCAAGGTCAACAGCCGTGGCCAGATCGAGGTGGACGAGAACTACCGCACCTGCGTGACCAATATCTACGGTGCCGGTGACGTGATCGGCTGGCCAAGCCTGGCCAGTGCCGCACACGACCAGGGCCGTTCGGCTGCTGGCAGCATTGTCGACAACGGCAGCTGGCGCTACGTCAATGATGTACCAACCGGGATCTACACCATTCCCGAGATCAGCTCCATCGGCAAAAACGAGCACGAGCTGACCAAGGCCAAGGTGCCTTACGAAGTGGGTAAGGCATTCTTCAAGAGCATGGCGCGTGCGCAGATCGCCGGTGAGCCCCAAGGCATGCTGAAGATTCTGTTCCACCGCGAGACTCTGGAAGTCCTTGGCGTACATTGCTTCGGCTACCAGGCCTCGGAGATCGTGCACATCGGCCAGGCCATCATGAACCAGCCGGGTGAGCAAAATACCCTCAAGTATTTCGTCAACACCACGTTCAACTACCCGACCATGGCTGAAGCCTATCGGGTAGCGGCCTACGACGGCCTCAACCGGCTTTTTTGAGCGGCTCCGGCCGGTGGCCTGAGCCGGCCGGGGAGACCGATTTCAGTAATTCCCGAGAGTGGCAGTGGCCAAACCGGGAAAGTCTGTAATCAGGCTATCTACGCCGAAGTCGGCGAGCCTGCGCATCAGCGCGGGCTCGTTGACCGTCCACACGGACACGTGCAGCCCTTGGCGCTGGGCTTTGGCCAAGCGCTCAGGGGTGCACAACGTCCAGTTCAGCGCCAGAATTTCACAGCCATAGTTTGCCGCGACCTTCAATGGGTCGAGCCAGGCGTATTCGGCCACCAGCCCCCGGGACAGGTCCGGCGTCAGGTCCAGGGCCGCTTTCAGCACTTCCCGCGAGCTTGAGGTCACGGTGATCTTGTCCATCAGGCCAAACTGCTGGGCCATTTCTCGAATAGCCAACACCGTCGTTGCCGCGCGGGTGCGCGAAGCGCTTTTGACTTCCAGTTGCCAGTGATCGAAGTCGCATTTCTCGAACAGTTCCTCAAGGCGTGGAATGGGGCAAGGATTGACCCAGCCCGGGCCGCCCTTGCGCGCGTCCATCTTCACCAGATCAGCTGCCGAGTACTCGACCACCTTGCCACGCCGGTCGGCGGTGCGCTTGAGGGTAGGGTCATGGATGACCATCAACTCGCCGTCCATGGACAGGTGCAAATCCAGTTCGCAGCGGCGAACGCCGTGCTTGAGGCATTCCTGGAAGCTGGTCAGGGTGTTTTCCGGTGCTTCGCCTTTGGCACCGCGGTGGCCGTAAATCAGGGTCACAGTTGCTCCTTTACGCCAGGTATCCTGGCTGAATGGATGGCACAACGGGCCATTCAATGATCGTATTCAGGTGTCTTGGGCGTCGCTTTGTTCCCGGGCCAGGCGTCGTTCCTGAGCCTGTTTTTGCAGGATATAACGCGCCAGCAGCTGGCGCTGGGCGTCGGTCATGGCTTCGAACTCGGTGCCGACCTCAAACCCGCCACTCTTGGCATCGCAATGGGTGACCTTGGCGCGCAGCAGCAGGCCCAGTGCCTGGGGCATCAGCACCAGCTTGACCGCCAACTGGCTGTCGGGTGC
The DNA here is from genome assembly GCF_018614655.1 of Pseudomonas fluorescens. GTDB lineage: Bacteria > Pseudomonadota > Gammaproteobacteria > Pseudomonadales > Pseudomonadaceae > Aquipseudomonas > Aquipseudomonas fluorescens_BX. The sequence goes on along the minus strand of NZ_JAGGOG010000014.1, from coordinate 225,780 downwards.
CAGGGCGCTGGGGTGCTGGAACTCAATGCCACCCTCGGAAATGATCACGGGTTGCGGCGTGCCAATCTCGCCCAGCAGGCTTTGCGCCATGATCTGGCTGAGCAGGTCGATCCGCTTGTTCTGTACTTTGAGGAAGGCCGCCAGGGTTCGGTCCCGCTCGCCGATCTGGCGCAGCAGGTGCTGGGACTCGAATTCGCTCAGGTGCAGTTCACTGAGCAGATTGAACAGCGGCGAATCATCCAGCAACACTTCCTTACTCGCCGCTTCGGGGCCGGACAGAGGGCTAATTTCCAGTGCGATCATGTCCTCGATACGGTAGTATTCGCGGCGATCTTCTTCATCTAATGTCGACATGGCGAACCCAAAGTAGCGGTGATGGTCTGAGTGTAAAGCTGCTTACCTGACCCCGCCACAAGGACGTCTTCTTTTCCTCCGAACAAGCCCCGACATGTTCAGACCTCTCTTCGTATTTATCGGCACGCGTTATACCCGTGCAAAGCGTCGCAATCATTTTGTGTCATTCATTTCCTTGACCTCGATGATCGGGCTCGCCCTTGGCGTAGTCGTGATGATCGTGGTGCTTTCGGTGATGAATGGCTTCGATCATGAGATGCGCACCCGCGTGCTGGGCATGGTGCCCCACGCGACCATCGAGTCTGGTGAGCCCATCAGTGACTGGCAAAGCCTGGCCGCCAAGGTCAAGGAGAACCCCAAGGTTCTGGCGGTCGCGCCCTTTACCCAGATGCAAGGCCTGCTGACCAACAATGGCAAGGTGCAGAAAGTCCTGCTCAATGGCATCGATCCGGCGCAGGAGCGCAACGTTTCGATCATCGACAAGTTCATGCAGCAGGGCAAATTGGACGATTTGTCGCCCGGCAGCTTTGGCATCGTGATCGGCGACAAGGCCGCCGCCAAGCTTGGCGCGGGTATCGGCGACAAGCTGACCTTCGTCGCGCCGGAAGTCACGGTGACCCCGGCCGGCATGTTTCCGCGCATGAAACGTTTCACCATTGTCGGCATCTTCCACGTCGGCGCCGGTGAAATTGATGGCTACCTGGGCGTGACCAACCTCACCGACCTGGCCCGCTTGCATCGCTGGAAGCCGGATCAGGTCCAGGGCCTGCGCCTGAAGTTCAACGACCTGTTCGATGCGCCGCGTACTTCGTGGGAAATCGCCCAGCATTTGGGTGAAAGCCAGTACTACGCCCGCGACTGGACCCGTACCCACGGCAACCTGTATCAGGCGATCCGCATGGAAAAAGCCATGATCGGCCTGCTATTGCTGCTGATCGTCGCCGTCGCCGCCTTCAACATCATCTCCACCCTGGTGATGGTGGTGAACGATAAGAAGGGCGACATCGCCATCCTGCGCACCCTCGGCGCCACGCCGGGGCAGATCATGGCGATTTTCATGGTCCAGGGCACGGTAATCGGTGTGGTGGGCACGTTGATCGGCACGGCGGTGGGGATTCTCGCTGCGCTGAACGTCAGCGCCGCCATCGCCGGCCTTGAAACGCTGATCGGTCACAAGTTTCTTAACGCCGACGTTTACTTCATCGACTACTTGCCGTCCCAGGTGCAGAGCCAGGACGTGTTGATGGTCGGCGGCGCCGCGTTGGTCCTGAGTTTCCTTGCCACCCTGTATCCAGCCTGGCGCGCGGCACGTACCCAGCCAGCGCAGGCTTTACGTTATGAGTGAATCGGGCATGAGTGAAAAAGCAATCCTGAGCTGCCGCGACCTGGGCAAATCCTACGAGGAAGGCCCTGAGTCCGTGGTGGTGCTGTCCAACCTGCAGCTGGAACTGCACCCGGGCGAGCGCGTGGCGATCGTCGGCAGTTCCGGTTCCGGCAAAAGTACCTTGCTCAACCTGTTGGGCGGCCTTGATACACCGTCCAAGGGCAGCGTCTGGCTGGCCGGCGAAGAATTGTCGGCCCTGGGCGAGAAGGCCCGTGGCCAGTTGCGCAACCGGTCGTTGGGCTTTGTGTACCAGTTCCACCATCTGTTGCCTGAGTTCACCGCCCTGGAAAACGTCTGCATGCCGCTGTTGATCGGCAAGACTGCGATTCCGGAGGCGCGTCAGCGGGCCAAGGCGTTGCTGGAGCGGGTCGGCCTCGGCCATCGCCTGGAACATAAACCGGCCGAATTGTCCGGCGGCGAGCGCCAGCGTGTAGCGATTGCCCGGGCCCTGGTCAACAATCCGGGGCTGGTGATGCTCGACGAGCCCACGGGCAACCTCGACTCCCACACCGCCCAGGGCATCAAGGACTTGATGCTGGAGCTGAGCACCCAGATGCGCACCGCGTTCCTGGTGGTGACCCATGACATGAGCATGGCCCGGCAGATGGACCGCGTGTTGCACCTGCAGGAAGGTCACCTGGTCGCCATCTGACCCGTTTCAAGCCCGGTGCATGGCACCGGGTTTTCTATTTTTTCAACGGTGCCCGCGAATGTTCAGACCGTTATCGATTTTCATCGGCACGCGCTATACCCGCGCCAAGCGCCGTAACCGTTTTGTTTCGTTTATCTCGATGACCTCGATGATCGGCCTCGCTCTGGGGGTGTTGTCGATGATTGTGGTGTTGTCGGTGATGAACGGTTTCCAGCGGGAAATGAGCTCACGCATCCTCGGCATGGTGCCGCACGCCACCATCGTGGGCGTCAATCCGATCAATGATTGGCAGCCGGTGGCCGCCGCTGCGCTGAAAAATCCGGAAGTGACTGCCGCCGTGCCGTTCACCCAGATGGATGGCATGTTCTCCTATAAGGGCGCGATGCAGCCGATCGAGATCAGCGGTGTCGATCCGGCCCAGGAGGGCAAGGTGTCAATTGTTGCCCAGCATATCGTCCAGGGCAGCCTTGAAGACCTGAAAGCCGGTGAGTTTGGTGTGGTGGTCGGTGAGATCACTGCGCGGCGTTTCCGTCTGAATGTCGGTGACAAGCTGACCCTGATCGTCCCGGAAATCAGTAGCGCTCCCGGGGGCATCACCCCGCGTATGCAACGCTTGAACGTAGTCGGGGTGTTCAAGGTCGGTGCCGAACTGGATGGCTCCATGGCGTTGATCAACGTCGCTGATGCCGCACAGATGCAGCACTGGCAGCCAAACCAGGTACAAAGCGTGCGTCTGGCGGTGAAGGACCTGTATGCGGCGCCGAAAGTCTCGGCGGACATCGCCAGCAGCCTGGGCGCAGACTACAAGGCGGATGACTGGACCCACACCCAGGGCAGTCTGTTCAGCGCGATGAAGATGGAAAAGACCATGATCGGCCTGCTGTTGCTGATGATCGTCGCCGTCGCCGCGTTCAATATCATCGCCACCTTGATCATGGTGGTGAACGACAAGGGCGCAGATATCGCGATCCTGCGTACCATCGGCGCCACGCCACGGCAGATCATGGCGATCTTCATCGTTCAGGGCACGGTGATCGGCATTGTCGGTACGTTGATCGGCGGTGTGCTTGGTGTGATTGCGGCGCTGAACGTCAGTGAACTGGTGGGCTGGCTGGAGCGGGTGACCGGGCAGCATATCTTCAGTTCGGATGTGTATTTTGTCAGTAACCTGCCGTCGGAGCTGCAAGGTGGGGATGTGTTGCTGATTTGCACCGCCGGGTTTGTGTTGAGCTTCCTGGCGACGATTTATCCGGCGTATCGGGCGGCGAAGATCGAGCCGGCGCATGCCCTCAGGTATTCGTAAAGCTTAAGACCGCCTTCGCGAGCAAGCCCGCTCCCACATTTTTGACCGAGTACATTCAAGGCGAATGCGGTCAAAAATGTGGGAGCGGGCTTGCTCGCGAAGGGGTCGGTACAGCTTGCATCAATGCCCCTGCGGCAACTCAATCACAAACCTAGTCCATCCCGCCCCCGACTCACACCGAATCGTCCCGCCATGAGCCCGTACAATCGACTGGGTAATCGCCAACCCCAGCCCCGCATGCTCGCTGCTACCTTCATGTCGCGCTGGGTCCGCCCGGTAGAACCGGTCAAACAACCTTGGCAGTAACGTCTGCGGAATGCCTTCCCCGGTATTTTCCACGCTCAGCTTCACGCCTTGTGTCTCGTCAACAATCCTCACGCTGACTTCCCCACCTTGCGGCGTAAAGCGCAGCGCATTATCCAGCAGATTGGAAAGCGCCCGGCGCAGCATGCTGCGGTCACCGAGGGTGCCGGCACTGCCTTTCCGGGTCATGTTCACCTGGGCGTCTTCTGCCAATGGGGCAAAGAACTCCAACAACGCATCTGCCTCGTCCGCCAATACCAATGGCTCGCGCTTGGGAATCAACAAGCCGTGATCGGCCTTGGCCAGGTACAACATGTCATTGACCAGTTGCGCCATCCATTGCAGCTCTTCCAGATTACTGTGCAACGCCTCGCGGTAATCTTCGAGCGGGCGGGGCTGGGTCAGGATGACTTGCGTATGGGTCAGCAGGTTCGACAGGGGCGTGCGCAGTTCATGGGCAATGTCAGCGGAGAACGCTGAGAGGCGCTGAAAGGCGTCATCCAGCCGGCCGAGCATGGCGTTGAACGCTTGGGCCAGTTCCGCCAGCTCCGGTGGCATCTGTTCCTGGGGCAGGCGCTGGGTCAGGGAGTGCACGGATACGCCGGCGGCTACCTCACTCATACGGCGCAACGGGCGCAACCCACTGCGGGCTGCCCAGGCCCCCAGCAATGCCGTGGCCAGGGCCGAGAGGCCGACGGTCAGCCAGATCAGGCGCTGCATGCGTTCCAGGAAGTGTTGGTGGTGGGTGATGTCGAGTATCAGGCTTAATTGCGGGGAGCTTGTCTTGCCCGCTACCAAAGGTGCGTTGTACACGCGGTAGTCCGTTCCGGTGCTTTGCAGACTGTGCAGGCCGGCGTTTGAAGGCAAGGTAATGTCCGGTGCACTGTCGAACCAGTGTTGACCCTCCATTGCGCTGATCCGCAAGGCCAGATCTGGCTGATGACGGAGTTCTTCGCGTAGCTGGCCCTCACGCTGGGTAAACAACGAGAGTGTGTCGACGCCTTGCAAGACATTGCGCAGTGTCACCAGCTTGCCGTCGAGTAATTGCTGGTCCAATTCGATGAAGTGGGCCTCGCTGGCGCGATTGAACAGTACTCCCGCCAGCAGCGAGACCACCGCGGTACAGGCGGCAAACAGCAACGCCAAACGGCTGGCCAGGGATATTCGCCTCATCAGCAGAAGCGCTCTTCAAGCACGTAACCCATGCCGCGCACGGTATGAATCAGCTTGTTGGGGAAGCTGTCATCGACTTTCAGTCGCAGACGGCGGATTGCCACTTCGATGATGTTGGTGTCGCTGTCGAAATTCATGTCCCAGACCTGGGAAGCAATCAGCGATTTGGGCAGCACCTCGCCCTGGCGGCGCAGCAGCATTTCCAGCAGGGAAAACTCCTTGGCAGTGAGGTCGATGCGCTGGCCGCTGCGTTCCACTCGCCGGCGAATCAGGTCCAGGCGCAGGTCGGCCAGTTGCAGGCTGGTTTCCTGAGGGGCACTGCCGCCACGGCGCAACAGGCTGCGCACTCGGGCCAGCAGTTCGGAAAACGCGAAGGGCTTGACCAGGTAGTCGTCGGCGCCCAGTTCCAGGCCGTGTACGCGATCTTCCACTGCATCCCGCGCCGTCAGGAACAGCACCGGTATGTCCATGCCGGCACTGCGCACCGCCTGAAGAATTTGCCAGCCGTCGCGGCCTGGCAGCATCACATCCAGGATCAACAAGTCGTAGCCGCCGGTCAGCGCCAGATGCTGACCGGTGGTGCCGTCGGCCGCCAGTTCGGTGTTAAACCCGGCTTCGGCCAGGCCCTGGCGCAGGTAATGGCCGGTTTTCGGTTGGTCTTCGACGATCAGCAGTTTCATGGGCGGCTCATGGCAACGGGTAACAGCAGGCTTTATACCGTGGGTGCCAGGGTGCAGGTCCAACCTGACAAAGTTGTAATCTAACAGTCAGCTGGCTGGCAGCGACGCATCATTAGAGTTTCCCACAGGCTGATTCGAAACCTTTTGGAGAGTGACCATGTTTTTGCGTAAACCCTGGTTGTTGGCAGGTTGCCTGCTGGTGTTGAGTGTACCGGTGCTGGCTTCTCCGGCCGAAACCTTTGCTTTCGGTGAGGCCGCACCTGCCGCCAAAGCCACGCGTACCGTGGAAGTGCTGCTGCAGGACATTTCCTTTTCTCCAAAGTCCCTCGACGTAAAAGCCGGCGAGACCGTGCGTTTTGTGCTGATCAACAAAGGTCAGTTGCTCCACGAATTCAACCTCGGTGACGCGGCGATGCACGCCAGTCATCAGCAGGAAATGCTCAAGATGCAGTCCAGTGGGATGCTCACCCCGACGGGCATGAAGATGGGCGATATGGACCACAGCGCCATGGGGCATGGTGATATGGGCGGGATGAAACACGATGACCCTAACAGCGTACTGGTAGAGCCGGGCAAAACCGCCGAACTGATCTGGACCTTCAGCAAGGCTGGCGCCCTGGAGTTTGCCTGCAACATCCCCGGGCACTATCAGGCGGGGATGGTGGGCAAGCTGACCGTTGCCCCCTGACCCCGTAGCAGCTGTCGAGCCTTGGCGAGGCTGCGTAGGGAGTAACTCGGTTTGGGAGCAGCAGTGCGGCCTACGCAGCCTCGCCAAGGCTCGACAGCTGCTACGGGATGTTCAAGTGGAACTACCTGAAGTTCAAGACGGCATAACTTAAGGGCGGGAACAAAGGCTGGTAGACTGGCGGGGTTTCTTTAGCCAGGTTTCCGCCATGCATCCCGCAGCCGAACATTCGCCGCTGGGCAAGTCCAGTGAATACATCTGCACCTACACCCCATCGTTGCTGTTTCCGATACCGCGCGCGGCCAAGTGGGCCGAACTGGGCCTGAGCGCCGAGACCCTGCCGTATAAAGGCGTGGATTTCTGGAACTGCTTCGAATTGTCCTGGTTGCTGCCGTCCGGCAAGCCGGTGGTGGCCATCGGTGAGTTCAGCATCCCGGCCGACTCGCCGAACATCATCGAGTCCAAATCTTTCAAGCTGTATCTCAACTCGCTGAACCAGACGCCGTTTGCCGAGACCCAAAGCCTTGAAGCGACGTTGCGCACCGACCTGAGCGCCGCTGCCGGCAAGCCGGTGGGCGTGCGAATCCGCCATTTGGCTGAGGTTGAAGCCGAAGGCGTGGTATCGCTGCCGGGCGTGTGCATTGATGATCTGGATATCAGCGTCAGCAATTATGAGCATCCGCGTCCCGAACTGCTGCGTTGTGATGAGTCTCGCGTGGTGGAGGAGAGCGTTCACAGTCATCTGCTTAAATCCAACTGCCCGGTGACCAGTCAGCCTGATTGGGGCAGTGTGGCGGTGGAGTACCGTGGTTCGGCGCTGGATCATGCCAGTTTGCTGGAGTATCTGGTGAGCTTCCGTCAGCACTCTGACTTCCACGAGCAATGCGTGGAGCGGATTTTCCTGGACCTGCAACGCTTGTTGAAACCGGAAAAGTTGACGGTGTATGCGCGTTATGTGCGCCGTGGCGGCCTGGATATCAACCCGTATCGCAGCACGGAAGAGGTGGCGTTCCAGAACCTGCGTCTGGCCCGTCAGTAAAACAAAAGGCCCCGCTCGATAGCGGGGCTTTTGTTATCAGATCCCGATATTGCCCAGGGTCTGCACAATGTTGCGCAAGGTCCCGGCAATGCCTGGGTGGTCCAGCTCAAAGCGTTCCACTGCCAGGTTCACGCCGTCGGCGATGCTTGGATCCTGGATGGCGCCTTCCAACGGCTCCTGAACTTCAAGCTCAGCAATCAATGTTTCCAGTTCTTCACGTTTCTCAGGAAGCATCAACGGATTCTGTTCCAATTGCTCGCGCAATAATTTGACCTGTTCTTGCAACTGTTCGCGGGCAGGCATGGCGTTCTTCCTTTTATCGATAGGCACTGGCATAGACCGCGGCACGCCGATAAAGGTCTATGAACTGACCTGTAGATTAATCCACTCATGGCTGTTGTGCATGATCTCGATCAGGGCTTCTCACCCTTGAGTTGCCGCAGGCTGATGTCTGCCAGGCACGTTTCCAGTTCGCCCAGGTGATCGATCACCGAATGCACCCCCAGCCCATACAGTGCCATGGTCGCCTTGGCGCGCTTGCGCTCCCGCTCCTGCTGGCTCAGCGCCTGCCATTGCGCAGGAGAAAGCCCGCACAGCGAACCGCAAGAGGCCAGGCCGATCGTCCATAGCCCGGCGTTGAGCCCTGATTGCAGCAGGCGCGGTTCACCGCTGACTAATACACAGCCTTCCAGGCGCTCAATGTTCAACGCCATCAAAGCCTGCCAGCAGGCGTGGGGCGCCGGCCAGCGGGTGGAGGAGGGAGGTGTCGCGTTGACCCAGCGTGGCAGCCCGGCAGCCAAGGCCGTGGAAACGGCGCCCGGCAGTTCGTCCAGCCAGGCACAGGGAATGCCATGTTCTTCCAGGCTGCGCAGGATCTTCAAGGCTCCGGGCGTGGCGTGGGGATCTGGGGAGGGCGTGGCGTTATTGCGGGCCAGGGAACCAAAATCTACCAGGCAGCCACTCAAGCCGAACAGTACGGCAGTCAAAGACGGGGCACTGGCGACAGCAATCTCGGCGTGAGGCATTTCGACGTCCCTGAAAATAGCTGTGACGCTATCGGAGGGCGATGACAGGCTGATGACAGTTGATTCTGATTGTAGGAATTTTGTATATAAGCGGAACGAAATTTCCTCGAGACTGCCTTATCTGGCGCTTCCGTCATATACTGACACCCTTCATTCAGGGCATAGCGCCCATGACAGACCATTCAAGGAGTTCAAGCTATGCGCTGGAGCCAATGCCTCGCTCAGTTGTCCGTGTGTGCCAGTATCCTGCTGGTGCCTTTCGTTGCCCAGGCGGCTTCGGAAGACGATCCATGGGAAAGCGTCAACCGTCCGATCTTCACCTTCAACGACACCGTTGATACCTACGCGCTCAAGCCTTTGGCTCAAGGCTATGAATGGATCACCCCGCAATTTGTCGAAGATGGCATCCACAACTTCTTCCGCAATATCGGCGATGTCGGCAACCTGGCCAACAATATCCTGCAGCTCAAGCCTTATAACGCTGGCGTGGACACGGCGCGTTTGCTGGTAAACACCACATTCGGTGTGTTGGGCTTCGTTGATGTAGGCACCAAAATGGGGCTGCATCGTAGCGATGAAGACTTTGGTCAGACCTTGGGCTACTGGGGTGTCGGCAGTGGTCCTTACGTGATGCTGCCATTGCTGGGCCCAAGTACTTTGCGTGACGCGCCGTCCAAGTATGTGGACAGCTATACCCAACCGTACCGCTACATGGACGATGTTTCCTTACGCAACAGCGTCATGGGCTTGAACATCGTCGACACCCGCGCCAGCTTGCTGTCGAGCGAGAAGCTGATCAGCGGCGACAAGTACACCTTCATCCGCAACGCCTACCTGCAGAACCGCGAGTTCAAGGTCAAGGATGGCAAGGTAGTGGATGATTTTTAAGGCTTAGGCTCTTAAATGAAAAAGGCGACCTTGGTCGCCTTTTTTGTGTGCATTGATTTCAGTTCATCTTCAAGATCGACAGGCCCAGCTTTTGCCCGCCATCGTCTTGATCGGCCACCCACACCACTTCGGTTTCGGCGTTCAGACCCTTGAGTGCAGCGTGATCCGACTCTATGCGGACACTTAATCGATCTGCGACCTTGAATCGCTTGGGTGTCTGTACCTGCATGCCCGAGCCCGAAAGATCGACACATACCGCGGCAATCACCTGCCCGGCGTGGATCAGAGAGACTTGGGCATCCACCCGCATACGGATGAAATCGCGTTTTTCAGCGTAGTCGCGCTCATGTTCGCTCACAGGTTCCATCCTTACATTGCGTTGTGGTTTTGTCTGTTCTTATAACTCCCGGTGATTTGCGGTGTAAAGACGCCCGGCGACCATCGGCATGAGCTTGAAACCCCTGGCGGATGGGAGTACCGTCTGCGCCTTAGAAGGGCACCTCTGGTTTACTTTTGTGCGTGGGCAAAAAGCTCGCACTTTGTAGGACAGAGAGGCTAGAAAGCGAATCCAGTAGTGTGAGTCCGGCCTTTGCCTGGCTGCCTACGCCAACCTAATTCTGGCGCCGTTTGCCCACATGCAAAAAACCAGTGCCACGCTGCTGATAATCGATGACGACGAAGTAGTGCGCGCGAGTCTCGCGGCCTATTTGGAAGACAGTGGCTTCAGCGTCCTGCAGGCCAGCAACGGCCTCCAGGGTCTCCAGGTGTTCGAGCGCGACAAGCCCGACCTGGTTATCTGCGACCTGCGCATGCCTCAGGTGGGCGGCCTCGAGCTGATCCGCCAAGTGACCGATATCGCCCCGCAGACGCCGGTGATTGTCGTGTCCGGTGCCGGGGTGATGAACGACGCGGTCGAGGCCTTGCGCCTGGGCGCCGCCGATTACCTGATCAAGCCTCTGGAAGACCTGGCGGTGCTGGAGCACTCGGTGCGTCGTGCCCTGGATCGTGCACGCCTGCTGCTGGAAAACCAGCGCTACCGTGAAAAGCTGGAAACTGCCAACCGTGAACTCGAAGCCAGCCTGAACCTGCTCCAGGAAGACCAGAACGCCGGTCGCCAGGTGCAGATGAACATGCTGCCGGTCAGTCCCTGGACCATCGACGAGTTCCAGTTTGCCCACCAGATCATCCCGTCGCTGTACCTGTCGGGTGATTTCGTCGACTACTTCCGCGTTGATGAGCGACGTGTCGCGTTCTACCTGGCCGACGTTTCCGGCCATGGCGCATCCTCTGCATTCGTGACCGTGTTGTTGAAATTCATGACTACACGGCTGTTGTTCGAATCCAAACGCAACGGCACCTTGCCGGAGTTCACTCCCTCGCAAGTGCTGGGCCACATCAACCGGGGCCTGATCAGCTGTAAGCTGGGCAAGCACGTGACGATGGTGGGCGGCGTGATTGATGAAGAAACCGGTCTTTTGACCTACAGCATTGGCGGTCACCTGCCATTGCCGGTTTTATACACTCCAGACAGTGTGCGTTATCTGGAAGGGCGTGGTTTGCCAGTGGGCTTGTTCAATGAAGCCACCTACGAAGACCACATCCTGGAGTTGCCGCCGACCTTCAGCCTGACGCTGATGTCCGACGGTATCCTGGACCTTTTGCCAGAGCCTACACTCAAAGAGAAAGAGGCCGCCTTACCCCAACGGGTCAGGTCGGCGGGCGGCAGCCTGGATGGCCTGCGGCAGGTTTTTGGATTGGCCACGCTAGGGGAGATGCCGGATGATATCGCCCTATTGGTGTTGAGCAGGAATCTTTGATGAGTACCGGAAGAATCCAATTCGCCGAGCAAGACGGGACTTTTGTCCTGAAGTTTGTCGGTGAAGTGCGCCTGACCTTGTGTTCGGCGCTGGATGCGACGATTGAGCGGATTTTCACAGCGTTGAACTTCTCGGCGATTGTGATTGATCTGACCGAAACCCGCAGCATCGATAGCACCACCCTTGGGCTGTTGGCCAAGTTGTCCATTCTGTCTCGGCAGAAGGTCGGACTGCTGCCGACCGTCGTCACCACCCACGAAGACATCACCCGGCTGCTGCAGTCCATGGGCTTCGATCAAGTGTTCAACATCGTTGACCGCCCGATCCCGTGCCCGGAATGCCTGAGCGACCTGCCTTCCCAGGATCAATCCGAGGAAGTGGTACGGGTCAAGGTGCTGGAAGCCCACAAGATCCTGATGGGCTTGAACGACTCCAACCGCGAGGCGTTCCACGACCTGGTGAATGCGCTGGAGCGGCATTGATTTCCCCGCCGCCTTTGTAAAAAGGGCAAGGCATGAAAAAGGGCGGTACCTGTGAAAGGTACCGCCCTTTTTGCCGTGGCCCGTTTTTAGAGCTTGGCGGTCAACAGCGCTTCGAGTTTTTCCTGGTCGCGGGCGAACTGACGAATGCCCTCGGCCAGCTTCTCGGTGGCCATCGCATCTTCGTTGGATTCCCAACGGAACTGCGCTTCAGTCATGTGGACGCGAGCTTCGCCTGCCTGGCCTGGTGCCAGCTTGCGCTCCAGCTTGCCATTGTCGGCCGCCAGTTTCTCCAGCAGGTCCGGGCTGATGGTCAGGCGGTCACAACCGGCCAACTGCTCGATCTGGCTCAGGTTGCGGAAGCTCGCACCCATCACCACGGTCTTGTAGCCATTGGCCTTGTAGTAGTTGTAGATGCGCGTCACCGACTGCACGCCCGGATCATCGGCGCCGGCGTAGTCGTTGCCATTGGCCTTTTTGTACCAGTCGTAGATACGGCCCACGAACGGCGAAATCAGGAACACACCCGCTTCGGCGCAAGCCACGGCCTGGGCAAAGGAGAACAGCAGCGTCAGGTTGGTCTGGATGCCTTCTTTTTCCAGCGTCTCGGCGGCACGGATGCCTTCCCAGGTGGAAGCGATCTTGATCAGTACACGATCACGACCAATACCGGCCTTTTCGTACAGGTCGATCAGGCGATGCGCACGCTTGAGCACGGCATCGGTGTCAAACGACAGGCGGGCATCTACTTCAGTGGAAATGCGGCCAGGGACCACTTTCAGGATTTCTTGCCCGACCGCGACCGCAAAACGGTCGCTGGCCAGGCCGACATCACCGTTGCAGTCGGCAACGCACTCGTCCAGCAGCTTGGCATAAGCCGGGATCGACGCCGCCTTGAGCAGCAGCGACGGGTTGGTGGTGGCATCCACCGGCTTGACGCGAGCGATAGCTTCAAAATCGCCGGTATCGGCAACGACAGTAGTGATTTGTTTAAGTTGTTCCAGCTTGGAAGTCATGGGCGTGCTCTGTCCTGTGGGTCTGATGACATTACCCGAGCGCTGACAGCCACTCAAGGGCGTGTGTGCGTATCGATGGCCTCAGCGGCAACATCCGCAAAACGGCTGTTTGAATGGCGAGGCGCGGTATCGGTAAATACGATGCCAAACCGGGGCACAGGTTCAAAGCAACTGACCGTTGACGCTCCCATGGCCGGATCTCGCGCCTGAGCTATTGCCCAGCCAAGGTGCGTGTCGTATTCATCCTATTGTGGCATTAGTAGTGCCTTGGCGGCCGTTTCTGCCGGTTTCGATTGGCCATCGGAAGTCCGCAGGCCGAAATTCTTCTCCCGATCGTTGCCGCCCGAATCACTGTTCTTCCACTCATAAAGGGAGGTCAGTGGGATGTTCAGCTTTTTGACATCGGAGATGAACGTGTGGACTTTACTGGCTTGCCCTTCGGTCCCGCCATTGGAGCTGAGTGACGGCGCGCCCCATTCGCTGATAACCCCCGGTAGGTGAAAGTTCTGCTGAATGAACGCTTGGGCATTGTTGATCTGGGCACCGGACAAGCTATAGGGATGATAGGAAATCGCGCTGAGGCATTTGGGGTAATCACTGACAATCTTGTTCAGCGCCACTGTGGACGCGCTTCCCGGGCTCGGCGCTTTCGCGAAGCCAAAGCCGATCAGCGGTGTCGTTTGCGCTTTTTGTCCCAGCGAATGGCACACAGCGCTCATGAACGGAACAAAGGTCGTATCGAAGTTGCGGGTCGGCCAATACTTTTCCAGGTCCGGTTCATTCCATATTTCAATGGCGACCAGTTGCGCACTGTAGGACTGCTCCAGTGCAAACACCGAGTTGGCGAACAGTTCTCCCGCAGCCGCAAGCTCGCTGGCGTTGCCGGGTGTGGTTGTCAGCGCCTTGGTTGAGCGAACGGTCATCAGTACCGGTAATTCGGCCGATTTGGCGGCGGCGAAGGCATCGCTGATCTGCTTTTGATACGCCGAGCCGCCCAAGCTGTTCGTCCATATACCAAAACGCACGAACCCGAACCCCGACGCTTTGATCTTCTCGGCATCGGCAGAAGTGAAACTCTGGATCTTGACCTGGACGCCGATGGTCTTGTTGGCCGACAGGGCGGGGAACAGTTCGCTGGCGTGAACCTGACTGGCGGCACTGAGCATGAGCAGCGTCGAAGCGGCAAGCCGTTTGAAAGGTGATGAGTTCATGTCGGGTTTCCTCAAGTCGAGCTGGAAATAACGTGGGCATTGGTTTGTTAATGCCATTAGTTTGATGACCTGCAAGGTTACGAAGTGCGCAAATGTTATTTTTTGTCAGGCATCGATTGTTAGAAAGTCAGCGTTATTTTTGGTCCGGTTATTCTGGTTGGGTGGTTTTTAGGTGTCGTGGTACTTAGTACGCTTGTATTTACAAGGCTGATCCGTTTCTGAGTGCGGGATGGACCCATCGGTTCACTCAAATCCCCGCCACGCATTGGTTGATTCGACATTACACGGGAAGCGTTGCCTTGTTCAGAAATATTCTTGTCGTCTGCGTTGGCAATATTTGCCGAAGTCCTACAGCAGAGATGCTGTTGCGTGAAGCGCTGGCAACTTCAACCATCGCAGTGACCTCAGCGGGCCTTTCCGCTCGTGTTGGCGAGTCCATGGAGCCTGCGGCGCGCCAGGTTCTGGAAGCGCGTGGTCATAGCGCGCAAGCGTTTAAAGCGCGGCAAATTACCCCGGACATCGTTAATGAATCAGACCTGATTCTGGTCATGGAAAAAGAGCATGTAAAACAAGTGCTGAAGATTGCATCGCACGCCAGGGGTAAAGTGTTTCTTCTAGGAAAGTGGCAGGGTGATCGGGAAATACAGGATCCCTATCGTCAAGGAAAAGCAGCTTTTATTCATGCCCATGCATTGATTGAAGATGCTGTTTGCTCATGGGCGCAGCGCCTCGGGCATTGATGAATAATTTTCAGATCAAGTAAATGGTAAGAACTAACTTATGCAATTACCGTCAGTAGTCGGCACCCGAGACAGCGAGCGAGATGATATTGATCTTCTCGGTATATTAGGCTCTTTAATTGATCGGAAATGGTTAATAGGCGCGTTCACCGGCGCATTTATGGTAGCCGGCGTTGCCTATGCGATTTTGTCGACGCCTGTGTATCTGGCGAACGCATTGGTTCAGGTCGAACCCAAAAAGAACGACATGCTCGGTTTCTCCGATCTCAACAGTATGCTCAATGGACAATCTCCATCGGTGACCGAGATTGGCATCATCAAGTCTCGAGCGGTGATCGGCAAAACCGTCGATGATCTGCACCTTGATATCAAAGTTACGCCTAACACGTTCCCGCTCATTGGCGGGTTTCTTGCCCGACGCTATGTGGGCGACTCTGTAGCGGCACCTGTTTTCGGCCTGAGCAGTTACGCCTGGGGAGGTGAGCGCCTAGAGATCGGGCAGCTCAATCTGCCGGAAGAACTGTTGGGCAAGAAACTCACGCTGGTGGCCGCCGAACAGCATCGATTCAAGCTTTTCGATGACAACGACAACCTGTTGGTGGACGGCGTCGTTGGCGAAGGGTTTGCGCAAAATGGCGTGCAGGGGCTGATCGCCAATATGGCGGCCAATCCCGGTACCCGTTTTGAAGTGGTGCGTAATCCAAGAATCGTCACCATCCTTGATTATCAGGATGTGCTGGATGTTTCCGAGCAAGGTAAGGAGTCGGGCATCATTGGCCTGGCCCTGGCCAGCACTGACTACGCCAAGGCGGTGAAGATTCTCAATAAAATCGCCATGTTGTATGTGCAGCAAAACGTGGAGCGCACGTCGGCCGAAGCGGCGCAAAGTCTGGATTTTCTGCAAGCCCAACTGCCGCAAGTCAAGAGCGATCTCATCAAGGCCAGCGATGCGCTCAACGCCTATCAAACCCGCGGCAAGACAGTCAATATTTCGCTCGAAACCCAATCGGTGCTGGAGCAGATCGTCGGCCTGGACACGCGCATTTCGGAGTTGAAGCTGCAACAGGCGGAGCTTGATCGCAAGTTCACCAAACAGCATCCGGTCTATCGCGCTTTGATGACGCAGATTGGAGAATTGACTCACCAACAGCAGAGTCTGGAGAGCAAGGTTCAGGACCTGCCCGCCACGCAACAGGAGTTGCTGAACCTGACCCGCGACGTGGAAGTGGCGTCGCAGATCTACACGCAGTTACTGAACAAATCCCAGGAACTGGACATCGTCAGGGCCGGCGCGGTGGGCAATGTTCGTCTCATTGACACTGCAGATGTCGACAAGACCACGCCGGTCAAGCCGCGCAAAGCCCTGATCATTCTGATCGCGACCTTCCTCGGGGCTTTTATCGGCGTCGCCCTGGTGCTTGTACGTAAATCCCTGAGTCGAGGATTGGAGGGGCCGGAGGCCATCGAGCAACTCGGGTTGCCGGTGTATGCGTCAATTCCATACAGCGCACTGCAACAGGAAGAGGATGGTAAAAAATTCCGCTTGAGTGACGAGTCGTGCAAGCAGGCTTCTCTGTTGGCCTTACGTAACCCGACAGACTTGTCTATCGAGTCGATCCGTAGTTTGCGCACTTGTCTGCATTTCGCGGGGCTGGATTCGACCAACAACCGGATCATGATTTCCGGCCCAAGCCCGGAGGTGGGTAAAACCTTTGTCTCTTCCAACCTTGCGGCCGTCATGGCGCAAAGCGGACAAAAGGTTGTACTGATCGATGCGGATATGCGCAAAGGGCATTTGCACAAGACGTTCAACACGCCGATCGCCAATGGTCTCTCGGACCTTTTGGTCAAGCGCTGCAGCCTGGAGCAGGGGGTTCATCAAACCGAGATCGATAACCTGCATTTCATCAGTCGTGGACAGGTCCCGCCCAACCCGTCAGAGCTGTTGATGCATGCGAACTTCCGTGAGCTGCTGGTGCAACTCAGTGAGCTGTATGACGTGGTGATCATCGATACGCCGCCGCTATTGGCTGTGACCGACGCCGCGATCGTCGGTCGTGAAGCGGCGATCAGTTTGATCGTCGCCCGCTTTGGTGTG
Source organism: Pseudomonas fluorescens (assembly GCF_018614655.1). GTDB lineage: Bacteria > Pseudomonadota > Gammaproteobacteria > Pseudomonadales > Pseudomonadaceae > Aquipseudomonas > Aquipseudomonas fluorescens_BX. The sequence continues at coordinate 208,933 of NZ_JAGGOG010000014.1, read as the reverse complement.
AACCCTGCCAAAGAGATCGAATTGACGATTCGTCGATTTGCCCAGAACGGCATTCAGTTGAAGGGCGCCGTTTTCAATGGCGTCGAGAAGCGTACAGCGAGCTACTACGGCAATGGCGGTTACAACTACGAGTATGCGTCCGATAAGTCTTGATTCGGCGATTGTCATTACCTGCATGAAAATGGGTGGATTGTGAAAAAAATACTGCATGTGGCCGAAACGATTAAAGGTGGCGTTGCTACCGTTATTCGGACGATATCGGCTCCACCTGAGGGCGAGGCTTCGAACTATGAACTGGTCTATTTGATCCCGCACGATCAGAAAAAAGAGTTGCACGGCATTGATGAGCAACAGGTCAGAACCTTCTTCAGAACCAAACGAGATGCGCTGTCGCTGCTGCGATTCGCCTGGAAAATGGCCCGTGTGATTCTCAAGGAAAAACCACATGTGGTGCACTTGCACAGCACCTTTTCCGGGGTCATTGGCCGTTGTGTGTGCCTGATCCTGCGGCCATGGCGCTCGCCAAAGATTATTTACTGCCCTCATGCCTTTTCGTTTCTGATGGAGAGTTCGCCAGCCAAACAGAAAATCTATTCGTTGATTGAGCGGCTCTTGCAGAAAGTCACGGACGTGATCATTTGTGTCAGCCAGTACGAATTGGATACCGCTGCGACGTTTGGTATCGATCGACACCGTATGAAGTTGATCTACAACGGTATTCACTACAAAGGTGATGAGCCGAAGACCAATGGCCAAGGTCCGATTCATCTGCTCTTTGTGGGTCGGCTCGACTATCAGAAGGGGTTCGATGTCTTGCTCAAGGCGTTTGCCGGGGTCCGACGCACAGATCTGAAACTGACGGTGGTTGGCAGTGCAGTCAATGAAGACACCGTCGACTGCCCGGTAATGGACGGGGTCGAATACGTGCCGTGGGTGACGCCGGCTGAAGTGAATGCGCTTTATCAAGCGGCGGATGCCCTGATTGTTCCAAGTCGCTGGGAAGGCTTTGCCATGGTGCCTCTGGAAGGTATGGCCATGGGGCTGCCTGTGATTGCCAGTGACTGCACGTCCTTGCCTGAGTTGGTCACCCATGAGGTGACCGGCTACATCTTCCCTGCGGGTGATCACCAGGCATTGACCGACCTGTTGGTGAATATCGAGAAGCCCGGGTTGCTGGACCTCGGAACCCAAGGTCGCAAAGTGGTTCGCGAGCGGTTCAGTGCCACGTTGATGATCAGGCAAACCTATGACGTGTATTCCGCTCCCTCTTACTCAGTAGAAATCAGCTCATGAACGTAACTATTTTGCATGGCTACAGCGCCTCCAACTCCGGTGATGGCCTGCTCGTGGATCTGGCAATCGCCCTGGTGCTGCGAAACTTTGGTCCGGACACTGCAATCAACGTGGTGGCCTCCGACCCGAAGTCATTCAGTTACTTGCCTTACAAACGCTATGACGCGCCGGTGATGGCCGCCAAGGGGCTGGGGCGGGTCAAGCAAGCGCTGTTCCTTGATCAGTCCTACGCCGGCCTCGCGCAGCTATTGAGTTCAAGTGACTTGATCGTCGGGGTAGGCGGCGGTTACATGCGCTCTAAAAGTGCTTTTGAACATATCAAGTTGAAACTGGGGCACGCCAAGCAACTGGAAACGGCGATTCTTAGCAAAGTGCCGTCGGTGTACCTGCCGCAAAGCATCGGTCCTTTCCATGGTGAGAGCAGCAAGATAGTCGGGCATTACGCCCATGCCGATGCCGTTTTTGTCCGGGACAACAGGTCGTCGGAGATTTTCGGTGCCCATGAAAATGTCTACCGTGCACCTGATCTCGCGGTGCAGGCATTGGCCAGCAAGATTCTCATGCAGCCCAAGTTCACTCGTTGCGCGTCTTCGCCAGCGGTGGTCTGCGTGGTGCTGCGCAAACCGCCGGCGTGGAGCAAGGAAAAGAAAGCCGGTTACGTGGCTAACTTGAAGCTCCTGCTACAGCGGTTGAAGAACAAGAGCAAAGTAGTCTGCGCGGTGCAAAGTGCTGTGCGTGGCAACGATGACGGCGCGTTCTATCGAGAGCTGGGCATTACCGAAGCCTTGTTGCCATTGAAGGCAACCCTGGCCAAATATCAGCCGGATCTGGTTATTTCCGTCAGGTTGCATGGTGCCATCGAGTCGCTGCTGGCGGGCGTTCCTGCGTTCCATATCAGTTATGAGCGCAAGGGCTTTGGCGCCTATCAGGACATGGGCGTGGAAGACTGGGTGATCAATGGCGGCGATATCAATGTCGACACCATCATCGATACGGTTTACGCACCGAATGCATTGTCCCGATTTGGTCAGCAGTTGACGAATACCTGCAAGGAGATCGAAGCCAAGACGTTGGTCATGGACGGGATCATCAAGGGTATCGTTCGATGATATTTCGGCTATTGCTCCGGGGCGGAGCTTTAGGCGCGAAATTTCTGCTGGTATTGGCCATTACCCATTACTTGGGGTACGACGCGTTGGGCTTCTACGGCGTGGTGGTGGCCGCGTCTTTGATTGCGTCGAAGTTTTACAGCGTCGGGTTCAGTTCCGAAATCAATCGGCTGATCAGCGTCGGCGGCAGTTCGCGCTGGGTCGTGGATAAGGTCCTGCTCTTGTACCTGGCTGCGGGGACTGTTTTGTCGGTGGTGACGGTGACGGTCTATTCGCTGTTCCAGGAGGTCGAGGCGGGGGCCGCGCTGATCGTGTGTGTGACACTTGTGCTGCTCACCGAGCACCTGTCTTTCGAAATAAACTCCTTTGTATTTTCCGCCCAGAAAGCCACGTGGGGCGCGATGCTGTACTTCATCAAAACCGGGCTCTGGGCGCTGCTGGCCTTGGGCGGGATGCTGCTGGGCTGGGTGTCCAGCATCACCAGTGTGTTGTGGTTGTGGGTGGCGGCCAATGTGCTGGTGATGGTTGTCGGTTACCTGATTGTGGTGAACGTTCATAGCGGGAGGGTGGCAGGTGCCCTCACCACCGCCTCGGTCTGGAAAGCCGGATTGCCGTTTTATCTGGGCACTGGCTTGATTGCATTGAGTCAGTACGCCGAGCGCTTTCTGATTCTCGACATTGAGCCCTACGCGAGCCTGGGCAAGTACGTCTACGTCTGGTCCGTAGCCAACACCTTGCAAGCACTTTCCTACGCCGTGGTCGTGGTGGTGGGGGTCCCTGCACTCGCCAAGCGCTATCAGAATGACCAGCAGGCGCTGACAGTCCGGCAATTGTTCATGAATCAGTGGGTGACGCGTGCCCTTGTGGTGTCAGTCATCGTGGCGGTGATGATTTATCTGTTCTTCAATGTCGTGCTCGATTATGTCGGTGCGACGGTGCCGCGTCCGGATAACAAAATCCTCGGCGTGCTGATCTTTTCCTTTGCCTTGCGCGCCGTCGGCGACATCGTCTGGGGCGGTCTTGTCGCGTCGAAAAACAGTCGGGTGTCACTCGCCAGCGCGGCCATCTGCCTGCTGGTTTCCCTGCCGGTCAGTTACGTGCTGATCAAGCACTACTCGATTTATGGTGCCGCCTGGGGGAATGTCTTTTCGATCGCCGTGCAGCTCGGCGTTATCGCCTTGTTGACCCGGTGTGTCCGAACGAAGGTGACGGTGTAATGGCGTTGAAATTACCCTCTATTGAGTTTCGCGGCAGAAAACTCGACTCGTCGATTTCGTTCCTGATTCTGTTCAGTGGCCTGTTTCTGTCTGTTGCCATGCCGCTTCTGATGCACCGGGATCCTGGCCCCGACGCCATGACGTTGTGGTCGTCCTACGCTCGAGCCGACAACTGCAACTTCTGGAATCCCTTCTCGCCAGACCGGTCTTCCTACGAATGCTCGGCGTATCTGCTGCGACCCACTGGCATCAACCTGACCAATGCCTGGGCCTACGGGATGGCGTGCAATCTGTTCCTGACGGCAGTCCCTGTGTTTATTTTCAGGCGTATGCCACTGACGATATTCCTGATCCTGTGTTTGTGGGGCGTGGTCCGCTCGTTTTTCCTCGAAAACCTGACCAAGGAAATCATTGTATCGGTGGCGATGATTGCCATTTTGCTGTTCTCGTTTTCCAGGCGGTACCGCGGAGGGTTTTTCTTCTCTGCGCTGGTTTACGGCGTGTTGATCCGGCCTTACTGGATATTGTTTTCACTGGCCTGGATTGGCGTGTGTGTCATGAAGAAGTACGTGTCTCGACTCACCTTCTTCCTGATGCTGTTCCTGTTTTACCTGGCGGTCGCCACGGCGATTCAACTGGTCGTCGGTTATTCGGTGTCGTCGATCCGCGCCAGTAACAATGAGCTACGCACGGCGGGCGAGGAGGGGTCGAAGTCGCTGATTGTGTCCTGGCTCAGTGGCGGTGATTTCGTGTCGCAAGCGCTGGATTCTCTAATTATCTTTTTCCGCCTGTCGTTTCCCGCGGAGTTGATCCTGCTCTCCGGCCTGGGCCAGGTCATCTTTGTGGTGTTGATGATGATGACCTCGTTGCTGATGTTCAAAATGATCACCTCGAGCGACTACAAGGGCGTGCGTATTGAAACCAAAGTCAAAGAGCTGATCGCAATTCCCCTGTCCTTTTTACTGGTGCAAGGCTTGTTTGAACCGGACTTCGGTTCCTTCGCCCGACATTTTTCCATGGTGGTACCGGTGCTGTTCATGGGCCTGGGGTTGCAGTTGCGCGCAAAGAAACCTGAGTTGGTTGAAACAAGAATCCTGAGCTGAGGTTTGTGCTTTATGTCGATCAAGAAAAAGTCGCTGGAGATCGAAACCCTGCGCGGTCTGGCCTGCCTGCTGCTGGTGCTCTATCACGTGATAGGGCCCTTGGGTGGCGGCTTGAAAATAGACGTGGGGTCGCCTTTTCGGGTGATCGCTGATTCCATGGTGTACGTGCGCATGCCGTTGTTCACCTTTATTTCGGGTTACATCTACTCCATCTACAAAATCCGGGGCAATGACTTTTCCGCCTACTTTATTGGTAAGGTCAGACGGTTGATCGTGCCGTTGTTTTGCGTGGGGGTTCCGTTTTCGGTGTTGCAGGCGATCGGGCCCGGCGTGAACAAGGAGGTGGGTCTGATCGATGCGTTATTGTCGTTCTATGTGCCGGTCAATCACTTCTGGTTTTTGCAGGCGGTGTTCATCATCTTTATGTTTGTCGGCCTGCTGGAGTGGCGTGGCCTGTTGCAGACAGCGACGCGCCTGTACCTGTTGCTGGGGTTCGCGGCGGTGGTGTTTCTGCTGCCGCCCTTTGCGGTTGATGCTTTCGGCATCAATGGTGCGGTCTATCTGCTGCCGTTTTTTGTGATGGGAATGATTGGCCATGAAAAGGTCAACGAGATAAGGCGATCACTCAAGGTAATCGGGCCGCTGGTGTTCGTGTTGATATCGCTGGTGCTGCTGTATGTGGCGGCGGTGGATCGCGGGTTGATTGTCGATCGCCGGAGCCTGGTGGGATTGCTGGTGGGGTGTGTGTCTTGCGTGGCGCTGTTGTCGAGTAACGTGCGGGTGCAATGGCTGATCTGGCTCGGCGGATATTCCTACGCGATTTTCCTGTTTCATGTCTTGTTTGCCGCCGCTTCGCGGTTCGCGCTGGGGCGCCTGGGTGTCAGCGATGAAAGTGTTCTGGTGCTCAGTGGCGTGGCTTTTGGCTTGCTGGGGCCGGTGGTGCTGTCGAGTATTTTCAGCCGGTTCGCACTCACGTCCACTCTGTTTCTGGGTGAGCGAGCAGCACGTGAAAAGCCGCCGGTTACCGTGGCTACGGTGCCACGATCCTGATGATCGTTCTGATGAAGGAAGTGACGCATGTTTGCAGGCGATGATGTGCGCCCTGTACCGGCTTCGGTGATCGAAGTGGGTGATGCTCGCGAACGGTTTGAGCAATGGCGCGAAGGAAAGGCGGGGAAGGTGTTGTCCATCTCGGTGATCGGTGACAGTTACAGTGCCGGACAGGACTTTTATCTGAACAAACTCGTCCAGCGACTCACTAAAGTGGTGGGTTTTGCCGGGCCAGGTTATGTCGGATTCAACCACGGCGCAGCGCTCGGCGGTACACACTACAAATACACTCGAAGCAGCAAAAAGTACTTCGGCGGTGGTTGGGACGTGTCCCGTCTTGGCCAGGCAAGCCCCGACAGCCGTACCATTACGGGCCGTCCCGGTGCTTATCTGGAGATTGATGCCAGCCCGACAACGACCGTTGATACCTCTATCGCCCAGGCGAAATTACTTTACCTGGGGAACGGGCAGTCCAATGAGGTGCGCTACCGCTGGGCAGACTCAGGCACTTGGCATTCATTGAAGATCGGCGGTTCAGGTGTCCAGGAAGTGTCGCTGCCTGACAGGCCTGAAACCGCCGAGTGGGCGTTCAGACTGGAGGTGCTCAAAGGCGCGCCAACCCTGTTCGGCCTATGGTTGAGCAATCACGAGGGTGGCGTCAGAGTGTCCAAGCTCGCCGCTTCCGGTGCGGCATCCGCGGATTTCTACCACAGGGATGAGCCGTGGCAGGCTCAGTGGAAAGCGGTGGTGTCGAAGATTCCTGCGGACATTTACCTGATCATGCTGGGCGGCAATGACCAAGGGTTTGGCGTGAAACCCGAACAGTATCTGGAGAACATTCAAGGCCTGGTACGGATGGTGCGCGAGATTCACCCGGCGGCGAGCATCAACCTGATTCTGCGTCAGGACACCACACGTTCAAGTGCCTATCCGATGTCGGCGTACGGGAAGGTCCTGGAGCCCTGGGCGCGCACGGAACACCTTGGTTACGCCGATATGCAGTGCGCATTCGGCGCCGACTTTAAACGCTACGCTGGTGGCGGGCCCACCCCTATGATCGGTCCGGACAGCATTCACCCTATCCCGGGGTCGGGAGGTCGGGTGATAGCGGACTACATCTATCGCCTGATTGTCGGCGGTAATAACGCGGTTTCGCCGCAGGACACCTGCGGCGCGGTGCGACAGTAAGTACTCAGCGCAGCCCTTTCTCGAAGTGCTCCAGCTGACCCAGCAGCTCAGCGGTTTTGAGCGGCATCAGCTGGGGGTCACAACGGGTTTCCACCGTGATGACAATGGCCGGATCGCTGTCGGGGATGCGCGCACGGAATCGCCAATCGCTGAAAATGACTTTCAGCCCATTGCGCTCATCGACATCCAGCGCCTGTTGGGCGTACACCAACTTCAAGTGGGCGATGAGGGAGTCGGGGTCGAGAATCGGTCGACGGATTTCCCCGGAGGAGGGGAACACCCCAATTCGCTCCACCATCAGCATGGAGCCCAGCCAGGTATTGGTCGGGCAGGACGACGACGGATACAGTGACAACCAGGCCATCGCCCCGACGTTACCCACCTCCAGTTGAATGTCTGCCGAGCGATTTGCAATGTTCATAGTGGCCTGCCTGAGTGAAGAGTGGGCGACGTTGTGCCGTGTGAGCAATGAGTGAGGTAGCAACCTGATTTAAAGGCCTTTGAGGTACAGGTGCTCGTAACAGAAGTTGGTCGCTTCGAGGTAGCCCTCTGCACCGCCGCAGTCGAAGCGCAGGCCGTCGAACTTGTAGGCCAGAACGCAGCCATTTTGCGCCAGCTTCATCAGGGCGTCGGTAATCTGGATCTCCCCACCTTTGCCAGGCTGGGTATCGGCGATCAGATCAAAGATATCGGGCGTGAGGATGTATCGGCCAATGATTGCCAGATTGGACGGGGCGTCTTCCGGGCTGGGCTTTTCAACCATGTTGCTGACCCGGTAGACGTCATCGGCGATCAATTCGCCGGCGATCACGCCGTACTTGTGTGTCTGGTCCCGGGGCACTTCCTGAATGGCCACGATCGAGCAGCGGTATTTCTTGTAGAGCTGGATCATTTGCGCCAGCACACCATCCCCTTGCAGGTTCAGGCACAGGTCATCCGCTAGCACCACGGCGAAGGGTTCATCACCGATCAAGGGGCGACCGCTGAGAATCGCGTGGCCCAGGCCCTTCATTTCGATCTGCCGGGTGTAAGAGAAGGTGCAGGTTTCAATCAGCTCGCGGGTGCCGGCCAGGAACTTTTCTTTTTCGGTGCCACGAATCTGATGCTCCAACTCATAGCTGATGTCGAAGTGATCTTCCAGTGCGCGTTTGCCCCGCCCGGTCACGATTGCCATGTGCTGCAGGCCGGCGTCCCGTGCTTCCTCTACGGCGTACTGGATCAATGGCTTGTTGACGATCGGCAGCATTTCCTTGGGCATGGCTTTGGTTGCCGGCAGGAAGCGCGTGCCATAGCCAGCGGCGGGAAACAAACATTTACGAATCATAAAAATATCCTGAAAAGCATGGATCACAGCCAATTGCCGGGCGCAATAAGCAATGATTATAAGTTTTTTACTAAGCGACTACTTAATACCTGAGGTAGGTTGCTAATGGCAATTGTCGTCAGGTATATAACAAGGGAATGTTATGAGTTGTCAGTCTGTGATTCGTTAGTTATTTTTCGTCGGTGTATGTTGATAGTGGTGATCGTTTCATAGTGCTAAATAAGTACCAGGTTTTACTGTCTGGCCGACATAAGTATTTATCGGTGGCAGTTGAATGACTGTACTTCTTGCTGTTGTCGTCCCTGTTTTTCTGTGCGCAGGTTTTCTACGCACATTTAATTCTGGGCGCTGCGCAGGTTATTGAGCACTTCACGACCCTACTATGGACCGCTCTATGAAGATTCTGGTAACGGGTGGCACCGGATACATCGGTTCGCACACCACACTTGCGCTGCTTGAAGCTGGTTTTGAAGTAGTGGTGCTGGACAATCTTTGCAACAGCTCCGACGCTGCGCTGCACGCAGTGGAAGCCATCTGCGGCAAAAGTGCGCTGATGATTCACGGGGATGTATGCGACAGAGCATTGCTGGATCGGATTTTCCAGCAACATTCCATTGATGCGGTCCTGCATTTTGCCGGGCTCAAGGCGGTCGGCGAGAGCGTGCATAAGCCGCTCGAATATTACGAAGCCAATGTCGGTGGCAGCCTCACGCTGTGTCAGGCGATGGCCGCCGCCGGTGTGTTTCGCCTGGTATTCAGTTCATCGGCCACGGTGTACGGCGCGCCGGAGCAGATGCCGATCCGCGAGGATTTCCCCACCGGCAGCCCCACCAATCCCTATGGTCAATCGAAATTGATCGTCGAGAACGTGTTGCGAGCCCTGTGTGCGTCAGAGCCGCGCTGGAGCATCGCATTGTTGCGCTATTTCAATCCGATCGGCGCTCACGACAGCGGCCACCTGGGCGAGGATCCGAATGGCATCCCCAATAACCTGGTGCCCTACATCAGCCAGGTGGCGGTCGGCAGCCTGCAAGAGTTGTCGATCTTCGGTGACGACTACCCCACGGTTGATGGCACCGGTGTGCGTGACTATATCCACGTCGTGGACCTGGCGGAGGGGCATTTGAAGGCCTTGCAGTCGATTTCGCAACGCACGGGAATCAACATCTGGAACCTCGGTACGGGTGACGGCTACAGCGTGCTGCAGGTGCTGCGTGCATTCGAGCAGGCGTCGGGTCGGCCGGTACCCTATCGGGTAATGCCGCGCCGCTCGGGTGACGTCGCCGAGAGTTGGGCCGACCCTTCCAAGGCCGCCCGTGAACTGGGCTGGAAGGCCACACGCAGTTTGCAGCAAATGATGACAGATACCTGGCGGTGGCAATCGAACCACCCGAAGGGATACCTTGGATAAGGTCGATACTGTTGCTGCAAGCAATGATTTTGCTGAGTGTTATAAATCGGCAGGAATGTTAATTATCGTCGGGAAATTAGGCTGGAAATGCATCTGGCAAGTCCGTAGATATAAACCCTGCCGTTCGACATTTATCAGTCAGGATTGACTGTGAATGAACAACGGATCTTGTTCGCACTTTTTGCGGCTTGAACTTTCCACCTCTAACTGAACGCCGGGTTTTTTAACAGGGCCGAACGTTAGAAAGGAGTTGATATGAAAAAAGTGATGGCAATTGCCCTGTTGTCGATGTTTGCCAGCTGGGTATCCGCGGCGGAAGCACCGCTGACACAGGCCACCAATGTCGCGGGTAACGTAGCAGCTTCTCAAGCTCCTGCGGCCAGTACGGCAATGGTGGCAGGTGCAGTGGCTGCTTCCAATAGTGGTAGCAATGCCAACGGTGGTACAGGCGGTACAGGTGGTACTACTGGTACTACTGGCTCTACCGGTACTAACTGAGAAACTTTGTAGGTGTAATACAAGGTCGCCCGATGAAAGTCGGGTGACCTTGTTTAGATTTGCCCTTGAATAGCGTAGTGCCATTATGACTCGTAGTTTTCCTTTTTTGATGTTGGCAAGTATCGCTTTGCAAGGATGTATGTTTTCTCCAGGGCAATACCTGAGCACCAGCGATATAACGCGCCAGGGGGCCAGTGAAAGCAGTCGCGTTGAACTGATTCCGATCACACCCAAGCTCATTGCGATGGACAGGGCCACACACAAGCGTGCGACGCTGCCGACGCAACTGTTGACGGCCCCGGAGGAGTACCGAATCGGTAACAACGATGTCTTGTACATCACGGTCTGGGACCACCCCGAGCTGACGGCGCCCTCTGGCGCGCAACAGCAGATTGATGCCAACGGCCGCCTGGTACGTTCCGACGGCACGCTTTACTACCCCTATATCAAAGAAGTCCAGGCGGCTGGTAAAACCATCCAGCAGCTGCGTTCGGACATTGCCTCAAGGCTGTCGGCCTTTATCGCGGACCCGCAAGTGGATGTCGCCGTGTTGCGCTTCGCCAGCCAGAAGGTGGTGGTGTCGGGTGCGGTATCGAAGGCGGGTCCACAACCGATTTCCACCAACCCGCTCAGTGTGATCGAAGCCCTCGGTTCTGCCGGTATCGACCCGCTGAATGCGGACTTGTCCGGCTTGCTGTTGACGCGGAACGGGCGGGTGTATCCGCTGAATCTCGACGCGCTCAATCAGCAGGATTCCGAGCTGCAGAACGTCTACCTCAAAGGTGGCGATCAATTGTATCTGCCGTACAACGACAACAAGCGCATCTACGTCATGGGCGAAGTCAATCAGCCGCGCGCACTGACGTTCAAAACCGGCACCATGAACCTGTCTGACGTTCTTGGCTCGGTAGGCGGATTGAGCCAGACCACCTCGAACGGTAACGCGGTCTATGTCATCAGGGGGGTTGAGAACCTTGATGTGGAACCGGCGAAAATCTATCAACTGCAAGCCGAGTCGCCGACCGCCATGGCGCTGGCCACGCACTTCGATGTACGCCCTCAGGACATTGTCTATGTGGGCCCGGCCAACGTAACTCGCTGGAACCGCTTCATCAGTCAACTGGTGCCGTCGGCAGCCATTCTCGGCGTGGGGGCTTCCGCAGCGAAGAACCTGAATGATGCCAGCAGCAGCAATAAATAAGGCTTGGTCTGACTGTGAGAACGTTGAATGTTGGCGTCTGCGTGATAGCGGCCTTGTTATGTGGATGTAACCCGTTGATGAACGCCTCTTTGACCAACCTTAAAGCGGCGGTGAGTGGGCCCGATGAGTTGCAAGCGACGGCGGCCCAGGTGGCGCAGGTTGAGTTTCCCCAGCTCACATTGACCACGCCTTCCGGCTCCGGGGTGTTGGCGATGGTGCGTGAGCGGGGCGACCTGCAGTTCTGGGTAGCCTCCGGCAAGCAGGTGTTACTGCTGCGCGACGGGCTGGCGGTACGCACCATCGGCCTGGGTATCGACGGCGACCTGGACGGGACGCGGCTTGCCGCGACCTCGCCCTTCAAACAAGGCCTGCACACGCTGCCTGATGGCTACACCAGCCAGCGCTGGATTGATCTTTATCAAGGCAGCGAAGTCGGCGTGACCCTGAACAGTCGCTTCTCCCGTAAATCCATGGAAACCCTGGAAATCCTCAACAAGGAATACGCCGTGCTACGTGTCGATGAGCAGATTGACGCCCCGGCCATTGGTCTGCGTGCGACCAATCGTTATTGGGTCGATCCCGTGGACGGTTTCATTGTGCAGAGTGAGCAGCAATTGACCACGCAACTGCGGGTCAAGATCGTTCAATTGACCCCTGAACGCAGGTTTAACCGTTGAGGCGGGTACAGCTTCTGTCGGCGTGCCTGCTGTTGATCACCGGCGTGAGCCAGGCGGCGGTCACTGTCACCGGCGACGTGCTCACCCCGGGGCCGGTCGACCTGCCGCCAGGGGGGCGGTTGTCGGACGTGATCAGCGTCGCCGTGCCCAATGCCGAAAGCTACTGGCTGGCAGCTGCATTGCTGCGCCAGCCTTTGCTGGAAGAGCAGACCCGGCTCAAAACCGGGGTGCTGTTCGATTTGCAGGTGTTGCAGCGTACAGCGTTGATCTTCGACAGACCCACTCGGGCAAACCTGGCGATGCGTTTGTACGAGCAAGTCAGCCGCATGCCGGTTACCGGGCGCCAGGTTACGGTGCTGGACCCGGTTGCCATCGAGGTCGGGTTCGCCCGTAACGTCCGTCTGACCGATGGTGATCGCCTCATCTATCCATTTCGCGTCGACGAGGTTGAAGTGCTCGGTGCGGTCGCCGAACCGTGCCGGTTGCCTTTTGTCGCCCTGCAAGAGGCTCGGGATTATCTGCAAGGGTGCGCGCCGCTGGCCGATGCAGAGACCGATTATCTGTGGCTGATCCAACCCAATGGGGTCACCCGACAGGTCGGCATCGCGCCCTGGAATCGTGAGAGCGGGCAAGTGCCTGCCGCTGGCAGCAAGATCCTGGTGCCTGTCAGAAATGATGATATTGATCCGCCTATTCCTGAACTGAATCAGCAGTTGGCCGAATTTCTTGCCACGCAACTGGCTGAGGTGGTTCATTGAATTTACGTTTTGCAGCCGTATTGTTATTGCCCTGTGGTTTAGCTCATGCCGAGCCGCGTTTGACTCAGAATGATTTCGGCGGAGTGGGTTTGCTACAGACGCCCACCGCCAGAATGTCCCCGGCCGGCGAGTTGAGCGTGAACGCCAACCGAACCGAGCCCTATAGTCGTTACAGTGTGGCGCTACAGCCGTTCGATTGGCTGGAAGGCGCGTTTCGCTACACCGCAATCACCAACCGTCCCTACGGCCCCGAGTCGTTGAGCGGCAGCCAGAGCTACAAGGATAAGGCGGTCGACGTCAAAGTCCGGCTATGGCAAGAAACTCATTGGGCGCCGGACGTGGCGTTGGGGTTCCGAGACATCGGCGGTACAGGTCTGTTCTCCAGTGAGTTCCTGGTGGCCAGCAAGCGCTATGACAATTTTGATTTCAGTGCCGGCATTGCCTGGGGTTACTTGGGCAATCGCGGCGACTTCGATAACCCGGCGGGGTGGGCCGATGATCGCTTCAAGACCCGGCCGGACATGGAGGGTACCGGTGACGTCAACGCAGGCGCCTACTTTCGCGGTCGGCCTTCGTTGTTCGGCGGTGTGACTTACCAGACGCCCTGGGACCGGCTTAGCCTGAAACTCGAGTACGAAGGCAATGACTATAAAAGCGAGCCCAAGGACAACGTGATCAAGCAGGATTCGCCGATCAACCTCGGCGCAGTGTTCAAAGTGACCGACTCACTGGACCTCAGTGCGGCCTGGGAACGGGGCAACACCGCGATGTTCGGCCTCACTTTTCACACCAACTTCGTCAGCCGCAAGGCCCCGGCCAAGTCCTTCGATCCGCCGGCGGAGCCGTTGCCGGCCAAGGCCCCGGCCACCGCAATGGATCAGGTCAATTGGCCCGATGTGTCCCGGCGACTGCAGCAAAATGCCGGCTACAAGGTCGAGCGCATCAGTCAGCGCGGTCCCGAGTTGATCGTCTATGGCGAGCAGGGGCGGTATTTTCATTCCTCGAAAGCGGTCGGTCGTGCAAGCCGGATTCTGGACAACAGCGTCAACGACGATATCGACTGGTTCACGGTGGTGAACAAGCGCTACGACCTGCCTCTGGAAGAAACCAGTGTGCCTCGGCAAACCTTTCGCGAAGTACTCAACAACGAGGAGCCGCTGCAAACGTTGCACCGCACTACCGAGATCAATCCGGCGATGCCGCATAACGAGAAGACCCTCTACACCGAAGCGCGCGACCCCTTCAGCTACGGGGTCGGGCTGGGCTTCAAGCAGAACGTGGGTGGCCCTGACGGCTTTCTCTATCAGTTCACTGCCGACGCGGACGCCGAATATCGCTTCAACCGCAACACCTGGTGGAACGGCCTGCTCAGCGCCAATCTGCTGAACAACTTCGACAAGTTTGTCTACGATGCACCCAGTGGCCTGCCGCGGGTTCGCACGGACTTGCGCCAATACCTGACAACCTCTGAAGTCACTATGCCGCTGTTCCAGGTCAGCCACGCCGAGCAGTTGGACAAAGACCTGTATGGCATGGTCTACGGCGGGTATCTGGAGTCGATGTTTGCCGGTGTGGGGGGTGAGGTGCTGTTTCGCCCTGAAGGTCAGCGCTGGTCGGTCGGGGCAGACCTGAACTACGTGCGCCAGCGCGAATTCGACCAAGGTTTTGGCCTGCGGGACTACTCGGTCGTCACAGGCCATATCACCGGTTATACGGACTTGCCCTTCGATACACTCGCAGCCGTCAGCGTCGGGCGCTACCTGGCAGGGGATTGGGGCACCACGATCGATCTCTCACGGGAGTTCTCAAACGGTGTGCGATTTGGTGCCTGGGCGACGATCACTACCGCTTCCAGCGCCGAATATGGTGAAGGTAGCTTCGATAAGGGCTTGTACCTCTCCATCCCGTTCGATGAATTGATGAGCATGTCCACCATGCGCCGCGCCAACCTGGTCTGGTCGCCGCTGACCCGGGACGGTGGCGCACGACTCAATCGCAGCTTCCAGTTGCACTCGATGACCGACAGCCGCGACAACGACATGTTCTACCGCAACTTCGAGAAGATCACTGAGTAGTGGTCGGCGATCTGCAGGGCCACAAACCCTGTAGGTCGCGCCGTGGTCGGCCGCAATGGCAGCCCATGAAACACCCCATGATGCTGCACAGAGCCCTTTGCGCAACCCACCTATACCATCCGCTGACCTGATTGGCGGATGGCTTGCGCCACTGCCAAACCTGGCAGGCGGTCACGCCCGATTCACAGACATGAAAAAGGGGACTTTCGTCCCCTTGTGGTGGTGCGCCTTCAACGGTCAGACGATCAATAGATGTCCTTCGAAAGCAAGGTAAAGGGCGTCTTCACCAGAATTTTCAGATCCAGCCACAACGACCAGTTATTGATGTACTTGAGGTCGATCTCGACACGCTTCTGCATCTTGTCGATGGTGTCGGTTTCGCCGCGGCAACCATTGATTTGGGCCAGCCCGGTAATACCCGGCTTGATTCGGTGGCGTGCCATGTAGGCGAGAATTTTCCCCGAGTAATAGTGGTTATGGGCGATAGCGTGAGGCCTCGGACCGACCAAGGCCATGTGCCCTTGCAAAACATTGAACAGTTGCGGCAGTTCATCCAATGAGGTGCGGCGGATGAAACGCCCAACGGCGGTGATGCGCGAATCGTTGCGGCTGGCCTGCTTGACCTCAAGGTCGTTGTGTACACGCATCGAGCGAAACTTCCAGACCTGGATCACCTTGCCATTCCAGCCATGGCGATCCTGTTTGAAAAAGACTGGGCCTGAGGAGTTGAGTTTTACGGCCAGGGCAATAAGTGCCAGCACCGGGCTCAGCAGGATGATTGCCAGCAGCGCCACACTTTTTTCCAGCAGGCTCTTGCTCAGCGCTGCGGTGGGCCGGCTGGTGAGTGGGCTTTCATTCAAATAGATCGCAGGCAGGCCGTCCACGACCCTGACCGAGTGATTGAGCAGCGTCAGGCTATTCAAGTCCGGCACCCAGACCACATCGACATTGGCGTCTAGCAAGTCGACGTACATTGCTTCGATCTTTGCCGCTTCGCTCAGCGCCAGGGTGATGTACAAACGTCGAATGTCATGGGTTCTGATCAACTCCAGAAGGTCTTCCTGCGCACCAATGATGTGTGGTGCGCCTGGCTTCAGCGGGGCGACGGCGCCGGTGCTGACCAGGCCCACCAAGGGCAGGTTCTCGAGACTGCTCAAGTTCTTGGCCAGGCCAAGCGCAAGCTCGCCGGTGCCGACGATCAGGGTTCTATGGCCGCTTTTTCGTGACCGCTGATAATACTTGGAGAACCCGTGCAAGGGCGCGTACAGCAGTGCCTGCCCGAGGAAGCCAAACACGGCCCAACTGAGAATCACCTCCCGGGAAAACAGTGCATCGGCCTTGCAGATAAATGCCATGCAAGCCAGCGCAGCCATGGTCATGGACCAGCCTACGAACAGGCGTCCCAACCCCGTCAGGTAGTTATCTCTTTTTCTGTATACGCCGCTGAACGTATAGGCCGGAACCGAGGCCAGTACCGTCAATGCCGCGCACACTCGGTAATAGAACTCGACCGCTCCGGTCTGCTGTTTGGCGAGTATGAACAACAATAAAACGACAAAGCCCTGTGCCAGCGCCCATTGGCCCCAAAAGGTAAGTCCCTTGAGGCCGGTATTTCGATTGATACGAAGACTAAGATCCATACGATATCCCCAAAAGACGTCCATTCAGGTATCGACAGTCGAGACGCGAGTTGTTTAAGCAGGATTTATTATTATTTTAACTAACGCCCTGAAGCTAACAGCCTCAAGAGGTCGAACTGTCGTCAGTCAATAGATTAAATTATTGATGAAGGTACTGTCTGACGAGTTCTAACAAGATGGCAGAGTGCCAACTTTCGAGCGGAGAATGTCGATTGTTAGAAAATGTCGATGATGGGGTGGTGCAAGAAGTGCAGAGGAGGCAGTGCGGGTGAAATTGGAGTGGGGGGGAACAAACAAAGTGCACTTTTTATTGTTGTAGTCGCACTGTCATATGTTTGTTGTAAGGTCGTCAGGCGGGATGTGTCTCTGATATCACTTCTTGGATAAGGCAATAGCCACGGTTCCTCACGGCACGAAATAACCGTTCACCTTTACTGGCACTTTTGAACTTGTCCTGCAATCGACTCAAGCACATCTCCAGGCCGCGATACTGCTCGGGCTCTCTGCCAATGCTTAGAATCAGATCAGACCTGCTGACGACGCGATCCTCATGATGAAGCATCTTCCTCACAAGAGTGGCTTCCAAACCAGTGAGGTTTATTTCGATGTTCTCTTTAATCAGTACACTTTGATCGTTATCGAGTTGCCACACTTCGTTGTCGGGAGCTCCCTCCTCACTTTCTCCAGGTATATCGCTGAATTCAGCGGGGGTTGGCGTGACGCTGGTGCGCGCCCCGGATTGCGCCGCTAGCCATTCCGCTTCAAGGGTGGCAAGCATTTTCTGTGTATCGTGTTCGATACGGTGGGCGACATTTTTCCGTGTCACGTTCGGGTATGGGAGCTCCATCAGCACGGAGGCAGAAGAGGGCTGGGCAACACCTTCGATAAACATTTGTGCTTGGGATGTACCAAACGAGTTGAAACGCTCGCTGGACAGAATGGTCTCGAGCTCACGCTGGGATGTTGTGCTGTGAGTCACGACGACAAAATATTTTCTGGGGAGGGTTGTACTGATTTCCACGTCTCTCTCCTAAGTGTTCACCAATGTGCGGTTTAAAGTTGATCGGCAGTGGACTAATAGCTCCTTTGGAAGTAGTCAAAGGGCCGCGCCTAGGCCAATGAATGGCTCTCGATATGCTCTACTCGATCGGCAATAAAAAATCTTGTTATTGTGGGTCAGTGTCACCATACGGTCATGGTGCTTATTGAGAAACTCAGGATTACCATTGAGCTTCAAACACTGGTCCTGGGGTGAAATGGATACCTTGATGTGGTTGGTCAAATTCAGTGAATTGAAGCCTGTTAGCGCTTTGCGTTGGATGCTGTATTCATCCCGAGCGATTTCTATACCATGATCTTTCAGACGATACATATTATAAATAATGATTTTTTTATATTTGGAATCTACTTCCCAGAAGGGGTGTTCATTGAGTGACACGGCCAGTGTATGACCGAGATCGCACAAGTTGTTGCCCGACTGAAACGGCTCTTTGACCATCGAAAAACTGGCAAGGCTCGGTTTTGACAGGAAGAGGGTCGTTCGGTTCAAATATTTTTTGGGGTGGTACGAGCGGCGGTCTATCCGGGAAGCGGGATCCCGGTGCGGATGCACCAGTGCATTACAGCTGCACCCGCACGATTGCCCGGCTGGCATCCTCCAGGGCGACGGCGCGGTAGTTCTTGTCTCACTGGCAAGCGGGTGGTTATCACGTAACAGGAACTGTTGTCGGGCCAGGTAGCGATTCTGGGCCTTTGCGGGTGAGGTACCTCCAGTCGCATTCATGCAACAACTCCTTTCCATAGGTGATTCAGGCGGTCGAGATCAGACCCCTCATCAAGCGGTATCCATGCCCGCGAATGCTCTGAATGGCATTGTGAGTACCATACATGTCTTTTATTTTTCCGCGAAGACGGCTGATTGATTTCTCCAAAGCCCTGGGGTCGTAAAAATTGGCGTTCAGGCCCATGATTCTGGCGATCTCGTCATGGCTCAATATATGGTTGCTGGTTTGCGCCAATGCCTCCAGAATTTTCATTTCTGCAAACGAGATGTCCAGCTTCTTGCGGGGGCCTAACAGGCATATACGGGTGGGATCCAGCACCAGGTTGACTTCTCGTTGCCACTCTTCACTGGTGAAGAATTCGGACAGCAACTCAGAGCTTTCGTCGGTCAAGGTATTGAGCTTGATACAGCAGTCGGCCCCAGCAAGATAATACTTCATCTTGTTGTAGGCGCCTCGGCCTGTGATGACGGCACAGATGATTGGATTTAAATGGATGGAGCGAAGGTTTTCCACCAGCGCCAGGCTCTCATCGAGAGCTTGAGGGCCGTCGATAATGATGAAGATGGCGCGATACGCATCCGTGCGTTCACTTTTCTTATGTGAATTAGTGTATGAGCTAGCATCAAGAGCTATATCAGAGTTCACATGCCTTGCGACTAATGCCTTAAAGTTCTCGGCCACACTGCGGGTACGACCCAAGGTGAGAACACCAGGTTCCTCATTTGTCGGGCGCAGGTGTCTAGTCGCTAATTTCCCTGTAAGCATCATGCTTTGACTCGAATGGGTGCTGACATCGGGATGTTAAAGCACCGGTTCTCATCTGTGACTGACAATTGGTAACATTCAAACGAATTCTACGTGTGTGTCGAGAGTTTTCTAACATACACAGAGGTTTTTCGAGTTTTTAGTTGCTTTTCCCAGCTGGCTGAACTAATGAATTGACACCCTTAGATGGTGGCAATGTGAAATTGTGCCACTATTTTTAGCCGCTGACGACATGTATTTGTCCTCAAAAGGCCATCACTTACTTCGACGACGATTAATTCTGAGAAAATTCCAAATATGTGAACTCCGTCACGTTTTACCAGAGCAAGGAGTCATCTGTCTACACCGAAGCCTCTGGCGATGCATTAGCCGGACGATTAATAACAATCCTTGAGTGTGTGGTTTGATAAGACTTATTATCCGTCGGTTCCCTCGACTAAATGATCATGATTGGCCAAGTGTCTTATTAGGCAGTGGGTATTTACCTGTCATTGAATAGTGCTAGGTTGCTAGATGTACTAATACGATTAATGGGTTGTTCAATAAGAATGGCCTGGCGGAGAGTTTATGGATTTTTGGACCCTTGTGCAGGTACTGGTTTTAGGTGCAGTAGAAGGATTGACAGAATTTTTGCCAATTTCCAGTACGGGCCACCAAATTATTGTTGCGGATTTGTTAGGCTTTGGTGGTGAGCGCGCCATGGCGTTTAATATTATTATTCAGCTGGGTGCCATCCTGGCTGTTGTTTGGGAGTTTCGTTCAAAGATCCTTGAAATTGCCAGCGGTTTAACTACCCAGAGTAATGCACAACGCTTTACGCTGAATTTGCTGATCGGTTTTCTTCCTGCCGTTGTCCTCGGCGTATTGTTCGCCGATAAAATTCATGAGTACCTGTTTAACCCGATTACCGTGGCCGTCGCTCTGGTTGTGGGTGGAGTTATCATGTTGTGGGCAGAGCAGCGCGAACATAAGGTGCACGTTGAGCATGTTGACGATATGCGCTGGTCCGATGCACTAAAGATTGGTTTTGCCCAATGCCTGGCGATGATACCGGGCACTTCCCGATCCGGATCGACCATTATCGCGGGCTTGTTGTTTGGTCTGTCGCGCAAGGCGGCCACCGAGTATTCGTTCTTTCTGGCGATGCCGACCATGGTTGGCGCCGCCGTGTACTCAGGCTACAAGTACCGGGATCTGTTCCAGGCCAGCGATCTGCCCGTATTTGCCTTGGGTTTTGTGACCGCGTTCTTTTTCGCGATGATCGCAGTGCGTGGATTGCTCAAGTTCATCGCCAGCCATAGCTACGCGGCATTTGCCTGGTACCGTATTGCCTTCGGCTTGCTGATCCTGGCGACTTGGGTATTCGGGTGGGTGAACTGGACTGCGGTTTCAGCTGGCTGATAGAACGGGTGCGCATTACGCCCACCCAGTCACCGCCCCTCCAACAACCCCGCTGCCTGATCGAGTAAAGCCAACGGATCGCTGGCCTTATGAATATCCACCGACAACAACTGCCGAAACTTGCGCGCTCCCGGAAATCCCGTCCCCAGCCCCAGTACATGGCGAGTGATGTGATGCATCGACCCTCCCGTCGCCAAGTGCTCGGCTATATAAGGCCGCAACTGTGCCAACGCTTCAGCCCGGCTGATCACCGGCGCAGAGCTGCCAAACAACCGCTGATCCACCTCCGCCAGCACATAAGGATTGTGATAAGCCTCGCGCCCCAGCATCACCCCGTCAAACACCTGCAAGTGCTCTTCGCATTGCTCAAGCGTCTTGATCCCGCCGTTGAGAATAATCTCAAGCGCCGGAAAATCCTGCTTCAACTGCGCTGCCACGTCATAACGCAGCGGCGGAATGTCCCGATTCTCCTTGGGTGACAACCCCTCCAGAATCGCGATCCGCGCATGTACGGTAAAACTGGTACAGCCCGCGTCCTTCACCTGCCCGACAAAATCACACAACTGGGCGTAACTGTCCCGGCCATTGATCCCAATGCGATGCTTCACCGTCACCGGAATCGACACCACGTCACGCATCGCCTTCACACAATCCGCCACCAGGGCGGGGTGAGCCATGAGGCAGGCGCCGATCATATTGTTTTGCACGCGATCACTGGGGCAACCGACGTTGAGGTTCACCTCGTCGTAACCAGCGGCTTGGGCCATGCGGGCACAAGCGGCCAGGTCGGCGGGTACACTGCCGCCCAGTTGCAAGGCAAGCGGGTGCTCGGCTTCGTTG
Organism: Pseudomonas fluorescens; assembly: GCF_018614655.1. Taxonomy (GTDB): domain Bacteria; phylum Pseudomonadota; class Gammaproteobacteria; order Pseudomonadales; family Pseudomonadaceae; genus Aquipseudomonas; species Aquipseudomonas fluorescens_BX. The sequence goes on along the minus strand of NZ_JAGGOG010000014.1, from coordinate 187,599 downwards.
TGACGCAGGAAGCGGTCGTGGTCACCGTGGAGGATTGCGCCAGTGGTGACCATCTCGGTGTAGAGCAAGGCGTGTTTGGAGAGCAGGCGCAGGAAGAAACGGCAGTGGCGGTCCGTCCAGTCCATCATGGGCGCGACGGAGAAACGACGGGAAAGCACTTGCGGTGTGGCTGTTTGTAGGGACATTGGAGAATCTGAAGGGCGGAGAGCAGAGGAGGGAAGTTTATCAGTAATAACGCGGCCGGGGGTTGATGCTCTCGGCGAGCCGTTGGTCGCGCTGTCGTGAGCTCGGCCCGTCCTCGCCATCTCCCGATGTTTTTAGCCCGCTCGTCCTGATGTGCGTAGTAACAACATCCCAAGCGCCACCCCCACCAACGCCGCAAAGATCATCAGAAAAATCGCCCCTGACCAGCCAAGTGTGCCGACAATGGTGCCAATCAAAATCGGCCCGATGACCTGACCAAGGTAGTTGCCCTGCATCACCCAACCAATACTGAGCGGCGCGAGCGAAGGCGAGGGTGCGGTTGACGAGGCGGTCGCGAGAATGGTCGCTGGCAATATTCCTGCGATCGCCGAGAATACAAAGCACAACACCACGGCGAGCGGGGCCGGCGTCTGCGGGTAAAAGATACACGCGCCTGCGACGCCAACGAGAACAGCGGATCCAGCAATCAGTGTGCCCGCGCGGATGCCACGGGAAAGCAACAGGCCTGCCGACAGGTTGCCCACTATGTTGGTGGCGACGATCGCGGCGCTGATGACGCCGGCGGTACCGACGGGCACACCCAGGCGCTGCATCAGGAACACTGGAAGGAAGGTCATCACCGCGAAAAACTGCAGGTTGTACGCAGTGAAGCTCAGCGCAAGCGTCAGTGTTGCGCGTGCCCCCAGTACGCTGCGTAGTTGCGACCATACGGGCGTTGCAGCCTGGCGTGAGACCGTCGCGTCGGCGGGTGTGGTGAGGAATAATGCCGCCGCAGTCATTAGCACCAGTGCCGCGCTAACATACCAATCGTTGCGCCAGTTGCCGAGCGTCGGTCCGATCAGCATCGATAGCGCAATACCCCCACCCATGAAGGTGCTCCACAGTCCAAATACGATGGGGCGTCTGGATATCGGCGTCGTGCGGTTGAGCACGGCGGGCGCCGCGACCACGACGGTCAGAAAGCCTACCCCTTCGGTGAAACGGCTCACGAGCAACCACCCGAAATCGTGAGTCAGCGCGCCGGCAAGGCTGCTGATACCGAGGATGCCAAGGCCCGCGATGAGTAGTCGCCGGTCGCCCCAGTGCCGAACCAGCATGCCGGCCGCGATGCCGCCGAATACGCCAACGAGTGGGAACACCGACATGATCCAGCTTAGTGAAGCGAGCGAGCCGCCGAACTCCTGTTGCAAGGACGGCAGGGCGATGGTTGTTTTGCCAACATGCATGGCCGCGGCGATGCCTGCCAACACCACATTCAAAACCACGATCCAGTCCACGCGCTGCTGAACGCTGGCAGCATCTGCCGTAGCCATTGATATGCCCATTTTGCCTCCCGTCTGGTTGAACTTGCGCCGAGGATACAAGTTAAAGTCAACTTCAATTCAAGCCGTCGGGGGTAAGACAATGCGTTCTACTGGTAGTGATAATGACCCGTTGCTGTCAATCAGTCAGATCGCCCGGCGCAGTGGTGTTGCGGCATCAGCCTTGCGGTTCTACGAGTCTCGGGGGCTGATTGAGTCGAAGCGGCATGAGGCCAGTCACCGCTACTTTCCGCGCTCGACCCTGCGGCGTGTCGCGTTTATCGTCTTTGCCCAGCGGATTGGTTATTCACTGGATGAGATAGGCGCTCAGCTCGCCAGCATTTCAACCCATTCACTGGCTACGGATGGTGACTGGCAGCGATTGTCTGGCGAGTGGAAACAGCGTGTTGCCGAGAGGATTCTGGAATTGCAGCGACTGTATATCGAGCTCGATCATTGCATTGGTTGCGGGTGTCTTTCGCTTAAGCATTGCAAAATGACCAACCCGGGGGATCGAGCGGGGAAAAACGGTCCTGGCCCACGCAGATGGCTCGGGGATCCGCCGCCTACTTAAGGCTTGTTCTGATAGGCAAACTTGTGGCCGTATCAAAAACGGCAAACTGAACCAATCCTGTCGCCCGGAAAGGTTTCATGATCCCTGGTGGTTTTGAGGTCTAGGATTAGGTCTGAGAATGGTACCGCCATGCCTCCAGCCCACCTGGAACTGAAAAATGATCTCGAATCTCTTCAAAGTCGTGATGATCGCTGGCACCCTGCTGCTGGGCGCTTGCTCCGGTGTGAGCACGAGCACCAGTAGTTGCCCCGCCGAGGGCTGCCAATCCTTCGGCGACCATGTCACCGGAAGCTCCAATAAGAAGGCGAACTTCGGTGGCAGTAGTGCCATAGGTAGCAGTTTCAATGCATACAGTTCGGGCTTGCTGCATGACTAAGCGGTGATGTGCCATTCGCTGTGGGGATAATCGAGTTGCGGTGGCGTCCTCTCGTCTGAGGGGCTGCTGCGCACCCCAACGGGAGCAAGTTCCCTCGCCACAAGGGAATCCTGGTCAGTCAGGGCGTGTCATCGTTCACGTCCATCGTGAGCAAGCTCGCTCCTACAAAAAGCCCCAATCTCCCGGTTTAGAGCCCTCTATCCGCCCCAGATCCGACCACTCAGTCCACAACAGACGCCCCATCCCACTCGACCATGATATTCTGCGCGCCATCTTGGTCTAACCTTTCTCTCGTGCGTGCATTCGAACACGCGCGGCCGGATGATGTCGCCGAGGTAGCTGAAGCCAATAATGATAAGAAGTCAGCGCAGAAAGACATAAAACTGAGGTCGATGCATCGACCTTGTGTGCCCGTTCCGGGGTTCTTGTGAGTGTGGGAAACCGTATGGCGCTGCTTGGCGTAACGCAGGGTTTTCGCATGAAGAGAGGGCTGTGGGGCGGATGGCGTTTTATCATAGGTGCTACTGATGTTTAAAAAAATGAACACGGCCCTGCTGGGGCTGGCTTTGTCGATGGGGATCACGTCCGTTCACGCGGAAGAGGCAAAGAAAGTCGATGTGCTGCTGATTGGCGGCGGCATCATGAGCGCGACCCTGGGTGTTTGGCTCAATGAGCTACAACCGGACTGGTCGATGGAGATGGTCGAGCGCCTTGATGGCGTCGCCGAAGAAAGCTCCAATGGCTGGAACAACGCCGGTACTGGTCACTCGGCCCTGGCTGAGCTGAACTACACCCCGGAAGACAAGAACGGCAACGTTGAGATCCCTAAAGCGGTCGAGATCAACGAAGCGTTCCAGATCTCCCGTCAGTTCTGGTCCTGGCAGGTTCAGCAGGGCGTTCTGAAAAACCCGCGTTCGTTCATCAACTCCACTCCGCACATGAGCTTTGTGTGGGGCGATGACAACATCAAGTTCCTCAAGAAGCGTTATGAAGCGCTGCAGGCGAGCCCGCTGTTTGCCGGCATGCAGTACTCCGAAGACCCGGCGCAGATCGCGAAGTGGGTTCCGCTGATGATGGAAGGGCGTGACCCGAACCAGAAAATCGCGGCCACCTGGACCCCGATCGGCACTGACGTGAACTTCGGCGAGATCACCCGCCAGTTCGTTGCTCACCTGCAAACCACGCCGAAGTTCGATCTGAAACTGTCGAGCGAAGTGCAGGACATCACCAAGAATGACGACGGCTCCTGGCGCGTCAGCTACAAGAACCTGAAAGACGGCACCACGACCGAAACCGACGCCAAGTTCGTGTTCATCGGCGCGGGCGGCGGTGCACTGCATCTGCTGCAGAAGTCGGGTATTCCGGAAGCACGTGAATACGCCGGTTTCCCTGTTGGCGGCTCGTTCCTCGTAACCGAGAACCCAACCGTGGCCGAACAGCATCTGGCCAAGGCCTACGGCAAAGCTTCCGTTGGTGCTCCGCCGATGTCGGTTCCGCACCTGGACACCCGTGTGCTGGATGGTAAGCGCGTGATCCTGTTTGGCCCATTCGCGACCTTCTCCACCAAGTTCCTGAAGGAAGGTTCGTACCTGGACCTGCTGACCAGCACCACCACCCACAACATCTGGCCAATGACCAAAGTCGGTATCCGCGAATACCCCCTGGTCGAGTACCTCGCCGGCCAACTGATGCAGTCGGATGACGACCGCTTCAAGGCGCTGCAAGAGTACTTCCCGAACGCCAAGAAAGAAGACTGGCGCCTGTGGCAAGCCGGTCAGCGCGTGCAGATCATCAAGCGTGACGAAGAGCAGGGCGGCGTCCTGAAACTCGGTACCGAGGTGGTCACCTCCGCCGACAACACCATCGCCGGTCTGTTGGGCGCATCGCCAGGCGCGTCCACCGCGGCTCCGATCATGCTGACCGTGCTGCAGAAAGTGTTCAAGGATCAGGTCGCGACCCCTGCCTGGCAGGAAAAGCTGCACCAGATCGTGCCGAGCTACGGCACCAAGCTGAACGACAGCCCTGAAGCTGTTGCTAAAGAATGGGCCTACACCGCCAACGTTCTGCAACTGACGCCTCCGCCAGCCATTCCGCAACTGGCTGCTCCACAAGCCACCGAGGCTGCAAAGCCTGCGGCTGAGCCGAGCAAGCCAGCGGCTGATATTGCGCTGTAAGCTATTGGTGAGGTCCTGAGTCAGGACCACGCCATATGAAAAGCCCGCTGAGCCGTTAACGGTTCAGCGGGCTTTTTTGTGGCTTCAGTGATGCCGCCAAGGCTCGGGTACTTCCACTTGCCGTTCAGCCAGGGCCAATGCGGCCTTCAAGCCGGCTTTATCCAGCGGGATGCAGTAAGCCGGCTTGGCCCGCTCGAATCGCCAGCTCTCGTCCAGCCCGCCGGCATCCACGGCATCGAAGCCGATTTCGTCCAGTAATGTGATTACCTGCACTTTCGCGGTGTGATCATCTGCTGCCACGGGCAGCGCGCGACGGTCCGGTGAACCTTGGGCGCGGGCGTCTTTGGTCAGGTCTGGAGCGAGGATCGCATTGAATACCTTTACCACGTTTGCGCCAGGCAGATGCTCGGCCAGCAAACGGCTGGTAGTGGTTTCAAAGCGGTCCAGCTCGGGAATGTGCCCATCCCGGCTCGGGTAATAGTTGTTGGCATCCATCACCGTTTTACCCTCCAGCCATTGCGCGGGCACGCTGCGGTAATGTTCCAGGGGAATCGCCACCAGCACCAGGTCGCCAAATTTCGCGGCGTCCTGCGCCGTGCCCACTTTAACGCCACGGATACCACTCAACACGCTGCTCATGGTGTGTGGACCGCGTGAATTGCTCAACATCACTTCATGCCCGGCCGCGAGGGCCAATTGCGCCACGGCGCGCCCGATAAAGCCTGCTCCAAGAATGCCAATCCGCATGTCCCAGCTCCTCTGTTGGATGGTGTGGGGTTATGATGATTGGCAACCAATAGGCGATAAATAGTGTTTTTGCATGGGCTGTTGTTACTGGGAGTAGCGAATGATGGACCGCCTTTCGAGCATGAACGCCTTTGTAATGGCCGCCGAGTTGGGCTCCTATGCGCGAGCGGCTGAACGTTTGAACATGTCGGCGCAGATGGTCGCCAAACATGTGGCCGCCCTGGAGCATCGCTTGGGGGCACGGCTGCTCAATCGCACCACGCGCCGGCAAAGCCTGACGGAGTTGGGCAATGCGTACTACGAGCGCTGCAAACATATCCTGACGGAAGCCGAAGCGGCGGACTCCCTCGCACAGATCATGAACGACACGCCTCGCGGCAAACTGAAAATCACTGCCCCGGTGACCTTCGGTTCCTACAGCCTCATGCCGCTGGTGACGGCGTTTCTACGGGACAACCCGGACGTGGAAATCGACCTGCACCTGACCGACCGTTTTGTTGACCTGGTGGAGGAGGGCTATGAAGTGGCGTTTCGCATTGGTCCCCTGGCAACCACCAGCCTGACCGCCAGGCCGCTGTCGCCTTACCGGTTGGTGGTCTGCGCCGCACCGGCCTATCTGGCGGGGCGAGGAACACCCCGCACTCCGGCAGACCTGGAACACCACGAATGCCTGGGATACGCCTACTGGTCGCGCCCGGCGGATCGCGAATGGTCGTTCTACCAGGGCTCGACCCTGCATAAGGTGCAGGTTGCCAGCCGCTTACAGGTCAATGAAAGCAAGGCCTTGATGTCCGCTGCACTGGATGGATTTGGCATTGTGCTGGGCCCGGAAGACTTTCTTCGGCCAGCACTGAAAAACGGCGATTTGGTGCAATTGCTGCCGGACTTTGAGGCGCCGAGCCGACAGATGCATCTGCTTTACACCGCCAATCGCCAGCGCACCGCCAAGTTGCGAAGGTTTGTTGAGGCGGTGATTGGGCGGTTCGGTGCGTCCTAGCGTTCGGTCAGTTTTCTTTACACACAACCTGCATGTAGATTCAGCAAGCAGACAGATTCCACCTGTTAAAAATATCTTCATAGCCAAGCAGGAGCGTGGTTGGAACAAGGGGGCATTTTTTACCGGTGTAAACGCTGGGCGGTGACGCCCGAGGGGTCTGTATGTTGCTACGTTATGCGGCGTTGGCGGCCATTGTGGTCGCGGCTTCCGGGTGTGTCGAGGAGCGGGTTGTGCATGATCGGCGTCCGGTACAGCATGAATATTTCGAAGTGGTAGCGCCACAACCGCCACCGGTGCAGGTGGTGGAGGTCGAGCCAGAAGCTCGCCCGGGTTATTTGTGGTCGCGAGGCTACTGGCGCTGGAAAGGTGAACGCTATGTTCCGGTGCACGGCCACTGGGAGCCGCTCAGGCCTGGGTATCGTTATGTGCACCCGCATTGGGAGCCGCGTAATGACGGGTATCATTGGCAGGTAGGTGGTTGGATTCGCTGATCGTTTCAGGTCAGCTGTCGCATACCGGCGGTCTTGGTGGCGCTGATGTCAAAGGTCGCCGTGTATTCACATCCCGCCGCATGGGCGCAGCGTTCAATCAGGCAGTCGGCGAAGTCGGCCTTGGTGGTGGTGAATCGTCGCAAGGCTTGCCAGATGACTTCGGCGTGCTCGATGGTCAGTTCCCGGGTACGCAGTAGCGTCTCCAGTACGGTTACCACTTCACCCTTGGCTGACTGGTAGCAGGTTTGTAAAACCCAGACCAACTCCACGACTGAGACCAGGCTGACAAAACCGGGAAACGCGGCGGTCAGAGACTCGATCAGCTTCGACGCTTTTGCTGACTGCACGGGATCGTCCTGGGTGACATAACGCACCAGAACATTCGTATCCAAGCCAATCATCCGGCTTTTGCTCCCTGTGCGGCGATGGCCCGGTTCATGTCTTCGAGGCTGACCGCCTTGGCGGGCTTGCGGATCAATCCCTTCAGGTCCTGCACGCTGTGGCTTGCGGCAATGATGGCGAATTTTCCATCTTCCATTTCGACAAATTCGACCCGGTCTCCGGTGTCCAGCCCGAGGGCTGCCCTGACCTGAGCAGGAATAGTGATCTGGCCTTTTGACGTCAGTGTGGCGGTCGCCATATTTATAATCCCCATCGTGATATTCCTTACCTTAGGGTAAGGAGCTACGGAGGACAAGATCCATTGGTCCATAGGTTGCTCGGCTGGTGTCGGTTGATCGGAACTGATAAAAACATAGTCCGAACTCTGCCAGTCGACACGCCGGAAACTGGCCCCAAAGAGATACAACATATGACCGACCGCGAACTCATCATCCCCGATCCCATGCAGCTCATCGTTGAACGCGCCGGGTACGTTCCGGCGGTCAAAGTCGGTAAAACCCTGTATTGCGCAGGACAAGTCGGCCGCACGGCGACGCTTGAGGTGATCGTGGATCCCGAGGAACAATTCACTGCCGCCTGGGAAGACCTGCGGCGTGTGCTGAAGGAGGGCGGTTGTACCTTCGAGGACGTCGTGGACATGACCACCTATCACGTAAACATGAGCCAACACATGGCGGTTTTCCGTGAAGTGAAAAACCGCCTGTTTCCTCGAGGGATTTCTGCCTGGACGGCTATTGGTGTATCGGAGTTGGCCGTTCCAGGTTTGCTGGCAGAGATCAAATGCGTGGCGGTTCAGCGCTGAGTCAAGCCGCTACGACCTGCTGCAAATGCGCCCACAACGCGGCCACATGCTCGCGTTCGGTGGTCAGTGCGCCGATGGACACCCGCACCATCCAGCGACCCTGCAAAGTTGCTGGCGTGACATAGACCACCCCTGATTGATTGAGCCGATTGACCCAGGCCTGGGTATAAGTATCCAGTTCCTCGCCTGCCAAACCCGCCGGTTCGTGCCGAATGCACAGGGTCTGCAGATTGACCGGCGCGAGGACTTTCCATTCGCCTGCCTGCTCGATCTGTTCCTTGAGCCATTGGGCATTCGCCAGGTCGCGGCGCAGGCGTTGTTGCAAGCCTTCCACACCTTCGCTGCGCAACAGGAACCACAATTTCAATGCACGGAACCGACGACCGAGGGGAATGCCCCAGTCCCGCAGGTTTTTCACCTCGGAATCGACGCTGGTCTGCAAGTAGCTGGGATTGGTGCTCATCACTCGGATCAGGTGCTGCGAATCCTTGACGAAATACAGCGAGCAATCAAAGGCTACCCCTAACCATTTGTGGGCGTTGACCACGATGGAGTCGGCCTGCTCGATGCCGGCCCACATCCAGCGGCACTCCGGCAAGATCATCGCCGAGCCGGCCATGGCGGAGTCGACGTGCAGCCACAGGTTGAACCGACGAGCGATTGCTCCCACGGGCGTCAGTGGATCCACGGCGGTGGTTGTGGTGGTGCCGACCGTCGCGGCGATGGCGCAGGGTACCAAGCCGGCGGCGAGATCCTGTTCGATGGCGGCCTGAAGGGCGGTGGGATCCATGGCCAGGCTGTCGTCGCAGGCAATGTGCCGGATATTGTCCTTGCCGAATCCTGCCAGTAGTGCGGCTTTATCGACGGAACTGTGCGCGTATTCCGACACGTAGATCACCAGTGGCTTGCCTTGGGCTTGCAGGCCGCCGCTTGCCAGGCCGTACTCGGTGGTACGTTCGCGAGCGCAGATCAACGCGACGAGGGTGCTGGTGGACGCAGTGTCCTGGATCACGCCGCTCCAGTTATCAGAGAGGCCGACCATTTTTCGTACCCAGTCGACGGTCTTTTCTTCCAGCTCACTGAGCGCCGGGCTCGATTGCCAGGACAGGCCCAGTACGCCGAGTCCCGTGCTGAGGAAGTCGCCGAGGATCGAGGGCAACGAGGCGTTACTCGGAAAGTAGCCGTAGAAATTGGGGTGCTGCCAGTGGGAAAGACCCGGCATGATCAGTCGGTCGACGTCGCTTAGCACGTCGGCAAAGGCTTCGCCGGTCTGGGGTGCCTGATCGGGCAGGGCCTTGAGCAAGTCGCCGGGCTGCACACGCGCCATCACCGGTTGTTGCGCCACGTTGGCGTGGTAGTCGGCAATGCGGTCGATCAGTTGGTGGCCGTGACGGCGGAATTCTTCGGGACTCATGGGCGGCCTCGTTCAGGTAGGAGAGGCCGTATGTTAGGCGCGTGAGCGGCAGGTCCTATAGCCGCGAAACTGCATAGCTACCATGCAGGTTGCGCATGCTTGGCTCAGCCATCGGTCGGGATGCCATAGCTCGACAGTTTCCAGATCTCGTGCACGGTATCGCGGAACCACTTGTGCTCGACCGCGTTGTGGGTGCGCTCATGCCAGATCGTCCAGTAGTGGTGGCGATGGGTGATGAAGTCCAGCGGTTGCCAGGTCATCGGGTAAAACCGCGACAGGTTCACGGCAATATGTTCGGGGATAGTCAGCAATGCCGGACGACGGCTGGCAACTTCCATGGCCGCGGAAAAGAACGGCACGTTCAGCAAGATGTTTCGCTGCAGGCCGAGGGCTTTCAGATCGCGTTCGATGAAGCCGTCCTTGTCGCCACCACCGGTGATGCGGATATGGTCGGCATCAGCGTAGGACTTTGCGGTCAGCGGCACTCCGGCCAGCGGGTGATCCTTGGCCATCATGCACACCGGACGATCGTCACCGAGGGTACGGCCATGAACTTCGGCGGGTTCTACATCAAGCATGGTGGTCACCAGGTCGATTTCACCGTTGGCCAATTGTTTGTAGTCGTTGGGTTTCCAGGCCAGGTAATCGACAACCACATGGGGCGCGACGCCCGCCAGATGTTCCATCAATGCCGGAAGCATGTACTCCGCGACGTAGTCTGATGACGCGATGCGAAAGCGCTGGCGGCATTCCATCGGGTCGAAAAGCGTGGGTGTGATCAAGGCGTCCAGATCAGCGATCAGTTTATTCAACGGCTCGATCAGGCTTTGCGCCCGTGGGGTGTAGACGTATTCACGGCCATTGCGCACCAGCAGCGGGTCGCCAAAGGCATCACGCAATTGGCGCAACTGACGGCTGATCAGCGACTGGCTGGCATTGAGCTTGAGGGCCGCGTGGCTGATGTTGCGGGTTTGCAGCACGGTGTGCAGAACCCGCAACAGGTGGATGCTCAGCGAAGAAAACGAAGCAGACATGCGGTGTTCTCCGATGTAGCCGCTGCCGAGGCACGAGGCTGCGAAGCGGCCCTAAACGGCGCCCCTTCGTGCCGCATCGCAGCCTCGTGCCTCGGCAGTGGCTACAGGTCAGGTTACGACGCGATAGCACGGCACATACGCCGCGCCACCGGGCAACTTCATGCGGTGTTGCTCCACAAACGCTTTCAACAGCTCATCCAGCGGTTTCATGATCGTCGGGTCGCCGTGAATCTCGTACGGTCCATTTTGCTCGATCAGCCGAATGCCCTTGTCCTTGACATTACCCGCCACAATCCCGGAGAACGCCCGGCGCAGGTTGGCCGCCAGTTCGTGGGGGGGCAGGCTGTGGTTCAGTTGCAGGCTGGCCATGTTTTCGTGGGTCGGATCGAACGGGCGTTGGAAGCCTTCGTCGATTTTCAGCAGCCAGTTGAAATGGAACGCGTCGTTGCGTTCGCGGCGGAACTGTTTGACCGCCTTCAGGCCTACGGTCATTTGTCGCGCCACTTCCGCGGGATCGTCGATGATGATCTGGTAGTGAGCCTGGGCCGCGTCCCCCAGGGTCGCACCGACAAAGGCGTGCAACTGCTGCAGGTAAGGCGCCGCCTGTTTGGGCCCGGTAAGGATCACCGGGAACGGCACATCGCGGTTGTCCGGGTGCATCAGGATGCCCAGCAGGTACAGGAACTCTTCGGCCGTACCGGCACCGCCCGGGAAAATGATGATCCCGTGGCCGACGCGCACGAAGGCTTCCAGGCGTTTTTCGATGTCCGGCAGGATCACCAGTTCGTTGACGATCGGGTTTGGCGCTTCGGCGGCGATGATGCCCGGCTCGGTCAGGCCCAGGTAGCGGCCGCCGGTGATACGCTGCTTGGCGTGGGAAATGGTTGCGCCCTTCATCGGGCCCTTCATCACACCGGGGCCGCAGCCGGTGCACACGTCGAGGCTGCGCAAGCCCAGTTCATGCCCGACTTTCTTGGTGTATTTGTATTCTTCGGTATTGATCGAGTGCCCGCCCCAGCACACCACGATCTTCGGCTCGACACCGGGGCGCAGGGTGCGGGCGTTGCGCAGCAGGTGGAACACGTAGTCGGTGATGCCCTGAGAGTTGCTCAGGTCGATGCGCTGGCTGTCCAGTTCGTTCTCGGTGTAGACGATGTCGCGCAGGGCACTGAAGAGCATTTCCCGGGTGCTGGCGATCATTTCGCCATCGACGAAGGCGTCGGCCGGGGCATTCAGCAGTTCCAGGCGTACGCCGCGATCCTGCTGGTGGATGCGCACTTCGAAGTCTTTGTAGGCGTCGAGGATGGTCTTGGCGTTGTCGATCTGGGCGCCGGTGTTGAGGATGGCCAGGGCGCACTGGCGGAACAGGGTATAGGTGCTGCCGGAACCTGCTTCACTCAGCTGCTGGACTTCACGTTGGGACAGCGTTTCGAGGCTGCCTTTGGGGCTGACGGACGCATTGATGACGGGTCTTTGGGGCATTCTGATTCCCTGAAAGCGCAGCCAGCAGGGCCGTTTACGGCCACTGGCATGAGGATAATGAGCGCCGAGCTCGGTTGCGTGTGACAGGCATTATCGAAGGCGCTTGGGCCTGAGGCAAACACTGTCTGGCAATACGCGCTGCCCGGCGCCTTCATCATGCCGCATAAAGGTGCGCCGTAAAGCCTTTTACTGAATCAGCTTCCAGTTCTTGTAGAAGACCCGGCGCAGGGTATAGACCACTGCGGCAAAGCCCGCGATCAGGCCGTTGAGGGCAAAGGGTATCGGCGACGGGCGGACGATATCGATGAACAGGCAATAGCGCTTGGCGTCATTCTTGTTGAAGGATGCGTGCATCAGTGTGTCATCGAAAATGAACAATGGATCGTCGTGCCAGTAGTGCTTGTGCTTGCCGACCTGAATGTAGACGCCCTCGTGATGCGGGGCCGGGGCCATGTTGTAAAGCACGCGGAACATCAGGCGCAGGGGCCCGAAGTGAAACGAGGTGGAACGGTTTTCATTGAATACCGAGACGCCAATGGTTTTGACGTAGGGCAGTTTTTCCTTGAGCTGCGGGATCTCCAGCGTGGTTTCGACAGGGCGCCCGTACCACTGGAAAAACAGCATGCCACGCTTCTTCTCGGCCATGCGTGTGTCCAGGTACTGGATGATTTCATCCTTGTGGACCATGGCATCGTCGATCACCTTTTGCAGGTCCTCACGCCAGGCGGGCGGCAGATCGTGCATTTGGTAGATGTGGCGATTAGGGCTGCTCAGCAGGTCGAAAAACGTGTTGAACGGTGCCAATATCCAAGTGTTGCGCCCGTTACCCACAAAGTACTTCTTGATGGTTTTGCCGTCATACAGGCCGTTACGCAAGAAATCGTAGAGACCGCAGATGACCACCAGCGCCAAAAACACCAGCGTGATTTTCGGAAAGCAATAAATAATCAGCAACACGGCAAGCACCCAGGCTGCCGAGATTATTTTTTTGCGCAAACTTGCACTCATGAAACACAGCTCCAGCGGGACGGATTTCGACAGTGCCGACGGAGGGAGACAGTCGCGCAACATGTTGAAACAATTCGTACATCATAAGACGTTATTTCACTGATGGCCTTTTAAAATATTGCGAAATTGTGAAGACCTTGCACAGTTCTTTACGTCTGGCGCTTTATTTCGTGGGTTACAGGGCTTTCGGGGCCTGGCGGATTGGATTTTGTGAACAGAAGAATTGCGACTATCGTGACGCATCGGTTTTCCGGACGTCTATGAACCGTACGATTGACGCTGTAATGGCCACCATTGGCCTTCGGCACCTTGGAAGAGGCAGAAATTTTATGATCATCAAACCGCGAGTTCGTGGGTTTATCTGTGTAACGGCCCATCCTGTTGGCTGTGAAGCGAACGTCAAGCAGCAGATTGACTACGTGACTAAGCACGGTGCCATCGAAGGCGGCCCGAAAAAGGTGCTGGTACTCGGCGCCTCCACCGGTTACGGCCTGGCCGCGCGGATCAGTGCCGCGTTTGGCTGTGGTGCCGATACCCTGGGCGTGTTTTTTGAGAAAGAAGGCGAAGAAGGCAAGCTCAGCTCTGCCGGCTGGTACAACAGCGCCGCGTTCGAGAAGTTTGCCGTCGAAAAGGGCCTGTACGCCAAGAGCATCAATGGCGATGCCTTCTCTGACGAGATCAAGCGCCTGACCATCGAAACCATCAAGAAAGACCTGGGCAAGATCGACCTGGTGGTCTACAGCCTGGCTGCGCCACGCCGTACCGACCCGCAAGGCGTGGTGCACAACTCCACCCTGAAACCGATCGGCAAGGCCGTGACCCTGCGTGGTATCAACACCGACAAGGGCGTCGTGGTCGACACCACCCTGGAACCTGCGACCCAGGAAGAAATCGACGGCACCGTTAAGGTCATGGGTGGCGAAGACTGGCAGCTGTGGATCGACGCCCTGCGTGAAGCCGACGTGTTGGCCGAAGGCGCCAAGACCACCGCGTTCACCTACCTGGGTGAAAAGCTGACCCAGGACATCTACTGGAACGGCTCCATTGGAGAGGCCAAGAAGGACCTGGACAAGAAAGTCCTGACCCTGCGCGAGAACCTGGCGGCACTCAAGGGCGACGCCCGTGTGTCGGTACTCAAGGCCGTGGTGACCCAGGCCAGCTCGGCGATTCCGATCATGCCGCTGTACCTGTCGCTGTTGTTCAGGGTGATGAAAGAGCAGGGCACCCACGAAGGCTGCATCGAGCAGGTCTACGGTCTGTTCAAGGACAGCCTGTACGGCAGCGAGCCAAAGCTCGACGCCGACGGCCGCCTGCGTGCCGACCTCAAGGAACTGGAACCGAAAGTCCAGGACGCCGTGGCAGCACTGTGGAATCAGGTTAGCGACGAGAACGTCAACGAGATCAGCGACTTTGCCGGTTACAAGTCTGAGTTCCTGCGTCTGTTCGGTTTTGAAATCGAAGGCGTGGACTACGACGCTGACGTCAACCCGACCGTGAAGATTGAAGGCCTGGTTCAGGCGTAAGCGATCCGGGTGATGAAGAAGCGGCCTGCAGGGGTAATGCCAGTCAGTTAAGGGTGAACACTGTACCTGTGGCGAGGGAGCTTGCTCCCGTTGGGTCGCGAAGCGGCCCCAAAAATGGGACTGCTGCGCAGTCCAACGGGAGCAAGCTCCCTCGCCACAGGTTACTTTTTACCCCCTTCTACTTCTTAACCGATCGGCATTAGCCTCCAGGGGCCGCTTTTTTATGGGCGCAAAGAAAGCGCAGCGCCCGCGTTTTGCCCTTTAGCCGATCGACATGGCAGACTGCGACCGTTATCACACTCACACTAACGGAGGATCTTCATGACGATTCGTGCAGTAGTTTTTGATTTTGGCGGAGTCTTGTTTGACTGGAGCCCGCACCACCTGTATCGCCAACTGATTGCCGATGACTGCGAGCGTCAATGGTTCCTGGACAATGTCTGTACCCAGGCCTGGAACACTGAGCAGGACGCCGGGCGCACCCTGGCCGAAGCGACCCGCACGCTGATTGACGAACATCCGCAACATGAACCCCTGATCCAGGCGTACTACGACCGCTGGCACGAGATGCTGCGCGGCACGCTGCCCGAAGGCGTGGCGATATTGGAAGCCCTGCATGAGGCGAAAATGCCGCTGTACGGGTTAACCAACTGGTCAGCTGAAACCTTCCCCTATGCTCGTAAGCACTATCCCTTCTTGCAGTACTTTCGCGACATCGTGGTGTCCGGCGAAGTGAAACAGATCAAACCCGACGCCGCGATCTACCACACCAGCCTTGGCCAGGTCCGCGCGCACTTGCCGGACATCCAGCCCGCTGAGGTGGTGTTTATCGATGACGTGGCCGGGAATGTCGAGGCCGCCATCGACCTGGGTTGGCAGGGGATTCACCATGTGTCAGGCGAACAGACGGGTGAACGTTTGCGTGCATTGGGCGTGACCTTCTAGCGCGCCCATTGCTCCATCGCGAAGTCGACGAAGGCTCGCAGCTTGGGCAGGCGATAGCGGTCCTGGGCATACAGCAGGTGCATTGGCCGATAGGGAGACTGGTAGCCCGGCAACAATGCCACCAGTTTTCCCGCCCGCAAGTCCGTATCGACCAACGCGTCCGGCAGCATGACGATGCCCATGCCTTCTACTGCTGCACGATGCAAGGCCTGGGAACTGTTGACGGTCATCGGGCCGGATACGGCGATTTCGACTTCTCCTTCGGGCCCTCGCAGGCGCCATTGTTTGTCGGCATGGCGCCAGTCGTCGGTGGGGGGGTAGGCGAACGCCAGGCAGTCATGTTGTTGAAGGTCTGTCGGCGTTTGCGGTGTACCCCGGCGCGCCAGGTAATCCGGCGAGGCGCACAGGGTCATGGTGTAGTTTTGCAAAGGCCGGGCGATCAGGCGCGAAGGCTGCAATTCACCGAGGCGAATTGCCACGTCGAAACCACTGTCGATCAGGTCCATCGACTGATTGCTCAACACCACATACAGCTGGATCTGCGGATGACGCCGGGAAAATTCGCTCAGCGCCGGTGCCAGGCGCTCGGCACCGAATGCGGGTGGGGCGGTGATCCGCAGCAGGCCCTTGGGGACTTCGCCGTGGACCTGCTCGGCCAATTGTTCGGAACCGGCTACCAGCCCCAGTACTTCCAGACAGCGCTGGTAATAAATACCGCCGAACTCCGTCAGGCTTTGTTTACGGGTGGTGCGCTTGAGCAGGCTGACGCCCAGCCGTTGTTCCAGGGCGCGCAGGTGATTGCCGACCATGGTGGTGGACATCCCGCAGGACTGCGCCGCCGCCGTCATGCTGCCGGCTTCCACCACTTTTACGTACACGGTCATCGCCTGGAACAAATCCATTATCAAGCCCTGATTTAAAGTCATTGCAGTTTTGTGCAGTTTATCCAGCTCAGGTGGCTAACGATACTGCAGGCTCACGAAGATATTCCGGAGCCTTACGCCATGACTGCCGCCTGCCTGATGACCACTTATCAACCCTCACCCTTGAGCTTCGTGCGTGGCTTGGGCACGCGGCTGTGGGACCAGCAGGGGCGCGAGTACCTCGATGCCGTGGCCGGTGTGGCGGTGACGAATGTCGGGCATTCCCACCCGCGCCTAGTGACGGCAATCAGCGAGCAGGCGGGATTGCTGCTGCACACTTCCAACCTCTACAGCATCGACTGGCAGCAACGATTGGCGCAGCGGCTGGCTCAGTTGTCGGGCCTGGACCAAGTGTTTTTCAACAACTCCGGCGCCGAAGCCAATGAGACGGCGCTGAAACTGGCGCGGCTGCATGGCTGGAAAAAGGGCATCGAAGAACCGCTGGTGGTGGTGATGGAAAACGCCTTTCACGGCCGCACCCTGGGCACGATGTCTGCCAGTGATGGGCCGTCGGTACGGCTGGGTTTCCAGCGGTTGCCGGGGGACTTTATCAAGATCGGCTTTGGTGACCTGAAGGCACTGGAGGCGGTGACCCAGGCGTTCGGCGCGCGCATTGTGGCGGTACTGCTGGAGCCGATTCAGGGTGAAAGCGGCGTGCAGCCCGCACCGCCGGGTTACCTGAAGACCTTGCGCGAGCATTGCAGCCGGCAAGGCTGGCTGTTGATGCTCGATGAAATCCAGACCGGGATTGGTCGTACCGGCCGCTGGTTTGCCTTCCAGCATGAAGGGATCGTGCCGGACGTCATGACCCTGGCCAAAGGACTGGGCAACGGTATCCCGATTGGCGCGTGCCTGGCACGGGCTGCCGTGGCCCAGCTGTTTACCCCGGGCAGCCACGGCAGCACCTTTG
This sequence comes from Pseudomonas fluorescens, assembly GCF_018614655.1. Lineage (GTDB taxonomy): Bacteria > Pseudomonadota > Gammaproteobacteria > Pseudomonadales > Pseudomonadaceae > Aquipseudomonas > Aquipseudomonas fluorescens_BX. The sequence continues at coordinate 170,292 of NZ_JAGGOG010000014.1, read as the reverse complement.
GTGGCAATCCGTTGGCTTGCCGGGTGGGCTGCACGGTGCTGGATATTATTGAGGAGCAAGGGTTGCTGGAGAATGCGGCGCAACAGGGTGAGCGCTTGCTGGCGCGTTTGCGGGTGGAGTTGAGCGAGCATCCCCAAGTCCTGGCGATAAGGGGACAGGGCTTGATGATCGGCATCGAGTTGGCTGCACCTCAACGAGATTTGGCGCAACGTGCGGCGCAGGAGCACGGGCTGCTGATCAACGTCACGCGGGGCAAGATCATTCGTTTGCTGCCGCCGCTGACGATTGATGCCAAAGAGGTAGAGATGATCGTTCGGGCTCTTTCCCGGTTATTGGATTAACCCCCAATCAAATGTGGGAGCGGCCCACTCCCACAGGGTTATGCGTTCACCTTTAGAGAGTCGTGCCATTGAGCCATTCCTGATTCATTGTCTCGGTGTTCCCCAGGTAGTCCAGCAACCACGTCATGGCCGGGGACAGTTTGTTCTGCGCCCAGGCCACGCACGACGGGCTGGCGGGGAAGGGCCGGGACAGTTGCAGGGCGACCAGTTCGCCGCGTTCGATCCACGGCAACACCAAGTGCGCCGGCGCCATGCCGACGCACAGGCCGTCCCGCAGGCAATCGATGGCCGACGCCCAATGCGGCACGACCAGACGGCGCTGGTTGTCCAGGGTCCAGGTGTCACGTTTGGGCAGGTTGCGCGAGGTGTCAGTCATGCACAGGGATGCGAAGGGCCGCAGTTGATCGTCGTTGAGCAAACCTTGCTGCGCGGCCAGCGGATGACGGGCGCTGACCACGCACAGCCAGTTCAGCAGCCCCATGTCGCGGAAGGTGAATTGGCTGGCCACCGGCACGGCACTGGTGGCGCCGATCACGATGTCGGTGCGTTCGTCCGCCAAGGCGTCCCACACGCCGTTGTACACCTCGTACTCCAGCAGTAATTCCACTTCCGGAAACTGGCGATAGAAATCCAGTACCAGTTGCCGACAGCGTTGTTGTTTGACGATGGAGTCCACTGCCACCTTCAACTGACCGCTCCAGCCGTTGGCCACCTGTTGGCACAAGCGACGGGTGCCGAGCATTTTTTTCATCACGGCCCGGGTTTCTTCGACAAATAGCTTACCGGCCGGCGTCAGCTCCACGTCCCTATGGCGGCGAACAAACAACGGCACCGCCAGCCATTCCTCGATCTGCCGTACCGTGTAACTGATGGCCGATGGCACGCGGTGCAACTCCTGGGCAGCGGCGCTGAAGCTGCCGTGACGGGCTACGGCGTCGACTACATCCAGGGAGTATTCAGACCACATATTGGCTGCCTTCAAAAATATTGATGAGAGTATCCAATTATTATCGCTTCACAGGGGAACTGTCAGCTTCATACTAGGCGTCAGTCAGCAAATAGTTTGATGGCAGATTCAGTAGGCTTCAATGAAAAATTCTTTTGGTTTCACCTGGTACCTGGCGGGGCTGAGCATGCTCGGTTATCTGGCCATGGACATGTACTTGCCGGCGTTTGGCGCCATGGGTCAGCAGTTGCAGATTTCGGCGGGTGCCGTGGGCATCAGCTTGAGTATTTTCCTCGCCGGCTTTGCCGTGGGGCAGTTGTTGTGGGGGCCGCTGTCCGATCGCCTGGGTCGCAAACCCGTCCTGCTCACCGGCCTGAGCCTGTTTGTGCTCGGTTGCCTGGGGATGTTCTGGGTCGAAACCGCGCCACAGCTGTGGGCGCTGCGGTTTATCCAGGCGATTGGCGTGTGTTCCGCTGCCGTCAGTTGGCAAGCGCTGGTGATCGACCGTTACCCGGCGGACAAGGCCCATCGGGTGTTTGCCAGCATCATGCCGCTGATGTCCCTGTCACCGGCGCTGGCGCCGTTGTTGGGTGCGGTGGTGTTGAATCACTGGGGTTGGCAGGCGATCTTCGCGGTGTTGTTGGGGGTGTCGCTGTTATTGCTGTTACCGACGTTGTTTCTTAAATCTGTGCCGAAACGCCTGACAGCCAATGGCGAACAATCCCGTCTCGGCTATGGGCAGTTGCTCAAGTCGCGGGCGTTCACCGGCAACGTGATGATCTTTGCCGCATGCTCGGCCAGTTTCTTCGCCTGGTTGACCGCTTCGCCCTTCATCCTCGGCGATATGGGTTACAGTCCCAATGACATTGGTCTGAGTTACGTACTGCCGACCCTGGCCTTTCTGGTGGGCGGCTACAGTTGCCGCAGTGCCTTGCAGCGTTTCCAGGGCCAGATCCTGTTGCCGTGGTTGCTGGTGGCGTACTGCATCAGCATGGTGGTGTTGTACCTCGTCGCCACCTTGACCGTGCCGACCCTCACTACCTTGCTGATCCCGTTCTGCCTGATGGCGCTGGTCAATGGTGCCAGCTACCCGATCGTGGTGGCGAATGCGCTGATGCCTTTTGCGGAAAACTCCGGCAAAGCCGCTGCGTTGCAAAATACCCTGCAATTGGGTTTGTGCTTTCTCAGCAGCCTTTTGGTGTCGTCGATGATCGAGCAGCCGCTGCTGATTACCGTGATCGTGATGCTGGCGACCGCGCCGTTGGCAGTATTGGGTTACTGGCTGGCGCGGCCGAAGGCTGACCGGTCGGCGTTGGCTCGCGTTTGAAGTGACAATGTGCTCCCACCTTTGATTCGGTTCCTGCATCAGGTTGTGGTGGGACACCCTAAAACGTCACTTCCATGTTCACCGTCGGCGTCGAAGTGCGGCTGCCGCGCCCGCCGTCGACGCCGAACTTGTTGTGCCAATACTCATAGCCCACCCCCAGATAGAGGTTGGGCTTGACGCTTTTGCCCGGTCGCACGGCCACCATCAGCGCCGTACGCATCAGGGTTTCCGCAGCGGTGTCGCGGCCATGGAAGTCCTCGCCCTTTTCCCCCACATGGTTAATGAACCCCTGGAACTTCGCCCCATGGTTGCCGATCTCGAAAGGGCGCATCCAGGTCAGGTTGAGCATGTAGGTATCGTCGAAGGTGTGGTTCGGATCCTGCGCGCCCGGGATACCGGAATGATTCTTTTCCTTGTAGTACATCAGGCTCAGGTCCAGCACGCCGACTGTGTTGAATTTCAAGGTCGGGCCAATCACCAGCGCACGCTTCCTGGCTGACGCCAGGTTGTTGTTACGGTTGGCATCAAAGCCCAGGGTCAGGGCGTAATCCTTGATCATCCCGGTGCCCAGAGGCACCTCAAACACCCGTGAGGCATACAACTGATGACGGTAGACGGCATACACCTCGCTGCCGCCGTGATCGGTACCCTTGCGCGGGTCGCGGCTGTCGGACAGGAATACGTCGAGGTTCAGGTAATTGCTGCCGTATTGGTAGCCACTGGCATGGGTGAAGCTGTAGATGCGTTTGCTGAAGTCATCCGGGTTATTAGGGTTGGTGAACTGTTGGCCGTAGCGAAATCCCACGCTGTTGTTCATCCATTCCAGCGCGACAACCTCGCCACCGCTGAGGAAGGTCAGCGCAACAGTTACGCCGTATAAGGCCTTTTTCATAGGGTTGAGATCCTTTGGCGTTTTGGCTCATGACGGCCAGGTGGTTGTTTTTGTAACGCCGATGGAGGGTATCTTGTTCGTATGATTGTATACAACTCTATGGACATCTAGTCTTCGTATTGCATACAGTGGCTGCACAACAAAAACAGAGACCCCTCACCATGACTATCCCGAAGGCGTCACCGCAACGGCCAGAAGACGAAAATCTCGGCGTCGCAGCCAATATGGCTTACGGCCTGCAGCATGTGCTCACCATGTACGGCGGCATCGTTGCCGTACCGCTGATCATTGGCCAGGCGGCCGGGTTGTCGCCGGCGGACATTGGCCTGCTGATCGCCGCCTCGCTGTTCGCCGGTGGCTTGGCAACCCTGCTGCAAACCCTCGGCCTGCCGTTCTTCGGTTGCCAATTGCCGCTGGTGCAAGGGGTGTCTTTTTCGGGTGTGGCGACTATGGTGGCGATTGTTGGCAGCGAGGGGGAGGGCGGCATGCCTGCGATCCTCGGGGCGGTGATGGCCGCGTCCTTGATCGGCTTGCTGATCACGCCGGTATTCTCACGGATCACCAAGTACTTCCCGCCGATGGTGACCGGGATCGTCATCACCACCATCGGCCTGACCCTGATGCCCGTCGCGGCCCGCTGGGCCATGGGCGGCAACAGCCACGCTGCGGACTTTGGCAGCACGGCCAATATCGGCCTGGCAGCGCTGACCCTGGTGCTGGTGTTGTTGCTGAGCAAACTGGGCAGCGCGGCCATCTCGCGGCTGTCGATCCTGTTGGCCATGGTGATTGGCACGGTGATCGCGGTATTGCTCGGCATGGCCGACTTTTCCAGCGTGACCCAAGGGCCGATGTTCGGTTTCCCTACGCCGTTCCATTTCGGCATGCCGACCTTCCATGTGGCCGCGATCATTTCCATGTGCATCGTGATCATGGTGACGTTGGTGGAAACCTCAGCCGACATCCTGGCGGTGGGCGAGATCATCGACACCAAGGTTGACTCCAAGCGTCTGGGTAACGGTTTGCGCGCCGACATGCTGTCGAGCCTGTTTGCGCCGATCTTCGGTTCGTTCACCCAGAGTGCCTTCGCCCAGAACGTCGGCCTGGTGGCGGTGACCGGGGTCAAGAGCCGCTTTGTGGTGGCGACGGGCGGTGTGTTTCTGGTGGTTCTCGGCCTGTTGCCATTCATGGGGCGGGTGATTGCGGCGGTGCCTACGTCGGTGTTGGGCGGTGCCGGGATTGTGCTGTTTGGCACAGTGGCGGCCAGTGGGATTCGTACCTTGTCCAAGGTCGATTACCGCAACAACATGAACTTGATCATCGTCGCCACCTCCATCGGCTTCGGCATGATTCCCATCGCCGCGCCAAACTTCTATGACCAGTTCCCAAGCTGGTTCGCGACCATTTTCCATTCGGGGATTAGTTCGTCGGCGATCATGGCGATTTTGCTGAACCTGACGTTCAACCACTTCACGGCCGGCAACTCTGACCAGCAGTCGGTATTTGTCGCAGGCACTGAACGCAGCCTGTGCTTCCAGGACGTGGCGGCGCTGCGCGATGGGGATTACTTCAGTGGCGGCAAGTTGTTTGATGCCGAAGGTAAGGAGATTCCATTGCTGGCCGAGGTGTCGACGAAGGCCTCGGTGGCAGGGCGGGCTGAAACCAGCCACGTGTAATCAAAGGTAGGCAAAAGAACGCCACCTTCGGCAGCACGTGCAAGTCGGCTGCGGGAGGCGGCGTTCTTTTAATTCAGTCTGCAGGTCTCATCCAGAAACTTCACCACTGTGCCCATGCACGCCTGGCGCTCCTCGATGTGCGGCATGTGCGTCGAGTCTGCAAACAGCGCCCAGCGAACATCGGGGATCTCCTCCAGGAACGGCTTGACCACCAGGGAGGTTGCCGGGTCATGGCGTCCGGAAATCACCAGGGTCGGCACCTCTATTTTCGACAGTCGGCCGGCGACATTCCATTCGTTCAAACGGATGGTTTGCTCCTGCTTGAGCAGGGTTTTCTGCACGCCGGGTGGCAACAGTGTGCGCAGGTGCTGGTTTTCGCTGATCCAGGTGCGCATGCAGCTTGGGGAATTGGCGACAATCAGTGCGCGCAGGCCAGCGGGATGCAACAGCGCGTGTTCGCAGCCGAGCGCGCTGCCGCGGGCTTGTCCAAGAAGGGCGTAGTGGTTGCTGATTTGCAGGTGGTCCAACAGGTTGTCCAGTTCTTCGAGGAACAGGCTGATGGTCCAGAATGCAGGATCTTTATCCGGCAGGAGCGTTGAGTGCCCGTTGTCCAGTTGGTCGTAGTGAATGACGGCATGGCCGCTGGCGGCCACGTCCTTGAATGCGTCGAGGTAGTCATGGCTACCGCCCGGGCCGCCGTGGAGGATGACCAGCGGTGCCAGGCCGCTGTCGAGGTTGCCGGTCACCCGGTACCACGTGCGGTAGCCACCAAAGAAGGCAACGCCTTCGCGGGTTGTTTCGATTAACTCCATTTCGTGCCCTGCCATAAAAATGATCAGGTACACGATAGTCGCCCCGGAAAAATTGCGTAACTAGCAAAACAGCTAGGTTTTGTCCTTTGATTCACAGTGTGGGAGCGCGTCCGATCCCACACGTTTATCAGAGATAACTCACTGTTTCTGCGGATCAAATTGCTTGTCGCGGATAAACAGCGCCGGGATGACTCCACAGATAAAGTACGCTGCGCCCATGACCATAAAACCCACGCCGATCGAACCATGGGACGCCAGGAAACCAATGGCTGCCGGTGCAACGGCCGCGCCAATCCGGCCGATGTTGTAGGCACCGCCCACCGCCGATCCGCGAAATTTCGCCTCGAAGCTTTCGGTCATGTAGGTCGCGTTGACGCCGTAGGGAATGCCGTACAGGAAGCCGAACACAATCAGCAGCCAGAGGATGTTTTCCGGGCTCTGGAACAGCACGATCACCGGCAGGAAGATGGCCGTACCCAAGGCGCCGACCGCAAACACGCTGCGCCGTCCCAGGCGGTCCGCCGCGAGGCCAGCAAGGATCTTGCCGAAAATCATCGCCGCGTACGTGCCGACCATATAGCTGGTCATCGACTTGAAGTTCATCCCCAACTCGCTTTCCAGGTAGGACGGCATCCAGTTATTGACCCCGTAGTAACCGAATTGCAGGAAACCTGCGGTCAGCGCCCACAGGATAAACATGCGGCTGGCTTTCGGGTCGCTGAAAATCAGCTTGAACATGCCATCGGGTTTTTTCGTAGAGACTCGCTTGATGCCTTCGGCCTTTTCCCGGGCACGTTCGGCCTGGGCCTTGATCCAGGCTTGTGGCTCCGGCACCAGGCGTTGCATCAGCACCGCGAGAATCACCGGGATGATCGCCACGTAAAACAGCCAGCGCCAGCCGTGGTCGGGCAGGATCCAGCCGGCCAGCAAAGTGGCGACGATGTAACCCACCGACCAGCCCGCCTGCAAGGTGCCGAGCACCGTTGTGCGGTAGCGGGTCGGCACGTATTCGGCCATCAGGGTGTTGCAAGCGACATACAGCGCGCCCAATCCCAGCGAGGCGAAAAACCGGGTGCTCGCGAACTGCCAATAGCTGTGGGTCATGCCCAGGATTGCGGTGCCGACGGAGAACAGCACGATGCTCCAGACCACGGTTTTCACCCGACCGAATCGGTCACAGGCCCAGCCGCCGTAGATCCCGCCAATCGCCATCCCGGCGAGGGTGAAACTGCCCAGGCTGCCGGCCTCGACACTGGTCAGGCCGAACTCGGTCTTCAGGCTACCGAGGCTATAGGACAGCAGCATCAAGTCCGCGCCGTCGATCAGCAGACCGAGGAAGCAGAAGATGAAGACGATGATCCACAGCTTGTTTTTTGCGGGTGACAACGCACCCGCCTGAGTGGCGACTTCCATAGCGATACCTTGTTGTAGTTGTTAGGGCACTGGGTATGGGTGTTGCGGTAAAGCGGCTGATGTGGGAGCGGGCTTGCTCGCGATAGCATCACCTCGGTGCAACTGACAGGCCGAGGTGCCTGCATCGTGGGCAAGCCCGGCTCCCACATTTGATCGACTTTCACATTGGGTTTGCGGTGTGCTTGATAGTTAGCGCTGCGCCTCGCGAATCATGTTGCGGGCGATCACCAGTTGCTGGATCTGCGTGGTGCCCTCGTACAGCCGGAACAACCGCACGTCGCGATAAAAACGCTCAATGGCGTATTCGCTGACATACCCGGCGCCGCCATGAATCTGCACGCAGCGGTCCGCTACCCGGCCGCACATTTCGGTGGCGAACATCTTCGAGCAAGAGGCTTCGGTGCCAATGTTCTGGCCATCGTCACGCTTGCGTGCGGCGTCCAGCACCATGCAGCGGGCCGCATAGATTTCGGCCTTGCTGTCGGCGAGCATGGCCTGGATCAATTGGAACTCGGCAATCGGCTGGCCAAACTGTTTGCGCTCGATGGCGTAGTTCAAGGCATCGTTGAGCATGCGTTCGGCGGCACCGACGCTGACCGCTGCAATGTGCAGGCGGCCCTTGTCGAGGACTTTCATCGCGGTCTTGAAACCCACACCTTCGACGCCACCGATCAACTGATCAGCTGGCACACGCACATTGTCGAAAATCACGTCACAGGTGTGGGCGCCTTTCTGGCCCATCTTGTGGTCGCGCTTGCCCAGGGACAGCCCCGGCGTGTTGCGCTCGACGATAAACGCACTGATGCCACCCGAGCCCTTGATGTCCGGGTTGGTGCGGGCCATGACTGTATAGATGCCCGCGTGCGGCGCGTTGGTGATAAAGCGTTTGGTGCCATTGATGACGTAGTGGTCGCCGTCGCGTATCGCCGAGGTTTTCAGCGAAGCGGCGTCGGAGCCCGAATCCGGTTCGGTCAGGCAGAACGAGCTGAGCAGCTCGCCGCTGGCCAGTTTGGGCAGGTAGTGTTGCTTCTGCGCTTCGGTGCCATCGAGCAGGATGCCGATGGAGCCGATGCCATTGTTGGTGCCGAAATAGGAGCGGAACGCCGGAGAGGTGCGGCCCAGTTCGAAGGCGACATTGACCTCTTCTTCCATGGTCAGCCCAAGGCCGCCGTAGGCTTCGGGGAGGGTCAGGCCGAACAGGCCCAACTCGCGGAACTGGTTGACGATATCTGCCGGGACGTCATCGGTCTCGGCCAGTTCGTTTTCCCGTGGGATCAGCGCTTCGTTGACGAACTGCTGGAGGGTTTCCAGCAGAAGGTGAAGCGTTTCCGGATCTCGGATCATGTGCATTCCTCGGCGGCCCGTTCGGCGGGCCTGTTGTATTTAAACTGCCGAGGCCGTGCACCGATTTGTCTAGCGGGCGGCGGCCTCGATGTTGTTCACCATGTGCTTGAGGCGTGGTCCGATGTCGTCTTCGAGTTTCTCCCGGGAGAGGTGAAAACTCGGTCCGCCACAGTTGAACGTCAACAGCCCATGTTGTGCATGAAACAGCGGTACGGCGATGGCGTTGACATCGCGATGCCACTCACCGATCGACATGCAATAGCCGAAGTCGGTGTAGTCCCGGAAGGCGCGTTCCAGCCCCTTGCGGATTCCCGGCCAGTCCTCTAGATGGCGCTGGCGGATATGGTCGAGCATGAATTCCCGCTCGTTTTCCGGCATTGCTGCCAGGCAGGCGCGGCCTGCTGAACTCAAGTGCAACGGCAAGCGCGTGCCTACCTGGCGGCGCATGGTCATGTTGGCCTCGCCCTGGATCACGTCCAGGTAGACCATGTCCAGGCGGTCCCGGGTGGCCATTGCCACGGCGGCCTGGGCGTACTTGGCCATCGTCTCCATCAGCGGATGGGCCACGGCCCGCACCGACAGGTTGGAAAGCATTGCGTAACCGAACGCCATCACCCCCACATCCAACTGATACCGGCCCGACTGTGGCAAGTGCTTGAGATACCCCAGGCGGGTCAGGGTGTGCGTCATCCGGGTGATAGTCGGTTTTGGCAACCCGGTCTTGCGCGCCAGTTCCTGGTTACCCAACACGCTTTCGCTCGGCGTGAAGCAGCGCAGCAATTCCAGGCCTCGGGCCAAGGCGGTGACGAACTGGCGGTCCTTGTCTTCCTCCTCATCGGTGTTCATCGGATCGATCAGCAGATGCTCGAAGGCGGTGTTGCCTGCGGGTGCTTCTGGGGTGTTCGGGTCCATGTTTCGACGGCGCATGTTAGTCCCCATTTTTTTATAAAATCAACAAAACAAAATTGTATTCCGCACAGCGAAACTAAGCAACTTGTGGCGTTGTAAGTTTTGTCCTTAATAAAACGCTTATAAACAAAGGCTTAATCGCTATTTTACGTGAGTGTTGGGTTTTTACGTTTACACCCGGCAGACCGATACTTATGCTAATCGCTAAATACGGAATGTTATTTCGCATAGCGAAACATGCATTGACCGCACTAACAAGAACATTGCAGCAGGAGTGAATGTGGCCAATTCCGTCCCCCCCGTGGTGTACCTCGACGTCCAGGACAATGGCGTTGCCGTGGTGCGTATCCATCGTCCTGAAGTGAAAAACGCCTTGAACGCCCAGGTCCGTGAAGAACTGGCGCTGCATTTCCGGGCTCTGGCCCAGCGCAAGGACGTGCGCGCTATCGTGCTGACCGGTGGCGAGCAATTCTTCGTCGCCGGTGCCGATATCAAGGAGTTCGCCAGTGCCAGTCCCATCGAGATGTACCGTCGGCACACCGAGTATTTGTGGGAGGCCATTAGCCGTTGCCCAAAGCCCGTGATTGCGGCGGTGAACGGTTTTGCCCTGGGTGGCGGCTGCGAACTGGCGATGCATTGCGACCTGATCGTCGCCGGTGAATCCGCGCGTTTTGCCCAGCCGGAGGTCAAGCTTGGTTTGATGCCGGGGGCAGGCGGTACTCAGCGGCTCGTGCGGGCGGTGGGTAAGTTCCAGGCCATGCGCATTGCGCTGACCGGCTGCATGGTCAAGGCGCCGGAAGCCCTAGCCATGGGCATGCTCAGCGAAGTGGTGGCCGACGACCAGACCTTGCCCCGCGCCCTGGAATTGGCGGCGCAGATAGCCGCGTTGCCGCCGCTGGCGGTGCAGCAGATCAAGGAAGTCATGCTCGCCGGCGCCGACTTGCCGCTGGAAAGCGCGCTGGTACTGGAGCGCAAGGCCTTCCAACTGTTGTTCGACTCTGCGGATCAGAAGGAGGGCGCCGCGGCGTTCTTCGAGAAACGCACACCTAACTACCTCGGGGAATGACCATGGGCGATTCGATCAAGATCATGGGGCTGGTAGGCACCGGTGTCATGGGGGCCGGCATCGCGCAGATTGCCGCTCAGGCCGGTGTGCGTGTGCGGCTGTTCGATGCCCGCGACGGTGCGGCGCAAGCGGCTCGCGACAACCTCGGCGTGACCTTGGCCAAGCTGGTGAGCAAGGGCAAGATCCCCCAGTCGGCGATGGACGTCGCGCTGGAAAACCTGCAGGTGACGGCGGCCATAGATGAGCTGCGCGATTGCGATCTGGTGGTGGAAGCCATCGTCGAAAACCTGGAGGCCAAGCGCGGCCTGTTGCAACAATTGGAAGGTACCGTTACTGAGGACTGCATCCTTGCTACCAACACCTCGTCGTTGTCGGTGACGTCGATTGCCACCGGTTGCCAGCATCCTGAGCGAGTGGCGGGACTGCACTTCTTCAATCCGGTGCCTTTGATGCGGGTGGTGGAAGTCATCGACGGCCTGGCGACGGCGCCGCAGGTAGGCGACCGATTGTTGGCCTTCGTCGCGCGTGTTGGTCACCGTGGCGTACGAGCCAAGGACACGCCGGGTTTTATCGTCAACCACGCGGGTCGCGCCTACGGCACCGAAGCCCTGAAGATGCTCGATGAAGGCATCGCCCAGTGCGGCGACATCGACCGCATCCTGCGCGAAGGCGCGGGCTTTCGCATGGGCCCGCTGGAATTGCTGGACCTCACCGGGCTGGACGTTTCCCATCCGGTGATGGAGTCGATCTACAACCAGTTCTATCAGGAACCACGTTACAAGCCTTCGCCACTGACCCGGCAAATGCTGGTGGGTGGGCGCCTGGGGCGCAAGACCGGACAGGGTTTTTATCGGTATGAAAACGGCCAGGTCATCGACGGCCCACAACCGCAGCCGGTGCCCGCAGTCCCGTCGTTGCCGCCGGTGTGGATTGCCACCGAACACGCAGAAGACTATGAGCGTTTGAGTGCATTGGTGATCGAGTTGGGCGCGCACCTTGAAAGTGCTGCACAGCCTTCGCCTGAGGCATTGTGTTTGCTGGCGCCTTACGGTCGCGATGCCACCTCGGCGTGCGAGCGCTTCGATACAGACCCGGCGCGCACGGTGTGCATTGATCTGCTGACCGACCTGTCGCGCCATCGCACGCTGATGCAAAACCCACTGACCGCGCCCGTTATGCGCGACGCGGCCCATGCGTTGCTCGCCAGCGATGGCGTGGGTGTGACGGTGATTGGTGACAGCGTCGGTTTTGTTGTCCAGCGCACGTTGGCGATGGTGGTCAACCTGGCCTGCGACATTGCTCAGCAACGGATCGCCAGCGTCGAGGATATCGACCAGGCGGTGCAGCTGGGTCTGGGCTATCCCAACGGTCCGCTGGCTTGGGGCGATGCCCTCGGGCCGCGGCGGATCCTGAGTATTTTGCAGCGCATGAGTGAGCTCACCCACGACCCACGTTATCGCCCCAGCCCCTGGCTGCGGCGGCGTGCGGTGCTGGGGATTTCCTTGCTCCATAAAGAGCCGACAGTCGGCTGATTTCGATTCATCGACAGGATAAGAACAATGGGTGCGTTGACAGGTTTGCGGGTACTGGATTTGAGCCGGGTATTGGCCGGTCCCTGGTGTGGCCAGGTATTGGCCGACCTGGGGGCGGAAGTGATCAAGATCGAACGCCCCACAAGTGGCGACGACACCCGCGGTTGGGGCCCGCCATGGATGAAGACCGACAGCGGCGAATCATCGGGGCAGGCGTCTTATTACCAGTCCACCAACCGTGGCAAGTTGTCCGTGGCCATTGACCTGGCCAGCGCCGAGGGCCAGGAACTGGTGCGGGCCCTGGCGGCCAGTTCCGATGTGCTGATCGAGAACTACAAGGCTGGTTCCCTGGCACGCTATGGCCTGGATTACGCGACCCTGGCCGAGCTCAATCCACGGCTGGTCTACTGCTCCATCACCGGCTTCGGCCAGACCGGCCCGCGGGCCGAGGAGCCGGGCTACGACTTCATCATCCAGGGCATCGGCGGCCTGATGAGCATCACCGGCGAGCGCGACGACCTCCCCGGCGGCGGCCCGCAGAAAGTCGGCGTGGCGTTCTCCGACCTGATGACCGGCCTCTATTCCACCGTTGCCATCCAGGCCGCGTTGCTCAGCCGCGAGCGCACCGGCGTCGGTCAACACATCGACATGGCGTTGCTGGATGTCCAAGTGGCGACCCTGGCCAACCAGAGCATGAACTACCTGGCCTCGGGCAAAGTCCCGCAGCGCTTCGGCAACGCCCACGCCAACATCGTGCCGTACCAGGTTTTCCGTGCTTCGGACCGAGACTTCATCATCGCCTGCGGCAACGACAGCCAGTTTATTGCCCTGTGCCAGAGCATCGGCCTGCCGCACCTGCCGGATGACCCGCGCTTCCGCCGCAACGCCGACCGCGTTGCCCATCGTGTCGAGATCGTCGAATTGTTGTCGGCGCACTTTCTCGGGCGCACGGCGGATGAATGGGTGGCGAGTATCCATGCCTCCAAAGTGCCGGTGGGCGCGATCAACAACATCGCTCAATCCCTGGAAGAGCCGCAGGTGATTGCCCGTGAACTGATGGTGAAGATTCCTCACCCGCAGAACCCGGACTTCGCCATGGTGGGCAGCCCGATCAAGATGTCGGGGACGCCGGTGGAATATGTGCGGCCGGCGCCGATGTTGGGGCAGCATACCGATGAGGTGTTGGGTGAGCGATTGGGGTTATCGGCAGCGCAGTTGGCGCAGCTCAAGACGGGTGGAGTGATTGAGCAGTTGGGGTAAATCATGCGGGCCTGACGGAGGGCCCTAAAACTATGATAATCCCGCGTTGCGTGAACCCTGGCGAACCTCCCCAGCGTTCGAGTGAAGCCGGATCACGCGCAGGGCGGTGAAAACCGCAAAGATCGGCGCGAACGCGAATATTCCAAACAACCAGCCCGCAGCGTTCGCCATGCCGGTGATGCCTCCGGGATCAGTGAGGCCGGCAACGTTCGCCACCATTCCCGCGAGAGCAGCGCCCAGCGCGGTGGCGAACAACTGCACGGTTGTAATCGACGCAGCAGCCAGGTCCTGCTCGCCAGCCGACGCGACCTGAAATACACGGGTCAGCAGATGCGGCCAAGCCAGCCCCACGCCAAACCCGATAGCGACGAGTGCGAGGCAGATCGGCGTGACCGTCAGCCAGCCACCTGCACTTTCGGTTCGAATCAAAACAGCAAGCGCCACCATACCGGTCAATCCAAGGATTGGGCCGGCGAGAATCGCGCGCCTGATGCCTTTGCCGCTCGCCCCGGAGCTTGCGATAGACCCTAGCGTCCACCCGGCAGCCATGAGCGCTGCGAGATAGCCGGCGATGAGCGGGGATTGATGGTGGAGGACCTGGAGGAAAAGCGGCACGAATATCTCGCCACTGGTCACGGCGACTGCAAGCAGCGACATCGTTGCATACAGCGCTCCCAGCGCTGAGGTGATTCTGAATGCACTTGCTGGCAGCAGCCTGTGGCGGGCGCGGCTTTCCGTGCCTATCAGCAGGGCCGTCAGGATAGCGGCGGCACCAAGGCCTGCGATATTCCAGGAGAGGATTGGCGAGACGCTACCGACCGAAACGGCGAGAACTGCCAACGTCAGGAAAACGAGTTGGGCGAGTGGAAGCGGCGAGCGCTCTGATCTTTCAGCGTCGCGTTTGGGCAGCACGACCGCAGCCAGCAGGGCGAACAACACTGCGACGGGGATGAGTGACCAAAAAGCCGCTCGCCATACGCCGAGTTCAGCGAAGATGCCGCCGACCGCAGGACCGATCAGCGTAGCCACCCCCCACATGCCGGAGACCAACGCCATCGCACGCGGCCACAAGGTCTCATTGAACACCAGCCGGATCATGGCGTAGGAGAGGGCGAACAGAAAACCGCCGCCTAGCCCTTGAATAAGACGGCCGGCCAGCATGACGGGCATTGACGGGGCAAACGCACAGATAAGCGCGCCGCTCGCAAATACCAGCGTGGCGATGATGTATGCACCGCGCGGCCCCGTGCCGGTCAGCAACCTCGCCGAGAGTGCTGAACCGAGGATGGAGGCCGCGACGAACAGCGTGGTATTCCAGGCGTAATAGTCGATGCCGCCGATGTCCCTGACCACTGACGGTAAAATCGTGGTGGCAATGTAGACGTTGATCGCATGGAGCACCACGCCGCCTGCCAGTGCGAGAGAGCGCACGCCATTTGAACCGGACAGCAGGGCGGTCCAACCTGTATCTGAAGAGCGATCATCCAGAGACGCGCCCACCTCTGGTGCCGATTGCGAAGACTGATCAGATGACGCGTGATGCTTGTTCATGTTGGCTCCACTTCGAGATTTTACGCGCAGTTGCGAGTGAGGCTTGCTTTGGAGGGATATGCTGAGTGAGCGGATTCGCAGTCTTACCCGGCCTCGCGATCAGCTCGACGGTTGTACCGGCTGTGGATGCCCGTTTAGGGCAACTCGGGACCGGTGCCGTTTTGATCGAGGAAGACATCACGCCGACAGGTTGAGTGAATGGCTTTTGCGGGTTGAGGCGCACGCTTCTCCTTGCCGAATACTGAGCCCGATCAAGGCATCATAGAGCTCTTGCTGCCCGGCCGGCAGAACAGGCAGCAGTGTCGCCTGGCGCTTGTCTACATCGAACCAGGACTCAACCAGCCATCCCACCAGATAGAGCGCCGCAAGGCATCCGCCAGCGGTTGCAACGTTCCCCTGGCATACCAGCGGCTGGTCCACGGGCTCCAATCCCAGAGCTAATAAGCGTGATCGTGCGTCCGGGTGGGTAGTTGCTCGTCCGCCGGGCAGCAGTCCAAGCCGTTCGAGAATGAAGGCTCCCGCGCAGATGGAGCCGATTCGCTGGCGTCTGGGATCAAGTTCAAACGAGGGCAGGAAATCTGGAGCGGCAAGTGCGGCGGGTATTCCCTCTCTACCACTGATGAACAGCACCGCGTCGGCGCTGTTAGCCTCGCAAAGCGGACCGTGCACCGGAACAGGCAAGCCGTGTGCCGAATGCACGATAGAGCTGGAGCCCAGTATTCGGACGTGCCAGTCCTTGGTGTTGCGACCTAAAATGTCCCACATCAGGAACAGATCGATGTCGGTGAATTGGTCGAAAGCGACCAGAGCGATTGTCTTCAAGGCGAACTCCATGAGAGGCAAAAGGGGCAATGTGCAGAGAGCGATACGACGCTTACGTTGACCTCGGTAGCCATCGAAAGCAGTTCCTGCGCGGTTGAATACGCTGGGCGGGCGCTCGATTTATTTCCTTCTTGCGATGAATTGAACCACGCTTTTCTACGCTAAATGGCCATTGCGAGGTCCGACGGATCAGGCGCAAACGAGGTGTTTGAACAGCGGCTCCTGTGACAGCCGGGCGCGGGTATCCTGGACCGTTGCTCGGACGGCCTCTTCACCGAACACCAAACCTTGAAGGTAGGTGAAGTGCAGGTTGAACAGCCCGAGGGTGTTAAGTACCTGGCGCAGGTAAGGCGTTAGAAAATCCGGTTGCCGTGCCCGTTCGCCTTGGTGAAAGCCACCGGAGCCGACCAACACGTACACCGGACGGTTGCTCAGCAGACCGGCCTTGCCCTCGGGGCCTGAACTGAACGTGCGGTGAATGCGCAGGACGTAGTCGATCCAGAGCTTGAGCGAGGCGGGGAGCGTAAAGTTGTGCATAGGGGTGGCAATGAGCAGGATATCGCTGCGTTCCAGTTCGCTGATCAGCGCTTCGGAGACCTCGAAAGCAGGTGAGTCGAACGGCGTGGTCGTTGCCAGGCCACGAGCGTAGTCCATACCCAGCGGTGGCAGTGGGTGCGTGCCCAAGTCACGTTCGACCAGTTCGAGCCTCGGATACCGGTGCCGCAGAGATGCTACTAACTCCAGTGCCAACTGGTTCGCATGGGAAACCTGGCCATTCGGGCTGGCATTGATCAACAGAACATTATTCATGCCTGACTCTCTGCCTGAAGGCTTTGCGTGAAGTGCATGCCGTGGGCTAGCAGCCCCTGGCGAAAATAGAAGCGTTGGGCCAACGGCATATGCAGCCCGGTGTCGAGCACGAAATGAGCGCAACCGCGCCGTACGGCCTCCTCGCGAACGGCGCTCAATAGTCGTGCCCCCAGGCTACTGCGCTGCAGGTCAGGCCTCACCACCAGATCATCGACGTAGATGAAACGCCCGTAGAGCAGGTTTTCCAGCTCGCGGTAACCGGCCAGGCCGACCGCCTGCTCACCGTCCCACGCGGCCAATAAACGGTAACCTTGCTCAGTCTGCCGAACCAGTTGCTCCACGTAGGTGGCCGGGTTGGCGACATGCGGGCGCAAGACGCGCATCAGGTCGAAGCAGGCCTCGAAGGCTTCCTTGTCTTCGAGGTGTTGAAGTGTGTAAGCCATGTCCGTCATCCACTGTAGAGAGATAGCAGACCTTAGGGCCGCAATGACTTAATCTACAGGGCCGAAAAATGCATAAATGACTAGGTCATGATTCTTCCCTTCAAACTGGACCGCAGCCAATCAGCGCCGATCTATCGCCAGCTTTATCAGCGATTTCGTGAGTCCATTGTCGACGGTCGCTTGCGGCCGGGAGATCGAGTACCTGCCGTTCGCGCTTTGGCGGCGGAGTTGAACCTGGCGCGTGGCACTGTGGAAGCGGCGTACCAGTTACTGATGGGGGAGGGCTACTTGACCGCTCGCGGAGCCGCCGGGACGATTGTCACACCGCACCTGGCACCCGTTTCCTTACCCATACTCCATGCCCCAGTTTCTTCGACGGAGTACCAGCCCACCCATTCCGGGGCGCTGCCGCTGGCCCTGCAGATGGGGCTGCCCGCGCTGGATGCCTTTCCCCGCAAACTCTGGACAAGATTGGCAGGCCGTCAGCTACGGCAGGCCGGCCTCGAGGGGCTTGTCTACCCGGATCCGCGAGGCCATGCACCTTTACGCGCGGCCATTGCCGCCTACTTGGGCATTTCGCGGGGTATTTCCTGCCACCCGGAGCAGGTATTCGTGTGCGCGGGCTATCGCGCGTGCCTGGACCTGATTAGCCACACGCTGATGCACCCGGGTGATACGTGCTGGATGGAAGAGCCCGGCTACTTCATGGCCAGGAACGCCCTACTGGAAGCCGGCGCCCAGTTGGTGCCGGTTCCAGTGGATGACCAAGGGCTTGACGTCGCGCAAGGCATTGCCCGTTGCCCGGATGCCCGTTTCGCAGTGGTCACGCCGACCCACCAGAGCCCGCTGGGTGTGTCGCTGTCACTGCCGCGTCGGTTGGCGCTACTGGACTGGGCCAACCGCCAAGGTGCCTGGATCATCGAGGATGATTACGACAGTGAATACCGCTATCAAGGTAAGCCCTTGCCGGCCCTCAAGAGCCTTGACCAGCAGGGCTGCGTGCTCTACACCGGTACCTTCAGCAAGGTACTGTTTCCAGGCCTGCGTCTGGCCTATCTGGTTGTGCCGGCCGAGCAGAGCGACGCGTTTGCCCGTCA
The DNA here is from genome assembly GCF_018614655.1 of Pseudomonas fluorescens. Classification (GTDB taxonomy): domain Bacteria; phylum Pseudomonadota; class Gammaproteobacteria; order Pseudomonadales; family Pseudomonadaceae; genus Aquipseudomonas; species Aquipseudomonas fluorescens_BX. Next base: position 152,054 of record NZ_JAGGOG010000014.1, on the reverse strand, counting down.
GGCGGATCGTTTGCATAACCACTGTCCGCATGTCCTTCAAGCGACCGTCACCGCTTTCCTCTACGAGGGCCATTTTGCGCGGCACCTAAAGAAAATGCGCAGCCTCTACGCGCGCCGCCGGCAATGGCTGGTCGATGCGCTGCATCAACAATTTGGCGAGCGTCTACTGATCAACCCTCAAGCAGGGGGCATGCACCTGGTCGCAGGCCTTCGCGAAGGTGATGACATCGAGCTCGCTCAGCGTGCCCGGGCTGTTGGCATAGCCGTCGAACCGCTCTCACAGTGGTACCTGGAAGCCAAGCCCAGGTACGGCCTGATACTCGGCTTCACGAACATCGCCAGTGCCGAACAGGCATCGACGGTGGCGCTGCGATTGGCTCAAATCATCTAAGGGTGTGAGATTTTAGGACTCGGGTAAGTGGCCCGGGACTGATCACACCTACGCTCGCCGGCTTAGGCGCGCCTGGTACACAGCGTACGACATGCTCAATATGGTTGAAGAAATACTACTTAAAGCTTGACTTATCCTTTTCAATCAGTAACATACGGCGCATTCCGCGATAGCTCAGTTGGTAGAGCAAATGACTGTTAATCATTGGGTCCCTGGTTCGAGTCCAGGTCGTGGAGCCAGACAAGGTTCCAGAGAAAGCTAACACAGTCTCTGAAACCCCCGAAAAACCCGCCTTCTGGCGGGTTTTTTCGTTTTGGCGTTCTGTCGGATTCCGGTAGGTACCAGCCATTTTAAGGGTAGAGTTTGGGATAAAGGTCAGTTCGATAAAAGGGAGTACCCTTATGTCGCGCACTACTGCTCCACTCTCCGACGCCGCTTGCCGTTCGGCCAAGCCCACAGACCGCGCCTACAAGCTTTTCGACGGCGACGGCCTTTACCTTCTAGTCCAACCCAATGGCCGCAAAGGCTGGCGTCTCAGATACGTCAAACCTGATGGCCGGGAAGGACTGACCTCATTCGGCAACTACCCCATCGTTGGCCTCGCCGATGCGCGCCGCAAGCGCTTGGAGGTCAAGCGAATGCTGGCGGATGGCATTGACCCCATAGGCGCCAAGAACCAAGCCAAGACGGACGCTCTGATCAAAGGCCGCACCTTTGAAAGTGTTGCCCTCGGCTGGCACACGGAAATGTCAGCCAAGTGGGCACCGGACTATTCCAAGACAGTGATGAGTCGCCTCAAAACTCACCTCTTCCCGCTGATCGGCGCCCGCGCCATTGTCGACCTTGATACCCACGACCTTATGCGGCCCCTGGACGCGATTAAGAAGCGCGGAACGATAGACATTGCTTTAAGGGTACAAAACTACCTGCAGAGCATCATGCGCGAGGCAAAGCGACTCCGGCTTATCACCGTAAACCCTGCTTACGACCTCGTAGGCTCGATCAAAGCCTCGCGGGTCGTCCACCGCCCCGCCTTATCCTTATCGCGCTTGCCTGAATTGCAGGAACGGATCGACACCTATAAAGGCCGCGCAATTACCCGGCTGACGGTCTTGCTGTCGCTGCACGTGTTTGTACGCTCCAGCGAGCTGCGCTTCGCCCGCTGGAGCGAGTTCGACCTCAAACGTGGCGTCTGGGAAATACCCGACACGCGACCAGCGTTGGAAGGCGTACCCTTTTCCACAAGGGGTACGAAGATGGCAGGCGATATCCATCTTGTACCCTTATCGCCGCAAGCGATCGCCCTGCTCGAGCAGATCCACGCAATCACAGGCAAATTTGACTTGGTGTTCGCAGGCGATACCAAGTCTTGGAAACCAATGTCCGAAAACACTGTGAACAGCGCGCTTCGGAAGATGGGGTACGACACCAAATCCGAGATCTGTGGGCATGGGTTTCGTTCGATGGCCTGTAGCGCACTGATCGAGTCCGGTTTGTGGACGGACACAGCCATCGAGCGGCAGATGAGCCACAAGGAACGCAACAACGTCCGCGCCGCTTACATCCACAAGGCCGAGTTCATCGAGGAGCGCAGGCTGATCATGAACTGGTGGAGTCGCTACCTTGAGACTAATAAGCAGAAGCATGTCAGCCCACGCGAATTCGCCAATCAGACGGGTGCGAATCTCACTCGCCTAAAAGCAAAACGTGGCGCAACTGAGTAAGTACTCGGCCCTTATATCTCAGTGATCCGCTCGTCCACGCGGGTCCATCCAAACAGGACTGCAAAGCCGCCCTGTTTGGATGGACCTCACTTAAAAAATCTAAAGCCCACGCAATTGTCTGTGGAAAACCACTGATTTCCAGTAGTGGATAATTTCATCCACAGCCGCAGAACTCCCGAAAATTCGAGCCTTGACCCAAATTCTCCACAGGCGTAGAAAAGGTCAGGCAAAGCGCTGTCATTGACAGCAACCCAGGTAGCCAGAACCTTTAAGGCTACGCTACGCCGTGGTGGTTCTCCCAAAGTGCGATTAGCGTCCGGTGGTTCGCACGATCACTCACCGAGTGATGGATGCCCACTTCAGATCATTGCCATTGCGGCAAATACATCCCTCTACCCAACTGCCCTGCAGCAACCTATCCGCGTGGCCATTTCATTGCGCCAACCTGCGCCCGTCTCTTTCTCCCGGAAAGAGACGGGCGCTCCTACCGCTGCTGCAGCCCAACTCGTACAAGGCTTTGCGGCATTCCCCCTCGTGACAATTGGCGTGACAAACACCGACGTCACCAGCAACAGCGATGCAGATGATGGTGCCGCAGCCCACGGAATGGACTGCACCTGACTGACAGTCAGGCACGCCCCGGTCATCGCGTCACTGCCTTCACCTGACTCAGGATCTCGCGGTGCCGGTCTCGTCAGCCAGCGCAGCCTTCACCCGCCCATTTCTTCGGAAGTGTTCAGGAGGCCAGATCATGAGATGCCCAAGCTCCCGGTCGTAAGGAGCCGTGAGCCCCGCGTTAATGGATAACCCTCACAGGTCGCAGGGGCCTTGATCCCTGATAACACTCAACATTCTTGGTGGGATGACGTGAGGAAGGTTTTAAATGTTTTGACTTCGAGAGGCGTTCGATCATGGTATGGCCGGCAATTGAGCTATGCCGGGCCGCAAGTGTTATCGCCAGCGCAGGATTGACCCAGTTACCGAAATTTTACTGACCCAGGCTCCTACCTTGTGAACCATTACCAGTGCTGAATTTTTTCCGATTGGTGCTGGGGCAGCCTGGCATCGGCCACTGGGTCAATTCGGTGTCAGCGCCAACATGCAGACCCTACCAGTAAAGAGTGGGTGGGCGAGGAGGGGATAAAAGCATGCCGACTGGTCACGAGCCAGGTGAATCCTTTAATACTGAAACCCTCCGCTTATTTTCCTGCGCCTGACGAAGTGATTGCCTTTCTGAGCCAAGGCATGAAGCCGCCACCTTCGATGAAAAACCAATTGGGTGTAGAGCTTTGCTTGTATTCCTTACGGACAAAATCAGCGCATTTGGCGCCTTGGGATGTGATGGCGAACATGAGAAGGGCGTCTGCGCTAAGGTCATCTGGCAAGGATTTTTGAAGCGGGTAGCGGATCAAGCAATCCTGAAGTGGTTCAGTAAACGTTGTAGCCCGGCTCGCAACGCGAGCCAAGCTGCTTCAGTTAAAACGATACGCCTGTATCAGGGGCGCCATCGGCAGGATCTGGCTCAGGAGTCGTCGAATCAGTGGTGGTATCACCGGAAACTAGCAATAGTTCTTCTGCCGTTAACTCTCTCATTATCAGTTCTATTGTGTGGATTCTATAATTGCTGAGGTGAAGTTGGTTTTTTGTGTCATGACCATTAAACGGTATGTCATATCTAGTCAATTAATCCGTAGGGTTGTGCGGACAGCTCATAGTTAAATATAAGAATGTAATTCTGAATTACGCAGTATTTGTGAAGGTTTCTTTGAGATAGCTCGGGTGCGCCGTTCAGCGTTTGCAGTCAATTAATATCAAGCCGGTAGGGACGCCCTCGGCGTTTTTTCTTTGCGTGTACAGTACCGCAAAAAATAACGCGGCTTTCCACATGATGAGCGGATTGGAGTCCATAGGGATCAGTCGGGCATCTAGGTCTTGCTTTTTCATCTGATATTGCCATTGCTGAAAGTCCAGTGTGCTCGTTTCGGCGCTCAATGAGTAGAAGAGCACGCAATCCAGATCGCCTGGGATGATCGTTGAGTCCAGAAAACTTCCACCGATCAGTATGATTTCAACGCCAATATCAGCCATCGCCAACTCTACTATAGCGGTTTTAAGTCGTGCGCAGAGCAAGCTCCTTTTTGGATCTTTAGGTTCTTCAAAAAAGCTTGAAAGGGACGTTATATAAGGTGCTGAATTGATTGGGTTGCAAGTTGACTTGTTGTCAATGAAAGCTGGGAATTCCATGGTCTTGGCGTTGGAGTAATGCTGCGAAAAAAGCGAGTCTAAGTCGGTGTTGGCCATTGTGAATTGTCCAATTGTGTGAGGTGAAATCTGGTTTAGTTTTAATTTGGTGGGGTTGCTGGAGTAGACAATGTATTACGTGCCTGCTGAGGGGCGCAACTTGTTAAGCAGGGGGAGGCTAATAAAATAACGAATCAATAAAAGTTTCACACGAATTTTGGAAAAGTGTCATATTTCGTTGGTAGAGTGCTCTTTCTTGAGGGAATACCTATTTTCAAGTGTTGTCGTCGCAAGAGTTATTTGTGCGCGAGGCATAGGACCGGAATGAAATGGATTTTGTCGTGGCAAAAGTAAAAACACATTTTAGAAAATCCCTAGCTTATCCAGTTGGATTGGTGCTGGCTGAGGGAACGGTTAAATCAGTGCTTAACGCTCAGGCAAGACTTGAGATGTATAAAAATAAGCCGTGGCCTGTTTCGCCCGGATCGGTATCGGCAGTGTTGGCGTGCGATGCCAAATCGCGGTGCTTCCAACATCCGCTGTTCGAGCATTATGCAACGAATAATGCGTTGGAACCCTTGAATAATAGAACGCCTACTGAACAACAGTATGTTGAGGTGTTTTCATCAGCACTTGAACAGTCTCTGGTCACCTTGAAGTACTCGACGATTTGTGAACTGTTGGAAACCGCTGCCTGCGCGCTCACAGGCACCGCTGTAACAATCAGGACGACGCGAGTAGGTGTCAGGCCTGATAAGCGTGGCTGCACAGTAGAGTTCGTTCAGGCGGCTGATATACCATCGGCACTTATGGCCCTTTGGAAGTATGTGGCCGATTTACCGAGCAGTCGCCAAGACTTATTTGGTGCATCCGTTGCTGCCGTAGGGCTAATGAATTGTCATCCATTCGTAGATGGTAATGGGCGATTGGCACGTGTGTTGTTCAATGCCCTGATGGGGCGTACATCGCAAAACTACATTCCCTTATATGACTTTTATAACTGTTCGCCCGGCGCTCATGTATTGCGCATCCGGCAGGCTGAGCTATTTGGCGAGTGGGATGATTGGGTGCGCTTCCATTGCGACATCATTGGCTTTATGGCCGATCAATAGGTTTATTTCCTCAGAGGGAATTGAGGCGCCCATCAGGGCAAATAACCAACGGGCGGGCCATGGAAGGCTCTTTCCGTCACCAAGGAGTTATCAAATGCGTGTACTGACGGAAAAAGAGTTGGCGCTAGTATCGGGCGGCCAGACGACGGTTGAGCCTGTCACTGATTGGGAACCAGGAGAGTTTGAGTGGTTGGGATCAAATGGCGGTTACACAGGACCGACTTGGACTTCGGGTAATACCAGCGTCACCGTAGGCGGTTCAGCTTCGGGAGGCGAGCTGTCGGCGGGGGTCGGCGTAACTATTACGTACTAAGTGAAAAAGGTGTGCCTTGATTGGCACACTTTCTATGAGTGACCGAATATGAAAAATACATTACTCGCCTTGGCGCCGTTGCTGTTTTACACCGTCGCTCATGCAGCTGACCCGGCCAGTGTGCTAGGTCACGCATTCGGTTCTTTGAGCTGTGTAGAGCACGAGGATCCTGATGGTCGCAGTACCTGTGAAGCCAGGGCACTGTCAAACGGAAAGGGTTGCTATGGCTTGTCCAGCCAAACAATGCGGGATAAGTGTTTGGATGAGGCCTTGTACCCCGTGAGCAGCGGAGAAATTGCAACAGAAGTAAAAAAGACCACTCTGGCCAATCCGCTGCCGTCGCCGGAAAAGGCATTCACTGTGCCACCGAAGCCGCTGCTGTCGGAAGACGAAATTAAAAGGATCGAGCGATCATTTGGACTAAAAAATGGGCCGCAATAGCCTCACTCTATGTGTGGTCGCATTCTTGCTGTCGAACCCAGTGAGTGCTGTCGATTTGCAGGACATACAAGCCAAACTGTATGCCCCGAGTTCTATTCCATTACGCGGTTTGGAAGCATCAAAAATAGACGCCAATACGCTGCTTTCCGCCGTTCTGGCCAGGGCCCAGTCCAAGAAGCCCGCGACGCAAGTCAGCCTTGCTGATTGCGCAGTCCTCAATGTGGAAAACACGTCGACCGCCTGCAAACTCATACTGCTCGGTAATCACCTGAATGATGGGCACTTCGCGGCTTATGCGCGGGTACTGGCGTCCATGACTGCAGAACAGCGTCGCCAAGCCGAACAATTTATCGCTCAGTTGGATGTCGATACGCTCAAACGTGTGGGCGATCGGCAAACCGGCTTACTGAAGCGCACTCAAATAGTGTTAAGTAGTGAAGAGAATGATTATCTAAAAAGCGCTACCGACCCTTTGCTTGAAGTTGAAATCAATGGGCACGAGGCAAAGGTCTTGTTTGATACGGGCGCGAGCGTGACAGTTATCGGCGAGTCTGATGCCCTCCGATATGGCGTCGAATTGATTAAGGCGCCGGTGGAAATCAATAGTTATTACAGCCGACAATCGGTGAATGCCCAGTACGGCTTGATCAGGAAGATGAACCTTTCGGGTATTGAACTCAGGAACGTTCTGGTTGTAGTGGGCGGGTCGCTCAGTTTGTTTGGTCTGGACCTGATGTCTAGTTTCGACAATGTCATTGTTGGAAGTGAGCATATCGCACTGAACGTAACCCCCGCGGAAATAGAAGTGCTTGAACAGCAGTGTGTGGGCAGCGTCTTTCTAGGCAGCTCTTATTCACGACAAACTCAGTTTTTATATGTGCTCGCTAATGTGGATGGCCGACAAACTGCTGCTTCCCTTGATACCGGCAATCTTTACTACTTAAGTGGCGGCGAAACCAAGGTCGGTTCAGAGAGGAGTGATCAGCGAAGCAAAATAATGACCGATGCGAATGGTACATTTACCCGAGCAATTGCCCATACCACCACCAATCTGAACATAGGTGGGAGGGCGAAAGATGTTTCCTATACGACACTGGCTGAACAAAAGTACCTGACGCCCTATGTCTTGGGATGGCCAGCGTTTCAAGACTATGAATTGATATGGAACACACATGAATCAAGAGCCTGCTACAAACAAAAAATTCCAGTTCAATAACCGGCTGATGGCTGCCTGCTGTGCCCTGTTTCTCTCGGCCGCGCACGCGGCAAACATAGACGACGCGCGGGCGGCCTACAACCGAGATGACTATTCAAGTGCCTATTCCCTGGCTTCTACGCTAGCCAAGCAAGCTAACGATCCTGATGCCAGAAATATGCTAGCGGGATTGCTATTCACGGGAAAGGGGCACACCCGGGATGTCAACGCCGCACTAAACCTATGGACTGACTTGGCCCAACAAAACTATGCCGCTGCACAAGCGACCTTGGGTGCCTTGTATCTGGACGGACAGGCGATTGGCGCAGCTGACTATGTTAAGGCCAAGTATTATCTGGAACTTTCAGCAGCACATGAAAACCCGACCTCTATCTACAATTTAGGCTTTATGTACGAGTCCGGTCTTGGGGTAAGCAAGTCCATACCCCAAGCCGTTGAGTACTATAAAAAATCGGCACAGCTAAATTATTCAAAAGCGTTGTTTCGTTTGGGCTCCTTGAGTGCTAACCACCTGATCGCGGACGCTAGCCCTGAATCGGCTTGTCAATACTATGAAAAGGCGGCGAAAGCCGGTCTTGGTGAAGGCGCTTTTCTAACCGGTAAGTGTTTCGCCACGGGTGTTGGCATGCCCAAAAATCTGCCCATGGCCACCCAGTGGTACACAGAGGCAGCGATGCTTGACGTGCCTCAGGCGCAAGCAAATCTTGGCTATATCTTCGAGAAAGGGCTTGGTCAGGCAGTCAATTTACCCGAGGCCTACAAGTGGTATTGGCTAGCCAGTGCACGGGTTCCCGAAGCCGCCAAGCGCCTGGGAGTTATCGAGAAAAAAATGCCCGCTCTCAGTGATGCTGCCGACGAGCAGACAAAAGCTGCATGGCGAAAGCAAATACAAACGTTCATCAAAGATGACAATAACCGACGCGGACTAATGATCAATAAGTGAAAACAACGATGAACGGATGCTGAGCAAAGCATCGGGCGTGCAGGGTGTCAGGAGTGATTTGTGGGCGACAGGATATTTCGCAGGGCCGCGTCTGAAGCGCAGCGCGTCAAATGGCTGGGGGAGATTGTGCTGATCCGGCCGACATCCTTCACTTTTCTCATCACGTTCGCCTTGGGAATGCTGGTCTTGGTAGGCAGCTTTTTTATCTGGGGCTCTTACACCAAGCGCAGCACGGTGAGTGGCCAACTGGTTCCAGCCAATGGCCAGATAAAGGTCCGTACGCCGCAAACCGGAGTGGTGCTGCAAAAGTTTGTCGTCGAAGGACAGTCCGTTGTCATGGGCGATCCTCTGCTGACTATTTCCAGTGAACGTTATGATGCCGGCGCCGACCCGGTGCAGGCACGCGTGAGTTATCAGCTCAAGCAACGCAGGGAGTCACTGGAGCAAGAACTCGATAAAACCCGGCAACTGCAACAGGCTGAGCGCGACAGTTTGACCAGTAAGGTGAGCACACTGCGTAATGAGCAAGCCAACCTGGCTGCGCAATTGGTCAGCCAGCGCGAGCGCGTGGCGCTGGCGGGGGATGCGTCGAATCGCTATCAGGGATTGATGCAAAAGGGCTATATCTCTATGGACCAGTTCCAGCAGCGGCAAGCCGAGCTGTTGGGGCAGCGTCAAGCCCTACAGGGCCTGGATCGCGAGCGTAGTTCAATCACCCAACAACTCACCGAGCGCAACAACGAGTTGGCGGGGCTTGAAACACGCCAAGCCAATGCACTGGCGCCGATACATCGGCAACTGTCGGGTATCGAACAAGAGCTGGCAGAGAGTGAAGCCAAGCGTACGGTATTGATCACCGCTCCAGGAAACGGTGTGGCAACGGCAGTTCTGACGGAAGTCGGCCAGACAGTGGACCCGTCGCGTACGTTGTTGAGCATCATGCCCCATGACGCCCAACTGCAGGCTGAGCTCTACGCCCCGAGCAAAGCGGTGGGGTTTATCAAACCGGGGGACGCTGTGCTGATCCGCTATCAGGCCTATCCCTATCAGAAGTTTGGCCAATATCACGCTCAAGTGGTGTCCATATCGCGCACTGCCGTGCCCTCTGCGGATCTTGCCATTATGACGGGTGAGGTGCCGGGGCTGTCGCGTAACGGCGAACAGCTCTACCGCTTGCGTGTACAACTCGACGAGCAGACCGTTATGGCCTATGGCAAGCCTCAGTTGCTGCAAAGCGGAATGCTGTTGGATGCCGACATCCTGCAGGAAAGCCGCCGCCTTTATGAATGGGTGCTGGAGCCTCTCTACAGCCTCACCGGCAAATTCTAGGAACCCCTCCCATGACTTTTCTTGACGCCATAGCCTTGCGTCCCGGGCGTCGTCTGCCCGTGGTATTGCAGACCGAAGCGACTGAATGCGGCCTGGCTTGCCTGGCGATGATTGCTGGATACCACGGGCATCGGGTCGATATGCTGGATTTGCGCCGCCGTTGCAGCGTCTCCCTCAAAGGTATTGCCCTCAAACAACTGATCAATAGTGCTCAGCAACTGCAACTGGGGGCTCGTGCTGTCACGTTGGATGTGGACGGCCTCGGCCAGCTCAAGCTGCCTTGTATCCTGCACTGGAACTTCAATCACTTTGTCGTACTCAAGTCCGTCGATCGGCAAGGCGTGGTTGTACATGATCCTGCGCGTGGGTTGCGCCGGATCAATTATGAAGGTTTATCTCAAAGCTTCACCGGCGTCGCACTGGAACTGTGGCCGGACAGCGGTTTCGAGCTGCAAGAAGACAAACCAAGAATCAAACTCCTGAACATGATGGGGCGCATTAGCGGGTTGTACCGCTCGTTGGTGCAAGTACTGCTGCTGGCACTGACGCTCGAGGTCTTTTCCCTGATCACCCCGTTCTTGCTTCAGTGGACGATCGACAACGTCATTATCAGCGCCGACCACGATCTGCTCAGTACATTGGTACTGGGCTTTACCTTGTTATTGTTGATGCAACAAGCGGTCAGCGGCGTGCGTGCCTGGGTCATGATGCATTTGAGTACGCTGCTTTCCGTGCAGTGGCGTGCGAATGTCTTCAGCCACTTGTTACGGTTGCCCAGCCAATACTTTGAGAAGCGCTACTTGGGAGATGTGGTGTCGCGTTTCGGCGCCGTAGACACTATTCAGCAAACGCTGACGGCGGCGTTCCTATCGGCGATTCTCGACGGTCTTATGTCCGTCGCGACCCTTGCAATGATGCTGCTCTACAGTCCAGCCCTGGCCGCTATCGCGATCGCCACTATGCTGCTGTATGCCGTTGGACGCTGCCTTTGGTATCGACCGCTGCGCAATGCGACCGAAGAGCAAATCATCCATGCCGCACGCCAGCAAAGCCATTTTCTGGAAACAGTGCGTGGCATTCGCCCCTTGAAACTGTTTCAGCGCCAGGAAGAGCGTCGTTCAGCCTGGCTTGGCTTGTTGGTGGAGCAGATCAACGCTGGATTGCGCACGCAAAAGCTGCGGTTGCTCTATCAACAATTAAATGGGTTGCTGTTTGGCATTGAGAGCCTGTTGGTGATCTGGTTTGGCGCAAGCATGGTGATGGATGGCCAGTTCAGCGTCGGGCTGTTGATCGCGTTTATCGCCTATAAAACGCAGTTTGATACCCGAGTAGGTAACTTGATAGACAAGTTTTTCGAGCTGCGTATGTTGCAACTGCAGGGCGAACGGCTGGCAGATATTGTTCTGCACCCACCGGAAACAACCGTTTCCAGTGTCGACCTGCAGACACTCATAGATTGTGATGCGAGCATTGAAATCCAGGGACTGCACTACCGCTATGCCGAGCAGGAGCCCTGGGTGCTGGACAACCTCGACCTGCACATTGCTGCGGGTGAGTCGGTGGCTATCGTTGGTCCGTCCGGTTGCGGCAAAAGCACGCTGATGAACGTCATGCTCGGTATCCTGCCGGCCACTCGGGGGCAGATTCGTATCGCCGGTATCGAAATGGCGCAACTGGGCCTGGATGGTTTGCGGCAACTGGTAGGTACTGTGACTCAGGACGATGTGCTGTTTGCGGGATCTTTGCGCGATAACATCAGTTTCTTCGACCTCAACGTGGATCAGTCCTGGTTGATCGAATGTGCCCGGATCGCGTCTATTCACAGTGATATCCAAGCCATGCCGATGGGTTACAACACTTTGGTGGGAGACATGGGCACGGTGCTCTCCGGGGGGCAAAAGCAGCGCGTGCTGCTGGCCAGGGCACTGTATAAGAAACCGCGAATACTCTTCCTGGACGAGGCCACTAGTCACTTGGATGTCGCGTGTGAACAGCGCGTGAATCAGGCCATTCAGGGGTTGCGAATTACGCGCATCATGGTTGCCCACCGCCCTGAAACCATTGCGTCTGCGGACCGTGTCATCCGGATTCTGGCCGGTAGGGTGATGCATGACGATGCTGACGGACCAACGAATAGCGCACATACCGCGAACACTTCGCCAGAGATGAAACAGGGTCAGGTATGAAGCGATTATCCTCGGTTTTGATGATGGTTTTGCTGTGTTGTTCACGTTCTGCATGGGCCTTTGAGCCAGACGTTTTTGACACTGCACGCAACGTTTCCCGGCAAGCGGTGTATGACGATGCACGTGGCGAGCTGTCGTGTAGTTTTGGCCAGTTACCTGAACGTTTACCGTTAATGCAAGTGGTCGAACGGATTCTGTGCCACGACCCACAGACGCGTCTCAGTTGGGCCAACGCCAAGGCTCAGGCTGCCCAGGTTGGGCTCAGCCAGTCGGCGTATCTGCCGCGCCTGGATGGGCGGGTTAGCAGTAGTCGCGGCAATGGTCGGGTTGACTACGATGAGCCGGCCTTGCGTTCTGGTGAAGGGCACCGGCGGCGCAACAGCGCCAGTCTTGAGCTCAGTTGGGTGTTGGTGGACTTCGGTCGACGCGGGGCCGCCTTGCGCAATGCCCGCCAGTTGCTGGTGGCTGCCAACGCTACCCAGGACGCCATGTTGCAGCGTACTTTTGTTGAGGCAGCGCAGGCTTATTACGATGCCTTGTCAGCTCAGCGCAGCTTGGCCGCCTCGGTGCAGATCACCGAATTGGCGGCTCGCAATCTGGAAGCAGCGGATGCCAAATACAAAGCCGGTGCGGCTGCACTTTCTGATCGCTTGCAGGCGCAAACAGCGTTTTCCCAGGCTAATTTGCGCCAGATCCGCGACCGTGGAGCATTGCATAACGCCTTGGGCGTGATTGCCTTGCGCATGGGGCTATCACCCCAAACGCCTCTGAAGTTGGCGGGTGACCTCACTCCACTGCCGGACACTCAGTTCCTGCAGGCGGTCGATGAGTTGTTGACCCAGGCGCGTCAGGATCACCCGGCAGTACTCGCCGCACACGCTAGGCTCAGAGCCGCTCAGGCGGCCGTTGATGAGCGACGCGCTGCCAACCTTCCGAGCCTGGCACTGACCGCCGACCTGACGTACGCCCGTAGCCAGCAATCGAAGATATTCAATGGCGATGAGCGTGAGCGGGACCGCAGTATTGGTTTGCAGTTGAGCATCCCGATCTTTGACGGTTTTGGCCGGACCTACCAGATCCGCCAAGCACAAGCCCGTGTAGACGCGGGCCGAGCAGAACTGGCTGAGGTCGAGCAAGAGGTCGCGCTAGACCTGTGGGCCAGCTACCAGACGTTGAATGTTGAGACCCAAAGTCTGCAGCGCACCAGCGAGTTGGTCGATCAATCGCGCCAGTCGCTGGAGGTTGTCCAGGGCCGTTATCACTCAGGGGTGGGCAGCATGATCGAGTTGCTCAATGCCTTGACCGCGTATTCCGGTGCTGAGCAAGAGCATATTCAAACCCTCAGCCGCTGGCAGACATCACGCCTCAGGCTGGCGGCCAGCCTTGGTCGACTGGGATTCTGGGCGTTGTAATGCTCGCTGCCTGGGTCACTTCGGTGTTGGCGCCCACAACGAGTCGCACGCATCAAAGAGGGGATTGCCAGCAAGAGGTAAGCGTCTGTGCAATACACCTTGCGGAATGAAACTGACCTTCACTGGGTTGAAATCGCAATCGCAACGTCGGGGTTGCTGGAAGCGATGTTATCGCCAGCGCAGGATTGACCCAGTTACCGAAATTTTACTGACCCAGGCTCCTACCTTGTGAACCATTATCAGTGCTGGATTTTTGCCGATTGGGGTTAGGTCAGTGTGGCATCGGCCATTGGGTCGATTCGACATCAACGCCAAAAATTTGGGGCTTGGTCATCCCCATATTTTTCTACATATCCATGAATGGGCTTATCGTCGCCAATTCCGTGGCGGGCACGTTGGCCTTCTTTCCCCACAGAGCGGGTTCTGCTTCGTCACTCGTCGGGGCCATACACTATGGCAGCGGCATTTTCAGCTCAGCATTGTGGTCGAAGGGAACCCGCGGAGTGGTCCTGACCCAGTCGCCATGTCCGTCGATGCTGAAACCGAGCACAAATTGAACAATTGTTCTTATGGGGGTAAATCTCAACTGTTCTTCTGGCCGATTGGTTTCCTGTCACAACTCACCAGTTCGGATTGCCGTGCTCATGGGGATCCAAAGAGTTTGTATAAAATCCGGGCTTAATTAGGATAATAGTAGGGATAAATATTTTTGAGGTCAGAACAATGTTTTTATAAAACAGGTACTTATTTGTCTATTCGAGTCCAGGTCGTGGAGCCAGATAGTGAAAAAGCCTGCAGAGATGCAGGCTTTTTTTTGCTTTGGATTTGACCTCAGCCATCCAGGCACACAGCGTGATTGGCATGAGGTTGTGAAGGCCAGAGCCACGCCATCACTTAACTGGATAAGGCTCCTCTGCCTATTGGTCGGCTTTCGCCATTCGCAGGTAGTGGATTGCCTCATGCTCAATGTGTCGTGCGCTGCCGGATAAGTCCCCCAACATTTCCAGGAGCCAGCCGAGGTTGCCTATGTGCAACTCACCCAGTTCATCAGCACAGATACCAATCGCCGCGCCTATGGCACTGATTCCCAATTCAGCGGCAAGCGCAGAGTTCGCGGCGCCCATTTTGAGGGTTGTAAGCCTGACGATCTGTTCTTCGGTAGGTACCGCCTTGGGGTTAACGGCTAGCGCTGAGAACTCTTGCAACATGACGGGAAGGAGCGCGTTGATTGATAGCGTTTTCATGGGACCCCCTCCAGGGCATTCAACAAATCACAGAGATCGTTGTGAGCCATTTCGCTGAGGAATGTGATTGCCGAGTAAATGGCATCCTCGCCCAAGAGGTCGATTTGTGCGGGATCGGCGCATCCTTTATGTGCGGTGTTGTTCGTAAGCACCTTGGCCAGTTCATTGATGGTTATTAGTTGGCACTCCAGGCGATCCGGAAGCGTTGCTGCTCGGCTCATGAATGAACGTCTCCATTTCGGCCTGCGCAAAGTACCTCTACGAACTGACGATCATAATCCTCGCGCATGCAATCAATGCCCCCAGCTTGGTCCATGCAGAACAGTTCGCCCATCCGGGCCATATGAAAAGTGTCTGAATGCTCGTCAACGAACCCCTTCAGCACTTTGAAAGTGGCTTCGGCAGACTTGAGCGCCAGGTGTGCATACTCCAGCGCGCTCAGAGACTCTTCGGTAATTGAGATGATTTTGTTGAGTGGGCTATTCATTGGTCTGGCTCCTGAACCGTTCGCCAGGTGACCGGCTCATGCCCCCAAGTGAGGACCGAAACGGTGGCAGATATCCCCAAAGCCTCCTCCTTGGCCCGCTTATGGTCCGCTTCGCATATGTAGGTGGGGTTGTCCGCGTTCTCCCAGGCATCCGTGACAGCGTCCTCCAGCTCAAGGCCGAGGCACTGCATGGCGCGTAGATAACCCTCCAGGTGTCCGTTGCGGATAGCGCCAGGCGCCTGTGAACTGTCTTCGAGGATCAAGTCGCTGATCAGTACCTCAGTGAGGGCATTCAAGCCTTGGGCGACATACATAAGCCGTTCGGCTTTGGGCATGCGGATCATTGAGCACCGCCATGGAGATTGCCGAACTCGACGCTCTTGGTTGTCGAATCTATTAAGGCTTTCGTGGCTTCGACCATAAATCGGACTGCGTAAATTTCATTGGCGTCCGTATCGCCATCGATCAGACGGTCAAGAAAACTGGTGACTGAAGCCAAAAGACAGCTGGATGAGTTCAGCGCTTCGATTGCTGGATTTCCGGGAAGCACCTGCAAGAGGTATTTGTTTTCGGGTCGGTACTCGAAATTGTGGAAAGAGTGAGCAGTAGTGAGCAACTGTTCACGGGCTGCTTGGATTGTTGCTGGGCAGTTCATTTCACACCTCCGTCAGTTTTCAGGTCTGCGAGCGATGTAGAAGTGATGCTTCTTATGGGGGGTAGGCGTCTATTGGCGCCCATGGGGTAGTGCCTTGCTGCTCGCGTTCAAAGCATAGAAAGACACGTGCAAAAACTCACTACAGAAACCGCTGGAAAGGTCCTAAAGCGTTGGCAGAGAAAGCTTACTGAAACCGCTGAAAAGTCTTGGCTGTATGGAGGTGCTTACTGGCATCTTTTTCTGGAGAAAACAGTCCAAACCAAACATGATTTTTTAAACGAAATGAGGATGTATCGGTTTCAGCAGGTCACCAAAACGATTCGACAGACACCAAAAACAAAAAAAGCACCTTAGGTGCTTTTTTGCTAACGCTATTAACTGGATTACCCCGCCACACTAGCCCGCATCATATGCAGCTTTTTATAGCTATCAATCAGCCGCAGATGTCGGTCGAGTCCTTCAAGCTTCATGCTCGTCGGCGTCAAACCGAAGAAGCGCACGTTGCCGTCCACTGAACCTATCGCGGCGTCCATTCGCTCGTTGCCGAACATCCGGCGGAAGTTGACCTCGTAGTCGGCCAGTTCCAGGTCTTCGTCCAGTTGCATTTCCAGCACCACGTTCACGGCCTGGTAGAACAACCCGCGTTCCACCGTGTTGTCGTTGTACTGCAGGAACATTTCCACCCGTTCTTTTGCCTCTTCGACGTTCTTCAAGGCGAGATAAATCAGCAGTTTCAGCTCCAGGATCGTCAACTGACCCCAGGCGGTGTTGTCGTCGAATTCGATGCCGATCAAGGTGGTGATATCGGTGTAGTCGTCCAGCTCGCTGTCTTCCAGGCGCTTGACCAGTGCTTTGAGCTCGGCGTTGCTCAGGCTGTGAAGATTCAAGATGTCTTCACGGAAAAACAGTGCTTTGTTGGTGTTGTCCCAGATCAGATCGTCCAGCGGATAGATTTCCGAGTAGTCCGGCACCAGGATGCGGCAGGCGGGTGCGCCTAGGTGTTCATACACCGCCATGTACGCTTCTTTGCCCATGTTTTCGAGAATGCCGAACAAGGTCGCGGCTTCTTCGGCATTGGAGTTTTCACCTTGGCCTGAGAAGTCCCACTCGACAAATTCGTAATCGGATTTGGCACTGAAGAAGCGCCACGACACCACACCGCTGGAGTCGATGAAGTGTTCGACAAAGTTATTCGGTTCAGTCACCGCATGGCCTTCAAAGGTCGGTTGCGGTAAATCGTTCAGGCCTTCGAAACTGCGGCCCTGCAGCAGTTCCGTCAGGCTGCGCTCCACGGCGACTTCGAGGCTGGGGTGCGCCCCGAACGAGGCAAACACGCCGCCGGTACGTGGGTTCATCAAGGTAACGCACATCACCGGGAACTCGCCGCCCAGGGATGCATCCTTCACCAGCACCGGGAAACCCTGTTCTTCCAAGGCCTGAATGCCCGCCAGGATGCCGGGGTATTTCGCCAGCACTTCCTGCGGCACATCCGGGAGTGCCATTTCACCTTCCAGGATTTCGCGTTTCACCGCGCGCTCGAAGATTTCCGACAGGCATTGCACCTGAGCTTCGGCCAGGGTGTTGCCAGCGCTCATGCCATTGCTGAGGAACAGGTTTTCGATCAGGTTGGAAGGGAAATACACTGGCTCGCCATCCGACTGGCGCACATACGGCAGCGAACAGATGCCGCGCTCGATATTGCCGGAGTTGGTGTCGTACAGATGGGAGCCACGTAGCTCGCCATCGCGGTTGTAAATATGCAGGCAGTATTCGTCGAGAATTTCCGGCGGCAGCTCATCTTTAGGGCCCGGCTGGAACCAGCGCTCGTTCGGGTAATGCACAAACGCCGCGTTGGCGATCTCTTCGCCCCAGAACTGATCGTTGTAGAAGAAATTACAGTTCAGGCGCTCGATAAACTCGCCCAACGCCGACGCCAGTGCGCCTTCCTTGGTTGCGCCCTTGCCATTGGTAAAGCACATGGGCGAGTGCGCATCGCGGATGTGCAGCGACCACACGTTGGGCACGATATTGCGCCACGAAGCGATTTCAATCTTCATGCCCAGGCCCGCCAGAATGGCCGACATGTTGGCGATGGTTTGTTCCAGCGGCAGGTCCTTGCCTGCAATGTAGGTGCCCGCGTCCGAAGCCAGATTCGGCATCAGCAACGCCTGGGCATCGGCATCCAGGTTTTCCACTTCTTCAATTACAAACTCGGGCCCGGTTTGCACCACCTTTTTCACGGTGCAACGGTCGATGGAACGCAAAATGCCCTGGCGGTCCTTGGCGGAAATATCGGCCGGCAATTCGACCTGAATCTTGAAAATCTGGTTGTAGCGGTTTTCCGGGTCAACAATGTTGTTCTGCGACAGGCGGATGTTTTCGGTGGGAATATTGCGAGTGTCGCAGTACAACTTCACGAAGTAAGCCGCGCACAGGGCCGATGAAGCCAGAAAGTAATCGAACGGGCCCGGTGCCGAGCCATCGCCCTTGTAGCGGATAGGCTGATCGGCCACCACTGTGAAGTCATCGAACTTGGCTTCAAGTCGAAGATTGTCGAGAAAGTTGACCTTGATTTCCATGCGCGATTACCAGAATAACGAGCTAAACGATTTGGCCGCCATTATCCGGCTTTTCGGCTGGAAGTCTTGCGCTTTCAGTGGTAGCCGCTGATCGGTCCCATTCCCTGGGCGTGGAGTCCGACAATTAAAAAGCCTGCATCAACGCAGGCTTTCTGTTGCTCTTATCGGCTCAGTCGAGTCGAGCATTTACGCCTGGGGCTGCTCCGAATGGGCGGCCCGCCAATGCAGAATCTGCTGCTGAATATTCCAGTGAATAATCTGCTCGTAGAGCTTCTCGACGAAGGCCACGTCAAACCCGGCCTCTACCGCCCATTCACGCCGCTCTTCAAGCATGGCCGCGACCCGTTCGGGTGCTGGAATCTCTTGTTCGTTGGCTTTGAATTGCGCGGCGGCTTTCACGTAACGCAAGCGTTTTTGCAGTGATTCGAGAATCTGGCGATCGAAAAAGTCGATGCCCGCCCGAATGTCGTTGAGGTTCTCGCAGGCTTCAGGCGCTTTCAGTGGCGGCATGTGTATGTCTCTATCAATAGTGAGTGCGCATGTTGAATGACGCGGTCGGCAGTCGCTCGTCGGCTGCTTGTTGGGCGGGTGCTCGCTTGGATCGCCAGGCCTCCAGCTGAGCTTCGGCAACCACCTCATCGATCAAGGCGTCGATCATGCTGTTGTCGTGATGATGAGGTGTGGTGATCAGGTGTGCGGTATTGCCTGAAGTGGCCAGGCAGTATTTCGTCGTGATCCGCTCTGACGGGCACGGGAACACCACGGTGATGGAGTTTTTATTGCGCCAGGCATCAATGCCCGAAGCCTGGAATCGGTCGACGGCGTACTGCGCCGTGTCCAGGCTGTGCTTGATCCGGTGGCGCCAATCAGCCAACGAGTGGCTGCGCAGCGCTGCCCACATCATCAGTGGGGTGTGACCGTTGCGTGAGCCGCTGATGGTCTTGTCATGGGCCCGGATATAGTCAACTTCCACCGAGATGCGCGCGACGTTCTTGCGTTTGGCCACAACGATTCCGCAAGGAATGGGCGAGCCGATCATCTTGTGGCCGGAGACGCAGATCGAGTCGATACCGTCAGCAAACGAGAAGGGCTGCGGGTGATCGACGAAGGGCAGGATCATCCCGCTCAGCGCCGCATCGGCGTGCAGGTAATAGTCGTGACGGGCAATGCCTGCCTGCTGCAGGCGCTGTTGGATGGTGGCGATATTGTCGACGGCCCCACACATTGTGGTGCCGATGTTGGCGAAGATGATGGGGTGACGTTCCTGGTCGGCGGTTATTTTCGCCATCAGGTCGTCGTAGTCGATTTCTCCGTTGGGCAATGACTCGACCGCACGGCATTTGATCCGCAGCAATTTGACGATTTTCGCCACCGAGTAATGGGTGTCTTTGGAGTAATACAGGGTGCCATCCGGGAACAGTTCACGCCCCAGGTAGCAGCCGAACATGTTGCCCTCCGTGCCCCCATTGGTGACGTAGCCCCAGCTGTCTTCTGGGGCAATGCTGAACAACTCGGCGAAGTACATCATGACGTCTTTTTCAAAGTCGAACGAGTTCAGCAGGTAGTTGCTGTACTCGTTCCAGTCCCCGCAGTTGTTGATCGAAAACTGCAAGAAGCGATGCAGTTGGGAATAATCAAAGTCTGCTGATTCGGGGTAGCCAATGTTGAAGTACTGATTCGTCACGCAGTGCTGCCAGAAGCTCTCAAGCCTGCCTTGGTCGGCAGTGGATAAAGTCATTTCTAACTCCTTTTAAATCGACTTGGCGCAGCCGCCCGGTCAGGCGGCTTTCTGCCTCGTGTCTACCAGCGACCACCAACTGGCGAGCGTGGGCGAGTCCGCCAGTTCTTCGAAGCTGACGGCGATGCCACGCTCCTTGAGTTCTGCGGCGAGTCTCATCACTTGCAAGGAGTCGAGACCGTAGAAAATCAGGTTTTCCTCGGGGTCCAGGTCTTCGCAGTCCTCGACGAGCTGCAGCACGCGAGTTTGCAACCAGGCACGGGTGGTTTCCGCCGCCAGAAGCTGACGCAGATGCTTCTTGTCGATCTTGCCCACGGCCGTCAGCGGCATGGTTTCGATGAGCCGGATGCGATCGGGCAGTTTGTATTCGGCGATGCCGAGTTCCATCAAGTGGCGTCTCAGCGCGGGCGGTTTCAGGTTGGGGTTGCGCGAGACAACGAAGGCGCAGCTCTTTTCTCCCAGCCTGTCGTCGGGCATGGCCACCAGGCCGGCGTGAGTCACGTCCGGGTGGAGGACGATGAGGTTTTCGATTTCCTCCGAGGCGACTTTTTCACCGCCGCGGTTGATCTGGTCCTTGACCCTGCCGACTACACGCAAATCGCCGGTTGGCATGAGTTGGACGAGGTCACCGGAATAGTAGTAACCCTCATCATCGAACGCCTGGGCATTTTGCTCGGGGCTTCGGTAGTACCCGCAAAAGGTGTAGGGGCCGCGCGTGGCGAGCATGCCAGGCTCACCGTCCGGGACGGGGAGACCTTGTTCGTCGACAATTTTGATTTCGTCGCCAGGGCTGATCGGACGGCCCTGGGTGGTAAAAATCTGCTCGTCGGAGTCGTCCACTCGGGTGTAGTTGATCAGGCCTTCGGCCATGCCGAATACCTGCTGCAGCTTGCAGCCGAGCACACCGGGAACCTGGCGCGCCAGCGAGTCGGCAAAACAGGCGCCACCGACTTGGAGGAACGCCAGTGATTGCAGTTGTTCTTTATGCTCCGGTGCTGCCTGCAACCACAAGGCGACTGCACTTGGCACCAGGGCCACGGTATTGACCTCTTGGCGCTGGATGATCGAAAAACAGGTCAGGGGCTCCGGGCTGGGAGCCATGACGATGCAGCCGCCTGCATACAGGACGCCGAGGGCGCCGGGGGAACTGAGCAAGAAATTATGGGCGGCAGGCAGGGCGCACAGAAAGCGCGTCTGTGGTGTGAGCTCGCATATTTCAGCGCTCGCCCGGGCGTTGTAGTGATAGTCGTTATGGGTGCGCGGGATGAGTTTGGGGGTGCCCGTGCTACCGCCCGAGAGTTGGAACAACGCCACTTCGCCGGGTTCGGTGGGGGAGAAGTTTACGCGGTTCTCGCTTGGGGTTTTGATCCAGTCAGCGAGGTTGTTTTCGGGACGTTGCTCGCCCAGCAGCAAGGTGATTTTGGGACTTGAGCCGACCTCCTTGAAGTCGGCGATATAGCTGTCGCTACGAAAGACTTCATGCTCGCGGGAGGCAATCAGCAGCCTTGGTTCGATTTGTTTGGCGTAGCTCTTGAGCTCGAGTTTTCGATGGCTGTAGAGCGCATTGAGGGGGGCGATCCCGGCCTTGAGCAGGGCGAAGAGGACAATGTAAAACTCCGCGATATTGGGCAATTGCACCAAGGCGGTGTCGCCCTTGCCAAGCCCGCTGGCCGCCAGTCGCGAGGCCAGGTTGGAGGACAACTGGTCCAGCTCGGCATAGCTGAAGCGGCGGTCAGCGCAAATAATCGCTGGCGCGTGGGGTTGTGACTGGCTGCGTACCTGGAGGATCTGTGTGAGCGGTTGGTCGATCCAGTAGCCTTTGTCCCGATAGCGTTGTGCTCTGTCCAGGGGCCAGTGGTTAAATTCAATAGTCATAGTATTCACGAGTGAGAAAGTTCGAGTTAGTGGGCCAATCCGCATGCGCGCAGCATGGTGCCGAGTTTGGTCTGGACCTCTGTCCATTCGGAGTCGGGACTTGAGGCCTCGACGATGCCGGCACCGGCGAACAGACGAACGCTGTTGCGCTTGACGGTGCCGCAGCGAATCGTCACGACCCATTCGCCATTGCCCTGGGCATCGCACCAACCCACCATGCCGGTGAACAGGCCGCGTTCGAAGGGTTCGACGAAACGGATCAGGCGTTTGGCGCGCTCGGTGGGGAAACCACAGACGGCGGGCGTGGGGTGCAGGCGACAGGCAAGCTGCAAGGCTGAGACGGTCGGGTCTGCCAGCGTGCCCTCAATGCGGGTGGAGAGGTGCCAGAGTGCGGGCGTGCTGATGAGGGAAGGGCGTTGCGGCACATTCAACTGCGTGCACAGTTCCCCGAGTTGACTGACGATGTCTTGTGTCACGAAACCGTGTTCGTAGTGATCTTTTTCCGACGCTGACAGCCAGTCTGCATTGCGCCGGTCGGCTTGCGGGTCGGCCATGCGCTTGGCCGAGCCTGCCAGTGGGTTAGACAGAAAGCTCAGGCCTTCCTTGCGAACCAGCAATTCGGGGCTGACACCGATCAGCGTGGCGCCATCGGGCATTGGCACACGGAAGTGATAGCCGCTCGGGTTCTGCGCCCGCAGGTTGTGCTGCATGGCGCCCACATCCACGTCCTGGGCAAACACCAATTCTCGCTGCACAGAGAGTACAGCCTTGCGCACGTCGCTGTGGCGGAAGTTGACGATGGCGTGTTCCACCGCTCGCTTGAAGGCTTGCTCGTCCGGGATGTTTTTCTGTTCGATCAGATCCGGCAGTGTTGTCAAGCCGGTTTGTGCGAGGGGATTTCGTGCTCGCCACTGCGCGTGTTCGGGGATGTAGAGGCAAGAGGCTTCGGCGGGATCGAAAGGGATGGCGCCGACGATGATCGGGTTGCTTTGGCCGGCTTTGCGCGCTCGATCAAGGGCTTGCGCAACCGTTTTCTGGAACAGGCTATTGGCATCATCGCCGCCTATAGCAGGTGTTTCGATTCTCTGCAGCATCCCAGTGACTGCTAATTCGCGGTCGCCGGATGTGAATGAAAAACTCTGTTTTTCATCAACGACTTGCACCTCACCTATCTCGTTCGTTCTTAGGGTGCCCGTTCTCATTTTGGGGAAAGCCTCCGTGGCCTAAGGATCAAAAAATTAAATCTTGAAATATAATCATTATCGTTTCTAATAGGGGACGCTAATCATTTAGATTTGTCAATCACATGAGTGAGCCATGAGAGAGTTAACTTCAATGCAAGCCGCCTGTTGGATCGGGCGCACTGCTCATGCGTCTTTAGGGAGAGTTTCGGCTCATCTGTATGCCGAGTTCGATGGCCATTCCATTGATCTCGAGCGGCTTCGCAAGGCACTTGAACGGGTATGTCTGCTGCATCCAATGCTGCGGGTCAGGCTGACTGCAGAAGGGCTGCAATCCATTGCTTCAATGGACCAGTCACCGTCGTTGGAGGTCGAAGATTTACGCTTGATGGCTGAGCCGGAAGTGACGAAGCGCCTGCTCTGCAAGCGTGAGGAATGGACTCATCAGCAGCTTGATCTGTGCCAGGGGCCCGGTGCACGTTTTTGTGTGAGCCTGCTGGCCAATGGTGGGTTCCGCCTGCATGTCGATACGGACATGATTGCCATCGATCCTTCGAGTTTCCGTACGTTGATGGAAGACCTCGCACGGTTTTATGAGGACCCCGACGGGCCGCTCCCACACACACCGTCTTTCTTCGACTGGTATGACAAAGCACGCACCGATACCGCGCTCAAAACGGCCCGCGATCGGGATCGTCTCTGGTGGCGTGAGCGGTTGGCTGAAATTGCGCCGGCGCCGACGTTGCCTTTTCTTGAGGTCCAGCCAGACCAGGCGCACAGCGACCGATTAAGCACATGGCTTGGCCCAGAGGAGCGGCGGGTGTTACAACGCCTTGCTCGTGAACGCAGAATGACCCTGTCCACCCTGATGATGGGGTTGTTTGCAGCAGCCCTCGGTGCGCAAACGGGAGACAGGCGATTTCGCCTCAATGTCCCCACGTTCTGGCGACCGCCGCTCGTGGGTGAGGTTGAGCGAATCGTCGGCGATTTTGCCAACGTGCTGATACTCGATGTGGATATCGAGGCGGCCCAGAGCCCAGCCAAGTTGTGCACGCAACTGGCAGGCAAGATGGTCGATTTGCTCGAACATTGTGCCTATCCCGGGGTGAACCTGATGCGCGACCTGTCCCGCCATCATCGGTCGCCACAGCTGGCTCCTGTGGTATTTACCGCCGCGTTGGATATGCCGGGAGGAGACCTTCTTTCTGAGCGCGTGCGGCGTGTACTGGGTCCAATGAACTGGGTGATTTCCCAGGGGCCTCAGGTTGCGCTCGACGCGCAGATTGCCTGCGCCGACGGCGGTATCTTGATCAATTGGGATATCCGTCTGGATGCGCTGCCGCAAGCCTGGGTATCGGACTTTTTCGACCGTTTCGTGGCGCTGGTGCACGAGGTGGCTGCTTGCTCCGCTGTCCTGGACCAGCCGCTTTCTCAACCCGCGGTTGTCGAGAAGCCACTGACCGCTCTCCAGCAGGCTTATTTGCTTGGACGCAGCGCGCAGATGCCGTTGGGTGGCGTGGCGATGCAGGAGTTTCGCGAGTACCGCGGCGCTATGGATCCTGTTCTGCTGCGAAGTCGCTTGGTCGAGATGGTCCAACGCCACGAAAGCCTGAGAACGCGGATCGATGCGCAGAAACTCGTGCAGTTTGTCAGCGATGAGGTGCAGATAAACCTCGAGGAAGTCGACCTCACGGCCCTGTCGCCAGAAGCGGCGCTCAGCTACGTTGAGGAGCGCCGCGAGGCCTATGCGCACGCGTTGTTCGAGCTGGATCGTTCGCCCTGGAATGTCACGGTCTTCCGGCTTCCTGAAGGTCAATTGAGTGTCTTTGTACGCCTTGATGCGTTGATCCTCGATGGACGATCGATCGCCACCCTCATGGTCGAGCTGTTCGACGGTGCAACTGACGAGGAGCCGGTCGCGCAGGTTGCATCCGAGCCAGAAGACGTCGTCAGTCAACGCAAGACAGATTCCGCCTATTGGAAGACCAAACTCGCTGCGGTCAGCGGCGCGCCGCGGCTGCCGTGGATCACCCCGCTGGATCAGGTGGGCGCTTCCCGCTATGAGCGACAGAGCCTGCGGGTGCCCAAAGCGCCGTTCGGTGCGTTCTGCAAGCTGGGCGCACGGCAGCGGCTGTTCAAGAACACCACGTTGATGGCGCTGGTGCTGGAAGTGTTGTCGCACTGGCTGGATGAGGGTGGTTTGTGTGTCGCGGTGCCGGTTGCCCCACAAACGAGCGGTGCCTTTGCCAATCGCTCAAGCTTTATCGCGGTCAATTGGAGCGCCGATCCGGATGGCTTTGCCGAGCGTGCCGCCAAACTGCAAGTGGATGTGCTGGAAGGGCTGCAGCACCTGACCTTTTCAGGTGTGGACTTGGCTCGATTGCTGTTCGAGGCTCACGGTCCGGGTCCTGTACTTCCTGTGGTGATCACCAACGGTTTTTCCTGGCCGGTCTCGGCAGCGGACAGTGCCATGAGCCTGTGTGGCGGGCTGACCCAGACGCCACAGGTGGCGATGGATATTCGCTTCTCGGCCAACGCAGATGGCGAGTTGGTGTTCGATATCGACTATGCGCGTGCAGTGCTGGATCCGGCGGTGGTCAGCGACATCTTGAGCGCAATCGAAAAGGCGATCAGCCAGGTCACGGCAAGCGGTATTTTTGCCATTGAGGCCCCGGCGATTATCGAAAAAAGTCACTACCGGCTCAATGGCCAGGTCGCTGATGCGTGCCGCGAAAGCTTTCTCGGCCGGATCGCGAACAATATCTTTGATCGTACCAACGCCAGAATTGCCCTCGTCAGTGGTGATCGGCAAATCAGCTATGCCGATCTTGGCGACGGCGTGTGCCGCATCATCGCTGCATTGAAAGCGCGCGGGTTGTCTCGTGGGCAAGTCGTCGCCATCTGCCTGCCGCGCAGCCCGGAGCACACGATGGTGACATTGGCCTGTGCGCTGACCGGCGTGATCTGGATCCCCATCGACGCTTCAGCGCCAGCCGAGCGGTTGCATTACCTGCTGGAAAACTGCCGGCCCGATCTGGCAGTGATTGCCCAGCATGAGTCTGTCGAATATCCCGCGGCAACACCGGCTGAGCTGTTGGCTGTGCGAGCCCAGGTTCCGCCCGCGCTGGATGACCTGTCGTTAAGCGACGCCCCGGCCTATTACCTCTATACCTCGGGCACCACCGGCAAGCCAAAATGTGTGGTCCTGAGCAACCGAGCCACTGCCAACGTCATCGGCAGTACCCTTGAGCACTGGGCCGTGACCGAGCGTGATGTGTTCATGTCCGTAACCCCGCTGCACCATGACATGTCGGTGTTCGACGTCTTGGGATGCCTGACGGCGGGGGCGACACTGGTGCTGCCGGGTGTGGGTGAGGAAAAGGATGCGGTGCGCTGGAACCAGTTGATTGCCCGGCATCAAGTGACGTTGTGGTGTTCGGTGCCCGCCATTCTGGAGATGCTCCTTTCTTGCCGCACCACCCGTGACCTGAAGAGCCTGCGCCTGATTGCCCAGGGCGGCGATTACATCAAGCCGGCTGTAATTGCCGAGTTGCGCGCGCTGCTGCCGTCGGCTCGGTTGATTTCCCTGGGCGGGCCGACGGAGACCACCATCTGGAGTATCTGGCACGACATCGTGGCGGATGACCGTGCGCTGATCCCCTATGGAAGGCCGCTGCCCGGTAACAGCTACTTCGTCCTTGGCTCACAAGGCGAGCATTGCCCGGCGGGCGTTGTTGGCCGAATTCACACGGCTGGCGTCAATCTCGCGCTGGGGTACCTCGAAAACGGCGAGCTGACACAAAGCGAATTCGTGACGGTCAGTGATGAGCATGGCCAAGCCGTTCGGGCCTTCCGCACCGGCGACTGCGGGCGCTACCGCCGCGACGGTACCTTGATCTTCGACAGTCGGATAAATGGCTATGTGAAAGTTCGCGGTGTGCGGGTATCGCTTCCGGATATCGAGATAGAGCTGATCAATCATTCGTCAGTCAGGCACGTGCTGGTCGTGGATTATGGCGAGCAGCGCCAAGGCGAAGTCTGCATCGGTGCGCTGTATGTCAGCCAGCAAGGCGGGGCAGAGCTGACCGCGTCCGAGTTACGCAACTACGCCCGCCAGCACCTGCCGCACTCCCATGTGCCCACGCGGTTCCTGAAGGTGGACGAATTACCGCTGTCGCAAAACGGCAAGCCTGATCGCCAGCGGGCCCGCAGCCTGCTGACCGCTCCGGCAAATGACGCAGCCGAACCCGTCGTGATGAACCAGTCGACCCCACGCAACAAGGTACTGGATATCTACTTGAACGTACTGGGGCGACCGCTGGCGGACGGGGCGAATGACGCAGTGGACTTCATCAGCCTGGGGTTACGTCCCCAGCATTTGAAGGCGATCTCGGCACGGGTTCAGGAGGATTTCTCGGTGGTGCTTTCACCTGGGCAGCTCCTGCGCTGCCGCAATGCACAAGACGTTGAACGCCTGCTCATGGCCGAGGGTTCGTGAGCCGGTAATGGATTTTGATATGAGCGCAGTGGCGCGCCTGAGGGCGTGCCACTGCTACCCAAACAGCAGTGCTTAGGGAGATGGATCGGATGATGGATATACCCAATGTTGATATTGCCGGCGTTGGCATAGGCCCCTTTAATCTGGGGTTGGCCGCATTACTGTCCAGGCATCCTGGCGTGACCGGTGTTTTCCTGGACCGCAAAGCGGAGTTTCGCTGGCACGAAGGGCTTCTGTTGCCCGGCACAACGCTCCAGGTTCCGTTTCTGGCGGACCTGGTGACGATGGCGGACCCCACGCATCAACTGAGTTATCTGAACTACCTGCATCAGCACGATCGCCTGTACCCGTTCTATTACTACGAGAACTTTCAGGTGCCTCGCCGCGAGTACGACCATTACTGTCGCTGGGCGTCTCAGCAGCTGCCAGCCTGCCATTTCGGCGAGGACATCTGTGATGTGACGTATGACACCCGCGCTGACCGATTCCTGATTGAAAGCCAGTCAGTGTCAGGCTTCAAGCGTCATTACTACAGTCGGGACCTGGCGATTGGCGTCGGCACTGTGCCGCTGCTACCTCAGTGGGCACAGGTCAAGAGCACTGCGCCGGTCATGCATTCAGCGGAGTTCGGCAAGCGCCAGGAACAGTTGTCGAAATGCCAACGGGTCACGGTCATTGGTTCCGGCCAAAGTGCGGCGGAATGCGTGTTGGCATTGTTCAACGAGCTGACGCCCGAGCGTATCGCGGCGGGTGCGTCGATTCGCTGGATCACGCGCTCACCGGGCTTCCATCCCATGGAGTATTCGAAATTGGGGCAGGAATGTTTCACACCGTCCTACATGGAGTACTTCCATAGCATTCCGAGGGAGCGCCGCCGCGACATCGTTGCGGGGCAAGGATTGCTGTACAAGGGCATCAGTTTTTCGACCATCGCCGATATCTACGACCTGATCTACGAACGTTCGATTGGCGGCGCTGATCCAGGCCTGACGTTGCTTTCCAACTGTGAGGTCGAGACCGTGGAGGATATCGACGGCACGCTGCGAATCGCCTACCGGCACCGTGAACTGGACCAGACCAGCACACTTGAAGCTGATGCCATTGTGGCGGCGACGGGGTACGGGCATGCCTGGCCGCAGTGGTTTGAGAGGCTCAAGGGCGCCGTGCTTGAAACCGATGAATACGGCGACTGTATCGTCCAGGAGGATTTCACGGCGCGCCGCTGCGATGGCGGCACGGGCCGTATCTTTGTGCAGAACGCGGAGATCTTCCAGCATGGCGTTGGTTCGCCGGACCTGGGGATTGCGGCCATTCGCAATGCGACGATTGCCAACCAGTTGCTCGGCCGACCGCACTATCGCTTGCCCAAGCGCTCATCGTTCCAGCGCTACGGGATGCATGAGGCATAGAGTCGAGGTGCAGGGTCTTGGTAGCGTTACCAAGACCCTGACCGAGGGTTATGTGCGGATATGGTCCAGGACGATGCCGGCTGCAGCGGGCGTCGTGAACAACGCGAACACCTGATCAATCGTAGCGCTGAGGCGTGCCATCTGTTCTGCGCTGTAGCGGTCCGAACGGTAAGTGATGACCAGGCGCAGTGAGCGTTTGCCGTCGATCATGTTCTCCATGATCTCGAACTGAATGCCGAACATCGACTGGTTCTTGTCCGGGTCAATCTGCCGGTAACGGATCGTCCCGGCGTCAGGCGTGCTCAAGGCCCCGTTCAAGGCGTTGTTGGCGTGAATCTGGATGTACACGTCGAACAGCAGACCGTCTGCCGCCGTCATGCCCAGGGCTTGCTGGATCTGCTCCATCGGTACATCGGCATAAGCCATGGAGTCATTGATCAAGCGGGTGACGTTTTCAATCAGTGCGCCAACGGCCTGCTGAGGATCGAACTGCACCCGATGCGCCACCATCGTGGTGAAGTAACCCACCGTCTCGTAAAACCCGGGGTCGGTTCGGCCGGAGGCGGACGTGCCGATCACCAGGTCCTTCAAGTCACCGAGCTTATGCAGGGACAACGCAATGGCCGTATAGACCACGCCGAACAGCGACGAGTTATTCCGTCTGGCGAAGGCATACAGGCTATCGGTGAGGTCCTGGTCGGGCTTGATTTCGAACCACTGCGCCTTCGTCGATACTTCGTTGGCCGGCACGCTGGCCTGATGGTCAGGGGAGGGCAGCGTCAGGCCGCGGGTTGCATCGCGCAGCATGCTTGTCCAGTAGTCGAGATGCTTCTGATTAATGCCGGTGGCCTGTTCTCGCAAGGCGAACTCATGAAATGACGGTGCAGGCGCTTCCCAGGTGGGTGCTTTGTCGGCGGCACGGGCGAGGTAGGCTTGAGCCAACTCTTCCATCATGACGTTGAGCGACCATTCATCAATGGCCATGTGATGGACCAGCAATGACAGGGTTTGGCGCTGGCGTTGCGCGTCGTAAATGAAGCGAACCCTGAGGGGCAGCTCGCGGGTCAGGTCGAACTGATAAGTGGCTTCACTTTTCAGTGTCGCACCCTGGCTTTCATGGCTTGGCCAGAACCACTTGTAGTCGGACAGTTGTGTGACCGGTACGATCTGCTGGTAGGCGTCATTGTTCTCGAAGTGGAAGGTTGATCGCAGGCTGGCGTGGCGTTTGAGCAGGTCGCTGAAGGCTTGCTCGAACAGCGCTTCATCTACCTTGTCGAGGAAGTCCAGGGCAAACGGCAGGTTGAAAATCGTCCCGAACTCAAAGGCTACGTAAGCCCGCCCGAGGGAGGCCTGGGCCAGTGCGAAAGGCGCTTTTTGCACGTTTTGCGGCAGGCCCGCAGCAGAAGCGGTTGCATCGTTTTGCGCGATGGCGTGGGCGCGCGATGCCAGGGCGGCTGCCGACGGCGCGCTGAAAAAGTCATTGAACTGGACTTCGATGCCATGGCTGCTCAACAGCTTGCCGATGATGCGGGTGGCCAGCAGAGAGTGACCGCCAAAATCAAAGAAGTCATCGGTGGGTTGCATGTCGGGCTCTGCCAGGGCTCCTCGGAACTCGCCAAGAATAATCGCTGCGACTTCACTGTGGTTGGCCGCAGGCTGGGTGCTGGGCGCACTGGTCGGTGGCGATAGAGCCTCGCCATCCGCCTGGCGGCGCAACCAGGGCGTATCGCTGGCCGAGTGGCCTACATAGGCGCTCAAGACCCGGCAATACAGGTTGTCTTCCTGGCAGGTCTGGTCGAGGATCTGGTGGAGTACGAAGCCGAGAATAACGTTGTTCCCGGTTTGAATAATCAGTGCCTTGAACGGCGGCTGGCTTTGCGCATCCCACGGTGCCACTTGCTGCGAAAGCAATTGCTCGGTGGCTTCAGCGTCGGAGTGTGAGCGCATGATTTCAACGCAAGACTGCCAGTCATTGGCGTGCACTTTGTGCACTTCGCCGTCGTCGTTGAATTGATAGCGCGCATTCAGATCGGGCAGTGTTTCGATGACGCTCTTGATTGCCAGTTCGAGCCTTGAAAGGTCGATGTCGGCGTCGAACCGCCAGGCGCTGAAGTGTTTGAGCGTGCGTTCGGGGTATTGCTGCTGCAAGAGCCAGAAATGCTCTTCGTCACCGCTGACAGACAGTTTCGGTAACGAATCTGGATTGAGTTCCATCATGGAAATTTCCCGCCTTATCAAACTGAACAGTAAGAAGTAGAGATGGCACCAAGTGCCGGCAGACCGATCCTCGGTCTGCTGTAACGCCCAGAAATCCAGGCATCAGAGACGGTGCAAGCAGGTCGCATTGCAGGGGCTCTATGAACGCCGTATGATGTTAAATAATAATCATACCTATTCGCATTAGTCAAAAGCTGATCGCGAATGTCACCGTCTCAGGAGAGGTGTTGTGGACAACGGAGCGTTCGCGTCCAGGCAGCAATTTGAAAAGTTGTATGTCGACCATCATGGTTGGCTGTGCAGCCTGTTGCGCCGCAAGTTGGGCAACTCGGTCGATGCTGCCGATCTCGCCCACGACGTCTATCTCAACCTCATCAAGAAGGGCCGGGTTCCCTCCACCGAGGATTCTCGCTGCCACCTGACCCAAATCGCCAAAGGCATGGTGATCGACCTGTATCGCCGCCGTCGTCTTGAGGCCTGCCATCTGGAGGCGCTCAAATTGCAGGCCGAACCTCTGGCTCCTTCAGAGGAGCGACGCGCCCTGATGACTGAAACGCTGACGCAGATCGATGATGCGTTGCACAGCAAGCCCGCCAAGACCCGCCAGGCGCTGCTGCTGTGCAAGCTGCATGGCATGGGCCACCGCGACATTGCTGCCGAGCTGAAGGTGTCGGTGTCTTCCGTCGAGAAATACATCGCTGCTGGCCTGCGGGCCTGCTACCCGTTTGTGCCCGGACTCGGGCCTTGAACTGCCTCACCGATTAATGAACGTCTCGATTGAGGATTTTGTGTTGCTGTTCGGAATACAAGGTACGCAGCGCGCAAAACCCCGAACGCAAAGGAAGTCAGGCTGGCCTTCAGGCTACCTGCAGTGGTTATTCAGGAGAGCTCATGAGTGTTAAAGATGAACCCGCCGCTACTGGCTCGGTATCCCAGGTACTCAGGCCCATACGTGGGCGACTGATTATCGCGGCGGTACTGGCCGCCATCGGCACCATGCTGACGCTGGTGCCCCTGGCCGGCGTCGCCCATATCGCACAGTTTGCGATGGGCCAGGCCGACGTCGCTACCGCCTGGGGCCAGATGCAGGATCAAGTCTGGCGGGTTGTCATCATCAGTCTGGCCTGCCTGTTCCTGGGGATGACGCTGATCTCGATGGGTGAAATGGTCGCGCACCTGGCCGACAATCACATCACCGGCCATTTGCGCCGGGCGATTACCCGCCGACTGGCCAAGGTGCCGCTGGGATGGTTTACCAGCCGGGCGTCGGGCGAAGTCAAGCAAGCGATGCAGGATGACATCGGCACGCTGCACAGCCTGACCGCGCATTTCTTCACCACGCTGGGCCGCACTATCGGCGCGATTGTTATCTCTATCCTCTATCTGTTTGCCATGGACTGGCGCATGGCGATTGTCTCGCTGCTGCCGTTCCCGCTGTTTTTCCTGTTCTTCTCCAGGGCCACCAAGGCCAGCGGGGCGAACATGCAGTCATTTGGTGCTGGCATGGCGCGCATCAACAACGCGGTGGTTGAGTTCGTCAACGGTATTCCCGTGGTCAAGGCCTTCGGTGTCGAGGGCAAGGCTCATGGTAGCTACCGCGAGGCGGTCGATGGCTTCGCTGAGGCGTTCACCGATTTCACCCGGCCGCTAGTCAGTGCGATGGCCAACGCCCACGCGATGATCGCCCCGGTGGCGGTACTTGGCGTGGTGCTGGCGTTTGGCACTTTGTGGGTGAGCCTGGGCTGGATCACGCCGGTCGAGGTGTTGCCTTTCGCTTTGGTGGCGCCGGGAATCTGCGCGCCACTGCTGCTGCTGAGCTACGTCACCCACGACTTGAACAATGCCACCGGCGCTGCCCAGCGCGTGCATACCCTGCTGCAAACACCGGTGCTGGAAACCTTGGCGGGCGCCGCGCCGACGCTGGCGGACAATACCGAAATTCGTGTCGAGCAACTCGGCTATAGCTACGACGGCCAGACCCCGGTGCTCAAGGACGTCAGCTTCACCCTCAAGCCTGGCACGGTGACGGCGATTGTCGGTGCTTCCGGCTCCGGCAAATCGACCCTGGCCCGCCTGTTGCTGCGCTTCTTCGACCCGAGTGAAGGGCGCATCACCCTGGGTGGCGTCGACCTCAGGCAGATCGAGAGCGCGCAGTTGTACCGGCGCATTGGCTTTGTGCTGCAGGAAGTACGCCTTATCCATGCCAGCCTGCGCGACAACATCGCCCTGGGCCGCCCCTCGGCCAGCCAGCAGGAAATCGAAGACGCCGCCCGCACCGCCAATATTCACGAGCGCATCCTCGCCTTGCCACGCGGTTACGACTCGGTGATCGGTGAGGATGTGCAGCTTTCCGGCGGCGAGTTGCAGCGCGTGAGTATCGCCCGCGCCGTATTGCTGGATCCACCAGTGTTGGTGCTCGACGAAGCCACGGCGGCAGCCGATGCCGAGAATGAAGTGAAGCTCCAGCAAGCGCTGTCGCGATTTGCCCAGGGCCGCACCTTGATGGTGATCGCGCACCGGCTCGATACGGTGATGCACGCCGACCAGATCATCCTGATCGACAACGGCACGATCTGCGAGCAGGGAAGTCACCACGAACTGCTCGCCCGCAAAGGCCGCTACGCCCGACTGTGGGCGCTGGGCGGCTACGAACAGGCCAAGGAACAGGCGGTATCGTCATGCTGAAAACCTTTATTCAACTGCTGGGTGAAGATGCCCCGGTACTGCGCCGCTACCTGTGGATGACACTGGTCTACGGCCTGCTCTGCGGGCTGACGATTGTCACCCTGGTGCCGGTGCTCACCCATCTGCTGGGCAGTGATGTGCGCTCAGCAGGGCAATGGCTGATCGCCCTGGTGATCGGTGTGGTGGTGTGCTGGGCGCTACGACGCACAGTGGAGAAAGCCGGTATCCGTGTCGGCATCGCCGTTCTCCAGCGTGGCCGTCATCGGCTCGGCGACCATGTGGCGCGCCTGCCGGTGGGCTGGTTCACCGCACAAAACACCGCGCGGCTGAGCCATGTGACCTCCCAGGGCATGATGGAAATGGCCCAGCTTCCCGCTCACGTTTTCACGCCGCTGATCACGGGCGTGGTGACGCCGGTAGTGATCCTTGTTGCGTTGTTCGCCTTGCATTGGCAGATGGGGTTGATCGCACTGGTGACACTGCCGATCCTGTTCGGTGTCTTTGCGCTGACCGCTCACCTGGGTCAGCGTGCCGACCAAAGCTTCCAGCACAACGCCGCGCATGCCAGCCAGCGCATGGTTGAATTCGCCCAGGCGCAATCGGTGCTACGCGCCTTCAATGGCGAGGACGGCGGTACCCGGTTTCTCGAACAGGCCATCGGGCGCCAGCAGCAGTCTGCACAGCGGCTGATTCACGTCTCGGCGATGTCGGTGGTGTTCAACGCCTGGGCGGTACAGGCCGGCTTCGCCGTCTTGCTGGTGGCCGCCACGCTATGGCTCGGTGATCAGTTGGGCGCAAGCCTGGAACCGGGCTCGGTCATCGCCGTGATTGTGTCGTTGCTGCTGGTCAGCCGCTTCATCGACCCGCTGCTGGAGGTGGCCGGTTATAGCGAGGTGCTGCGTGGCGCGCGCGGTCAGCTGGATGCGGTGCGCGGGATCTTTGCGGTCAAGCCCTTGCCTGAGCCGCAGGCCCCGCAAGCGCCGGTCGATGGATCCGTCGAATTGCGTAATGTGAGCTTCCGCTATGCCGAGGACCAGGCTGATGTACTGCGCGACGTCAGTCTGCGTATCGAGCCCGGCAGCATGACGGCGCTGGTCGGAGCTTCCGGCTCGGGCAAGACCACCCTAGTGCGGCTGGTTGCACGCTTCTTCGACGTGACACAGGGCAGTGTGATCGTGGGCGGTGTGGATGTCCGCCAGATGTCCAGTGAACAACTGGCCGGTCAGATCAGCCAGATTTTCCAGGACGCTTACCTGTTCCAGGGCAGCATCGCCGACAACATCCGTATCGGCAAACCCGATGCCAGCGATGCCCAGGTGATGGAGGCGGCAAGACAAGCCGGAGTCGTGGAGATCATCGAACGCCTGCCTCAAGGCCTGGATACACCAGTGGGCGAGGGCGGGGCGCGATTGTCTGGCGGTGAGCGTCAGCGGATTTCCATCGCCCGTGCACTGATCAAGGACGCGCCGATTCTGTTGGTTGACGAGGCCACCGCTGCTCTAGACGCCGAGAACCAGGCCGCCATCGCTGAAGCGTTGGCACGTTTGCGCGGTACCCGCACGCTGATCGTCATTGCGCACCAATTGTCGACGGTGGCCATGGCCGACCAGATTGTGGTGCTTGATCACGGGCAGGTCAGCGAACAGGGCTCCCACACGCAATTGAGTGCCAAACCAGGGCTGTACGCGCACTTTCTCGCGCAACGCCGATCCGCGAAAGGCTGGCGGATTGCCGGGGCGCCTGACAGTGAGGGCAGTTCTTGAGTCGTGCAGCCTTACTGATCCTGTTTGCCGTGCTCTGTTGCCTCTCGTTGATGGTGGGGGTCAAAGAGGTTTCCTGGACGGCACTGTTCACGTTCTCCGATGACGCCTGGCTGACCCTCACTGCCAGCCGCCTTCCGCGCCTTGCCGCCCTGATTCTGACCGGGGTAGGGCTGGCCGTGTGCGGTGTGATCCTGCAGCAGATCGTGCGCAACCGCTTCGTAGAACCGGCGACTTCCGGCGGGCTGGATGCAGCAAAGCTGGGGATTCTGATTTCACTGACGGTGGCCCCCGCCGCCGGTGCGGCCGGCCGGATGCTGTTTGCCCTGGCGTTCTGCTTTGCGGCGAGCCTGCTCTATGTCGCGATCATCCGCCGTATCAAGTTCAAGAACACGGTGATGGTTCCGGTCATCGGCCTGATGTACGGCAGCGTCTTGAGCGCCATCGCCGAGTTCTACGCCTACCGTCACAACATCTTGCAGAGCATGCAGGGCTGGATGCTCGGTGACTTCTCGAAGATCGTCCAGGGTAACTACGAGATCATCTATCTGATCTTGCCGATCGTGGTGCTCACTTATCTATTCGCGCACCGCTTTACCGTACTCGGCATGGGCGAGGGCATGGCCAGCAGCCTGGGCTTGAATTACACCGCCAACGCGGCACTGGGGCTGATGCTGGTGGCAGTCACCGTCTCCGCCACGGTTATTACCGTGGGCGCGATTCCCTTTGTCGGGCTGGTGATTCCCAACCTGGTGGCGCTGCACTACGGCGAGAACCTGGAGCGAACATTGCCCATCGTCGCCTTGTGCGGCGCGTCGCTGTTGTTGGCGTGCGACATCCTCGGCCGCTTGCTGATCTACCCCTTCGAAGTGCCCATCGGCCTGACGGCGGGCAGCGTGGGCGGTGTGTTGTTCCTCGTGCTGCTGATCAGGAAGTACACATGAGAGGCGTGATTACCCGCTATGGCCTCTGGGGGCTGGTGCTGGTCTTGGCGGTGGCGTTCCTGTTGCTGGGCTCAGGTTTTGACTTCGAGTACGTCATTCCCAAGCGGCTGACCCGTTTAGCCGCGATGGGCATTGCCGGGGTCTGCATTGCCTATTCTTCGGTGATTTTCCAGACCATTGCCGGCAACCGGATACTGACGCCGGCGATCATGGGGTATGAGGCGATCTACCTGCTGTTCCAGGCCCTGCTGATCCTGGTGTTGGGCACCCAGAGCCTGGTGCTGCTGGGGCGTAACGGCAATGTGTTGTTGTCGATCCTGCTGATGCTTGCCTATTCGTGGCTCATTCACCGTTGGCTGTTCCGTGACGGACGCAACAACGTGTACCTGCTGCTCTTGCTAGGGCTGGTACTGAGCATGGTGATGGGGACCTTTACTCAGTTTATCCAACTGAAGATCAGCCCCGGCGAGTTCTCGATTTTCCAGGGCTTCAACTACGCCTCCTTCAACAAGGCACAACCCGGGCAAGTGATCTATTCGGGCCTGTTGGTGGCGGTGGTGTGCTTTATCGCGCAAAGAGCCCTGCCGGTGCTCGACGTGCTTTCTCTGGGGCGTGACCAGGCGATTTCCCTGGGGGTCGATTATCAGCGCAGCGTGCGCCTGCAACTTGCGCTGATCGCGATTCTGGTGGCGGTATCCACCAGCCTCGTCGGGCCGACGGCGTTCATGGGCGTGTTCGTGGCGAACATCACCTATGCGCTTGCCCGCACCGCCCGGCATAGGGTGACGCTGCCCATGAGCTGCGCCATCGCCATCGGCATTTTCATCGTCGCCCAGTACCTGGTCGAGCAGATGTTCAACTACAACACCTCCGTCAGCATTCTCATCAACCTGGTGTGTGGCGTGTATTTCCTCGCGCTGATGGTTCGAACCCGAGGCGCCCCATGATTTCCCTCAGTCACGTTTATAAGGCGTATGGCAACAAGCACGTCCTGAGCGACGTCAGCGTTCAGTTCCCGCCAGGGCAGGTGACCTCCTTGATTGGCCCCAACGGCGCAGGCAAGACCACGTTGCTGATGTTGATCGCCCGCCTGTTGGCACCGACCCGGGGCGACCTGCTGATTGGCGGGCGCAGCATTGCGGATGTGCCGATCCGCGACTATGCCAAGCGTGTCGCCACCTTGCGCCAGTCCCCGGATTTCAACCTGCGGCTGACCGTTGAAGAACTGGTGGCTTTCGGGCGCTTCCCCTACAGCCGTGGAGCGCTCACCGCTCACGATCGCCAGGCCATCGACGAGGCCATCGAATTTCTGTCGCTGCAACCGCTGCGCCTTTCTTACATCGACGAACTCAGCGGCGGGCAGCGGCAGATGGCGTTCCTGGCGATGACCATTGCCCAGCAAACCGATTACCTGTTGCTGGACGAGCCGCTCAACAACCTCGACATGAAGCACGCGGTGCAGATCATGCGGGCCCTGCGCCGCCTGTGCGACGAACAGGGGCGCACGGTGATCCTGGTGGTGCATGACATCAACTTCGCCGCCAATTATTCCGACCATATCGTGGCCATGAAAAACGGCACGGTGCACTGCCGTGGCCCGGTGGCGGAGGTCGTCACCGAAGCCCGCCTGCGTGATCTGTTTGATCTGGATTTCGAGATCCTGCAGAGCGAGCAGGGGTTCGTCTGCAACTACTTCAACCCATCACCGTCAAGGGAGCTGATATGAGCACCGGTAACGCAAAAAGAATCTGTGGGGCACTGCTGGCAGTCGCTGTGGCGGCCGGTCTGCAAGGGTGTGACAAGCCGTCGGCAGAGGCGCCCGCGCCAACCATCGCGCAGGCGCATTACGAGCCGATCAAGATCGAGCACCCGCTGGGTACGACGCTGATCACCAAGCTCCCCGAGCGCGTGGTGGCCTTCGACATGAGTGAGCTCGATACACTCGACCAACTGGGCGCGCCGGTGGTGGGCATCGCCAAGGACTACGTCGCGAGCTTCCTCGTCAAGTATCGCGATGACCCGAACATCAGGGATGTGGGGTCGACCATCCAGCCCAACCTTGAGCGCTTGCATGCCCTCAAGCCCGACCTGATCCTGATCTCGCCGCTCCAGGCGCAGAGTTACGCGGAGTTGAGCCAGATCGCGCCGACGGTCTATGACGATATGGACCTGACCAATAAGCAGGGCAATCTGATCACCACCGCCAAGAACCATTTGACCACCCTGGGTCACATCTTCGGCAAGGAAGAGCTGGCCCGGCAGAAAGTCGCGGAAATGGACGCCAAGGTGGAGCAGACCCGGCGCGTGACCGAGGGGCGCCCCGAGAAAGCGCTGATCGTGCTGCATAACAATGGAGCCTTTACCTCTTATGGGGTGAAGTCGCGCTACGGCTTTATCTTCGACACCCTGGGCGTTAAACCGGCCAGCACCGACATCGAGGCTGGCTTGCATGGCCAGCCGATTTCCAATGAATTTATCCAGCAGGCCGATCCCGACATTCTCTACGTGATCGACCGCACGGCGGTGATGGAGCGGCGGCCAGCGCTGGATATGAAGAGCCTGGACAACCCGCTGCTGCGCAAGACCAAAGCCTGGAACAACGGGCATGTGATCTTTGTCGATGCCCAGACCTGGTACCTGTGTACTGCCAGTGTGACGTGCCTCAATCGCATGGCTGACGAGGTGGTTCAAGGCTACAAGGGCTGATCCGCTACGCGTACTGGCAGCACACAGGGCGGGTACCATTTCGGTACTCGCCCTTTTTTGTAAAAAATATCTGAATGCTAATGATTGTTATTGAGGATTTCGCGTTCTGGTTCGGAAAACCCAGTGAATACATTCCAACTCTCCGAATCGAAAGGAATCCAGCATGTCGGAACGCTGTCGCCAACATCGCGCCACCCCTGATTCTCCGCAGGCTGCGCAACGCTTTACTTTGAATCGTACGTTCACTGCCGTGCAGATGGCGTTGTTGCTGGGGCTGACGGGGACTTCCATGGCCGTGGTCGCTGCGCAACCCGCCGAGCAGTCGAAGCAGGCTCAAGAGGGCAGTGGCAGCCTGGAGCTGTCTGAAACGCTGGTTGAGGGGGCCATGAACTCCGCCGCAGATCTGCCGCCGGTTTACGCGGGAGGGCAGGTTGCCTCCGGTAGCCGTGTCGGGCTGTTGGGCAACAAGGATTTCATGGAGACGCCGTTCAATACCATCAGCTATACGGACGAGTTCATTCAGAACCGCCAGGCGCAGGATATCGGTTCGGTGATTGGTGCGACCGATCCTTCGGTGTACGTGCCCACCAAGCGCAGCAACTTTGAAACCTTTTTCATTCGCGGCTTTAACAGTACTGCCGATGACATCACCTTCAACGGGTTGGTGGGCATGGCACCAAACATGCGCGGTTCTACCGAACTGGCCGAGCGTGTGGAAGTGCTCAAAGGCCCTTCCGCGCTGCTCAACGGCATGCCACCCAGCGGTACGGTGGGTGGCAGCATCAACCTGGTACCCAAGCGCGCGGGCGATGAACCGCTGGCACGCTTGACCACCACTTATGAGTCCCGCGGCCTGGGCGGCGTGCATGCAGACCTGGGGCAGCGCTTCGGTGACCGGAAGCAGTTTGGCGTGCGCTTCAATGGGGTTTACCGTGACGGTGATACGGCAGTGGATAATCAACAGCATAAAATGGCGCTGTCCTCCCTCGGGCTGGACTGGCGCGGCGAGCGGGCTCGCTTGTCGGCCGACTTCTATAAGCAGCGTGAGCGTATCGACGGCCTCAACTACTTCGGGATCAACACGATTGGCCCCAACGTCACCCACCTGCCCAGCCCCAAGAAGGGCGATTACGCGCTGGCGCCAGATTGGGCCTACACCATCAACAACACCACCACCACGATGGTGCGGGGCGAGTATGACCTGACGGATTCGCTCACCGCCTACGCGGCGTGGGGGCAGCGTGATGGTGGTTACAACGCGCTGATCAACTCAAGCA
Organism: Pseudomonas fluorescens; assembly: GCF_018614655.1. Lineage (GTDB taxonomy): Bacteria > Pseudomonadota > Gammaproteobacteria > Pseudomonadales > Pseudomonadaceae > Aquipseudomonas > Aquipseudomonas fluorescens_BX. The sequence goes on along the minus strand of NZ_JAGGOG010000014.1, from coordinate 111,491 downwards.
CCCTGGTTAACAACGCGGGTGAAATCAGTTCTTCGGCGATTCGCTCGATCCGCAGCGGCACCCAGCAATCCGGTGAGGCTGGCTTGAAGGGCAACTTCCAGACAGGCCCCGTGGACCACGCCTGGACCATCGCCGCGACGCGCTACACCTCCGATAACAGCTTCAAGGACGCCAGGGCCGGGATTCCCGGTACCACTAACTACGACAACCTGGATTTCGGCAACGCACCGACCTTCCCGGGTTACGGCGTAACCACGTCGCAAATCAAGGCCGAACTGGGCAGCTATGCAATCGCCGATACCTTGTCCTTCGCAGATGGCCGTGTGCAGTGGACCGTCGGCGCCCGTCGCCAGCGCGTGCAAAACACCAACGCCGCGTACAGCCCAACCGGCGCCACCACGAAAACCAGTTATGACGAAAGCCGGGTTTCGCCGGCCACCGCGCTTCTGGTCAAGGTGACAGACAAGGTGTCGCTCTATGCCAACTACATCGAAGGCCTGAGCCAGGGCGGTACGGCACCAGTGTCGGCAGTGAACGTCGGTGAGGTGATGCAGCCCTATCGGACCAAGCAATACGAGGTCGGCGCCAAGGTCGATCTGGGGACCTTCGCCCATACCGTCGCCCTGTTCCAGATCGAGAAGCCCAGCGCCTCCACCGATCCGGTGACCCTGATCTACAGCGTCGATGGTGAGCAGCGCAACCGTGGCGTGGAATGGTCGTTCTTCGGCGAGTTGCAACCGAGATTGCGCCTGATGGGCGGGGCGACCTACACCCAGGCAGAAATGACCAAGGTGGTCACCGGCGGCGTCAAAGACAAGCAAGTCACTGGTGTACCCAAGGTGATCGCCAAGCTGGGCACTGAATACGATCTCCTCGACGTACCAGGGCTGACCCTGACCGGCAACGTCAACCATACGGGCAAGCAATACGCGACCAACGATCATCGGGTGTCGCTGGACTCGTACACCACCTACGATGTGGGTGCCCGCTATGCCTTCAAGGTCGAGACCAAGCCGGTGACCTTGCGCGCCACCGTGCAGAACGTCACCAACAAGGCGTACTGGCTCGGCTCCTGGAACGGCGGCGATGGCAGCGGCCTCTCCGGTGGCTTGGGTGCCCCGCGTACCGTACTGCTCTCGGGTACGGTGGATTTCTGACGGTTCATCAGCCAGGAACCCCGGGTCAAATCCGGGGCCCGGCGCCAGATGTACAGAGAAGCCTGCAGAAATGCAGGCTTCTTTGCTTTGGGTTTCGCGGTCTCGTTTGAAAAAGCAGGGAGCCCCTGCGCCGTTATTCACTATGCTTTCGTTGCAGAAACAAGCACGCCCCCATTATCCGAACAATTAACGCAGCGCCTGACCCTCATGAGAAAAACCACGCAGCAGCTAATGGTTCACGAAATTGCCGACTGGCAGCACCGAGGTTTGATCGACTCGCAAACCCGGGAGCGGCTGAGCGCGCCTTATCAGCGCCCCGGCCAACTGTTGTCGACGGTGTTGCAATGGCTGGGCATCGGCGCGGTATTGCTGATTGGCATGGCCATTCTGGGTGGGGTGAGCTTTCTCAGTGAGTCGGTCACCCTCGGTGTGGTGCTGTTTTTTATCGCCGGTGGGGTGTTGTGGTGGGTGGGGGTGCGTCTGGCGCGTGATCCGGCCGGGCGTATGCCGGTGACCGGTGTGGCTATCTTGACCATCGGCCTGATGCTGATCGGTGGCAGCCTGTTACTCGGTGGTATTGGTGACGAGGAGGGCGGGTTGGATCGTATCCCTCTGGCGCTGCTGGTCACCGCCTTGCTGAGTGTGGCCACGGCCTATCGTTATCGCCTGCGCTGGCCATTGTTTCTGGGGTTGCTGTGCGTCTTCCACGGCCTGGGCTCCTGGGAGCGGTATGCCGGCGGTGGCTCCTATACATTCGGCATCCAGGACCCGCGCGCCATGGCGGTGATCGCCGGGCTGGCAGCGCTTCTGGGGCTTTGGCACCAGCAGGCGGAAGAAGGGCCGCTGCGCCACTTCAGCGGTTTCGGGCGTTTGTATGTGATTTTCGGATTGCTCTACTTCAACTGTTCGCTGTGGTTTCTCAGCCTGGAGAATTACAGCTCGTCCCCGTCGGGGCTCTGGATACTGCTGTTCACCCTCGCAGCCATCGGCCAGTTGGTGATCGGCGCACGCTTCAAACACCCCAGCTTCACCGGTTTCGGCGTGGTGTTTCTGGGTATCGACCTGTACACGCGTTTTTTCGAATACGCCTGGGACCGCCTGAGTGTCGCGGCGTTTTTTGCGGCTGCCGGGGTAGTGGGTGTTTTGCTGGGATGGGTGTTTGAACGCGCGGCGCTACGTGCCGGGGAGGATCGGTCATGAGCCCGGATCGCCGCAATCGACAGGTCCACGATGCCCTTGATCAATGGCTGCGCGAGGGGCAGATCGATCCCGCTGCCCACAGCCGTATCGGTGAGCTGTATCCCTTGACCCGATGGGACTGGCGCTCACTCGGACGTTGGTTTCTGACCTTCGGTGCCATCAGCCTGGCGGCCGGTGTGCTGTTGCTTTTGCGCGAGCACCTGACGTTCACCCTGCCCAAACTGGCGATCAGCCTGTCGGTGCTGACCCTGAGTCTGTTCGCCGTCGGGCGCTGGTTGCCTGGCAAAGGCTTGAGAATGCTGGGCAGCACCGCCGAGCTGCTGGGCGGCTTTGCCCTGATCGGCGTGAGTTTTGTGGTGGGCATGATCTATTCGGACGGCTCCGGTAACTGGCCGGCGCTGCTGTTGATCGATCTGCTGGTGCTGCTGGTGCTCAGCTATGCCTTGGGCAATGTGTTGCTGCTGACGTTGTGCAGCGTGTTGTTTTTTGTCTGGTTTGGTGGCCGCAGCGGCTATGTGTCCGGCTGGGGCGCCTACTGGTTCGGCATGAACTATCCGCTGCGTTTTCTCGGCGCTGCGGCGGTGCTGGTGGCTGCGGGGGCGGTACATCTACGGTGTGAGGCCGGGTTGCTGGCCCGCTACAGCGGGTTTGCCAAAGTGTGGATTTCCTGCGGTTTGTTTGTCGGCGAAATGTCCCTGTGGTTGCTATCGCTGTTTGGCAGTTACGACTTGATCGACGGGCCGTGGCATTTTGCCGAGGACGGTGAGTTGTTGATGTTCAACCTGCTGTGGGCCGCCGTCAGCCTTGGTGTGTTGGCGTTGGGCCTGCGCCTGCGGTTCGGCATGCTGGTGGGGTATGGCGTGACATTTTTGATCATCCAGTTGTACACCCTGTTCTTCACCCAACTGGCCGATACCCTGGGTTGGTTGCTCAGCTTGCTGATTGCCGGTGGCGGTTTGCTGGTGCTGGTGATCTGGCTGGAATCGCAGCGCCAGAAGCGTCGATCAGCTCAAGGCCTTGAAGGACATACAGTGCGATGACGCTGAGCCAGCCGATGGGCGCGCAGGCGATCAGTGACCTGATCGGGGACCGCACAGATTAGCGCTCTGCCGCCAACCGCAATTGGCGGTAAGCACTCACCAATTGCTCCAGGGAAAACCCACGATTGAGCCCGCTGGGGTTGGGTAAAATCCATACCGACGCGCCCCCGAACGCCTGTGGCTGTAGCCCCCAGGCAATATCCCGTTGGCCGGACAACGCGCTGTACGCCGCCTTACCGAGAAACGCCACGAAGCGTGGCGAGTAGCGCGCGACCTTCTGTTCAAAATTCACCGCCGCTGCCTTGAACTCATGCAAAGACAGCTGATCCGCGCGGGCGGTGGGCCGTTCAACGACGGTGGTTAACCCGCATCGAGACTGCAAAATGCTTCGATCGTTTTCCGGGCGTATTTCTTCTGGAGTAAAACCGGCCAAATGCAGCGTGCGCCAGAAACGATTACTGCGGCCCGCAAAGTGGTGCCCCTGAGCGACGGCCGTCATGCCGGGGTTGATGCCGCAAAACATCACCGCCAGATACTTGGCCAGAATATCTTCAAGTCCTTCAGCCATCTCGAACCTCACCCATCGCTCATTCCGCCAGGTTGCCAATTAACCATTCGCTGAAGTTCTGCGCCAGCGTGATTTTGCGCTCGGTGCAGGTGGCGGCGGCATCCATTGTGTGACCAGTCACCAGCCTTTGGTTTAGTCTGGATCAATGCATTGATCCGCTGGCACCTTGGGAGTACTGAACATGAGTGATTCATCTGACTACCTGCCGCCCACAGTCTGGACCTGGGACACCGAGAACGGCGGTACCTTCGCCAGCATCAACCGGCCCACTGCCGGTGCGACCCACGATCAGGACCTGCCGGTGGGGCGTCACCCGCTCCAGCTGTATTCCCTGGCGACGCCGAATGGGCAGAAGGTCACGATCTTGCTGGAAGAGCTGTTGGCCCTCGGTCATCAGGGCGCGGAGTACGACGCGTGGTTGATCCGGATCGGCGAGGGTGACCAGTTTGGCAGCGGCTTTGTGTCGGTGAACCCGAACTCGAAGATTCCCGCCTTGATGGACCGCAGCGGTGCGAAACCGATCCGGGTCTTCGAGTCGGGGGCGATCTTGCAGTACCTGGCGGAGAAGTTCGGCGCGTTCCTGCCCACCGAACCGGCTGCTCGGGCTGAATGCCTGTCATGGCTGTTCTGGCAGATGGGTAGCGCGCCGTATCTGGGGGGCGGCTTTGGCCATTTCTATGCCTATGCGCCGACCAAGATCCAGTACGCCATCGACCGCTTTGCAATGGAAACCAAACGTCAACTCGATGTGCTGGACAAGCAACTGGCCGTGAGCGAATACATCGCCGGTGATGAGTACACCATTGCCGATATCGCGATCTGGCCGTGGTACGGCGGCCTGGTCAAAGGCCGGTTGTATGGGGCCGCCGAATTCCTCTCGGTGCAGGACTACAAGCACGTCGTGCGTTGGGCTGATGCCATCGATGCACGCCCGGCAGTACAGCGTGGGCGTAGGGTCAACCGCGTCTCCGGGGAGCCTGCCGAGCAGTTGCGCGAGCGCCATGATGCGGCGGATTTTGATACGCGGAGTTGAAGCACCCTGTGATGGTGACGGATTACTGAGGATGAGTGCCGACGGTACTCATCAAGTATTCCGGTTGCCCGGTCTGTTCGTCGGTCTGCTCGTGGGTCACCACAAACCCTTGCGAAAGATAGAACTGGCAACTGGGTTGGTTGTTTTTATAAACCGCCAGGGTCAGTACGGCGCGTTGTGTTTTGGCATGGGCAATCAATTGTTTGCCAATCCCTTGGCCCTGGGAGTCGGGGGCGACAAACAGTGCGGCCAATTGGCTGTCGAGCAATGAATAAAACCCCACCACCCGTGTTTCGCGTTCAATGACGCAGGTCTCTGAGGCGGGGAGATACAAGTTGCGCATGTTCTCGACCTGGGACCGCCAGAAGGTGGGGTCGATAAAGTCATGGGCTTTCAGCGAGGCATCCAGCCAGATATCCAGGACGGTATCCAGGTCACGCGGTTCAAGGTTTCTGATCATGTCGTTTCCATGGTTTTGCGATTCATTCCACGCTCAGGCCAGCCGCTTTCCAGTCGTCAAACCCGGCGCGCAGCCTGCGGGCGGGCAGGCCATGAGCATGCAGTGTGTTGACGGCTTCGGTGGACAGTACGCAGTAAGGCCCGCGACAGTAGGCGACGACCTGTCTGCCTGGCGGCAGCTCTGCCAGCCGCTGTTGCAGCTCTTGCGCGGGGATATTGAGCGCGCCGGGCAAGTGCCCTGAGGCGAATTCATCTTCCGGCCGCACGTCCAGCAGCACCACGCTCTCGCTTTGCATCTGCGCCAGTAAATCTTCGATGGAGATGCCTTCCAGGCGTTCACGCCGGGAGAGACTGTCCAGGGCTACCTCGCGTATCTCGGCATGCTGGAACGCCAGATAGTTGCGCAGTGCTTCCAGCAGCGGTGCCACCGGACCGGCGCCCAGGCTATACAGCACGCGCTTGCCGTCCCGGCGCGTCTGTACGATGCCCGCCCGCTTGAGCTGCTGCAAATGCTGGGAGGCATTGGCGACAGACACGCCGGACAGTTCGGCCAGGTGTTCGACAGAGCGCTCCTCTTGAGCGATGTACTCAAGCAGGGCGAGGCGATGGGCATGGCCCAGGGTTCGGGCAATTTCCGCCAGCGCGGTGCAGTGCTCGGGAGGGAGTGGGGGGCTTGACGGTTTCATGGGAAAGATCCTAGCATCCACCAAACATTCAATCAATTAATTGAATGTTTGGTTTGGTGAGAAGATTGGCTGATCTGCTGCTCTCACTTTCAACGATCAGAAAGGAACAGCAGCATGGCTGAATATTTTGTGTACGCGGTGGTGATCGGTGTCGGCGCAACCTTCGTCATGGACCTTTGGGCGCTGTTGCTCAAGCGCTGCTTTGCCGTGCCCTCTCTGGATTTTTCCATGGTGGGTCGGTGGGTTGGCCATCTCCCGCGTGGACGCTGGATGCACGCCAGTATCGCGAAATCTTCGCCTATTGCCGGGGAAGGTCCACTGGGGTGGGGGATTCATTACGCCATCGGGGTTATTTTTGCGGCGTTGCTACTGCTGATCGTGGGGCTTGAGTGGGCACGCCAACCCTCGTTTCTGCCCGCCCTCACTTTTGGCGTGGTCTCGGTTGTGGCTCCGTTCTTCGTGTTGCAACCGGCGATGGGGGCGGGCGTTGCAGCCTCCAGGACACCCAAGCCCAATGTTGCTCGGTTACGCAGCCTCGCGGGCCATGCCGTCTTCGGTGTGGGGTTGTACCTGACGGCTTGGGTGATGGTGCTTGTTGGACGTTGATGGTTGTATTGATGTGTCAGGGATAGAGTCAGGTACTTGGGTTGATAGGCGGTGTAACGACTTATGAAGCGCCATTTTGAAGACGTGCAGTTGGGTAGCATCGAACTGTTTTGCCTGGCTGCCGAGGCCAAAAGCTTTACCGCCGCCGCACAGGTGGCGGGTGTCACGCCGGCCGCGATCAGCCGCAGTATTTCTCGCCTTGAGGAGCGCCTGGGGTCGCGGTTGTTTGTCCGCACTACCCGCAGCATTCGCCTGACGGACGCGGGCCGGATTTTTTTCGAGCAGTGCCGGCAAGCGTTGACGCAATTGGTGGAGGCGCAACAGGAGGTGATGGGCGCGCAGTCGGTACCGTCCGGACTGCTGCGCATCAGCATCCCGACCACCTACGGCCATCACCGGATCTTGCCGTTGCTGCCGAAGTTTCGCGCGCTTTACCCGCAGGTCACGGTGGATGTGCATATCAGCAACCGCAACATCGATTTCGTCGCCGAAGGCTATGACCTGGCGATCCGCGTGCGCGCCCAGCCGGACTCAGGCCTGATTGCCCGCTTGCTGGAGGACGCCCGGCTGGTGGTGATCGCGGCGCCGTCCTACCTGCAACGTGCCGGTACGCCCCAGACCCTGGAGGATCTGCCTGCCCACGAATGCATCCAGTACGAGTTGCCGAGCAATGGGCGACGCATCGCCTGGCTGTTCCAGGTCAACGGCAAAGAGCAGGAATTTGCCGGGGAGGCCGGTTACAGCTGCTCGGACGATGTGCTGGGCGGTGTAACCCTGGCCAAACATGGCGCCGGGTTGTTCCAGACCTACCGGTTCATTGTCGAAGAGGAACTGGCCAATGGCAGCCTGGTGGAGGTACTGCAGCCTTACGGCGGCCGTTCGCGGCCCTTTACCTTGTTGTATCCCCATGGTCGTTACGTGCCGCATCGGGTCCGTGCGTTCGTGGACTTTCTGTTGCAGTACCGCGATGAGTGGGCGGCGCGGTAGCGGCTGACAGATCCCAGGTCAGCATGAGGTGGGAGATGGCGGCATCAATCACCTCATGGCCCACGCCATCCCGGGCGAGGATGGAAATCCCCTGGAGGAAGCTGTCGAACACCGTGGCCAGGGCGTGGGCATTGGCCGGTAATTGCCCGGCCGCGATGCCGCGTTCGACACAGGCCACGATCCCGGCACGGGTACGCAGCCGGGAGTGGGTCAGCGCTGCGGTGACATGGGCATTCTCTGGGGAGGGCGCGCTCATCACGCCCATGGCGACCATGCAGCCTTTCGGGTGACTGTCTTCACACTGCATGCGCGCCGACTGGCGCAGCGCCGTTTCGATGGCTTGCCGGGGCAGCAGGGTTGCATCCCACAGGCATTCGGTGACCTGGGCAAATGTCGCCAGGTAGCGTTGCACGCATTCCTGGAACAGCGCGTCCTTGGAACCGAAGGCGGCGTAAAAACTTGGTGCGGAAATCCCGCCACCCAGGCCGGCTTTCAGTTGGCTCAAGGAAGTGGCGTCGTAGCCGTGCTCCCAGAACAGGTGCAAGGCCTGTTCGATGGCTTGATCGCGGGCGAAGCTGCGGGGGCGTCCCATCTGCGCCATGACGAAATCCTCTGAGTGATGATTTAAATACTAGTCGATACATAAGTCGTTGACAACGGCAGTTCGCCGCTTCAACATTTGTACTGATCAGTATTTAAGTGGCTCGTCGAGCCTCTCTCAGCCCAGGAGCCTCTTCCCGTGACCCCTTCAATCTCTCTATCAGCCGACGCTGTACCTGAGCGCCTGCCCATCGGCGCCTTATTGGCCCTGGCGATGACAGGCTTCATCTGCATCGTGACCGAAACCTTGCCGGCAGGCTTGCTGCCGCAAATCAGCGATGGTCTGGCCATTTCCCAATCCCTGGCCGGCCAGATGGTCACGGCCTATGCCTTGGGGTCAGTGCTGGCGGTGATCCCGCTGACCATCGCCACCCGCGGTTGGCGCCGACGCAATGTGCTGTTGCTGACCATCGTCGGATTTGTGCTGTTCAACTCAGTCACCGCGCTGTCGTCCCACTATGGGATAACGCTGGTGGCACGCTTCTTCGCGGGAATGGCCGCGGGCCTGGCCTGGAGCCTGCTGGCCGGTTACGCCCGGCGCATGGTAGCGCCTGATCAACAGGGCAGGGCGCTGGCGCTGGCCATGGTCGGTACGCCGATTGCGCTGTCACTCGGCGTGCCCCTCGGCACGTGGCTGGGCAGCGTGGTGGGCTGGCGCACCGCATTCGGCATCATGTCGGCCATGACTCTGATATTGATTGTCTGGGTGCTGGTGAAGGTGCCGGACTATCCCGGGCAAGCGGCCCACCAGCGCCTGCCGCTGCGCAAAGTGCTGACCACGCCGGGAGTACGGCCGGTATTGGCCGTGGTGATTGCCTGGATGTTGGCCCACAACATTCTCTACACCTACATCGCGCCGTTCGTGGCGCCTGCCGGGCTGCTGGAGCGCGTGGACCTGGTGCTGCTGGTCTTCGGCGTGGCGGCGTTGGTGGGCATCTGGGTCACCGCCAAGTTGGTCGAACCGTTGTTGCGCAGGACGGTGCTGGTCAGCCTGGCGACCTTTGCCGCGACGTGCCTGGCGTTTGGTTTCCTGGCCGAAGTGCCGGAGGTGATCTATATCGGTGTGGCCATCTGGGGCCTGAGTTTTGGCGGCGCCGCGACCTTACTGCAAACCGCCCTGGCGGATGCAGCCGGTGATGGAGCAGATGTGGCGCTATCGCTGAACGTGGTCGCCTGGAACAGTGCCATTGCCGCCAGCGGCGTGGTCGGCGGGATCCTGCTGGATACCTGGGGCGTGGCCTCGTTTCCGTGGGCGATGCTGGTGTTGCTGGCGGTGGGTTTTGCGATTGCCTGGACGGCTCGGTCCCATGGCTTCAAGCCTGGCCGGCGAGCGCACGGCAAGGCGGCGGTCACGGCACACTGAGATACGGCCGCTAATCTTCAAGCCCCCGAACGTCACCCAAGGAATCACGCTGCATCGACTGCAGGTTTTTCTCGATGGTTTCGCAGATGGTTTCCATCTGGATCTGGTGTTCGCTGTTGCGAAACGGGCTTTGCAGGTCGGTGCCGATACGCTCGATGGCCAGCAGCATAAAGCCCACCACCGTCGAGGCCAGCGGGGTGAACCAACCCAGGGATTCCACCAGCCCCACCGGTACGATCAGGCAGAACAGCGAAATAAACAGCCGGGGGAAATACACATAAGGGTAGGGCAGCGGCGTATTGGAGATCCTTTCCATGCCGCCCTGGCTGTTGGACAGGTCCACCAGGGTCGACTCCAACCGCGCCAGGCGAATACTGTCCAGGCGCCCGGCTTTGTATTCCCGAGCCAGCAACGCCGCAGAACCGGTAAGGATGTCGTTGGCAAAGTTATTGGTGGTGCCGCTGCGCGCGAACTCATCAGCGGGAATAAACGCCCGCACTTCCTCAGGGCAAGGCTGGTCCCTGAGGTGCGCCGCCAGGCAATTCACATAGGCCACATGGCGGCGCAGCAGGGTCGACTTGATCGGATTGACCTCGCTGCCGGGGTCATCCAACAACGTCAGCACCTGCCGGGCAAAGCTGCGGGAATTATTGACCATTGCCCCCCATAAGGTCCGCGCTTCCCACCAGCGGTTGTAGGCACTGCTGTTACGAAAACTGATCAGCACCACCAACGCTGAACCCAGCAACGTCAGGGGCATCAGCGGCAGGTTGATCTTGGCGTTGAGGAACAGCATGAAGTCCACGGTGACCGCAATGTCCCAGAGCAGCAGCCAGAACAGCGCCCAACCGACATAGCCCATGGTCTTGATGATCAGGCGGTATTTTTTGACGATGGCAGCTTTCAAACGGAAACCTCGCGGCGAACGGTGAGCATGAATACCTTAGCTCCGACGGTGTTTGGTGGGGAAAGGTTCGACTCGAGGTGTGATCAATGATTCTGAGGCCTGAATCGATTCAGTCTGGAGGAGACGCAGCGGCATCGGCCGCTGCTACGAGTGGAGCAGTGAAATCAACCACCCAGCCCGCGCTGGCCCTTTACCCTGCTTGCCTCACCAAGCATCATGGCCGCCCGCACCCGTGCCAAAGGTGCCGGACATTCGTGGTGAAAAGGAACAGCAGTTGAACGAACAGACATTGTCCATGCGCCTGGAGCGCGTGGCAGCCCATGTGCCTGCCGGTGCCCGCCTGGCCGACATCGGCTCCGATCATGGCTACCTACCGGTGGCATTGATGCGCCGTGGCGCCATCACGGCGGCGGTGGCCGGCGAAGTGGCACTGACGCCGTTCCGCTCGGCCGAACGCACAGTGCGCGAGAACGGCCTGGACTCGCAGATCACCGTGCGCCTGGGCAATGGCCTGGCAGCGATCGAGCCGCAAGACCGAATCACCGCGATCAGCATCTGCGGCATGGGCGGCGAGACCATCCGCGACATCCTCGACAGCGGCAAGTCACGCCTGAGCGGCCAGGAACGCCTGATCCTGCAACCCAACGGCGGCGAGCAGCCCCTGCGCCAATGGCTGATGGAAAATGACTACCGCATCCTCTGCGAGGAACTGCTGCGGGAAAACCGCTTCGACTACGAAATCATCGTTGCCGAACGCGACGGGCCGGTGATCTACACCGACGAAGAATTGTACTTCGGCCCGCTGCAGATGCAGGCACGTAGTCCGGCGTTTCTGGGCAAGTGGCGGCGTATTTTGCGGCACAAGCAACACACCCTGTCCCAGTTCGCCCGGGCGCGGCAGGAGGTGCCGGAGGAGAAGGTGCAGGAGATTGCCCGGCAGGCGCGGTGGATTAGCGAGTTGTTGGTTTGAGTCAGGTTTTGGGGATCTGAAAGACAGCGGTTGGTCAAAAGTAGCCATCCACGAGGGGCGGATCCCGGCCCAAACCTGCCGGTCGGAATGTCCATCAAGTTGCCCGACAGCGGTCATTGGTGGCTTGCTTTATGTGTGCTGGCAACAGCGCTCGAAAAGCAGCCCCTCTGCGTCAACTCGGTTCGGCTAACCCCATCCGCTTGCGCCTGCTTATCCAGCCGACCACAAGTGACAATGTAGCCACGACGAGTGGTGGCACAGCGTGCCCGTATTCGCCGTGGAAGATGACGGTCGCGAGGGCGGCAAACATGACAGTGCAGCCGAGCGCCGAGCCTAATAGGCGACTCGGCGCCCGAAAAAGCAGAATGGCTGCAGTGAGCTCCAGCGATCCAGTCACGAAATGAAACCAGCTCGGGTATCCCCATCTGAGGTATTCCTCGTAGATAGATCCCGGAGCGAAGATGTTGCTGAGTGAACCCACGACGAAGAAAGCGGCAAGCGCTAAGGGTAAGACTTGGCGCAAAGAGATTTTAGACATTTGTACGACCTTGAATGCTGCCGAGAAATGGCGTGCCCGCCTGACCGACAAACCGTCCGGTTCCGCCTGTTGCACCCAAAACAAGAACCTTCATATTTCAACCTCTATCTTTGTTGGTATGAACGCAGCAGTTCACAGGGAAACGGGCTGTTTCGGTCTCTCTGCCAGAGTCGCGATGGGGGTGCGAGTTTCCGGAATAGGTTCCGAAAGTCGCCTCCACCGCTGATCCGGGCCCCTACGCTGTAGCGGCCTTATGGGCTGCCGCGAAGACATCTCGGGCGGACGTCGCGCCCGGGACGTGTTCCGTACCCTCGACCCCGAGGTCCATCCAGCCTGAGTTGACGGCGTCAAACATCGCTTCGGCCGGTCCCGTCTGGCCCTTCGGAATGCCGAACTGTTCAAATGCCGTCGACCACCCGGCCCGCGGGATCGCAAAAGCGTTGACGTCGACCTTCAAGACTTCACCCAATTGTGTCGCTACTTCATCCGCACTGACCATCGAACCGAGCTCGATGACCCGATGCTCCAACCATGCGGGCCCGGTTAGAAGCGCTGCGATCTCGGCGCCGATATCATGGGTCGCGACCATGGTCGATTTCCGATCTGTCGGGTTGTAGTAGACGGGGAGCGTGCCACCCCGGGCGACATGCAAGCCGTAGAGGAAGTTTTCGAAAAAACCGCCGGCGCGCACATAGGCTATCGGCAATTTCAGGTCGCGAAATCCTTGCTCCAGAAGCGACAGGGCCGTGATCATCCCCAGCCCGCTGGTTCTGTTCGCACCCATTGATGAGAGTGCTACCACCCGCGGCGGTGCTGCCTGGGCAAGCGCACCGACGTAGTTTGCAATCACTGTCTTCGCTTCTTTGTAATCAGGCGAAGGTGCCCATTCAGCTGGCAACATGACAAATGCGCCTTCGACATCTCTAAGCGCCATCTCCATGGCTGCCGAATCATTCCAGTCGCCGTCTACCAGTTGCACGCCTTCGTCGGCCCATTTCGCCGCCTTTCCACGATTGCGGACGAGCGCGCGTACTGCTTTGCCTTGCGCTAACAGATGTTTTGCCGTTGCACCGCCAACTTTTCCCGTAATTCCCATGACTAAAAACATGAGCGCTCTCCTGATCTGTAGGATTCTTGTTCATAAAGGCCAACTAACAGGCAGGCGTTCCTACCGATACGCTTTAGTTGGAGTAAGCGATTCCAAACCATAGCCCCATTCAATTGCCAGACGGCAAAGCCGCTCCTGGCGTGATCCGCCTGTATGTCGGGGCCAGTGAAGAAAACAAGTGAGAACAGATAGGGACATGGGAGCGCCTCGAGTGGCACTTATTAATTGGGATAGGTCTACTATAGAGACCGCCGCCTTGCGCCGTAAGGAGGCAGTTTTTTGTAACCAGCAGATCTCGAGGAATTCCGCATGAGCAACGCATTGAGTGCTATCGAAAGATTTAGCCGATATCCGTTGGGCGAGTCCCAATCCGTGCACTGCCCGGTTCGAGACGTGCTCGACCGTATCGGCGACAAATGGAGCATGCTCATGATCATGGCTCTCGCGATGCGACCACACCGCTTCAGCGAGCTTCACCGCGCAGTCCATGACATTTCCAAGCGCATGCTCACCCAGACCTTGCGCGATTTGGAGCGCGACGGACTGATCACCCGCCATGTCTTTCCGACCAAGCCACCGGGCGTTGAATATCGGTTGGCCCCGCTGGGCCAATCACTGCTGGAACCGATGGCGGGCCTCATCGATTGGGCGGATCGCCGCTATGGCGACATCCATGCTGCGCGCGCCCGCTTTGACGGAACGCCCGGTGATGCCCCACGTCAGGTTTGTTCTACTTGATCGAAGATGCTCCGAGAAGGGTGACCCACTCAAACCAGCGCGCTGTTCACCCTCTGTCGGCTCCTCGGCTGAAGACAGGGCCTCCCAAGCGCAGTCGCTCGCAACTGACCACTATCGACCCGTAGCGGCCTGTCCGCTGCTTAAAGATCGGCCAAATCGACGATTCTGAGGGGCTGCTCTGTGAACTCACTTGCTTATCTGCCTGGCGTTACAGCACGATGCCGACTCAAGCGCAAGGACAGGTCGATGACCACGCCCCTCGAACAAGAAGTCTCAATGTGAATTCACCGGACTACACGGCTGAGGGCAAAGACCTCGGCAACCGCATGATGAAGGTTGACCATGCGGGCGAGCATGGTGCGATCTGTATCTACAGCGGACAGTTGTTTATGGCCCGGATTTTCGTCCCGGGCATGGTGGATGAACTCAAGGAGTTTCTCTCCCACGAACGCCGCCATCGGACGGTTTTTCAGGAGGAGCTGCAACGTCGCAGTTATCCCCGCTGCCATAGTTATTGGTTGTGTGGCATCGGCGGCCTTGCATTGGGTCTGGTTACTGGCCTCTGTGGCCGTAAAGCGATTATCGCTACTACCGTCGCAGTTGAAAGTGTGGTGCTCAAGCACCTGGCCCATCAACTTGATGTGCTGGGCGATATCGATCTCCACGCGGTGGCGGCCATTACTTCGATTGTGGAGGAGGAGCAGTACCATCATGACTGCTCAGTAGCGCAGATAGATGTGCGCGACCCCTGGTTCAGGGGCCTGGCACCGATAGTGACTGCATGGACTGAGGCCGTAATCTGGATGGGTATGCGCTCTTAGAAAGCAGGTGTAATTATCCCATTTCACTGCCGCAATTTTTTAGACCAATGGGAAGCAGGGAAATAGGGGTCATACCACCATTATTTTAAATTTGGCCTTACCCCGATTGTGCAACGAGATATCGGATGAGCGCAGCAACCTCAATTTCGCCGTCGAGTTTGGTAGATCGTCGCACGGCTCGACCTGTTGACCCTGATGCTCGATGAGCGTCAACAGCACATTGGACTCAATTACGCGTAGAGCTTATTGCTGACGAATTTTCTACCGGCGCAGTGATCGTTTCTGCGGCGCTCGGGGTCACCTGTATCCAACCGGTAGCGAAGACACCAACGGCAAACAGCAGTGGGCCACCGTAGACTTTGTAGTACAGCCAAATATTAAGCGGCGCAAAAAAAGCAAGCAGGGCGTTCAAGGTGGCCAGGGAGATCAGCGCCAGTGATAGTTGAAGAGCGTGGGTTCGCCATTGCGCCGGCGAGCGCTTCAACCGACCGCCGAACACGGCCCGCAGCAAATTGATGCGCAATCCTACCTCCAGGATTGCAAGCAGCAGCGCGAACACGGCGAGTGCTATTGCCGGCGCGAACATCAAGAAGTCTCTGCTGGCGATCACTAGTCTGCCGAACGCCAGTCCGAACACCAGGCTGAATACTACGGAGTAGATGAAATACACCACGTAGGTCCGCCATAGAAGGCTCAAGGCTAGAGAAAATCGCCGTTTTATCATCACTGTCTACATCCTTGTCGTCAGAAAAGTCGCCATTGTAATGCTTCGAATACGCACCATGGCTGTATTGGGTATGAATGGGTAAAAAGCGGACTGTGCTGATCCCGATTTTCCAATACTGGCCATCCCTGGATAGTACATAGAGCGTAAAATATGCCCATCACACTCAATCAACACTCGCCAGTCATGTTAGTCCCCGCTCAACAAAGCGATGTGGACGATCTTGTTGCCATTCGGATTGAGGCTATGCGTGAAAGTTTGGAACGCGTCGGGCGATTTGATCCAGTACGGGCGCGCGAGCGGTTTCTTAGCGGGTTTGAAGCCCACAACACACGCTACATTGAGGTATCTGGAGATAGGGTCGGCTTTGTAGTGGTCAAGCATCACTCCAATGAGCTCGTGCTCGACCACTTATACGTGAGGCCGAGTGCGCAAGGATCAGGGATAGGCTCTGCCGTGCTCGCTCAGATTTGCAAAGCGGCGGATGTGGCTGCACTCCCTATTAAGGTCGGTGCTCTCAAAGAAAGCGCCTCGAATCGTTTTTATACCCGCCATGGTTTCCAATTCGTCGAAAGTAGTGAGTTCGACAATTATTATGTTCGTCAGAGCCTTACGACGGGCGCCCCAGCTTATTAGCAAGGTGAAATGATTTGAACCCAATGCGCTCCTTGTAGAGAATCGCCGTCTTTGGCTCGAAAGGATGCGCGCAATGAAGTTCGAAGGGACTTTCCACTACATGGGCAATCACGGGATCGTTTTCAACGTATCGCAGATCACCCTCACTGACAGCGAGCGCGGACGCCTGCGCGAGCTGCATTTTGGCGAGGCGAAAAGGGCCCATTATGAGGTCAACAGCAAGGTCGTCGAGGTGTACGACAAGATGCAGGCCTAGAGCCTGCCGTGCGTGATGATGATCGGCATCTCCAATCCGCTGACCCGGCAACAGAGCGATGCCCTCAATGCCCAGCGCACCAAAATCGCTAACCTTGCCGCCACGGCCTTCGCTTCCGCCACCTCTGCTGTGGCCTCCCCCTACGTGGGTGTTCCTGTAGGGGCCGGTGTACGCATGTATGCCAATGACATCCTGCCCACCTATCATGCCGGCGACGTACTGGTCAGCATCGAGGCGCAGGTCAACGGCGGTATCGGCCCGCAATGCAGCGGTTCGACACTGATCATCAAGACCTGACTGGAGAAGCACATGTCCGAAATTACCCAACTGGTCATTGCCCTGGTGCTGTTTTTTCTGTTCGATCGATTTCTTAAGTCGTATCTGCTTCGCAAATGGCTAGGGCTGTTGCTGGTGGTGGGGGGCGCGGTCGGCTGCGTTGCGGCAAGCCAGATCCGCTTATTGGGGTTTGATTTGGGGTTGCTGTCGATCTTTGCCGTTGCGCTGGGGGTGGGGTTGTTCCTGAAGCGGCGGCGGTTCGAGCCGGTTGGCTGATGGGCTGTATGAAAACGCTCTAAACACATCGAAACCGCACAGGCTCATCAGATAAAAAACCTAAGGGAATTACTTTTTCGACGGCCTACCACTGGCAGGAATGTGCAGGTACGACATCACGCTTTCAGTCAGTTCGGTGGCCAGCTTAACCGCCTCTTTATTGCGCGCCATCACGCCGGCGACCAAGCCTTCGATCAAGGCGAGCACGGCGATGTTGGAGCTGGTTAGCACCGGGTGATCGCAAGGCGCAAACAGTGTGTGTTCGGCAATGCCGGTGAGCGGCGAGGCGGGGGAGTCGGTAATTGCCAGTACCGATGCGCCACGTTCATTGGCGAAGCGAGCCAGTTGCAGGGTGTCGAGGGAGTAGCGCGGAAGGGAGATCGCCAGTAACACGTCCTGATCAGTGATCGCGGCCAGTCGGTACGCGGCGTTTTCGTTGCCTCCCTCCATGCTGATGGCGGTGGCTTCGGCGCAGAAGGGCATCAGGGTCGAGGCGGCGAGGCCGGCCAAGTAAACACTGTTGCCGAATCCCAGAATGTAGATTTTGCGGGCCGTGGTCAGGCGAGTGACGAACGCTTCAAAGGTATCGGCGTGGTTGTTGGTCGCCGCCGTGGCCAGGTTGCTGCTGGCGCTCTGAAGTTGCTCGTGCAGGCCAAACGCGCCGCCCGGGCGATGGGCAAGTTCGTTGCGCAGTTTGTCGACCGGCGACACCATCTGCTGCAACGTGGCGAGCAACTCGACCTTCATGCCGCTGTAACCGCCGAGGTTCAGCGCTTTGGCCAGACGGTTGACGGCGGCGGGGGAGGTCAATGTTTCGTGCGCCATCTCTTCGATGGTCAGCGTTGCGGCTTTGAGCGGGTGACGCAGGATAAAGTCCGCCACCTTGCGCAGTGACGGCGGCAGTTCGGAAACGATTTCCGTCAGTTTGCGCATCACCGGCGCGGCATAGACCGTGGTGTCTTTCGATGGGGTTGGCATATCCAGCTCAACATTTCCAGAAGGTGAGAAAAGGGTCGTGCCTGATACCCTGACAAGGTTGGCTGGAGTGTATCCGAAGCCAACCTGATCAGGGCAGCGCCGAGCAGTGGACGGCGGCCTTACTTCAAGCTTCCGGACAAAAACTGCTGGAGGCGTTCGGACTGCGGGTTGACCAGCACCTCACGCGGGTCGCCGCGCTCTTCAACAACGCCCTTGTGCAGGAACACCAGTTGGTTCGACACCTCGCGGGCAAAGCCCATTTCGTGAGTCACCACCACCATGGTGCGGCCTTCCTGCGCCAGATCCTGCATGACTTTAAGCACTTCGCCGACCAGTTCGGGGTCGAGCGCCGAGGTGGGCTCATCAAACAGCATCACTTGCGGTTCCATCGCCAGTGCGCGGGTAATGGCCACGCGCTGCTGCTCGCCACCGGACATATGCGCCGGCCAGGCACTCATGCGGTGCGCCACGCCGACTTTATCAAGGTAGTGCTCGGCCTTTTCCCGTGCCTCTTTCTTGCCCAGGCCCAGCACATGCACCGGGGCTTCCATGACGTTTTCCAGCGCGCTCATGTGTGACCAGAGGTTGAAGTGTTGAAACACCATCGATAGCTGCGAACGCATACGTTGCAACTGCGTGGGTTCGGCCGCCTTCAGTCCACCAAGCTTGTTGGCCACCAGCTTGAGCGGCTCGCCATTGAGCACGATATGGCCCGCATTGGGTTGCTCCAGCAGGTTGATACAGCGCAGGAACGTACTTTTGCCAGAGCCACTGGAACCGATGATGCTGATCACGTCGCCGGCCCGTGCTTGCAGGGACACGCCCTTGAGCACCTGGTGCGCGCCGTAACTTTTATGCAAATCCTGAACTTCAAGTTTGTACATGGTTTGAACTCTCCGGAATCAGTCGCTGAGCAAGCGACCCTGGCGAATAGGGGTGACGCCTGCCACTTTGGCCAGCCACAGTCCAGGCTGGGCAAAGCGCAGCCGTTCGCGGGCATAGAGAATGCCGTCGGTGCTGGCGCGCACCACGCTATGGCGGTCGCTCAGCGGGTCGATGACCTCGAATAGCGGATCGCCGACCTTGACCTGCGCGCCCAGCGGTTGCAGAAAACTCACCACACCCGGGTGGGGCGCACAGGCGTACTGCGCGCCGGCGAATGGCATAGCCTGGCAACGGCTTGGAGGCGCCGCTGGCCAGTCACCGCTGATCAGGCCTTGTTCGGCGAGATACCCGAGAATGGCTTGTGCACTGTCGATGCACTGCTCGCGCTCGGTGTCTGCCATGCCACGCAGTTCGATGGTGGTGGCTGCGCACGCCAGGGGAATATTGGCTTTCGGAAACAGCTCGGCCAGGCGTATCCATGCAATGGCGCAGGCTTCGTCGAAAGCACTGCCGCCTGCTGCTTCGGCCAGTAAAGTGACCTCGGCGCCGAGGCGTGCGGCCAGTGACTGCAAGCGTGGCCAGTGCTGCGGCATTGCATACAACAACATGACCGACTCGAAATCGCAGTGCAGGTCCAGTACCACATCGGCGTCGCAGGCATGCTGCAGCAACAAGCGGCGCAGGCCGTCGAGTTCTGAGGTCGGTGCCGGCATGGCGGCGAGGGCATCGCCCATGGCGCGGCGGATCAATGCCACGTTGACGTCGGCATCGTCTCCCAATTGGCCTTCCAGCAGCGGTGCAACGGTATCGACCAACTCCGGGAAGTCACGATTGAAGTTCTTGCCGCTGGAGAACTCAAAGCGCCCCTGATGGGTGGCCTGGAACATCTGGGCGATACCGATCGGATTGGCCAGGGGCACCAACTCGATCACCCCGGTCAGGCGGCCTTGTGTTTCCAGTTCCAGAAGACGACGCTTGAGCTCGACGGCCACGCGCATCCCCGGCAACTCGTCGGCATGCAAGGACGCCTGGATGTACGCTTTGCGTGCGCCACTGCCAAAACGAAACAGTGTCAGCGTTCGTTCGGTGCCCGATGCACTCCACGGCAAGCGGTGTTGAATATGCTCCATAGCAGCTCCTTAGTACTTGCGTGGTGCCAGATACGCCAGCCAACGGCGCTCGGCCAACTTGAACAGGCGCACGAGCATGAAGGTCAGGATGAGGTAGATGAGCGCGGCGGTGATAAACGCCTCGAATGGTAGGTAGAACCGTGAGCTGACAGTGCGCGCGGCCCCGGTGATGTCGACGAGCGTGACGATGGAGGCCAGGCTGGTGGTTTGCAGCATCATCAGCACTTCGTTGCTGTACTGCGGCAACGCCCGGCGCAAGGCCGACGGCAGGAGAATGCGGCGATACAGGGTCAGGCGTGACATACCCATGGCCTTGGCGGCTTCGATCTCACCATGGGGGGTGGACTTCAAACTGCCGGCCAACAGCTCTGCGCTATAGGCACTGGTGTTGATCGCGAAGGCCAGGCAGGCGCAAAAGGTGGCACTGGAGAGGTAAGGCCACAGCACGCTTTGGCGCACGGCTTCGAACTGCGCCAGGCCGTAATAGATCAGGAACAATTGCACCAGCATCGGCGTGCCGCGAATCACGTAGGTATAGAGCCAGGCCGGGAAGTTGATCAGCGGCGATCGCGACACCCGCATCAGCGCCAGTGGGATCGCCAATACCAAACCCAGGGCCAGGGAAATCAGCAGGACTTTGAGGGTCAACAGGGCGCCATTGAAGTACAGCGGCAGGTTTTCCCAGATCAGGTTGTAGTCGAGAATCATGGGTGGCTCCCCTCACAACTCGGCGGCTTTGATGCCGACCGAGTAGTGTTTTTCCAGATAGCGCAGCACCAGCAAGGACAGGCTGGTGAGCATCAGATACAGCGCCGCTACCGCGAGGAAAAACGTAAAGGGCTCGTGTGTGGCATCCGCTGCGTTCTTGGCTTTGAACATCATGTCTTGCAAGCCGATCACCGAGATCAGCGCGGTGGACTTGGTCAGTACTAACCAATTGTTGGTGAACCCGGGAATGGCGAAACGAATCATCTGCGGCACCAGAATTCGCCAGAACACCTGCACACCGCTCATGCCATAGGCCACGCCGGCCTCGGCCTGACCTTTGGGAATCGCCATGAAGGCACCGCGAAAGGTTTCCGAGAGGTAGGCGCCAAAAATGAAGCCCATGGTGCAGACGCCGGCGATAAAGGGGTTGATATCGATGTAGTGGGTGTAACCGAGGGCCAGGGCAATGCGGTTCACCAGATCCTGGCCACCGTAGAAAATCAGCAGGATCAGCACCAGGTCTGGAATGCCGCGAATCAGGGTGGTGTAACTTTCCCCGAGCAGGGCCAGCCATTTGAGTGGTGACAACCGGAGTGCCGCGCCGATCAGCCCTAGGGCAATCGCCAGGGACATGGACGTCAAGGCCAGGTTTATGGTCAGCCAGGCGCCATCGAGAATGCTCGATCCGTAGCCGTGGAGCATGATGAAGTTCCTCAAGCGAGCGCCGCGAGGCGCGCAAGACAAGCCCCAAGAGACGCCCGCAATGGGCCGGCGCCGGGGCTAAAGGTAAGGCTTACTCGCCGTAGATATCGAACGCGAAGTACTTGGCCATCACTTGCTGGTACTTGCCATTGGCGCGAATGGCCTCAATCGCGGCATTCAGGCGCGCAACGTTGGCACTGTCGCCTTTGCGCACGGCGATCCCGGCGCCCCGGCCAAAATACTTCGGGTCGTTGATGTCGGGCCCTGTCAGTGCGAAGCCCTGGCCAGCCGGTGTTTTGATGAAGCTCTCATCGGTGTTGATGATGTCGGCGAGGGTGGCGTCCAGACGACCCGAGACAAGATCGAGGAAGGCTTCATTTTGTGAGGCGTAGCGCACCACGACAACGCCGGCATTTTCCAGCTGCTCGGTGGCAAAACGATCGTAAGTCGAGGAGCGTTGCACGCCGACTTTCTTACCCTTGAGGTCCACCAACGGGTCATTGATCACGTTGCCGGCCTTCATCGCGAACTTGCCCGGGGTGTGGTAGTACTTTTTGCTGAAGTCCACGGACTTCATCCGGTCTTCGGTGATGGACATGGATGACAGCACGGCATCGATCTTGCGCACTTTGAGCGACGGGATCATGCCGTCGAACTCCTGGATGACCCACTCGCATTTGACCTTCATTTCTTCGCACAGGGCGTTGCCGATGTCGTAATCGAACCCGCTGACGTTGCCCTCGGGTGTCTTGAAGGAGAAGGGCGGGTAGGCGGCTTCGATACCGATACGCAGGCTGTCTTCGTCGGCATGTGCCAGGAAGCTGAAAGCGCACAGCACCAGAGCGCCTAGAAGTTCTGTCTTGTTCAAATTGTTGACTCCTTGAGGACATTTGGGAAAGCGGGTGCCCGCCATCCAGGGCGGCGCGGTGGATCAGTCCTGTGATCGGCGGAGCAATAAATGACACAATAAAATTCTATATGCAACATATCTGAAAATAATCATATCAGTTCGGGGCGTAACAAAGTGCACTTATACATTTCTTGACCCCCTGAAAATGTAGCCGCTGCCGAGGCATGAGGCTGCGATGGGACCGGGGTCGCGCTCGACCGAAGCGGCCCCAAGGCGGTCCTGCGGCCTGCATCGCAGCCTCGTGCCTCGGCAGCGGCTACAGGATTTCGCAGGATTCAAAAGATGGGTAGATACCTATGCAATCCGTGACGAGCCATCGTCACTTACCTTTTTTCAACGCCTTCAACCGCAAAGAGGCTCTCTGCACGGCAGCCATCTTCTCGGGGCGCTTCATCCGCTTCCACTTGCGAATATCTTCCTTGCTCCGCCCACAGCTGACGCACAGGTCACCACTGAGCTGACAGATTGAGACACATGGGTTCTCGATATCTTTCGCCAAAACCTTACCCCTTTACCGCATGCAGCTTGGCCAGGCGCAGACGCCAATCTCCGCCCTGCTGAATACGGCATTCCTCCTCGGAATCGAACCGTACGCAGCGGTCCAGTAACGGCAGGTCCACACCGGCATCCCTCAGCGCTGTGCCTGTCAGTTCACGCATTCGCCGGTCTTCTCCCTTTGCCAGGGCGTGCTCCTTGTTTGACCGGGTATCAAAGACCCAAATCACTCGCAGGCTTTGAGGGAAGGCTGCGTAGTCGACTTCGTGAGTCAGCCAGTCAAATCCGGGGATTTCAGCTTTGGCGGTTTCACAGGCTTCGGTCAGGGTCGCAACCAGACGACGTTCGATACGTGCGCTGTCGCGTTTGGTTGAGGGCATTGCGGGCTCCGGTGGTTGTAGATTTTGTCGTGATCATGGAAAAGCTTCACCCCGGCGGGCTGGAAAGCGGATGACATATTTTCATCATGAAAGCGTGCGAGTTTTGCCTAGCCGCGAAGATGGCGCAACTGAATGTGTCTGAGCAAACTCTGCGTTACCGGCCAAGGCGAACCTGGATAATGTCCTGAATTTCACGGGCAACTGGCTACCCAATTGGACATTCGGCCTCAGGAGGGGCCCTGAACCTCCTCCATGCCCTGCCTGTTTTGGCTCAAGGAAAAAACGTCATTTTTATGTCAAACAACAGACTTGCCAAATAACCAACTGAAAAGATGGGCAAATAAAAAATACCGCAGAGTGGCTTTATGCGTTCTAGTATCTATTAGGCAAAACAGCAATTCATATGGAAATCAAACAGTACCCATTGCTTAAATAAAATCGAGGGATCGAACATGCTGAAGTCAATCAATATCATGGCAGCTGCGTTGGTGTTGGCCGGAATAATCTCCACAAGTACTTACGCAGCCGAAACGGCACCCGACACACCAAAAGTTGAAGCGGCGGCGCGCGGTGAGAGT
Organism: Pseudomonas fluorescens; assembly: GCF_018614655.1. Classification (GTDB taxonomy): domain Bacteria; phylum Pseudomonadota; class Gammaproteobacteria; order Pseudomonadales; family Pseudomonadaceae; genus Aquipseudomonas; species Aquipseudomonas fluorescens_BX. Next base: position 87,776 of record NZ_JAGGOG010000014.1, on the reverse strand, counting down.
ATCGGGACCGCGACAGTTGCATCGAACGCCCCACTGCCATGCCCACCTGAAAATCGAGGGGCCAGCGCGACGGGAACCGCTCCGGGCACCGATCATGCCGCCTGTACAGCCGCCAAGGACAATGCAAGGGCGACACTGCGCACCCAAGTGCCTCAAACCTGCGCGGCTTACATTTCGTCAACTAAACCCTGCAAGGTAGTTAACTAACGCACCCTAGGTACAGATTAAAAAGTCCGCCGCAGAACCTGCTGCGGCAACCAAAATCGTAGGTTTAAGCCGGCACGCAAGGGCAGGTCAAAACACGCGCACTAAAACAGTCGATTTTAGTTAATAGCGTTTACCTTCGTCGCCATGGTTTTTTTTCGAGCACATGTTGAATGTTCATTGTCCGCTTGCCGGAATTTAGTCATAGCAACTTGGACACCAGGCCATGGTAGCCAACCCTCCTCGGGCGATCCAGTTGATGTGCGCCAAGGCATTCATAGCGGCCCCTTCAAAAAACGTTGTTCATGATCGGGGTCAGGCAACAGGCAGGTGTCATATTTTCCGAAGAGTCGATAGCGGTTTAAAGCAATGCGATCGTAGACCCAATCCCGAAATACCCGCGGGATGCTGCGCAACAGTAGCAGTGGGCGCCAGCCGGCAGGCAGTTGGGCAATGATTTCGAAAACCGCATCCGAACGTACCCAATAATGCTGGTCGCGAATCACCGCCATGGTATCGAACTGATCCAACGGCAACCCTGCCCAGGCCAGCAGCGCCTGGCCCTCCGGCGACTGTACCGCCGCCAACCGCACACGCCGTTGGCGATCATGGCGAATCAGGAAGCGTGCCCAGCCATTGCACAGCTTGCACACACCGTCGAAGAGCACCACGGTCTCGCCTGGATTGAGGAAAGGCGCGGGTGAGGGGCGTGTTTGGGACGCGGGCATGAACGTGGGTCCAATCGGGGGTTATCTCGGATCATACCCGCGTTTGGCACGATTCAATACCGCGTCCAGCGCAGCCCGCAGGCCCGTCGATACGCTGGTCAATGGGGCAGGGCCAGTCGTCACGAGCGAAGCCGCACTACTCATAGACGCTTGCCCCAGCGCCACGATGGAGGCGCCATTCACATAGGCACGGTCAGCAGCCTGTGCGATGGTCGCCAGGTAGCCGTCGATGTCGCCAGCCTTGAACATCGCCCATGCTCCAGGAACCCACTGCACCTCGACCGATGCCTTGGTGTGCTGCGCAGCTTGGGAAAACAGACGGGAGGTTGGGGCGAGGGTGGTTTCGACTGCGCACAACACCACAACCTTCCCGTCGACGTGAACGGCCGCCAATGCCAGGGCTTCATCCGCTCTCAAAATCGGTACTTGGGCGTGTGTGCTGATAGGTTCAATCGCCGGGCCGAGCGTCGAACACGTGAGCAAAACGGCGTCGCAGTGCTGAGCAAGTGAAGCAAGCGCCAGGCTCGTTTCATGGGCTATATCAGCGGTCAGCTTGCCGGCGTGTTCGGCCGCTGCCAGCAGGTCGGCCCGGACTTCGTGGTGCAATACATCCGGGCCGATCCCCAGCGTTTTTGCGGCAGCGTCAAACACCGCAATGTTGCTCTGGGCGGTATGAAAGCAGGTAATCCGCATGGCTCAGGCTCTCGGCGTTATTTGAACACCCCCCGACTTTAACGCGAGAGCAACGATGCTGCGCCTTTTTCCTCCGCCCCCACCTCATGCAGAGAAATCCTCGACGTCTCCGGCAACGCCAACCCACCCGCCAACGCCAGCAACGCCACCGCGATCAAATAAAACGCTGGCGACAAGTTGCTGCCGGTGGTGCTGATCAACCACGTCGCCACCAGCGGAGCGGTGCCGCCGAAGATCGTGTAGGCCATGTTGTAAGTGATCGCCGACGCGGTGTACCGCGTACGGGTCGGAAAGGTCTCCGACAGCAAGGCCGCCGTGACCACCCCACACAACACCGCGCCAACCGCCAACAACATCACCCCGACGATAGACGCCGCGAATGAACCGGAACTCGCCATCAGGAACGACGGATACACCACCACCATCAACAACACACACGCCGTCATCACCGTGACCCGACGCCCGAACCTATCCGAATACAGCCCCGCCAGCGGGCAAATCGCCGCTGCGAAAATCAATGCAATCAGCGACACCAGCAACGCCATCGCACGACTCAGCCCACCCGCGACTTGCAGGTACGTCGCAAAATAAGTAGTGAACATATAAAACGACAGCGCCGTCAGTGACACAAAAGCGCCCAGACAGCAGATCGCCGCACCATGGTTGCGCAAGGTCTCCTTGAGTGGCGAATGAGCGACGGCATGTTCCTGCTTCACTGCCTGAAAGGCCGGCGTCTCATCCAGCTTCCAGCGCAGATAAAGCCCCACCAGACCCAGCGGCGCAGCAATCAGAAACGGCAGGCGCCAGCCCCAACTGCCCATCGCCTCGGCGGATAGCGACGCCTCAAGTGCATAAGCCACCACGGCTGCGGCGGCGAAGGCGGAAAACGTCGACACCGGAAGGAAGCTGCCGTACCACGCGCGTTTGTCACTTGGCGCGTGCTCCATCAGGTAGGCACAGGCCCCGGCGTATTCACCCCCGGCGGAAAAGCCCTGGGCGCAGCGGATCAGCGACAAGAGAATCGGCGCAGCGACACCGATGGCGGCATAAGAGGGCAGGACACCGATCAAAGTGGTTGCACCGGCCATCAGCAAAATCGTCATCGCCAGGGTGCGCTTGCGGCCGATCCTGTCGCCCAGCATGCCGAAGAAAATCCCACCCAAGGGGCGGAACGCAAAGGCGACGGCGAAGACGGCGAAGGTTTTGAGCAGCGCCGCACTGGCATCGCCGCTGGGGAAGAATTGTTGGGCGATGGTGGTGGCGAGGAACCCGTAGACGGCGAAGTCGAACCACTCCACGAAATTGCCGATGCCGGCGGCGATGATCACCTTTCGCAGGGTTTGAGGGCTTACCTGTTCGGTGGATGCGCTCGTCATGGTGGGCCTCGGCGTTTTTGTCAGTAAGCATTCGATTATCGGGGGAGTGACTGAGGCGGCAGGGTTCAAAAGTGTCGTCCGCGTAGTCAGCACCGACTGGGCGGGGTTGATATAGGCAGGATCTGGGCCAGGTTGGGCGGGGATGGGTACGGAGTGGGGCGTTCTGGCTAACGAAAAGTTGTGCCCTGCCTTCGATTTTCCTGAGAAATGGCTTTAAGGTAATCGAAGGCTGGAATGGAATCTCTCGACTACAGGACACGACATTTATGGAAGTCAGCTTTTCTCAAATCAGCGAGCGTTTGAACAATCGCCGATTCATCGTCGCAGGTAACGCCCGGGGGCTATCCGGCGCAGGCACCGTGTTTCATTACCATGTCGACGGAAATGCCATCTCGAGCACTTACCAAGGCGGCCGGATCCGCATCGGTAATCAAGTCGGGCGCGTGACAGGTCCCGATACCATTGAGCTTCTTTATCAGTGCTTGACGACGGAGGGTGAGATTCTTGCCGGCTGGTCTCGTGGCACGGTGGGTGTTGATCAGGCGGGGCGGACTACGCTGGCTTTTGTATGGGGGTGGTTGTCGGGTGCGACTGGAGGAGGGGAGTCCAGTTACGTTGAGGTTGTTGCATAGCGGTTGAGTCAGAGTCGGGAAAGAATCGGACTCAGAGCCTGAGGAGTCCTTGATCAATCTCCCTACCGACTTTCAACTCGCGCTGTAAAACGAAGGCCCAAACCCTACCCCAATCTGATGCAGGCACGAGGGGCGGCAAGGGCCGAGGTACGCAAGAATGGGCACCCGAAGAAGGTTAAGTAAGTGCCATTCTGGTCTGACCCCTATTTTGCTGGCAGCTTGGCGATCACCTTGATTTCAAAGTCGAAGCCAGATAGCCAGGTCACGCCGATAGCGGTCACTGTTGGGTAAGGTGCTTCGCCCCAGTACTCGGCCGCTACTCCCCAAATGGTCTCGAATTTCGAGTCGGGGTCGATCATAAAAATGGTCGTGTCGACCACATCATCGAAGTTGCAGCCTGCCTCGGCCAGGATCGCATTGAGGTTGGCGAAGGTAAGGCGTACCTGCTCGCCTAGGTCCTGCTCGGGCGAACCATCCTTGCGACTGCCGACTTGACCGGATACGAACAGAAAGCCGTTAGAGCGGATCGCTGGCGAGTAGCGATGAAGCTCGTACAGTGCATGGCGGTTAGGTGGGAATACCACATCACGTTTGCTTGTCATTACATGCCTCCATCGGGCCCCGTTGTTTACGATGGAATCACTATAAAAAGACGGCCGGTATCGATAAACAGGCAACTCTGGTCATGACTGTTTGTAGAATCCAAACAATCAGAATCTGAGTGAACAGTGAAATGGACCGTTTCGATGCAATGCAGGCCTTTGCCCGAGTCGTGGAAACCGGCAGCTTCACCAAGGCGGCAGCGACCCTGCACATGAGTAAGACCAGCGTGACGCAACTCGTCCAGCAACTGGAGGCACGATTGCGTGTGCGACTGCTCAACCGCACCACTCGCAAGGTCAACGTCACCGCCGATGGTGCGGCCTACTACGAGCGAGTTATCCGCCTGCTGGCCGATGTGGACGATGCCGAGACCAGTCTTTCCAGCGCCTCGATGGATCCGCGGGGGCGACTGCGAGTGGACGTGCCCAGCCCACTTGCGCGCATGCTGCTGATACCGGCCTTGCCGGCGTTTTATGCACGCTACCCAGAAATCCAGCTGACCATGGGTGTTAGCGACCGCATCGTTGACATCATTGGCGAGAACGTCGACTGCGTGGTGCGTGGTGGCGAGATCACCGATCAGTCCCTGATGGCGCGACATGTGGGAGATTTACAGCTCGGGGTCTACGCCGCGCCGAGCTATCTGCAGCGTTCTGGTACCCCAGTGCACCCGCGAGAGCTGGAAGAGGGTAGTCATCGTACAGTGGGTTTTCTCTGGTCACGCACAGGCAAAGCTCTGCCCTACGCGATGCAACGGGGCGAGGAACGTATCGAGGCTCAGGGCCGTCCACTGCTGATAGTCGATGATGGCAACGCATACCTCGCCGCCGGCCTTGCCGGCCTGGGTCTACTCTGGCTTCCGCACTACATGGCCAAGCCGCATCTGACTACAGGCGAGTTGCTGCCGTTGTTCGAGGACTGGAGTATGGAGAAGATGCCCATGTATTTGGCCTTTCCGCCAAACCGACATGTTAGCGCCAAACTGCGGGTATTTATCGACTGGGTGACGGTGTTGATGGCCGGGCATGCGCCGGTAGTTGAGCGGGATTGATTAAGGTCGCTTTCGCTGAAGGCACCACCCAACTGCATGGCGACTAGGACGCGAAGCGATTGAAAACCCGGCAGATAAAGACTACTTAGGCCGAGATGCCCTCTAGCTAGCGTCCGCTTCTGGCCCCGAGTGTGTAAAAACGCACTCTGGGCCGAAACCAGCCCTTTAATCTCCACGCTGGTCTACCATGCCACCCCGGCAGTGGTTTCACGCGCTACCGACTTCAATTTCCCAAGGTATCGCACATGAGCATCGACCAAATCAGCCTCCCCAAAGGTGTAGGCCCTCACGCCATCAAGCTCCTCGACGCCATCACCGGTGCTGACACGAAAGAAGACCTGAACCGCGCTGGCGGCAAGGCCGAGGGTTTTGTGTTGGGCCTGGAAAGCGCCAAGGCCATCAAAAGCCAAATCGCCGAGTCGTTGTATGTGGCTTACGACGACGCGGCGAGTCATCGGTTGAGTGAGTTGAAGGGTTAGTCCCGCAGGACCGCGTTGGGCTTTAGCTGCATGGTGTTTCGCGGTCCATCAGTTTGCCGATCAGCAATACGCTCAATTCGCTCAGTTGGTGAATGGCCAGCGCGACGTCGCGGTCTTTGCCGGTCAGTTCGTCGGATAGGTCGAGCAGCAGGGCGCTGATGGAGGAGGTGGTTTCGTAGGTGTTGGCGATCAGGGTTTCGTTGCTGGCGCCGGAGGTGACGCTAAAAAGGGCGGTTGTCTTTGGGACTGTCTCGGTATCAGTGCCGGTATTGAGGTAGTGATCAATGGCGCGCTGGGCAGCCTGGTGGAGTTTTGGATCCGGGGTGTTTGGAGGGTTGGGTGTGACTTTAAACATATAAGTATTCCTGAGTCGGGCCACCACCTCATCGCTACTAAACGAAAGGGTGGCAGCTGTGCGCAGGTTAGTAGACCGGTGAATACCTAAAGCCGGCGCGCCCGAAAGCGCCCTACGCACAGCCACCATCAAGCACAGACAGGACGTCTGGAAGATGAAGTTCATGCACTTAAGTATTCAAGCCAGGGCTACTAAACCCGATCACTGAGTTTTCAGCGACCGAACAACCTTAGAGACCCCCACCCAAGCGCACAAGCCGGCGGATTCTGACGCAAGCGTAGGCAATGGAGCAAGGTGCTACGGTCTTTCAAAATGCCTGATTTCTTACCCAAGCGAAGCAACATAGCGACTTTGCCGGTTTACCGTCTGCGCTGATGTTTGTCGGTGAGTTGGACCCGCTGAGGGACGACACACTCGACTTGGCTGAGCGGCGTGCTTGCCTACAGCCGTGAGTGGATCACGGCTCGTATCGAGGCGCGGAGGGTGGATCAGCTCTCGGAGGAAGTGCTTTCGTCCTGAGTGGCAGCGCTTTCAAGGCCTTTGAAGAACAGCCTTACGGCTAGTACCGAACCTTTAGCCGCTGCCGAGGCACGAGGCTGTGATGGGGCTGGGCGGCATTCCGACGTAGCGGCCCTCGGCGGCGGTCCTGCGGCCCGCATCGCAGCCTCGTGCCTCGGCAGCGGCTACAGGGTCAGTGCTCGCTCTTGATGGGCCTATTTTTTCAAAGACCTTGAAAGGGCTGGTCCTGAGTGGGTTCAGCTTCCAGCTTCAGTCGGTCAGCTTTGCTGATGTATTTATCCTTGCTGGCCGGTGCCAATTTGGCACTGGCCTTTTTGGCGTGAGCCTTTAAGAGCTGCTTGATTTTTTTACGGCGGTTCATTGTGTCTGCTCAACGGGTAACTGTTTGAATAGTGTCAGTTTAAATTGATTGATCAGCCGCCGAACTGCAGGGTGCCCATGGCCAGCTTGGCGATCAGGGCGCCGGCGCCGAGTTGCACCAGCCACAACGCCAAGCCGCCGAGGAAGACGCCGAGGGCGACTTGCAGCACTAGGCTTTTCTGGCGCTTGGCTTGAGGGGCGCGAGGGGTGAAGTGGTCCAGTTCGTCGCGGTCGGCACGCAGGTCCAGGTCGTCGTTTCTCATGGGGTTCTCACAGCAAAGGGGCAGTTGTGGTTCAGTCTAGGGGCTATAGGCTCAAAGCTCTATATCCGCGTAGCAGCCTCGTGCCTCGGCAGCGGCTACAGAATGTTGAGCAGGGCATGAAAAAGGGGAAGCCATTTTGGCTTCCCCTTTTTCACATCACGCTCAGGCTTACAGCACCTGAACGATGGCCTTGGTCACGGCACCGATGTTCGCCTGGTTCAACGCGGCCACGCAGATGCGGCCAGTGTCCAGTGCGTAGATACCAAACTCGCTGCGCAGGCGGGTGACTTGTTCAACGGTCAGGCCGGAGTAGGAGAACATCCCACGCTGGCGGCCGACGAAGCTGAAGTCGTGGCCCGGAGCAGCCTTGGCCAGTTCGGCCACCATCTGCTCGCGCATGCCGCGAATGCGCAGGCGCATTTCGGCCAGTTCGGCTTCCCACTGGGCGCGCAGCTCAGGGTTGTTCAATACCGCTGCCACAATCGCCGCGCCGTGGGTCGGCGGGTTGGAGTAGTTGGTGCGGATCACGCGTTTGACCTGGGACAGGATGCGCGCGCTTTCTTCTTTCGAGTCGGTGACGATGGACAGTGCGCCGACGCGCTCGCCGTACAGCGAGAACGACTTGGAGAACGAGCTGGACACAAAGAAGGTCAGGCCCGATTCGGCGAACAGGCGCACCGCAGCGGCGTCTTCGTCGATGCCGTCGCCAAAGCCCTGGTAGGCCATGTCGAGGAACGGCACCAGGTTTTTCGCCTTGACCACGTCCAGCACTTGTTTCCAGTCAGCCGGGCTCAGGTCGACGCCTGTCGGGTTGTGGCAGCAGGCGTGCAGCACAACGATGGACTGTGGCGGCAGGGCGTTGAGGTCTTCCAGCAAGCCGGTACGGTTCACGTCGTGGGTGGCGGCGTCGTAGTAGCGATAGTTCTGCACCGGGAAGCCGGCCGTTTCGAACAGTGCGCGGTGATTTTCCCAGCTTGGGTCGCTGATGGCGACGACGGCGTCAGGCAGCAGTTGCTTGAGGAAGTCGGCACCGATTTTCAATGCGCCGGTACCGCCGACGGCCTGGGCGGTGATGACGCGGCCGGAGCTGATCAGCGGCGAGTCATTGCCAAACAGCAGCTTTTGCACAGCCTGGTCGTAGGCAACGATACCGTCGATCGGCAAGTAGCCACGGGCGGCGTGTTGCGCCACGCGAATGGCTTCCGCTTCGGCAACGGCACGCAAGAGTGGAATTTTCCCCTCCTCGTTGCAGTAAACGCCTACGCCAAGGTTCACCTTGGTGGTCCGGGTATCGGCGTTGAATGCTTCGTTGAGGCCCAGGATTGGATCGCGTGGTGCCATTTCGACAGCGGAGAACAGGCTCATTTTTGCGGCGGCTCTGAGTGGGGAAAGGAGGGACGTGTCGCGCTCCAGCCGAATGCACTAGAGCGGTGCACAAACGGGGAGCTAGTATAGAGGCCATCACCGCTCGCGGCGACAGCGGAAACGGCTTTTCGGCCAAGTTTTTCGGTTTATTTTTCGACCGTTAGTCTTATTGCAACATTGATGACCCACGGCATGTAGGACGTTTGCCTTGAAACCCGTCACATTCGCCACCACTTCTACAGCTATCATGGTTTTTTCCTGCAACCTGCACTGAGAAGTCGCGGGTCGCGGTCTTTTTTGTCCCCGCCGGTTTTTACCGGCCAGGGGTGACTTCAGAGGTACGTTATGTCGGATTTCCAGTTAGTCACCCGCTTTGAGCCTGCCGGCGATCAACCGGAAGCCATCCGCTTGATGGTCGAAGGCATCGAGGCCGGGCTGGCCCACCAGACGCTGCTCGGGGTGACCGGCTCAGGCAAGACCTTCAGCATTGCCAACGTCATCGCCCAGATCAACCGCCCAACCCTGGTGCTGGCGCCAAACAAGACCCTGGCCGCGCAACTGTATGGCGAGTTCAAGGCGTTCTTCCCGAACAACGCGGTGGAGTACTTCGTTTCCTACTACGACTACTACCAGCCGGAGGCCTACGTGCCGTCCTCCGATACGTTTATCGAGAAAGATGCGTCGATCAACGACCATATCGAGCAGATGCGTCTGTCAGCGACCAAGGCGTTGCTGGAGCGCAAGGACGCAATCATCGTCACCACGGTGTCGTGCATCTATGGTTTGGGCAGCCCGGAAACCTATTTGAAGATGGTGCTGCACGTCGACCGTGGCGACAAACTCGACCAGCGCGCCTTGCTGCGGCGCCTGGCCGACTTGCAATACACCCGCAACGACATGGATTTCGCCCGGGCGACCTTCCGCGTGCGTGGTGATGTGATCGACATCTACCCGGCGGAATCCGACCTGGAAGCGATCCGCATCGAGCTGTTTGATGATGAAGTGGAGAGCTTGTCGGCCTTCGACCCATTGACCGGCGAAGTGATCCGCAAGTTGCCGCGCTTCACCTTTTATCCCAAGAGCCACTACGTGACCCCGCGGGAAACCCTGCTGGGCGCCATTGACGGCATCAAGGAAGAATTGGCCGAGCGCCTGGAATACTTGCGCTCCAACAACAAGCTGGTGGAAGCCCAGCGGCTGGAGCAGCGCACCCGTTTCGACCTGGAAATGATCCTCGAGCTGGGTTACTGCAACGGCATTGAAAACTACTCGCGCTACCTGTCGGGTCGCGAGTCCGGGCAGGCGCCGCCGACCTTGTTTGACTACCTGCCGGCCGACGCCTTGCTGGTGATCGACGAATCCCACGTCAGCGTGCCGCAAGTCGGCGCGATGTATAAGGGCGACCGGTCGCGTAAAGAAACCCTGGTGGAATACGGTTTCCGCCTGCCGTCGGCGCTGGATAACCGGCCGATGCGCTTCGACGAGTTCGAAAATATTAGCCCGCAGACGATTTTCGTATCGGCCACGCCGGGTAATTACGAAGCGGAGCACGCCGGGCGTGTGGTCGAGCAACTGGTGCGCCCGACCGGCCTGGTCGACCCGCAAATCGAAATCCGCCCGGCGTTGACCCAGGTCGACGACCTGCTCTCGGAAATCGGCAAGCGCGTAGCCCTGGAAGAGCGGGTGCTGGTGACCACGCTGACCAAGCGCATGTCCGAAGACTTGACTGACTACCTGGCCGACCACGGCGTGCGGGTGCGCTATTTGCACTCGGATATCGATACCGTGGAGCGGGTAGAGATCATCCGCGACCTGCGCTTGGGGACGTTCGACGTGCTGGTGGGGATCAACCTGCTGCGCGAAGGCCTGGACATGCCGGAAGTGTCGCTGGTGGCGATTCTCGATGCCGACAAGGAAGGCTTCCTGCGCTCCGAGCGCTCGTTGATCCAGACCATTGGCCGGGCCGCCCGTAACCTCAATGGTCGGGCGATTCTGTATGCCGACCGCATTACCGGCTCCATGGAGCGGGCGATTGGCGAGACCGAGCGCCGCCGTGACAAGCAGATTGCGTTCAACCTGGCCAATGGCATCACGCCCAAGGGCGTGTTCAAGGACGTCGCCGACATCATGGAAGGCGCCACCGTGCCGGGCTCGCGCAGCAAGAAGCGCAAGGGCATGGCCAAGGCTGCCGAGGAGAATGCCAAGTACGAAAACGAACTGCGTTCGCCGAGTGAGATCACCAAGCGGATTCGTCAGTTGGAAGAGAAAATGTACCAGTTGGCGCGGGATCTTGAGTTTGAGGCTGCGGCGCAGATGCGCGATGAGATTGGCAAGTTGCGCGAGCGGTTGCTGACTGTTTAATCCGATTGCTCCTTGCCCTTTGCAGGCATGAGCTTGTTCGCGAAAAACGTCAACGATTGCGCGGGCATTCTGGTTAAGCACAGTGCCCTTGCGTGCTTCGCGAGCAAGCACTAGGCGTCCCCCTGCTCCTACAATATGGAGCTCGGGGCTGTTACCATTCGCCCCTTGTTTCAATTTCAGTTTTATTGCCCATTCGAGACTTGCCATGACCACCGTCCGCACGCGCATCGCGCCATCGCCCACTGGGGATCCCCACGTTGGTACTGCTTACATCGCTTTGTTCAACTACTGCTTTGCCAAGCAGCATGGCGGTGAATTCATCCTGCGGATTGAAGACACCGATCAATTGCGTTCGACCCGCGAGTCCGAGCAGCAGATTTTCGATGCCTTGCGCTGGCTGGGTATCACCTGGGCTGAAGGCCCGGACGTCGGTGGCCCGCATGGCCCGTACCGGCAGAGTGAGCGCAGCGAGATCTACAAAAAATACACCCAGCAGTTGGTCGACATGGGTCATGCCTTCCCGTGCTTCTGCACCAGCGAGGAACTGGACCAGATGCGCGCCGAACAAATGGCCCGGGGCGAAACCCCGCGCTACGACGGCCGTGCACTGCTGCTGTCCAAGGAAGAAGTAGCCAGCCGCCTGGCCGCTGGCGAGCCGCACGTGATCCGCATGAAGGTGCCGAGTGAAGGCGTCTGCGTGGTACCGGACATGCTGCGTGGCGATGTCGAGATCCCGTGGGATCGCATGGACATGCAAGTGCTGATGAAGACCGACGGCCTGCCGACGTACTTCCTGGCCAACGTGGTCGACGACCACCTGATGGGCATCACCCACGTGCTGCGTGGCGAAGAGTGGCTGCCATCGGCGCCGAAACTGATCCTGCTCTACGAATACTTCGGCTGGGAGCAACCGCAACTGTGCTACATGCCGCTGCTGCGTAACCCGGACAAGAGCAAGCTGTCCAAGCGCAAGAACCCGACCTCGGTGACTTTCTACGAGCGCATGGGCTTCATGCCGGAAGCGATGCTCAACTACCTGGGCCGCATGGGTTGGTCGATGCCGGACGAGCGCGAGAAGTTCTCGCTGCAGGAAATGGTCGATAATTTCGACCTGTCCCGTGTCTCCCTGGGCGGCCCGATCTTCGACGTCGAGAAACTGTCCTGGCTCAACGGCCAGTGGCTGCGCGACTTGCCGGTGGAAGAGTTCGCCAGCCGTGTGCAGCAATGGGCGTTGAACCCCGAGTACATGATGAAGATCGCACCACACGTGCAGGGCAGGGTGGAAACCTTCAGCCAGATCGCACCGTTGGCCGGGTTCTTCTTTGCCGGCGGCGTGAGCCCGGATGCCAAGCTGTTCGAGTCCAAGAAACTCTCGGGTGATCAGGTTCGTCAGTTGATGCAGTTGATCCTGTGGAAGCTGGAAAGCCTGCGTCAGTGGGAGAAGGATGCGATTACCACGACTATCCAGGCGGTGGTCGAGTCCCTCGAGCTGAAGCTGCGCGATGCCATGCCACTGATGTTTGCCGCGATCACCGGGCAAGCCAGTTCGGTGTCGGTGCTCGATGCGATGGAAATCCTCGGCCCGGACCTGACCCGTTTCCGTCTGCGCCAAGCCCTTGATTTGCTTGGTGGTGTGTCGAAGAAAGAAAACAAGGAATGGGAAAAGCTGTTGGGCGCTATCGCCTGAGTAAGCGGTTGTAACGATTAAACCCCGGTTTTCCGGGGTTTGATCGGTAAGTGATTGTTATGTCGGCAAAAAATTTTGGAAATTGTTGAAAATAAATTTGACAGCTTTCCAAAGCGCCATTAAGATTCGCCCCGTCCTCACCGACGAGGGGCTATAGCTCAGCTGGGAGAGCGCTTGCATGGCATGCAAGAGGTCAACGGTTCGATCCCGTTTAGCTCCACCAATTTACAGGTTCAAGGTCTGGCCACACCGTCCTTGAATTCGATCAGACTCAGCCTGATCACGTTGTATAGAAGGTTTGTGTCCCCTTCGTCTAGTGGCCTAGGACACCGCCCTTTCACGGCGGTAACAGGGGTTCGAGTCCCCTAGGGGACGCCAGTTTCAACAAGCAGCTCGCAAGGTCTGCTGCGCCGAGAGGCGAAAAATCCGGGGCTATAGCTCAGCTGGGAGAGCGCTTGCATGGCATGCAAGAGGTCAACGGTTCGATCCCGTTTAGCTCCACCAATTTACAGGTTCAAGGTCTGGCCACACCGTCCTTGAATTCGATCAGACTCAGCCTGATCACGTTGTATAGAAGGTTTGTGTCCCCTTCGTCTAGTGGCCTAGGACACCGCCCTTTCACGGCGGTAACAGGGGTTCGAGTCCCCTAGGGGACGCCACGATTACCCGCTCTGCGGGATTTTAAGGGTCATTCAATTATTGAATGGCCCTTTTGTTTGTCTGGCGTTTGCCAATTCCCTCTCTCCTTGATAATTCTTCTGACCAATGGTCACCTCAATGACTTGCTAAGTATTATGATGAGAATAATATTTTATTCGTAATATTCGGAGGCAGCGATGAACGATAAAAAAGCGCAAACCCGTGAACGCATTCTTCAGGCCGCCAGTGCCGCGCTGGTCCAGCGCGGCCCGGCCGAGCCCAGCGTGGGCGAAGTAATGGGTGCGGCGGGGCTGACCGTTGGCGGCTTCTATGCCCATTTCGAAAGCAAGGATGCGTTGATGCTGGAGGCCTTCAATCAATTGCTGGCCCAGCGTCGTGCCTCCATCGACGACATGGACGCCGAGCTGACAGGTGAAGAGCGACGTGCCCTGGTGGCGGCGTTCTACCTGTCACGTAAGCACCGTGACTCCACCGCCCAAGCCTGTCCGATTCCCGCCACGGTGGGGGAGATGGGCCGCTTGCCGGACGACTTTCGGCGGGTGCTCAACGAGCACGTCGAACTGATGGCCGCCCAGTTGGCCGCCAGTCCTGAAGACACCGACAAGGCCTTGGCGGACATGGCATTGATGGTCGGTGGTTTGGCGTTGGCCCGTGCCCTTGGGCCGGGAGAATTGTCGGATCGCATGTTGCGCGCGGCCAAGTCGGCAGTGCGCTGAGGACGGCCTTGGGCCTTGGGAGTGAATGATGAGCGCGCTTAAATGGGTTCGTGGCGTCAATGGCACCTTGGGTCGCCTGGCCCCCCAGGCGGTGGCCAACAAGATGCTCCGGGTGTTTATGACACCCCGCAACCATCCTCCCCGTGATTGGGAGTTGCCGCTGCTGGCGCAATCGGAGCGTATGACCTTGCGCTTCGGTTTGTCGGCCCTGCGTTGGGGCCAGGGCCCGACGGTGTTGTTGATGCATGGCTGGGAGGGGCGTCCGACGCAGTTTGCCAGCCTGATCACCGCGCTGGTGGACGCCGGTTACTCCGTGATTGCCCTGGAAGGCCCGGCGCATGGCCGCTCGCCCGGGCATGAGGCGCATGTGCTGCTGTTTGCCCGAGCCATGTTGGAAGCTGCTGCCGAGTTACCGCCATTGCATGCTGTTGTCGGCCATTCCATGGGAGGGGCCAGCGCGATGCTGGCTGTCCAATTGGGGTTGCGCACCGAGGCGCTGGTGAGCATTGCTGCGCCGTCGCGGTTTCTCGATGTGTTGCGCGGGTTTGCCGGCGTGGTTGGCTTGCCGGCTCGAGCGCGCTCGGCGTTTATCCGGCAAGTCGAGTCTACCCTGGGGATGCCGCTCAAGCATCTGGATGTGGCCCATTATCAAATGAACATGCCGGGCCTGATCGTACACGCCGAAGACGACACGTTTGTTCCGGTCAAAGCCGCCCAAATGATCCATGAAGCGTGGTTTGACAGCCGCCTGATGCGCCTGGAGCAAGGTGGCCACCAGAAGGTCTTGGCCGATCCGCGGGTCATCGAAGGCGTACTGGCGTTGCTGGCCGGTTCTCGTCTGCCGGCGCGGCAAACTGCCTGAGCCTTGGGTTACACTGCTGCCGCCGACATTAATCGACCGGGAGCAAAGCATGGGCTGGGATTTGGCATCGCCGTTTATCATCGATCTGCAGGTAGCGCCTGAGGATATTGATGGCCTGGGTCACGCCAACAACGCGGTGTATGTTTCCTGGCTGGAGCGTTGCGCCTGGCGCCATTCCCAGCGCCTGGGGCTGGACCTGACCGAGTACCAGCGCCTGGATCGCGCCATGGCCGTGGTTCGCCATGAGATCGACTACCTGGCGGCGGGCTATGAGGGTGATGAGTTGCAACTGGCGACGTGGATTGTCGACTGGGATCAGCGCCTGAAAATGACCCGGCGCTTCCAGTTGGTCCGCCCCAGTGACGGCGCCACCTTGCTGCGGGCGCACACCACTTTTGTCTGTATCGAGCTGTCCACCGGCAAGCCCAAGCGCATGCCGGCGGAGTTTATCGACGGTTATGGCCCGGCGTTGCCTATCTGACGCAGGGGTTAACGGTTGTTGTGGGAAACCCAGTAAACTGCGCCACGTTTTTTGTTGAGTGTTTTCCATGCAAATTGCTTTGGCGCCCATGGAGGGGTTGGTCGACAACATCCTGCGGGACGTGCTGACCCAGGTGGGCGGTATTGATTGGTGCGTGACCGAGTTCATCCGGGTCAACGACCGTCTGCTGACGCCTGCTTACTTCCACAAGCTCGCTCCGGAATTGCTGCACGGTGCCAAAACCGCTGCTGGCGTGCCGCTGCGTGTGCAATTGCTGGGCTCCGATCCGGTATGCCTGGCGGAAAACGCTGCGCTGGCCTGCGAACTGGGCAGCGAGGTCATCGACCTGAACTTCGGCTGCCCGGCCAAGACCGTCAACAAATCCCGAGGCGGTGCGGTGCTGCTCAAGGAGCCGGAGTTGCTCAACCAGATCGTCGAACACGTTCGCCGTGCGGTGCCGGCGCATATCCCGGTTACCGCCAAAATGCGCCTGGGCTTCGACAGCCCGGACGGTGCACTGGTCTGCGCCACGGCGTTGGCTGAAGGCGGCGCCGCACATATTGTGGTTCATGCTCGGACCAAGACCGATGGCTATAAACCGCCGGCCCATTGGGAGTGGATCCCGCGGGTGCAGGACGTGGTCAAGGTGCCGGTGTTCGCCAACGGTGATATCTGGAGTGTCGAGGATTGGCGGCGTTGCCGGGAAATCAGCGGTGTCGAAGACATCATGCTCGGTCGTGGCCTGGTGGCTCGCCCCGACCTGGCCCGGCAGATTGCGGCGGCCCGTGCGGGCGAAGAAGTGGTGGAGATGACCTGGGCGCAGATGCAGCCGATGCTCCAGGAGTTCTGGACGCAATCGGTCGCGCAGTTGACGGAGCGTCAGGCCCCAGGCCGTTTGAAGCAGTGGCTGGCGATGCTGACGCGCAACTACCCGCAAGCGGTGGAGTTGTTTACCGCTCTGCGTAGGGAAACTGATCTGCAGCAGGTCAGCCGATTGCTCGGTATGCCGCATCCCGAAGCGGCTTGAAAGCGTTCTGAAAAAATCTCTTGAAATGCATCAGCGGCCCTTCGCTGGACGGGGAGCGCTGCGAGAGTCGGCTTTGTAACATTGAGTCCTCACGCATCACGTTCGAGTAGTTCGGAAGGGCGCCATTGGCGCCCTTTTTTGTGGGCGTCTTTTAGGTGTTGGTAGACCTGAAAGGCGCATTTCTGCTTGATCAAGTACGGCAAGAAATGACAAGAGGCCCATACGGTTTTCGCCAGGTGATTTGCCTGCGCTCATGCCGCCCCGGGATGATGCAGGCGTGCAAGGACGCGGGGTTTCGGCTGGTTGTGCGGGTTGAATTGATCGGAAAAATCTCACATGGCACCAGATTAAGCCTATGGCGACATCGTCATTTTTGAGGTTTTGCAGCTTGTGGTTACTTGTGGTGCTGGAACCTGCTGACTCGACTGGCCACTGACGAAGAACATTAAGTACAAGTAGATGGCGCCTGATTTCTAATCAGCGCTTTACTGTTTTTAAGTTGCTTGATGTTTTTAAAATGATTGTTCAGGAGAAGTTTATGCATGTTTCAAGTGTGTTAAACGATGTTGTTATGAATGGGCTGTGTCGAAATGAAGGAGTTGAGAGGACAGCCGCTTCTACGCAAATTAAAAAATTACAAGCAGGGCCGAAAATAGCGTATGGCGGGGCTTCTGTTGGCACGTCCGGGAGTACCACTACCAATAATAGCTTGAAAGAAATGGCTGAGGCTATTCAAGCCATCTTTAGTATGGTCAGTATGGCGATAAATCTTTTTCGAACGTTGTTCTCGCCACCTGCGAAACCTGTCTTTCCAGCTGCACCTACCCCTGTTGCTCCCGCAACGGTTACGCCGTTTCCTGTCCGTCCATCCCCTATTAGACCATCTCCAATTTCTCCTGGACATTCCCCCGGTAAGAAACCAAATGATATATGGGGTGGCTTCCGGCAAGGGCCGGATGGTAACTGTGTCACTGTGTCTGCAATCAAGGCAGCCATGATGAAATTTGGTCAGAAACCCTCAGATATATTTAAAGAGGTAAAGACAACAGGTGGCGGGTATGAAGTGGTAATGAGGGATGGAGTTGAAGTTAAATTCAGCGATGCAGAATTGCAAATGGCAATTAGAGGGTCGCAATTCATGGGGCGAGATCAGGAAATGCTCAAGGATGCCCACTTTCTGTTTGCAGCAAGCGCCAAGCGAGCGCAAATGGAGAATAACGATAGAACCGCGGCGCGCAGCTTCAATCAGGCGATAAAGACCCTGAATGATGGTGAGTACTCCCGTGAAGGCTTGCTGCGGCTGGGGTTGAAGAATCATATCAAACCCGTTCCCTTGTCGGATCTGCTCAATGGCATGATTGGTACGGTAGAGCGGCGTGGGCACTCGGTGGCGGTAATTGAAGGGGTTGAAGAAGACTATGGCAAGCGAGGTCGCAAGCCGTATCAGCCTCATACAATAACGGGCCTTTTTTAAAGTGAACATTGTCGAATAGGTCAGTGACTTTCGTAGGTTTTTGTTAGAGGGATATCTCTGCCTTGTTGATATGATTTTATATTTCGTATGTGGTTTGGTTGGTGATTATCTGATAAGCCTGAGTCGCATAGTTAATATGCAGCTTTCATTCTGAATAATAGCTAGTTGGGAGATTTATCTTGATAGATTTTTATCGGTCGAGTGGCTTTTTTGCGGGTGTTGAAAAATACAGTGAACAAAAAATGAGGGAGGATTGCTGCGCGGAAAAAAACTCCAGCTTTAGACACGAGGTGGATAAAGCCTCTGCTAGTTTTCCTGCTCACTTCGTGATAGCGCCACCGGTATCAGTACCAATACCTGCAACACCTGTGCCGGTGCCAGCGGAGCCAACTGGAATTATGGCAGAGCTTGGAAGATTTATTGGGCAGGCGATTGACGCGTTGTCTTATGTTGCAAGCAGCATTAAGAAGTTTGTGATGGGGTTGAGTTTGTTTAAGGACTGGTTTGTAAAATCCTAGCGTGGGATCTCTTTTAAGAAGAGACTCAGGCTAATCGTAGGAACAGGAGCTAGGGTTATTACCAAATGGAATTGCGGGTCTACATCGACGGCCAGGCGCAATCGAATGCGCGCGTTCACAGTCACTCTGCCTGGCAGGGTGGCTGCTTAATTACCAGGCTCATTCCAATAGCTGCTTGAACCCCTCCATGGGCAGCGGCCTGCTGTGCAAATACCCTTGATACAAATGGCAGCCCAACCCTTGCAGGAACGCTAGCTGCTCGGGCGTTTCCACCCCCTCGGCAATTACCTCAAGGTTCAAGCTTCGAGCCATCGCCACAATCGCCCGAATGATCTCGGCATCGTTAGGATCATGTGTCGCATCGCGCACAAACGACTGGTCAATCTTCAGCGCATCCACCGGCAGCCGCTTGAGGTAGGTGAGTGACGAGTAACCCGTACCAAAGTCGTCCATGGCAAAACTCACACCGAGTTTTTTCAGGCGACGCATCTTGCTGATGGTGTCGTCCAGGTTCTGGATCACGATGCCTTCGGTGATTTCCAGTTTCAGCAGCGTGAATGGCAATTGGAACCGCCGCAGGCTGCGTTCCACCCGTTCGACAAAATCATTCTGGCGAAACTGTCGGGGGCTGATATTGACGCACAGACTGAAATTCAGCGGGTCCACCAAACCTTCGGCAATCAGCTGCGCGAACGCTGCGCAGGCCTCGTCGAGAATCCAGGTGCCTACTTCCAGAATCAGCCCGCTGTCCTCCAGTACCTTGATAAATTCGGTCGGCGACTGCGCACCCAGTTGCGGATGCTGCCAACGCACCAGGGCCTCGGCGCCGACGATACGATTGCCTCGCGCGTCCACTTGCGGTTGGTAATGCACGCTGAATTCGCCGCGTGACAAGGCCAGGCGCAGGTCGGTCTCCATGCGCAATCGTTCACTGGCGGTTTTCTGCATGCTGTTATGGAACATCTGGGTGGTGTTGCGCCCGGCGTCTTTGGCCCGGTACAGAGCAATGTCGGCGCGCTTGAGCAAGTCAGTCGGTGTAGAGCCGTGATCGGGGATCAGCGCTACGCCAATGCTTGGCGTGACTTGTAAGCGATGGCCATCAAGGGACATGGGTTCTGACAACAGCTCACGCAAGGTGTCGGCCAATGCCTGAACCTGATGGCTGACCTCCGCCCGCGAGCCCTCCAGGCCGCTGAGCAACACCACAAACTCATCGCCCCCAAGGCGCGCCACGGTGTCTTCCATGCGCACACTGGCTTCCAGCCGGGCGGTGACGATTTTCAGCACCGTGTCGCCTACCGGGTGGCCCAGGGAGTCGTTGATGTGCTTGAAGTGATCAAGGTCGAGAAACAGCAGGGCGCCCCGCAGGTTATGGCGCTTGAGCAGGGCGATCTGCTGACTCAGGCGGTCCATCAGCAATGCGCGGTTGGGCAGGTTAGTCAGTGAGTCGTGGTAGGCCAGGTGGCGTATTTGTGCCTGAGCGTTTTTCAACAGGCTGACATCCCGGGCGTTCAGCAGCAGGCACGGGATTTCATTGAGGGTGATCGGTTCGACTGACACCTCGACGGCCATCACCTCCCCGCGCTTGTTGTGCCAGAGCATTTCCAGGTGATGAATGCGGCCCTTGATCTGCAATTCGGCCAGCAGCGCCGCGCGCTGGTTTTCGTCGGCCCAGATGCCAATCTGGTACAGCGTCAGGCCAATGGCTTCTTCCGCGCGATAGCCGGTCAAGCGGCAGAAACCGTCGTTGACCTCCAGGTAGCGCCCGGTATCGCGCTCGGTGATGGACACCGCATCCGGGCTGGAATGGAAGGCCTTGGCGAACTTCTCTTCGCTGGCCTTGAGTGCGGCCTCCGAGCGCTGCTGCTGGGTGATATCGCGCAAGGTAGTGACGACGCAGGGATGGTCGCCAACCTTGATCAGACGGCTGGAAATCACGCAGGTCAGGCTCTGGCCGTTCTTGTGACGGACCGTGATTGCCACGTTGCTCAGCGCCTGGTCACGAATAACCTGCTCGATGCGTTGCAGGCGCGAGCTGGACTCATTCCACAGACCAAGCTGTTCAGCATTGCTGTTGATGACCTCGGCGGCGGTCCAGCCGAAGGTCAGGGTGAAGGCCGGGTTGATCTCGATGAACTGGCCGGTTTCCAGGCGCGTCACGCAGATCGGATCGGGGCTGGCCTGGAACAGGCTCGCAAACTTTTCTTCTGAGGCGCTCAGGCGTTGTTCGCGCTCCACCTGGTCGGTGATGTCGAGCAAGGTGCCAGCCATACGCAGCGGTGCGCCTTGCTCGTCGCGATAGAGACGGGCGCGGCTTTCCAGGTAGCGGGAGCTGCCATCCTTCAGTTGCACTCGATACGTCAGTTGATAATTGCCCGCCGGACCCTCTCTCAGGGTGCGATAGGCATGGCGCATGCTTTCACGCTCGTCACTGGGCATGCCTTCAAAAAAGGCTTCGAAGGATTCATGAAACGGTTGAGGTTCCAGCCCGTGCAATTGGGCGGCTCGTGCCGAGCCATAGAGCTGGCCGCTGGGGATGTGCCAGTCCCAGGTGCCCAGTTGCGCCGAGTCGAGCGCCAGGTCGAGGCGCTCCTGGCTGTCCTTCAGGGCTTGTTCGGCGTTCTTGCGTTCCGTGGTGTCGAGAAAGGTGCTGATCAGGTAAGCCTCGCCGTCCATCTCGATTTTTTGCGCACTGAGGGTGCCGTCGTGAATCTGCCCGTTGCTGGCACGGAACTGCACCTCCATGCTGATGGGCTCGCCCTTGCGCTGGGTGGCATTGACCAGCAAGGTGCGTTGTTCCGGGTGTACCCACAGGCCCAGGTCCAGGGTGCTACGGCCGATGGCATCGGCCACCGGCCAGCCGAACAGGCTTTCGAAATACTGGTTGGCTTCGCTGATCTGGCCATCGGCCTGACGGGTCAGCAGCACCATATTCGGGCATAGGTGAAACAGCGTGGCGAAGCGCTTTTCGGAGTGGCTGAGGGCCTGTTCCCGTTCGCGCTGGTGAGTAATCTCGCGGATCACCCCGATCATCCGTCGGCGGCCGGTCTTGTCCGGTAATAGGCTGCCGTTGATTTCCAGCCAATGCAGGCTGCCATCGGGCCATTGAATGCGATGGTGCATCGCCTGTGCGAAGGGTTCTCCCGCCAGCACCGCATGAAAGGCTCGGATCACCTTGGCGCGGTCCTCGACAGCCAGCAGGTCGAGGTATTCCAGGTCCTTGGGCAGTGGTTGCTTGGGGTCGAAACCGAACAGTGCCTGTGTACCCCGTGACCAACTGATTTGCCCGCTGTCGATTTCCCAGGACCAGGCGCCCAGGTGCGCCGCATTGAGTGCGGCCAATAATTGTGGGGCGCTTTCCCAACTCTGCTCTGCTTCCTGCGGGTCGAGTGCATGAATGCGAGGCAGCGGTGGGGTGTGGTCAGCGGGGTTGCGCATTGTCAAAGGGCCTTGGCTCAATGGGCGTTCGGCGCGGTTTTCAGGCTTTATGGCCGCACGGCTTCAGGCCGGCACCCCTGCCGGATCGACCTGTGCATCCAATAGGCTCATGAAAGCCCGCGCAGCGTTCGACAGCGTCCGTTCGGTGTGCACGATATAGCCTAGCTGGCGACTGAGCTGTATGCCCGGTAAAGCAATGCGTGCCACTTGATCGTCGAGCATGGTGCGCGGCAGCACGCTCCAGGCCAAGCCGATGGAGACCATCATCTTGATGGTTTCCAGGTAGTTGGTACTCATGGCGATATTGGGCGTCAGGCCTTGGGCCTCGAACAGACGCTGCACAATATGGTGGGTAAAGGTGTTGCCGCCTGGAAATACCGCCGGATGCTGGGCGATATCGGCCAGGCTGACCGTGCCGTTGTTGATCAGGCTGTGTTCCGGCGCCACCACGAAATCCAGTGGGTCGTCCCACACGGGCGTTGCTCGAACGAGCGTGTGGGGCTCGGGCGCCAGGGTAATGACGGCTACTTCGGCACGGCCATGGAGGATTTCTTCGTAGGCCACTTCTGAATCGAGAAACTGAATGTCCAGGGCGACGTTCGGGTATTCCCGCGTGAAGGTGCGCAGCACTGGCGGTAGGCGGTGCAGGCCGATGTGATGGCTGGTGGCTAGCGTCAGGCGCCCGCTGACTTCGCCTGTGAGGTTGGTCAAGGCGCGGCGGGTGTCGTCCAGTACGTTGAGAATCTGATAGGCCCGTGGCAGCAGGGCGCGTCCAGCCTCGGTCAGGCCCACTTCACGACCCAGGCGATCGAACAGCCGCACCTTCAATTGTTGTTCCAGGCCGGCGATCCGTTTGCTGATGGCCGGTTGCGTCAGGTGCAGCCGTTCGCCGGCCCCGGAGAAGCTGCCGGTCTCGGCGATGGCAATAAAAGCGTTGAGATTGGCCAGGTCCATGGTGGTATTCCGGTAAGTTATCCAAAGCATGAAAAATATGAATTTGAGTTATTTAATGTAACCCCATAGCATCAGCCTCACAAGCCAAGGGGTTATTGAATCGTTCAAGGCCCAGGGCATAGAAAGACGCTGATGAGGACCGACTGATGGCCGGCAAAACGCTCTACGACAAGCTTTGGGATTCCCATGAAGTGAAACGGCGCGATGATGGGTCGTCGCTGATCTATATCGACCGTCACATCATCCATGAAGTGACCTCGCCCCAAGCGTTTGAAGGCCTGCGACTGGCCGGGCGCAAGCCTTGGCGTGTCGACTCGATCATCGCCACTCCAGACCATAACGTGCCGACCACGCCTGAGCGCAAAGGTGGCATCGACGCCATTGTCGACACGGTGTCGCGCCTTCAGGTGCAGACCCTCGACGACTACTGCGACGAATATGGCATCACCGAATTCAAGATGAACGACGTGCGCCAGGGCATCGTCCACGTGATCGGCCCGGAGCAGGGCGCGACCTTGCCGGGCATGACCGTGGTCTGCGGTGACTCCCACACCTCGACCCACGGTGCGTTCGGCGCCTTGGCTCACGGCATTGGTACTTCCGAGGTGGAGCATGTGTTTGCCACCCAGTGCCTCGTCGCCAAGAAAATGAAAAACATGCTGGTATTGGTCGAGGGGCAATTGCCTTTTGGCGTGACCGCCAAGGACATCGTCCTCGCCGTGATCGGCAAGATCGGTACCGCCGGCGGTAACGGCCATGCCATCGAATTCGCCGGCAGCGCCATTCGCGACCTGTCCATCGAAGGCCGCATGACCATCTGCAACATGTCCATCGAAGCCGGTGCCCGTGTGGGCATGGTAGCCGCGGACGAAAAGACCATTGCCTACGTCAAGGGCCGCCCGTTCGCGCCGAGCGGTGCCGATTGGGACGCTGCGGTCGAAGCCTGGAAAGACCTGGTGTCCGATGCCGACGCGGTGTTCGACACCGTGGTCAAGCTCGACGCCACCCAGATCAAGCCACAGGTCAGTTGGGGCACTTCGCCGGAAATGGTCCTCGCCGTTGATCAGAACGTGCCGGACCCGGCCAAGGAAACCGACCTGGTCAAGCGCGGCTCCATCGAGCGCGCCTTGAAATACATGGGCTTGAAAGCTAATCAGGCGATCACCGACATTCAATTGGATCGCGTGTTTATCGGCTCCTGCACCAACTCGCGGATCGAAGACCTGCGCGCTGCAGCGGTAATCGCCAAAGGCCGCAAAGTTGCCTCGACCATCAAGCAAGCGATCGTGGTGCCAGGTTCGGGCCTGGTCAAAGCCCAAGCCGAGGCCGAAGGCCTGGACAAGATCTTCCTCGAGGCCGGTTTTGAATGGCGTGAGCCGGGCTGCTCCATGTGCCTGGCCATGAACCCGGACCGTTTGGAGTCGGGCGAGCACTGCGCGTCTACTTCCAATCGTAACTTCGAAGGGCGTCAGGGCGCCGGTGGCCGTACCCACCTGGTGAGCCCGGCCATGGCTGCTGCGGCTGCCGTCAACGGTCGTTTCATCGACGTTCGCGAATTGATCTGAGGAATACCCGATGAGAGCTTTTACCCAACACACCGGTTTGGTCGCGCCGTTGGACCGTGCCAACGTCGACACCGATCAGATCATTCCCAAGCAGTTCCTCAAGTCGATCAAGCGCACGGGCTTTGGCCCCAACCTGTTCGACGAATGGCGCTACCTGGACGTGGGCTATGCGTATCAGGACAACTCCAAGCGTCCGTTGAACAAGGATTTCGTGCTCAACGCCGAACGTTACCAGGGTGCCAGCGTGTTGCTGGCCCGGGAAAACTTCGGCTGCGGTTCCAGCCGTGAGCACGCGCCGTGGGCTCTGGAAGAATATGGCTTTCGCAGCATCATCGCGCCGAGCTACGCCGACATCTTCTTCAACAACAGCTTCAAGAACGGCTTGCTGCCGATCATCTTGAGCGATGCCGAAGTCGATGAACTGTTCCAGCAAGTAGAAGCCAACCCGGGCTACGAGCTGACAGTCGACCTCGAAGCGCAGACCGTGACCCGTCCAGACGGCAAGGTGTACCACTTTGAAGTGGACGCCTTCCGCAAGCACTGCCTGATCAATGGGCTGGACGATATCGGCCTGACCTTGCAGGACGGCGACGCGATTGCCGCATTTGAAACCAAGCACCGGGCGAGTCAGCCGTGGTTGTTTCGTGACTCCTGATTTGATGTAGGCAGGACCGCCGCCATCGGGAGCAAGCCCCCTCCCACATTTTGATTTGTGAATACATTCAAATGTGGGAGGGGGCTTGCTCCCGATGAGGCCAGAACAAACACCACAAGGTCCATTGAGGAAACTTCCATGACCAGCACCGCCCACACCCAAGTCGTGCAAAAACAATTCGGCGAACAGGCCTCGGCCTACCTGAGCAGCGCTGTCCACGCTCAAGGCACCGAATTCGCGCTGCTACAGGCCGAACTGGCCGGGCAGGGCGCTGCACGACTGCTGGATTTGGGGTGCGGTGCCGGTCATGTCAGCTTCCACGTCGCGCGGCTGGTGACGGAAGTGGTGGCCTACGACCTGTCGCAGCAGATGTTGGATGTCGTGACCGCCGCTGCGGTAGATCGCGGCCTGAGTAACGTCAGCACGGTGCTGGGTGCCGCCGAGCGCCTGCCGTTCGCCGATGGCGAGTTCGACTTCGTGTTCAGCCGTTATTCGGCCCACCACTGGAGCGACCTCGGCCTGGCCCTGCGTGAAGTGCGCCGAGTGCTCAAGCCGGGCGGTGTGGCGGCGTTTGTGGACGTCTTGTCACCGGGCAGCCCGCTGTTGGACACTTACCTGCAAACCGTCGAGGTACTGCGCGACACCAGCCATGTGCGTGATTATTCCGCCGGCGAGTGGATGCGCCAGATCAGCGAAGCCGGTTTGCATGTGCGCAACAGCAGTCGCCAGCGTCTGCGTCTGGAGTACACCTCGTGGGTTGAGCGCATGCGCACTCCGCCAGTGTTGCGCGCGGCGATCCTGGCATTGCAGCAGGCCATGGGTCAGGAAGTCCGCGATTATTTTGAAGTTGAGGCAGACGGCTCCTTCAGCACTGACGTGCTGGTGGTGTGGGCCGAGCGCTAATAATTTTTCCCGACCTGCCTGTGGGCGGGTCGCCCGATGAAATGAGGAAAGCATGAGCAAGCAGATTCTGATTCTTCCAGGCGACGGCATTGGTCCGGAAATCATGGCCGAAGCGGTCAAGGTCCTGGAATTGGCCAACACCAAGTACAGCCTGGGCTTCGAATTGAGCCACGACGTGATCGGCGGTGCCGCCATCGACAAACACGGCGTGCCTTTGGCTGACGAAACCCTGGACCGCGCCCGCGCTGCCGACGCAGTGCTGCTGGGCGCCGTAGGTGGCCCGAAGTGGGACAAGATCGAACGTGACATCCGCCCTGAGCGCGGCCTGCTGAAGATTCGTGCGCAACTGGGCCTGTTCGGCAACCTGCGTCCGGCGATCCTGTACCCGCAATTGGCCGATGCTTCCAGCCTCAAGCCGGAAATCGTGGCTGGCCTGGACATCCTGATCGTCCGTGAACTGACCGGCGGTATCTACTTCGGCTCGCCACGGGGCGTGCGTGAGTTGGAGAATGGCGAACGCCAGGCCTACGACACCCTGCCGTACAGCGAAAGTGAAATCCGCCGTATCGCCCGGGTCGGTTTCGATATGGCCCGTGTGCGCGGCAAGAAAGTCTGCTCGGTGGACAAGGCCAACGTGCTGGCCTCCAGCCAATTGTGGCGTGAAATCGTCGAACAAGTGGCCCAGGACTACCCGGACGTCGAGCTGAGCCACATGTACGTCGACAACGCTGCCATGCAACTGGTGCGTGCGCCCAAGCAATTCGACGTGATCGTCACTGACAACCTGTTCGGCGACATCCTGTCCGACCAGGCGTCGATGCTCACCGGTTCCATCGGCATGCTGCCGTCGGCGTCCCTGGATGCCAACAACAAGGGCATGTACGAGCCGTGCCACGGTTCGGCGCCGGACATCGCAGGGCAGGGCATTGCCAACCCGCTGGCGACCATTTTGTCGGTGTCGATGATGCTGCGTTACAGCTTCAACCTGACCGACGCGGCGGACGCGATTGAGCAGGCGGTGAGCCTGGTCCTCGACCAGGGCCTGCGCACCGGCGACATCTGGTCGCAGGGTTGCACCAAGGTTGGCACGCAAGAAATGGGCGACGCAGTAGTCGCCGCGTTGCGGAATCTGTAATCTCTCGGGCCCGCTTGCAGTTGTTGCTGCAAGGCGGCCCACTTTTTAACAAGGTGTAGTTGCGATGAAACGTGTAGGTCTGATCGGTTGGCGCGGTATGGTCGGTTCCGTGCTCATGCAGCGGATGCTGGAAGAGCAGGATTTCGATCTTATTGAGCCGGTGTTTTTCACCACTTCGAATGTGGGTGGCCAAGGGCCGTCTGTGGGCAAGGATATTGCTCCGCTCAAGGACGCCTACAGCATTGAAGAACTGAAAACCCTCGACGTGATCCTGACTTGCCAGGGTGGCGACTACACCAGCGAAGTCTTCCCCAAGCTGCGCGAAGCCGGCTGGCAGGGTTACTGGATCGACGCCGCTTCCAGCCTGCGCATGCAGGATGACGCGGTTATCGTCCTCGACCCGGTGAACCGCAAGGTCATTGACCAGCAGCTCGACGCCGGGACCAAGAACTACATCGGCGGCAACTGCACCGTCAGCCTGATGCTGATGGGCTTGGGTGGTCTGTTCGAAGCCGGCCTGGTGGAGTGGATGAGCGCCATGACGTATCAGGCGGCCTCCGGTGCCGGCGCGCAGAATATGCGTGAACTGATCAAGCAGATGGGCGCCACCCACGCCGCTGTCGCCGATCAACTGGCCGACCCGGCCAGCGCGATTCTCGACATCGACCGCCGTGTTGCCGAAGCCATGCGCAGCGAGGCCTACCCAACCGAGAACTTCGGTGTGCCATTGGCCGGTAGCCTGATCCCATGGATCGACAAAGAATTGCCGAACGGCCAGAGCCGTGAAGAGTGGAAGGCCCAGGCCGAGACCAACAAGATCCTCGGTCGCTTCAAGAGCCCGATCCCGGTGGATGGCATCTGCGTGCGCATCGGCGCCATGCGTTGCCACAGCCAAGCGCTGACCATCAAGCTCAACAAAGACGTGCCGATTGCCGATATCGAAGGGCTGATCAGCCAGCACAACCCGTGGGTCAAGCTGGTGCCGAACAACCGCGACATCAGCATGCAGGAGCTGAGCCCGACCAAGGTCACCGGCACCCTGAATGTACCGGTTGGCCGCCTGCGCAAGCTGAACATGGGCACCCAATATCTGGGCGCGTTCACGGTTGGCGATCAGTTGTTGTGGGGCGCGGCCGAACCGCTGCGCCGCATGCTGCGGATTCTGCTGGAGCGTTGATTGTGTAAGGCCTTGAAGAAACCCGCGTTCTGGTGACAGGCGCGGGTTTTTTATTGTCCTTTCGGGCCTCTTCGCGAGCAAGCCCGCTCCCACATTCGACCGCGTTCCAACGGTAGGACTCGGTCGAATGTGGGAGCGGGCTTGCTCGCGAAGGGGTCATCAGTTGCACCGCAAGGCCCAGGCCAATTGCCTCACCTGCACCCACCCGGTAAAGTGCCGCTCCCCCCGTATCACCCGAGGTATCCCCGATGACCCAGACCTTTGATATTGCCGTGATCGGCGCCACCGGCACGGTTGGCGAAACCCTGGTGCAGGTGCTCGAAGAGCTGGACTTCCCGGTAGGCACGCTTCATTTGCTGGCCAGCAGTGAGTCGGCCGGGCATTCAGTGCCGTTTCGCGGCAAGAATGTGCGGGTGCGGGAAGTCGATGAGTTTGATTTCAGCAAGGTGCAATGGGCGTTCTTCGCTGCCGGCCCGGCCGTTACCTTGAGTTTCGCCCCGCGGGCCACGGCTGCCGGCTGTGGGGTGATCGACCTGTCTGGCGCGTTGCCGGCCGATCAGGCGCCACAGGTGGTGCCGGAAGCCAACCCTCATGTATTGAGCACCCTGAAGAAGCCGGTACAAGTGGGCAGTCCCAGCCCATCGGCCACTGCCTTGGCGGTGGTGCTGGCACCGTTGCGCGGCTTGCTGGATATCCAGCGTGTCAGTGTTACCGCCAACCTGGCCGTTTCGGCCCAGGGGCGCGAGGCGGTGAGCGAGCTGGCCCGGCAAACCGCCGAGCTGTTGAATGTGCGCCCGCTGGAGCCCAAGTTCTTTGACCGGCAGATGGCGTTCAACCTGTTGGCTCAGGTGGGTACCCCGGACGCCCAGGGGCATACGGCCCTGGAAAAACGCTTGGTGCACGAGTTGCGCGCGGTTCTGGATATGCCTTTATTGAAAATTTCCGTCACGTGCGTTCAAGCCCCGGTGTTTTTCGGCGATAGCTTGAGTGTGTCGTTGCAACTGGGGGCGGCGGTCAATCTGGAGGCGGTCAATCAGGCGTTGGAGGCGGCTGCGGGTGTCGAGTTGGTGGAGGCGGGCGATTACCCTACCGCCGTGGGCGATGCGGTCGGCCAGGACGTGGTGTATGTGGGGCGGGTTCGTGCAGGTGTTGATGATCCTGCGGAACTAAATCTGTGGCTGGCGTCAGATAACGTACGCAAAGGTGCCGCGCTCAACGCCGTGCAATTGGCGCAGTTGTTGATAAAAGACCTTGTGTAAAAGATACTTGGCGTCAATTTGTAGATTGATTCTAGCCAGGCGCTATGCTTGGCCCTGTGCAGAAAAAATTGCGCGCCGGTGATCGATCGGCGTGCCATGCCTTATGGCAGCGGTATCCAACCTTCTCGCCGGGCGGGGAGTGTTCAAACTAAGGATGAGGCTATGGTTCAAGTTCGCAAACTGGTGTTAGCAATAGCGGCCGCCTCGGCGCTGTCCTCCGGTATGGCGCAAGCGCTGCAGCTTGGGGAGATGACCCTCAAGTCGAAGCTGAACCAGCCGTTGTCGGTGGAGATCGAGTTGCTGGATGTCGGCGGCCTGAGCGCTTCCGAGATCGTTCCCAGCCTGGCTTCCTCCCAGGCCTTTGTGGATGCCGGTGTTGATCGCCAGGCTTTTCTCGATGAGCTGACCTTTACCCCGGTGCTCAACCCCAACGGTCGCAGCGTGGTGCGTGTCACCTCCAGCAAGCCGTTGCCTGACTCCTACGTACGCTTCCTGCTGCAGGTGCAATGGCCTAACGGTCGGTTGATGCGCGACTACAGCGTGCTGCTTGATCCGGCCAAGTTTGAGCAAGCCCCCTCGGCACCTGATGCTCCTGCACCGCGACTGAGTGCGCCTGCGGCTTCCGCTTCCACCCCCGCCGTCAGCAAGTCTTCCGAACACACCACGACGTCCCACGACACGCTGTGGGAAATCGCCGCAAAAAACCGCAATGGCGCATCGGTCCAGCAAACCATGCTGGCCATCCAGGCGCTGAACCCTGATGCGTTTATCGACGGTAATATCAACCGACTGAAGACCGGCCAGGTCCTGCGTCTGCCGGACTCGGTACAGAGCACCAGCCTGCCGCAATCCCAGGCGATTGCCGAAGTGACCGCGCAGAATACGGCCTGGCGCCAGGGACGCCGTAGCGGCAACCCGGTGGCGGGGAAATCGCAACTGGATGCCACCAAGCGCACTCAGGCAGGCAATGCACCGTCCCAAACCCATGCCCAGGACAACTTGAGCCTGGTGTCGGCCGAGGCCGCCAAGGCTGGGGTGAAAGGCGCCGCTGGTGACAGCAAGGCCTTGAATAACAAGCTGGCGGTCACTCAGGAAAGCTTGGATTCGACCCGTCGCGAGAATGAAGAACTGAAAAGCCGCATGGCTGACCTGCAAAGTCAGTTGGACAAGCTGCAGCGGCTGATCGAGCTCAAGAACAATCAATTGGCCAAGTTGCAAGGTGAAGGCGGCGTCGCGGCGCAGCCTGTTGCCACGATGCCGGCTGAATTGGCTGCGCAACCGGCAACACCGGGCGCTGCGCCTGCCGCCGAGGCAACCCCGGCCGCTGCGCCAACTGAAACCCCGATCAAGGCTGATGCAGCACCGACGACTGAAGGCAAGTTCAACGACCTGCTGACCAACCCCATCGTGCTGGGAGTGGTCGGTGGTGCGGCCGGTTTGCTGGTGCTGTTGCTCCTGCTGCTGTGGGCCCGTCATCGCAACGCCCGCCTGGAACAGGAAAAGCACCTGCGCATGGCGCGAGCGCTGGCCGAAGAGCCCGCGTTCTCCCCGAGCGCTGAGCATGATCTGCCATCCGACAGTTTTGAAGGTCTTGAAGTCCCGCCGCCGAACGTCAAGCTGGCTCCAGCTCCAGCTCCAGTCGTGACGCCGGTCATTGCTCCCGTGATCGAGCCGGTGGTGGCGCCGCTCGCCGCCGAGCGTCCGGCCGATGCCCTGGCGCAAGCCCAGTCCCATATCGATCGTGGCCACCTGAATCAGGCGGCTGAAGTTCTGGACGAAGCCCTCAAGCAAGAGCCCGCGCGCAGCGATCTGCGCCTCAAGTTGATGGAGGTCTACGGCCTGCAGGATGACAAGGGCGGGTTCGTCACCCAAGAGCGGCAACTGGTCGCCAATGGTGAAAATCACGCGCAGGTCGAGCAACTGAAAAGCCGTTTTCCGGCTATGGCCGTACTGGCCGCCGGGGTCAGCGCTGCCGTCGCGGCGGCGGCGCTGGATGCCCAATACGTCAAGGATTTGCTCAAGGATGAACCTGCTCCACCTGTCGCAGCGCCTGAGACGGATGCGTTTGACACGGATTTCGACCTCAGCCTGGACGATCTTGAAGCCGCTTCTCCAGCGGTTGTTAAGCCTGAGTCGGATGACCTGAATGTTGAGTCGGTCTTGCAGCGAAAGACCGGGGCCAAGGCCAGCGAGGAAGACTTGTTGGATTTTGACCTGGACCTGCAGCCGGACTCTCCGTCCTCTCAGGCCGATGACGATTTTCTGTCGGGTCTCGAAGAACAAATGAAGGACCTGCCGCCTGTGGAACCGCCAACCCTGGCCCCCGCTGCGCTGGATGACCTGGACTTGCCGGAAGACTTCGACCTGTCCCTGGCCGATGAGCCGGATGCGCCAGAGGCGCCCAAGCCGAACGCGTTCTCCTCGGAGCTTGACGACGTTAACGCCGAGTTGGATCGTTTGTCCCAGAGCCTTGAGCATCCACCGATCGAGCCGACATTCACGGCCGAAGACGCGGCGGTGGGGCACGATGAACCGGATTTCGATTTCCTCTCCGGCACCGACGAAGTGGCTACCAAACTGGATCTGGCCCAGGCCTATATCGATATGGGGGATGCTGACGGTGCCCGGGATATCCTGGGAGAGGTGCTCAGCGAAGGGGATGCCGGTCAAAAGAGTGAAGCCCGGGAAATGCTCAGCCGGTTGGCTTGATCGTATCAATTGCACTAAAAACGGCAGCCTTCGGGCTAATGCCGATCAGTTAAGCGAAAGTGATTCATTGTAGGAGCGAGCTTGCTCGCGAAGGTCGTCAACGATAACGCGCGTATCCAGGGTAAGCGCGCTGCCTGTGCGTTCTTCGCGAGCAAGCTTGCTCCTACAGTGGTCAATATTCACTTAACTGACCGGCATTAGCCTTCGGGCTGCCGTTTTGTTTTCCGGGGGCGAAGAAAAGTACCCCGCACATGGCATCCAGCTCACGTCGCCTTATAATGGCCGCCTTTGCGCAACTCATCAGGCTCTCAGCTCTTGGCAAATATAGATAACGCGGCCGCCGAAATGGCGGCCGCAGGTTTTTTCAGAATCGCGCTGGGCGTGGAATACAAAGGTTCGCGCTATCGCGGCTGGCAGCGCCAGGCGTCTGGTGTACCGACGGTGCAGGAAACCCTCGAGAAGGCCCTGTCGAAAGTCGCCGACTCGCCGGTTTCACTGATGTGTGCCGGGCGTACCGACGCCGGTGTGCATGCCTGTGGGCAAGTGGTGCACTTTGATACCCAGGCCGAGCGTTCGATGAAGGCCTGGGTCATGGGCGCCAACATCAATTTGCCCCACGATGTCAGCGTCAGTTGGGCCAAGGTCATGCCGGCAGACTTTCACGCGCGGTTCAAGGCCATTGCCCGGCGCTACCGCTATGTGATCTACAACGATCAGATTCGTCCGGCCCACTTGAACGAAGAAATCACCTGGAACCACCGTCCGCTGGACGCCGAGCGCATGGCTGAAGCGGCCCAGCATCTGGTGGGGATCCATGATTTCAGCGCGTTTCGAGCCGGGCAGTGCCAAGCCAAGTCGCCGATCAAGGAGGTCCATCACCTGCGCGTGACCCGTCACGGCAAGATGATCGTGCTGGATATTCGCGCCGGGGCGTTCCTGCACCATATGGTGCGCAATATTGCCGGCGTGCTGATGACCATTGGTACCGGTGAGCGCCCGGTGGAATGGGCCAAGGAAGTGTTGGAGAGCCGGGTGCGTCGCACCGGCGGGGTGACCGCGCACCCGTTCGGCTTGTATCTGGTGGATGTAGAGTACCGGGACGAGTTCGAACTGCCGCAACGGTTCATCGGGCCGCACTTCCTCACAGGGTTCAGCGAACTTGGCGGCTGACGCCCGGAAAAGCATTTGTTACCATCCGGGACTTTCTCGGATAACCCCTGAGGTTCCAACGATATGCCAGCCGTTCGCAGCAAGATTTGTGGGATTACCCGCATAGAAGACGCGTTGGCGGCGGTCGAGGCGGGGGCGGATGCCATCGGTTTTGTGTTTTACGCCAAAAGCCCGCGGGCGGTGAATGTGCAGCAGGCGCGGGCGATCATTGCCGCCTTGCCGCCGTTTGTGACTACCGTGGGGCTATTCGTCAACGCCAGTCGCTGCGAACTCAATGAAACCCTCGATGCCGTGCAGTTGGATATGCTGCAGTTCCATGGTGACGAGACGCCGGACGAGTGTGAGGGGTATCACCGGCCTTATATCAAGGCGCTGCGGGTCAAGGCAGGTGATGATATTGCGGCCGGTTGCGCGGCATTCGCCGGGGCCAGCGGGATTCTGCTGGATACCTATGTGGAAGGGGTTCCCGGTGGTACGGGCGAGGCATTCGACTGGTCCTTGATTCCCGAAGGGTTGAGCAAGCCGATCATCCTTGCCGGCGGTCTGTCTCCCGATAACGTCGCGCAGGCGATTGCCCGCGTCAGGCCTTATGCCGTGGACGTCAGTGGTGGGGTAGAGCAGAGCAAGGGCATCAAGGATCACACGAAGATTCGTGCATTCCTGCAGGCGGTTCGTAACAGCAGTGGCTCGATGTGACGGCGGGCAATTTGCCGCCGTCCATAACTACCACTGTGTAAAACAGCCCGGCGCCGCCTGCGGGAGGTCCGGAAATGAAGTGGCAACGCTGCGCTGGCAGGTTGTCTGGAAAGCTGAGGACAGATGCAGGAAATGGCCGGTCGAACGTCTGACCCCGCCTGGATTTGTCATCGCCACATATGAATTTAGCTCAAGGGCATACGCGGGGCTGTGTTCAAGCCACCGGTACTGGAGAAAGAAAGCATGAGCAACTGGTTAGTAGACAAACTGATCCCCTCGATCATGCGTTCCGAGGTGAAAAAAAGCTCGGTCCCTGAAGGTCTTTGGCACAAGTGCCCGTCTTGCGACGCGGTGCTGTACCGTCCGGAACTGGAAAAGACCCTGGACGTTTGCCCCAAGTGCAACCACCACATGCGTATTGGCGCGCGCGCCCGCATTGATATCTTCCTCGATGCCGATGGCCGTGCCGAATTGGGTGCCGACCTGGAACCGGTCGACCGCCTGAAGTTCCGCGACGGCAAGAAGTACAAGGACCGCCTGACCGCTGCGCAGAAGCAGACCGGTGAAAAGGACGCGTTGATTTCCGTCAGCGGCAAGCTGTTGGGCATGCCTGTCGTGGTGTCTGCGTTCGAGTTCTCCTTCATGGGTGGTTCCATGGGTGCCATCGTGGGTGAGCGCTTCGTGCGTGCCGCCAACTATGCCCTGGAAAACCGTTGCCCGATGATCTGCTTCGCCGCTTCCGGCGGTGCGCGGATGCAGGAAGCCCTGATTTCCCTGATGCAAATGGCCAAGACCTCGGCGGTATTGGCGCGTCTGCGTGAAGAAGGTATCCCGTTCATCTCCGTATTGACTGACCCGGTCTACGGTGGTGTTTCCGCCAGCCTGGCGATGCTGGGTGACGTGATCGTCGGTGAGCCCAAGGCCCTGATCGGCTTCGCCGGCCCGCGCGTGATCGAGCAAACCGTCCGCGAAAAACTGCCGGAAGGTTTCCAGCGCAGCGAATTCCTCCTGGAACATGGCGCGATCGACATGATCATCGCCCGTTCCGAGCTGCGTCCACGCCTGGGCAACCTGCTGGCGCAAATGATGGGCCTGCCGACGCCTGAATACGTGCCTGCCCCTGTCGAGCTGATCGTCGTGCCTCCGGTGCCTGCAAACCTATGACCCAACGTACCCTGGGTGAGTGGCTCGCCTACCTTGAGCAGTTGCATCCGTCCGCTATCGACATGGGCCTGGAGCGCTCGCAACAGGTAGCGGCCCGCCTTGGGTTGGGTCGGCCGGCGCCGCGGGTGATCACGGTCACTGGCACTAACGGCAAGGGCTCTACCTGCGCCTTTGTTGCGGCATTGCTGCAAGCTCAGGGGTTGAAAGTCGGCGTCTATAATTCGCCGCATTTGCTGCGCTACAACGAGCGTGTGCAACTCAATGGTGTCGAAGCCACTGATGAGCAGCTCTGCGAAGCCTTCGCCGCGCTCGATGCCGGGCGTGGCGAGATCTCCCTGACCTACTTTGAAATGGGCACGCTGGCGGCGCTCTGGCTGTTCGAGCGTGCACAGTTGGACGTGGTGGTGCTCGAAGTCGGTCTCGGCGGGCGTCTGGATACGGTCAACGTGGTGGATGCCGACCTGGCGCTGGTCACCAGTATTGGTGTCGATCACGCGGACTATCTTGGCGATACACGTGAGTCTGTGGCCTATGAAAAGGCCGGGATCTTCCGTCAGGGCAAGCCTGCGCTGTGCGGCGACCTCGACCCGCCGCATACCTTGCTGGACAAAGTGTTGGAATTGGGCTGCCCATTCTTCCTGCGCGGTCGTGATTTCAATCTCGAGATTGGCGACCGGCATTGGCAATGGCGCGGGCTTGACGCTCGTGGTCAGACGGTTGAACTGCGCGACTTGCCGCTGCTCAACCTGCCGATGGAAAACGCCGCGCTCGCGCTGCAAGCCTACCTGTTGCTGGATTTACCCTGGAATGCCGAGCAGATTGCCGCTACCTTGCAGGGTACCCGTGTGGTCGGGCGTCTGGATCGGCGTGCGTTCCAGTGGAATGGCAAGCGCCTTAACCTGATGCTGGATGTGGGGCATAACCCTCATGCTGCCGAGTATCTGGCCCAGCGCCTGCTGCGTACGCCGACTGCCGGTCGTCGCTTGGCGGTGTTCGGGCTGTTGTCGGACAAGGACCTGGACGGTGTTGTTGCGCCGTTGCT
Organism: Pseudomonas fluorescens; assembly: GCF_018614655.1. GTDB lineage: Bacteria > Pseudomonadota > Gammaproteobacteria > Pseudomonadales > Pseudomonadaceae > Aquipseudomonas > Aquipseudomonas fluorescens_BX. Next base: position 51,495 of record NZ_JAGGOG010000014.1, on the reverse strand, counting down.
GGACAACGTTCAAGCCTGGGCCGTTGCACCGCTGGATACACCTCGCAGTCGTCCGGCCGCCGAGTTGCAGGCTGCATTGCAGAACCTTGGTGCCCAGGTGGCGTCCTATGCAAGCGTGACCGAAGCGCTTGAGGCTCAGTGCGCGGTTGCGACGCCCGAGGATGAGATTCTGTTGTTCGGATCATTTTATTGTGTTGCCGAGGCGCTTGAATGGTTGGCCCGGCGCTCCACGGAGGAAGCTGCACATGGCATTACTGGATAGCGCGTACAAGCAGCGAATGGTCGGAGCCCTGGTTCTGGTGGCATTGGCCGTGATTTTCCTGCCTATGCTGTTTTCTCGTCAGGACGAGCAGCGCCAGGTAGCTGTCGAGGCGCCGGCTGCGCCTCAGGCGCCTGTGGTGCCTCAGGTTCAGGTTGAGCCGGTGGTAGTTCCCGAGCCGCAAGCACTGCCTCAGGAGCCTGTACCTACTGACGAAGAGCTGGCCGAGCAGCAAGTGCCGTCAATGCCGGTGCAGCCGAGCGTTCCGGTGGTGAAGCCAGCTCCTGCGGCCCCTGCGGTCGCGGCCAAACCTGCGGCGCCGGCGCCTGCGCCCAAGCCGGTGGCTCCGCAGCCGGCGGCACCTGGCAAGCCGGATGTCGGGCAGAGTCGTATTGATCCCAATGGCTTGCCGATCAGTTGGTCGGTCCAGCTTGCCAGCCTGGCCAATCGTGAAAGCGCCGAAAGCCTGCAGAAGACCCTGCGCAGCCAGGGTTACAACGCCTATATCCGTAGTGCCGATGGCAAGAACCGGGTATTTGTCGGGCCGCTGATCGAGCGGGCCGAGGCTGACCGCTTGCGGGACCTGCTGGGCCGCCAGCAGAACCTCAAGGGGTTTGTCGTGCGGTTTCAGCCGGAGAAGGGTTGAAAACGAGGCGGGAAGGGTCACCTTCCCGCCTTATTCTTTTCTGCTATCCCATTGATTTCAAATGCACTGCTAATCGCAGCTTACCGATAGCCCAGCGCTCTGCTAAAATGCGCCGCCTTATCCGTCTGTAGGCTGCACTGTGCCATTTACCTGGGTTGACTGGGCGATCGTTGCAATCGTCGCCATCTCCGCTTTGATCAGTCTAAGCCGCGGCTTCGTTAAAGAAGCTCTATCGTTGCTGACTTGGATCGTCGCAGGAGTCGTAGCCTGGATGTTCGGTGGCTCATTGGCTGTTTACCTCGCCGGGTACATCGAAACACCTTCGGCTCGCGTCATCGCGGGCTGCGCCATCATGTTCATCGCCACGCTGCTGGTGGGAGCAATGGTCAATTATCTTATCGGCGAATTGATACGCGTCACCGGCCTCTCCGGGACCGATCGATTTCTCGGCATGGCCTTCGGCGCCGCACGTGGTGCGTTGCTGGTGGTCGTGGCGGTCGGGCTATTGAGCCTGGGGCCGGTACAGCAGGATTCGTGGTGGCAAGAGTCGAGTCTCGTGCCAAAATTTCTATTGGTTGCAGATTGGTCCAAGAACCTCATATTGGGGTGGAGCAGTCAGTGGCTGGCCAGCGGAATCAGCGTACCCGCTGATCTTCCGTTCAAGGAGCACCTCTTGCCGGCCAAAACGCCGCAGTAAGTTGTGTTCAGTCAAGATTCATTAAGTAGGGGTTGCGTCGCATGTGTGGCATCGTCGGTATCGTCGGTAAGTCGAACGTCAATCAGGCGCTGTATGACGCGCTAACCGTGCTCCAGCACCGCGGCCAGGATGCTGCCGGTATTGTGACCAGCCACGACGGCCGGTTATTCCTGCGCAAGGACAATGGCCTGGTGCGTGACGTGTTCCATCAGCGTCACATGCAACGCCTGGTCGGTCATATGGGTATTGGCCATGTGCGCTACCCGACGGCAGGCAGCTCGACCTCGGCCGAAGCTCAGCCGTTTTATGTCAACTCGCCATACGGCATCACCTTGGCGCATAACGGCAACCTGACCAATGTTGAGCAACTGGCCAAGGAGATTTACGAATCTGACCTGCGCCACGTCAACACCAACTCGGACTCCGAAGTCCTGCTGAACGTGTTCGCTCACGAACTGGCCCAGCGCGGCAAGTTGCAGCCTACCGAAGAAGACGTGTTCGCCGCGGTCACTGATGTTCATAACCGTTGCGTCGGTGGTTATGCCGTCGTGGCGATGATCACCGGCTACGGTATCGTCGGCTTCCGCGACCCGCATGGTATTCGTCCGATCGTTTTCGGCCAGCGTCACACCGACGAAGGCGTTGAATACATGATCGCCTCCGAAAGCGTTTCCCTGGACGTACTGGGCTTCACCCTGATCCGTGACCTGGCGCCGGGCGAAGCGGTGTACATCACTGAAGACGGCAAGCTGCACACCCGTCAGTGTGCCCTTAACCCGACACTCACTCCGTGCATCTTCGAACACGTCTACCTGGCGCGTCCGGATTCGATCATCGACGGCGTTTCGGTGTACAAGGCGCGCCTGCGCATGGGCGAGAAGCTGGCCGAGAAGATCCTGCGCGAGCGTCCTGAGCACGATATCGACGTGGTCATCCCGATTCCGGATACCAGCCGCACCGCAGCCCTGGAGCTGGCCAACCATTTGGGCGTCAAGTTCCGCGAAGGCTTCGTCAAGAACCGTTATATCGGCCGCACCTTCATCATGCCGGGCCAGGCGGCCCGCAAGAAGTCGGTACGCCAGAAGCTCAATGCCATCGAGCTGGAGTTCCGCGGCAAGAACGTGATGCTGGTGGATGACTCCATCGTGCGTGGCACCACGTGCAAGCAGATCATCCAGATGGCCCGTGAAGCCGGGGCGAAGAACGTGTACTTCTGCTCTGCTGCGCCGGCGGTGCGTTACCCGAACGTCTACGGCATCGACATGCCGAGCGCTCACGAACTGATCGCCCACAATCGTTCTACCCAGGACGTTGCGGACCTGATCGGCGCCGATTGGCTGATCTATCAGGACCTGCCGGACTTGATCGAAGCGGTCGGTGGCGGCAAGATCAAGATCGAGCAGTTTGACTGCGCCGTGTTCGATGGCAAGTACGTGACCGGGGATGTCGACGAGGCCTACCTGAACAAGATCGAGCAGGCGCGTAACGACTCCTCGAAGATCAAGACCCAGGCGGTCAGCGCGATCATCGATCTGTATAACAACTGAGTAAACACCGGCCCTGAGGGGCCGGTTTTGTATCTTTGATAAAGCATTGAGTTGAGGAGTGGCAGCATGAGTCAGGAATGGGATGCCGGTCGGTTGGACAGCGACCTCGATGGCGTAGCTTTCGATACCCTGGCTGTGCGCGCCGGCCAGCACCGCACGCCGGAAGGCGAACACGGTGATCCGATGTTCTTCACTTCCAGCTATGTTTTCCGCACCGCAGCCGATGCTGCGGCGCGCTTTGCCGGTGAAGTGCCGGGCAACGTTTATTCGCGCTACACCAACCCCACTGTGCGGGCGTTCGAAGAACGTATCGCGGCGCTGGAAGGGGCTGAGCAAGCCGTTGCTACTGCAACGGGCATGGCGGCCATCCTGGCGGTGGTCATGAGCCTGTGCAGCGCTGGCGACCACGTGCTGGTGTCTCGCAGCGTGTTTGGTTCGACCATCAGCCTGTTCGAGAAGTACTTCAAGCGTTTTGGCATTGAGGTGGATTACGTGCCGCTGGCTGAGCTGTCCGGCTGGGATGCAGCAATCAAGGCCAATACCAAGCTGCTGTTTGTCGAGTCGCCGTCCAACCCGTTGGCTGAATTGGTGGACATCGCCGCGTTGGCTGAAGTAGCCCACGCCAAGGGTGCGATGCTGGTGGTGGACAACTGCTTCTGCACCCCGGCCCTGCAACAGCCGCTGAAGCTGGGCGCGGACATCGTCGTGCATTCGGCCACCAAGTTCATTGACGGCCAAGGCCGTTGCATGGGCGGTGTGGTCGCAGGCGCAAGCGAGCAGATGAAGGAAGTGGTGGGCTTCTTGCGCACGGCTGGCCCGACCCTGAGCCCGTTCAATGCCTGGATCTTCCTCAAAGGCTTGGAAACCCTCAGCCTGCGGATGAAGGCCCATTGTGCCAATGCCCAGGCGCTGGCCGAGTGGCTGGAGCAGCAGGACGGTATCGAGAAGGTCCATTACGCCGGTCTCAAGAGCCACCCGCAACACGAGTTGGCGCAGCGCCAGCAGCGCGGCTTTGGTGCGGTGGTAAGTTTTGAGGTCAAGGGCGGCAAAGAGGGCGCCTGGCGCTTTATCGACGCGACCCGGCTGATCTCCATTACCGCTAACCTGGGGGACAGCAAAACCACCATCACCCACCCAAGCACCACTTCCCACGGTCGCCTTGCGCCGCAGGAACGGGAAGCTGCGGGGATTCGTGACAGCCTGATTCGCATCGCGGTCGGTCTGGAAGATGTGGCTGACTTGCAGGCAGACCTGGCCCGCGGGCTGGCAGCCTTGTGATCGAGTGGTCCATGGAAGCGGCGGGGGCGAGTAACGGTCGGGTTGCGCTGGTGACCGGTGCAGCGCGGGGCATCGGCCTGGGCATCGCTGCCTGGCTGGTCAGCGAAGGCTGGCAGGTGGTGTTGACGGATCTGGATCGCGAGCGCGGTTCCAAGGTGTCCAAGGTGCTGGGGGAGAACGCCTGGTTTATCACCATGGACGTGGCCGACGAGCAGCAGGTGGCCCTGGGGGTTGCCGAAGTGCTCGGCCAGTTCGGGCGCCTGGATGCGCTGGTGTGCAACGCAGCGGTGGCTGATCCGCGCAACATTACCCTGGAAAGCCTGGACCTTGCGTACTGGAACCGGGTCATGGCGGTCAATCTCGGCGGGCCGATGTTGCTGGCCAAACATTGTGCGCCGTACCTGCGGGCTCATGGCGGTGCCATCGTCAATCTGGCGTCGACCCGTGCCCGCCAATCGGAGCCCGATACCGAGGCCTACGCGGCGAGCAAGGGCGGTTTATTGGCCCTGACTCACGCGTTGGCCATCAGCCTGGGGCCGGAGGTGCGGGTCAATGCCGTCAGCCCTGGCTGGATCGACGCCCGTGACCCTGCTGCACGCCGTGCCGAGCCGCTGACGGATGCTGATCACGCTCAGCACCCGGCTGGCAGGGTAGGGACCGTGGAGGACGTGGCGGCGATGGTGGCGTGGTTGTTGTCGCGCGGCGCCGGGTTTGTCACGGGGCAGGAGTTTGTGGTGGACGGCGGGATGAGCAAGAAGATGATTTACAGCGAGTAAGGGCGGCGACGTTCTTGACGCTATTTTGTCTTTTTCAGAAAAACTTCAAGCAGGCTATTGACTTAGGTCTGCCACCTGCGTAAATTTCGCGGCCTCAACGAAGCAAAGGGTGATTAGCTCAGCTGGGAGAGCATCTGCCTTACAAGCAGAGGGTCGGCGGTTCGATCCCGTCATCACCCACCACTTCTTGAGAGTTTTGCCTTAGGGCAAGACGCAACGTTAAAGGTTGCACCGACGCGCAGCGGTAGTTCAGTCGGTTAGAATACCGGCCTGTCACGCCGGGGGTCGCGGGTTCGAGTCCCGTCCGCTGCGCCATATTTTCCAGGGTCGATGATTTGATCCTGAGATTGAAAAGCCAAGGCTGATCAGTCAGATGTTTAAAGGCGGTTGAAGGTGACACTTCAGCCAGTCTTGAAGGTTCAAACAGACGCAAGTCTGAGCGATACGCAGCGGTAGTTCAGTCGGTTAGAATACCGGCCTGTCACGCCGGGGGTCGCGGGTTCGAGTCCCGTCCGCTGCGCCATATCTGTTCCAGGGCCCACTGAACGCCCTGAGACGCCAAGGAAAGCCACTGGCTTGATTGGATCGATAGCAAAGACCCTGGTCGAAAGACCGGGGTTTTTTGTGTCTGCGATTTGGTATTTCCCTCCTTTCCATGCGGCCTGCCTGGCGGCTGTCGACTACTCTCAATTTTTCATCAAGCTCTTTCCCATGCGGTGTATCTGCGGCTGTCGGGTTGTGCTCGTTGGTTTATGTGTTGCTGGGTGGCTTTTGTAACAAGTGGTTTCGTGCGCTGACAGAAACCTATAAAATTAACCTCTTGGTCAGCTTTTGGCTGTTGCCTCCTTGTCTCTCCCAAAAAAAGCCTCTGCAAGACCCGAAAATATTAAAAACATAACCACAAGGGCGGACTTATAACCGTCTGGAGGATGATCCATGTCCAACCGTGATATATCCCGACGTTCGTTCCTCCAGGGCGGCGTAGTGGCGGGAGTGAGCGTGACGCTCACTCCGCTCAGCAGCCAGGCGCTGGGGGCCTTGATGGAAAACAGCGTCACCGTGCCGTCCGAGCAATGGCTTGGTAACAACGGCAAGGCGCGTATGCGCAACGATGCCTTGTCCAAGGTCTGCGGCAGCAAAGTCTTTGCTCGCGACATCCGTTCCAAGGACATGCCGGGCTGGCCCGAGCAGCAGGGCCACGCCATGCTGCTGAAAATCACCAAGGCCGATCGCATCTACGCAGGCTACGACCTGTCGTGGCTCGGCGCTGATTTGCAACCTGACCGCATCGTCACCGCCGCCGACCTGGACAAGGACGGCATCGTCTTCCCGGAAGAGCACGCACCTGATCCGCTGCTGCCGGAAGGCAAGGTGGCGATGTTCATTGGTCACCCGGTGGCGATCCTGATCTGGAACGACTTCGAGCGCTTCCGCCAGGCCAAGGCCAAACTCAAGTTCAACGACAAAGCGATTCGTTACGGCGCCCAGGTGCCGTTCTACGAAGGCGATCCCTATGGCAGTTTCCGCTACGTGCGCGTCGGCGGTGCGACCTCGGCGGACGAGGATGAGTTTGCCAGCCTCAAGGATTCGATCCTGTTCCCGATGCTGCGCAACCGTCGCCCCGTGTGGAATTCCCAGCCGAACCTGCACGGCAACCTGACCGAGCGTGGTTTGTTCTACGCAGATCGCATGAAGCAGCAGATCGACTCGCCGCCAGACACTTGGCTGGTGTTCGACGAACGCTACAAAACCCCGTCGATTGAACCGGCCGCCATGGAGCCGGATAACGGCAACGGCTGGTACGATCCGGCAACCAAGACCCTGCACTTTGTCGTTGCTACCCAGTGCCCGCTGGAAGCCGCCACCGAAACCGCGAAGATGATCGCGCCGTCGCGTTTCGGCCTGGCCAACCTGAACATGCACCCTGGTTACACCGTCGGCTACGGCTCCAAGGACCACAACATCTTCGTCTACTACGCAGCCCTGGCCGCGTTGTACGGCGCCGGTGTGCCGGTGCGTTTGGCCAATGATCGCTATGAGCAATTCCAGAGTGGCATCAAGCGCCACTCGTTCGACATTCGCTACCAATTGGCAGTGGACAAGACCGATCACAGTTTCAAGATTTTCCGCGCCGAGATGAGTGTCGACGGCGGCGGGCGGATCAACTACAGCCCTTCGGTGGCGGCGGTTGGCGCTACGGCGGCGCAGTCGATCTATTACATGCCGCAGAACGATTTGCAGGTCACGGCCTACCATTCCCGCGCCGTTGAAGCGGGGTCGATGCGTGGCTATGGCACCCTGCAAAGCATGGCGTCGACCGAGATGATGGTCGACGAAATTGCCGCTCGACTGGGCATTGATGCGATCGACCTGCGCAAGAAAAATGCCATGGTCTCGGGGATGAAAAACACCCAGGGCGCGATCCCGGCAGGTGCGTTGCGCCTGCATGAGATGCTCGACAAGGCTGCCGTCCACGAAGTCTGGAAGAACCGCGATGCGATCAAGCAACAGCGCGAAGCGGCAGACCCGGACAACTGGTATGGCGTCGGCTTTGCCATTTGCCAGAAAGACTTCGGCACCGGTTCCGAGGCGCCGATGGCCAGCATCGAATTCACCGCTGAGGGGCACGTGACCCTGCGCCATATCGGCATCGAAATCGGCACTGGCATGTCCACCTCCCAAGCTTTGGTGGTGGCCGATTTCATCGGCATCCCGGCCACTGAAGTGAAGACCGGTGAAACCGAATGGAAAGAGTTGCAGCTCATCACCGGTGGCAACCCGTACATCATGAGCCAGGCTGAGCAGGACGGTTTTCTACGCAATCCTCGTTGGGTTGGCAAACTGGCGTCGGCCTCGTCGGCGACCAACTCCGCTTATTACTTCAGTCACGCCACCCGTGAAGCAGCGCGTGTGCTGTTCAATCACGGCTTGTGGCCGTCGGCACTGCAGATCTGGGGCCAAGGTCCTTACGGCGGCCAGGCCAATCCTTATGTGGTGCGCCGCGAAGATGCGCATTGGGTCGACGGCAAGCTCACTGCCAACGGCATGCAGCCGTTGAGCTTCGAGCAGTTGGCGAAACACGCCCACGAAAAAGGCTTGGTGACCGGCGCGACCGTGCACGGCTTCAACCGCTGGAGCTGGGCCGAGGCCGAGTTCAGTATCGACGGTGTGCGCGAACGTCTGCCGCTGGATGGGCTGGCGGTTAAGTACGGCGATGGTGCGCCGAAGGCGAAAAAGGCGCAGATGACCAGCGCCGGTTTCCATCTGCTGGATCGCCAGAACGTCCACTACCCGGACACCCAGTTGAACAACGCGGCGGTGACTTACTACAGCCCGGTTGCGACGCTGGTGGAATTGAAAGTGAACAAGGGCTCGGCCGAAGTGCAAGTGCTTAACCATCATTCGTGGGTCGAGTGCGGTCGGGTGCTGGTGGAAGAGCTGGTCAAGGGTCAGCTCGAAGGCGGGATTGCCATGGGCATCGGCCATGCGTTGATGGAAGAGATGCCGCTGTACGAAGGCGGGCCGGGGGAGGGTGACTGGAACTTCAACCGTTACCGTTTGCCAATGGCCCGGCACGTTGCGGTCTGGAATCAGACGGCTGAGATCCTGCCGCCGCTGTCGCCGAGCGACCCGTCCAAGGGCATTGCCGAAGTGGTGATGATCCCGATCGTCGGCGCCATCGGTAACGCCGTGGCCCACGCCATCGGCAAACGTGTCCGCGACCTGCCTATCACTTCTGCACGCATCAAGGAGGCCCTCAATGGCTAACCGTCCGTTTCAACTGACCCTCAACGGTCAATCCGTCGGCCCGGTGGACATCCCTGATGACCTGCCGATGATCGACTACCTGCACGAATACAAAAACCTGACCGGCTCGCGTCTGGGCTGTGGCCAAGGCATTTGCCACGCCTGTGTGGTGATCGTCGATAACCCGGACGGCACCAGCGAAGAAGTGCGCACCTGCATCACTGGCGCGCATTACTTCGAAGGCAAGAAAGTGCGGACCATCGAAGGCCACGCGACCCGCGACGAGCAGGGCAAGGTCACCGAACTGAATCCGATCCAGCAGCGTTTTGTCGATGAATTCGCGTTCCAGTGCAGCTACTGCGCGCCAGGTTTCGTCAACGCAGCGACGGTGCTGGTGGAAAAACTTCAGCGCCAGCCCATCGTTAAAAGTCAGCTGGAAAAAGTCATCGAGGACAGCCTCGGTCATCACATCTGCCGTTGCACCGGCTACGTGCGTTACTACAGCGCGACCCGCAACGTGCTGACCGATCTCGGCCTGGTCAAGGAGGGTTAAGCATGAAGCATCTACTTTCCCGCCTGGCGTTGGCGGTTGGCCTGGCTGCGCCGGTGTTGCTGGTTCACGCGGATGATCAGGTCAAGCGTGGCGAATACCTCGCCCGCGCGGCTGATTGCATGGCTTGCCACACCGCGCCCGGTGGCGCGCCGTATGCGGGCGGTCTGCCGATTGTCTCGCCGTTCGGCACGATCTACGGCACCAATATCACGCCGAGCAAAGAGCATGGCATCGGTCTGTACAGCGATGACGAATTCTTCGCGGCACTTACCGAAGGCAAGCGCCGGGACGGCGCGAACCTGTACCCGGCGATGCCCTACACCTCGTATCACCTGATGCCTCGTGAGGATTCGGACGCGATTCACGCGTACCTGAAAACCGTCGCGCCCATCGAACGTGCGGCGCCCGTCACCCGCCTGAGCTTTCCATTCAACGTGCGCCTGGGTTTGATGGGCTGGAATATGCTCTACGGCAAGGACGTGAAACTGGCGCCTACCGAGGGCAAAAGTGAAGCCTTCAAGCGCGGCCAGTACATGGTCGAAGTGCTTGGCCACTGCGGCGAGTGCCATACCCCACGCGGCCTGCCTGGCGCGATGCAGCAAGACAAACGCCTGACGGGCGGCTTGCTCAACGGCTATCTGGCGCCGAGTTTGCTGGCCAATGACCTGGCGGCTCGCGGCTGGAATCATCAGGACTTGAGCTCGTTCCTCAAACACGGCATGAGCGCCCAGGGCACGATGTTCAACGAGATGTTCCCGGTGTTCCATAACAGCACTCAAGGCCTCAGTGACCCGGACCTGGCCGCCATGGCGACGTTCCTGCTCGGTGATCAACCACCGGCTGCGAACAGGGTGGCCGAAGTGCCGCTGGATAAAATGGGTGCCAGCGCTCAGCGCGGTCGTCAGGATTACCTGAACGTCTGTGCCGGTTGCCATGCGCCGGGCGGCGAGGGTAAGCCGCATATCGCGGTGGCCATGCGCGGTAACACCACGTTGCGCCTGGAAGACCCGCGCAATCTATTGCGGGTGATTGAGGATGGGATCGGCGAACAGGCTTTTGTCGGGTTCGAGCGTATGCAGCCGATGCCGGGGTTTGCGGACAAACTCAGCCCCGAACAACTGACGGACCTGCTCAACTATCTGCGGCAAGGTTGGGGTGGACAGTCGGCAGAGCTGGCGCTCAGCGATGTGCAAAAGCTGCAAGCTGACGCGCCGCCGCCCGAGCACAAGGCACACTGATATGCAGCATCTCGATCTGCAAGTGATGCGGCGGGCGCTGGAGTGGTCGATGGCGGGCCAGTGTGTTTGGCTGTGTACCGTGCTTGCCACCTATGGCTCGGCGCCTCGCGCGCCGGGTTCATTGTTGGCCGTGAACGCCGAAGGGCAATGGATTGGCTCGCTGTCCGGTGGCTGTGTCGAGGACGACTTTCTGGCGCGGGTCGCTGAGGGCGCCTTTCCGGAGGCGGTCAACGTGGTTCGCTATGGCGAGGGCGATGACCCACGTTCCCGGGTAAGTTTGCCCTGTGGCGGCATACTTGACGTACTCGTGGAGAGACTGGAAGCCGATTGCACCGTTCAGGCCCACCTGCGGGAGCTCGAGTCCGCGTTGCTGGGGCAGCGCCGGTTGGTTCGCGAGATTGATTTGGCCAGCGGTGCGCGCAGCCTGTTCGCTGATACGGAGCAGGGCGGGCGTGTCGAACGTGAGATCGATCGAGTGCGCGTGCGGGTCGGGGCGGCGCAACGTCTGTTGTTGGCCGGGTACTCCAGCGTCGCCCAGGCCTGTGCGGAGTTTGCCGTAGGCTTGGGTTTCGAGGTGATACTTTGCGATCCCCGCGATGAGGTGCTGGAAGGTGTAGTGCTGAACAACGTGGAAATTAGTCGTCAGTTACCGTCGGTGTTCATCGAAGGCGGTGGCTGTCACCGTGATACGGCGGTGGTGGCCCTCACCCACGATCCGCGCATCGACGACCTGGCGATGATGGAAGCGGTGCGTACTGAAGCGTTTTACATCGGTGTGATGGGGTCAATGCAGACGTCGCAAAAGCGCTTTGAGCGGTTGCGCAGGATCGGTGGCTTGAGTGATGCGCAATTGGCGCGGATCCACGCGCCAATTGGTCTGAACCTGGGCAGCAAGACGCCGGCGGAAATTGCCCTTGCCGTACTGGCCGACATCTTGCGCATTCGCAGCGGCATTGCACGCGACCAACTCTAACGCCGCTCTTATCCGGGTTTAGACGCTGATCAAAACCCAAGTTTGTCGCGCAATCCGTAGTACCAGGCGCCCAGTGCCGCGAATGGCGTGCGCAGCATTTGCCCACCCGGGAACGGGTAGTGTGGCAGACCGGCAAACGCATCAAAACGCTCGGCCTGGCCACGCAAGGCTTCTGCCAGGACCTTGCCCGCCAAGTGGGTGTAGGTCACGCCGTGGCCACTGCAGCCCTGGGAGTAATAGATGTTGTCGCCCAGTCGGCCCACTTGTGGCAGGCGTGACAGGGTCAGCAGGAAATTGCCGGTCCAGGCGTAATCAATTTTCACGTCTTTGAGTTGCGGGAAGGCCTTGAGCATTTTCGGGCGGATGATCGCCTCAATGTTGGCCGGGTCCCGCGCGCCATACACCACGCCGCCGCCGAAGATCAGGCGCTTGTCGCTGGTGAGGCGGTAGTAGTCCAGCAGGTAGTTGCAGTCTTCAACGCAGTAATCCTGGGGTAACAGGGTCTTGGCCAATTCATCACCCAACGGCGCGGTGGTGATGACTTGCGTGCCACAGGGCATGGACTTGGCTGCCAGCTCCGGCACAAGATTCCCCAGGTAGGCATTGCCGGCCACAATAATGAACTTGGCCCTGACCTTGCCTTGCGCGGTGTGCACCACCGGATTGGCGCCGCGTTCAATCCGTATGGCGGCTGACTGCTCATGGATCGTGCCGCCGAGGGATTCCACCGCAGCGGCTTCACCCAGTGCCAGGTTGAGTGGATGAATGTGCCCGCCGCTCATGTCCAGCAGACCACCCACATAATTGTCGCAGGCGACCACTTCGCGAATACGGCGCTCGTCCAGCAGTTCCAGTTGAGTGTGGCCGTAGCGCTCCCACAGGCGCTTTTGAGACTCCAGGTGGCCCATGTGTTTGCTATTCAATGCGGCGAATACACCGCCGTCTTTCAGGTCGCACTGAATCTGGTACTTGGCCACCCGCTCACGAATGATCCTGCCGCCTTCAAAGGCCATCTGTCCCAGTAGCTGCGCTTGCTGGGGACCGACGGTGCGCTCGATCACATCGATATCACGGCTGTAGCTGTTGACGATCTGGCCGCCATTGCGGCCAGAGGCGCCAAAACCCACCTTGGCGGCTTCCAGCACCGTCACGCGAAACCCGTTTTCCAGCAGGAACAGAGCGCTGGAGAGGCCGGTATAGCCGGCACCAATCACGCACACATCGGTTTCGACTTCACCTTGCAGCGCAGGGCGGGGCGGAACCGCATTCGCCGATGCGGCGTAATACGACTGGGGATAGGGGGTGTTCGCCATTCTGGAACCTCTGTTTTATATTTTTTACGAGTGCGCCGATCCTACCTCAGTTGAAAATCCGCTGCCAGCCACCTGGAAAATACGGTTGCCTGGGTCAAAAATAAAAAATTCGCATATTCATAGGGTTAGCTGCAAAAAAGGTGTTGACAGCCCTCGGGAATTCCGTAGAATGCCGCCTCACAGCAGGCACGTAGCTCAGTTGGTTAGAGCACCACCTTGACATGGTGGGGGTCGTTGGTTCGAGTCCAATCGCGCCTACCAAACAAAATCCGCTCTGCTGGGCGGTGTGAGGGGGAATCCGAAAGGGTTCCCCTTTTTCTTTGCCTAAGAAAACGTTCACAAATTATAGGGTTCATTCACACAAGGCAATGTGAACGTACACCTATACCTTCCCCTGTTCACACTCAGTTTTGTGAACGACTCAAGCTAACCCATTGATATACATGGCTCGTTCACTATCTTGTCTAGGTGGTGGTACGTTCGCAGGCTCACTCCCTTGCCCGTTGTTCGTACCTCACAAGGGCAGGCTGTCTAACCAACTGAGCTACGTGCCTGCTGTGAGGCGGGTACGCCTATCGGCCACGCTCAACACCCTACGCTCTGTGGTGAATCCTGAGCGCTCTGTGTGCTGCTGTAGCGCGGGAGGGCGTCTCTCTAGGGGTGGGGCAGGGGGTGTGGGGTGGGGTGCTTATGTATGCAATGGTGCTTCTGAATTTCTAGGAGAAACTCCGTTTGTCTGAGTGCTAAGTTCATCTGCTAACTTTAGAGCGTCTTCAAGAAAAATGATCACTTCGGTGTAGTCTTCGACGGAGCCTCCTTTGCCAAGATTTCCTTCTGGTTTTACGTCCAGCATTACTGACTCAAGATGACTATAAAAGCTCACTATTTTAAGTAATTTTTTATCGTTGATAACTCCTAGCTTGTCTAGGTTCGCTTTGTATATTTTATAGTAGTCAGCTGATATTGTAACCGTAATTGCTCGAGAGCAGAAGTTGGGAGAGGTTTCATCGTTGTCGTGAACGCTTGCAATTTGATTGTTAATTTCAATAAGTTCACTGCGTATTTCTTTTAGTAGATTTAAGTAGTTTCGCTTTCTAATCATTGACGCTATATTTGCAATCTCAGCAGATATGGAGGCTTCTACTGACTTTCGTGTTGAGCGTGCTCTGTACAATGCTCCTATAGTTGTTGGGATTGACGCAATTAAACCACCTACTACAGCCGACCACACAGGTATCCATGGATTACTGACCGTGGTGAGCTCTTTGAGCTGCTTTAAAGCTTGGACATAGTGAGTGAAATCTTGAGGTGTAGGACTATCCACTGTAGCGCTCCAATTTAAAGCATCGAATGCGAGGGGCTTGCCTCGTCTTGATATTGTAGTGGCTTTACGCTATAAGTCCATTGCGCAAACGGACGTAGCAGGCGCTGTCCTGTAGGCTTATGAAGGCTTCTACGCAAGCCTAGGGTGACGCTACTGGTGTCCAATGATCATGCTTGAAATATCAAGAGGTGTTCGCAATGGGTGTTGATGATTCCCGCTTGGCTTCAGTGATCAGGGCAGCGGCAGGCTATCATCCTGTGGGATTTATATGTAATTGGCTGATGGTTTCAGCGCTAATTGCAGCTGTGGGCATAGCCGTATTTAAACAGAAGATTTTAGGTGCTGTAATATTGGTTGTTGTAGCACTGGTTGTTCGGTTCATTGTTATGTATTTATTAAAGATTTACTTAGTTATGAAGTATCGTTGATTTGAATGTGTTGGCTCAAAGCCAATGCACCCCTCCCTTGTTAATAAATAATTATCCTTCTTTGTATGTCATTTTCCGTTCATTCTTCGAATGTCTGCCGCAAATTCTTCGTCAATGCGTTTGCCAATGGCCACTTCACGCTCAACCTCTAATTTACGTGGTCGTCCTACTGGTCTTACGCTACCTGTGACCTTAAGCATTTCTTTCACGGCACTGATGTTTCCGTTCACTAGCTCTTGTTTCAATATCTCAATTGATTTGTCATGCCAATAGATACGGTGTTCCTCTTTCCATCCTTGTTCATCGGCATAGGTGTCCAAGGTGAGCATACTAATTCCCAAGCGCTTAGCTAGCACGCAATGGGAGTTTGTCTCAATATATTCTGTCTTGTCTTCTTGTGTGAATTTCATTGTCTGACTCTGTTTCGGATGATTAAAATTAAGGAGAGTGAATAGCTTATGGTATTGAGTGCTATAGCGGTCATGCTGTAGTCCTGCTTAATCTGGAGGATTACTAGCTGAGTGTATTGAAGGCAAAGCAATAAGGTGAGGAGCATCGTCACTGTCTAGTTAGCTCTTGCTATCTCAATCTCTCGAAGGTCTAACCTAGAGATATAACCTACTGTCTGCAAGGTTAACTGTTGAGTGAGGGATATGTTGTATAGAGCCTTGTAATTCCCACGATTACTAATTATCTTCCTTGCTAAACCTCTACGTATTGTGATGCTGTGAATCGCTGTTGATCTTAGGTCTGGAATTCTGATGATGTCATCATCTGACATTTGGTGGTCCCTGATTGGTTATGTCTTAACGTCACTACGTGACAGAAGCAAGAGCAAGAGCACGCCACGGAGTGGCATACGCATAAAGAAAGATCAAGAGCTATACACTGGTAGGTGCTCTGCTTTTGACTCTCTCTTTAATGCGTGCTCTTTGTCAGCTTGCTGACGTTGCTCTTGATCTTAAGCATAAGATTAGTGGTCTTAAATGCTATTAAAGATCAAAAACCCTTAAAGGTCTTTAAGAGAAAATGATCTCAGTATTGACGCCGTTGATCTTTGTTAGGCTGCTTGCTCTAGACCTTTGGTCCAGCGCTTAACAGTTGGGTAGGGGATGCCAAGTTCTTTAGCGATATGTTGACGACTCTTGCCAGCTTCAATCAGGAGAGAGATTACCTCTGCCTGTTGCTGGGCTTTCGCTTTCTTCTTTTCAGACTCTTGCTTCTCCCAAGGACTCATAACAAGTTCTGTGTTGATAGATGCAAGCCGTCCAAGTTTACCCTTTAGGTACTCTGCCATATCCATGCTTTGAACAAAGAGAGTTACAGGTTCAGTGCTATTCCTGTCTCTAAGCGATGTCCTAGCTACAGCCTGTAGGGTGCTCTCATAGAAGCGTTCAAACTCTATAGCCTTACGCACTTCTGAAACAGGAACGCCCAGCATCTCGCACAGTGTGTGAAAGCTTAGCGCGTCGTCGCAACTCACGTTCCCGTGCTGTAGGCATATAGCAATATGACGATCTTGATAGCCATTGATGCCCCTGCTATCAATTGGGAGCTTGGTAATGCTGTCACTGAAATTGTATTGCATCCACTGATGCGCAAAGGCTAATCCCTTCTCGTCTCCTACCATGGCGGTGATGCAGCGTAGCCAGTCGGCCAGCTGTACCCCCTCATCCCACGCATCAGCGGGCTTACCGTTTCGCTGCATCATGCTCTGAGTCTTGGAATATTTTGTCGTCAGGAACGGATGAAGCTCAACACGCTTTCCGTAGCCGTCAAAGTCTGGTGTGAATATTGATGGCTCAAACTGCCAGCCTTGGTAGGTGGCATGAACACCTAGAAGCGTATCCTTCACGTTGTTAGCCAGGATATGAACGCTATTCGCATTTGAGAAAGCTGGTAGGAAATCTCTATATCGTACGATGCGTACAAGTCGCTTGCCCTTTGTGCTCTGCGCCTCGACCTCAACACTACACTTTGGTGTGAGCATTGCTTTGAGAACATCTAAAGCTGAATCACTTAGGGCGCTGCTATCCTTGGACCTAATCATGTTCTCAACGAGAGCGGTGTTCTCTGTCTTGAGCGTGGCTTTCTTTTCGGGGCTTACGTCAAGATAATTCCCCAAGCTCCCAAGATAACTGATGCTGTCAAATTGGTAGCCTTTACAATCTGAGACGCTTGGTATCTCATCTACTACAAGCTCCCACCCTTCAAGTAGTCGCGGGTCTACACGTCTCAAGGCTTCATGCGTGATCATAACTAGAGGTTGTGTACTTGCAGCCAGCACCTTTTCAAGGTGAGCGATGACATGATCTACGGTGTCAGAGGTAACTACTAATGGGGAGAGGCCAGCCCTCACCTTAATAGTTAGAGCAAGCTCTTGGATGAGAGCGTTGGTTGGCATTGCATATACAATTCTGCTGGTGTGCAGGAGGAGGGGGAGTTTTTCAATGAACTTAGTGGATTTGCCACTACCTGGGAGTGCTTCTGCTACGTATATTGTCTTGTTTTTACTTAGGCTCAATCAGTTTCCCTTCTGTGATTAGAGCGTCAATTGTTCTTGTGATCTGTCTAGGGTCTGTAAAGATGCCCTCAAGTTCCGTGGGAAGCGAGCTACAACCATGAGCAGAAAGCACTTGGTAGGAGCCATATTGGCTCATACCATACTCACTCCCTTTATAGTCCTTGACGCCGGTGATGAGTTTGTTCTTTTGCTCAATGCTACAGTCAACTGCACCTAGTGCGGAGCGACGCTGCTCCAATACTTTAACTTCTGCTGGGGTAAGATCAACGGCTTTCATATTTATTCTCCTTGATTATACATTGCGCGGATGGCTGTCATAAGTTCGGCTTGCTCTTTCTGGGTGGCCCCAGTGAGCATTGATTTAGTAGTGCCAATCACATTGCCGAAGGCGTCACGCTTAACGACGCTCTCTTTAGGTTGTTGTCCGAATCCACGATAGGCATTATCAACGTCAGTCAGCTGGCGAATCAGAGGATCAGACTTGTACAGGTCGTCTGCCACTTGCTGCTTCGTCGCTTTCCATAGAGCTAAAGCATCCTTGGATGATGCAAGAGGGTTGCCTCTAGGTACAGGTGCTTCTTCAACTAGCTCATAGCCATTCTCTAGCAGGTCTGTAAGGACGCCCATCGTAGAGTTGCCGGTCTGGCGAGCCAGTTCTTTTACTTCGGACATTGTTACTGTGCTCATTGGTCATTCTCCAAGCTGATAGTTTTATATTGGTTGTGAGTCGTAGACCCAAGACGAACCTTGCGCAACGCAATTAGTTCATGTTCGAGTAAGTGTTGAATAACTCTGCTGCATGAGCTAGAAGATTTGCCTGTCGCTGAACAGAATTCCTCAATGGGAATTTCACGCCAGCGTAAGCCATCATTACTCTTGTTTCTGATCATCACCCATACTAGCTTTCGCTCTGTGGTATTCAACTGCATGATCTTGCTCTCTATAATTTTATCTACTTCCATTGCTCTCTCTCTATAGTTCCTCATCGACGCCCATATTTTGGGAGGTCACTGTTCAGGCAATAAAAAAGACCGCAACCTACTCACTCTGTGAAAGCAGTGCTGGGAAGCAATCTTTTATCTTCATATACCTATACTGATTTTTTGGGGTAAAGGTCTACAAGCATCCTTCAAATTAGTTTCTATCCGTAACTCTGAGTCATCCACATTCCATTACTCCTCCTTACGTTATCTCTGCTGCAAGCCCTTGTGAGAGCTTGCAGGCGGGCACGGCTAGATAGATGGCAGTTAGTTACTTGTCGTCGCTCCTATCGCCTCACAGGGGCTTCAATCAATAAGATGGAGTACATCCTTGGCGTTCAGGTGGGAGTATCTGGCCACTGACCTAGTATCCCTATGCCCCGACACAATCATTATCTGAGCGTTGTTAAATCCCTTCTTGGCTACATTGGTAATGCGGGTATGCCTCAGCTGGTGAAGCCTGACGCTATCATCCAAACCCGCCTTGTTCCTTGCTAGCCTGACTGCCTGTGACACTGCATGAGGCGTCACAATAAACAGTCGTCCTCTGTGTGCCCTGTTAGCCTGTGCCAACCGTTGGGCCTCTCTCAGTAGCTCTATGGCTCGCATTGTGAGGGGCACAGACCTAGTGCCGTTCTTACCATCCACCACATCCGCTATACGTTCATCCAGGTGCAGGCATTGGGTTGTCAGCTTGAGTATCTCTGAGCGTCTCATGGCTGTCTCATAGGCCAGTTCAACTATCAGGGCCATGGTGGGGGAGAGCTTGTCGAGCAACTTACCTAGCTCGCCAGCACTGATTACCTTGTCGCTCGACTTGTCTGGCTTGGGTAGGGCTATGTCACTTACGGGGTTGTGAATATCAATGAGCAGGCCACGTTTAGCGAACCTGAAGAAACGAGACATGAACGCTAGCTGTATGCGACAGGTAGCAGGCTTGACCGTCTTTAAACGCTTCAGCTTGAAGTCATTGACTAGCTGAGGGGTGATGTCATGGATTGACTGGGGGAAGGCTGCAAAGAGTTGATCAACAATCTTGAGAGCGTGTTCATAACTCCCCTTGCCCTTGAGCATGGTTTCGCAGTAGGTCACGCCAAGGGTGAACAGGGTGTGTGTCTGATGCGTCCTGGTGACAGCTTCTAGCTGATCTGCCCATGCTTGGGCCAATGCCTGAGTGGGGAATGTTTTAGACTGTGGTGGGGTTCCTCTCAATCGAACCTGAGCGTTCCAATTGCCAGAGGGAAGGGAGCGAATGTTAGCCATGGTTGACGCCTCATAATGTGAATGGGCGTTCTCTTAGGGCCTTGATTCACAAGGCTTTACGCTTAGCAGGGTGGCCCTTGACATGGTGGGGGTCGTTGGTTCGAGTCCAATCGCGCCTACCAAACAAAATCCGCTCTGCTGGGCGGTCTAGAAGGGCTCACCGAAAGGTGGGCCCTTTTTTGTTGTCTGCAGTTTTGCCACGCTAGTGCGCAAACCCTCCAAACGCCTCTCGGGCAGCCTTCAATCACCCACAAACTTTATTGGTTTGCAGCAACAATTTTTCTTGTTGGACACCTCCCGCCCCGAGCAGCAAAGATGCGGCCACTGACGCTCGACCTTCCAGGTCAATAATAAAAAACCGAGCCGAGCTGCACGCCATTTCGAGAAGTGAGCCTTTTTTCACTACCTGCTTTATTGGCACCGCAGCCCGCACTTAAGGACCTCACCACCATGCAAACTGTTGTGAACCTATGGCCGCTGATAGGCGTACTCGTCATCGTGGTTGGCTTTGTATTGCGCTTCAATCCGCTGCTGGTCGTAACGGCGGCGGCGATTGCCACCGGGTTTGCCGCTCACTTCCCCTTGGAAAAGATCCTCGCCACGATGGGCGATGGCTTCCTCCAGACCCGCGCCTTGCAATTGATCCTGTTGTTACCGCTGGCCGTCATTGGCTTGCTGGAGCGGCATGGCTTGCGACTGCACGCGCAAAACTGGATTGCGCGATTCGAGCGGGCCACTGTCGGGCGTCTGTTGATCATCTATCTGTTTGTGCGTGAATCTACGGCGGCCATGGGGCTGACCAGCCTTGGCGGGCATCCACAGATGGTGCGTCCGCTGCTGGCACCCATGGCCGAAGGCGCCGCTGAAAAGCGCTACGGCAAACTACCGGACAAGGTTCGCCACAAGGTCCTGGCCATGTGTGCGGCGACCGACAATGTAGGACTGTTTTTTGGCGAAGATATCTTTGTCGCCTTTGGCGCGATTGCGTTGATGCACACCTTCCTGCTGGGCTCGGGCATTGATGTCGAGCCGTTGCACATCGCCGTCTGGGGCATACCCACCGCAATCTGCGCCTTCATCATTCATGCAATCCGTCTGCACCGCTTTGACCGAAGGCTTACCCGTGAACTTTCGCGTGCCGTACCGGTTGCTCCTCAGGCGGAGTCAGCGCAATGATCATTTCTATTCAATACCTGTACTGGTTGGCCGGGGTTTTACTGCTTATCACCGCCGGCATGATCCTGGTCGACCGAACGCATCCCAAGCGCTGGTCCAGCTCGTTGTTTTGGCTGCTGTTCGCCATTCCGTTCCTGGTGGGCGAGCGGCTGCCTTCGGTTGTCATCGGTGTGGGTGTCGTATTGATGGCGCTTATTGCCGGTTTTGGTGGTGTAGGCCGTGGTGTGCATGCGCAGTTGCATGACAAGGCTTCCCGCGCCAGTGCCGGGCGGTTGGGCCATAAGCTGTTTATTCCGGCCCTGGCGATTCCCCTGACGACGGTGATCGGCTCGGTGCTGCTCAAGCACACCGAAATAGGCGGCGTGCCGCTTCTGGACCCAAAAAATACGACCTTTGTCTCCCTGGGATTGGGCTGTCTGATCGCTTTGGGGTTGGCCTGCTGGCTGACCCGCGACACACCGGTGCAGGCCTTGCGCGAATCCCGCCGCCTGACGGAGGCGCTCGGTTGGGCGATGGTGCTGCCGCAGATGCTGGCGATGCTCGGGTTGTTGTTCAACGAGGCGGGCGTCGGCACCGCCGTGG
The DNA here is from genome assembly GCF_018614655.1 of Pseudomonas fluorescens. Classification (GTDB taxonomy): domain Bacteria; phylum Pseudomonadota; class Gammaproteobacteria; order Pseudomonadales; family Pseudomonadaceae; genus Aquipseudomonas; species Aquipseudomonas fluorescens_BX. The sequence continues at coordinate 30,191 of NZ_JAGGOG010000014.1, read as the reverse complement.
CCCATGTCACCACCACCTATATCAACCTGGACTACAAGTTGGTGGCCGTGATGGTCTATGTCTTGGGCATGGCGCTCTTCACGGTGATCATGGGCAATGGTTTCGCCGCCTTTCCGGTGATGACCGGTGGCGTCGGCGTGCCGGTGCTGGTGGGCATTTACGGCGGTAACCCGGCGGTGATGGCGGCTATTGGCATGTTTTCCGGCTATTGCGGTACGTTGATGACACCGATGGCGGCGAACTTCAATATCGTCCCGGCGGCGTTGCTGGAACTGCCGGACAAAAACGCCGTGATCAAGGCACAAATGCCCACCGCGTTGATGATGTTGGTGGTCAATATCGTCCTTCTCTACCTGCTGATGTGAGGCAATGATGCGTACTGTGTTGCTGACAGGTTTCGAACCCTTTGATCAGGATCTGATCAACCCTTCCTGGGAAGCGGTGCGGCGACTGGATGGCGTGTTATTGGCGCAGGATGTACGAATCGTCGCTCGGCAATTGCCCTGTGCCTTCGCCACGGCGGTGACCGGCTTAAAAGCGCTGCTGGAGGCGTATCGTCCGCACTTGGTGATCGCGACCGGCCTGGGCCCGGGCCGCAGTGATATCTCGATTGAGCGGGTGGCGATCAACCTCAACGATGCACGGATCCCGGACAACCTCGGCGAGCAGCCCATCGACACACCGGTGGTGCCGGACGGTCCGGCGGCCTACTTCAGCACATTGCCCATCAAGGCGATGGTGCGGGCGCTGCGTGAGGCCGGAATACCCGCCTCGGTTTCGCAAACGGCCGGTACCTTTGTGTGCAATCAGGTGTTCTACAGCCTGCAACATGCACTCGCCGGGTCGGGAGTACGCGGTGGGTTTATCCATGTGCCGTTCCTGCCTGAACAAGTGGCACAGGCTGGACCTGGGCAGTCGTCGATGGCGCTGGCCGTGCAGGTTGATGCCTTGCGGATTGCGGCGCTGACGGCGTGGAATACCCAGCTGGATCTGGCGGAGACGGGAGGGCAGGTCAGTTGAGGCTTGGCCTCTTCATAGCTCCCGCCCAGGGAAAAACAACTCAAAACAGGTCACACCGTCCTCACTGCTGACGCTGTAGCGGCCGTTATGCAACTGCATGATGGTCGCGACGATGGACAGCCCCAGGCCATTGGAATGGGCCGAACGCTCCCGGGATTCATCGGCGCGATAAAAGCGTTCGAATAGCCGAGGCAGGTGTTCGGCCGGGATGGTTGGGCCCTGGTTGATGACCCGCAGGTTGATGCCATCGGCACCCGGCGTAGCCTGAATCAGCAGTTCGGAATTCGGCGCGCCATAGTTGATGGCATTGGCGCACAGATTGGCCAGGGCGCGCCGCAGTAGCATGGGCTCGGCCCAGATCAATCCATCGCCGCGGGTGAGGATGTTGATGCCGGCATCTGCAGCCAGACCTTCGAAATACTCGGCTATGCGCTCTACTTCTTCGGCAGCATTCAGTTCCTGGCGTTGACGCAAGGCGCTGGCTGGGTCGGTGCGGGCGAGAAACAGCATGTTGTCGAGCATCCGTGCCAGGCGCTCAAGCTCTTCAACGTTGGAGGCCAACAGTTGCTGGTAGTCTTCTAGGGTGCGGTTCTGCTGCAGCGCCACCTGGGTCTCACCCAGCAGGTTGTTGATCGGGGTGCGCAGCTCGTGGGCCATGTCGGTGGAAACCTGGCCCAATTGCACAAAACCCTTGGCCAGGCGCTCAAGCATGGTGTTGAAGGAGTCGATCATCGGCAACAGCTCTTTGGGCGCGCCCTGGCTGTCGAGGCGCTCCGCCAAGTTGCCGACGCCAATGCCCTGGGCATGTCGCGCAAGGCGCCGCAACGGCAGCAACCCGCGATGCACCAGCAGATAGCCCGCCAGCGCCAGCACGATCGCCGCCAGGCTGGCGAGGATGTACACGCTCAGGCGGTAATTGGCGAGCATGGTGGTGCGTTCGTTCATCAGGCGTCCGCTGGTGACTTGCAGGCTGCCCAGGTCGCCTGAATCAATGGTCGCAGCCAACGCGGCGAAAGGGACGCCGTTCGTGCCGGGGAAATGTTGCACATCGGAAAACGCGAGAGTGTGGCCAATACTCACTGGGACCACGTCGGGCACGAGGATATTTTCCGGGTTGACCACCAGCAGCGGCTTTTGCCCTGGGGCGCCGATGCTCAACACCGATTCATGGTTGCCCAGCATATTCTGGAACAATTCCGGCTTGGTCTTGATCAGCTCGAGGATGTTGCTGTCGTTGAGCAAATGGCGCAATTGGTCGACGCGGTAGATCAGGGCCGCGTCATCACGCCGAATCAGCTCGCGTTCAAGGCCGCGGTAGAGGGCAACGCCCAAGGTCGCCAGCAGGGCGAACGCGAGCAAGGCAAAGATCAGCGCCAGGCGCAACGTCAGGGAATAATGGCGACGACTGCTCATGGCTGCGTATCGAAGCGGTAGCCAATGCCCCGCACGCTGTGGATCAGCTTGAGCTGGAAGGGGTCGTCGATTTTCAGGCGCAGGCGCCGCACGGCGACGTCCACTACGTTGGTGTCACTGTCGAAATTCATGTCCCAGACCCGCGAGGCGATCAACGAGCGGGATAACGCCTGGTCCTGATGGGTGGCAAACAGATGCAACAAGGCAAACTCCTTGTTGGTCAGGGTGATCCGCGCGCCGGCGCGAGTGACGCGTCGTTTGAGTACGTCGATCTGCAGGTCGGCGATTTGCAGATGTTCTTCTTCCCGTGTCGGCCCGCGACGGGTCAAGGTACGCAGGCGTGCCACCAGTTCGGCAAAGGAGAACGGCTTGATCAGGTAGTCGTCGGCGCCCAGTTCCAGGCCCTTGATACGGTCGGCAATGTCATCCCGCGCGGTAAGGAACAGTACCGGGGTGTCGGCTTCCTTGCGCAGGCGACGCAGCACTTCCCAACCGTCCATTTTCGGCATCATCACGTCCAGCACGATGACGTCGAAAGCGTTTTCCAGTGCCAGGTGCAAGCCGTCCGCGCCGTCACGGGCGAGGCTGACGAAGTAACCCAGCTCCTGCAGTCCATTGAGCAGGTAATTGCCCGCCTTGGGCTCGTCTTCCACTATCAGGATATTCATGGGTTTCAGCCTCTGGAGTCTGTCCAGCAACGGTGGCAAGCCAGTGTAGCCCGATCAATGATCATTGGTGCAGCCCATGCCCAGGACCTGATAGTCCAGCACATGTTCCTGGCCTTTATGGTCCAGATAGCGCAACTGCGCGGGAACGATTCCGCATTGGCCGTAGGTATCGGTGCTGGCCAGTACCTTGTCGACATCCAGGTTCATGAAAAAGCTGGCTTTATCATGGATCACCGATGTGTCTGTGGAGGTGTCGGCAAAGGCCCAACTGGCACTGCCCAACATCAGCAGGCTGGCGGCGATCAGGCGGAGTGTGTGAACGGGTTTCATGGTTTGGGCCCTTCTTTTCATAGTGGGAAGTTGTGCCACCCGCTGTGGGTGACTGACGACTTCACTGTATGAAGTGAGGGTGCTGGCAACGCTGACAACTCGATGACAAAGTTGTAATGCAATACTTGGGTCAGTGAGTGCGACTGCGGCTCGTGGTGCGTTTACAAGCTGGCGATCGATCCGTAGATTGCTTCAGGCTAGTGGTTCGTCAGCGCCCAAGACCGGGTGACGAAAGCAAGAGGAAACCGCGCAGTGTCCGCCAAAGGTTCAACCGTATTTGATAACCGGTACCGTGCATTCCTGTTCGATATGGACGGGACCCTTCTTAACTCCATTGCCGCCGCCGAGCGCGTCTGGACAATCTGGGCCAAGCGCCACGGCCTGGATGTGCCTGCTTTCCTGGCCACGATCCATGGGGCGCGGGCCATTGATACCATCACCCGGCAGGCCTTGCCTGGTGTCGATGCCCAAGCTGAGGCCCAATGGATTGCCGAGGCGGAAATCGAGGATGTTGACGGGGTGGTAGCCATTGCCGGTGCGGTGGCGTTTCTGAAAACCCTGCCTGGCGACCAATGGGCACTGGTCACGTCCGCGCCCAGGGCCCTGGCCCTGCGTCGGCTGCAAGCGGCGGGTATTGCCCCGCCGGCAACGCTGGTGACGGCCGAGGATGTTGCCATCGGCAAGCCTGATCCGGCCTGTTATGTGTTGGGCGCCCAGCGATTGGGAGTGGCGGTGCAGGATTGCCTGGTGTTCGAGGATGCGACGGTAGGGATTCGTGCGGGTGAGGCCTCGGGTGCTGATGTCATGGTGGTGACGGCTACGCACTTGACGCCTCTGATGACGGAACACCCGTTGATTGCCGGGTACGAACATTTACAGGCTTATCGTGATCAAGACGGTTTGTTGCAGTTGCGAAGCATCATGTCGTAATGGTTTTTGGTCGGCGGGAGGGCGGTCACGAGGAAGTTTTCTGGTGATCGTTACGAAAGGCACGACGGCGCAGTTTTCGATGAATGGCCGTCTGCATCGGTTTGATGCAGAAAAAAAACAAATAACCGCACAGGAACAATGCCAAGTTCAGCCACGAGCGAGCATCGGGGTTATCGACGCTTTCAATCTCGAACTTCAGGCCATACCCCGCAGCCACGAAGAGTAGCCCTATCAGCAGCGCGATGGCCCAGGATTTAGTGAAATAAGGCTGTTGGCGGGTTCGCCTCATCAACGTGCTCCTGAGTGCACAGCAGATTTCAGTTAATTTGTAACGGGATTTGGCCGCTGAATCGTCCGCAAGTTCCCTTGTCCCTCTTGACGGATTCTGTGCGTGATCGCCGGTCTGGGCTAATACTGGTAGGAGTTTGCCTTCAAACAAGGGTTGGAATAACCATTATGTTGACTCACTGGTTTCTTGCGGCGGTTCATCTTCTGGCATTCGCGATGGCTCTGGCATCAGTGTTGGCGCGCGGTAACGCGTTGCGTGGCCTGACAAATACTGAGCCATCCGCCGTACGGCGCGTATTGATCGCGGACAATATATGGGGCATCAGCGCCCTGGTCTTACTGATAACGGGCGCTCTGCGGGCCTTCGGTGGCTATGAAAAGGGCACGGACTACTACCTGCATCAGCCGCTGTTTCATCTGAAGATGACGCTGTTGCTTTTTATCCTGCTGCTGGAAATCATGCCGATGATCCGCTTGATCAAATGGCGTATCGCGTTGGCACGCGGCGCCAGTCTTGATTTGCACAAGGCAGGGCTCTTTGCGCGGATCAGCCATGTTCAGGCGTTGCTGATCGTGCTGATGGTCATCGCCGCAACAGGCATGGCACGAGGTGTCGGGCTCGGCTAGGCGGGCAAGGTATTCTGGGGGAGGGGGGATTGGTCTTGCGCAGGGAGCGATAAGGCCTGAAAAGCTTTCGCCAGCCATTACAGTGAACGAAAAGGCTGGCTACTGGAGGCGCTTGAAGATGTTTAGTTTTTCTCCGGAGCAGTCAGGCCTGCCTGGATGCGTTGGTAAATTTCCTCACGGTGCACGGCAACATTCTTGGGTGCATTGATCCCGATTCGTACTTGCTGGCCGCTAACGCCCAGAATGGTGATGGTAATGTCATCACCGATGTTTATGCTTTCACCGACTTTGCGGGTGAGTATCAGCATGATCTTCTCCTTGATTACTTTAAGGACACACGTTCAGACAGTGCAGATGTCGGCTGTGTGTAGATTACTGTGGAGTTGCTTCCCTGTGGCTGCTTTTTTCAGACGCATAAAGGCAGTATTAATTCCCATGACGCCATCATACAGGTCTGCGAAACATCATTCGCATTGTTTAAGACAACGTTTATGACGGCCAGGATAGGCCGTGGATGGTAAAGTTGCCGCTTTGATCGTTAAGGAGCAGGGCAGTGCGTAAAGTAGCGATGGCAATTGCGGTGTTGGCGTTGGCCGGTTGCGGTGAGGGCCCAAGTGTTGATGCACCCAAGGCCAAACCCGCCGTTACCGAGGCTCAGCCCCAGGCCTCGACGATTGCAGTCCAAGAGTGGGACGTATGGGTGGGCCCGCCGGACCATAAGCTGCAGGCACTGACAGACCTGACCGCGTGGTTGCTCGAGCATGGGTTCAGTTTTTACCTGACCAAGGAAGACGGCAAGGATCAGGTTCTGCTGGGGCCGTTCAGCACCAAGGCCGAGGCCGAGGCTAAGCAGGTACAGTTGACGGAAAAACTGGCACGGGCCAAGAAAAACGACACCGTCTCCGAGGTCATCGAACACAAGGTTGCTCAATAACGTGATGGAAAGCGGGACGTTGCAGGTCCCGCTCGCCTGCCTCTCTTCAGCCGCAGGCCTTCAGGTTCACCGGGCCGACAAACTCATTGCCGCGCCCCATCACACACCCCACGGTTTGATTGCGCTGGCGTTCCCAGGGTTGTACCGGGTAGGTCTTGTTCCACGCTTCGTACAGCTGACGGTCCTGTTTCGACAGGCGCAAGCCGTATTGTTTGCTCATGTAAAAGTACGTACGGGCGATCATTCCGCGAATGGACGGTCGGGGCATGATCTTCTTTGCTTTGAAATTCACCTGGGTCAAGCAGGAGCCGTATTGCCCGCTTTGCACCGGCAACCAACCAAAACTGAAGTTGTTACGGTCACCATTGACCTCACCAATACTCGGCACGAGGTTGTGCAGATCGGCCTCGGCGCGTTTGTAGATGTCATCATTGCGGGTGCAGTTCTTGCGCCCACCATTCTGCCAGCACTGACGCTGATGGCCGATCTGCCAGGCGGGAACGATGTGTTCCCACTCGATTCGGGCCGCCCGATTGGCGTTTTTTCGTGGGACATAGCCACACGCCTTCAGGTCCACCCGGTTCCCCGTATATTTGCAACCACAATAAAACTCCGTGGATTGCGGAGCATAGAGTTTCCAGGCAATTTTCTTGGCTTCACTGAAGGTGCGGGGAGCCTGGGCGTGAGCAGTGACAGCAAAAAACAGGCAAAACAACGTAATAAAACGGACACTCATTGACTCAATCTTCCTTCGGCACAACCCAGAAAACTTGAACGCCACCGTCATCGCGATAGGCGAGCGTTACGTTGTCGTTTTCCGCAATCTCTTCCAGCAGGCGCTCCCATTCATCCACCGGCTCATCCGGCAAACGGAAGATCAAGGCTGCCTTGGCTTTTTGGGCGTTGGTCGAATTGATGATTTTTTGCACGCGAATCGCGAGGCGTTCATAGGCATCAGGCGGGGTCGGTGCTGCTGAGGAAGGCTTTGCCACGGAGTGATCCTTATTAAGCTGTACGAACATACAGTATTTTACTGTAGGTAAATTCGCAACTGCTTAAAATCCAAGAAGATCCCTTTGACCGTGATTTATTTGTTTTTATGCAGAAGGGCTTTGTTTTTTAAAGATTTTTTGTAGGGGAGGGTGGAGCGGGGAGGGAGACCCACTCGCGGTGTACCGCGAGTGGGTGATGGCCCGGTCATCAAGATCAGGCCGAGAGCGGGATCAATACTCCCAGAACATCCGTTGCAGCTCTTTGCTGTCCTGGGTCTTGGTCAGGGCGACCATCGCCAGGATACGAGCTTTCTGTGGGTTCAGGTCGTGAGCCACAACCCAGTCATATTTGTCGTCAGGCTGTTCAGCGTTACGCAGAACGAAACCGCCGGCATTGACGTGGGAAGAACGAATGATCTGTACGCCCTCCTTGCGCAGTTCCTGCAGGGCTGGCACGACTTTGGAAGATACCGAACCGTTACCGGTACCGGCGTGGATGATGGCTTTGGCGCCGGCTTGGGCCAGGGCCTTGTAGGCGGTGTCGCTTACGTTGCCATAGGAGTAGGCGATTTCGACGTCTGGCAGACTTTTGATGGTCTTGATGTCGAATTCCGAACTCATGGTGTGGCGCTTGGCTGGGAGACGGAACCAGTAGGATTTGCCTTCAACTACCATGCCCAGTGGGCCCCATGGGCTTTTGAACGCTTCGGTCTTGATGTTGATCATTTTGCTGACATCGCGACCCGACTGGATCTCGTCGTTCATGGTCACCAGTACGCCTTTGCCGCGAGCGTCTTTGCTGCCGGCGACTGCCACCGCGTTGTACAGGTTGAGCATGCCGTCAGCCGACATGGCGGTGCCAGGGCGCATGGAGCCGACCACGACGATTGGTTTGTCGGTTTTTTCCACCAGGTTGAGGAAGTACGCGGTTTCTTCCAGGGTGTCGGTGCCGTGAGTGATCACGATGCCGTCCACGTCGTTGCTGTCGGCCAGTTCGGCGACGCGACGACCCAGTTGCAGGAGGTTTTCGTTGGTGATGCTTTCGGAGGCGATTTGCAGCACTTGCTCGCCACGAACGTTGGCGATCTGGCTCAGCTCGGGAACGCCGGCGATCAGTTGTTCGATGCCGACCTTGGCGGCCTGGTAGGTCGCACTGTTAGCCGCACTGGCGCCTGCGCCGGCGATGGTGCCGCCGGTGGCCAGGATGACGACGTTGGACAGTTTGGTCTTGGTTTCAACTTCTTTTGCCTGAACGGCAACAGGGAACAGCAGCAGGAGGGCCAACGCGCCCGGAACAAAGGTCTTGAGTGCAGATTTCATTATTTTTCTCTCTAGTTTTGGATGAGTGCTGATGCAGGTTCATCTAGAAACACCCGGGCAGCTCTGAACGCCACAAGGTGCTGTGTAAGAGCAGGATTTGTACCAGTGGTATTCTGTTTGTTAATTAGATTTAACTTATTGATTTACATCTACTTTTATCTGTATTTATCGAAGGTCGTGGCGTTTTTTGTCCGGCTTTCCGAACAAAGTGCAGCCTTCGCGTTCGGTTGTCCGAAAAAGAGCAGGGGAAAGGGTCGAAGCTGCAGGTTGTAAATGAACGGCCGTCTGTCATTTCAAGGAACGGTCGAATGCCGGAAATGTTTAACGTCATTCGCGGCAGGCTGTAGGGCTCGACGCAGAGCGGGCTCAGATAAAGGCTTTTTCTTACGTTGACAAATCTCGACAAGCTTCGCATAGTTTGATCAACGCAAACGTTTGCGAGATGTTTCACGGATTGCTCCATGAGTATCGTGAAAGCTCGTATCAGCCTCCCGGGTGGGACGGCCGCCGAGGCGTTTCTCGGTGCAAGCGTTGCTCACAATAATCATAAGATCGGAGTGAACCCATGAAGCTGCCATTCGCTGGACGTCTTCTTGCTGTCGCTGTGCTTGCTGCCGCATCCGCTGCCCTGCCTATCTCCTCTGCATTTGCTGCTGACACCGCCGCCAAACCCAAGGTCGGCCTGGTCATGAAATCCCTTGCCAACGAATTCTTCGTCACCATGCAAGACGGTGCCAAGGCCTACCAGAAAGCCCATTCCGCTGATTTCGACATGATCACCAACGGTATCAAGAACGAGACCGATACCTCGGCCCAGATTGATATCGTCAACCAGATGATCCTGTCCAAGGTTGACGCGATCGTCATTGCTCCAGCCGATTCGAAAGCGTTGGTCACGGTCCTGAAGAAAGCCTCCGATAAAGGCATCAAGATCGTTAACATCGACAACCGTCTCGACGTCGATGTGCTGAAAAGCAAATCCCTGGATATTCCGTTCGTAGGCCCTGACAACCGCAAGGGCGCTCGCCTGGTGGGTGAATACCTGGCCAAGCAACTCAAGGCCGGTGACGAGGTTGGCATCATTGAAGGTGTGTCGACCACTACCAACGCCCAGCAACGTACTGCCGGTTTCAAAGATGCGATGGATGCTGCGGGCATGAAGATCGTTTCCACGCAATCCGGTGAGTGGGAAATCGACAAGGGCAATGCGATTTCCGCCGCAATGCTCCAGGCAAACCCGAACATCAAGGCGCTGTTGGCCGGTAACGACAACATGGCGCTGGGCGCTGTCTCCGCCGTGCGTGGCGCTGGTAAGGCGGGCAAAGTGCTCGTGGTTGGCTATGACAACATCGAGGCCATCAAGCCCATGCTGCAGGACGGTCGTGTCCTGGCAACAGCCGACCAGGCCGCGGCTCAGCAAGCGGTTTTTGGTATCCAGAATGCTCTGAAGCTGGTCAAGGGTGAAAAAGTCGATGCTGTGGATGGCATGATCGAAACCCCGGTCGAACTCATCCTCAAGAAGTAATCCCTGGCTACACAAAACAGCGTCCGCTCATCCGGAGCGGACGCCTGGAGACTTTCGTATGTCATCTTGCGCACCGAACGCTGTCCTCTCGGTCAGCGGTATCGGCAAGACCTATGCCCAACCGGTTCTTTCCGACATCACCCTGACGCTTAATCGCGGGGAAGTGTTGGCGCTCACCGGCGAGAACGGCGCGGGGAAAAGCACGCTGTCGAAGATCATCGGTGGCCTAGTCACACCGACCACCGGGCAGATGCAGTTCAATGGCCAGGCTTACACGCCGGGCAGTCGGACCCACGCTGAGCAGCAGGGCATCCGTATGGTTATGCAGGAGCTCAACCTGCTGCCGACCTTGACCGTCGCAGAGAACCTGTTCCTGCACAACCTGCCCAGCCGCGGTGGCTGGATCAGCCGCAAGCAACTGCGTAAGGCCGCTATTGAAGCCATGGCCCAAGTCGGCCTGGACGCCATCGACCCAGACACCCTGGTGGGCAGTCTGGGCATCGGCCATCAACAAATGGTCGAGATTGCCCGCAATCTGATTGGCGACTGCCATGTACTGATCCTCGACGAACCCACGGCGATGCTGACTGCCCGTGAAGTCGAGATGCTGTTTGAGCAAATCACTCGCCTGCAGGCTCGGGGCGTGGCGATTATCTATATTTCCCACCGGCTGGAAGAGCTGGCCCGTGTCGCGCAACGCATTGCTGTATTGCGTGACGGCAACCTGGTCTGTGTCGAGCCGATGGCCAATTACAACAGTGAGCAGTTGGTCACGCTGATGGTTGGCCGCGAACTGGGCGAAAAAATTGACCTGGGGCCGCGCACCATCGGCGCACCGCTGTTGACGGTAAAGGGCCTGACCCGCTCGGACAAGGTCCGCGATGTGTCCTTTGAAGTGCGTGCCGGCGAAATTTACGGAATCTCCGGCCTGATCGGTGCCGGCCGTACCGAGTTGCTGCGGCTGATCTTTGGTGCTGACCTGGCCGACAGCGGCAGCGTGGCCCTCGGCTCGCCGGCCCAGGTCGTGAGCATTCGCTCGCCGGTGGATGCGGTCGGTCACGGCATCGCCCTGATCACCGAAGACCGCAAGGGCGAAGGCCTGCTGTTGACCCAATCGATCAGCGCCAATATCGCCTTGGGCAATATGCCGAAGGTTTCCAGCGCGGGCCTGGTGAATGGTCGCGACGAAACCGCCTTGGCCAAGCGCCAGGTCGACGCCATGCGTATCCGCAGTTCCAGCCCGTCACAGTTGGTGTCCGAGTTGTCAGGCGGCAATCAGCAGAAAGTGGTAATTGGCCGTTGGCTGGAGCGCGATTGCGCGGTGATGTTGTTCGATGAGCCAACCCGCGGCATCGACGTCGGCGCCAAATTCGATATTTATGCCTTGCTGGGTGACTTGACTCGCCAGGGTAAAGCGCTGGTGGTGGTGTCCAGCGACCTGCGTGAATTGATGTTGATCTGTGACCGGATCGGCGTGCTGTCCGCCGGGCGCCTGATCGAGACCTTCGAGCGCGATAGCTGGACCCAGGACGAATTGCTCGCCGCCGCGTTTGCCGGCTATCAGAAACGTGATGCGTTGCTCAACGAAGCAGCGCCTAGGAATACCCCATGAAAACTGTATCTTCTGCCGCGAAACGTAGTGGCAACTTCTATGGCCTGGGTACTTACCTGGGCTTGGCCGGTGCGTTGCTGGCGATGATTGCGCTGTTCTCGTTCCTGAGTGACCACTTCCTGTCCTATGACACCTTCAGCACCCTGGCCAACCAGATTCCAGACCTGATGGTGCTGGCGGTGGGCATGACGTTCGTCCTGATCATCGGCGGCATCGACTTGTCGGTGGGTTCAGTCCTGGCCCTGGCGGCATCTGCTGTCAGTGTGGCGATCCTCGGTTGGGGCTGGAGCGTATTGCCGGCTGCGCTGTTGGGCATGGGCTGTGCGGCGTTGGCCGGCACCATCACCGGTTCCATCACTGTGGCCTGGCGTATCCCGTCGTTTATCGTCTCCCTGGGCGTGCTGGAAATGGCTCGCGGTGTGGCGTACCAGATGACCGGCTCGCGTACCGCGTATATCGGTGACTCCTTTGCCTGGCTGTCCAACCCGGTGGCCTTCGGTATTTCGCCCTCGTTCATCATCGCCTTGCTGGTGATCATCGTTGCCCAGCTGGTGTTGACCCGCACCGTGTTCGGTCGCTACCTGATCGGTATCGGTACCAACGAGGAGGCGGTGCGTCTGGCGGGGATCAATCCCAAGCCCTACAAGGTTTTGGTGTTCAGCCTGATGGGGCTGCTGGCCGGTGTCGCGGCACTGTTCCAGATATCCCGTCTTGAAGCGGCGGATCCAAATGCCGGTTCCGGCCTGGAACTGCAAGTGATCGCGGCGGTGGTGATTGGCGGTACCAGCCTGATGGGCGGCCGTGGCTCGGTCATCAGCACCTTCTTCGGCGTGCTGATTATCTCGGTATTGGCGGCAGGGCTTGCGCAGATTGGCGCGACCGAGCCGACCAAACGCATCATCACCGGCGCAGTGATCGTGATCGCGGTGGTGCTGGATACCTACCGCAGCCAGCGCGCCAGTCGGCGGGCCTGAATCATGGCAACCATCAAGGATGTGGCGGCGCTCGCGGGAATTTCCTACACCACCGTGTCCCATGTGGTGAACAAGACCCGTCCGGTCAGCGAGCCTGTGCGGATCAAGGTCGAAGCGGCCATCAAGCAGCTTGACTATGTCCCCAGCGCGGTCGCCCGCTCGCTGAAGGCCAAGACCACCGCCACCATCGGCTTGCTGGTACCCAACAGCCTCAACCCGTATTTCGCGGAGTTAGCCCGGGGTATCGAGGATTATTGCGAGCGTAACGGCTATTGCGTGATCCTCTGCAACTCCGACGACAATGCTGAAAAGCAGCGTAGCTATTTAAGGGTGCTGCTGGAGAAACGTATCGATGGTTTGATCGTGACGTCGGTAGGCGGTGATGACAGCGGCCTGGCCTCCGGCCTGAAAGCCGTGCGCACGCCCATGGTCATCGTCGACCGGGCGCTGGATGGCATTGATGTCGACCTGGTGCGTATCGATCACGAGTACGGCGCCTATCTGGCGACCCGGCATTTGCTGGAGCTGGGCCATCGCGATATCGCCTGCATTGGCGGGCCAGGCCATACCCGTGTGGCGCAAATGCGTCTGGCGGGGTACCACCGTGCTTTGAGCGAGGCAGGGGTTGAAGTGGATGGCAGTCGCGTACTGGAAAGTGACTTCACCAGTACCGGCGGCTACGCAGCGGCTGCACAACTGTTGTCGAACAACCCTCCCAGTGCGATTTTCGCCGGTAACGACATGATCGGCTTCGGTGTGTTGCGGGCCGCTGCCGAGCGCAACATCCGCGTACCCGGCGAGCTGTCGGTGATCGGCTTTGACGACATTCAAATGAGCCGTTATGTCTACCCGGCCCTGACCACGGTAGGCCAGTCGATCCTGCAACTGGGGGAGACGGCGGCGGAGCTTTTACTGCGACGGATTGCGACACCCCAATTGCCGATCGATCAACGCATCGTGACGCCGAGCATTATTTTGCGTGAGTCGACAGCGCCATTGGCCGGTGTCTTCGCCCAATACCGCTGAACCGAATTGATGAGTACTGATGTATGCCAGCAAAAGTAGTGGTAGTAGGCAGTCTGAACATGGACCTGGTCACCCGGGCCAGTCGTCTGCCCCGCGCCGGTGAAACCCTGATGGGCCAATCCTTTTCCACGGTTCCGGGCGGCAAGGGCGCCAACCAGGCGGTTGCGTCGGCACGCCTGGGTGCAAGCGTTTCCATGGTCGGTTGCGTGGGCACCGATGCCTACGGCGTCCAACTGCGGGAGGCCCTGCTGGTTGAGGGCATTGATTGCCAGGCTGTCAGTGAAGTGGAGGGTTCCAGCGGCGTGGCGCTGATTGTGGTGGATGACAGCAGCCAGAATGCGATTGTTATCGTCGCCGGCAGCAATGGCCAACTGACGCCAGCCTCATTGCAGGCATTCGATAACGTGTTGCAGGCGGGCGACGTGATTGTCTGCCAGCTCGAAGTGCCGATGGACACCGTAGGCCACACCCTCAAGCGCGGTCGTGAACTGGGCAAGACTGTGATCCTCAATCCCGCGCCTGCCAGCGGCCCGCTGCCCGCCGAGTGGTATGCGTCGATCGACTACCTGATTCCCAATGAAAGCGAGGCGTCGGCCTTGAGTGGCGTGGTGGTCGACTCCCTGGACACAGCCAAGATTGCCGCCACTCGTCTGATCAAGGCCGGTGCGGGCAAAGTGATTATTACCCTCGGTGCTGAAGGTGCGTTGTTCGCGGACGGGCAGGGCTTCGAGCATCTCGTGGCGCCCAAGGTCAAGGCCGTGGATACGACGGCTGCCGGTGACACCTTCGTCGGTGGCTTTGCAGCGGCGTTGGCCAACGGTAAAAGCGAAGCAGAGGCCATCCGTTTTGGTCAGGTTGCCGCGGCGTTGTCGGTGACACGCGCCGGCGCGCAACCCTCCATTCCCACGTTGCACGACGTTCAAGGTTTTGTTCTCTCATGAAAAAGACTCCCTTGCTCAATATCGCCTTGTCGCGGCTGATCGCGTCCCTTGGCCACGGTGACATTCTGGTAATCGGTGATGCCGGTCTTCCAGTGCCGCCGGGTGTCGAATTGATCGACCTGGCGCTGACAAAGGGTATTCCCGACTTCATCAGCACCCTGCGCATCGTGCTCAGTGAGATGCAGGTGGAAAGCCACGTACTGGCCGAAGAAATCCTGCTCAAGCAACCGCCTGCACTGCTCGATCTTGATGCGCTGAATGAGCAGGCGGCCCTCGGCGAGCGTCGCTTGCTCAGCCATGAAGCATTCAAGCAGCTCAGTCACAAGGCCCGGGCGGTGGTGCGTACGGGCGAGTGTCAGCCCTACTGCAATATCGCGCTGGTCTCCGGCGTAACGTTCTAGAATTCCCCCAAGACAAGGAGTGCGTCATGCAACGTGGTACCCCAACCCTGCGACAACTGTTTCGGAGTGTGCTGCTTTTGTCCGTGCTAACTGCTGCAAGCGCCCAGGCGGCGGAAAAAATCGACCTGATCATCGATACCGATCCGGGTGCCGACGATGTGGTTGCCCTGCTGTTCGCCATGGCTTCCCCTGAAGAGTTGAACATTCGTGCGCTGACCACGGTTGCCGGCAACGTGCGCCTGGACAAGACTTCCCGCAATGCGCGTCTGGCGCGCGAGTGGGCAGGGCGCCCGGAAATTCCTGTGTATGCCGGTGCGCCGAAGCCGATGTTGCGCACACCGATCTACGCCGAGAATATTCACGGCAAGGAAGGTATTTCCGGTGTCACCGTACATGAGCCCAAAGAGGGGCTGGCCGAGGGCAATGCGGTTGATTACCTGATCAAAACCCTGAGCACTGCCAAACCCCATAGCATCACCATCGCCATGCTCGGTCCGCAGACCAACCTGGCCCTGGCACTCACCCAGGCACCTGAAATCACCCAAGGCATCAAGGAAGTGGTGGTGATGGGCGGTGCGCATTTCAACGGCGGTAATATTACGCCGGTGGCCGAGTTCAACCTGTTCGCCGACCCGATTGCGGCCGAGGTCGTGCTCAAGAGTGGCGTCAAGCTGACCTATCTGCCCCTCGACGTGACCCATAAGGTGCTGACCAGTGACGCGCGCCTGAAGAAGATCGCGGCGTTGAACAACAACGCGAGCAAGGTGGTTGGCGACATTCTTAACGAATACGTCAAAGGCGACATGGAGCATTACGGCATCCCAGGCGGCCCGGTACACGACGCTACCGTGATTGCCTACCTGCTCAAGCCTGCGTTGTTCAGCGGGCGTGAAGTCAACGTGGTAGTGGACAGCCGTGAAGGCCCGACCTTTGGCCAGACTATCGTCGATTGGTACGACGGCCTGAAACAGCCGAAGAACGCGTTCTGGGTTGAAAACGGCGATGCCCAAGGTTTCTTCGATCTGTTGACCGAGCGTCTTGCACGCCTGAAGTAAATCACTTGCCGGTCGGCGTTCGCTGGCCGGGTCTTATTCGCGCTCGGGGTCTTGTGCCCCCATGTGATCGGCCGGGTATTTTTCGAATACCTGGCCGATAAAGGCTTGCGCCGCCTGGGTCCCCAGCTCCTTGACCAGCAGGTCTATGCCAATGATCGCCAACTCTTCAGGAGTGCCAGGGCTGTAGGAACCTTGCCCTTGGGGCCACTTGGCTTTGATGTCGGCATGGATGGTTACGGTGGTCATAGGTGTCTCGCCAGTCTGGGTTGGGCAATGTCTAGCCTGTCGAGTTAACCATTTTGCAAGGTGTTTGGCACTGCTACTTAGGCATGTCGGGAGGGCTGTGCGACACTGTTGGCCTGTTTAATTACCAGGACAAGCCGCGTGCAGATCGATTTGAACAACCCCGAGAACCTGACACTGGACGCTGTTCGTCAGATGCTTGCGTCTGCCAGCGACAACGCTCACACGCAATTGCGGGTCACCAAAGATGGCATTGCCTACATCTCATCGGGTGTCGTGGGGGGCGTTGATATCGACGGGCTGCTGTTTCGCCTGGAGACCTGGGCGGCCGGTTCCGGTTACGTCGGCAACGTGGCGGCCAGCGATGAAGTGTGGGTGATGCAGATTTTCAATGCGCTGAAGCAGAACTGGCCAAAGCCGCCGTTTGACTACATCGACGTCTACTAGCGCACATTCATATCTGGTGACGATTGATTCGCAAAGACCTGGCGTTCAGTCAGGCAGACTTGTCGCGAGTTGGTTACATTTCTGAAACCTATCCTCGAAATTGCTGTCGCACGAACTCTGTCCATTTTTCTCAAAAGGAGGCTCCATGCCTTGGAAGCTCGCATCATTCGGTACCTTGTTCGCTGCACTCGTTTTGGCGGGCTGTAGCACCCCGGGTACCTCTGAGCCGGCCAAAGATGCTGCGGTGGCCGATTCAGGTCATAGCCGTTGCGAGGCGAAGGCTGCCGAGTTCACGATCGGTCAGAAAGCGTCGCCCCAGTTGCTGGAGCAGGCCCGTACTCGCGCCGGCGCGCAGAATGCACGGATTCTCAAGCCCAACGATATGATCACCCTGGAATACCGCTCCGATCGCTTGAACCTCAACGCTGACGACAACCTGGTGATCACCCGCGTCAACTGTGGCTGATTGCTCACAACTTTTGCAGCGCCCATAAAAAACCCCGTCACATGGACGGGGTTTTTTTAGTTCAGCTCAGAAATTACTCTGCGCGAACCTGTGCAGCTTGCATACCCTTTTGGCCTTTCTCAGCCACGAAGGAAACGGTTTGGCCTTCTTTCAGGCTTTTGAAACCGTCGCTTTCGATAGCTTTGAAGTGTACGAACAGGTCGTCACCGCCACCTTGAGGAGTGATGAAGCCGAAGCCTTTTTCATCGTTGAACCATTTAACGGTGCCGGTTTGGCGATTAGACATGGTGTATCTCCAAGAAACATATATTTTCAGTAGTACTGTGCTGCTCAGGCCAACTGGGCACACCGGGGTATCATAGTCGAAATGTTCGGCTTGGGAGCCCCCCCAAGGCATTGTTTGCTAATCAATGGCGTTGTGCTTCGTGCCTTGTGTGGCTGAAAGCCCCGATTTACGGGGCTTTTGAGCGAAATATCAGTTGGTAAAAAAAGCCGTAAAAGCTGTGTAATTTGTGAGAATTGGCAGTTTTTAGGGCGTTTTTCGGGCAAATCACCCAGTTGATTTGTGGCGAATCTTACTTTTTCTTCACGACTTTGCAGGACGAAATAGCCGCGACTGCTTTGTTTTTAAGCTCCGGGCTGGCGTTCTGGTTGGTCATGAGTTCCTTTATCTCGGCAGTGCTCAATTCGGCATTGATCTTGTCAGCGCCGCATTCACAATGGGCTTTGGCCGTTTTGGCATCAACGTTCTGGCTGGCTGCCGAGCTGCAGTCTTGAACAAAACTGTCCCGGGCGCCAGCAGGCCAGTTGGATGGCGCTGCTGCTTGTGCGCCCAGCGGAAGGAGAAGTGCCAGGGAAGCGGCGGCGAGTAGGGAGTTAAGACGCATAGTTGAATGCTCCTTGGGTCGTTAGGACGGAATGCAATTCTCGTTGTCTTTGAGGCCCTGCGTACAGTTCAAGTTCACTCCGCCTCATAAAAGCCTGAAATTTGCCTTTATCAGCGGACGAGGCCAGCGCGATGACCGTTCATCTGTGCTAGCATCTGCCGCTTGGCTATTTTCAGGCGTGCCATTTGCCGCCAGCCACGATCTTTTTGTTCAACTCCAGTCACTCTGGTTCGATTATCGGTTGGCCGAAAGGCTCCTGCCGCTGTAAGGCAGGCGTTCATCAGTGAACGGCCTGGTATTGGATCTTGTACTGGCTCATCCCAACCCACGTGACCTTTGGTAGGGGTCACCACTAGGAGAGGAGGCGCCATGCCAACTATTACTCTTCCCGACGGCAGTCAACGTTCATTCGATCATTCGGTTTCCGTAGCCGAGGTCGCCGCATCCATTGGTGCAGGCCTGGCCAAGGCCACCGTGGCCGGCAAGGTCGACGGCAAGCTGGTTGACGCCAGCGACCTGATCACCTCTGACGCCAGCCTGCAAATCATCACGCCCAAGGATCAAGAGGGGCTGGAGATCATTCGCCACTCTTGTGCGCACCTGATTGGCCACGCGGTCAAGCAGCTGTACCCAACGGCGAAGATGGTCATCGGTCCGGTCATCGACGACGGTTTCTATTACGACATCGCCTACGAGCGTCCCTTCACTCCGGACGACCTGGCGGCCATCGAACAGCGCATGCACGCGTTGATCGAGAAAGATTACGACGTCATCAAGAAGGTCACTCCGCGTGCCGAAGTGATCGACGTGTTCACCGCGCGCGGCGAAGACTACAAGCTGCGCCTGGTGGAAGACATGCCGGACGAGCAGGCCATGGGCCTGTACTACCACGAAGAATACGTCGACATGTGCCGTGGCCCGCACGTGCCGAATACACGCTTCCTGAAATCCTTCAAGCTGACCAAGCTGTCCGGTGCTTATTGGCGCGGCGACGCGAAAAACGAGCAACTGCAGCGGATCTACGGCACTGCCTGGGCTGACAAGAAGCAGCTGGCAGCCTACATCCAGCGTATCGAAGAAGCCGAAAAACGCGACCACCGCAAGATCGGCAAGCGCCTGAACCTGTTCCACCTCCAGGAAGAAGCGCCGGGTATGGTGTTCTGGCACCCGAACGGCTGGACCCTGTATCAGGTGCTTGAGCAGTACATGCGCAAAGTTCAGCGCGACAACGGTTACCTGGAGATCAAGACTCCCCAGGTCGTTGACCGCAGCCTGTGGGAGAAATCCGGGCACTGGGCCAACTACGCCGACAACATGTTCACCACTCAGTCGGAAAACCGCGACTACGCCATCAAGCCGATGAACTGCCCGTGCCACGTCCAGGTGTTCAACCAGGGCCTGAAGAGCTACCGCGAGCTGCCGATGCGTCTGGCCGAGTTCGGTGCCTGCCACCGTAACGAGCCGTCGGGTGCACTGCACGGCATCATGCGCGTGCGTGGCTTTACCCAGGACGACGCCCACATCTTCTGCACCGAAGAGCAGATGCAGGCTGAATCCGCAGCGTTCATCAAGCTGACCATGGACGTCTATCGTGATTTCGGCTTTACCGAAGTCGAAATGAAGTTGTCCACTCGTCCGGAAAAACGCGTTGGTTCCGACGAGCTGTGGGATCGCGCTGAATCTGCACTGGCCGCCGCCCTAGATAGCGCGGGCCTTGCGTACGATCTGCAGCCGGGTGAGGGGGCCTTCTACGGTCCGAAGATCGAGTTCTCGCTGAAAGATTGTCTTGGCCGTGTCTGGCAATGTGGTACTTTGCAGCTCGATTTTAACCTGCCGATCCGTTTGGGAGCCGAATACGTCTCCGAAGACAACAGTCGCAAGCACCCGGTTATGCTGCACCGGGCGATCCTTGGATCCTTCGAACGATTTGTCGGAATCCTGATCGAGCACTACGAGGGTGCGTTCCCTGCGTGGCTGGCTCCGACCCAGGCAGTGATCATGAATATCACTGATAAACAGGCAGATTTTGCCGCTGAAGTTGAAAAAACTCTCAATGAAAGCGGATTTCGTGCCAAGTCTGACTTGAGAAATGAAAAGATCGGCTTTAAAATCCGCGAGCATACTTTGCTCAAGGTTCCCTATCTTTTGGTTATCGGAGATCGGGAAGTCGAGATGCAGACTGTCGCTGTGCGTACTCGTGAAGGTGCTGACCTGGGCTCGATGCCCGTCGCCCAGTTCGCTGAGTTCCTCGCGCAAGCGGTTTCCCGGCGTGGTCGCCCAGATTCGGAGTAATTATTATTAAGCGTGAAATGAGACAAGATAAACGAGCTGCACCGAAAGCCCCGATCAACGAGAATATCTCGGCACGCGAGGTTCGGTTAATTGGCGCTGACGGCGAGCAGATTGGCATCGTCTCGATTGATGAAGCGCTTCGTATTGCTGAAGAGTCCAAATTGGACCTGGTGGAAATCTCCGCCGACGCAATCCCACCCGTTTGCCGGGTGATGGACTACGGCAAGTCGATCTTCGAGAAGAAGAAGCAGGTTGCCGCAGCGAAGAAGAACCAGAAGCAGATTCAAGTAAAAGAAATCAAGTTTCGTCCAGGGACGGAGGAAGGGGATTACCAGGTAAAACTGCGCAACCTGGTACGTTTCCTGAGTGATGGGGACAGGGCCAAGGTATCCTTGCGATTCCGCGGCCGTGAGATGGCCCACCAGGAGCTGGGGATGGAACTCCTCAAGCGGGTTGAAGCTGACCTGCTCGAGTACGGTTCGGTCGAACAGCATCCTAAGATGGAAGGACGCCAGCTTATTATGGTCATCGCCCCGAAAAAGAAGAAGTAATCAATAGGGCACGGCAGGCCTTCTGATTATGTTTATCAACTGAATGCGGAGTACCGAACATGCCAAAGATGAAAACTAAAAGTGGTGCTGCTAAGCGGTTTCTGAAAACTGCTAACGGCATCAAGCACAAGCACGCTTTCAAGAGCCACATCCTGACTAAAATGTCGACCAAGCGTAAGCGTCAACTGCGCGGTAGCAGCTTGCTGCATCCGTCTGACGTGGCAAAAGTCGAGCGCATGCTGCGCCTTCGTTAATTTTAGTCAAGAATAGAGGAAGTAACTCATGGCTCGTGTAAAGCGTGGCGTCATGGCGCGTAAGCGCCACAAAAAAATTCTGAAACTTGCTAAAGGTTACTACGGCGCGCGTTCACGCGTATTCCGTGTTGCCAAGCAAGCGGTTATCAAGGCTGGCCAATACGCCTACCGTGACCGTCGTCAGAAAAAACGTCAGTTCCGCGCTCTGTGGATCGCTCGTATCAATGCTGGTGCACGTGTTAACGGTCTGTCCTACAGCCGTTTCATTGCTGGCCTGAAAAAAGCGTCCATCGAGATCGACCGTAAGGTTCTGGCTGATCTGGCAGTGAACGAAAAAGCGGCGTTTGCTGCGATTGTCGAGAAAGCTAAAGCCACCTTGGCTTAAGTACCCCCGACAGTCACCTCGGGCCGCTTCCGTGGCCCAAGGTGTTAAACGTCTTAAATAGGGGAAGAGCCTTCAAGCTCTTCCCCTATTTTGTATCTGGAGTCTGTACATGGAAAACCTGGATGCGCTGGTCTCTCAAGCACTAGAGGCTGTGCAAAGCGCAGAAGATATCAATGCCCTGGAGCAAATCCGGGTTCACTACCTTGGCAAAAAGGGTGAATTGACTCAGGTGATGAAGACCCTGGGGAATTTGCCGGCAGAAGAGCGCCCGCAAGTCGGTGCGCTGATCAACGTTGCCAAGGAGCGTGTCACAGAGGTTCTCAATGCGCGCAAGGCGTTGTTCGAGGAGGGCGATCTTGCGGCCAAGCTCGCCGCCGAGTCCATTGACGTGACCCTGCCTGGCCGCGGCCAGACCTCAGGCGGTCTGCATCCGGTTACCCGGACTCTGGAACGTATCGAGCAGTTCTTCACCCACATCGGCTACGGCATCGCCGAAGGCCCTGAGGTCGAAGACGACTATCACAACTTCGAGGCGCTCAACATCCCAGGCCATCACCCGGCCCGTTCGATGCATGACACCTTCTATTTCAATGCGAACATGCTGTTGCGCACCCATACCTCGCCGGTACAGGTCCGCACCATGGAATCGCAGCAGCCGCCGATCCGCATCGTCTGCCCAGGCCGTGTGTACCGTAGCGACTCCGATATCACCCACTCGCCGATGTTCCACCAGGTCGAAGGCCTGCTGGTTGATCGCGACATCAATTTCGCCGACCTCAAAGGGACCATCGAAGAGTTCCTGCGGGTGTTCTTCGAAAAAGAACTGGCGGTGCGTTTCCGCCCTTCGTACTTCCCGTTCACCGAGCCGTCCGCTGAAGTCGACATGGAATGCGTGATGTGCAGCGGTAAAGGTTGCCGGGTCTGCAAGCAGACCGGTTGGTTGGAAGTCATGGGTTGCGGCATGGTTCACCCCAACGTGCTGCGTATGTCCGGGATCGACCCGGAAGAGTTCTCGGGCTTTGCCTTCGGCATGGGCGTTGAGCGTCTGGCCATGCTGCGTTACGGCGTGAACGACTTGCGTCTGTTCTTCGACAACGACTTGCGGTTCCTCGCGCAATTTCGCTAGTCG
Organism: Pseudomonas fluorescens; assembly: GCF_018614655.1. Classification (GTDB taxonomy): domain Bacteria; phylum Pseudomonadota; class Gammaproteobacteria; order Pseudomonadales; family Pseudomonadaceae; genus Aquipseudomonas; species Aquipseudomonas fluorescens_BX. The sequence goes on along the minus strand of NZ_JAGGOG010000014.1, from coordinate 7,481 downwards.
TAACGAACCTTTAGGAGAGCAGGATGAAATTCAGTGAACAATGGCTGCGTGGCTGGGTAAGCCCGCAGGTAAATCGCGACGAGCTGGTTGCTCGTTTGTCGATGGCCGGTCTTGAGGTCGATAGCGTTACGCCGGCCGCCGGTGTTTTCAGTGGCGTGGTAGTCGGCGAGGTGCTAAGCGCTGAGCAGCACCCGGATGCTGACAAATTGCGTGTGTGCCAGGTCAGTAATGGTGCGCAGACTTTCCAGGTCGTGTGCGGAGCGCCGAACGTGCGCCCGGGCCTGAAAATTCCGTTCGCCATGATCGGTGCCGAACTGCCGGGCGACTTCAAGATCAAGAAAGCCAAGCTGCGGGGCGTCGAGTCCAACGGCATGCTGTGCTCCCAGGCCGAACTGCAGATCGGTGAAGGCAACGACGGCCTCATGGAACTGCCGGCCGACGCGCCAGTGGGTCAGGACATCCGTGTCTATCTGGACCTGGAAGACGCCAGCATCGAGGTCGACCTGACCCCGAACCGCGGCGACTGCCTGTCCCTGGCCGGCCTGGCCCGTGAAGTGGGCGCGCTGTACGCAGCGACCGTCACGCGTCCGGTGGTAGCGGCAGTGCCTGCGGTCCACGACGAAGTTCGTTCGATCGAAGTGCTCGCTCCGGCTGCCTGCCCACGATACCTGGGCCGGGTCATCCGTAACGTCGACCTGTCCAAGCCAACACCGCTGTGGATGGTTGAGCGCCTGCGCCGTGCCGAAGTACGCAGCATCGACGCCGCTGTCGACATCACCAACTACGTGATGCTGGAGCTGGGCCAACCGCTGCACGCATTTGATCTCGCCGAAATCAACGGTGGCATCCGCGTACGCATGGCCGAGGAGGGCGAGAAGCTGGTCCTGCTGGATGGCCAGGAAGTTACCCTGCGCAGCGACACCCTGGTGATCGCCGACCACTCCCGCGCGCTGGCGATTGCCGGTGTAATGGGTGGCGAGCACAGCGGCGTATCCGCGACCACACGTGACATATTCCTCGAAAGCGCTTTCTTCGACCAGATCGCCGTTGCTGGCAAGGCCCGCTCCTACGGCCTGCACACCGACGCCTCGCACCGCTACGAGCGTGGCGTGGACTGGCAACTGGCCCGTGAAGCCATGGAGCGCGCCACTGGCTTGCTGCTGGAAATCACCGGTGGCGAAGCCGGCCCGATCATCGAGACCGTCAGCGAGCAATACCTGCCGTCGATTGCCCCGATCACCCTGCGTGCCCAGCGTGTTGAGCAAATGCTCGGTCTGGTCATTGAACCCGCTGAAATCGAGCGTCTGCTGTCGGCTCTCGGCCTGGGCATCAGCGCTGATGGGGCAGGGCAGTGGCGCGTAGAAGTGCCAAGCCATCGTTTCGACATCAGCCTCGAAGTCGACCTGATCGAAGAGCTGGCCCGCCTGTACGGCTACAACCGCCTGCCGGTTCGCTACCCGCAAGCCCGCCTGGCACCGCAGCCCAAGGCCGAAGCTCGGGCGCATCTGCCTGAACTGCGTCGCCTGCTGGTAGCCCGTGGTTATCAGGAGGCAGTGACCTACAGCTTCATCGATCCGAAGCAGTTCGAACTGTTCAACCCGGGTGTTGAGCCGCTGTTGCTGGCCAATCCGATCTCCAACGACATGGCGGCCATGCGTTCGTCCCTGTGGCCAGGTCTGGTGAAAGCGCTTTCCCATAACCTGAACCGTCAGCAAGACCGCGTGCGCATGTTCGAAAGTGGCCTGCGGTTTGTCGGTCAGTTGGAAGGCCTGAAGCAAGAGCCGATGCTGGCTGGCGTGGTTTGCGGTAGTCGCCTGCCGGAAGGCTGGGCGCAAGGTCGCGATGTCGTGGACTTCTTCGACGTCAAGGCTGATGTGGAAGCGGTGCTGGGCTTTGCCGGTGCACTGGATGCATTCACTTTTGCTCCGGGCAGCCACCCAGCGTTGCACCCGGGCCAGACCGCACGTATCGAGCGGGACGGTCGTCTGGTGGGCTTCGTCGGCGCCATCCACCCTGAATTGTCGAAAACCCTCGGCCTCGACCGTCCGGTCTTTGTTTTTGAGCTAGTCTTGGCTGAAGTCGCCTCGGGCAAAATGCCTAAATTCAGCGAGTTGTCGCGTTTCCCTGAAGTGCGACGTGACTTGGCCTTGATTGCAGATCGTGAGGTGGCGGCCAGTGCTGTTCTGGACGTAATCCGTGAAAATGCAGGGGAATGGCTGACGGACCTCAGGCTATTTGACGTCTATCAGGGTAAAGGCATTGATCCGCATAGAAAAAGCCTTGCAGTTGGCTTGACCTGGCAGCATCCATCGCGCACTCTTAATGACGATGAGGTGAATACTACGACGCAAAATATCCTCACCTCGCTCGAACAAAGGTTGAACGCCACGTTAAGGAAGTGACGTATGGGGGCTTTGACGAAAGCTGAGATGGCGGAACGTCTGTATGAAGAGCTGGGCCTGAACAAGCGCGAGGCCAAGGAATTGGTTGAGCTGTTCTTTGAAGAAATCAGGCACGCTCTTGAAGACAACGAACAGGTCAAGTTATCCGGTTTCGGTAACTTTGACCTGCGGGACAAACGCCAGCGGCCTGGCCGCAATCCAAAAACGGGAGAAGAAATCCCGATCACGGCTCGCCGTGTGGTCACCTTTCGTCCAGGGCAGAAGTTGAAGGCCCGAGTTGAGGCTTATGCTGGAACCAAGTCATAACGACGAACTACCCGTCATCCCGGGCAAACGCTACTTCACCATTGGTGAAGTCAGCGAGCTGTGTGCGGTAAAACCGCACGTGCTGCGCTATTGGGAGCAGGAGTTTCCTCAACTCAACCCCGTCAAACGCACCGGGAACCGTCGGTATTATCAGCGCCAGGATGTGCTGATGATCCGACAGATCCGTGCGTTGCTGTACGACCAGGGGTTCACCATCAGCGGCGCGCGCCTGCGTTTGTCCGGTGATGAAGCCAAAGACGACACCACCCAATACAAGCAACTGATCCGCCAGATGATCTCCGAATTGGAAGATGTGCTGGTGGTTTTGAAGAAGTAATTCCGGCTTTTAAAATACTTCCACATTTCAAAAGCTTGCGGTATATTCCTGATCGCTTCGTTACGAAGCGAACCCAGTTTCACGCCTAGTCGGGGCGTAGCGCAGTCCGGTAGCGCACTAGCATGGGGTGCTAGGGGTCGAGTGTTCGAATCACTCCGTCCCGACCATATAATTTTAGGAAATCCAGTCACTTAGTGGTGACTGGATTTTTTATGGTTTACCGTTTTTCCGGAGTACTGATTTTTGCCCCACTTTTTGCCCCACCGAGAATTTTTTCCAAATTTTGGCGTGTGCCGTTAGGCACAACCGGATGAGCGGTGGAGAGTCGCTCGGAACCTTAACCTAGTCGCTTGAGAGGTTAGGTAATTCACCTGCTGAAAGAAAAGACTTGGATCTGAACCGCGTTCCTGTCGTAGAAACCATGGCCGACTGTTTAAACAGAATCGGCCGACTCTCGTCCGTTGAATCGGCAGAGATCGACCCAGAGTGTGTAAAAACGCCTCCGCAACCCCTTGCTATGATTTCTGAGGATTACATCGCAGGGATTGCCCATGAAGCGCTTTATTCAAGGCGAACACCGAGGTCAAAGCACGTTACTTCCCGAAAGCCTCGACGACTATGTCAGAGATACCAATCCGGTTCGTGTAATCGATGTCTTTGTCGACGAACTTGACCTGGGCAAGCCGGGATTTGAAAGCATCATTCCCGCCGATACTGGCCGACCTGCTTACCACCCCGCGATCCTGCTGAAAATCTACATTTACGGCTACCTCAACCGCATTCAATCAAGCCGGCGCTTGGAGCGAGAAGCCCAGCGCAACATCGAGTTGATGTGGCTGACTGGTCGCTTGAGGCCGGACTTCAAAACCATCGCCAATTTCCGCAAAGACAACGGCAAGGCCATCCGCGGTGTGTGTCGTCAATTTGTGGTGCTGTGCCAACAATTGGGGTTGTTTTCCGAGGCGCCCGTTGCTATCGACGGCAGCAAGTTCAAAGGGTCAACAATCGGGATCGGAACTTCACCAGCTCCAAGCTTCGACGGCTAATGGAGGAAATTGAGTCCAATATCAATCACTATCTGACAGCACTTGTGTTGTCGCCAGCGCAGGATTGATCCAGATGCCGAAATTTCACTGACCCAGGCTCTGACCTTGTAAGCCATTGCCAGTGCTTGATTTTTGCCATTGGTGTTGGGTCATTGTGGCATCGGCCACTGGGTCAATTCGGCGTCAGCGCCAACAGTCTAAACAACTATCAGCGGGCTTGGACATCCGGTGGCCGGCGTCGTCGGTGTCGTGGCGTGCTCGAAACGATCCCGGTCAGACAACGTGTGCAGACAACGTAGTGAATTATGCGGGTTTGCGGGCTGCTGATGGCCTGCGCCAGTTCAGGAGCGCTTCGTTCATCCTTACCCGCACCCGCGGCGTCAGAAGCGCCAAAACGGATAACAAAGCGGCTGGCGAATGAGCGCGAGCGGATGACGGCCTGGCCGCGAACGAACCGTCTGGGTTTCGGCTTTTTCCACGATCTTGGTGGATGCCTGCGCCACACAGCGAAGCAGCAGGTCGCCCCCTGACTTGTAAAACCACGAGACACCCTCTGCGGTCGACGCTGAATGGTTCCTCGCTGGCAGGGCCAACCCGACTCAGTTTTCGATCGCAGGTATGATTAACGCCAACCCTGGGTAGATCCTGTCGGGATGATCGATGATCGATCGGTTGGCATCGAAGATCAGTTGCCACTGACGGGCGTCGTTTGTAAAACTCTCTGGCGATCCTGGATAACGTATCGGCCTTGATAACGGTGTACAGGGTTTCTTGATAGATGGGTGGCAAGGTCAATGTCGACGGGGAGGCAAGCGTGAAGTCACCTAACGTGTTGATTTTTTGAACTAATAGATTCATGTTTTCCGCCGTGGTCAGATGGATGTCGTGTATCAGTACGATCGCATCTTTTTTGCGCGTTGATCTGATCCATACCGTGTTGGATCCAACCATTGGGCTTGTATTCGGGACTCCAATCCTGGGTATCGACACTCCACAATACTTGGCGATAGCCTATTTCAGCGATCACCTTATCGACAAAGACATCGTGGGCGCCATAAGGCGGGCGCATAATTGCATCGTGTGGTAGGAACACGTCCAACACGGCTTGCGTTTTTTCAATTTGCTCAATAATGGTTTCTCTGGTTGGACCCACCAGCCTGAGATGATCGTAAGTATGACTGCCGCTACAGTGTCCCTCGGCAAGCATGCGTTGGATTCGAACACGGTTGGCGGCGATTCGATTGCCAACGACAAAAGATGTCGCGTGTATATTAAATTTTGCCAGGGTGTCGAGCACAACTTTCGTGCTGCCCACACGAGGGGCATCATCAAACGTCAACCAAACTTTGCGTGCATACATGTTGCTAAGTCCTTTTTGGGGTATGGAAAAATTATCGACATCTTAGCCTTCGATGATCAGTGTGTTTCTTCTTGCGTCTTAGTTGATGGCGATCTTAGTAGGTAATGAATGCACTCTGTGTTCAAACCGTTTAACTCGGTAACATGTTGCAAGTTTTTTCACGGACGAGAGTTGCCATGTCCGCCAGACAGACAGGTCTGTCAGGGCTTGATTGCTCCTGGCCGTACACGGTTATCGCCCGTCATCCCGCGCTTGACGATACGTTGAATGGGGGTAGTAAGGGCAATGTGCTAACCGCCTTGGCCGTTTTGCTGGACTGCCTATTTATTTGATGTACAGGTTGATGACGGCCGCCCCGTCAGGGACGAAAGTTAATCATGATGTGCATTGGTCTGAATGGATTATGCTTCACTTGCATTTGGGGGAGCGGTCACAGTTTAAGCCCAGTGATTTTATGAAATCAGCTGCGTGGTCTCGAACATTTCGGCTGGCCATCTATTGGCGAATGATGGCCATGTTGTTGCGCCATGTCGCCGTGCACAAGTCACGTCGTCGGGGTTTGATGATGTTCGCTGCAACGTGATTGGGTTCTGTGCGGCGTTCAAGTGATGTCGGTATTTCGATATTGTGCAAAAAATGGCATGGCTGCAGGTGGTGAATTGCAAGAAAGGTTGTTTAATGTCTGGGGCATTATTAAATTAATGCACGATTTCAAACGGTTATGTTTGCTTTGCTTCTGGCACGGTTGGTGCTGAATCTCAGGGCCGAGATTACAACCACTGTTCGAGGTGTTTAAACATGAGTACTGTGCGTTTGGAAGGCAATCCGTTGGCAGGTAACGATGTGAAGTTTGACCTGGGAGAGGTGTCCCTCTGTTTCGACAAACGACTGCGTTATTTTATTTGCAAGAGAGTGTCCAAGCCCGAGGACATCGAGGACCTGATGCAGTCGACCTATCTCGAAGCTTTGCGTAATCTGGATAAGTTTCGTTGGGATTCAAGGCCTGAGACTTGGTTGTTTGGGATTGCCAATAATTTGGTGAATAATCATATTAGAAGCCAATATCGTAAGCCGCTGGAACTGGATATAAATGATTGGGGCGAGCAGCTCAGCTGCGATAATGATCCATCCGATTTGAGTGAGCACCAAAGACTGTTAACGCTGACGTTACAGGCCATTACTGGGTTGTCGGTGGACATGCAGGCCGTGGTGTACCTGATCGTTGATTCCGATATGGGGTATAAGGAAGCGGCTTCCTGTTTGGGGGTGCCTGTCGGCACTGTTCGGTCACGACTGGCCCGGGCGCGAACGCAATTGAAAAAACAGCTCTTTAAAGAGGAGTTAAATGTATGAGCGGAGAAGACCTCGTGTGTTCTGAGCCTTGGCCGTCTGGATTGCGCCCAGCGACGGATTTCGACTTACCAGTGATGTTGGCTATTTTTAACGAAACGGCTGAAACGGGTGCCAACTCTCCGGTCATAACGCCTGCAACGCTGGAGCAGATGAGATTTTACATTAATTTTTATAAAAAGGATGGAATGCCTGTTTACGTTCTTGAACTTGGAGGAGAGGTCGTAGGGTGGCTGTCCGTTAATCGATTTAGCTGGGGGACCCAGGCCACGGGCTTGACGGGAGAAATTTCAGTTTACGTACGCGCTGAAAATGTGGGTCGAGGGATTGGCGCAAGCCTGTGTCAAGCTGCCGTGGATCTTGCCCGTGATCACGGTATGGAAACGGTAGTGGCCTGGATTATGAGGGAGAACGTGGTGAGTCAAAAAATGGTTCAATCCCGGGGGTTCACACTGTGGGCCCGATTACCCAACATTGCGCGGTTCGCGGAGCGGCGCACTGATGTAATGTTATTTGGTCGGTCGCTGGACTGACTATGACCCTGGCACGGTCGGCAATTAGCCAGGTACTGTCCATCTGGTCAGTGCCTGGCACATACGGTAGTTTGAGTGCGTTTGCCAGATTTTTACCCGCGAGGTGCTTTATATGAAACGAATCACTAGTGTCCTGAGTTAAAAGTT
>NZ_JAGGOG010000013.1 GCF_018614655.1 Pseudomonas fluorescens | reverse complement strand
CATGGGGGACTCTTGGTTCCAGGGCATGATCAGATACCTCCTGATCATGCGTATTAACCTGTAAACCATGTCCCCGGTTAGAAACGTAAACGATGTCCCCGGTTTGTACCGGGGCAAGCCCCCTCGCCACAGAAGCTCCTCACCACAAGTTTGCGGGTGATCAATGGCGAGATTTATCCAGCCACTCCACCGCCGTACGCCAGATACAAATCCCCAGGAAATACGCCGACATCAACAACCACAGCCCCATGGTCAGGCGGTTGGTGTAGGGGTAGTCCATCACCAGCAACAGGCTGCACAGCAGCCACACCGTGGTCACTGCGATGTTGATCGGCATGAAGCGCTTGACCCGGAACGGGTGCAGGAACTTCATCGGCGTCACGGTCAACAACGCGAGGCCGATCACTGTCAGCAGCGTCACCCAAGGCGCCGGGGCGATGATGTAGACGCACAGTGCCACCACGTTCCAGGCGGCAGGGAAGCCCTGGAAGTAGTTGTCCTTGCTCTTCATGTTGACGTTGCAGAAACAGAACAGCGACGACACCAGGATCACCGACACCGTGAACAGGTGGGTGAAATCCGGCAGGTCGATATAGCGATAGATAAACAGTGCCGGGATAAACACATACGTCAGGTAGTCGATCACCAGGTCCAGCACCGAGCCGTCAAAGCTCGGCAGTACGGTCTGCACATTGACCCTTCGCGCCAGCGAGCCATCGACGCCGTCCACCACCAGTGCCAGGCCAAGCCACAGCAGGCAAGCCTTGGGCTGGTTCTCGAGCAACGCCAAGGTTGCCAGGAACGCCAGGACCACACCCGTGGCGGTAAAACCATGGGCGCCCCATGCTTTGAGTCTGGCTACATGTAGAGTCGATATCACTAAGGCATTCTCCAGAAGGTGAAGCAGGACAGCCGACGGTTGGATGATACGTCGTCGAATCTGACCAAAGGGTGCATGTATCGACCGGGTGACGGGGGATAAGGTTCACCTTCCCGGCGTAATGGTTAGCGTAGCAAGCGTTCGGCGATTCGGCATCAGCCTTGGCGGAACACCAACGCTTTTAAGCCACTTTGAGGGTCTACGTCGGGGAATTCCGGCGGGTTTTCCAGGCGCTGCTCAAAGCGCAGGCCGGGGGCTTCGAGGGTCACGCCATCGATGAGGAAGTCTTCGCCAAAAGCCGGATCGTTCATGCACGCCAGCACGGTGCCCTGTGGGCTCAATAGGTCCGGTAGGCGGCGCAACACCCGCTGATAGTCCTTGGTCAGCAGGAAACTGCCTTTCTGAAAGGAGGGCGGGTCGATGATCACCAGGTCGTAAGGGCCGCTGTGGGTGACCTTGGCCCAGGACTTGAACAGGTCGTGGCCCAGAAACGTCACCTTGCTCAAGTCATGGCCATTGAGCCGATGATTGTCACGGCCCCGGCTCAGGGCGCCACGGGCCATGTCCAGGTTGACCACATGGTCGGCGCCGCCTTCGATGGCCGCCACGGAAAACCCGCAGGTATAGGCGAACAGGTTCAGCACACGCAGGCCTTGGGCTTGCTCGCGCACCCAGTTGCGGCCATAGCGCATATCGAGAAACAGCCCACTGTTCTGCTTTTTGCCCAGATCGATCAGGTAACGCAGGCCGCCTTCGGTGATGGTCAACTCGTCGACCGGCTGCCCCAGCAACCATTCAGTGGTGCTCTGCGGCAGGTAGCGATGTTGCAGCGCCAGGGTATGGGCGCCGGACTGCTGCCATTCGGACGAGGCAGTGATCTGCACCAGTTGCTGTTTCAGGGCCTCGAGTTCGGCCGCTTGGGGTTCCTTGAACAGCGAGACCAACACCACCCCTTGCAGCCAATCCACCGTCAGTTGCTCCAGGCCCGGCCAGCAGCGGCCACGGCCGTGAAACAGGCGCCGGGTTTCTGCAGGGGCAGTGTGCAGGGCGGTAAGCAAATGAGTGTTAAGGGTGGCGAGTGCGTCTGGGTTCATCGGGCAGCGTCGGTCGTTGAGCGGGCGGCATTTTAAACACAATTGCCGGGTTTCAGGGTGTTTGAGCACAACGTGCTTTGAATTTCAGGATTGGCAGTGATTTATGCTCAAAAAGGATCTTGGCTCGGGCCATAACAGTCAAAAATACCTTCGGTGCCGACATAAACTGGAAAAAAGCCCGGAGGTGCCCATGAACGGTTTCGCGAGTGCAGTGAGTCAGACAGCGATGGATCAGGAAGAACTGGCCGAATGGCGCGACGCCCTGGAATCGCTGGTGTCCCATGCCGGCGCAGAACGCGCCAGGGAAATTCTCGACATGCTGGCCGCTGCCGGTGGTGCACCTGCGATCGGTTGGAAGCCCCGCCACGGCACGCCTTATATCAATAGCATTGCCCCGGACCAGCAACCGCGCTTCCCCGGCGACTTGGCCACCGAAGAGCGTCTGGCCTCAGTCGTACGCTGGAACGCCTTGGCCATGGTGGTGCGAGCCAACCAGGCCTATGGCGAACTGGGCGGCCATATCGCCAGTTACGCCAGCGCCGCCGACTTGTTTGAGGTGGGCTTCAATCACTTCTTCCGCGCCCGCAATGACCGCTTTGGCGGTGACCTGGTGTTCTACCAACCGCATTCCGCGCCCGGCATCTACGCCCGGGCTTTTCTTGAGGGGCGTTTGAGCGAAACCGATCTGGCCCACTATCGTCAGGAACTCGGCGCCCTCAAGGCCGGCGCGCGCGGGTTGTCCAGCTATCCGCATCCGTGGTTGATGCCGGACTTCTGGCAATTTCCCACCGGATCCATGGGCATTGGCCCCATCAGCTCGATTTTTCAGGCGCGGTTTATGCGCTACTTGCAGCACCGTGGCTTGCAGGACACCACCGACCGGCACGTCTGGGGCGTGTTTGGCGACGGCGAGATGGACGAGCCGGAAAGCATGTCGGCCCTGACCCTGGCCGCCCGCGAAGGCTTGGATAACCTGACCTGGGTGGTCAACTGCAACCTGCAGCGGCTCGACGGCCCGGTGCGTGGCAATGGTCGGATCATCGACGAACTGGAGGCATTGTTTGCCGGCGCCGGTTGGAACGTGATCAAAGTGGTCTGGGGTTCGGATTGGGATGCCTTGCTGGCCAAGGATACAGACGGCAGCCTGGTGCGCACCCTGTCCCAGACGGTGGATGGTCAATTCCAGACCTTCGCCGCCAAGGACGGTGCCTACAATCGCGAACACTTCTTTGGCCAAAGTGAAGCCCTGGCCAAACTGGTCGAGGGCATGAGTGACGAGCAGATCGACCGCCTCAAGCGTGGCGGCCATGACATGCTGAAGATCCATGCCGCTTATCACGCCGCCCGCCAGGTCAAGGGCAAGCCGACGGTGATTCTGGCTCAGACCAAGAAAGGCTTCGGTATGGGCGAAGCGGGGCAGGGCAAGATGACCACCCACCAGCAGAAGAAGCTCGACCGTGAATCACTGCTCGCCTTCCGCAATCGTTTCCAGTTGCCGTTGTCGGATGAGCAGACCGAATCCCTGAGCTTCTACAAACCGGCTGAAGACAGCCTGGAGATGCGTTACCTGCACCAGCGCCGCGCAGACCTGGGCGGTTATGTGCCGAGCCGCGGCCAACAGGCGATGCCGGTGAGCGTGCCGCCGGTGTCGGGATACGGCGGCTTTGCCACTCAAGCAGACGGCAAGGAAATGTCCACCACCATGGCCTTTGTGCGCATGCTCAGCAACCTGCTCAAGGACAAGGACCTCGGGCCCCGCATCGTGCCTATCGTCGCTGACGAGGCACGTACCTTCGGCATGGCCAATCTGTTCAAACAGATTGGTATTTATTCCAGCGTCGGCCAGCGCTACGAGCCGGAAGACATCGGCTCGATCCTCAGTTACCGCGAGGCCACCGACGGTCAAATCCTCGAAGAAGGCATCAGCGAAGCCAGCGCCATCAGCTCCTGGGTCGCGGCGGCCACCAGCTATTCGGTGCATGGCCTGCGCATGTTGCCGTTCTATATCTACTACTCGATGTTCGGTTTCCAGCGGGTGGGCGACCTGATCTGGGCCGCCGCCGACCAGCGCGCCCGGGGCTTCCTGCTGGGGGCTACGGCCGGGCGTACTACCCTGGGCGGTGAAGGCTTGCAGCATCAGGATGGCAGCAGTCATTTGACCGCCGCCACCGTGCCCAACTGCCGCGCCTATGATCCGGCGTTTGCGGGTGAGTTTGCAGTGATCCTCGACCACGGCATGCGCCAGATGCTGGAGCACGACGTCGACGAGTTCTACTACGTGACGTTGATGAACGAAAACTACCCGCAACCGAGCTTGCCGGAAGGTGTCGAGGGGGCGATTATCAAAGGGATGTACCGCCTCAGCGGTCAAGACAACGGCAAGGTGCGTCTGCTCGGTTCCGGCACGCTGGTACGCGAAGCCCAGGCTGCGGCGCAGTTGCTGGCGGACGATTGGCAGGTGCAAAGCGAGGTGTTCAGCGTTACCAGCTTCAGCGAACTGGCGCGAGAGGCGCGGGAAGTGGAACGTTGGAATCGTCTGCACCCGCAACAGCCTGCGCGCCAGAGTCATTTGGGCGAATGCCTGCCCAAGGGCGCGCCAGTGATTGCGGTGTCCGACTATGTGCGGGCGGTGCCGCAGATGATTGGCTCATACCTTGATTCAAGCTACACGGTACTGGGTACGGACGGGTTCGGACGTAGCGATACCCGGGCGGCATTGCGCGACTTCTTTGAGGTGGATCGCCATCACATTGTCCTGGCGGCGCTGACCGCTTTGGTGGAGCAGGGGACTCTGGGTCGGCAGGTATGTCAGCAGGCGATTGATCAGTATGGCTTGCAGACAGAGCGGGGAGCATCCTGGACCTACTGACTGGCGAAGATCCAAATGTGGGAGCAAGCAAGCCCGCGAAGGCAGTTGTAGCCGCTGCCGAAGAATGAGGCTGCGATGGGCTTGGTGCGGCATTCCGACGAAGCGGCCCTAAGGGCGGTCCTGCGGACACGCATCGCAGCCTCGTGCCTCGGCAGCGGCTACAGCCCTTCGTGAGCCAGCCGAATTGCCCCACATTGGGTTTATGGTGTTCTTTAAAGCGTGGCTATCAACGGCGGCCCAAACGCTTCGCGCAGAAACCCCGGCGCGATATAGCGCTCGTAATGTGCCTCCGACAACAGGAAAAACTCCCGGTCAATCGCGTCCCGCAGATCCGTCAATTCCCGCTCACGAAACTCCGGCAGCAACGCCAAGCCATAAGCATCCAGTCTGGACATCACCCGCGCGCCCCGGGCGATCAACTGATACGCCCAGCAGTACGGTGACTGGTGAGGCATGAAGCGAATCTTGCGGTCTACCAGTTGCTGGCGAAGGCGTTGAGGGTCCAGCACTTCCAGCTTGCTGGTCATCACCTGCACCAGCAACTGCTCGAGGCGCAGCCATACGGCTTGCTTCTCGTCCGCGCTGTAGCCATTCCACTGGATCACTTCATGGTGATACCGCTTGCACCCACGGCAGACCAGATCCCCGTAAACGGTGGAGCACAGGCCGACGCAAGGCGTCTTGATGGTTTGATTTGGCATAAAAAAGCATCAGTACATAAAACAAAACGGCCCCTGATGGGGCCGTATGAGATCAATCCCAGCTAAGCGCGCCGCCGGTTTGATACTCGATCACACGAGTCTCAAAGAAATTCTTCTCTTTCTTCAAGTCCATGATCTCGCTCATCCAAGGGAACGGATTCGTCGTCCCTGGATACTCTTCCTTCAACCCAATCTGCGACAGGCGACGGTTAGCGATGAACTTGAGGTAATCCTCCATCATCGCCGCATTCATGCCCAACACGCCGCGCGGCATGGTGTCACGCGCGTATTCGATCTCCAGCTGAGTCCCTTGCAGGATCATCTGGGTCGCTTCTTCCTTCATCTCGGCATCCCACAGGTGTGGGTTTTCGATTTTGATCTGGTTGATCACGTCGATACCGAAGTTCAGGTGCATCGACTCATCCCGCAGGATGTATTGGAACTGCTCGGCCACGCCGGTCATTTTGTTGCGGCGGCCCATGGAGAGGATCTGGGTAAAGCCACAGTAGAAGAAGATGCCTTCCAGGACGCAGTAGTAAGCGACCAGGTTGCGCAGCAGCTCTTTATCCGTCTCGACGGTGCCGGTTTCGAACTTAGGATCGGAGATCGAACGGGTGTACTTCAAGCCCCAAGCTGCCTTTTTTGCGACCGATGGGATCTCGTGGTACATGTTGAAGATCTCGCCTTCATCCATGGCCAACGATTCGATGCAGTACTGGTAGGCGTGGGTGTGGATCGCTTCTTCGAAGGCCTGGCGCAGGATGTACTGGCGGCACTCCGGGTTGGTGATCAGGCGGTACACGGCCAGGACCAGGTTGTTGGCAACCAGGGAGTCGGCGGTGGAGAAGAAGCCGAGGTTGCGCATGACGATGCGACGTTCGTCGTCGGTCAGGCCTTCGGGGTTTTTCCACAGGGCGATGTCGGCGGTCATGTTGACCTCTTGCGGCATCCAGTGGTTGGCGCAGCCGTCGAGGTATTTCTGCCAGGCCCAGTCGTACTTGAAGGGCACGAGTTGGTTGAGGTCGGCGCGGCAGTTGATCATGCGCTTTTCGTCAACGGCGACGCGGGCGGCGGAGCCTTCGAGTTCTGCGAGGCCTTCGGCGACGTCGAGTTTGTCGAGGGCGGCCTTGGCGCGCACGATGGCGGCGGAGTCACTGGCGGTGACGGCGCGGGCTTCGATGGCGGCAGCAGCGCCGGCACCGTCGAGGCGATCCATGTTGGCTTCGGTGGCGTGGCCGGCGTTGGCGCCTTTGATCACCGCTGCACCGGTGTCTTCTTTGTCGACTTCATCCCAACTCAGCATTGAAATACTCCTTCCTGGTTCGTTCTGACGGCGGCGGCTTTATTCTCCGCGCGCACTCAAAAAATGTGCGGTTTGCAGGCTTCAAGGCATTGAAATACTGCGCATAGTGTGGTCGGTCTAAAGCGATCTTGCACACTATGTAGTGGTTGTCTGTATTTGTGGGCACACTATATGGTGTGTAAGAAAGTTGGTCAACGCACAAGATGTGCGATCTTGGGTGGCTGGTACGCCCTGGCTCAGCTATAAAGGCCGGGATCATTGACCTGAACCGGAACCTCAAAGGAATGAATAATCTGCTGATTCGCGCCGCTCGTCTGGAAGATGCCGAAGACATTTTCCAAGTGCATAAAAACTCCGTCGAGAACCTCTGCAACACCGATTACAGCCAGGAGCAGATTGCTATGTGGCTCGATGGCCGCTCGCCCCAGACTTACTGCGAGGCTATCGTCGCCGGCAATTTCTGGCTGGCCCACACCGACACACTCCAGGGTTTTGTGGAAGTTGACGGCCATGAGCTCAGCAAGCTGTTCGTCTGTGGCGAGGCTGCCAGGCGGGGCATTGGTGCCCGGTTACTGAGTGAGGCCATGCACCGCATCGAAGCTGCCGGCCACCGCAAGGTCTATCTGGAGGCCACCCTGACCGCCGTAAAGTTCTATGAGTCGTTTGGCTTTCGCAAGGTCGGTGAAGGCACCTTCAGCCGTGGCAACAGCTCGGTGGCCATCGAAGTCATCAAGATGGAGCGCGTTTTTTAAGGGTATGACCGCAAGTCATGGCTCCATGACTTTTAATGGTTACAGTCACCGTCCTTGCCAGTGCTAAAAAATCGCCAACCAGCTCCCTCATAACAAAAGAGCGTTTGCGATATGAAAGAACTCGACCTGTACATCGGCGAAGGCTTCGAAGGCCCCGGCGTCAATGCTGCCCACATCAACCTTCTGATCGGCCCGCGTAACGGCCCGGCGGGCCAGGCGTTTGCCAACAGCCTGGCATCGCCAAGCCAGGGCCATTGCCCCTTTATGGTGATCGCCCAGCCGAATATCCCGGTCAAGCCCATGACCCTGTATGTCAACAAGGCCGCCATCGGCAGTGACCTGCATGGCAATGCCACCTGGGGCGCGTCCCAGGCCGGAATCGCCAAGGCGGTGCTGGAAGCCTTGCTCGACGGCACCTTGCCGCCCGAGGCGGAAGACGAATGGGCGATCGTGACGGCCAACTGGGTCAACCCGGCCTGCGATGACCTGGATGCGGTCTATCACAACAACTACAACGCCTGCCGCACGGCAATCCGCGCCGCCCTGACCGGCCTGCCTGCAACCGCCCAGTTGGCCGATGTAGTCGCACACATCAGCAACCCTTTCTACACGCCAAAAGCCTGAGGACGACCCCATGCAATACATCCGTTTGGGCAACTCCGGCCTGCAAGTCTCTCGTCTGTGCCTGGGCACCATGAACATGGGCACCCCGGACTGGAAGCCGTGGATCTTCGATGAGAAGCAAAGTGAGCCGATCGTGGCCCACGCCCTGGACAATGGCGTCAATTTCATCGACCTGGCGGACTTCTACTCCGCAGGTGTCGGTGAGGAAGTGGTGGGGCGCACCCTCAAGCGCCTGGCCCGCCGCGAAGACATCGTGGTCACCACCAAGGTCGGCTACGGCACCCGCAGCGGCATCAACGCCAGCGGTCATTCGCGCAAGCACATCATGGACAGTATCGACGCCTCGCTGTCGCGTCTGGGCATGGATTACGTCGATGTGTTCATGCTGCATTACTTCGACGTGAACACCCCGGTGGAAGAAACCATGGGCGCCCTCAACGACATCGTGCGTTGCGGCAAGGCCCGCTACATCGGTGTGTCGACCATGCTCACCGGGCAACTGGCGAAGATCCTCATGGTTTGCGAGCACAATGGCTGGGTTAAGCCGATCAACATGCAGCTGCAACTGAACTGCGCCTACCGCGAAGAAGAGCGCGAGATGATCCCGTTCTGCCGCGATCAGGGCCTGGGTGTCTCGGTGTTCAGTCCGTTGGCTCGGGGCTTGCTCACCGGCGACGCGCAGTCGAACCGCAACCAGACCGACTTCTTCACCCAGCAGATGTACAGCGACCAGGCGTCGTTCGATATTGCCCACTCGGTGCAGCGTGTGGCCCGTGCCCGTGGCGTATCCAACGCGCAGATCGCCCAGGCCTGGGTGGCTAACCATACCGGTGTCGACTGCATGCTGGTGGGTGCCGACACCACCGAGCAGTTCGACAGCGCTCTCGCGGCCCTCGACACCCGGTTGGATAGCGAAGAGCTGCATGAGCTGGAACGCAACTACACGCCATGCGATGTGATCAACGATTACACCGCCGGCAAGCGCATTTTGCGCAGCGCCCGTCCGGGCCTGGACCGCTTTAACCTGATTGAGGCTGTGGCATGAACCCGCTGATTCGCAAGGGCAACTTCATCGATGGTCAATGGTCGTCCGGTGGTCCGACGTACCCGGTACTCAATCCTGCCAACGCTGAGCTGATTGCCGAGGTGCAGCGTGCCGGTGCCGAAGAAACCAACCTGGCCATCGACGCCGCCAACCGTGCCTTGCCGGCCTGGCGCAAACTCACGGCCAAGGAGCGCAGCCAGCGTCTGAAACGCTGGAGCGAGTTGATGCTGAGCAACCAGAAAGAGCTGGCCAACCTGCTCAGCCTGGAACAGGGCAAGCCGTTGGCCGAAGCCATGGGTGAGGTGGTCTATGCCGCGAGCTTCCTGGAATGGTTTGGCGAGGAAGCCAAGCGCGCCTACGGTGATGTGATTCCCAGCCACAAGGCGGATGCACGCATTATCGTCACCAAGGAAGCCATCGGCGTGGTTGCCGCCATCACGCCGTGGAACTTCCCGCTGGCCATGGTCACCCGCAAGGTCGGCCCGGCGTTGGCGGCGGGTTGCACGATGATTCTCAAACCTTCGGAAGAGACGCCGTTGTCGGCCTTCGCCCTGGCGGTGCTGGCCGAGCAGGCGGGGATTCCCGCCGGCGTGTTCAATATCGTCTCCGGTGACGCCGTAGCGATTGGCGGTGCGCTACAAGCCTCCAGCGTGGTACGCAAACTGTCTTTCACCGGCTCGACCCGCACCGGCAAGCTGTTGATGCGTCAGGCCGCCGACACGCTGAAAAAAGTCTCCCTGGAGCTGGGCGGCAACGCACCGTTCATTGTGTTCGACGACGCCGACCTGGACGCAGCCGTCAAAGGCGCCATGGCGTCGAAGTTTCGCAACACCGGGCAGACCTGCGTGTGCGTCAACCGCTTCTTTATCCAGGACAGCGTGTATGACGCCTTTACCGAAAAGCTCGCGGCAGCGGTGGCAGCCATGCGCGTCGGCAATGCCCTGGAAGGCGAAACCGAACAAGGCCCGCTGATCAATGCTGCGGCCCTGGCCAAGGTCGAAGCCCATGTCGGCGATGCTTTGGAGAAGGGCGCCAAACTGTTGTGCGGTGGTCGTCGCCATGCCTTGGGCGGGACCTTCTTTGAACCGACCATCCTGACTGAAGCCAACGGCGAGATGCTGATCGCCCAGGAAGAAACCTTCGGCCCGGTAGCCGCCTGTTTCCGCTTCAGCGATGAAGCCGAAGTGCTGCAGCGGGCCAATGACACGCCATTCGGTTTATCGGCCTACTTCTACAGCCGCGACATCGGCCGCGTCTGGCGCATGGCCGAAGGCCTGGAAGCAGGCATGGTGGGGATCAACGAAGGGATCATCTCCACCGAAGTCGCACCGTTTGGCGGGATCAAGGAATCGGGGTTGGGCCGTGAAGGTTCCAGGTACGGCCTGGACGATTACCTGGAGATCAAATACCTGCTGATGGGTGGGCTGTAAATACACCTGGCCCAACAACGCCAATCCCACATTGGAATGGCGTTGCCCGCTGTTACTCCGTCAAGAACAACAATATGGAGAACACCATGACCGCTCAAACGATCAAAATCGACGACCTGCCGATCGGTCGATTTCACCTGAAAATCGCCGGTTTGACCTTCGGCGCACACTTCACTGACGGCTATATCCTGGGGTTGATCGGGATTGCCTTCACGTTGCTCAGCCCGCAGATGCAACTGGACGCGTTCTGGCAAGGCCTGATCGGTGCTTCAGCGCTGATCGGACTGTTTTTGGGCAGCCTGTTTTTTGGCTGGATTTCCGACACCTTGGGACGGCAGAAAATCTTCCTGGTGAGTTTTGTGTTGATCACCGTAGCGTCGGTGATGCAGTTTTATGCGGAAACGGCGATGGGGCTGTTTCTCTGTCGTGTGCTGATCGGTATTGGCTTGGGCGGCGACTTCAGTGTCGGCCACGCGATGCTCGCGGAGTTCTCGCCGAAGAAACATCGCGGCGTGCTGCTCGGTTCGTTCAGCGTGATCTGGACCTTCGGTTATGTCGCCGCCACCTTTGTCGGTACCGCCATGCTCCACCTGGGTGATGATGCCTGGCGCTGGATGCTGGCGTCGTCGGCGATTCCCGCAGGCCTGATCCTGATTGCGCGCATCGGTACTCCGGAGTCTCCGCGCTGGCTGGTCAATCGCGGGCGCATCGCCGAGGCACGGGCCATTGTCAAGAAACACCTGGGGGAAAACGTAGTGCTCGACGAAGAACCGTCGGCGCAAACCCGTTCAGGTTATGGCGTGTTGTTCAGCCGTGAATACCGCAAACGCACGGCGTTCAACTGCCTGTTCTTTGTGTGCATCGTCATGCCGTATTTCGCCATTTACACCTTCCTGCCCTCGATTTTGCAGAAGATGGGCCTGGCTGAAGGTTTTGGCACCGAGCTGATGCTCAACCTGCTGCTGATTGTCGGCGCGTTGATCGGCATCTGGTGCACCGTAAAATTTTCGCGTCGTGGCTTCCTGATCAACTCGTTCATCGTCCTCGCCGTCGCGCTGTTTCTGCTGGCGGTGCTGCCTGGCAGCATGGCGTGGCTAATGGTGTTGGTATTCGGGGTGTTCACCCTGGTGTTGTCAGCGGTCAGCAACCTGGTCGGGGTGTTCCCGGCGGAGAGTTTCCCCACCGAAGTGCGCGCCAGCGGTATCGGCCTGGCAACGGCGGTGAGTCGGCTGGGTTCGGCGGTTAGCACCTTTCTGTTGCCGGTGAGTGTGGCCGGGATTGGCTTGAGCCCGACCATGGGTATTCTGGCGGCGATCCTGGTGCTGGGGGCGATCATTTCCTGGGCATGGGCGCCGGAGACCAAGGCACTGACGCTGAGTCAGGCGTGCAAGGCTGACGCTCCCGCTTCAGGGATTGCTCACCCGATTCAACCACTGCGTAAACAACCGCACCTTGGATAACCCCTGCTTGTCAGCTGCGACATCCAGCCAATAGCCATAAGGACCGATCACCTCCACCGGGGTGATCGGCAACAGGCTGCCATTGGCCAGTTCGCGCTCGATCATCTGCCGGTCGATTACCGCTAGGCCACCGCCGGCCAATGCGGTGTGGATCACTTGGTCCAGGGTGCTGAATTCCAGGCCCTGGTCCGCATCGATATCCTCACGGCCTGTCGCGGCCAGCCAGTTCTCCCAGACCTTCAAGCGCTTGCCATCGTGCAGGATGTGCAGCAAGGGAAACTGCCGCAGGTTGGGGGGTTGATCACCGATAAATAACTCCGGGCTAGCCACGGCGATATGCCGTTCCATCACCAGCAGTTGGCTGGCGCAGTGGCTGGCGGCGGTCAAGCCGAAGCGAATCTGGCAGTCGATCTCCGCCAGGCTGTCGTGACTGTTTTGCTGGGTCACGCTGAGGCTGATGTCCGGGTAGCGCAGGCAGAACTCACGCAAGTGCGCCGACAGCCAACGGGTGGCCCAGGTTGGCGGCGCGAGGATGCGCAGGCGTTGACGCAGGTTGGGCACGCGAACCGATTGCAGGGCACGCTCGATATGGTCAAAGGCCTGCCCCAGATGGGGCGATAGCGCGGCGCCGGACTCGGTCAGTTCCAGGCCCCTGGGGGTACGTATGAATAGGGCGACGCCGAGGTAGTCTTCCAGTTGTTTGATCTGGCGGCTGACGGCACCTTGGGTGACGTTCAGGCCGAGGGCGGCCTGGCTGAAGCTGCGGTGGTGGGCGACTTCTTCGAAGACGCGGAGCATGTTGAGGGAGGGCAAGTGACGCATGAAGGTCGGGCTCCACACTTGTTGTTTTTATAGTGACTGAACTGACCTTACATCGTGAACGAAATAATTTCCCGTAGCAGCTGTCGAGCGCCAGCGAGGCTGCGTCAGCCGCACCACCGTTATCAAAAGGCGCCGGCATCGAGGCGCGCCTGACGCAGCCTCGCTGGCGCTCGACAGCTGCTACGGGGGCATGTCGATGCTCAGGTCAGAAATAATACCCAACATTCATATACAACTGATTCTCCCACTGATTACTCCCCCCAGCCCCCAAACTCTGGGCGTAACTGCTGCCACCAATATACGGATCGTTCTTGCCAATCAGCCACTCCGTGGCGATCCACAGCTTGCTGAAGGAGAACGAGGTTCCGAGGATCAGCCGCTGCGATGTCTTGAAGTCATCGGCGGATTTGTCGAAGGCGCTGTAGTTGGCGTACAGCTTCACGCCACTGATCTGATCGAACAGGTACTTGCCGGCGACGTCGTAGCTCACGTCCGCCACGTACAGATTGCCGCGACTGGCCACGTTGTAGGTGCCGTCATAGCCGCCCAGGGTCACCACCTCGGAAGTGCCGGGATTGCGCGGTGACATTTGTTGGCGCGCCGCCTGCAATTGCACACCCCACGGACCGTTCTTGCCGGCGTAGTGCACGGCGATCGCGTTACGGCGACCATTTTCGTCAGTATCCTTGTTCTCCAGGGTAGACGTCAGACCCGAGAGGCCCACTTCGGACTTCCACGCTCCCAGCTCCAAGGCCTTGGCCACTCGCAGCACTACGGTGTTGCGCTCCTGGTTATGGCTGCCGTCAACCACGGAGCTGTCGGCCTCGGACACCACACTGGAATAGGTCACGCCATGGCTGGTGCCTTGGCCTTGCCACGCCGGGCGCAGGTAATAGCCGCCCTGGATATTCCACTCACCGATTTGCTGGATGTACTTGGCGCCGATTTGTTGCACGTCTTCAAGGCCGATGACGTTGCCCAGGGTTTCGTAGAAAGTGCTGCCGAAGAGCGGTTGCAAACCGAACGGTACCTGGTTCAGACCGACCTGGACTTGCTGGGCGGGGTTGAACTTGTAGCCGACCCAGGCTTGCTGTGCGAAGCGGATATCACCGTAGTTCCTGGTGTACTGATAGGGATAGGAGCGCCCATAAAAGCGGTACTGGGCGGCGCCGATCCAGGTGTCGGAGGTGTACTTGGCGTTGAGGAATACGGTGTCGAGGCCGAACTTCTGAATATCGCGGTCCGGGTCAACGTCCCAGCGGGCACGGATAGCACCGCCCAGATCGAGGTTGTCGGTCATCTGGATGGCCATGGCCGGTGCCGCCAAGGTGCACAGCAGAGCGGCGCAGGAAGTTTTCAGGCGCAGGAAAGCAGGGAAGGGCATGGGGCAACTCTCGTTTATTTTTATTAGAGATGCCGGCAGTCTTGTCATCTGGCACAGGATCGACAAACGATAAAAACTGCGCCTGAACCTTCATAAAGTGCATGTTACTGCGCAATGCTTGTAGGACAATCAGTGGCGTTCATGGGATGCTTGAAGCCTTGTCAGCCGCTTTCGAGTGCTTTTCATGAAACGCAAAATGCCCGGTCTCAACGCCCTCAAAGCTTTCGAAGTGGCGGGCAGCACCGGTAGCTTCACCCGCGCCGCCGAGTTGCTGAATGTGACCCAGAGTGCGGTCAGTCGCCAGGTGCGTCAGTTGGAAGAGCAACTGGGCGAGCACCTGTTGGAACGCCGCCATCATCACCTCGAGCTGACCAGCGCTGGCCGCGTGCTGTTGCGGGCATTGCACCAGTCGTTCGACAAGATCGAACTGACGGTGCGCAGTATCCAGCAGAAAACCCACTCCAACCGCCTGCACATCAACGCGCCGCCGACCTTCACCCACCGTTGGTTGATGCCGCGCCTGGGGCGTTTGCGCGAGCAACACCCGGAGCTGGAACTGAGCATCACTACGCGCTTGCAAGACAGCCTGGCGGAGACCAGCACCCTCGATTGCGCGATTCGTTT
Source organism: Pseudomonas fluorescens (assembly GCF_018614655.1). Lineage (GTDB taxonomy): Bacteria > Pseudomonadota > Gammaproteobacteria > Pseudomonadales > Pseudomonadaceae > Aquipseudomonas > Aquipseudomonas fluorescens_BX. Next base: position 382,221 of record NZ_JAGGOG010000013.1, on the reverse strand, counting down.
TGGCGATGGCGAATGGGATGGGCTGGACAGTTCGCTGCTGATCCAGGAGCGCCATATCGCCGTGTGTGCGCCCACCCTGTATGCCCGGGAGTGGGGCGACGAGCAGGGCATTGATCTGAATCGCATGACCCTGCTGCATGTATTGGCCAAGGAAGACCAGCGCTATTTGACCTGGAAGCATTGGCTGGATGCTGCCCGTATTACCGGCGTCGATACCCAGGGCGGTTACGAGTTCGACCTGCTGGACCTGGCCATCCGGGCGGCCATCGATGGGTTGGGCATCACCATTGCCGACTGGCACATGGTCGCCTCGGAACTGGCCAGCGGGCAATTGACCCAGGTGCTCAATGTGCATGTGGAAGGGCATCAGTCCTACTGGCTGGTGACGCGCCCGGAACAGACCGAGATGCCGCAGTTGCAGGTGTTCAGCCAGTGGCTGCAAGAAGAAATCTGGTTGGCGCAGCGGCAATTGGAGCCGTCTACCGCAGTGTGAAGGACTAACCTGCGTTTTTTGAATGTTTGCCTGCTCAATAAATCGTTTGTTCAACCGTGGCCCGATGACAAGACTGCTGGCCACTCGGATAAAAACAACGATGGGCGAAGCACATGCAAATCGAGCGCAATTTTTTCAACGGTCACTTTATCGAACCTGCCAGCAACGCGTTGATCGCGGTCTATAACCCGGCCACTGAAGCGCTGATCGGCCAGGTTTCGGCCGCCACTGCGCAGGAGGCAACCGCCGCCGTTGACGCTGCCGCCGTCGCTCAGAAAGTGTGGGGCAAACTCACCAGCATCCAGCGTGCCGAGCACCTGCGAGCCTTGGCCGTAGCCCTTGAAGCCGACGCCGAAACCATCGGTGCGGCCCTGGCCAGCGAGTCCGGAAAAAGCCTCGATGAGGCCAGCAACGAAGCCCGCTATGCGGCGCAGATCACCCGCTACCATGCCGAATGGGCGCGGCGCATCGAAGGCGAAATCATCCCCAGCGATACTCCGGACGAGAACCTGTTCCTGCAGCGCGAGCCGATTGGCGTGGTGGCCTGCCTGATCCCGTTCAACTACCCGGTCTACACCCTGCTGCGCAAGATCGCCCCGGCGCTGATTGCCGGCAACACAGTGGTGGTGCGCCCGAGCAACAACACGCCGCTGTCGGCCTTTGCCATCGCCCGGGCCGTGGTGAAAGCCGGGATCCCGGCTGGGGTGATCAATATCCTGACCATGGACCACGACACCGCCGCCAGCGTCTGCACCCACAAGGCAGTGGGCCTGATCACCCTGACCGGCAGCGTCAACGCCGGGCGTATCGTGCTTGATTACTGCAAGGCCAATATTGCCAAGCCGTCCCTGGAGTTGGGTGGCAAGACCCCGGCAATCATCGAGGCCGACGCCGATCTGGAAAAGGCCGCCAGCGATATCATCGCCTCCAAGACGACCCACTGTGGCCAGGTGTGCACGTCTGTGGAGCGGGTGTATGTGCAGGAAAGCGTGCATGACCGGTTCCTGGCCCTGCTCAAAGCCAAGATCAGCGCCGTGAGCATCGGCGACCGCACGACAGACGCCAACCTGATGGGCCCGCTGGTCAACGCCAGCTCTCGGCAGAACATCCACGCCATGGTCCAGCGCGCCATCGCTGACGGTGCCGTACTGGAAACCGGCGGCATACTGCCCGAGGGCAAAGGCCATTTCTATCCGCCAACCCTGCTCAGCGGTTGCCGCCAGGACATGGAAATCATCCAGGAAGAAATCTTCGGCCCGGTGCTGCCGGTGCTCAAGTATCGCGACATCGACGAAGCCCTGGCCCTGGCCAACGATCACCAGTTCGGCCTGTCGTCGGTGCTCTACACCGAGAACTACCGCACGGCGATGAAAGTGGCGAATGCCATCGAGGCCGGTGAGTTGTACGTCAACCGCACCCCGGCTGACCCGTACCAGGGTTATCACGCCGGCTGGAAGCGCTCGGGCCTGGGCGGTGACGACGGCAAGCACGGCATGCTCGAGTTCACCCAGACCCGACTGGTGGTCATGAAGTACTGATTCGCCGCCTGAAACAAAGCCTCACGCTGCACCCCATAAAAACAATTATCAGGGCACCCGTTCAGCGGGCTGCCCGAGGTCAACACTATGTCCAAGCCTGCGCCTGCTGTTCAGGGTTTCGACGCCGCGCCTGCGGCCAACAGCGACAAAGCCAGTCGCTACTTTCAGTTGATGTTGCTGGTGTTGGCCGCCGGGGCGATCTACCCGATCCTCTACCTGCGCCAGGTCTACCAGACCACCATGCTCGAAGTGTTCCAGATCAGCCACAGCGAATTGGGTTACCTGTACTCGATGCTGGGCACGATCTTTCTGTTGAGTTACTTGCCCAGCGGTTGGCTGGCGGACCGGTTGCCACCCCGTTTCCTGATCTTTTTCTCCCTGGTGGCTACCGGCGCGTTGGGCCTGTGGTATTCCACGGTGCCGTCGATGACCGGCCTGATGATTATCTTCGGATGTTGGGGCCTGAGCACCGGCCTGACCTTCTGGGCCTCGGTGCTCAAGCGGGTGAAGATGATTGCCCACCATAGTGAGCAAGGGCGTTTCTTCGGCATCCTCGACGGTGGTCGTGGTTTGGTGGAAGCCTTGCTGGCAACCGTCGCGCTGGGGTTGTTCGCTTACGCCACCGAAACTCGCAGCCAGACGGCAGCCGAAGGCTTCAAGCACGTGGTGTACCTGTACTCGTTCGTCTGTATCGCCATCGGTTGTGTGCTGGTGCTGCTCAAGGACCCCAAGTCCATGGCGCAAACCGCAGCGGTGGAGAAGGGCAAGTTCAACCTGCTGACTGACCTGGCCACCCTGGTAAAAATCCCCGAGCTGTGGCTGGTGACCGCCATTGTGTTCTGCGGTTATCACATGTTCTGGGCCACCTACAGCTTCTCCGATTACCTGCAAGGCAGCGGCATGACCGCCGTGATGGCCGGCACCATCACCACCATCAAGCTGTGGATGCGTCCCATCGGTGGGATTGGCGGCGGATGGCTGGGGGACAAGTTTTCCAATATCTCGGTGCTGATCGTCGCGCTGATTCTGGTGACCCTGGCGATGGTGGGGCTGATTGTGTTCCCGGCTGCGGGCAACCTGGGTCTGTTGATCGGTACGGTGATCTTTATCGGCCTCATGACTTACGCCATTCGCGGCCTGTACTGGGCGATCCTCGACAGCTGCAACATCCCGCTGCGCATCACCGGCCTGGCTATCGGCATCGTCTCGGTGGTGGGTTACCTGCCAGATACGTTTATCCCGCTGATCAACGGTTACCTCACAGACAAGTACCCAGGTCAGGTCGGCTACAACCTGTATTTCGGCTACATCGCCTTTGTCGGCGTGCTCGGGACCCTGGCAGCCCTGACATTGCGCGCCCGAATCAATCGTAAAAAATTCAACCAGACAGGTGCCTGAGATGAAAATCGTCGCCCTTGAAACCCATATTGTCGCCGTACCGCCACCGCACATCGGCGGCATGTACTGGCTGTTCGTCAAGCTCAAGACCGATTGCGGCATTGAAGGCGTCGGCGAGATCTACGCTGCCACCTTTGGCCCCAAGGCCATGTTGCCGATTATCGAGGACGTGTTTGAACGCTACCTGCTTAATCATGACCCGCACCATATTGAGCGTTTCTTCCGCCAGGCCTATTCCAGTGGCTTCACCCAACGTCCGGACCTGACGATGATGGGTGTGGTCAGCGGCCTGGAGATGGCCTGCTGGGACATCATCGGCAAGGCCGCCAACAAGCCGGTGTATGAGCTGCTCGGCGGCAAGGTCAACGAGCGCCTGCGTTCCTACACCTACCTGTACCCGGTCAACAGCAAGGGCGAGTACGACTACGACGACCCGGACCTGGCCGCCGAGTGCGCCATCGAAAATATGAACAAGGGCTTCACCGCCGTGAAGTTCGACCCGGCCGGCCCCTACACCGCGTACTCCGGCCACCAGATTTCCCTCGAAGTGCTGGAGCGTTGCGAAACCTTCTGCCGCAAGATCCGCGAAGCGGTAGGGGACAAGTGCGACCTGCTGTTCGGCACCCACGGGCAGATGGTGCCGTCGTCGGCGATTCGCCTGGCCAAGCGCCTGGAGAAATACGACCCGCTGTGGTTCGAAGAACCAGTGCCCCCGGGCCAGGAAGAGGCCATGGCCCAGGTTGCCGCCAAGACCAGTATTCCGATTGCCACGGGCGAACGCCTGACCACCAAGTACGAATTTTTCAAGCTGCTGCAAGCGGGTGGCGCATCGATCTTGCAGATGAACGTCGCCCGCTGCGGCGGCCTGCTGGAGGCGAAGAAGATTGCCAGCATGGCCGAGGCCTACTACGCGCAAATCGCGCCGCATCTGTACAACGGCCCGATTGGTGCTGCGGCGAGTTTCCAGTTGGCCACGTGCACGCCGAACTTCCTGATCCAGGAAAGCATCATGACCTGGGGCGGTTTCCACGCCGAAGTGCTGACCAAACCGTTGCAGTGGGAGGACGGCTACATCATCCCGTCCACCGAGCCGGGGCTGGGCGTCGAGTTGAACATGGACGTGGTGCGCCGACATTCCCCGTACACCGGCGAACGCCTGCACCTGCAAATGGCGCCGACTCCGGCAGATGTCAAAGACACTTCGCCCGCCAAGGGCTGATGAGCTGTCCCGCTCTTCACTGGGCGGGTTCTGTAAAAACGACTTACGCGGTAACTGTGCATGACATACGACTACATCATCGCGGGCGCTGGCGCCGCAGGTTGCATCCTCGCCAACCGGTTGTCCGCCAGCGGGCAATATTCGGTGTTGCTGCTGGAGGCCGGCGGCAAGGACAGCTCCTGGTGGTTCAAGATCCCGGTCGGCTTCGCCAAGATGTATTACAACCCGACCTTCAACTGGATGTATTACAGCCAGCCGCAAAAACAACTGGCCGACCGCGCCATCTATGCCCCGCGCGGCAAAGTGCAGGGTGGTTCCGGCTCGATCAACGCGATGATCTACGTGCGCGGTCAGGCCCATGACTTCAACGACTGGGCCGCCAATGGCAACGACGGCTGGGGCTTTGACGATGTGCTGCCGTACTTCCGCAAGCTGGAGAACCACCCGCTGGGTGACACTCCGTACCATGGCGGCAGCGGCCCCATCAGCATCACGCCCATGAAGGGCCAGACCCACGCCATTTGCGATGTGTTCCTCAAGGGCTGCGAGCAATTGGGTTATGCCCAGAGCGACGACTTCAATGGGCCGAACTTCGAAGGCGCAGGGCTCTATGACGTCAACACCCGTAACGGCGAGCGCTGCTCGAGCAGCTTTGCTCACCTGCATCCAGCCTTGAGTCGGCCGAACCTGACCCTGGAGCACTACGCACTGGTGGACCGGGTGCTGTTCGACGACCAGCAGCGTGCCACCGGTATTAGCGTCACCCAGCACGGCGTGGTGCGTACCTTCAGTGCGCGTAAGGAAGTAATCCTGTGTGCCGGTGCCGTGGATACGCCGAAAATCCTGCAGCTCTCGGGTGTTGCCGATCAGCAATTGCTGGCTGAACACGATATCCCGCTGGTCAAGCACCTGCCGGCGGTGGGGCAGAACCTGCAGGATCACCTGTGCGCCAGTTACTACTACAAGGCCAATATTCCGACCCTGAACGACGAACTCAGCTCGTTGTTCGGCCAGCTTAAACTGGGCCTCAAGTACCTGCTGACCCGCAAAGGTGCGTTGGCCATGAGTGTCAACCAGGCCGGCGGGTTCTTTCGCGGCAACGAAGCACAGGCGCATCCCAACCTGCAGTTGTACTTCAACCCGCTGTCGTACCAGATCCCGAAAAGCAACAAGGCCAGCCTCAAGCCCGAGCCGTATTCAGGCTTCCTGCTGTGCTTCAACCCATGTAGGCCTACCAGCCGCGGGACCATTCGCATCGCTTCGAAAAATCCACGGGATGCGGCGTTGATCGACCCCAATTACCTGAGCACTCAAAAGGACATCGATGAGGTGATCCAGGGCAGCCGGCTGATGCGCAAGATCATGCAGGCCCCGGCACTCAAGGGCATTACCGTGGATGAAGTCCTGCCGGGGGCGGCGGTGAAAAGCGACGAGCAGATGCTGCAGTACTTCCGTGAGAACAGTGGATCGATCTACCACCTGTGTGGGTCTTGCGCCATGGGCTCGGACCCCCAGGTGTCGGTGGTGGACAAGCGCTTGAAGGTGCATGGGATGCAGGGGCTGAGGATTGTCGACGCGTCGATTTTCCCGAATGTGACCTCAGGCAATACCCATGCGGCGGTGTTGATGGTGGCGGAGAAGGGCGCGGATCTTATTTTGCAGGATGCTGGCGAGCGCTAAACCTGTGGCGAGGGGACAAGCCCCCTCGCCACAGGGGCCAAGTGTGTCAGTCGTTTTGTTGCCACTGGGCGACCGTTTCAGCACTGATACTCACCCCACCACAAACAATCACCACCACATCCTCAATCCCGGCAATCGCCGGATGCTCCAGATACGCCACCGCCAACGACACCCCGCACGCCGGCTCCACCAATTGGCGCAAATCATCGGCGTAACGCGCAACGCCCATCATTGCCTCGGCATCACTGAGCACCACGCATTGATGGGCAAATTTGCCGATATGCTCTACCGGCCACGCCGCAACCTGGGTCGCCGCCAGGGACTTGGCGACCGTATCAATCTTCGCCAACCGCACCGGTTGTCCAGCCTCCACAGCGGCGGCAAACGACGCCGCGCCTGCCGTTTCACACGCGATCACCTTGCAGTCATAACGCGCATGACGCTCAAGCCCTGTCAGCACGCCCGCCAGCAGTCCACCGCCGCCCACGGAGGTGACGACGGCGCCGACTTGAGGGCAGTCCTCCAGAATCTCGTCGATCATACGGCTATGGCCTTCCCACAGCAGCGGATGATCGAAGGCCGGTACATACAGGGCATCCGGTGCTTCAGCCAATTTCAATGCAAGCTGATTGGACTCATCCCAAAGATCACCGTGCACGATCACTTCAGCCCCGGCCTGCTGGATACGGACCCGGGTCGCTTCAGGTGTGGTCGTCGGCACCACGATCCGCGCTTGCAAGCCCAGGCCCCGCGCCGCAAAGGCCGTCGCCAGGCCGGCATTACCACCGGAAGGGCAGACCACGGTGGTCTTGCCCTGGCTCGCCGCATAAGCACACAGGGTGTTCATCCCGCGCAATTTGAATGAACCACAGGGTTGCAGGTTTTCCAGTTTGAGCCAGATCCGCCGGCCTGGGGTAGAGAGGCCGGGGTGCAGAATCAATGGGGTGCGAATCGGCAGCATTGGGCAATTTCCTTATTGGTAGGCCGACCATCCTACATCAGCTCGTGGCGTGCACCAGTGGCTCGGCCGGCGTCTTGCGCCGCGTCACATGGCTGATGCCCATGATGATCAGCGGCGTGAACAGCGCGATGTAGGCGTTATCAATGCCCCACGGATTACCGGCGAGGAACCAGCCCACCGTCGCCACCAGGGAGGCGACGATACTGAGGAACGCACCCGTTGCTGTGCCGAATTTCGGCGCATAAAACACCATCAATACCAATACGGCGAGGGAGGCGCGCAGGGCTTTGCCGAGGAAGGCGATCATCAGCACCTTGTCCGAGGTCAGCGCCAAGGCAATCGGCAACAGGCCGACGGCGATGGTCGCCAGGCGCACGAAGCGCAGGGATTTGGCATCGCTTTTTTCCGGGTTGAACCAGGGCTCGTAGAAGTCCCGCAACAGCAACGTGGCCGAGCCCATGCTCACCGCCGAGATGGTACCGAACAGCGAGCCGGCCAGCCCTGCGACCACCAGCCCAGCGGTCAGTTGGTCCATGCTGGCGATCAGCGTAGGGAAGGCTTGCAGTGAGTCGACGTTGGGAAACAGCACGGCGCTGCACATGCCGATCAACGCGGCACCGATGCCGAACGGCACCATCAGGATCGCCACATAAAAGCAGGCGCGCTGAGCCTTGCCCGCATGACTGACGGTGTTCACCGCCTGAATCACATACTGGGTGGAGAAGATCGAGCCGATGCCGGCAATCATCCAGGCGATGATCTGACCCCAACCGATGGCGGTCCAGTCGAACATTCTGGCAGGCAGTTGCGCCTGCAACTGGCCGATGCCGCCCACTTGTTTGAGGCCGAACCACAGGGCCAGCCCCACACCCAGGTACTTCAGGGCGGCATGGACGAAGTTGGTGTAGATCACCGAACGCATGCCGCCAATGCTCACGTACAGCACCGAGACCACACCGACTATGACAATCGCCAGGGTCCGGTCCACTTGCATCACGCTGGCCAATACCGCGCCACCGCTGGCATAGATCGATACCGCGACGATCTCCAGGGCAAAGATGGTGATGATCGAGGTCGCGAAGCGGGTGCGCTGGCCGTAGTTACGCGCGAGCACGCCAGAGATGGTGTTGTCGCCCAACTCCTTGTACTTGCGCGCCAGCAACCAGGCGAAGAGCACAAAACCGAGGGCCAGGGCGAACAGGTTCCAGGCGGCCGAGATACCTACCTTGAAACCGGTCTGGGCGGTGCCGATGCTCACGGCGGTACCGATGAATTCGGAGAGCATCAGAAAGCCAATCAGAAACGCCGGGAAATGTCCGCCGCCGGTGGTGTAGTTGGTGGCGCTGCGCGAATGGCGGCGTACGCCATAACTGATCAACGCCAGGCTGAGCATGTACAGGCCGGTGATCGACAGGACTATCCAGGAGGAGTGGGTGGGCATCTTGATACTCTTTAAGTATTTTTATAGTTGGCGCTAGTTTCCTCCCTAGGTTTTGCTCTCGTCTAATATCGAACGAGTATGGTTTGATGCTTATTAGGTATTGATCAAGAACGCCAGATACCCTTTCGGTAATCCACATGCTAGCGTTTCGGGCTTCTCTGATCCGTAGAGGGCTCGATCTTGATTCGACTCACCGATTATCTCCCGCACATTTCCCATTCGGCGCTGGCGCCCTGGGCCGATCTGGCTCCCTGGGACCTGGTAACCCAGGCACCCGCCATTGTCGGGCAACTGTTGACCGGGCTGCCCGCTGCCGACTACGACATCCAGGACGATATCGCCGTCCATCGCTCGGCCACCGTGGAACCCGGCGCAGTACTCAAGGGCCCGCTGATCATCGGTGCTCACTGTTTTATTGCCGCCGGTGCTTATCTGCGGGGTGGTTGCTGGGTGGATGAAAATTGCATATTCGGGCCGGGTGCCGAGTTGAAAACCTCGTTTGTGTTCAAGGGCAGCAAACTCGCGCATTTCAACTTTGTCGGGGATTCGGTGCTGGGTGTCGGGGTCAACCTGGAGGCCGGCAGTATCGTCGCCAACTACCGCAACGAACGGGCGGACAAGGAAGTGCTGGTGCGCATCGATGGCCGGTTGCAGCGCACCGGGTGCGACAAGTTTGGCGCGTTGCTGGGGGATCAGTGTCGAGTCGGTGCCAATGGAGTGTTGGCCCCCGGTGCAGTGCTCAAACCGGGCACTGTGATTGGGCGTGGGCAAGTGTTTGATGGCGAAGCGCAGGGCGACTGACAGGCAGGTATTGAAAAGAACATGGTGTGCCGGCGGGATATTAAATAGAATGAATCTCATTTGAGACTAACTCGCGCCGCGCAGGTCTGTTTGCCATGAATGATGCTGTAATGCCGACGCACTTCCCTGAGCCCAGTCTCCACACCTTGTACCGTGATCATCGCAGCTGGCTCGAAAGCTGGCTGCGGCGGCGGTTAGGTAATGCCTGGGATGCGGCCGATCTGAGTCAGGATACCTTTCTGCGAGTCCTCGCCAGTGCTCAGCCGATCACACAATTGCAGGAGCCACGGGCCTACCTGGTGACGGTTGGCAAGCGTCTGCTGGTCAATTTTCATCAACGGCGCAGCTTGGAGCAGGCCTATCTGAATGCCTTGGCACGCTTGCCTGAGGACTGCGTACCGTCCCCCGAGCAGCGTTGGTTGCTGCTGGAAACCCTGCAAGCCCTGGATGAATTGCTCGATGGCCTGGCGCCGCCGGTCAGGCGGGCGTTTCTCTGGAGCCAGTTGGAAGGCCTGGGTTATCGGGAGATTGCCGAGCGGCTCAAGGTGTCCGAACGCACCGTAAAACGCTACATGGCCCACGCGTATGAGCATTGCTTGCTGGTGGAGATGTGACGGAGCCTTCCATGCAAGCACGTGAGGTCGCTCGGGCAGCCGCGCAGTGGTTGGCGTTGCTCGAGTCGGGCAGTGCTACCGAACGCGATCATGTCGGTTTGCAGCGCTGGCGAGACAGTCATTGCAGTCACGAACAGGCGTGGCAGAAGGCGCAAATGCTGCGCCAACGGTTTGCCGAATTGCCCCAGGCGTTGGCCATGGCCAGCCTGGACCGTGCACAACCGGGCCGGCGTGCCGTACTCAAGCGGGCCTTGGGTGTGGCGGCCGTGGTGCCGGCGGTGTGGTTGCTCAGTCGGCAATTGCCGATCGATGCCTGGCGTGCAGACTTGCACACCGCCACGGGGGAACGTAAACGCATGCAGTTGGCAGAGGGCGCTCTCCTGCAGCTCAATACGGCCAGTGCGGTGGATGTGGATTGGGCGCAACGGCGGCTGACGCTGGTGGAGGGTGAGCTGGCGTTGAAGGTGCCGGGTGACACCGCGTTGAGCGTGCAGACGCGTTATGGGCAAGTCAGTGCTCGTGAAGCGGACGTTTGTGTGCGTCAACTGTCTTCCGGTTGTCGGGTGTCGGTGTACAAAGGCGCGGTGCGGGTGCGCGATATGCTTGGACAAGAATCGACCGTGCAAGCCGGGCAACAAACGCTCCTGCAGACCCGCGGCCTGGGTGCCATAACTTTGTTTGATGCGCAGCAACTGGGTTGGCAGGATGGTGTCCTGACCTCGCAGAACCAACCACTGGGGGACTTTCTGCGTGAGCTTGAGCGTTATCGCCCGGGTGTATTGCGCTGGGATCCGGCCCTTGAGCCGTTGCGGGTGACGGGCAGTTTTCGCCTGGAAGATACAGATCGCATTCTTGCCTTGCTGGCTTCGACCTTGGCGCTGCAAGTGCATTCGCGTACGCGCTATTGGGTGACGTTGCTGCCGAGTAAAAAACTTGCCTGAGGGCTGTCCCTTTTTTTCGTCTCGCTTGTCATCCAAGGCAAGTGAACGAAAACAGAGAGCCTCTTCAATGCCCGTCGTCCCGCCATCGCCGTTGCGCCCGTTGTGGCGCTTGAGTCTGCTGCTGAGCCTGAGTGCCAGCCCGTTATTTGTTGCTGTGAGCTGGGCCGAGGACGCGGCCCGACGCAGTTATGAGGTGCCGGCCGGTAACCTGGGCGCTGCTCTGACCCGGTTTGCCGGGTTGGCCGGGGTCAACCTGTCGGTGGAGCCGGCCCTGGTCAGCGGCCATAACAGCGCCGGGATCTCCGGCGAGTTTGCAGTGGAGGAGGGTTTTGCCCGGTTGCTCCAGGGTTCCGGCCTGCAATTGCAGGTGGTGGGGGATCGTGCCTACACCTTGGTCCCGGCTCCGGAAAGCGGCACCTACCAACTGCCCGCCACGTCGATTCTCGGTGTTGGCAACACACCGGTGGCTGAAACCTACGCCGGCGATCAAGTCACCCGCAAAGGCGCCCAGGGCATGTTGGGCGAGGCCGATTTCCTGGACACCCCCTTCAACCAGACGTCCTATACCGCCAAGGCCGTGAAAAACCTGCAGGCGCGCACCCTCGGCGAGATGGTCGCCAGCGATCCTTCGGTGCGTATCACCAACCCGGCAGGCGGGCGTTTCGAGCAGTTTTCCGTGCGTGGTTTCAGTCTGTTCAACAGTGATGTGTCCTACGGCGGCCTGTACGGCGTGCTGCCGACCTATGCCATCGACATGGAAATGGTTGAGCGCGTCGACATCCTCAAAGGCCCGGGTGCCTTGCTCGGCGGCATTGCGCCACGGGGCAGCGTCGGCGGCACTATCAATATCGAACCCAAGCGCGCCACCGACGTGCCGATCACCGAATTTACCGGCAGCTATGCCTCGGCCGGGCAGTTTGGCGGCGCAGTCGACATTGGCCGGCGCTTTGGTGACGAGCAGGAATTCGGCGTGCGTTTCAACGGCGTGAAACAGTCCGGTGATACCGAGTGGGACCACCAGAGCGTCGATCGGGAAATGGCCGTGATCGGTCTGGATTTTCGCAAGGAGCGGGTGCGCCTGTCCCTTGACCTGGGTCGCCAGGAACGCACTGGCGATGCACCGCAAGAGCGGGTCGAGATCGCCAAGGGTAGCGTGATGCCCAAGGCTGAGGATATTCGCCGCAACTTCGCCCAGTCCTGGACCTACGCCCATACCAAGGACACCTTTGGCGCGGTGCGCGGTGAGTTTGATATCAACGACTCGTTGATGGTCTATGCCTCGGCGGGGGCGCGCAAAGGCAACTATGACTTCCTGCGCCATGGGGTGCAGAGCACCCAGAGCAACGGTGATTTTACCGTGGTACCACGCAGTTTTCGCCGTGATGAAGAGGTGAAAACCGTCACCGTCGGCGCTCGCAGCTGGTTCAACACCGGGCCGGTGGGGCATACGATCAACGTCAGCCTGAACCGCTTCAATATGGATTTCGACAACGCTGGCGAGCGCTACACCCCGGGTAAAAGCAACCTCTACAACCCGGTTGTATTGCCCAAGCCCGGCAAAGCGGTGCGCTTCGATACCAGCACCCACACCGAAGACCGCTTCACCAGCCTGGCGCTGGCGGACACCCTGAGTTTTCTCGATGAGCGGGTGCTGCTGACCCTGGGCGCGCGTTTGCAAAAGGTCGAGGTGACGTCGTGGAGCAATGGGGTGAAAGACCAACCGGAATACGATGAGCAAGCACTGTCGCCTGCGTTGGGACTGGTGGTGAAGATCACCGATCAGTTCTCGCTCTACAGCAACTACATGGAAGGTTTGAGCCAGGGCGAGACGGCACCCTCAAGCGGGGTCAATAATGAAAACGCGATCTTCCCACCGACCAAAAGCAAGCAGGTGGAAGTCGGTGCCAAGTACGACATGGGCAGCTTCGGCATGACCGCCAGTGTGTTCCGCATCAAGCAGCCGGCGTATGGCATCGATGAACAGAACAACTTCAAGCCCAACGGTGAATTGCGTAATCAGGGTGTGGAGTTGAGCGTATTCGGCGAGCCGGTTGAGCACGTGCGTTTGCTCGGTGGCGTGATGTTGCTGGACAGCGAGCAAACCAAGACGGCTCAAGGTTTGACCGACGGCAAGCGCGGCACCGGGTCGCCTATCTCCAACATCAACCTTGGTGCCGAGTGGGACATCGAACGCCTGCACGGCCTGACACTTACCGCGCGCGCCATTCACACAGGCTCACAGTACCTGGACCCGGCCAATGAACAGAAGATCGATAGCTGGAACCGCTACGACCTCGGTGCCCGCTACGCCTTCAAGCTGGACGACAAGCAGATCACCCTGCGCGCCACCGTGGAGAACGTGTTGAACACGACCTACTGGGCCTCGGCGGCCACTTCATCCGACAGCGCCCCGGGCTTGACCTTGTCGACGCCGCGCACATGGTTGGTGTCGGCGACGGTAGGGTTCTGACCGTTTAGGCTTGTTGTGGCGAGGGGGCAAGCCCTTCGCCACAGGTTTTTTGTCAGCCCACTAAATCACATGCGCTCGCTGCAATTCGGTCAAGCTCTGCACCTTGAGCCGGGCCAGCAGCGGGTCGCGTCTATCCCGTGGATGCGCCAGTTCCACCGCCAGTTCCTGACGAATGCTGCTGGGCCGGTTATCCATCACCAGCACCCGATCACTCAGGTACAACGCTTCATCCACATCGTGTGTCACCAGCAACAGGGCGATGGCGTGGTGTTTGGCCAGTTGCAGCAACAGGTCCTGCAGTTTCATCCGGGTGAAGGCATCCACCGCGCTGAACGGTTCGTCCAGCAGCAGGACTTGCGGGCGCGAGTACAGGCCGCGAGCGATGGCGACGCGCTGGGCCATGCCGCCGGACAGGGCCTTGGGCAAGGCTTGGGCAAAACCGCTGAGGCCGACTTCGTCGATCAGTTGCGTAACCCAGGCTTTGTCATAGTGCTGATCGTCACTGAAGCCGATGTTCTGTTCGACGGTCAGCCATGGCATCAAGCGCGGTTCTTGAAAGACGAACGCCACCTCACCGTCGCCGCGAAGCAGTTCACCCTGGAAGTCCTTCTCCAGACCGGCGACGATCCGCAGCAAGGTGCTTTTGCCACAGCCACTGGGACCCAGCAGGCTCACGGTTTCCCGCGGTTGTAAGGTCAGGTGGATGTTGGTCAGTACGGTGGTGCTGGCGAAGGTTTTACGCGCCACGCGAATATCCAATAGCGGTTCGCTCATGATCAGTCTCCTGTGCCCTGGCCGTTGAAGGTGTCACGCCAGGCCAGGCAGTGTTTTTCCAGGGCGGCCAGTAGGCCGTCACTGATCTTGCCCAGCAGGGCGAGGACGATAATCGCGGCCAGCACGATGTCTGGCCGCGAGGTCTCCCGGCCATCGCTGAGCAGATAGCCCAAGCCTTTGGTGGCGGCGATCAGTTCGGCCGCCACCAGGAACATCCAGGCCAGGCTCAGGCCGCTACGCAACCCGGTAAACAGGCCGGGCAGGGCGGCGGGCAAGAGAATCCGTCGCACCAGGCGCCGGCGGTTGAATCCGTACATCTGCCCGACCTCCACCAGCTTGCGGTCGATGTCGCGAATCGCCGCCACGCCATTGAGGTACACCGGAAAGAACGCGCCGATGGCAATCAGCACGATTTTCGAGGTTTCGTCGATCCCCAGCCACAGCAACAACAAGGGCACCCAGGCCAGGCTCGGGATAGAGCGCAGGCCCGCAAAGGTGGGTTCCAGGTAAGCCTCGGCTTCGCGGCTCAAGCCGACCCAGGCCGCAAACACCAGGGCCAGGCTGGCGCCGATGGCAAACCCGAGCCCAACCCGCAACACGCTGGCGCTGATGTGCTTCCACAAGGCACCTTCGGCGAGGTCTGCGAGGGTGACGGCGATCTCGCTGGGCGCAGGCATCTGGTAGGACGGCAGCCAGCCGATGCGCACGATCACCTCCAGTAGCACGATGATCAGCACCGGCAATGCCAGGCCCTTGAGTCGACGCGGCCAGGCACTGCGATTAGCCGTCGGCGGTGTGGCCCGGGTCAAGTCGACGGGCAAGGATTTGATTTTGCTGGTCATGAGCGCCTTCCTTATGGGCGGGCGAGGGAAAGGCCAAATGAGCTGTCGATCAATTGGTCGATCACCTGATCGACATTCACCCCACGACGGACCAGTTCCTCGGACACCAGGATCGGTGCGGCCGCCTTCGATGCAACGATGTCCCGGGCCGTCAGCAACGGGCTGCTCAAGTCAGTGCGCGACAGTTGCAGCCTGGCCACTTCCAGGGGCAGGCCGGACTCATCGGCCAATAGCTTTGCCAGTTCATCGGGGTGTTTCACCGACCAGTCCCGGGCTTTTTCATAGGCGCCCAGCACCGTGGCGATGGTCTGCGGGTGGTCTTTGGCATAGCGCTCGGTCGCGCTGACCACGCCGTAACTGTTGAAATCCTTGTTGCGATACAGCAGGCGCGAACCGGCCTGGATCTCGCTGGCCGCCATATGTGGATCGAGGCCGGCCCAGGCATTGACATTGCCTTTCTCCAGCGCGGTGCGACCGTCTGGGTGCTGCAAGTGCACCAACTCCACGTCGTCCTTGGTCAACCCGGCCTTTTGCAGGCTGCGCAGGGTAAACAGGTATGGGTCGGTGCCCTTGGTGGCGGCGATTTTCTTGCCCTTGAGGTCGGTGACGCTTTGGTACGGCGAATCCTTGCGTACCACCAGGGCAGTCCACTCGGCGCGGCTGTACACGTAGATCGATTTGATCGGGCTGCCATTGGCCCGGCTTAACACCGCAGAAAGACTCGCCGAGGACGCAAAATCGACACCGCCGCTGTTGAGGTACTCCAGGGAGCGGTTGCTGCCTTGGCTCAACACCCAGCCAACCTTGGTCTGGGGCAAGGCCTGTTCCAACCAGCCGAAATGCTTGAGCACCAGGCTGACGGGGGAGTAATAGGCGTAGTCCAGATGGACTTCGGCGGGTGCGGTTTCAGCGGCCTGGGATTGCAGGCTGAACGCAAGGGCGCAGGCGCCCAGGAATAGGTTGGCGAAAGGCTTCATGGAACGGCTCCGGACAAGGCGGGGAGAGAAGGCTGTCTTATATTCAGAAAAATAAATCGGCATGTTCCATCATGCGTTTAAGGAATATGCAGTCTCTGTGCCATTGGATGCGCAGGTGATATGAACACCTTCAAACAACCCTGCGTAGCAGCTGTCGAGCCTTGGCGAGGCTGCGTATTCGGTACATCAGACACACCGCATACGCAGCCTCGCCAAGGCTCGACAGCTGCTACGGGAGGGGTGAGAAGTCGAGCACTTTGTTGAATGAGTGTTGGCCAGGCAACAGGGGCGGGAGTGAGTTCATATGTTTTTATGGAATAAATAAAGAGTTATATATTCCTTTTAATGTTTTTACGGAGCGTGCATTTTGAACGCCTGCGCATTCGTGCGGATTGACCCATCAGCTAAAGGAAAGCCGACATGACCATTAAAGCGATCAACGTGCGCAACCAGTTCAAAGGCGTGATCAAGGAGATCCTGCTCGGTGAAGTGGTGTCCGAGATTGACGTGCAAACCGCGTCCGGCATCGTCACTTCAGTTATCACTACTCGCTCGGTGCGGGACCTGGAATTGAAGGTGGGCAGTGAGGTGATTGCGTTTGTGAAGTCGACTGAAGTCTCCATCGCCAAGTTGTGAGCGCCATCAACTGTGGGAGAGGCCTATCGCCACTCCCACACTGAATAGCGTCTAAACGCCCTGAAGACTGCGCTCCATGCGCCGCAACCCTTCTTCGAGCATCGACCTCGGGCAACCGAAGTTCAGGCGCACGAATTGCTGGCTGTCATCACCAAACTCCAGGCCGGCACTGAGGCCGACCTTGGCCTGTTCCAGGAAAAACTGTTGCGGGTCATCCAGGCCCAGGGCGCTGCAATCCAGCCACGCCAGGTACGTGCCTTGAGGGGCATGCATCACGATGCCCGGCAGGCGGGTTTGCACCGCATTCAACAGATAATCACGGTTGGCTTGCAGGTACTTGACCAGCGCCTCCAACCAGTCCCCGCATTCGCTGTAGGCCGCTCGCGTGGCTTCCAGGCCCAACGGGCTGACACTGTCGACCATGCCGCAGCGGGCATTATTGAAGCGTTCTCGAATGGCCGGGTTCTGGATCACGGCAAAGCAGGTTTTCAGCCCGGCGACGTTATAGGCCTTGCTCGCCGACATCAGGGTGATGGTGCGCTGGGCAATCTCGGGACTGAGGCTCGCCGTGGGGATGTGTCGACGACCGTCAAAGCACAACTCGGCATGGATTTCATCGGAGATGATCAGCGCGCCCTGGTCCAGGCAAGCCGTGGCCACCGCCAGCAATTCTTCCCGAGGGAACACCTTGCCGATCGGGTTGTGAGGGTTGCTCAACAATAGCGCACCTGCACCGCTCAGCGCCTGACGCAGGGCCGGCAGGGGCGTGAGGTATTCACCCGTGGTGCTCAGTTCGAACGGTACCTCGACCTTCGGCAGGTTCCAATTGCCGGGTGCCAAGCGCAACGGACGATAGTTGGGGGTTTGCAACACCACCGGCTGCCCGGGTTGGACAAAGGCGTGCAGGGCCATGTTGAAACCCGGCTCTACACCGGGCAAAAACAGCAGTTCATCGGGTTGCACACGCCAGGCGTACTTGGCCCACAGATCGGCCACGATGGCCTCGCGTACCTTGTCGCACGCCACACTGTAACCGAGGATTTGCTGGTCCAGGCGCTGGTGCAGCGACGCCAGAACTGCGGGCGGCGCGGCGATGTCCATGTCGGCAATCCACATCGGCAGGACGTCTTGCGGGTAGCGGCTCCACTTGGTGCTGCCGGTGCCGAGGCGGGAGTGGAGCGTGTCGAAATCAAAGCTCATGGAGGGCTCGTGTCAGTGAGGTCTTCGGAATGGCGCAGATTCTAACGCCTTCCGGGCTTGGTGCCATGGCTCTTTCAGCCGGCCGATGTTTACCGGGCTTGGCAAGATCAACGATTCACCAGCTTGGCCGGCAGGGCGATCACCAGGAAGCTGCTGAGGATCAGGCAGCCGGCGAAAAACCACAGGGCGCCGGCACTGCTGCCGGTGACGTCGATCGCCACCCCCATCAACGAGTTGCTCACCAGGCCTGCGATGTTCGCCACAGAACAGGCCAAGGCGAAACCGGTAGCGGCGGCGGTGCCTTTGAGAAACGTCGCCGGCAGACTGAAAAACACCGGCACTGCGCCAATGATTGCCGCCGAGGCGATTGCAAACAGGGCCACGGTGGCAACGACGTTGTGGGTGAAGAATGTGCTGGTGGCCATGGCGACGGCGCCTACGAAGAACGGCACGATGATGTGCCAGCGCCGCTCGCGGTGTTTGTCGGAACTGGCGCCGATCAGCAGCATGCCGAGTAACGCGGCAACGCTTGGCAGGGCGGTGAGGATGCCGATGTGGAAGGTGTCGATGATCCCGGCGTTGCGGATGAAGGTCGGCATCCAGAAGCCCATGGCGTAGGCGCTGAGCAGGATCGAAAAGTCGATGCCGCCGAGCATCCACACTTTGAGGTTGAAGAAGCCGTCACGGAAGCTGTGCTTGCTGCCGGCACCGTCGGCGTCGTCTTTGCGCAGCTCGCTTTCCAGCAAGGACTTTTCTTGCGGCGAAAGCCATTTGGCTTGTTGGTAGTTGTTGGGCAGCGCCCAGAAGGTCCAGATGCCGAGCAAGACGCTGGGCACCGCTTCGATCAGGAACAGCCACTGCCAGCCGCGCAGGCCGCCCATATGGTCGAAGTGGCCCATGATCCACCCGGACAACGGCCCGCCAATCACGCTGGACAGCGGCAGGCCGATCATGAACAGGGCGATGATCCGGCCTCGGCGGTAGGTGGGGAACCAGGTGGTCAGGTAGTACAGCACGCCCGGCAGGAACCCGGCTTCGGCGGCGCCGAGCAGGAAGCGCAGGATGTAGAACTGGGTGGTGGAGGTGACCAGCATGGTGCAGGCCGACAGCAGGCCCCAGGTGATCATGATGCGGGCGATCCAGATCTTCGCGCCGACCTTCTCCAGCACCAGGTTGCTCGGCACTTCGAAGAGGATGTAGCCGACAAAGAACAGGCCGGCGCCGAGGCCGAAGGCGGTTTCGCTGAACTGCAACTGGTCGAGCATTTGCAGTTTGGCGAAGCCGATATTGATTCGGTCCAGGTACGCAGCCAGGTAGCAAAAACACAGGAAGGGAATCAGTTTCCAGGTGATCTTGTGATAAAGCGCGTGGATCGGGTCGGCGAGTGTGGTCGCCGGTGCTGCATTCGCAATGGGCATGGGTGTCTCCTGGCGGTGACTTATGGTTTTTATAGAGCCGCTTTTTCAGCACTTCGGAGTGCTGTACCAGCGACGTCCAAAGGCAGTGTCAGAAGACTGAGGCGGTGTTTAGCCTCAGTTTTTAGCCAAGACCACGCTCTATGGCGCGGTTCTTGATGAAGCCTTACCGCTCCCTGAATTTGCTCATCGCCTCCTGCTTGCTCACCACGTCGCCATACTTGCTGTCGATATCAAACAAGTTCGCTTCGTGGGGCGCCGGGTGCCGGTCGCCGACGCATTCGCGCACGACGATGGTGCGAAAACCATGCTGCACCGCATCCACGGCGGTCGCGCGAATGCAACCGCTGGTGGAGCAGCCGGCCAGCACCACGGTGTCAATCCCTTGTGCGTGCAGCATTGGGGCCAGGCTGCTGCCGAAAAATGCACTGGCGTACTGTTTGCTGATCACCACTTCATCGTCCCGGGGCAACACCTCGGTGCAGAACGCAGCGAGCGGGTTGCCCTCGACCATGTCTTTCATCACCGGAGCCTTTTTCACCCAGATGCCACCGTCGGCGAAATGGCCGGGATGGTAACGGATATTGGTGTGCACCACCGTAATTCCCTGGTGCCGTGCGCTGGCCAGCAACTCAACGCTT
Source organism: Pseudomonas fluorescens (assembly GCF_018614655.1). GTDB lineage: Bacteria > Pseudomonadota > Gammaproteobacteria > Pseudomonadales > Pseudomonadaceae > Aquipseudomonas > Aquipseudomonas fluorescens_BX. The sequence continues at coordinate 362,180 of NZ_JAGGOG010000013.1, read as the reverse complement.
TCAGCCACGGCGCTGACCACGCCCGGTGCAAACAGTGGTGCGCCTGCTGTGGTGTAGCCCTGCATGAAATCGATCATCAGCAGCGCGGCTTTTTTGCCGAAGCCGATGCGATTGCCCCACACGCCCTGGTAGTTGGCGTCGACGGATTGTTCGCTCATCTTGCAGATCCTCAATAAGCACCCGACAACAAGGCACCTGCGCCGGGAACGACAGGTTCCAGGTTCAGGGCCTTGAGCATGGCGTAGGTGGTGGCGATAGCGGCGGTGAGCACCGGTTTGCCGGTTTGCGCTTCGACCTTGGCCACCACCGGCAGCGACTGCATCTGCACGCAGGCTGACAGGACGATAACGTCGACGCCTTCCAGGTTCATGCCGGCGACGATGGCCGGCAGGTTCGCCGGGTCGTGGCGGGCTACTTCGAGGTTGTCGGGGATCTCCAGGGCGCGCCAGTCCACCACTTCAAAGCCTTCTTCGCGGATGTAGTCCACCACCAGTTCGGTCAGGGGTTTCATATAGGGCGCGACGATGGCGATGCGTTTGGCACCCATCACTTTCAAGCCTTCGATCAGCGCACCGGCACTGGTGATTACCGGAGCGTTGCCGTCGTTATCGGCAGTGGCCTTGCGCAGGCGCTGTTCGGAATTGCGGTGGTAACCCAGTCCCATGGCCATGATCGCCACCAGGCACGCGTAGCCCAGTACGTCGACCTTGGCGTCGGACAGTTCGATGGCGCAACGGTCGGACTCGCCATCCATCGCCGCCAGTTCTTCCTTGCGCACCTGCTTCATGCGCATGCGGCTGGAGTGAAAAGTGAAGCGCTCCGGGCGGATCAACTGGCGCGCCGTGAGCATTGCCGGGATCTCGGTTTCCATGGTGGTGTTGGAGCTCGGCACGATCTGGCCGATGCGGTAAGGCTTGAGCATGGTGGTCTCCGTTATTCAGTTCAGGCGCGGGCCAAGAAAGTCGTCGAAAGCATGGAAGAAGCCGTCCAGATCGTCCCAGGGAATCATGTGCCCGGCATTGGCGACGTGGGCCACTTTGATCGACGGTTGCAAGTCCTGGATTTCGGCGATGTCCTGGGGCTCGATCACGCCACCACGTCCGGCCACGATCAGCAGGACAGGGGCTTTGAGGTGGGGTAGGTCCTGGTGGAAATCCACGTCATGGAAATCATTGAAGGCGCGCACGATGGCGGGCTCGTAGCAGGTGTGCAGCCATTCGGCGCGCAGTTGCAGCTGTTCCTCGGTCCAGGTGGCGCAGTAAGCACGCATCGCCTCTGCATCCATGCCGATCAGCGACTGGCGGATCGAGTCGACGTACCACGCCAGCTTGCTTGGGTATTCACGGCGGCCAGGGCCGGAGACCGGCGGGTCGATCAGCACCACGCGATTGACGCCTTGCGGGTGCCGTACCGCGCTGCGCACGGCAAAACGCGCGCCCATGGAGTGACCGACCAGGTGATAGTTGTCGAGCTGCAAGGCGTCGGCAAAGGCACCGATGTCATCGGCGCAAGTGTCCGCGCTGTAATCCAGCTGCGGGCCGGTTGCGGATAGGCCGCGACCGCGCACGTCCAGCACGTAGGTGTCGAAATGCACGCCCAGGCGCTGCGCGACAAAGCCCCAGGTGATCGCCGGGCTGGTGATGCCGGGAATCAGGATCAGCGCCGGGCCCTTGCCGCCATAGCGCAGGTAGTGCTGGCGAATGCCATTGGCCTGGACGTTGCCGCCGTAGAGAAAGGTACTCACGCCGCCACCCCCGACTTCAGTGGTTGAGCGTAGAGGTCGTAGCCGTAGACCCAGGCCGGATCTTCCTGGGTCCGCAGCCAGGTGTTGGCGTTGGACACCGTCTGGACACGGGAGGCGCGCTCCTTGCGGTTGGCTTCATAGAGTTCGAACGCGGTGCGGTAGTCGCTCAGGCCGACTTCCTGCAAGCAGCGGGTCAGCATCGCGGCGTCTTCGATGGCCATGCCGGCGCCCTGGGCCATGTGTGGTTTCATCGGATGGCAGGCGTCGCCCAGCAACACCAGGCGACCACGGCTCCACAGCGGCAACGGATTGCGGTTGCGCAGCGGCCATTTGGTCACGCTTTCAGTGGATTCGATCAGCGCCTGCACGGTGGGATGGTAGCCCTGGAATGCCTCGAACATCTCTTCGCGACTGCTGTCGACGAAAGCGCCCTGGAAGTCCCACTCCGGGTGTGGCACGCCGGTGACGTAGTAGTACTCGTCGCGCTTGCCGGTGGTGTAGTAGACCATCATGTGCCGGTCTTCGGTCCACCACTTGATGCAGTCCTCGAAGTTCAGGTTGTACTTGGCCAGTTGATCGCCGCGGATCAATGCGCGGTGGGCGACCCAGCCGCTGTACAGCGGTTTTTCCGCGCCGAGCAACTCCTCGCGAATGCGCGAGTTGATGCCGTCGGCGCCGATCACGATGTCGGCATAAGTCACCTCACCGTCGGCGAAGGTCAGACGTACCTGGGTGTCGGTTTCTTCCAGGGTTTCCAGGCGTTTGTTGAAGTGCACGGTGCCCGGCTTGATGGTCGACATCTGCAACGCATGCAGGTCACCACGGTGCACGGTGATGTAGGAGGCGCCGTAGTCTTTCAGCGGGATGCGTGACAGGTAATCGCCGGTCTGGCCGTCGCGGCTGAACCAGAAGTCTGGGTGGGAACCCATCAGGTCCAACTGTTTTTCAATGCCCATGCGGCGGAAGATTTTCATGATATTGGGACCCATATGGATCCCGGCGCCCAGGCGGGAAAACTCCGGTGCCTGCTCGTAAATGTCCACGTCGAAACCGGCTTGTTGCAGCAGGGTGGCAGCGGCGGCACCGCCCAGGCCGGCGCCGACGATCGCGATTTTTTGTGTGCTTGGCATGGGGCGTAGTCCTCTTGTTCGAATGATGGTTGGCGGTGTCTCTCCGCAAGGTTTTTAAAGTGTATACACTCATTTTTTCAAATGAAAAGCCCATGCCTGAAAAATTGTAATTTTGGCCATATTTATCCGGTGTAACTTAAATGTTCCTTATTTTATTGGTTATGTTTCTATTGGTAACGTTTTTTGATGACGCTTGCAGTCTGCTATCAATTCAGGTCTTATCGTTTTTAAATGGCGTATACACTATAAAAATGCACTAGAGTGAAGCGCGGTGCCTGAACTTGGTGCAGCACCTGAGGAGACGGGAAATGCCGGTAAGTGATTGCGAACTGACCCAGATGTTCGAACACGTGTTGACGCTATCGAAGGTCGACTCGACCCAGAGCGTCGCCGTGCTCAAGAGCCATTATTCCGACCCACGCACCGTGCGTGCCGCGATGGATGCGGCGCAGCGGCTAGGGGCAAAGGTGTATGCCGTGGAGTTGCCGTCGTTCAACCACCCCAAGGCCATGGGCAATGACATGACGGCTTACTGCGGCGACACCGCGCTCACCGGCAATATCGCGGCGCAGCGGGCGTTGGAAGCGGCGGACCTGATTGTCGATACGATGATGTTGCTGCACTCACCGGAGCAGGAGCAGATCCTCAAGACAGGCACCCGTATTCTGCTGGCCGTGGAGCCGCCGGAAGTGCTGGCGCGGATGCTGCCCACCGAGGAAGACAAGGTGCGCGTGCTGGCCGCCGAACAGTTGCTGAAAAAGGCCCGCTCGATCCACGTCAAATCCCGCGCCGGCAGCGATTTCCGGGCGGCCCTGGGGCAGTATCCCTCTGTGACCGAGTACGGTTTTGCCGATGAGCCCGGACGCTGGGACCACTGGCCCAGCGGCTTCCTGTTTTCCTGGCCCAATGAAGAAACCGCCGAAGGCGTGCTGGTGTTGGACATCGGTGACATTCTGCTGCCGTTCAAGACCTACACCCGAGAGAAGATCACCCTGGAGATCGAGAAAGGCTTTATCACCAGGATCCACGGTGGTTTCGAGGCCGAATACCTGCGTGATTACATGAAGTACTTCAATGACCCTGAGGTGTACGGCATCTCGCATATCGGCTGGGGTTTGCAGCCGCGGGCGCAGTGGACAGCCATGGGCTTGCACGACAAGAACGACGGCATGTGCATGGATGCCCGGGCGTTTTACGGCAACTTCCTGTTTTCCACCGGGCCGAATACCGAGGTTGGCGGGACGCGCAAGACGCCGTGCCATATGGACATTCCGCTGCGCAATTGCGATGTGTACCTCGATGATGAGGCGGTGGTGATGGGCGGGGATGTAGTAGCACCCGCAGCTTCCCTGGCACGCTGAAAACCTAATGTGGGAGCGGGCTTGCTCGCGAATACGGTGGGTCAGTTAATGCATATTTGGCTGACACTCCGTATTCGCGAGCAAGCCCGCTCCCACAGTTTGACTCGGTTCCGTCAATGAACACCTTGAGTCCAACCAGCATCCCCGCCATCATGGCTACCCATCGTTTACCGCCTGTCGAGCCCTGCCGTGCCTGATTCCTACGTTTTTTCTGAACAAGTTGGCCACCTGCTGCGCAAGGCCTATCAGCGCCACCTGGCGATTTTTCAGCAGAATGTCGGCGACTCCCAACTCACTGCTGTGCAGTTTGTCACCCTGTGCGCGCTGCGCGATCACGGTGCAAGTTCGCTGGCGGAGCTGGTGAAGGCCACGGCCGTCGACCAGGCCACCATCCGCGGCATCGTCGAGCGCCTCAAGGCTCGAGAGCTGATTAGCCTTGAGCCGGACCCCCAGGACAAGCGCAAAGTGGTGGTCGATCTGTCGGCGTCCGGCGCCGTTCTGGTGCAGCAAACCGTGCCCTGCGCGGCGCAGATTACCGAACTGACATTGAGCAACCTCAACCCCGCCGAGCGCGTGGCGGTGCTGTTTTTGCTGCGCAAGATGATTGATGACCCCATTACCCCCTGATCCCCGACCCCCCGTAGCAGCTGTCGAGCNNTTGAGCTCGACAGCTGCTACGGACGGTGGAGGATGTGCCGGGCTGGCATCGTTTTTGCTCTGCATTGATGTAGTAACCACTTCACCAGTCAAGTGTGTCGCGAGACCTCAAGTGCGCGATTTTTTTCACGGCTGTTTCATGTAGTGAGTACTTCACCAACTGCAATGGGCGAAGCGAATGATCAGCCAGCACATCACGGTAGCGCTTGAGGTCAATGGCCACACCACAGAGGTCAGCGCAATGGCGGACACGCCGCTATTGCTGATCTTGCGCAATGACCTGCAACTCAACGGCCCCAAGTACGGCTGCGGCCTGGGGGAGTGTGGCGCCTGCACGGTGATCATCGATGGCGTGGCGGCCAGGGCCTGTGTGTTCCCGCTGTCCGGCGCCGTAGGCCGGGCGATTGTCACCCTGGAAGGCCTGGGCAGTCGCGAGGCGCCGCACCCGGTGCAACAAGCGTTTATCGACGAGCAGGCCGCGCAGTGCGGTTATTGCCTCAACGGCATGATCATGACGGCCAAAGCCTTGCTCGACCGCAATCCGCACCCCAGCGAAACCGAGATCCGCAACGAGCTCTCGGCCAATCTCTGCCGCTGCGGCACCCATATCGAAATTCTCCGGGCGGTGCTGCGTGCCGCCCAGCAAATGCCTTGAACGTGGATCGATGACCATGACAGACGCAATCCCTTCCCGAGACCAATGGCTGGCCAAGGCTGGCGTCCTGCTGATCGTCGATGACGTGCTGCCGCCGTCGGGGCCGGTGGCCAAAGGCGGTACACCGACAGTCAAACCCACGGAGTTGGGGTTGTTTATTGCGGTAAATGACGACGGCCTGGTGTACGCCTTCAATGGCCATGTCGATCTGGGCACCGGCATTCGCACCGCGTTGGCGCAGATCGTCGCTGAAGAACTGGACCTGACCCTGGAGCAGGTGCGCATGGTGCTCGGCGACACCGAGCGAGCACCGAACCAGGGCGCGACCATCGCCAGTGCAACATTGCAGATTTCGGCGATTCCGTTGCGTAACGCGGCCGCCGAAGCCCGACGCTTCCTGTTGGCGCGTGCGGCCCGGCGCTGGGATGTTGCGCCAGATAGCTTGCAGGTCGACGCTGGCGTCATTCACGCCGAAGACGGGCGCACGACCACCTACGGCGAACTGGTGCGCGGCGAACATGATGAGCTGCGCATTTCTGGCGATGCGCCGCTCAAGGCTATCGGCGACTACCGGCTGGTGGGCAAGGGCGCTGCTCGGGTGGATATTCCCGGCAAGGCCACCGGTGAGCTGACTTACGTCCATGACATGCGCGTGCCGGACATGCTCCACGGTCGGGTGGTTCGCCCGCCCTATGCCGGGCTGGATTGCGGTGACTTTGTGGGCAACAGCCTGCTGAGCGTGGATGAGTCGTCCATTGCCCATATCCCCGGGGTCGTCGCGGTGGTGGTGATCCGTGATTTTGTCGGCGTGGTCGCACTGCGCGAAGAGCAGGCGATCAAGGCTGCCGAGGCGTTGCAGGTTCATTGGAAACCGTGGAACCACAAGCTGCCGGACATGAGTGATGTCGAGCAGGCCATTCGCGACAACCCGCGGGTGCGCCGCACGGTGCTCGATCAGGGCCACGTCGACGAAACCCTGGCCGCCGCCACTCAGCGGATGCCGCGCACCTACCTGTGGCCGTATCAGATGCACGGCTCCATAGGCCCGTCCTGTGGTGTGGCGGATTATCATCCGACAGGCAGTCGGGTCTGGTCCGGTAGCCAGAACCCGCACCTGCTGCGGGCCGATCTGGCTTGGCTGCTGGAATGTGCGGAAGAGTCGATCGAGGTGATCCGCATGGAGGCCGCCGGTTGCTACGGCCGCAATTGCGCTGACGATGTGTGTGCCGACGCCTTGCTGCTGTCTCGCGCAGTGGGCAAGCCAGTGCGGGTGCAACTGACCCGCGAGCAGGAGCACCTGTGGGAGCCTAAAGGCACTGCGCAGTTGATGGATGTCGATGGAGGCCTGAACGCTGATGGCAGCATCGCTGCTTATGATTTTGAAACCAGCTACCCGTCCAACGGTGCGCCGACCCTGGCCTTGCTGCTGACCGGCCGGGTGGAGCCGGTGTCGGCGATGTTCGAGATGGGTGACCGCACGTCCATCCCGCCTTACGACATTGAAAACATGCGCGTGACCATCAACGACATGGCACCGATTGTCCGGGCCTCATGGATGCGCGGTGTGTCGGCACCGCCCAACACCTTCGCCCATGAATCCTATATCGACGAGCTGGCCTTCGCGGCCGGTGTTGATCCGGTGGAATACCGCCTGCGTTACCTCAAGGACGAGCGCGCTATCGATCTGGTGAAGTCCACCGCCGAGCGTGCCAATTGGGTACCGCGCACGGCGCCGATGCAAACCCCCAATGAAGATCATCTTCTGCGGGGCCGGGGCTTTGCTTATGCGCGCTATATCCATAGCAAGTTCCCCGGCTTCGGCGCCGCATGGGCGGCATGGGTGGCGGATGTGGCCGTCGACAAGCAGACCGGTGATGTCTCGGTCACGCGGGTGGTGATCGGGCATGACTCGGGGATGATGATCAACCCTGCGGGGGTGCAGCATCAGATACACGGCAATGTGATCCAGTCCACCAGTCGCGTGCTCAAGGAGCGGGTGACGTTTGAAGAGTCGACTGTGGCGAGCAAGGAGTGGGGCGGATACCCGATCCTGACCTTTCCTGAGGTGCCGCAGATCGACGTGCTGATGATGCCGCGCCAGGACCAGCCGCCGATGGGTGCCGGTGAGTCGGCGTCGGTGCCCAGCGCGGCGGCCATTGCCAATGCGATCTATGACGCCACCGGCATACGTTTTCGCGAGTTGCCGATTACGCCCGAACGGGTGTTGGCCGCGCTGAATGCGGGCACCCTGGGCGAGCCCGCCAAGTCACCGGAAAAACGCAAGAAGTGGCTGTTTGGCTCGTTGTTTGCCGCCTTTGGTGCGGTGCTGGGCATGGCCGCCACCGCCTGGCCATTCCATAGCGAAATCGCGCCGATTGCGCCACCCAGCGCCGGTACCTGGTCCAAGGCTACCTTGGAGCGCGGGCGTTTACTGGCGGCGGTCGGGGACTGTGCGGTATGCCACACGGCGCCGGGTGGGGCGACGAATGCCGGTGGCCTGGCGATGCATACACCGTTCGGCACGCTGTATAGCAGCAACATCACCCCGGATGTGAAGACCGGGATTGGCAACTGGTCGTACCCGGCGTTCGAGCGGGCGATGCGTGACGGCATTGGCCGCGACGGGCGCAATTTGTATCCGGCATTTCCCTATACGGCGTTTCGCAATATCAACGATGCAGACATGCAGGCGCTGTATGCCTACCTGATGTCCCAGGCGCCTGTGGGTCAGGCGCCGATACCCAATGCGATGAGTTTTCCGTTCAACCTTAGGCCATTGATGGCGGGGTGGAATGCGCTGTTTCTGCGTCGAGGGGAAATCACCGTACAGCCTCAGCGTAGCGAGCAATGGAATCGCGGTGCTTACCTGGTCAATGGACTGGGGCACTGCGCGGCCTGCCACTCGCCACGGAACGTGATGGGGGCAGAGAAGGGTGGTGCGGCGTTCCTCGCTGGGGGCAGGGTGGATGGGTGGGAGGTGCCGGCGCTGAACGGGTTGTCCAAGGCGCCCACGCCGTGGACCGAGGATCAATTGTTCACCTACCTGAGTACCGGCTATTCCGATGCCCACGGCGTGGCGACAGGGCCGATGGGGCCGGTGGTGACTGAGCTGGTCAAATTGCCCAAGACGGATATCCGGGCGATGGCGGTCTACTTGGCGTCTCTCAACAGCGACGTCTCTGCCGAGACGCAGCCCGTTGCCGCGACAACGGTTCCCAATGCGAACGGGCGACGGGTATTTGAAGGCTCGTGCAAGGCTTGTCACGCCGACGGGCTGGGGCCGAAGTTGTTTGGGGTCAGCCCGTCACTGGCGACCAACACCAATGTGCACAGCGATCAACCGGACAATCTGATCAAGGTGATCTTGCAGGGCATCAGCACGCCGGCGACCAAGGACCTGGGCTACATGCCAGGCTTCAAGGACAGCCTGTCCAATACCCAAGTGGCAGAGCTGGCGGCGTATCTGCGCGGCCGGTTTGCACCGAATGCGCCGGGCTGGGAAGGGCTGGAGCAGAAGGTGGCGCAGTTGCGGGCCAATCCTGGCAGCCACTAAGAGGAGGGACGTAGCAGCTGTCGAGCGCAAGCGAGGCTGCGTAGGGCTTGATGAAGGTGGCGCGTCTTACGCAGCCTCGCTTGCGCTCGACAGCTGCTACGGGAGACCTAGGGGGTGACGCCGCGCAGCACCAGGTCACTGATAAACCCCAGCCAATCCTTTTGCTGGCTTTTGCCCGCCAGGTCTTCCCCGAGAAACGAACTGAGGGTGTGCCGGTTGGAGTTGTAGAAGTAACACAGCGAGGCAATCATCAAATACACGTGCTTGATGTCGACGTCCTCGCGAAAGAGCCCCTGAAGCTGACCGGCCTCGATAATCGGCCGCAGCACGCCAACCGCTTCACCGGACAAGCGTCGCAGTTCGCCGGACTGCTTGGCATGCTTGCCCTTGTGCAGGTTTTCGATGCTGAGGATGGCGACGAACTCGGGATGCTTGACGTAGTAGTTCCAGATAAACGCCACCAGGTCTTGCAACGCCTGGACCGGCGCGCTCAGGTCGAGCTTGAGCTTGCTTTCGGCCTTGTTGAACTGCTCGTAGGTGTGCTCCAGCACGCAGACGAACAGATGCTCTTTGCTGCCGAAGTAGTAATAGAGCATGCGGTCGTTGGAGTCGGCTTCCCGGGAGATGCTGTCCACCCGCCCGCCGGAGTAGCCGTCACGCGTGAAGACCTTGATCGCCGCCTGGAGAATCCGCGCGCGCGTCTGGTCGGCTTGCTGGGCGCGAATGCCAGTCTTCTTGGTCACCATCGGGGCTGTGTCCTGCGGGGCGTAAAGGCCGCGAATATAGCATGGGCCTGACTGGGTCCGTTCCGTCACCGACAGGCTCTGTCATAAAAACGCCATGGTGCTTGGGTATCGAATCCTGGAAGGGCTACTTTTAACGCTTCAAATAACTAGAGTATCCACGGATGAACTACCAACCCTTTACCCGAACATTGATAGCCACGGCGCTGGTGCTGACGGTCAGTGGTGTGCAGGCGGCGTCCCAGGCCCCGGTGGGTGGCGAAAACGGCATGGTGGTCACGGCCCAGCACCTGACGACCCATGTGGGTGTCGATGTGCTCAAGGCCGGTGGCAACGCCGTGGATGCGGCAGTGGCCGTGGGTTATGCCCTGGCCGTGGTTTACCCGGCCGCCGGTAACTTGGGCGGCGGTGGCTTCATGACCGTGCAACTGGCAGACGGGCGCAAGACCTTTCTCGACTTCCGCGAAAAAGCCCCATTGGCAGCCACTGCCGACATGTACCTGGATAAAGAAGGCAACGTTGTCCCAGACCTGAGTTCCAAAGGGCACCTGGCAGTCGGCGTACCCGGCACCGTGTCGGGTATGGAGCTGGCCCTGAGCAAATACGGCACCCTCAAGCGTGCACAGGTGATTGCCCCAGCCATCAAGCTGGCGGAAAACGGCTTCGAACTGGAGCAGGGTGATATCGACCTGCTGCACACTGCCACCGACGAGTTTAAAAAGGACCAGGACCTGCGTGCGATCTTCCTGCACAACGGCGAGCCGATTCAGGTCGGCCAGAAACTGGTGCAGAAAGACCTGGCGAAAACCCTGCGGGAAATCTCCGCCAAGGGCTCCGACGGTTTCTACAAGGGGTGGGTGGCCAAGTCGATTGTGGATTCCAGCCAGGCCGGCAAAGGCATCATCACCCAGGCTGACCTGGACAAGTACAAGACTCGCGAACTGGCGCCCATCGAGTGCGACTACCGTGGCTACCACGTAGTCTCGGCACCGCCACCGAGCTCTGGCGGCGTGGTGATCTGCGAGATCATGAACATCCTTGAAGGCTACCCGATGGCCGAACTGGGCTATCACTCGGCCCAGGGCCTGCACTACCAGATCGAGGCCATGCGTCATGCCTACGTCGACCGCAACAGCTACCTCGGTGACCCGGACTTCGTGAAGAACCCGGTCGCCCATCTGCTGGACAAGGACTACGCCGCCAAACTGCGGGCCGCCATCGAGCCGCAAAAAGCCGGTATCTCCCAGAACATCAAACCCGGCGTTTCACCCCATGAAGGCAACAACACTACTCACTATTCCATCGTCGACAAGTGGGGCAACGCGGTGTCGGTGACCTACACCCTCAACGACTGGTTCGGTGCCGGCGTCATGGCCAGCAAGACCGGGGTGATCCTCAACGACGAGATGGACGACTTCACCGCCAAGATCGGCGTACCGAACATGTACGGGCTGGTCCAGGGCGAAGCGAACGCCATCGCCCCAGGCAAAACCCCGCTGTCGTCCATGAGCCCGACGATTGTCACCAAGGACGGCAAGGCCGTGATGGTGGTCGGTACGCCCGGGGGCAGCCGTATTATTACCGCCACGTTGCTGACCATCCTCAATGTCATCGACTACAAGATGAACATTCAGGAGGCCGTGGATGCACCGCGCTTCCACCAGCAATGGCTGCCTGAGGCGACCAATATTGAGACGTTTGCCCTGAGCCCCGACACTCAGAAAATCCTCGAAGGCTGGGGCCACACGTTTGCAGGCCCGCAGGATGCGAACCACCTGGCGGCGATCCTGGTTGGTGCACCGTCCCTGGATGGCAAGCCGGTGGGTAAAAACCGTTTCTATGGTGCTAACGATCCGCGGCGCAATACCGGTCTGTCTCTGGGCTATTAAGCCCGCCGGTGCAGGGGCGAGCTTGCTCGCACCTGCAAAATCAGTACCCGGAAGAGGAATATTTTTTGAAATCAAGGGGTTGCAAGCCCTGGTAAATGAGTACATAATTGCGCCCATCGAACGCACTGAAGCAGAAAAAACTTCAATGTTTTCAATGAGATAGAGTAGAGGCAGGTTTTACATAGCCCACTCAAGTTTGTATGCGGTGAATGTCAGTTATCAGGGCATTGATCGTTTGAGGCCGAGTAGCAAAATGGTTATGCAGCGGATTGCAAATCCGCCTACGCCGGTTCGATTCCGACCTCGGCCTCCACTCTTAAAAACCCCGTAGATTAGCGTCTACGGGGTTTTTTATTGCCTCAAGGAAAGTGCTGGAGTTCCGAAACATTACAGAGTGGAGTTCCGAAACTAGCTCATTTTGAAGGCTGCGCGACCGCACCGATGCGCCGGTAAACGCGCTTGGTGATCTCCTGCTCCGAGTGCCCGAGGAGGAATTTGTTGAGACACACGCACCCCTGTCCTGCTGAGGATGAAGTGCTGGGAGTTGTGCTGACTGTTTCTGGTCATGATGCCCTCAATGAGCAGGCCAAGGGTGCCTTCACCGGCATGAAGGGCCGTATCAAGGAAATCATGAAGTTCCTCGATCGGCACAAAGGGGTAAAAGGCTTCCTCTGGGAGCCACCCTTGGGTGAACGGGGAAAGGCTACACACCAGCGCACCGTGGCGGCCAGATCTACGCTATCTCCGAGCAAGCCTTTCACCCCTGAGATAAACACCCATGGCACTGATCATGGACATCCAGAAGCTGGAGCCCGGCGGCGAGATTCGCCTGGGAGAGTGCGGAGGACATCCGTCTGTACGAGGCAAACTACGAGGCGGCTGGCTTTGTACGGGTTGACCGACCTCATCGCGGCGACCTGGTTGTCATGGCGATCGGGCGGACGGCTCACCCGAATCACGCCGGAATCTATCTGGATGCCGATCCAGCGCTGCCTGGCGAAGAGTCAGGCACGTTCGGCCCCGTGCCGTTTCTCCTGCACCACCTGTATGGCAGGCCGTCGGAGATCATTGTTTACGGTGGGCCCTGGCATGACCGAATACGCCTGATCCTCAGGCACAAAGACGCAAAACAACCAACATGACGCGGCAGGGCCGCTGGAGTTAGATATGAATCAGCCGGACTCGTTTGCACCTACCATCGCCTAGCGCAGAGGCTTCGCCAATCCTTAGCGCGAGCCTGTTGAAGTTGATGTCCAAGATGGGCGCGCTGAGTATTTGCTCAGCGGTCTATATACGATGGAAGAGGGCGCCAAAATAGAAATTATTGGCGGGAAGGTTTTATGGTCAAGTGGGCGAAGTCGCCCTAGTTAAGCCGGTAAAAATGCGAACGATATCACCGGCAGCGCCTTTGAATTGAGAGTCATAAACCTGGATCAAGCCGACTTCACCGCCATCAGCGTTTAGCGCGGACATTGTATCCTCGAAGCCTAGAGCGGTCATGAAGGTGACAATCCCTCTCGCCTCAGCGACACCGTTCACAGAGATGTCCGCTGCCTTGGCGATGACTGCCGATCGTTGGTAATCAGCACGTACGGGAATGTGGTTTGTCCTGGATGCATCTGCATTTCCCTTGCGTTGTCCGCGCCGATATTGGCGCTATCCCAGTCCTTGGGCTTGCAGGCGAGGGACTGGGGAATCCTTTACGCTTTTGTTTCTGTCTTGACGATCAGGCGCCACTCAACCATCGCGCCGAGCAGGCCATCGTGCTGGTGATGGTTTTGTGGGGGGAATTTGTCACCTTTGTTCGAGGTGATTTCGTCGCCACAGCCCTCGCAACGATAGATGCCCGAGGCTGGGACGATGCTCCCGATCTGATGCAGGTCGTTCCAGTCACCGCCGCCCAAAAGGGTTGGCTTGGCGGTAAAAACGTGTTGTGCCGTTTCTTTCGTAACGAATGTCATATTCTGTCTTGCCCTGGTTAGAAATGAGGCACAAAGCTACTACGGAGATCCTCGCCCCAGTTACTGGCACTCCATCCACGCTGGATGCCTGGCCAGGAAGAGTGCTATCAAGGAAAGAGTGAGCTAGTTCAAAATGCGCTCGCCTGCCAAATGACGAATTCTTGTCGACTCAGAGTCCTCCAAGAATCGTCATCTATTAGGGTCGAAGTTAGATTTCAGGACGAATCTCAATCAAATTGGGTACCTTTTTGAATCAACTCGATCTTGAAACCGTCGGGATCCTCTAGAAACGCAATTATGGTGCGGCCGTGCTTCATCACCCCCGCTTCGCGGGTGACTAGGTAACCCATTTTTTTTGCCTGGGCACAAGTGGCAGCTGCATCCGCGACCTCAATTGCGATATGGCCAAAGCCGTCACCTAAGGTATATGCGTTTCGATCCCAGTTGTGAGTGAGCTCCAGCACTGTGGAGTCTTGTTCGTCACCGTAACCGATGAACGCCAGTGTGAAGCGCCCCTCCGGGTAGTCATTGCGTCGTTGCAGGCGCATGCCTAGAGCTTGTGTGTAGAAGTGAAGCGCGATCTCGAGATCGGCCACGCGCAGCATAGAGTGCAGAATTCGCATGGAAATTCTCCGTTGAGGGTCCGACGGCGTTCCGCCGGACCAAGAAGTTAACCTTCGATGCGGTAGCCCTTAAATAGGAAGACCGGGCCAAAGGCGTAGCTGTCGATTAGCTCGTAGAAGCAGGCGATTGTTTCGTTTTTGCAGTGCTGAAGAAACGCGGCCTCGTCGGTGTACACCTCGTCCAGATAGAAACGATTGCGGTTGTTCTCATCGCGAATAACCTCGAAGCGAAGCGTGCCTGGCTCGTTTTGCAAGGAGCTATTTGCATCGAACAGGCCGGCGCTGGAAAACGCTTCGCGCTTGTTAGAAGGGACGTCAAATTGCACCAGCACGTGATATGTCATGATTATTTCCTTGTGAAGAATCGCTGGAAGCGATTGCGAGGAGAATGCTAGGCTGAGTATAAATTCATTAAAAGTGATTAATAATTAATACGTCACTTACAAAAAGAGAATGTATTGAAACTCTCACAGCTAGGATTTTTCTGTGCGGTTGTAGAGCTTGGCACCGTCGCAGCCGCGGCAGCTCAGTTGCACTGCGTGCCATCGAACATCACTACTCGTCTGCGTGAGCTGGAGGAACAACTCGGTGTCGTTCTGTTTAATCGAGAAAAGAACCGCCTGCTAGTGACCCCGGAAGGGCGCCTGCTGTACCGCAACGCCAAGCAGCTCTTGGTAATGGCAGCCGATACACGTTCGCTCTTTACGGGCGATGAGGTGCAAGGTGTGCTCCGGGTGGGCGCGCTGGATGTCGCGCTGGCCAACCACTTGCCTCAACGACTTGCACGCTATCGCCGAGAGGCTCCATTTGTAGAGCTGCACATTCGCCCTGAACACTCATTAATGTTGGAGCGTCTACTTCTGGAGGGCGAGTTAGATCTGATTCTCTCGGATGGTCCGATTGTGCATCCACTACTAGTCAGTCGCCTGGCCTTCTGTGAGCGCTTAGTGAGGGTCACACCTATTAATCTGACGACACCAACGGCCGACGATTTGGCTAAGCTCGAGCTATATGTGTTCGGTCATACGTGCCATTACCGTCGTCAAGTAGACCGTTGGCTGGAGGAGAGCGGTATTCAGCCGCAAGCGACGCTGGAAATCGAGTCGTACCCAAGCATCTTTGCCTGTATAGAGGCGGGTCTAGGTTTTGCCTGCGTACCAGAAAGTTTTGTCGCGCAGATATCTCTTACGCAAAAAAAGGTTCATGCCGAAGCCGTCGCCGGTTTGGACTCTAGTGATATCCACTTCGTCTGGCGCAAGCATCAAGCATCCCCTTTGATACACCGGTTCATCGAGAGTATCGGCTCTAGCTGATGTAAGCGAAGATCGCTAAATTACTCATGATTTGATGGGCGGCATTTGGCTTCTGCTGGGCTTTTTGCATCTGCCCCTCAGTGCTACAGCCCCACCAAACCAACGAGGGAATGACATGCGGATTTTGATGGCGGTGATAGCGGTCTAGGAGCTTCAAGATGGGGTTTGCAACGATACTCTGGGATTGGTATGGGCAGGGGGAGTACAAGCGGGTACTCGCCGTTTGTGAAGTGTTTCCTGCGCTGGAGTTTCTGGCAATGAGTGCAGATGAGCAACGAGAAGCTATTCCTGACTGCCCTGCATGCGAAGCCTGGTCCATGACGATATTACCGTTGAACGATACCTTGACCGCCTGTGGTAATGCCATGCCAAGCGAAGTAAGGCGCGACCTCCAAAACCTCTGGAAACGATGTAATGACATCTCTGAAGATGCTTTCCGCTGTGGCGACCGGTTGATATTCGATCATCAAGATTGGCAGTCTATTCGTGAGTCCGCTACAGACCTGCTCCGGCTGATGGAGCGTCTGGAGATGACCCCTTATCTAGATGAACTGACGGTTGATTGCCATAACGAGGTAAATGGGTACGTTACTGCAAAGCCCAAGCGCTCTTAACATTCACGAAAAAACTGAGCCAAGACCAGTCCTGCGCCGGGCTTTTTGGAACTGCCTGATCGGCCGCTTCGTCAAGGCCTTCGTGCCTTTAACGCGCTATCCAAATCATGCGCCAGGTTGTCAGCTATAACCCCCAGAACACTCCAAAGCGCCATTATGCGGACACGGACGGCAATGGCGTGAGTATCGTCATCTTCACCCTCCGGGTTATAGAACGCACCATCTTTGTGAAGAATCATAGCGACTGATTCGCTATCTTTAAAAAACTTCAACAATAGAGCATCAAGCCGTGTGGGTTGGTTGCGATGACTCAATAGATTTCTGCAGTTCACGAGATGAGAAGTCCTCGCTTAGGAAGTTCTGTATTCCTGCGGCGGTCCAGATATCTGAAAAGTGCTCTTTGTAGGTCTCAATACCGATGTCTTGGAGTATGTGAAGGTCTTCAATCGTCGCCTCTCGAATCGTGATCATGTTCCTGCTCCTTGCACCAAATGACGCCAACCAATACCGGCAACCCGCAATCATTACAAGCTGAAGGTGATCCATGGACAGGCCATACCCTCCATTGTCACTGCTGGAGTTGTCCGGTCTTTCCAGCTTCGGCATTCGTCTGACTTCGGTACCTGAGGGGGCGGCGTACATGCTCAGCTTGGGTCGCGGCTTCAATGCCGGCTGAGCTGAAGTGAATTCTCACAAAGCTGCCTTGAGGACTGGCGTAGTGTCGAAAGGTCGGCTATCCCTTCCGTACTGGCATCTCGCCATTGACGCGTCTTTTGGGGTGAATATGCGCATATCTAGACTAACGATGTTGTCAGTTGCATTAATGCTCACCGCTCCAGCATTTGCTGATACAAAAGTGAATGTGAAATATGTAGAACCATGTGGATTTTCGATGGCGGGAAGGTGGGCGCACCTCGTGAATAGTGATAGCCAAAAGGGTTACAAGGTTACCGTGAGAGATATCTTCAGTCCCTGGGGCGGCGCTAAGCCAACCGAAACCATCAGCTCCCCCAAAATTAAGCCGGCGGGTGACGTTAGTTTAGGTTGCAGCTCTGGTGATGATGCTTACCCATACAAGCAGAGGTGGGAAGTTGTGAGTGAGACGCCCATCTGAGTTCGGGGCTGCAGTCAGACCCTGTGTACCTTGAAGCCGATCATGGGGCTGGTGTCTTTGAAGCAGCCGGTCGGGTCCTGATAGGTCCATGTCACCCCACCGAGCTGAGGCATGAATTCGTTTTGGGATGGCGTATTACGAGTGACCGGCACAGGGCCGGTGGGAGGTGAAAATGGATGCTGCTGTAGCAGGTCTAGTCGGTGCTGTTATTGGGTCGAGCACAACACTAATCACGGTTTGGATACAGGCGCGCTATCTCGCGAAACGTGAGAGAACAAAATTTGTCATGGAGTTTGCTGCGGCCGATCGCCGAGAGCATATGCAAGAAGCTGTTCGTCAAGGAAAGCGAGTAGCCATTGCTCCTGTATCGGTTTTTGCTACCGGACGCAGCGAGTAGGGTGGGTTATACGGAACTAAAATCGGCAATACCGTCTACATTTCAAGGAGTGTTTCCTTTCGGAGAAGACGGTCATGTTTAAATCACGCTCGCTTGTAGCCGCTGTTACCTGCATTGCTTTGGCCGTGGGCTCAGTGACGGCCCTGGCCGACCCTGGCAATGGGAAGGGTCAAGGAAATGGAAAAGGCAACTCACAAGGTGGCCAAGGTCATGGTGGCCAGGGCAATAAGGGGAAAGGCTCCAGTGGCGGTGATTGGGAGCATGGCCCCAGCATTGACCGAGGCGGCGTATTGGGCGTGCTCGGCGGCTACCGTGACTATTGGAGCCCAGGTCCTTCACTGCCACCCGGGATACAAAAGAACCTGGCCAGAGGAAAGCCTCTTCCTCCAGGCATTGCCAAGAAACTGGATGGCAGGTTGCTGGGCAGGCTGCCCCATTACGACGGCTACGAATGGCAGCAGGCGGGCACTGATTTAATACTTGTCGCAATTGCTTCCGGAATAATTTACGAGGTGCTCAACGGTGCCTTTGATTAAGGGATTAGCGGATCAATGATCTCGTCGCCGGGGTCGTGCTGAATGGTGGGCAGGCTGAGCCGCAGCCTCAATGCGAGCCTCGGCTCAACGGGCATGATCCGTATGCCTGTTTGAAGGACGTTTTCACGAGTCTGCCGACACAACGAGCAGTAACCACCATGCCTCTCAAGGTCTTTGAGAGCGCAGCCCAATACGGTTGAAACATCCCGCTCAGGGCAATGAAGATCAACTGTGGAAGTTGTCGAGCTTTAGCGAGGCTGCGATAGCGGTGGGCCAGGCCCCCTCAATGTTGCCTGTGCCGACGTCATCGCAGCCTCACTAAAGCTCGACAGCTCCCACAAGGGTTTTACGTCGCCGGTTAGATCTTCATCCGTGGCCTGATGCGACTGACTTTTCAAAGACCTTGAAAGGCATGCGTTTAACCACGCGAAGACGATAGAGCAGAATCATATGGCAAGGAAAAATACTGTCTAAACCAGCGACTTTTGAATTTGATGATCAAATCTATCTAGATAATCCTGCAGGCTGACTTCTCCGAGATCTACCGCTTTAGCGCCGCCGGCGGCAATAAAGGTGACATCAGTGATACCCAGCACGTTCAGGATCAGTTTCAAATAGTGGGTCGCAATGTCACGGTCTCTAATCGGGGAGTCCTGGGTGTATACGCCTCCCGAGGCGAGCAGCACCGTTGCCTTTTTACCGGTCACCAGCCCTTTACCATCAAAGCCCAAGGTCAGGCCTTTGCGTACCACGTGATCCACCCACGCCTTGAGCGCCGCAGGGACGTTGTAGTTGTAGACCGGCGTTGAAATAACCACGTGATCGGTTTCCAGCAACTCGGCCGCAAGCTCATCGGATAGCTGCAACACGGTTTTCATTTCAGGTGAGTGTTGGGTTTCCGGGGTGAAGTAAGCCTGTAACCAGGGGGCCGTCACGAACGTAAGTGGAGTGTCCGTTAGATCCCGTATTTTGATGGCGCCCCCAGGGTGTGCAGCTTCCCACGCGGCCACAAATCGGCGAGTGAGCTGCCGGGAGATTGAAGCATCCCCACGTGAGCTGGTTTCAATGGTGAGAAGCTTGGACATGAAAGTAACTCCTGCGCGGTGACGCGCGGTATGTTTTGCGTTGTCGCTTTAGGCGATGTGCGACACACTCTACCCAACGCGATCTCTAAGCAGGAGTGATGTAAATATGATTGAGTCCATCTGTTTAAGTGATGGGTTATGATCGGAAATCTCAGCTTGGATCAGTTGCGGATCCTTGTAACCATTGCGGATACAGGCAGTTTCTCGGCAACGGGACGTCACCTGCGGCGTGCTCAATCTGCCATTAGCCAGTCGATTGCGACACTTGAGTCAGTTCAAGGAGTGAGGCTGTTTGATCGCAGCGGCCATCGTCCAACGCTCACTGAGGTAGGTAGGGTACTGGTGGTTCAAGCGCGCGCCGTGCTGGCCAGCGCTGCCCAGTTTGAAGCAATGGCCGCGAGTACGGCAGCAGGGGTCGAGCCGGAGTTGGCGCTCGCTATAGACCCTTTAGTCCCTAGCGCTCCGCTCATCGAAAGCCTGCGCGCTCTCCGTGAGGCTTTTCCGTACCTGGCAGTGAGTTTTTCTACAGAAGGCTTGGGCGGCGCAGAGCGCCGATTGCGCAACGGCGATGCGGCACTGGCGCTTTGCACATTGATTCCAACAGTGCCCGAGGATGTCACGGCATTGCCGCTGCTCAGCGTCGACTTGAGGCCAGTCGTAGCCAGCGGGCATCCCCTGGCTATGTTAGGCCGTCGGGTAACCAGTGCAGACCTCAAGCCCTATGTGCAACTGGTACTTTCCGATCCGGTTTCTCCCGACGGCCCAAGCTATGGGGTGACGGGCAGTCACCAGTGGCGGTTTGTAGATTTGGCACGGCGGCTGGATTTTTTGCTCGCCGGGTTCGGTTGGTGTCGAATGCCAGAGCATCTGATTGCGGATCATCTGGCTTCAGGACGCCTCCTGCCGCTTGAGCTAGCCGCCGAACTTCAGCGCACACCAGACACCCTTACGATCTACGCAGCGCACATGCAAAATCGCTCTTTAGGGAAAGCAGGCCGATGGCTTCTGGATGATCTGACTCGTCGTCTGTGCGTGTGATGATACGAAGACGACTAACGCCAGCGGTTTGGTTATCTCGTGGGCCAAAGGGTAGATGTTCACGTCTTTTGCATCTGCATCAAACGCTTCGCCCCTTACTAATGAATGGCCGATGGTCGCGACGGTGAGCGTCTGTCAGTCATGGGCGATCCAGGACTGATAGCGCTTAGGGGCAGGGCATATGACTAGGGGAGTGTAATCCTGTGCTGATCAAGGGGGGCTCCTCACTCGGCATCAGGTGATTTGTTATTTCTTGGCGCGATTCAGCTCTTCCAGTCTTCCGCTTTCAAGTAACTCCTTGTACTTCATTGCGTCATTTTTATTGTGATAGACACCTACGATAGCCTCGCCTTGGTATACGTCCCACATCTCCACTACCGAGCCCGCTGTTTCGTGGGACATTCCATTTTCTTCTCGCAGTTTTATGGTGATATTCATATTCATACACTCCGAATTGAGGGGAAAAATATAACTCGAAGGGTTGAGTGACAACCATACTGTTTGTACTGCCAGTGGTTGGAGCGGTAGGCGCCAGGCCGACCAGAGAGGGCTTTAACCGCATATGGCTTTTTCCTTTTCAACCAGCCGGACGCAGCACCGGTGCGTCAGCCCTAGCGCACCGGGTCTGCGTGAAGCACATACGTCAAGATTCACAATGCCGAACAAACGGGCTGTGAACCGGGGCTTGAGGTTTCAAAACCTGGCTCTCGGTGAAATCCTCATCACGATTAAACGAAACCGGTGGCCAGTCGCCCCATTGTTGAATCTTCGCTTGGTAGTCACCTACCGCTCGCTTCAATTCATCTCGTTGTTGTTCAGCTTGATCTGCGAACAGTCCGCCCCGAACACCATGGATCAAATGCGGCTCCAGCACTTCAAACCCAATGTAATGCAGCGAATACATCACTGGCCATAACAGCAAGCGCATATCACCGTCACGACCATTCGGCGCACAGGCTTGTGCCGATGCTCCCGCTGTGGAGACAAGCAAAGCTCTTTTCCCTCGCATCACGCCGTTCTGATGTCGCTTATTGCTCTGATACAGACCTCCATAGACAAACACTCGATCCATCCATCCCTTCAGTATGGCTGGAGCTCCAAACCACCAGAAAGGGAAATGAAGAATCAGTGCGTCCGCTTGGAGCAGCAGGTTGATATGGCGCTGGGTCGTGGGTGGCAATTGCTGACGTTGCCAATGGTGCCGCTGCTCCTGCATCGGGTCAAACTTGTCGGCATCTTGTCTATGTTCGTAATGCCAGCTACCTTCGCGCGGGTCGAAGTCTTCTGTGTACAAGTCGAGAACGGTGACTTCATGCCCCCGTTCCATCCAGCTTTGCCGTGTAATTTCGGCCAGATGGGCGTTGAAGGACTTCTTCTCCGGATGAGCTAAAACGATCAGTATTCGCACGACATTTCTCCTCAAGTGACGTCGTGATGCTGTGCCTGGTCAATCATCCTGGCAATTACGTACTTTGAGGTAACCACCATGGCTTTTCCTGGGGATGTTTATGTCAACAACTGCTCCGCTCGTGATGCATTGGAGCTTATTTCCGGCAAGTGGGTGATGTTGATATTGCCTGCCTTGACTCACCAGCCGATGCGTAACGGTGAGTTGCTTCGTCGGATTGGGGGTATTTCCCAAAAAGTATTGACGCAGACACTGAGGCAACTCGAACGCAATGGCTTGATTGAGCGGCGGGAATTGGCGAAGAAGCCTGCCCACGTGGAGTATCGACTGTCCGTTGTGGCGTGCTCACTGGTCGATACGCTGACTGCGCTCGATCGCTGGGCCGAGCATCATTTTCCAGTTCTGGATGCTGCCCGTGAACGGTACGACGCCGCGCATCCATGAGGCATTTTTCGATCTGATCTGACCAGGATCGGAGGTTGATGCGATGGGGCTTCAGGGCAGCGGAGGCGCGATTTTTTGCACTTCTGTTTTTGCTGTCCTAGGCTGTGGTTGTGAGTGAACCGTCAACAAGGAGCGTGGGCGAAATATGGAAGTTTTAACTAAAGACGCGCTTGTTGGCGCGTGGGCATTGCTTTCCTTCACTGAAACCAACTCAACAACCGGGGTAGAGTCGTTTCCCATGGGGCCTGATCCGCAGGGCATCCTTTTGTATACAGCTGATGGCTATATGTCTGCGCAGCTTTGCACTACGTCCCGCGACGGGTTTCGGTCAAATGATATGTACTTGGGAACCGGCGCGGAATACATGGCTTCTGGCAAAACCTATCTCGCTTATAGCGGGCCTTACCATTTCGATGAGAGAACAGGCGTTCTCGAGCATGAGATGGCGGTCAGCTTTTTTCCAAACTGGGCTGGGCAACGACAGGTGCGCAGCGCAAGCCTTTATGAAGACTTACTTTATTTGGCGACAGTTACGCCCATGTCGTTCAATGGATCGATGAAAACAGCTCAGTTGGTTTGGCGTCGGATCAGTTCCGGGCAGTGAACTGCGGATGTAGATGCGGGCTCTGTTGGCCGATTGGCGATTGGCGCGAAATTCGAATGTAATTTCAAGCGGGCAGGGGCCTGATCCCATTCAGGCCCCTGTGGGCTACTAGGCGGTGGGTCTGACGCGGAAGGCCAGGTACACCGGGCCGAACGGGAAGGTGCTGACCTCCAGCTCATCCAGTGGATTGAGCGTCCGGGTACGGGAGCCGGCGTTGCTGTAGATCACATGACTGGCTGACACCGCAATGTTGATCTTGCCGGCAGCAGCCTGGATCAACGTGACCTTGAACCCTTCTGTCACATCGTCACCAAGTGTGAGAGTGACGTCGGTGTTGCTGATCACCAGGATCGACTTGCCCGAGTCCGCCATCGTCAGGGCCTGGCTGGCGGTGATCGAAACGTTGGGGTGCACGTGGCCACCGGCGTGGTAGCTGACCATCCGTGGATCGGCGAAGACCCGTGCGAAGGTACCGACGTAGTTGACGCTGGCACGCATGTCATCAAATTGCTCGATCACATAGGTGCCCACGCTGCCCGACGCTTCGCCATTAGGGTCCAGGACCCATTTGCGGCCCACCAACAGCCCGATCTGGGTGTTGGCACGCACGCCGGCACGCATCTCTTCGAGAAACAACTGACTGATTTGCCCGCCACCGTTGCCCTGGGCATAGGTGAATCGTGCAATGGAGTGACTGTCCCCCGTGGGGCTGCCCTGGGTGGTATCGACCCGGTAATTGACGAAGTCCGCCGAGACGATGGTGGTCGTGGTGTTGGCGTTCGGAGCCCAGTTGAAATTCAGGACCCGCCCGGTTTTCACCTGTTCCAGCGAGGTGGTGGTCTGGGTGGTAGTGGTGGAACCTGACTGCTCCAGATCATTAGCCATGTTGCTCATCCTTAAGTGAAATGGGTAGTGGAGTGCAGGTCGAATTTACCCTGAAACGGATAAGCCTGTCCTTGAGATGCATTACTCCACGTGGTTTCCAGAGGCGGTTTAGGGGGCCGTAGGCAAGGCCGCAAACTCGAGCGTGACTGTGAAGCGTTGTTGTTCGATGGCGACGTCTATGTGCCAGCCTAATTTGGCGCACAACTGGCGCATCAGTTCCAGTCCCAGTCCGTAGCCGAAATCGCTGGATTCTTGTGTCTGCTTGGCCTCTCTGATGTGATTGGCTATGCGTAATTGAGGGTATTTGAAACTGATTTCCACGTTGCCCTCTTCCGCGTATTGCAGGGCGTTGCGCAGGAAGTTGCCGATAACGATGCGGCATGCGGTGGGGGGCAGGCGACAAGGTTCGTTGTGGATGTCGATAATCAGCTCGATGTCCCGGTTGCCGATCAGGTAACGGTGTTTTTGAATCAGTTCGCCCACCAGTTCGCTCAGATCGATGTCTTCCTCCGGCAGCGGCTCGGGGCTTTCGCGGCTCATCCACAGTAAGGTCTCTGCGATAAGTTGCATGTTTAGCACCGAGCGTTCGATACGCTGCAGGGGGGATGGGAGGACGCCGCCGGACTGCAGGGCCAGCAGTTCTATATTGGCCTTGAGCACCGCCAGCGGGGTGCGCAGTTCATGGCTTGTGTAGCGCAACAGGCGGCCTTCACGCAGGCTGGCTGCCTGCACCTGTTTCACACTTTGGGCCAGGGCGTCGGCCAGAATGTTAAATTCCTTGAAGCTGAAATCAGGACGCTGACCGGACACGTCCGGGTTCTTCAGCGTGGTGGACCACTGGGCCAGCCGTCCCAGCGGCCGGACCAGCCACCAGACCAGCAGGGCGATGATAACCAGTGCCGGAACGAACACCGCCAGGCTGATGAAAGTGATTCCGCGCAGTTCCTGGTCGAAGTACGCATCAGACAGCGGCGTCTCGACTTCGCCGCCTTCTTCATGGTCGTGGTCAACGTCGAACATATAAAGGGTCTTGCCGTCCCCCAAGGCCTGGGTGAGGATCACCCGGATTTCCGAATCTTCGTCATCGGAGTCCAGGTCGCCGAAGACATGGACAGCGCCGAAGGACAGGCTCGGTGGTGTGTCCACCACCTGACGGATGCTCTCCGGCAACGCATCCTTGCCAATGACGCCGGTATAGAAGTAGTTGTGCGGCGGCGGCGTGGTTGGGTCCTTTTTGTAGTGCCTGACGAAATATTGGGCTTCTTCTTCCATCATGGCGCTGGCGGTGTAGAGCAGGCCGCGCACGGTGTATATGGGCAGCAGCTTGCTGTAAATAATCAGAACCACGGCGATCAGCAACAAAAAGCTGCCGCTGATCACCCACTTCAGGCTCAGGCCGTTACGCATGTGATGTCAACTGTATGCCGACGCCAGGAAGGGTATGGATCAGGGGCTGGCCGAAGGGTTTGTCCACGGTCTTGCGCAGTCGATGCATATGTACTTTGAGGTTGTTGCTGTCCGGTGGCTCGTCGCCCCAGATGGTTGTTTCGAGACGTTCTCGGGTGACCGGCTCGGGGCTGGCGCGCATCAGGCACTCCAGCAAGGTCCAGCAGATGGGAGACAGATGCAGCTCCTGCCCGGCGCGACTGACTTTGCGGGTGGTCAGTTCCATGACCAGGTCGTCGACCTGAAGACGACTGGCCTGGCCGCTGCGCCGCATGCTCAACGCGCGAATTCTGGCCACTAGTTCTGCCAGTTCGAACGGCTTGACCAGGTAGTCGTCGGCCCCCGCAGCAAAGCTGGCGAGCTTGTCCGACAGCGCATCCAGCGAGGTGAGCATCAGGATGGGCGTCTGACTGCCTTGTTGGCGTAACTGTTCGCACACCTGTTGACCGTCCAGCCGCGGCAACATGATATCCAGCAGAATGACATCGTAGTGCTGCTTGAGCGCCAGGTTAAGGCCGGCCTGGCCATTGCTGGCGTGGTCGCAGCCGATGCCGCTGATTTCCAGGTACTCGATGACGGTAATGGCCAGATCAAGGTTGTCCTCGACCAGCAGCAGGTGAATATGCACGGGAACGTCCCCTTGGACACTTGTCGCTCAGAGGTCCGAAGGATAGCGGATGTCGGACTGCTTTCTGTTGATGTTTACCTGATGTTAACCCTTCGCTGTTTAAGCTGAGGCTCTTCTTATCCAGAGCTCGTCACAGTCATGAACCTGTCTTCGATGGTCAAAGGAATCCTGTTGGCCTTGATTTTCTTCGGCCTGATGGCCGGCGTCCTGCCGTCGGGAGCGCAGTTGGTGCGCATGGGAGGGAGTAGCTGGTTTCTGGTTGGCCAGAGCGTCGAGCGGGCAGGGCCGTATTATGTCGCCAGTGCGTTCTGATGACGTCGGCGTCAGCTACGCCAATCAATTGGTGTTGTGTGTGGTGCTGATTATTTGTGTAACGGTTTCACTGGGTACGTACATCGTTCGCCTGAATGCGCGTATTGATAAAGCGCGAGAACTGTCACCGGTGTATTTGTTTGAGTGTGGCAAGGACGGCGGGGCTTTTATCGTCTATCCCGATGGCAGGCGCCGTAGTAGTGACCGCTGTCACCCGACCCAGGAAGATGGAGGCGAGGGGGTTACGCGGGTCGTCAATGAGTCGCAAGAAATGCCCCTCACGCCCACGGAGGTGGGTTAGTGATGAATCACCCCGACGGCTATTCAATTTTTAGGTAACGATTGACAGTCCTCTCGACCCCGGCCCCAATCTATCCCGGCTATCCGAAGTGAGGCCGCATACAAAGCCATCCGAAAAGGGAAAAGGGCATGGGTGTTTTCGATTACAAGAGCATGACGGGCGAGCACGCAAAGGCGCTGCTGAACGACGCCTTGGCTTTATCCGAGTACGCTTATGACTCCACCGGCCAACCTCTGGCAACCGGTGGCTGGGCACCTATCGGTGCGCAAGCCTTGGGCGTGACCCAGAAAGTGGACAAGCAAGGCACCTTTTGGGGTGAGACAGCATTGGCGCCTTCTGCCAACGTCGAGGTGCTGGGACAATACGATAGCGCTGGCAAACTAGTTGCCATGGGGATCGCGTTCCGCGGTACCTCCTTTGGCTTGACTCTGGATGGCCTGGGCGACGTGGCCAGCGATCTTGCCGCCGCCGTACTCCCCGGGTACGCCACCGACTACGCCAAACTGGCCTTTAACACCCTGCTGGATAACGTCGTTATCTATGCCAAGAGCCAAGGATTGACCGGCAAGGACATCCTGGTCACTGGTCATAGCCTTGGCGCACTGGGTGCCAACAGCCTGGCGACCTTGAGCCGCGATCATTGGGACGGTTTCTATCAGGATGCCCATTACGTAACCTTTGCTTCACCCACTCAAAGCTCGGGCGATACCAAGGTCTTGAATATCGGCTATGAAAATGACCCGGTGTTCAAGGCCATCGATGGCAAAGGCATCAATGTCTCGGCGCTCTTGTGGGGTAACGATAGGGCTTGGGACTCAGCTGCCAACAACCTCGTCAGCTTTACTGATAACTACGCCTCGGCCTCGGCGCATTTTCCCAACAGCCTTAACTGGGGCGTCGCCAAAGCCCACTCTCTGGACGGTTACACCCAAGGCCTGGGGCGTATCGCGGCCTCAGACTTCTACGACCTGACCAGCAAGGATTCGACCATCGTTGTCTCCAGCCTGTCAGACGCCACGCGTGGAACTACCTGGGTGCAAGACTTGAATCGCTACGCTGAAAAGCACACCGGCAATACCTTCATCATCGGCACTGAGGGCAACGACCTGCTCAAGGGCGGGGCGGGCAATGACTTTCTGGAAGGTGGCGCAGGCAACGATCAGTTCCGCGATGACGGTGGTTACAACGTCGTGCTGGGCGGCAAAGGCGATAACGTCTTCGAACTGCAAAAGCCTCTGGCTACCTTCAGTTTTGCCAACGACGGTGACGGCACGCTGTACATCAACGACGCCTATGGCGGCATCAGCCTGACCCGGGATATCGGTGCGCTGGTGAGCAAGGAAACCTCCTATATCCCATGGACTTCCATCCCATGGGGCTCACATGACATCACTTATCAGGTGACCGGCAACGGCCTGCTGGCCGGAACCGATTTAACGCAGTACGCGAGTTCGGCCAAAGGTGATGCGAGCAACAACGTCCTCACCGCCCATGCCGCCGGCGACTGGCTGTTTGGCCTGGACGGCGATGATCACCTGATTGGCAACCAGGGTAATGACGTGTTTGTCGGTGGGGCCGGCAACGACTTGATGGTCTCGGGAGGCGGCAGCAATACCTTCCTGTTCAACGGATTCTTCGGCAACGACCGGATCGAAGGCTACCAGGCCAGCGATAAGCTTGTGTTCATGGGGGTTCCGGGCCTTGGGCAAGACTACGATTACCGCTCCTATGCCTCGACGGTTGAGGACAACACCGTACTGTCCTTTGGCGAAAACTCTGTGATGCTGGTGGGCGTAGGCATGACCCAACTGAATGGCGCGGGGATTTTCATTTCCTGACCTGATCTCGTAGGCACTGGCGATCTGGCCCAGATTGACTGGGTATGCTTGATCAAGCGTCTTCAAAGCTGGGACGCTGCGGTAGAGTCGCTGAACTGTAATGGGCCCAGGAGGTTTGTATGAGTGTTCGAGGGAATGACCGCAAGATTGATAATATCGAGTTCAACGTCAGTGACATTGCGCGCAGCAAAGCTTTCTATGGCAGCGCATTTGAATGGACCTTCGTCGACTACGGGCCTAGCTATACAGAGTTCAATGACGGCCGTCTTACGGGTGGGTTCACGACCGGAGAACCTGTGCGACCTGGCGGTCCGCTGGTCATTCTTTATGGGGAAGATCTTGAAGAAACGCAGCGGCGACTCATCGCCGCAGGCGCCACAATAAGCCGGGAAATTTTCTCGTTTCCTGGGGGGCGCAGGTTTCACTTTATCGACCCGGACGGCTATGAATTAGCCGTGTGGACTGCAAGTCCATAGCGCTTTTAGACCGTTGGCGCTAGCCCAGCCCAGCCTTGCGCTGGGCTTTTTTGCATCCCAAGGTCAGTCTTGCTCCATCATCAACGCGATACTCAGGTCTATGAAGGCCTGGTTATGAGTGAGCGTTTCGAGGGCTCCATACACATTCGTGACGGTGTCCACAGAGCCGCGATCACCGACCCATTTGGCTAACTCTTCGATAGCCGCGGCCAACGCGAGCTGGTTTTCGTTGAGCGCTTTGAGTAATGGGGGGATGACATCTTCATGTCTCATGGATAGAAACCGGCGAAGGGGAGCTCATGAGCTGAGGTGATTAATGGCTGTACAGATTCAGCCTTCGTCAAGTGAGCACTGTTCCTTCAGCTACGGCAGTCTGCATTGCAAATGATTACTGATCAATCAGATGGCGACGAAGTGTAAGGAGGGGGATACAACGGATACGTCAGCCGTTATTGGCCGCGAGAATCCGCCTTGAGTTTCTCCAAGGCCTGTTTTACTTGCTCGACGTTCTCGCCGATCGTAGACAGCGCTTCACGAACGTTTTCACCGACAGCCACGTTGTCCTGACGCTCGATCGAAAGGGTTAACTCCATGATCGCCGCTTCCAGGGCAAGCTGGTTTTCGCAGATTTTTTCGAGTACATCAGGGAGTGAGTATCGGGCTGGCATGGCGTCGATTCCATTCGAGGATGGGGTCAGTTTAGCAGGCAACGAAAAAAAGCCCCTGGCCTTCGTGTTGATGATTGGCGCTGATAGGAATAGGCAATGCTGGAAGACAATCCGGCATAGGTGACCGGGTTTTCGATAGATACCATGGCGCTCTACCGACTGATTGGAGTTCGCCATGAACAGCAGGAAAACCTTATTCATCACAGGGGTGAGCAGTGGTTTCGGCCAAGCGTTGGCACAAGAAGCCCTTGCCGTAGGCCACTGCGTCATCGGCACGGTGCGTAATCAAGCGGCTTTGCAGGCCTTTGAGGCGCTGTCTGTGGATCATGCTCATGGGGTGATCCTGGATGTGACTGACTTCGCCCGGATCGACAGCGTAGTTGCGGCCGTTGAAGCCACACACGGTCCGGTCGACGTGTTGGTCAACAACGCAGGCTACGGTCATGAGGGGATCTTTGAAGAGTCGCCGCTGGAAGAGATGCGCCGCCAATTCGACGTCAACGTGTTCGGCGCGGTAGCGGTGATCAAGGCGTTCGTGCCTTATTTTCGCAAGCGTCGTGCCGGCCATATCCTCAATATCACCTCCATGGGCGGCACGATTACGATGCCGGGTATCGCGTACTACTGTGGGAGCAAATTTGCTCTTGAAGGTATCTCCGATACGCTGAGCAAAGAACTGCTGCCTTTCAACATCTTTGTGACTGCAGTGGCGCCTGGCTCGTTCCGCACTGACTGGGCCGGTCGTTCGATGCAACGCACTCCACGGAGCATTGCCGACTATGACGCCAGCTTCGACCCGGTGCGCAAAGCGCGCGAAGAGAAGAGCGGCAAACAGCTTGGCAACCCGCAGAAGGCTGCACAAGCGATGTTGCAGGTGATTGCCAGCGAGGCACCACCGGCCCACTTGTTATTGGGCAGTGACGCACTGGGTCTGGTACGTGACCAGTTGAATCGTGCGCTCAGTGAGATTGATCAATGGGAAGCGCTAACCCGTTCTACCGATGGTTGAGCGGCCAACACAGAGAACGTCAATGGATCAGGTCGACTCATACACCTCGCGCATTGTGCAGTTGATGGAAAAACTCGCACCGGTCGAGGGCTATAATCTCAGCGCGCTGGAGGACATCCGGTTTTTGCGTTCGAATCGGCCACTGACGCGCACGCCGGTGCTGTATGACCCCGGTATCGTGATTCTTTGTCAGGGGCGCAAGCGCGGCTATCTGGGCGATGACATCTACGTTTATGACGCTCAGCACTACCTGGTGGTGTCTGTCCCTGTTCCTTTCACCATGGAGACCGACGCCAGCGAGGCGCAGCCAATGCTGGCGGTTTACATGCGCCTCGACTTTCAACTGGCCAGCGAGTTGATGTTGCAGGTGGATGAAGCGCTCGGGCCTAGTGAGGCCCAGCCGAAGGGCATGTACGCCTCGCCGATGGACGATTGGCTGCGGGCGTCGACGCTACGCTTTCTCGAGGTGATGAGTCGTCCGGGCGAAGCGCAAATACTGGGGCCATCACTGGTGCGGGAAATCTACTACCGCATCCTGACGGGCGAGCAGGGCGGCTCGATGCGTGCCGCGCTCAATCGCCAGGGGCATTTCGGAAAGGTCACTCGCGCGATCCGCAAGATCCACAGTTGCTACCAGCAGCACCTGGATGTGGAGACGCTTGCCCAGGAAGCCAGCATGAGCGTGCCCAGCTTTCACCTGCACTTTCGTAGCGTGACGGACTCCTCGCCGATGCAGTACCTGAAGTCGACGCGCTTGCACCAGGCGCGATTGTTGATGCTACGCAACACAATGAGCGCGTCGACGGCGGCGTTCAATGTAGGCTACGAAAGCGCCTCGCAATTCAGCCGCGAGTTCAAGCGTTTCTTTGGGCGAACGCCCCACGCGGAGATCGAGTGGATGAAGGCGACCTATGCACTGCCCGCGCCGTCCACGCCCTCTATGTACGTTTCCTCGCATTAGCGATTTTTTCAGGGCGCAGTTCTTTTTTGAGTGGGTATCCTGGGCTTTAAAGATCTCAGACCCGACACAGGCTGTTTTTGTAACGCGGGTAAAGTGTATTCCTCGATTTACCGGTGCTGTCGCTGTACCCGATGTTTTTCGCAGGATGAAGTGAGATTCTAGACCGGCGAAATGGTAGCGAGCAAGCCAATCGCGATGGTCAGCGCTAAAAATCCAAACAGAAAAAATGCCATCTTGGCCATAAGGCCTCCGAGAAGAAGGGACGACAGGAAGGTTCCAGTTGTGCTCCACGGGTGTATCGGGAGTGGGCTTATTATCGCTGCTCGCCGGGGTGCGATACAGATGCAGGTGATGAAGAAAAAAGCGTATCAGATGCTCAGGCGACGCCTCAACGACGGGACTTGGTCTGATCTTGATAGTTACCCATCAGTGTCTGCGCCGTAGCCATTTTCACAGTGAACCGAGGATCGAAAGCGGGGTGCTTCAGGTTTGTCTATTCTTACATTCGTTCTGGGCAAGACCGGTGGCGTGGGGATGAGGCACTTTTCTTAGGCAAACCGTTTTCGCAGATAAAACCTGAGGAAGAGCCTGCTCTTTCCCATGTGATAGTTGGAGAATCCATATGATCAGCAAGAACACTATTTGTCTCTGGTTCGACGGTACCGCGTTGGACGCAGCAACTTTCTATGCCCGCACATTTCCCGACACTGTCGTGACAGCCGTTCATCACGCGCCTGGCGAGTATCCGGCAGGCAAGCAGGGCGATGTATTGACGGTCGAATTCACGGTCATGGGTATCCCTTGCCTCGGGCTTAACGGCGGGCCGGCGTTTAAACACGATGAGGCGTTTTCGTTCCAGGTTGCGACCGACGATCAGGCTGAAACCGACCGTTTATGGAATGCGATTGTCGGCAATGGTGGCCAGGAGAGTGCCTGCGGCTGGTGCAAGGACAAGTGGGGGCTGTCATGGCAGATCACGCCGCGGGTCCTGACAGCGGCGATCACCAATCCGGATCGAGCGGCCGCCAAACGCGCCTTCGATGCCATGATGGAGATGGGAAAGATCGATATCGCGAAGATCGAAGCGGCCCTGGCGTCGTAGGTATTTCGCCTGTGTGATGTGGGAGGAGGTGCAATATGGACCGATTCACCGGCGGTTGCTTGTGCGGCGACGTCCGAATTGAGGCGACAGGGGCTCCCTACCGGGTCGGTCTTTGTCACTGCCTTGAGTGCCGCAAGCATCATGGCGCGCTTTTTCACGCGTCTGCGGTGTTTCCACAGGATGCGGTGACGATCAATGGCGAAACACGTGACTACGCCGGGCGGTTTTTCTGTCCCCGTTGCGGCTCATCCGTTTTCGCCCGCACCGACGATGAAATCGAAGTGAACCTGGGATCCCTGGATGCCCCGGACCAACTGATGCCAACCTACGAAAGCTGGGTCGTCCGTCGCGAATCCTGGTTGCCGCTGTTTCCGCTCGTGAGGCGATACAAGGGCGATCGGGACGCTACGGGGCGCTATGAGGGGTAGGCGGGCGGATCAACTCGTGGTGCTCATCTCAATAATCTGACCATCACCATCGCACTTTTTTTCATTTCCCCGATCTATGTCTGTCCCGACCACGCTAATTCCCTGCGTGGGCAGAAGAACCAGATTTGGTGCCGATGGATCGTACGTTACCTGTTTTTGTCACTCGATGGATGCGTCGGCCGCTGGTGCTGGCGGCTGTTTTCATGCTCTGCACCCTCGGCTGCAGCCAGCAGCAGGGGCGCGATATCGCCAGGCAGTTCAGTGATGGAAAGCCTGATGAGTTCTTCCAAACCAGCGTCGATCGTATGGCTACCCTGGGCATGCACGACAATCTGCAAAGCCTTTACTTGCTGATGAGTAAGCTCTATCTGCGTAACCCTAGCCAGTGGCGTGAATCGGGTTACCCAGATGCTGTAAGCGCGGCTCGGGAAGTCCGTCAAGCCATCGAACTTCGTCGACCACTGCCTGCCCTTGGGGAGCGTCGCGACCTGGCGGCTCTGAGTTACTCCTTGAGCCCGGAGTTTCGCGGCGACCGAGTTGGGGCCTTTATCTATGCGATCGGCAGCATGCTCGTTACCGCACACGGCGGGCGGACCGA
This sequence comes from Pseudomonas fluorescens, assembly GCF_018614655.1. Classification (GTDB taxonomy): domain Bacteria; phylum Pseudomonadota; class Gammaproteobacteria; order Pseudomonadales; family Pseudomonadaceae; genus Aquipseudomonas; species Aquipseudomonas fluorescens_BX. The sequence continues at coordinate 328,659 of NZ_JAGGOG010000013.1, read as the reverse complement.
ATTCTATATGACCAACTCGATCAATCCGCAGTTCGTTAACAATGCCGCGCGCAATATCGAGAAGGCTACCTGGCTGCTCAGCCAGCGCCAGGATGCGAATGGGGTTTTATTGTTGTTCTCCAACGAGATATCGGAGGAGGCCAGCAACGTCAGTTTCGCTGTTGAGTTCGGCAAGATAGTCGCGCGCCTCGACCTGTTGACCCAGATGCTCGATGAGCGTTACCGACGCGTTGCGCTCAATTACGCACAAAGTTTGTTGCTGATGAACTTCCTGCCGGTGCAGTAACGATCTGGAGCATTACAGGTGCCATTCCAGATTCAGAAACGGCGTATTGGCCTCAGTACCTGGTGTGTTGGCTGAGCTGTTACCGAACTTGTTCTTCCAGTATTCGTAACCCACTCCGGCAAAGAAGGTATCTTTTTTGCCGAAAGTGAGCTCGCCCACGTCCACCAGTAAAGTGGCGTGCACGAGGGTTTCGCTCACGGTGTCGTTACCAAAGCCGTCCTTGCCCTTGGGCGGGATGAAGTTGGCAAAGCCCTTGAACTTGAGCGGCACTGAACCGAGCTGGAATGGAATCTCCCAGGCGGTTTCCAGGTAGTACGTGTCGTTGAAGCGAATATCGTGCTCCTGAGCGAACGGCAAGCCATTGTGGTTGCGCTCGGAGCGGTACATCACACTGAAGTCCCAAAAACCTGTCACGTTGAAATTGATCGTCGGGCCGATGACGAGCATGCGTTTTGCCGGTGCGAAAGTAGTGTTCTTGGTGTTCCAGTCGATGCCACCCGAAAGTGACCAGTCCCGAATGGGTCCCCACTTGAAATCCTGGCCGGATATTTTACCCAGTGAAAGTTGATGACGATATATCACATACACCTCGGTAGCACCGTTGCCGTCGCCGTCGGCTGGATCGTCTTTATCGGAAAACAACACTTGCACGTCGAGGAAGTTGCTGCCGTATTTGTATCCGTCAACGTGAGTGAACTCAACGATGTGCTTGGCGATCGGGCCATCGATGCCCGGCTCAGCGAAGTGGGTGCCATACCCGTAACTGATTGAGTTATCGCTCCAGTCGGCAGCTTGCAATGAAGTGGCCGTCGTCAATAACAAAGTACTGATGGCAAAGGTCTGCCGAACGAGAAGCGTGCGGTTGCGCATCTTTCATTTTCCTTGGGTAGTCGTCCACTTCGGCTTGAGGGACTTTTTTATAGGTGCCGAGAAACTGTCGCCGTTTGAAGGAGCCGGCTTACTGAGAGGGCCTTTGAACCTGGCACTTTCTTCGGGTCGTCATCGCTGGCAAGCCAGCTCCAACAGAGGAGGTTGTTGCCGTTAGATCAGTCGACGACGTGCATTAACTGCTGCACGCCTTCCCACGCTTCAGCGCGCATACGCTCCAGATCCAGCCCTGGAATCACGCCGTCGTCGACCACCAGCCGTCCCCCGACCATGCTGTAACGCACGGCAATCGGCTCACCCGCGACCACCGGCGCCAGCGCGATATCGTGGAAGCCGAAGAATCGAGGATGATCGAGGCCATAGATCACCAGATCCGCAGCCTGGCCAATTTCCAGCGTTCCGATCGAGCCCAGCCCCAGCACGTGCGCGCCGCCGGCCGAGCCCCAATGAATCACATCTTCGGCGGTTGTCGCTGACGCACCGTGTTCGGCCCGATGAATTAACCACGCCGTGTGCGCTTCACCGACCATACTTCCGGATTCGTTCGATGCCACGCCATCCACCCCAAGCGATATCGGCACCCCGGCCTCATACATTTGAGGTACCGGTGCGACGCCGCTGCCCAGCCGTGCGTTGCTCACCGGGCAATGAGAAATGCCGGTGCCGGTTTGCGCGAGCATGCGGATTTCCCCCGGCTGCAAATGCACCGCATGGGCGAACCAGACGTCGGGGCCGAGCCATTCGTGTTCGGCGACGAATTCCACCGGGAGGCAGTTGTATTTCTCGCGACAGAAGTTGACGTAGTTCTGCGTCTCTGAAAGGTGGGTGTGCAAGCGCAATCCGAGGCCGCGAGCGGTGTGCGCAAGCTCGCGCAACAAAGTGGGCGGCAGTGAGAACGTTGGCGTCGTTGGCGCCACCACCACTCGACGCATCGCATCCGGAGTGTCCTGGTGGTACAGCGATTTGAGCCGCTCAATGTCGCCGACCATCTGCTCAAGCGTCTCGGGTTGCAGCGCCGTTTTCGAGAATCCCGGATGAGCGCTGGCGGACTCCAGCGCGCCCCCTCGGCACAGCACAAAACGCATCCCGAATGTGTCCGCCGTGTCGAACAGCAGGTCGCCGGTCTCCGTTGTGCCGTTTGCGTGATAGAGGTAATGGTGATCGGCGCAGGTCGTTACCCCCGACAACAGTAACTCGACCATGCCTAATCGCGCGGCTATCTGCGCCAGTTGTGGTGTAAAACGGTTGAGGCGCGGGTAGGGCACGCTGGCCAGCCAGCCTTGCAAGTCTTGATTCAAACCTTCGGGCACGGCTTTAAGCAGGTTCTGAAACAGGTGGTGGTGGGTGTTGACCCAGCCCGGGTAGACCACTGAGTGACGGGCATCGATCACCCGTTCGCCGGGTTGCACTGCCAGGCCCGTCGCCATTTCAGCAATGCGACCGTTGACGATGCGAATGTCCACGTTGCCCGCCCGGGCACGTGGGCCTCGCAAGCCGGTCATCACCGCCACCGGGTTTTTGATCAGGATGTTTTGAAGTTGAGTCATGGGCTTCTCCAGTCAGAGGCTGTGGGGCGCAGGCTTGGTGGCTGCGCTGTCGGGAACGCTGACGCCGTTGAGCGCCGCGTTGAGCAGCACCGACACCAGGCAGGCAATCACCACGCTGCTGTGCAGGAACGGCTGGGACCATTCGGGCATTTGCTTGAACAGGGCAGGTGCCAGCACCGGCACCAGGGCGGCGGCGATGGTGAAAGCGACGATCAACACGTTGAAGCGGTTGCGCTCGTAATCGACTTTGGCAAGGGTCTGAATGCCCGCTGCGGCGACCACGCCGAACATGGCAATCCCGGCACCCCCGAGGGCGGCGGTCGGCATCGACGCGATGATCGCCCCGGCCTTTGGCACCAGCGCCACGCAACACATGAGCAAACCACTGATTGCTACTACCCAGCGACTGCGCACGCCGGTCAAAATCACCAGCCCGACGTTCTCCATGAAGGCAATGAACGGAAACGCGGCGAACATCCCGGCGATGGTGCTCGCCAGGCCATTGGCGCGCAGGCCGTCGATCACCTGTTTTTCTTCCACCGGTTTGTCGACGATGTCGCCAATGGCCACGAACAGCCCCATGGACTCAACCATCTGTACGATCATCACCACCACGATGGTCGCAATCGGGATCAGGCTGAAGGTCGGCAGGCCGAAGTAGAACGGGTAGGGCACGGTGAGCCAGGGCGCCTCCTGCACGCTGTGAAAACTGCCCATGCCCAGACCGTAAGCCAGTCCCGCACCCACCAGCATCCCGATCAGCACCGCCATGTTGCGCATCATCGGCCCACCATAGCGGTTGACCAACACAATGGTCGAAAGCACCACGGTAGCGACGGCAAGGTACGCCGGTGCCCCGAAATTACTAGCGTTACGGCCGCCACCGATCCACTCGTAGGCAATCGGGAACAGCTGCAAACCGATTACCGTGACAATGCAGCCGGTGACCACCGGTGGAAAGTAACGGCGCAATCGGCCCACGAACGGCGCGATGAGCATCGTGAAGATCCCCGCGCCGATCACCGCCCCGCAGACCCCGGCGAACCCCACCTCCGGGTTGGTGCCGATGGCGATGACCGGGCCGACGCTGCTGAACGCCACGCCTTGCAAGATCGGCAAACGCACGCCGAACTTCCAGAAACCGACAGTTTGTAAGATCGTGGCGATGCCGGAGCAGAACAGCGTGGTGCTGATCAGCACCACGGTGTCGGCCTGGGACATTTTCAGGGCGCTGGCGACAATCAACGGCACGGCGATGGCGCCGATGTATGAGACGGCCATGTGTTGCAGGCCCAGGGTGAGCATTTGGCGGACCGGCAAAATCTGGTCGACCGGGTGGACGGCGGAAGGGGTAGTGGCTGACGACATGGAGAATCACCTCTTGCTGTTTTTATGCTGTAGAGAGGGGTATTCGTTCTGCGTGCCCAGAGCCGCCATCCACCGGCTCTGATGCCGTTCTTTCAGCCTGCCAGGCAGGCGGCAAAGCCTTGGTTCAACGCCGCGCGATCCAGGTCGCGGCCGATGAACACAATCTTGCTTGAGCGTGGTTCCGTACCCCATGAAGTGGAGGCACGGAACTCGACCAGGCTGTGAACGCCCTGCAGCACGTAACGCTGATCCTGATCTGCGACGGCCAGCACACCTTTCATGCGGTAGAGGTTGTCGGCCTGCTCATTGCGCAGCGCACTTATCCACTGGTGGAAGGCGAGCAGATTCACAGCGCCGTCCACGGCGATACCGACTGACGACACGCTCGGATCATGATCATGATCATGATCCAAATCATGGTGGTGTTCGTCGGCGTGGTGATTGTGCTCAGAGCCGATTTCCATCAGCTTTTGCGTCGACTCGAACGCACCGATGCCGAGAATCTTCGACAGGTCGATCTCGGCGTAGCTGGAGGTCACCAGGTCCGCCGTGGCGTTTAACCCACGAATCTTGTCGCGCAGCGCTGCTACGTCGTCCTCGCTCACCAGGTCGACCTTATTGATCACAATGCGGTCGGCGCAGACGATCTGATCGACTGCCTGGTTGTCCACGCCATCCAGCTGCAAATCCTCCAGATGCTGGGCGATGTGCTTGGCGTCGACCATGGTCACGATGGCGTCCAGTTCGACCTCATCTGCAATCGGGTCGTTGATAAAGAAGCTCTGCGCCACTGGATACGGATCGGCCAAACCACTGGTCTCGATCAAGATGTGATCCAGCCTCACCGGTCGCGCCACCAGTTCGCGGACGATGCGTACCAGGTCCTCTCGAACCTCGGCGGTGCAGCACACGCAGCCGTTGACCATCTCGTAGATTTCTTCGGTCTCAGAGCTGAGCACCAGGTCACCGTCGATGCCGACTTCGCCGAATTCGTTTTCGATCACGGCGATCTTGCGGCCGTGGTTTTCCCTGAGGATGTAATTCAGCAAGGTCGTTTTGCCAGCGCCGAGAAAACCGGTAAGGATGGTCACGGGAATTTTGCGGTTTGGAGTAGGGGCGTTGAATGGACTGTTCATGCGAGCTCCTTTGTTGTTGCGAAATGGCCGGTGGCCGATGGGCCAGGTTCACCCCAGCGCAGCGCGGTTCCGGCGTCGAGGCCGAACAGGTCGAGGACACGGCCGAGGCTGTGATCGACCATTTGCGAAAGATTTTGCGGCCGGGCGTAGAAGGCCGGCACCGGCGGGGCGATGATCCCGCCCATTTCGGTGACGGCGGTCATGTTGCGCAGGTGGGCGAGGGTCAGCGGCGTTTCTCGCGCCATCAACACCAAGGTTCGGCGTTCTTTCAATGTGACGTCCGCAGCGCGGCCGATCAGCCCCGAGGAGGCGCCGGTGGCAATCTCCGCCAACGTGCGCATGGAGCACGGCGCGACCACCATGCCCAGGCAGCGGAACGAACCGCTGGCGATCCCGGCAGCCACGTCGTCGGCCCGGTGGTAGTGGCTGGCCAGCGCGGTGACTTGCGCCAGTTTGTAGTCGGTTTCATGGGCCATGGTCAGCAACGCAGCCCGGCTGATGATCAGGTGGCTTTCGATGTTCAGTTCAGCCAGCAACTCCAGCAGGCGCGCGCCGTAAATGAACCCCGACGCGCCGCTGATGCCGACCACCATGCGCTGGCGGTTCACGATTGATAGCCTTTGAGCAGGGTGCGGGCACGCTCGATCACGTCCTGATCCAACTGCGCCTTGATCCCGTCGAAGCCTGAACCGCGTGTTGCATCCAGGCCCATCCGCGAGGTGGTGCCGTTGACCGAAGACGATGGGTCCAGCGGACTGCCTGGCAAACCGTCGATGACGAAAATATCCTGATGCGGCTGAAAGTGTGTGGCCAATGCCCACAGCACCTGGCTGTCGTCGCTGATATCAATGTCACTGTCCACTGCAATCACGGTTTTCAGGTACGGGTCCCAGCCGAGCAGGGCGAGCATGATCTGTCGCGCCTCACCGTCGCGACTTTGATCCAGCGCCACGTAGCAATGAAAGTGCGTGCCTGAGTTGGGGTAGTGCACGGCGGTGACGGCGGGGAAGCGTGCCTTGAGTTTCTCGCTCATTTCCGCTTCCCGTGGCAGGCGCGCCAGGGTCAGGTGTTCCGCGTATCGTCCGCCGACCACGTCCACCAGCCAAGCGTCCTTGCGCCGCATGAGGGTGTCGACCCGCAGCACGTTATTGGTTGAACGGTCTGAGGAGTAGCCGCTGAACTCGCCGAACGGACCTTCCTCGGCATAGGCCGCCGGATCGATGGCGCCTTCCAGTACAAACTCGGCATAGGCCGGTACGCCGATGCCATACAGCGGGGTCTTGACCAGTTCCAATGGGGCGCCAAACAGGCCTCCTGCCACTGCGCGTTCATCGCTGCCGAACGGTAAACGTGCTGCGGCGGCAAGCATAAACAGCGGATGGGCGCCTATCACCATGGCCACGCGTAATTCTTCACCGCACTCGCGAGCAGTTTGCAGCATGCGCCACAAGTGACCGCGCGAATGCAGGCTGGTGGCGAGGGTTTGCCGGGCATGGCGCATTGAGCGGTGATAGCTCATGTTGGCAATTCCGGTGACCGGGTTTTCTGCAATGATGATCGCGTTGGTAATGTACGGGCCACGGTCGGTGTCGAAGTGCTTGAGCATCGGCAACAGCGCCAGGTCCACGGCTTCGCCTTCGAAGATCTCGTCCAGTACCGGACCCGTTTCCACGTAACGGGGCGCGATCGGATGATTGGCACGGGTCTGGAAGGTTTCGTGCAGCTGCGCCGGTGTGACACCGAAGATCCGCGCGATGCGGGTCCGGGAGGCGAACACATTGGTGGCCACCGGCACCCCGAGTTGGCCGACGTTTTCGCAGATCAGCAGTGGGTCAAGGCCTTGGGTGGCCAAGGCATCGACCAAGGCGGTGACGTCCTGATCAGCGGAAAGTTTTTCGTGAACAGTCAACACATCGTCCGGGTACTGCCGGCGATAGGCATCGATAAAATCGTGAAAATCCTGGGTATCGCCGAGCGTAGAGAGGGTCATGGTTTCACCTCGTAAAAAAGCAGGCGCGCAGGGCTGAGGGCGACGTTCGATCGACAAACCGTTGGCCTGCCGGTCGATCGAGCGCCGGGTCATCTGTACGCCTGTAAAGTCGCTGTGCGCTGGTTTTAAAACGCTTAGAGGTAGGTTGTGGTCAGACGAATGTCCGCCTCGATCAGGTCCTTGGGAGGTGGCGTCGGTTCGATGCCACACAACCGGGCGATGTTGTTGCCCAGGTAATCTTCAAGGTGGTCCTCATCAATTCCCAGGCCTTGCGGCGCTGGCGAACACAGAACTTCGAGTTCGCGCAACCACATGCCCGGTTCGTTCGGCGGCGAGTCGGTGCCGAAGACGATCTTGTTGCGCGGCAGATCCTTGGCGAACTCGACGATCCGCGACTGAAAGCACCAGCCGGATTCGCAATACACGTTCGGCGTGTCCATGGCCATCCAGAACGCTTCGAACGAGTAGTTGCCGCCGGTCTGGATGCCGAAGTGCCCGATGATGAAGTTGACCATCGGGAATTCGCGGATGATCGGGTAGAACATCGTCGGAATGGTGTACGGACCATCACCCGTGTGGATCAGCACCACGATGTTGTACTTGGCGCAGACTTTCATCGCCGGCCGCAGCCAGTCCAGCGCCCTGTCGGGACGATAGCCGTGCATGTTGGCGTGCAGCTTGAGCATTTTGAAACCGTATTCCTTGATATGAAACTCCAGCTCTGCCGCACCGTTTTCCGGTCCCCAGCGCGGGTTGAAATTGAAGTTGCCAATGAACCGATCCGGGTACTTCATGCACAGCTCTGCGATGTACGACATGTAGTCGCGCACGCCTTCGCGGCCTCGCCGGTTACCGTCGCGATAACCGGTATTGCCCGGGGGCGGCTGGATGAAGCCCATATCGATGCGGCGCGGTTTGCCGTTGATCATATACGGGCCGTCCATCAGCTTGAGCATGCGCTCGCCGGTAAACGGTTCGCCGGTGTGGCGCCAGGCCTCATCGACCAGGTTGGTGGGGTGCAGATGGGTATCGATAATCATCGGTTCAACTCCTGGCCAGTTGGGTAGTGACAGGACGCTTCAACTGCGCCTCGGCTTCGGATACGGAGCGGGGCGGCGGGGTCGGTTCGAGGCCGATCATCCGTGCGGTGTTGTTGCCCAGGTATTCTTCGAGGGTGTCCTCGTCGAGATTCAGACCTTGTGGCGGCTCATGACAGAGCACTTCCAGCAGGCGCAGCCACATGCCCGGTTCGTTCGGAGGGGTGTCGGTACCGAAAAGGATTTTGTGGGTCGGCAGGACTTTGGCGAACTCGACGATCCGCGATTGCAGGCACCAGCCCGATTCGCAGTAGACGTTGGGCAGCTCCATCGCCCACTGCATTGGTTCGAACACGTAGACGCCGCCCGTCTGCACCCCGAAGTGCGCCATGATGAAATCGACGTTGGGGAACTCCTTGATCATCGGCACCCATTCCGACGGGATGCTGTACGGGCCGTCGCCGGTGTGCAGTTTGACCGGGATGCCCAGCTCGGCGCATTTCTCGAAGGCCGGACGGACCCAGTCCAGTGCACGATCGGGGCGACAGGCGTGCATGTTGGCCTGCATCTGGACCATTTTGAAGCCGTGCTCCTTGACGTAACGCTCAATCGCCTCGACACCATTTTCCACGCCGCAGCGCGGGTTGTAGACGAAGCAGCCAATGAAACGATCCGGGTAGGTCTGCACCATCTTCAGCGTGTACGCCATGTAGGCGTCGATGGACTCGCGCCCGGTGAGGTCGCCGTCGGTCCAGGTGTAGATGGTGTTGCCTTGTGGCGGCTGGATGAAGGCTTTGTCAATGCGGCGAGGTTTGCCGTTGACGGTATACGGGCCATCCATCATCTCCAGCAGACGCTCGCCGGTGAACGGGTCACCGTCATGCCTCCAGGCGAGGTCCACCAGGTCGGTGGGATAGCAACTGATATCGATGATCATTGAAGTCGATCTCCTGATAGCGGGGAAGGGAACCTTGCGGTTCGCAGCAGCCACGTCCCGGGTAATCGGCCATTTCTATGCGCACTGCTGCGCATTCCCTCGCCTGGTCGCATCCGGCTCGGGACGCTGGCTGCTTGGGGGAAGTATTGGAAGGGCGGGAGGGGGTCGTACAATATTAATTGGGAGAGGTGTTGATATGTGTTCGATATCGGCCGGGATTTTGTGGTGTCTGTACCGGCCTCTTCGCGAGCAAGCCCGCACCCACAGGGGATCTTCAGTGAGTGCAGGATTTGTGTCTGGCACCGATCAACATGTGGGAGCGGGCTTGTTCCGGGCGGCGATCCGACGAAGGCGTCAGATCAGTGTTTGCTGAGCCAAAGTCTTGATCACCTCAACCACCGGCGCCACCCGCTCGGCCTGCCCCGGCGGCCACACGGCGTAGAGGTTGTAATGCGCCGGAATTTGCACCGCGTTCAGCTCTATCAAGCGCCCCGCGCGCAACGCATCCGCCGCTAGCAACCCGCGCACCAGGCCCGCGCCAACCCCGGCTTCGGCCGCTGCAATCAGGTTGGCCGCGTTATCGAAAACCACCCGCGCAGTCGGCTCGGTCGGCGCCATTGCGGCTGCCTCCAGCCAGGGAATCCACGAGCGCCGCGTATACCCCAGCAACGGCAATTCCAGCACCTGCGCGGGCGTAATTGGCACCTGCAACCCATGGCGCTCAAGCAGCGCCGGGGAGGCCACCGCAGTCACTCGATCGCCGCAGATCTGGGTCATCTCGCAGTCTTCCCAATCGCCATACCCGTAGCGCAGCGCCAGGTTCACCCGCTCGAACGAGCTGCGATCCGAGCGCGGCATCGACAGCAATACCACTTCATGGTCAGGCAATAAATCGAGCAGTTCCGGTAGTCGTGGATTGAGCCAGCTTTGGGCCAATTCACTGTCGACATCAAGGGTCAGCCGCTGTGCGACGCTGCGGTTTTTTACCGAGGACAGCGCCCGGTCGATCTGCGCCAGGCCGTCGGACAGTACGCTGGCAAACAAATGCCCGGCATCGGTCAGATTACTGCCGCCACCTTCCCGCACGAACAGCGGCTGGCCGATGAAGTCTTCCAGGCTACGGATCTGCTGGCTGATAGCGCTGTGAGTCAGGTCGAGTTTACGCGCGGCACTGGAGAAGCTTCCGCTGCGTGCGGCCTGGATGAATGCACTCATGGACTGCACCGACGGGTATCGCTTGTACATGCTGTTAGTCCTACTTACACAGGATGGCAGAAATCGTCGCTGGTCCGATTTTCCACAGACTCCCAATAATCGGCGACCAGGCCTGCACAAAGACGGGCCGCTCTCTTGGAGCCTGACAATGATCGAACTCACGATAAACGGCGAACGACACGAGCTGGTAGAGACATCGCCCTCCATGCCCTTGTTATGGGTGTTACGTGATCACTTGAAACTCACCGGCACCAAGTTCGGTTGCGGCATGGGCCTGTGCGGTGCCTGCACCGTGCACCTGGACGGTGTCGCGGTACGTTCCTGCCAACTGCCGGTCGCCGCCGTGGCGGGGCACCGCATCACCACCATCGAGGGCTTGTCATCCACCGAACAGCATCCGTTGCAACTGGCCTGGGTTAGCGAAGATGTCCCGCAATGTGGTTACTGTCAATCCGGGCAGATCATGTCCGCGGCCGCGTTGCTCAACACCGGTGCGACAGTCACCGATGACTCGATCCGCAACGCCATGTCAGGCAACGTGTGCCGCTGCGGCACTTATGGGCGAATCAATAAAGCCATCAAGCGTGCATCTGCCGCGCTGAAGGAGGCGTGATGACGTTGATCGATGACACTGGGGTCGAACTGCCGCGCCGCCTCTTTCTCAAGCAGGCTGGCACTGTTGTCTGCGGCCTGGCAATTGGGTTCTATCTGCCCTCAGGCATAGGCGCTACGGACCTGAAAACACCTGCGTCTGTGGGGAGCTTCGAGCCCAACGCCTGGGTTCGGGTATTGCCCGACGGCACGGTGAAACTGGTGGTGCACAAACACGACTCCGGCACAGGCACCCACACCGCACTGGCCGCTTGCGTGGCCGAGGAACTGGACGTCAACCCGATGACCGTACAGGTGATATCGCCGGAAAATCCGTTCTTTGAAACCTATATCCATCCGATATGGAAAGTCTTCTCGACAGGGGGTAGCACCAGTGTTTCTCTGGAATACGATCGCTTGCGGATGGCCGGTGCCACGGCGCGCGCACTGCTCATCACTGCGGCGGCCAAGCACTGGAACGTCAGCCCCGACAGTTGCACAACCGAAGAGGGCCGGGTGGTGCATTCCGCCAGCAAACGCAGCCTGGGTTACGGTGAGCTGGTGAGCGTTGCCGCGAAATTGCCAGCACCGGGCAACGTCACTCTGAAGGATCCCGCGCAATTCAAGTACATTGGCAAACTACGGCACAAGCGCGATGCGGCGGCCAAGGTGTGCGGGCGCTTCAAGTACAGCATCGATGTGGAATTGCCCGCGATGCTGGTGGCGGTGATCCAGCGCACGCCGGTGGTCGGCGCCAAAGTTGTCTCGGTGGACTCCAGTGCGGCGTTGCAAGTGCCGGGCGTGCGTAAGGTAATCGCGATTCCCGGCAGGGCTGATGTGCTCGGCGGCAATCAGGAAGGCGTCGCAGTGCTCGCAGACAACTACTGGGCCGCCCAACAGGGTCGTGCGTTGCTCAAGGTGCAATGGAGTGATTCACCCCTGGCCGGTTTCGACAGCGATCAACTGGCGGCGGCGCAATCGGCGGCCATCAACGACAAAAATGCACAGCGGGTGTCCGCCATGGTTGCAGGTGACGTGAGCGCTCAGTGGCCGAAAGCCGCCAAGCTGCTCGAGGCCGATTACCTCATGCCGTACAAGGTGCAGAACCCGCTGGAACCGATCTGCATTACCGCCGAGGTGAAGAATAACGCCATCACCTACTGGGGCGGCGTTCAGGTGCCATCCTCGGCGCTGGAAGCTGCGCAAACGGTGTGCAAGATCGCCAAGGACAAGGTCACCCTCAATGAGTTGGTGTCCGGTGGCAGCTTCGGGGCACGGGAGGCCAAGTACTGGTTGTTCGAAGTGGCCTACCTGGCGCAGCAGGCCGAGGTGCCAGTCAAGTTGATGAACAGCCGTGAAGACGAAATGCGTTCGCTGTTCATGCACCCGGCGACTTTGCATCGAGTCAAAGGTGCGCTGGATGCTCAGGGCACACTCATGGCGTTGAAACTTGACGCTGTCTCACCGGCTTCGCCGGAACAGTGGGAACCCGGCTATTTCGAACGCCCCGACCACATGGACTACAGCACTACCGAGGCTATCACCGCGTGGGACTTTGCCTATCGTCCTGCGAATCTGGACCTGGCCTGGGTCAGGCACGAAAGCAACGTGCCCAGCGGTTGGTACCGCTCCGTGAGCTTCATTCCCAATGTGTTTGCCGTCGAAAGTTTCATGGATGAATTGGCACACAGCTCGGGACAGGATCCATTGGCCTTTCGCCTGGCCAACATGAAAGACCGGCCCCGGCACGTCGCGGTGTTGAAGAGTGCCGCTGAACGTGCCGGTTGGGGCCAGCCATTGCCGGAAGGGGTAGCCTTGGGGATCGCCACCAATCAGGGTTACACCAGCTTCATCGCGGTGGTCGCCAGACTTTCGAAAAAAGACGGTGTGATCAAGGTCGATAAGCTCACCTGCGTGGTCGATTGCGGCCTGGCGGTGTCGCCGGGCGGTGTCGAAGAGCAGATCTACGGCGGCTTGATGTGGGGGCTCGGCCACGCGCTGTTCGACCGCATGGACATCAAACAGGGCAGGGTGGTGCAGAGCAACTTCCATGATTACCGGGTGCCCCGGATGTCGGACATGCCGACGATAGATATTCTGGTACTGGACGGCGAGCCGAGCAAACCCGGAGGTGTCGGTGAGCTGGGCAGCCCCTCGGTGGCCCCGGCCATCGCCAATGCGCTGTTCAGCTTGACCGGTCTGCGCCAGCGCGCCACGCCACTGACCCTGGGGTAGCCGTCATGGACTTGCGCTTGCTGCGGTATTTCATGGCCCTTGCTGAAGAGCTGCACTTTGGCCGTGCTGCCACGCGTTTGCACATTTGCCAACCGCCGCTGAGCCAGCAGATTCGTCTACTGGAAGAGGAACTGGGCACGCCGTTGTTCGAGCGCAGTCATCACCGGGTCGAGCTGACAGCGGCCGGACAGATGCTCAAGGAGCAGGCGCCGCTGGTATTCGAACAACTGAACCGCGCGCTGGACCTGACTCGTCAGACCGGTCGTGGTCAGTTGGGCGAGCTGGAAATCGGCATGATCAGTTCGGTGATGGTTGGCGTGCTGCCGCGGGCTCTACACCTCTTCTGCGAGCGCTATCCTCAGGTTTCCTTGCGGCTGCATGAAATGACGCCAGCGGCACAGGTCATGGCGTTGAAGGAGAAGCGCATTGATGCCTGTGTGTTCCGGGTCGGCTATGACGATCCGCAGTTGCGCAATGAACTGCTGCTCTACGAGCCGATTCGCGTGGTCATGCCTGTTAATCATCCTTTGGCTCGATGCGAAAGCCTGGCGCCGGCGGACTTGGCACAGGAGCCTTTTGTGGCGCTGGAACTCAAGCAGTCGCGGTTTGCTGATTTTCTCTATCAGTGCTGCATCAAGGCCGGTTTTATCCCCCAGATTCGCCAACAGGTGATCGAGGTTCAAACCTTGCTCAGCCTGGTGCAGGCCGGTTTCGGTGTGGCGTTATTGCCAGCGTCCATTGAGCAGCTGGCGCCAGCCGGGTTGGTGTTTCGCCGGCTGAGCCCAGCGTTGCCGGAAGTGCCACTGTATGCCACTTACCGCGCAGACGATGACTCGCCCGTGCTCAAACTGTTTCTCGATACGTTGCGCGAACGGGTTCTCGAAGAACGCCAGCAACCCCTCCTCAATTCCATAACGCGGATTTGATTTCACCCTCGAACTGGCGAATATACGATTCGCCATTCTGGGTGGTGTCGGGTATCAGGCTTCCCGAGCACTGTGTACACCTCTGTTAACCGGGTAAATTCAATATTCCTTGCAGGAATGCATTTTATAAAATTATTGAATTTTCATTATTCCATTATGTGGCATAGCTTATTTCAAGGACACGGAGAACGGCCTTGAAATCATCCCCTCTAAACGCAGCTGAAAAATTTGATACTTCACGGGCCAAGGAGTACGGACGGCAGAGCCGTATCGCATTAGCTGGGTATGACGCCTGTCAGGATCTTGCCGCGTGCATGCTGGCGGCAAGCCTGGGCAATGCACGCTCCGCGAAAATACTGGTCGTTGGCGCTGGCGGCACGGCGCAGGAGATCATTGCAATGGCAACGCTGGAGCCGACATGGCGCTTCACTGCCGTCGATCCATCCGAGCCGATGCTGGAAGCTGCGGCGCAGCAGTTGGAGGCAAACAATTTGCTCGAAAGAACAAGCCTGCATCTTGGGCATGTTGAAGACTTGGCAGCGGACGAGTCCTACGACGCAGCCACCTTGATCGGAGTACTCCATCATCTCGATGGAGATGTTGCGAAGCGGCAAATTTTACACTCCATTCGGGCTCATCTAAAACCGGGGGCGCCGCTGATTGTCGCGGGCAATCAATATGCTTATGCCAGCCAACCGTTATTGCTTGCCGCTTGGGGGCAACGGTGGCGACAGCATGGCGCGAGCCCGGATGAAGTAAAGGCCAAGTTAGGGAAAATTCTTCAGGGAGCTGATCCGCCACATTCCGAAGCGGCGGTTCAAAAATTGATGCATGACTCCGGATTCGGAAACGCTACTCGCTTCTTCAGTAGTCTGTTCTGGGGGGCCTGGCTGACGCGTAAGACCATTTAAAACTGAACCGATGACTGCCTACAGCCATCGGCAGCAATGGCAGCTCTCTACCGCTCCTGTTTACTGGGCTTGCAGGTAAAAAGCGCAATGGAATCGGTAGTCAGCATCGGATGCTTGGCTTTGCACTGATTTACTCTGAGTTGGTGTCGTTTTGGGGTTGCCTAATAGTAAGAGAGGGCAACACATTCTCATTCACATTTATAAAAATGTACTGGCGCTCCTATTTTTCGTTTGTCTTTGAACCGTGTTTAGCTAAATGTGTCAGAGGTGATGAGTAAACAAACCATTATGGAAGCCATCATGCGTTTTAAAAATAAAAGTCTAGTTGCCATCATGTCGTGCGCGTTGATGCTTGCTGCTGCACCGTTACTTCCTGCTCAAATGTCCATCATGACCTCTGCCTATGCCCAAGATGGTGGTGGTGGTGGTGGTGGTGGTGGTGGTGGTGGTCAAGGTGGTTCTGGTCACTCGGGTGGTTCCAGTAGTCATGGCCGTGGCGAGGGCTTGAGCAGCGATCATGTAGGGAAGGCCGTCCGCGATCATGGCACTAGTGGAAACCACATTGGCAGCGATCGGAATAGTGACCGTGGTCATGGTTCAACGACTTCAAGCATTGCACCTTCCAAAGACACTCGTGGAGTGACAAAAGCTACCGCTATTTCGGCTTCTACTCCTGGAGATCACAACGCCAAAGGGTTGAGCAAGGCTCGCGCTTCAACTTCCAAGTAATTCGCTTCGATATTTGTCAGGCCACTCTGTACATCAGGGTTGACAGGTTACTTGTGTCTCATTTTAGTTCGGCCGAACTGGCCTCTTCGAACTGACGCGCCACGCGTCGTTAATCACGATTTAGTGGCCCGGCTAACTCAAGAAAGCGATCAGGTCGTCGCCAACACTTACTGGCTTTTAGGACGTTAAAAATGAAGCGCATCGCAATAATGCTTTTGGCCTTTTCAGGTCCTCTCCTGCTGGGAGGTTGTGTACCTGTCTGGGATGAAGGCGGCGGGTACGGTCGTGATCGTGATAGAGGCTATGATCACGGTCGCAGATACGACCAAAGGAATGATGATGATCAGGGTTATGACCGCCGGTATGATCGTCGTGATAATGATCGATGGCATGATCGTAATCATGACCATGATGACAGGGACGACTGACTCCTTGGCCTTCGCGCGGAGCTTCCCGGAGTGTAAGTCATCAATTAAGGGTTGCCTTATAAGCCGCCCGGACAGTGTTCCGTTCTCTGTGGCTTATTTATCGATCCTTTGCCCTTGATGGCTTCCACGACGGAATGCCCTAAACGAAAAAACCCGCCAGAAGGCGGGTTTTAAAGGGTTTCACGGACGTTGATGGCTGTCAGTGGAACATAAGATGGTGC
Source organism: Pseudomonas fluorescens (assembly GCF_018614655.1). Classification (GTDB taxonomy): domain Bacteria; phylum Pseudomonadota; class Gammaproteobacteria; order Pseudomonadales; family Pseudomonadaceae; genus Aquipseudomonas; species Aquipseudomonas fluorescens_BX. The sequence continues at coordinate 312,214 of NZ_JAGGOG010000013.1, read as the reverse complement.
CCGAAGCCGGAATCGAACCGGCACGCCCTTACGAGCGGGGGATTTTAAGTCCCATGCGTCTACCAGTTTCGCCATTCGGGCGGTAGCGCGGTGAAGCGACTCAGGGGGCTTGATGGTTCAAGATGGCCTTGAGCGTTGCAGCAGGCTAGGGAATATATAGATCCAGCCTCATTGGCGCAAGTTCGAACACGGTCTTTCGCTGATAAATATGCGGATAAAAAAGCCAGACAGATCAGTGATCTACATCAATTGCGTGATCCATCCTGCAAGACATGACCTCCGTGGAAATGGCGACAATATCCATTTTGAAAGGACACTCGGGGCGACGTTCGGTAGGCCGCCACCCGGCACCCAGGTGTATGGTGGATCAGGTAACTCCTGGATTATCTCTGGATAGAGAGAGGTGACTATGAGCGCTCCCATGCTGAAAAAGATGCATCTCAATGGCTATGAAATCGTGCAGGTCAACAGTGGCCCCTGGCGGGTATGCACCCGGGATGACCGGTTAGCGTCCTTTGGCTCCCGTGAGCAGGCCTTGGCGTATGCCGCCGCGTTACCGGGATACAGGCCTCGTACATCCCCCGTTTCGAACGACGATTGAGTGAGCTTGAACGCCATCAATAGCCTCGGCAAGTCCGGGGCTTTTTTGTGGCCGGTGATTGGCGGTGAAGCGGATTTTAATGGATCATTCATCGACCAATAGCCTGAATGAGGCTGCGTTAGATAGGAATTCCCCATGTCCCTGGCAACCTTGTTTTTATTCGTCATGATGAGTGCAGCGATTATCGCCATCCCCGGTCCGACCGTGTTGCTGGCGTTGCAGAACGGCTCGCGCCATGGGTTGAAGGCGGCGGTGTGGGGCATGGCGGGTGCGGTGTGGGCGGATGCATTGCTGGTGACTGCGGTGGCATGCGGCCTGGGGTTATTGCTGGCAGCGAGTGAAGGGCTGTTTCAGGCGCTCAAATGGCTCGGCTCGGCATACCTGGTGTGGCTGGGCTGGCAGATGCTGCGTTCGCCGCCAACGGCGTTGCCGACGGTGGGAGAGGGTGAAGAGGCCAGTGTTCGTTCGGTCAGCATTTTCACCCGCAGCTTTCTGGTAGCGGTTTCCAATCCCAAGGCCTTGTTGTTCATGTCGGCATTTTTGCCGCAGTTTGTCGACAGCACCCAACCCCAGTTGCCGCAGTATGCGTGCCTGTTGCTGGTGCTGTGCGTGCTGAACGTGAGCACCATGACGTTCTACGCTGTGTGCGGGGCGCGACTGCTGCGTCGCTTGCGGCCCGCGCACTTGCAGCGCTTTAATCGGGGCTCCGGCGGTTTATTGATGACGATGGGGGTGCTGCTGGCCGCCTACCGTCGTTCGCCAGCGCAATGACATGAAGCGCTATCAGTGCTTCAAATCAATCATGAAAAGGAGTCAATGATGAGTGTCGATGGTTTTTCCCAGGAAGGCGGCTGCCGGTGCAACCGGGTGCGCTTCAGCATTACTCAGAAGCCGGTGATCACCATGGCATGCCATTGCACCGGCTGCCAGAAAATGACCTCCAGTGCGTTCTCCCTGAGTGCGCTGGTACCCAGCAGCGGCTTTACCGTGACCATGGGTGAGCCGGTGATCGGTGGGCTCCATGGCGTGGATCGCCATTACTGCTGCCCCCATTGCATGAGTTGGCTATTTACTCGACCCAACGATGTGGAGGAGTTCATCAATGTGCGCGCAGTGATGCTGGATGACGCCAACGACTATGTCCCGTTCATGGAAACCTGGACCAGCGAGAAGTTGCCCTGGGCGTCCACACCAGCGATTCACAGCTTTGCGCAGCTTCCCGAGAGGCAGGCGTTTCCTGATTTGCTGCAGGCATACGCCGCGCACAGAGGGGCGTAGCTCAGTCGATGAGACCCACCAGGTCGGTATCGCCGACATCGTGTCCGGCCTGCGTCAGCAGTGTCGTCGCTTGGCCCCGATGGTGGGTCTGGTGATTGAAAAAGTGGGTGATCAGGCTGTAGAAATTCTTGTCTGCTGCGACGCCTCGCATGTTGTGGTAGCGCAGGCGCTGGTCCAGGTCTGGTTCGCTGACCGATTGCGCCCAGTCGAGGATGATCTGGTCCAGCCAGACACGCTGGGCCTGGAGTTCGCGGATGTTGGCAAACGCCAGTTGGTCCAGTCTGTGTGGCGTGTCCAGTGCTTTTAGCGGGGTCAACGCGGCGTATTCGGCTGGATGCTCGGCAAAGCGCTTGAGCCAGACGGTATCCCCCAACATAAGGTGATTCAGGGTGCCGATGATCGAACTGAAAAAGGCGCCCCGGTCGGCCAGCAGCGCTTCGTCGCTCAGCCCACGGGCAGTTTCATAAATCTTCAGATTCATCCACTGGTTATAGGTGGCCATCAGGCTAATATGCTCGGCGCGGGTCACGTGCGTCCCTCCTTGGTGGGGGTGTTTGAGTGTGGCGACCCCATGATAAGGCGACCAGAGGATGGACGATACGGCAGGGAGAGCACGAACCCTGCCGGGCGGTCACGACGTTATCGCCCAGGCAAGCTATTGTTGCTTGTCTGGAACCTGATGCCCGAGGAGGGCGACACCATGAACACCAGCGATCTACTGGAAAAACTGTTGCAAGCCGGTCAGGCCTCGATGAGCCAGCAGGGCGGTTCGACAGCCGCACCTCAAGGGGGCTTGGGAGGCCTCGGTGGGCTAGGCGGACTGCTAGGCGGCTTGCTTCAGGGCGGCGGCGCGGGCAGTGCGGCGTCTGGCGGTGGTGGGTTGGGTGGCTTGGGAGGTCTGCTGGGTGGCCTCGGCGGCCTCGGTGGTCTTTTAGGCGGATCGAGCTCGGGTAGTACGACTCAAGGACGCTCGGGCGGGACCAATTACGCGGCCCTGGCCTCCCTGGGGATGATGGCTTACCAGGCTTACCAGGCATGGCAGAGCCAACAGGCGTCCGCGCCCCAGCAAGCGTTGCAGACCGTTGACCAACTGTCTGGCGCCGAAGTGGATGAGCACAGCCATGCGATCCTGCGTGCGTTGATCGCGGCGGCCAAGGCCGATGGCAAGATTGACGACCAAGAGCAGGCGCTGATTTCTGCCGAGTTGGCGCGTCATACTGATGAGCCCGAGCTGAAGGCATGGCTTGATGCAGAAGTTGCCCTGCCTCTCAAGGCTTCGGACTTTAGCGAGTATGCACAGAACCCCGCCATTGGTTCCGAGATCTATCTGGCCAGCGTGATGCTGGTGAATGACCAGCAGCCGGCTGAGCGAGGCTACCTGGACGAATTGGCGGTCGCGCTCAATATCGAGCCTGAATTTCAGGTGCAGTTGGAGCGCCAGGCCAAAGGGCAGGCTTAACGCCTAATGAAGGTGAGCGGGGCACGCCCGCTCACCTTCATGCTCCTTCAGAACCGCAACGTAGCCCCCGTCGTCAGCCACTGATGGCGATCCCCGATCAGGCTGCGTCCCACCACCAGGTCCACATCGATATTCTTCCCGACATGCACCCGTGGCCCCGCTTGCCACGCCTGGTCGCCGCCTTGCTGACCGTAGCGTTCGGCGATCAACGTCAGCGAATCGACCACGCTGTATTCGAACCCGGTGCCCCAGGTCAGGTGATGATGTTGCTCGCCATCGTCATAGGCATGGCTCCACCCCGCATTGACGTTCAGCTTCAGGGATTCGAGCGGCTGCCAGGTGAAGGGAATGCTCAGGTCGGCACCGTCAAAGGAATGTTGCCGATTAAGGGCGAAATGCGCGGCGGCGGATGCCGCTATCTCTATCCCTAAATCTTCCCGTGACCATAATTGCGCCTTGAGCTGCGGGCTGACCTGGGTCTCGCCATCGCCCTCGGCGGTGGCCCGCGCTACGGCGGCGCCCCATTGCAGCCAGGGTAGGTCTGCGGAGGTACACGCGGCGGACAGGGTTTCATTGTGGGTCGAGCCATTGTGCCGATTGGCGGTGTGCCAGGCATCGACGTTGCATTCCCCAGGCGCATTGACCGCACCGTCGTCGACCACATACGAGCCGCCGGCGGCATACGCTTTGGACAGCAGGCTGAGGACCAGGACGACACCCAGGGTCGTGCCGATGAAGATCAGGTTGCGCCGCAGCGCACGTTGTTTGGAGGGAGGCAGGGCGTGAAGGCTGGATTTGGATTTCTGGCGTTGTTGGATGCGGTATTTGGCAAATCCGTCAGGCCGCAGTGGCAGGTGTTTTTTGTACATGGTGAACCTCGATAAACAGCCGGCAGCGCGGTCCCGGTCGACCATTGAGCAATGGACTTGGCAGGGACGCGCCGTGATTCAAATAAGCGGTGTACTGCAGGTTGATGCCGCTACAACTGGGTTCTTCTTGCATGGGGTGATGCTCCAGATAGGGATTGATTCAGCTGTCCACAGTCAGCACATGGATGCCGCACGTTCTTGCCTGGTTGATCAGCTCTGAGGTGTCGTCGCCACCGGGCAGTGCAATCACTACCTCGGGTCGGCTGTCCGTCAGCATGAACTGGTTGCGATGCCGCTCCGCCTGTTTGCCATGGCGTTGCCAGTTGGGTGGGTAACGCACCACATCCACCCCGACTTCCCGGGCCCAGTCCTCTATGTCGCTGCCCAGGAACTGGCTGCCACCGTGGATCAAAACCTGAACAGGGTGCAGGCGGTGGTAGGCATCCAGCACTTGGCGGGACATTTTTGCATCGGCGTAATGACGACCTGCACAGATCAAGACGCGCATGGTGTTTTCCTCGTATTGCTTGTCGCTTTTCATTTTTTCGGCGGAATGTAGCCGCTGCCGAGGCACGAGGCTGCGATGGGTTGCGTAGCGACCCTAGGCGGCCCTGCTCAGCCTCGTGCCTCGTCAGCGGCTACAGGGCGATCAGTACCACTGCTTGAAGCGGCGGATGTAGATCGTCTTCATCAGTTGGGCTACGCAGCAGTAGGCGAGCAGGGTGCCCACCAGCCATGGGAAGTACGCCAGCGGCAGCGGCTCCAGGCCCACCAGGCTGCCCAGAGGCGAGAACGGTACGTAGATCCCGAGCGCAATCACGATGCAGGTCATCATGATCACCGGCCACGCTGCAGTGCTCTGGAAGAACGGAATCTTGCGCGTGCGCAACATGTGTACCACCAGGGTTTGCGAGAGCAGCCCCTCGATGAACCAGCCCGACTGGAACAAGGTCTGCATTTCCACGCTGTTGGCGGAGAACACGTACCACATCAGGGCGAAGGTGGTGATGTCGAAGATCGACGAGGTCGGTCCGATCCAGATCATGAAGCGGCCAATGTTTTTTGCATCCCACTTGCGTGGTTTGGCCAGGTATTCCTTGTCCATCTTGTCCCACGGCAAGGCCAGTTGGGAGATGTCGTACATCAGGTTTTGCAGCAGCAGGTGGATCGCCAGCATTGGCATGAAGGGAATAAACGCACTGGCCACCAGCACCGAGAACACGTTGCCAAAGTTGGAGCTGGCGGTCATGTTCAGGTACTTCATGATATTGCCGAAGGTTTCGCGGCCTTTGAGCACGCCTTCTTCCAGCACCATCAGGCTCTTTTCCAGGAGGATGATGTCGGCCGATTCCTTGGCGATATCAGTGCCGCTGTCCACCGAGATACCCACGTCGGCATCCCGCAGGGCCGGCGCATCGTTGATGCCGTCGCCGAGGAAACCCACGGTGTGACCGTTGGACTGCAAGGCCTTGAGCACCCGGGATTTCTGCAACGGTGTCAGTTTGGCGAAGACAGTGCGTTCCTCTACGCGCAGCTTGAGGGTGGCATCATCCATGGCTTCGATTTCTACGCCCAGCAATGGCTGGCCTGGATCCAGCCCGACCTGGCGGCAGATCTTGCTGGTGACCACGGCGTTGTCGCCGGTGAGGACTTTGACCGCCACGCCGATATCTTGCAGGGCCGCAATGGCCGGGCCGGCGGTTTCTTTGGGTGGATCGAGGAAGGTCAGGAAACCATGGATCACCAGGTTTCGTTCATCGGCGGTGGTGTATTGGTTGCGGGCCAGGGATTTGGGAATAGTGCGGGTCGCAACCACCAGTACCCGGAAGCCATCCTCGTTGTAGTCACTGGCGAGGGCCAGCAATTCTTCACGGCGGCGCTCATCCAGGACGATGGCGGTGTCGCCTTCCATCGTATGGGTGGAAATGCTCAGCATCTCCTCCACGGCGCCCTTGCACACGAGCAGGTGATCGCCTTGGGCGTCCTTGACCACAATCGATAGGCGTCGACGTACGAAGTCGAAGGGCAGCTCATCGACCTTGCTGTAGGCGAACGGCACCTGGAACTTTGGATTTTGCTCCGAGAACTGCACCACCGCCTGGTCCATCAAGTTGCGCATGCCGCTTTGGTGATGGCTGTTCAGCCAGGCCAGCGACAGCACTGAATCATCACGTTGGCCGAAGGCGTTGACGTGGTGCTCCAGGATGATTTTGTCCTGGGTCAGGGTGCCGGTCTTGTCGGTGCACAGCACGTCCATCGAGCCGAAGTTCTGGATCGCGTTCAGGCGCTTGACCACCACTTTGCGCTTGGCCATAGCGGTTGCGCCTTTGGCCAGGTTGGCGCTGACGATCATCGGCAGCATTTCCGGGGTCAGGCCGACAGCCACCGCCAGGGCAAACAGGAAGGCATCACCCCAGTCTCCCTTGGAGAAGCCGTTGAGGAAAAACACGATGGGCACCATCACCAGCATGAAGCGAATCAACAACCAGCTGACGCTGTTCACGCCGCGGTCAAAGGCGGTTTGCACCCGGGAGCCGACGATGGCCTTGGCCAGCGACCCGAAGTAGGTACGCGTACCGGTGGCCACCACCACGGCTTGCGCCCGGCCACTGACCACGTTGGTGCCCATGAAGCAGATGTTGGGCAGGTCCAGCAGGTTGCCCTGGTCTGCCGCCTTGGACGTGGCGGATTTTTGCGTGACGTCCCCCAGGGTGTCGTACTTTTCCACCGGCAATGCTTCGCCGGTCAGTACGGCCTGGCTGATAAACAGGTCTCGGGATTCGATCAGGCGGATGTCCGCCGGGATCATGTCGCCGGCCGACAACTGCACGATGTCGCCCGCCACCAGGTCGCGCATCGGCACTTCCCGCAGGGTGGGTTTGGAACCGACCTGCTCGCGACGCAGCACGGTCGCGGTGGTGCGGACCATGGCTTTCAAGGCTTCGGCGGACTTGGCCGAACGGTGTTCTTGCCAGAAGCGCAGCAGGCTGCTGAGCATGACCATGGTCATGATAATGATGACCTTGGTCAGGTCGACTTCTTCACCCGCCTGCAGTGGCAGCCAGTAATCGGTGACGAAGCTGATGCCCGCCAAGGTTAGCAGCACATAGATGAACGGGTTGTTCAGTGCCTGGAGAAACTGCACGAAGGCGTGAGGCGGCTTGTCGTGGGCTACCTCGTTATAGCCTTCGCGTTGCAGACGGGCCGAGGCGTCCAGTTCAGTCAGACCGTCCTTGGTTGCCCGGACGTTGGCCAGGGTGGCCGAAAGGCCGTTCTGGGCCTCACGGGCAGCACGCATCGACAGTTTGATGTCGGCACTTGTGCTGTTTTTGTTTGGCAATTGCGTGGTTTTTACTGCGCTCATTGTATGTACTCCTGTCGCCAATTTTTCGACAAAACATACCCGGAACTTACCTGAGGACAGGCGAGCGAAAGCATGCCGAGTCGCTGACTTCGCGATCGGTTTAAATAAAGTATTCAGTAACTTTCTACAGGCCCGCTAGAAGCGCGTTAGTTAACTAGTGCGCAGCGGGCTACTACTGGCTTCGTCCATAGAGAACTCCAGCAAATCAATTGGCGAATAATAAGAAAACAGTCTTGTTCAGGCGCTCGAAGAGGGCGCCTGGCGGTGACTGTTCAACGCTTCCAGCCGTGAGCGCTCACGTAGAGGCTCAACATCAGGCTCGCTTGCGCGAACAGGCTGGAGGCGTTTCGACTCTGAGGGTCTTGAGGGTCGGCGTGATCCCATTGCTGCAGCAGTTGGCCAGTCGTTGGGCAGATACGCCAGTGGGCCAGGGGAACCGGGCTCACGCGGGGGGCAGGGCTGATAAAGGCGGTGCGGGCAGGCGAAAAGCCCACGGGGTCGCGGCCCAGCCTGGCACGCAGGGCTGACGCCAGCGTACGTAGATCAGGCAAGATTACTTTAGGAAAAACAAAGGTTTGAAAATTCATAACACACCTCGGGACCGGACTGGCGACCGGTGAGGCAGTTACGTGGAGCATCAAGCTCTAGCGCAGCTTACCGGACCTGAAAGGCGAGTCCCGTCATATTCTGGGTTTTGCGCCCGATTCGCCGTATTCACGGTGATCGGACAGCGACTAGATACTGTGTCCATTGGCTTCTTTTGTGAGGTTTAAAAAAGGCCCGAGTTGCAGGCACGGGCAATCTACTCAGGCAGTTGATGAATGTCAACGTTTAATGAATTAAATGGCCGCGGGTTCAGAGTTCGTTCAGGCAAGAGGTATTGGTAAGTTGCAGAACATATAAATCAAATACCGCGCAGGGCCAACACGGCCAGATAGATTAATACCAACCCGCAGGCGCCATAACTGATCCGTTGCCAAGTTGCCGATGCAGTTTTGCGCAACAGATTGACCAGTACCGCAATCAGGAAGCACGACAGGATTGAGGCCAGCATGAAACCGGCGAAGAACATCAACGTCTGGTTGTGGCTGGGTGTGGCCCCTACAATTCCGGAAAGCGCGCTGCCCAGGGCGCCCCAGTAGACAATATTCTTCGGGTTGGCCAAGGAAATCGCTGCGCCGACCATCATCGCGTTTTGTCCGGATCGGGCTGGGGTGCTGCCGGCTTCAGGCAGGCGCCAGGCATCCCTCAGGCTCTGAATGCCGAGCCAGGCCAGGTAGAGCCCGCAGATAAGTGTCAGCGGGACCCGTATCGACTCGTGCTGGAGCAACAACGCCATACCCGTCAGGCCAATCACGGCCCAAACGGCATCCCCCACCAGCGAGCCGATTTGCACCAGCAGTGCCGGAGTAAATCCATGAAGCAGGCCCCGGCGCAAAGTTTCCGCCAGGACGGCGCCAGGGGACAGGCAAAACACAAAACCGAATACCAGCGCGGAGAAAAAGATCGTCAGCATGCCTACCTTCCTTATGGCTGATGGCGAGCATACGCTGGCGCTGTACCTTGAGAAAAGCCGTCGAGCGTTACAGCGCGGCGATACGTTCAAGTTCGGCCCTGAGTGCCACGGCGTCGAGGCGGGTGAACGGCAGGCTGAAGAAGGCTCGGCAGCGTGTCTCGATGGTTTCCACGGTGGCATCGAAGGCCGCATCGACGTACGCCTCATCACCCTGGACGTCCGATGGATCCTCAAGCCCCCAGTGGGCCTTGAGCGCCGAGCCGAAGTACACCGGGCAGGTTTCGCCAGCGGCCTTGTCGCAGACGGTGATCACGATATCCGGCGGGCTTTCTTCGAAGGCGTCGTTGCCCTTGCTGTACAATCCTTCGGTGCTGATCCCCGCGGCCTGCAAGGTGCTTAAGCTACGAGGCAAGACCTGGCCCTTGGGGAAACTGCCGGAACTGATGGCGTGGAACCCTTCCGGGGCCAGATGGTTGAACACCGCTTCAGACAAGATGCTGCGGCAACTGTTGGCGGTGCACATGAACAAGACTTTCATGACGGGACTCCGTTAGACACTGAGGCGCAAGGCCAGGGCGGCGAGGGTGATCAACAGCACGGGCAAGGTCAGGACAATGCCGACCTTGAAGTAATAACCCCAAGTGATGGTGATGCCCTTGCGCGCCAGAATGTGCAGCCAGAGGAGTGTGGCCAGGCTGCCGATAGGGGTGATTTTCGGGCCCAGGTCGCTGCCGATCACGTTGGCGTAGATCATGGCGTCCTTGACCACACCCACGGCATGGCTGGACTCGATGGACAGCGCACCGATCAACACCGTGGGCAGGTTGTTCATTGCCGATGACAGCAGCGCCGTCAGTACTCCGGTGCCCATTGCTGCGCCCCAGACGCCGTATTCGGCAAAGGCATCGAGCCAGGTGGCGAGGTAAGTGGTCAACCCGGCATTGCGCAGGCCATAGACCACCAGGTACATGCCCAGGGAGAAAACCACGATCTGCCAGGGCGCTTCTTTCAACACCTTGCGGGTGGAGATCTTGTGACCCTTGGCGGCGATCAGCAGCAGCAACAGCGCACATACTGCGGAGATGGCACTGATGGGAATCCCCAGCGGCTCCAGGGCGAAGCAGCCCACTAGCAGGATACCCAGCACCCACCAGCCGGCACGGAAAGTGGCGTGATCATGGATGGCACTGGCCGGGTCGTCGAGGTCGGCCGGGTTATAAGCCTGCGGAATGTCACGGCGGAAGAACCACAGCAATACCGCCAGGGTCGCGGCGACGCTGACCAAGTTCACCGGCACCATCACGACCGCGTATTCGTTGAAGCCGATCTTGAAGTAGTCCGCCGAGACAATGTTCACCAGGTTGGAGACCACCAGTGGCAGGCTGGCGGTGTCGGCAATAAACCCTGCGCCCATGACGAAGGCCAGGGTGGCCGCTGGGGAAAAGCGCAGAGCCAGCAGCATCGACATGACGATCGGCGTGAGGATCAATGCGGCGCCATCGTTGGCGAACAGCGCTGATACCAACGCGCCGAGCAACACCATATAAGCAAACAACCGTCGGCCCTTGCCTCGCCCCCAGCGCGCTACATGCAAGGCGGCCCAGGCGAAAAAGCCGGCTTCGTCGAGCAGCAAACTGATGATGATCAGTGCGATGAAAGTCCCGGTGGCGTTCCAGATGATGTGCCACACCACGGGGATATCCGCCAGGCTGATAGCCCCGCACACCAGGGCGAGGATCGCGCCGGCGGTAGCACTCCAGCCGACCCCCAGGCCTTTGGGCTGCCAGATGACCAGGACAATGGTGAACAGAAAGATCGCAACCGCAACAAGCATGAAAACACTCTCCTATGAGTCAGCAGCAACTGCTGGCGCGTTGTGGCCTGTCGCCCATTGCATCCAGGCGTAGTGCGTCGGCTTGCAGCCAGGACTGGTTGGCCTGCAGGGTGGTTTCCAGCACGGTCGCCACCCACTGCGGCAGTGCTGGATTGAGGCGATAGTAGATCCACTGGCCCTGGCGCCGATCCAGCAGCAATCCCGCACTGCGCAGCTGGGCGAGGTGGCGGGAAATTTTTGGCTGACTGTCATTCAGGGCATGGATCAATTCGCAGACGCACAGTTCGCCTTCGCGCAGTATCAGCAGGGTGAGCCGGATGCGGGTGGCATCGGCCAGGCATTTGAAGAGGTGGAGAGGGGAGAAAAGATCTGACACGGTCAGGGCCTTTTGTATATTTGTTTATCCGAATATACGTATTTCCATATGTTTCGGTCAATTCCGCTTCCGATTGATGTAGGTCAAGCCCCGTGCGATGAGTGACAAGTGGTTGAAATTAAACTGAAACAATAATGTCCTAAAGTGCCTGCCCATTGGTGAAGAAGGAAGAAAACGCGTGACCCGTGCCACACGAAACCTGCGCAAGACCCTCGATTCCGTCGCGGAAAATAACGAAACCGCGGCCTTTGACCTGATGCGCGCGGTGGAAAAACTCGGCGATGAAGTATTGCGCCAGCGTCTGCTCAACACCATCCACCGCCTTAACCAGGACGCCGATGAACTGCGCGAAGCTCGCGACTCGGTGGAGCGGGTGTCGGTCAAGCTGGCCTGATAACGGGCGATGACCGTTCGGCGATTGGCGGGTGAATATCCCCGGTGATGAGTGGACACTGAGCGCGGCTACGGTCGCGTGAAGTGAGGGCCGTCAGCCCAACTTACTCAATACACAGGAAGTTACCCAATGAGTGAAAAACCGGCAATTGTCCTCGTCCACGGTTTTTGGGGCGGTGCGGCGCACTGGAACCGAGTGATCGCCCTGCTGCATAAAAAGGGTTACACCGACCTGCACGCTGTTGAAATTCCTCTCACCTCGCTGGCCGAAGACGCCGAGCGCACCTGCAAGATGGTGGCCCAGATCAAGGGGCCGGTATTGCTGGTCGGGCACTCCTATGGCGGTGCTGTGATCACCCAAGCGGGTAACGAGCCTAATGTCCAAGGGTTGGTGTTCATTGCCGCCTTTGCCCCGGACGCGGGCGAAAGCCCAGGCGGGATTACCCAGGAACATTTGCCCAAGGCGGCACCGAACCTGGCTCCCGACAGTGACGGGTACCTGTGGGTCAAGCCCGAGTTGTTCCACGAAAGCTTTTGCCAGGATCTGCCGCTGGAAGAAGGGCAAATCATGGGCATCACTCAGAAAGCTCCGCTGGCGAGCACCTTTGGTGATGCCATCAGCAACCCGGCCTGGAAAAATAAGCCTTCGTGGTACCAGATTTCCAGCCAGGACCACATGATCCACCCGGACAACCAGGCCCGTATGGCCAAGCGCATGAACGCGAAAAAGGTCATCACCCTGGATGCCAGCCACGCCTCCTTGGCGTCCAAACCCGCCGAAGTGGCAGCGTTCATTGATGAAGCGGCCAGTTCCCTAAAGAAGTGATGTCCGCAAGCGAGGTCCCTTCCGAAGGTCGGGACCTTGCTTTGTGCACGATCATTCAAGACAACGTGTAACGCTGCTGGCATGCTGATTGACTGTCTGTTGATGAGCCGTTGTGTATGCCTACTGCCTTGCCTCACCACGCGTTTGCCCGTGGCGCCATCGCGATCATTCCCCTGTCCCTGGCCTGCGCGCCCTGGGGCTTGTTGGCCGGTTCTACCGCCATTGATGCCCAATTCACCCCATTGGAAAGCCAGGGCCTGTCGGCCATCGTGTTTGCTGGTGCAGCGCAATTGGTGGCCATCGGCATGGTCAAGAGCGGCGCCAGCCTGATCTCCATTCTGCTGACCACCTTGCTGCTGACCTCCCAGCACTTGCTCTATGGCATGCACATGCGCCCCACGTTGTCGCCGCTCAAGCCCCGATGGCGCATGAGCCTGGGCTTTCTGCTGACGGACGAGTTCTTCGCGCTGGTCAACCACTATGACCGTGAGACCTTCAACCGCTGGTACGCCCTGGGCGTGGGCCTGACTTTCTACCTGATCTGGAACCTGTTCACCTTCGCCGGCATCGTGCTCGGCAAAAGCATCCCAGGCCTGGACCAGTTAGGTCTGGAGTTCTCCATCGCCGCGACCTTTATTGCCTTGATCACGCCGGTGGTGCGGGATGTGCCGACGGTGATCTGCGTCGCCGTGTCGTTGTTTTTCTCGGTGCTGCTCAGCTACTGGCACTGGGAGTCGGCGGTGGTGGTGTCCGGTGTACTGGGGATGAGCATGGGTTATGCCTGCAAGCGGCTGGGAGTAGGGCAGCAATGATATTTGTGATGATTGTTGCCATGGGCCTGATCGTTTTCTTTAACCGCTACCTGTTCCTTGAGCCGCGCTTGCCAGTGCGCCTGAACCGTGGTGCCCGGGAGTTTCTCGGGTTTGCGGTACCAGGCATGCTGACCGCAATCTGCGGCCCGATCATTTTCATGGCCGACCACACACTCAATCTGAGCCCGGGCAACCCTTATCTGCTGGCGGGGATCTGTGCGGTCGGCCTGATGTTCTGGACCCGCAGCGTCTTGATCACCGTGCTGTTGAGCATGGCGTTGTTCTATCTGTTTCGCTGGCTGCTCTGAGACTCTGGGTTCCGTAGATACCTTCTTGAATCGCTACCCCGTAGATACCGTCTTGAACCTCACTGGATAAGATCCCGTGGCAGCTGTCGAGCCCCAGCGAGGCTGCGTAGGCCGCACCTCCGCCATCGAGACAGCGCTGGCATCGAGTCGCGCTCTACGCAGCCTCGCTGGGGCTCGACAGCTGCTACGGGGTGGTGTGCTTGCCCGATGAGGTTCAAGACGGTATCTACGGGGAGTGGGGAAAACAGGCAAAAAAAAGCCCGCAGGAGGGCGGGCAGAAGGGAGACTTCTAAAAATGAGCTTGCCCACTATAGGCGGCCAGATCTCCCTTCACAGTGAAACAAAATTCATCGGGCTGTCAGCAAAACCAGGTTACTTCTTGTTGGCCTGAGCCTCGGCTGCCAGGCACTCCAGGGCAAACTGCTCGGTGTAGGTCATCTGGATCGGGCTGGTTTCGCCCTTGACGGTACGCTCGCCATCGAGGATGTAGCGGATGCGCTTGTCGGTCACACCAATGCGTTTGGCAATCCACGAGGGCGTCTGGCCGATGCGGCTGATCAGTTTGTCAGCATAGTCGGTGGACGGGTTATAGCGCTCGGCGTTAGGTGTCATGGGGGTTCCGGATAAAAGCAGGTTCACAGGTAGCCCATAGGGTGACGCAATAATCAGTCGGTGTCGCCTGCCAAGTCGGAACCAGTGATACAGTCGCGTTTTTTTCCAAGGAAGCAACGGTATGCGGATGGTGGTGATAGGCGCGTTGGTACTGGCATCGCTGGCCGGTTGCGCGGGGTCGAAGATGAAGGAGGCGCGCTCTGGAGCGCCTTACAAAGCGTTGGCCTCGGACAAGGTGGCCCTGGTGGTTGCGCAGTGTGTTCAGTTTGGCTGGCAGGACGAGGCGGTGTTTGGCGTCGATGCCGGCGGGTTCATGGAGCCGGCTCCGGCTGGCGGTTATACGATCTATACCACCGCCGGTGATTATTTCGTCGATGTGCTGACCACCGGTAAAGGAGCCACTGCCAATTATTACGCCGCCGAAGACAACTGGGCCGCCAAGCGTCGCCTGGCCGCCTTGGCGACTTGTCTGTAAGAATCAGCTTTAGATTTATTCAGAAATGCCCGGCGGACAGCCACCGGGCACTGACCTAGAATTTGCCTGCTCGCCCGACATCCAGGCTCTTTACCAGTACAGGGACGTCGAGGCCAAAATGTCGGGCGGGCACCTTCTACGGCCGATTCAGCGTGGCATATACCCCAGATGCCAACGGCGCGGAATCTTCAACGACAGCAGCCCCAGCAACGCCGACAACAGGCCGCTGACCAGCAGCGCGTGAATCCCCATCTGCCGCTCCAGCAACGCACCGATCACAGCACCCACAAACATCCCGGCCCAGGGAATCAACTGCACCCGCCAGCCGTTGCGCCGCTCCCCCAGCATCCATCGTCCCAGCCCACGCCCGAAACGTGAAAGCGCGCCCGTGACGTAAGTCAGGCCCACCGGCAGGCCGTTGACCTCTTCGACCGCCGCATTGAGCATGCCCATGGCGATGATCGCTGCCAGCAAGGCGGGCAACTGATCGGCGAAGGGCCAGGCGGCCGCGCCGCACAGTAACGTGGCGATACACAGCAGCAAGGGCAGGGCATGGCGTTTGCTGATACGGCTGATGATCACCCCCAGGGCATTGCCCGCGATAAAGGTCGCCACCAACAGTGTCAGTCGCCCGATCAGACCGAGGTTGCCGTCGCTGATCGCCACCGCCAGGCGCGTGGTGTTGCCGCTCATAAACGAGACAAAGTCGCCACTGGCCATGAAGCCGATGGCATCGGTCATGCCGGCCAGCACCGAGAGGCTGGCCACCAGCATCAACCCGACACGGCCGCGCCATTTGTGCTGATGCAGCAATGCCGTGTTGGTGTTGAGCCGGAGGGATGAAGGCAGCATGGGCCAGGTTCCTCGATGAGATTATCCGGCCACTACCGTAGGGTGCTTTGGTCCCGGCTGCAATGACCTGGGGCATTCCCCTCAAACCCCCTCGAAACGCCAACCCTCGGCGTGCCAGGTCAATGTGTGAGTGGGCCGCAGTGTGGCGAGAAAAGCCGGGTCATGGGACACCGCGACCAGCGCGCCGGTAAACCCCTGCAACGCCTGTTCAAAGGCGATGACGGACTCCAGGTCCAGGTGGTTGGTGGGCTCGTCCAGCAACAGCAATTGAGCCGGGACTGCGCGCCACAAAGCAATCGCCATGGCCGCTTTCAATCGCTCGCCGCCGCTGAGTCGCCCAACCGGCTGCGTGACCCGTAACGCATCCAGTTGCAGCAGCGCCAGGCGTGTGCGCAACTCACCTTCCACCAGTGGCGTATCCAACAGGCTGAGGTGTTCGACGATCGATAAGTGATCATCCAGCAACGCCAGTTGTTGATCGACATAGGCTGCGGGAACGTGAACCGCACACTCGCCACTGACGGGTCGCTGGTGGCCGGCCAGTACCTTGAGCAAGGTGGATTTGCCGCAGCCATTGGGACCGCTCAGCACCAGCCGCATCGGGCCAATCAGGTTGGCATTGACGTAGCTGGCGGGTGACTGCGGGTCCAACCAAGGCAACTGCATGCCTTCCAGAGTCAGCACCTGGCGCCCGGTGGGTAATACCGTTCCGGGCAGGGCCAGCAGCGTCGGCGTTTCCTCCACCACCCGCAAATGAGCCTGGCGCACACGGTCATCCAGTTCCTGCTGGTGTTGCAGATGATCACTGCGCACGTTGCTGACGATTTCGTTGGCGGCGCCTTTCCAGCGTGCCCTGGTGAACCGGTCGACATTGGCGGCGTCTGCGTGTTTGCGAGACCTGGCGGCATGGCGCTGAATGCTGTCATGGTCACTCTGCAGGCGCTTGCGTTCGCGGCTGCGGTCCAGGCGTGCATGCTCAAGGGCGGCCTGGGCGGCTTGCTGTTCGGTCTCGCGTTGAGCGCGAAAATCGTCGTAGTTGCCGCCGTAGACCAGGGAGCCCAAAGGGGAGAGTTCAATGATTCGCCCCATGGTATTGAGCAACTGGCGGTCATGGCTGACCACAATCGAGCCGCCGCGCCAGTTGCGCAAGGTACCGAGCAGCCAGTCGCGGCCTTCCCTGTCCAAATGGTTGGTCGGCTCATCGAGCACCAGCAACTGAGGTTTGGATAACAGCGCGCCGATCAACGCCACGCGGGCCAGTTGGCCGCCGCTGAGGATGTCGGCCGGGGTGGTGGCACTGACCTCAGGCAACCCCGAGGTATCCAGCGCCTGGCGCAGGCGTTCGGCCAGGTCCCAGCGGTCATCGATCAACTCCAGGTCCTCGGGCGTGGCTTCACCCTTGGCCAGGCGTTCAAGCGCAACCAGGATCTTGGCGGTACGCGTCACGTGAGCAACGGTTTCGCCAGGCGTCAGGCTAATTGTTTGTGGCACATAGGCCAGGCTTGCCGAAGATTTGCGTGTGCCGGAAGAGGGCGCAAGTACGCCCGCAATCAAGCGCGCCAAGACACTTTTGCCCATGCCGTTACGACCGACAATGCCGGTAGGCGTGTGATCAAAAGACAGGGTCAGATCGTCCAGCAAGGTTTCGCCATTGGCGAACTGGAAACTCAGGTGTTGCAGGGTTACGAGCACGGGCAGCCGTTTGACGTCAGTCATCAGCACCTCCGAAAAAATGTGAAACAGGCCAACAAGCGCGCCAGGCGGCTCGTTGCGAATACATTTTGGAAGGCTTAGAACTTCACGTCGGCGATCATCCCGAGAACTGGAAAGGATCGACAGGGTAACGTATTTGGTTTTTTTCCTACAAGGGGCCGGCCAGTTGTTCGAGAAACATCGCCAGACCCACTTCCTCGGCTTTCAAGCCTTTACGCCCCCGTGGCTTGGGCAGCTTCGCCAATTCGCCGAGGCTGAAATGCTCCAGTACCGCCGGGTGGATATAGCACTTGCGGCACACCGCCGGTGTGTTGCCCAGTTGCCGGGCGACCTCTTTGACCATCGCCACCACATGCTTCTTCGCGTCCGACTCCGGTTGCCATTCCAGGTCCCTCAGTACCGACAGTGCGAGGGCGCTGCCGGCCCAGGTTCGATAGTCCTTGGCGGTAAAGTCGGCCCCCGTGAGGTGGTGCAAGTGGGCGTTGACGTCGGTGGAACTGACGGTATGTCGCTCGCCGCCCTCATCCAAATACTGGAAGAGGTTCTGCCCCGGTAATTCCAGGCAGCGCTTGAGCACCGTGGCCAGGCGCCGATCCTTGACGGTGATCTGGTGCTCTATACCGCTCTTGCCACGGAACTGGAACAGGATTTCGCTACCCTTGATGTCCACATGCCGGGTACGCAGGGTGGTCAGGCCGTAGGAGCGATTGTCCCGCGCGTACTGGGTATTACCGACGCGAATCAGCGTGGCATCCAGCAACAGGATCACCGTGGCCAGGACCTTTTCACGATTGAAACCGGGTTCGGCGACCTGGGCTTCCAATTGCTTGCGCAGCTTCGGCAGGGCTTTGCCGAAGGCTTGCAGCCGTGAGTACTTGTCACTGTCGCGTACCTCGCGCCAACGGGGGTGATAGCGGTATTGCTTACGTCCTCGGGCGTCGCGGCCGGTGGCTTGCAGATGGCCGTGCCGGTCGGCGCAGATCCATACATCGGTGTAGGCCGGCGGGACGGCCAGGGCGTTGATGCGCTTGATCTCGGTGGCATCGGTAATACGCTCGCCATTGGCCGTGAAATACTGAAACTTGCCCCGTAGCTTCTTGCGGCGGATGCCGGGCTGGGTGTCGTCAACGTAATGCAGGTCGTGAGGCAGCTCGGCAAGCAGCGCGGGATCGGTCATGGTGCAAAGTCCTTGGCAAGTCATCAGGCCGGTATGTCTGATTGACCGCAGCGCTGTGCGGTCGTGCCAAAGGATTGCAATCGGTCAGGCCAGTACCGCCACCGATTTGATTTGCGCCCATAACACTTGGCCCGGATGCAATTGCAACTGGTCCCTGGAAAAACGCGTGATACGCGCCAGCAAGGGCGTGCCGCCAGCGTCCAGGCGCACCAGCACGTGGGCGCTGTTATCGGCGGGAATTTCCTGGGTCATCGTTACCGGCAGACGGTTGAGAATGCTGCTGTGCTCTTCGGCTTGCAGGCTCAGGCTGACATCCCGGGCCTGCACTTTGAAACGCAGGTGTTTGCCACGGTCCAGCGGCGTATGAGCGACTCGGACCTGTAACGGGCTGTTGGGCAGTTGCAGGGTCAGCAGTTGGTAGTGGGCGTCATAGGCACTGACCGTTCCATCGATCACCACACCCGCGTCGTCACCCAGGGCCATGGGCAGGTCAAGTCGGGCCAGGGTTTCGCCAATCGGGCCGCTGGCCAGGGCGTTGCCATCACTGAGCAAGACGATGTGATCGGCCAGCCGCGCCACTTCATCCTGGGCATGACTGACGTACAGCACCGGGATTTCCAATTCGTCATGCAAGCGTTCCAGGTACGGCAGGATTTCGCTTTTACGTTTGCTGTCCAGGGCGGCCAGGGGTTCGTCCATCAGCAGCAGTTGCGGGCTGGTGAGCAGGGCGCGGGCGATGCCGACCCGTTGGCGTTCGCCGCCGGAAAGGTGCTGGGGATGGCGGTCCAACAGGTGGCCGATGCCCAGCAACTCCGTGGCCTGGGCCATGTCCACCCGGCGTTGCTGGCGCGGGATGCGTTTGAGGCCGAATTGCAGATTGGCCAACACCGACAAATGCGCGAACAGGCTGGCTTCTTGAAACACGTAGCCCAACGCGCGCTTATGCGGCGGCACGAACAGTCCGTTGCGGCTGTCCTGCCACACCTCATCGTTGGTCCGGACGAAGCCTTCGTCAGCCCGTTCCAGCCCGGCGATACAGCGCAGACAGGTGGTCTTGCCGGAGCCAGAATGCCCATACAACGCCGTCACTCCGCGTCCGGGCAACTGCAGGTCAACGTCCAGGGCAAACCCGGAATACTTCAATTGCAGGCGTACTTCTATCATCGACATCAACTCCAGCCCGCTTTGGTTTTACGGCTGGAGTAGAGCGCCAGCAATACCAGGAAAGAAAACACCACCATGGACCCGGCCAGCCAGTGGGCTTGGGCATATTCCATGGCCTCGACGTGGTCGTAGATCTGCACCGAAACCACCCGGGTCTTGTCGGGAATATTGCCGCCGATCATCAGCACCACGCCGAACTCACCGACGGTATGGGCAAAGCCGAGAATCGAGGCCGTGATAAACCCCGGGCGGGCCAGGGGCAGGATCACGTTGAAAAACGTGTCCCAGGGATTGGCCCGCAGAGTCGCGGCCACCTCCAATGGGCGGGTGCCGATGGCGCAGAAGGCGTTCTGCAACGGCTGCACCACGAACGGCATGGAATAGATCACCGAGCCAATCACCAGCCCGGTAAAACTGAAGGTCAAGGTGCCCAGGCCCAGCCATTGGGTGAACTGGCCGATGTAGCCATGGGGGCCCATTGTCAGCAGCAGGTAGAAGCCGATCACCGTCGGTGGCAGCACCAGCGGCAAGGCGACGATCGCTCCGATGGGGCCACGCCACCACGAGCGGGTACGCGACAACCACAGGGCGATCGGCGTGCCGATGACCAGCAGAATGGCGGTGGTCAGCGCTGCCAGTTTGATAGTCAGCCAGATAGCGGAAAAATCGGCACTCGACAGAGGCATTTAGAGTTCGTAACCGTAGGATTTGATAACAGCGGCGGCTTTCGGCCCTTTCAGGTACTCAACCAGCGCCTTGGCAGCGGCGCTGTCTTTACCCTTATTGAGGATCACCGCGTCTTGCTTGATCGGGTCATGCATGGAGGCTGGCACGATCCAGGCCGAACCGCTGGTGACCTTGCCGTCCTTATAAATCTGCGACAGGGCGACGAAGCCCAACTCGGCATTGCCGGTGGACACGAACTGATAGGCCTGTGTGATGTTCTGGCCTTCGACGAGCTTGTCCTGCACTTTTTCAGTCAAACCTTCCTTGGCCAGCACCTGAGTAGCTGCGAGACCGTAAGGCGCGGCTTTCGGGTTGGCGATGGACAGGTGCTTGTATTCATTTTTCTTCAGCACCTCGCCCTTGGCATCGACGTAACCTTCCTTGGCCGACCACAGCGCCAGGGTGCCGACCGCGTAGGTGAAGCGCGAGCCTTTGACGGTATCGCCTTGCGTTTCGAGTTTTTGCGGGGTGGTGTCGTCGGCGCTCAGGAACACTTCAAAGGGCGCGCCGTTCTTGATCTGGGTATAGAACTGGCCGGTGGCACCGTAGGCGGCAACGAGTTTATGCCCGGTGTCTTTTTCGAAGTCGGCGGCAATCGCCTGGATCGGCGCGGTGAAGTTGGCGGCAACGGCCACCTGGACTTCATCGGCCTGAGCCGAACCGAGGGCAAAGAGGGCGATCAGGGTGGCCAGGCCGGTAGGGGCCAGGCGTGAGGCACGAATCATCATGAAGCTGCTCCTTGGGGACCGACTGTGCGGCGTGTTATAGGCAGAGAGGTCTACCGCTATGTATGAGAATATATAGCGGTTGGCCATCGCCGGTACAGCACAAAGTTTCCCAGGAAATCAGTGTTTTCAGGTTCTTTTGAGTTTTCCCAGGGCCTGCTCCGCCAGGGTGCGGGTCAGTTCATAAGTCGAAACGTCTTTGCACAGGCGTAATGCCTGTCCCGACCACAAGTTACTGAAACCGGCTTCATCCTTGGCCTTCAGCGGCGTCAACGCGCCGCCGGAACGTGGAAACGCTGGCGCTGTCGGGTTGATTGATCCCAACTCACGCATCACCCGATTGATGATGCCCCGCGCTGGACGCCCGGTGAACAGGTTGGTCAGCGCTGTTTCGCTGGCCTGGGCACTGCGCAACGCGTGGTGATGCGATGGCGTGACATTGGCCTCAGGGGTAAACAGGTACGCCGTGCCTATTTGCACCGCCGAGGCCCCCAGGGCAAAGGCGGCGACAATGCCCCGCGCATCACCGATCCCGCCGGCTGCAATCACCGGCACCCGGACGGCGTCGACAATCTGCGGCACCAGGGCCAGGGTGCCGATCTGACTGCTGAGGTCTTCGGTGAGAAACATCCCGCGATGACCACCGGCTTCATAGCCCATGGCAATGATCGCGTCGCAACCGTGCTGTTCCAGCCAGATGGCTTCTTCGACGGTAGTGGCAGAGGACAGCACTTTGGCACCGGTCGCTTTGACCCGATCCAGCAAGGCTTTTTCCGGCAGGCCGAAGTGGAAGCTGACTACTTCAGGGCGGAACTCTTCTACAACTTCGCAGGCGGCATTGTTGAACGGTGCGCGGCTGGAGGCGGGCGTCGGCGCATCGAAGTCGGCACCCAGTTCTCGGTAGTAGGGTTCCAGCAGGTTTTTCCACTGGAGATCCCGTTCGGCATCAGGTGCTGGTGGTTGATGGCAGAAGAAGTTGACGTTCAGCGGTTTAATGCTGTGTTGGCGAATGGTGGTCAGCGCTTCACGCAGCTGTTCGATGCTCAACGCCGCCGCCGGCATTGACCCCAGGGCGCCGGCCGCGCTGGCGGCAATGACCATGGCTGTGCCAGTGGCACCAGCCATGGGTGCCTGGATGATCGGCAGTTCAATGCCCAGCAGGTCAATAATTCGAGTGTCTGGCCAAGTGCTCATAGGTCGCTTCTCCAACGGTAGAATACCTGCCCGCTGTTTTAGCAGGGGCCAATAGCCCCGGCCAGTCTGTTTTATTCACTGGACGAACCCGGCTTTTCGTGCGGTCCATCAGTCGATGGCGTGCCCCAGTACCTCGTGGATACGCTGGGCAATGGGCACAGCATGGGTTTCCAGGGCGAAGTGACCGGTGTCGAGCAATTCCACCACCGCGCTGGGGTTGTCGGTCTTGTAGGCGTGAGCACCCGGCGGGATGAAAAACGGATCGTTACGACCCCAGATCACCAGTGTCGGCAGCTGCGTGGCCCTGAAAAATGCCTGGAAGGCCGGGTACAAGGTCAGGTTGTTGCGATAGTCGAGGAACAGGTCGAGCTGGACCTCGTCATTACCGGGGCGCTGCATCAGCAGGGTATCAAGTATGTAGGACTCTGGCGCCACCAACTCTGGCTGATCAACACCCTGCAGGTATTGGTAACGGGTGCCCTCCAGGCTGATCACTGCATTGCGGATCACTTCCCGATTGGCCTGGCTCGGTTCGGCCCAGTAGGCGCGGATCGGTGCCCAGGCATCGCCCAACCCTTCCAGATAAGCATTGCCGTTTTGCGACACCAGCGCGCTGACCCGCTGTGGGTGCGCCACGGCCAAGCGCAGGCCAACCGGGGCGCCGTAGTCGAACACATAAAGGGCATAGCGACTGAGTTTCAGTGCGTCGACAAAGTGGCCGAGGGTGATTGCCAGATTGTCGAAGCTGTAGGCGTAGCCGCGTTCTGCGGGCACTTCGGTGAAGCCGAACCCTGGCAGGTCCGGTGCAATCACGCGGTAGCGGGTGGCGAGCAGCGGGATCAGGTTGCGGTACATATGCGAGGAGCTGGGGAAACCGTGCAGCAACAGAATCACCGGGGCCGCAGGATCGCCGGCTTCACGGTAGAACACGCGCACACCATCGGCGTCGACGTGATGGTAGCGAATCACCGGGGAGGGGATCGACATGATGATGCTCCTTTGTAACTGGTTAATTTGATTTATAGGGTTACTGGTTGAGCAGGCTGCTCTCGTTTTTGTAACCTGTCAAATCAAATTAAAGGGTTACTTTTTAGTCATGTTTCGTAACTACACAAATGCATGAATAACGGTTACGATGATGCGCGCTCAAGAGGACATGCCATGACCGCAGTCACCCCACCCGATTCACCGCTGGAGCCTTATGTGTTGGCCGATGACCTGGTATTGGACATGCTCAATACTCGGGCAAATGTCGACAGTGTGGCTCGGGATTTCTGGCAGACGGATGCCGATGTCGAGCGTTGGTTGATACGCCTTGGCTGGATCGAGGAGGGCGCCGTGCCAGTGTTCGAGGAGGGTGCTTTGCTTGGCGCGGCGCGGGGATTACGGGAGGTGATCCGGGACCTGTTGGAGCAACGCAAGGCTGGCTTGCAAGGTGATCCCACGGTCCTTAACGGTTTTTTGCGCAAGGCTGTCAGCCATCCGCAATTGTCCTGGCCTGCGCCGGGGACGGTGCACCTGGAGCGTCAGCGCAAACAGCAAACCCCCGAGCAGTTTCTCTCGCCGCTCGCGGAAGCCGCAGCGGTGTTATTGGTCGAGGGTGATTTCGGTTTGATCCGCACCTGTGAACATCCGGATTGCGTACTGTGGTTCTACGACCGCACCAAGGCCCATAAGCGCCGCTGGTGCAGCATGGCGTTGTGCGGCAATCGACATAAGGTCGCGGAATTTCGTCGACGCAAAATGCTCTAGGCCATCAAGTTTCAGTCGCGCCTTCCCGCTCCAGCAACTGGCGTTTACGCTCCACGCCCCAGCGATATCCCGACAGGTTGCCATCGCTGCGCACCACTCGATGGCAAGGGATCGCTACCGCCAGGCTGTTGGCCCCACACGCCTGGGCTACAGCGCGGAAAGAGGTTGGGGCGCCGATGCGCTTGGCAATCTCGCCATAACTGGCGGTGCTGCCCACCGGAATTTCCCGCAAGGCTTGCCAGACCCGTTCCTGAAACGCCGTACCGCGCAGATCCAGGGGCAGGTCCAGGCCCAGCGCCGGCGCTTCAATAAAACCGACAACCTGGGCGATCAACTGTTCGAAGCCGTGATCGGCACCGATGAGGTTGGCCCGGGGAAATTGATCTTGCAGGTCGCGTACCAGTTTGCCCGGATCGTCTCCCAGCAGAATCGCGCACACTCCCCGATTGCTTTGCGCCACCAGAATCGCCCCCAGGGAGCACTGGCCGACGGCAAAGCGGATATCGCTGTTGGTGCCGCCGGCCTTGTAATCACTGGGTTTCATGCCCAGCAATTGGTCAGCGGATTCGTAGAACCGGCTGTTGGAATTGAAGCCGGCGTCGTACAACGCATCGGTCACCGAATGGCTGTCCTTGAGCCCGTCACGCATTTTGCGTGAGCGATGAGCACTGGCATAGCCTTTGGGCGTCAGGCCGGTGACGGCCTTGAAAATCCGATGAAAATGAAAGGGGCTCAAGCCGGCGAGGGTGGCCAGGGCTTCCAGGTTGGGCACGTTCTCGGACTGTTCGATATGCCGGCAGGCTGCCGACACGATTCGGGCATGACGCTGTGCTACCTGGGTTTGATCCCCCAAAGCGCGTTTGCTGGGGCGGTAACCGGCTGCCTCGGCGTGTTGCGGGGTGTCGAAGAACTCGACGTTTTCCGGGCGTGGCAGACGCGACGCGCTGCTGGGGCGGCAATAGATACCGGTGGTTTTTACCCCGTAGACGAACTGCAGGTCAGCCTTGGAATCGCGGGCGACGATGGCAGCCCAGCGTGGGTCTTGTTCGGTGGCGTGGCGTGAAGTCATGGTTGATTACTCTTGGGCGAACACCGCCAGATTAGTCGGGCTGAGTATCCGCAACACTCCGATGCTTGCGGTCAAATTCAGCCGGCCATACGAAACGTCAGGTTGATACGCTGTGGCCCCATTTGCGGGTGCACACCTTCCTTGATCGGCAACACGCCATGGAAGCGCAAGCGATCCACGCCGCCCCAGACCACCACGTCACCGTGGAACAGCGAGACTTTTTGTGTCTTGTCACTCCGTTGGTGACCGCCGAATAGAAACATTGCCGGTAAACCCAGGGACACCGAGACCACAGGCGCGGTGTAGTGACGTTCGTTCTTGTCCTGGTGC
This sequence comes from Pseudomonas fluorescens, assembly GCF_018614655.1. Classification (GTDB taxonomy): domain Bacteria; phylum Pseudomonadota; class Gammaproteobacteria; order Pseudomonadales; family Pseudomonadaceae; genus Aquipseudomonas; species Aquipseudomonas fluorescens_BX. The sequence goes on along the minus strand of NZ_JAGGOG010000013.1, from coordinate 286,789 downwards.
AGGGACATTTTCGCCCCGGGTACGTAGCGGTTGATCAGGCAGGCGTCCGGTTCAAAGTTGCCGAATCCTGCTTCTGCCGCCGCCATTACAGCCAACTGACGCAAGGCTTCGGGAAGTGCCGGCCAGGGTTGTTGGCTGTTGGGATCAAGGGTTGTGTAGCGATAGCCCGCGCGGTCCGTGGTCCATCCCAACTCACCGCAACTGCTCAAGGCCGCCGACATGGTGAAGCCGCCGGGTGTGACCATCTGCCGAAACGGTGATTGGGCCAGCACACGCCGCAATTCTGGTAGCAGACGTTCAACCCAGGGCAGGGCGTAGCCCCTGAGGACGTAGGACTGTTCGCCGATTTGCTCACGCCCGGTTGGTTGCTGCAGGGCGTCGTCGGCAAACAGATCTGCGGTGGGGCCGGGAATCGGCTTACTGCGCATCGTGAAAGATCACTCCCAAGGTATGACGTTTGCCACTGTGCAGAACACTGACCCCATGGCGCAAGGTTACCCGATGAAACCCCCGGACGCTGGGCATTGGGCGCTGGCTGACCGCAAAGATCACCGCATCCCCTTTGTTCAATGGCACTACTTGGGCGCGAGACTGCATCCTCGGGCGTTGCTCGGTCAGTATCAGTTCACCGCCACTGAAGTCCTCGCCTGGCTGGGACAGCAGGATCGCTACCTGTAGGGGAAAGACATGCTCACCGTAAAGATCTTGATGCAGGCAGTTGTAGTCTCCTGGGCCATATTGCAGTAGCAAGGGCGTGGGCCGTTGTTGTCCTGCGGCGTGGCAGCGAGCGACGAAGTCGGCGTGTTGTGGTGGGTAGGTGATCGGCAGGTTCATCTGCTCGTTCCAGCGATTAGCCTGTGACGTCAGATAAGGATAAAGCTGTTCGCGCAAGTCGCTGACAAGGGCCGGCAGCGGGTAGCGAAAGTATTTATATTCGCCCCGGCCAAAGCCATGCCTGGCCATTACCACGTGGGAGCGGAATGCCGCTTGTCGTGGGTAATGGTCGCTGAGGTCGGTACATTCGCGGGCAGTCAGCAGCCCCGGGATCAGCGCATTACCCTGTTGATCAAGAGCGCTTTCGATGGCATGCCAGTCCTGGGAAGCCAGGCGCTCGGTCAGTGAGAGGGGAATGGATGAAGAAAACATCGGCGAACTCCTGTGACAACGAATGAGGGTTGCCAGTCTAGGAAGTCGCCGGGGGCCATGGCACTCCGATGCTTGCGCTCGAATTACAGGGCTTTGCTCACATTGATGTCGGTGATTTCATCGCTCGCATCATGAATCTTCGCCAAGGCTGCTTTCGCCTCTTCGACGCTGGCGGATTGCAGTTGAGCGAATTCGAAGCGGCGCTCACCATTGAGCTTGTACTTGATGACGTATTTGGTGGTTTGAGTCACGGTCTTTCCTGTCGGCTGTGATTGAACAATCAGCTCAGTTTGGAGTTGGTACGGCGAACGATGCGGATCTTGTGGGACAAGGCCGGCTTGCGCGTCACGCTGATCGCGCGGCGGTTGACCACGTCAAGGGTAATGTTCCAGAAGCCGGTACTGGGCGCGGTGATTCTAGCCGGGAACGTGTCGAACGCGCCGCCGTGGTAGCTGTGGCGGCCACCGTTCTTGAAGCTGCGAAAGTTGGCATCGCTCATCAGGCGGATGTTGCAGGTCTGGGAGCATTCGATGACGACAATGTCCCCTTCGTTAAGGTGCTCGCGCTGGTGAATGAATTTCATGGGGTGTCTCCAGAAGGGCTTTTTCTGAAAAATCAGAACGATACGTAGGTTAAGATAGAGTTTATCAGTCCCAGCACGTTTATTATCGGGCCGTCGTCGACGTCTTCGACAATTTAAAACAGTTATTTACCGAGTTATGAGGGATAAATCCTACGTTTGCGGGAGAAAAATACTATTCCCGCTGTCGTAGGGTCTTTATCGGAGGTTTTGTATGAAGTGGAGTGTATTGGTTCTGGCCTTGGCGTTGGGTGGGTGTGCTTCGGTTACAGACATCAAGCAGACCCCGCCAACCCTGGCGGTCATCTCCGGGAAAAAACCGCAGGAATACGCGGCCTGTGTGGTTCAGAAATTGTCGTCGACCCGCAGACCCTCGCAGATTGAGCCCCACAAGGACGGTGTTCGGGTCATCGTGCCGCAGAAGTTTTCCGCTGACCCCTCGGCCATCTTTGAAATCGAAGATCGCTCCAGCGGTAGCAGCATCAAGCTTTATGAAAGCATGTCCAATGTGCCTATTCGCCCAGGCGACGTGAAGAAAGCCGGCGAGGATTGCATTTCCGGCTGAGTCTCTGGGGCTCGCTCATACGAATCCGATTCAAGAAGCCTGACGCTCACGCAGCGCCAGGCTTTTTTTTGCCTGCGATTAGTGTGTGGGCTCGTGCTTACTGGCAGATGTTTATTTTTGCGTTGCGCGCAGGGTGTTGTAGCGATCAGCTCATTGCCCTACCATTTGTAGGCTTATGCTTTGTAAGTCTAAGCATATAACTATAAAAAATGGAGTCGTGATGATGTCTCTGGAACGAGTTCTGATGGGGAGTGCGCTGCTGCTGTTACTTGGCAGTGCTCATGCGCAGGAGGGCAGAAACATCTTTGCCCAAGGCGGTTCGCAACCCGGCGCTACGCCTTGCGTGGCTTGCCACGGGGCTGATGGACTGGGACTGGCAGCGGCCGGTTTTCCGCGTCTGGCCGGTTTGCCGGTGGGCTATGTGCGTAAACAGTTGGAAGATTTCAAAAGCGGGGCGCGCAGCAGTCCGGTGATGCAGCCGCTGGCCAAGGCCTTGACTGAAGAAGAAATCGCCACCGTGGCCCAGGCGTTGGCGGTGATGCCAGCACCTGCTGTTGCAACCCTTCACCGAAGTGTCATGCCCGACAATACGGCGCAAAAAATCGCCCTGCAAGGTGCCTGGGATCGACAGATTCCAGCCTGTGTCAGTTGCCATGGGCCTGCCGGTGTGGGCGTTGGTGAGGCATTTCCACCCCTGGCAGGTCAACCCGCCGCCTATCTGGTCGCACAACTGAATGCCTGGCAGAGCGGGGCACGGCATAACGACCCCAATGACTTGATGGGCCATATCGCCAAGTCGCTCACGGCTGAAGAAGTGCAGGGCGTGGCGACCTATTTCTCATCACTGAGCGGCCAGGAGGTCAAGCCATGAGGGTTTTCCTGTTTGCTCCCCTGTTGGGGACGTTGATCAGTCTGCCTGCCATGGCCGCGACTATCGCCATGGAGGATCAGTCGCAATTGCAGGCTCCTGCCGCCGCTCACCCGGGTACACCGTTCCAGCCACCACTGGAAAGCGAGCTGCCGGACAATGCCTATGGCAAGCTGGTCAGGCAGGGGTATGCGCTGTTTGTCGACACCAAGCGCCTGGCCCCGACGTTTGTCGGCAATGGTCTCAATTGCAGTAACTGTCATCTGGACCAGGGGCGTCTGGCCAATTCGGCGCCGTTATGGGGTGCCTATCCCATGTACCCGGCGTACCGAAAGAAGAACGACAAGGTCAATACCTTCGCCGAGCGGTTGCAGGGCTGTTTCCAGTTCAGCATGAACGGTGGCACGCCACCGGCGGTGGACAGCCCAGAGATTACGGCGTTGTCGGTCTATTCCTACTGGCTGGCCAGCAAGGCACCCCTGGGCGTCGAGTTGCCGGGACGCGGCTATCCGGAGGTACCGTCTTCCGCTGACACTTACGACTTGGCTCGGGGCGCCGAGGTCTACAAGGGACAGTGCGCGGTCTGCCATGGTGCTGAAGGCCAAGGTCAGAAAGTCGGCGACAGCTACGCAATGCCGCCGTTGTGGGGTAAAGACTCCTACAACTGGGGCGCCGGAATGCACCGGATCAACACCGCGGCATCTTTCATCAAATACAACATGCCCCTGGGTAAGGGCGGCAGCCTGACCGACCAGCAGGCATGGGATGTAGCGGCTTACGTCAACAGCCACGAGCGGCCTCAAGACCCGCGCCTGGTGGACGGCTCGGTAGAGAAAACCCGTGTGAAGTTTCATGCCAACGATGGCGTTAATTTGTATGGGCAAACCGTAGAGGGCGTGCTGATAGGCCAGGGCATCCGTTAAACTGTTGGCAACCCACAAAAAATGCCGCTGAGACCCAGCGGCATTGTTTTTTTCGGAATTCAGTCATGAAGCGTGAGCAAGTCAGAGACCGACATGCAGCAGGTCACATATCGGCAACCCATGTCATACAGAATCCGGCCGATTCTGGAGAATGGATTGTGTTCTTCAAGAAAAGCGCCGGGCGCAGTTTTTTCCTGGTGGATGACCAGGATGAGGTCGAATCCTTCGCGCGCCTGGATGACCTGATCGAGACCATTCGCGGCCTGGGCATCAAATTCGCCGAAATTCACATCTAGACGAGCGGCTTACTTGCAGACGACCACTACGCTGCGGTTTTTGAAGTTGCCGACATCCTTGCCCAGTGTCTTGTCACTTTCCTTCAAGGCTGGCGTGCCTTCGGTGCCGACGATGCGGTAACCGGTGCCCGCGCAGGAGGCGTCGGCTTTTTCGTAGCAACTGGCCCAGGCATTGGCTTCGCCGGAACAATCGATGGTCAGGCCTTGCTCACCGTTTTTCAGGTAAGTATCGGAGGTGGTGGTGCAGCCGGTGAGCGCCAGTACCGGAATCAGTGCCAGGATCTTGTTCATGTTGTGATCGTCGTTGAAAGTGTTGAGGTGGGGAGCACTGGAACGGTTCAAGCGAGATTATAGCGAACGGCCATCAACGTACAGACAAACACAAAAAAGCCCCGCTCACCGAGGCTTTGGTGTGCGGGGCTACCGGACTGCGAGGCTTACTTGCCCTTCGGTCTTTTGCTCGACGCGTGGCCAGCTTCATCCACAAACACTTCCGCTACCGCGATAGCTTCACGTTCGGTTGCGAATGACCCGGCGACGCTGTCGCCGTGGAAGTTGATCAAGTGCCAGCCGTCCGCTCGCTGTGTGATCAGGTAGCCGTTCACGCCTTTTGGTTCTGACATCTATCTTTCTCGTTGTCTGGTTCAAGGGCGCAATGATAGCGCCAAATGCCCTTGGGCAGCGCAAGTTGTTGCAGGTCAGTGCTGATCCTCATAAAGCATGCTAAAAAGGGTAAAGGCCTTTAAAACAACGGGGCGTCGTCAGTTTTCGCGATGCCGCCGGGAAGTCCTGTTTGAAGATGGGCGGAACTTAAGCCGACATTTTTTCTCTATGTTGACATCGCAACGCCAGCAGGACCCATTGTAAGGTGACTGCGGCCTGATTAGACTGCGCCGAATTTCGTACGCACAGCCCTTATTAAGGACTTTTATGATCAAGAAATGCTTGTTCCCAGCAGCCGGTTACGGTACTCGCTTCCTGCCAGCGACTAAAGCCATGCCCAAAGAGATGCTGCCGGTGGTGAACAAGCCACTGATCCAGTATGGCGTTGAAGAGGCGCTGGATGCGGGGCTGAACGAAATCTCCATCGTGACCGGTCGCGGCAAACGCGCCCTGGAAGATCACTTTGACATCAGCTATGAGCTGGAAAACCAGATCAAGGGCACCGACAAGGAAAAGTACCTGGTTGGTATCCGTAAACTGCTCGACGAGTGCTCTTTCTCCTACACCCGTCAGACCCAAATGAAGGGCCTGGGCCACGCAATTCTGACCGGTCGCCCGCTGATCGGTGACGAACCTTTCGCTGTGGTGCTGGCGGACGACTTGTGCGTCAACCTGGAAGGTGATGGCGTGTTGACCCAGATGGTCAACCTGTACAAGAAATACCGTTGCACCATCATTGCCGTTCAAGAAGTCGATCCTCAGGAAACCAACAAGTACGGCGTAATCGCTGGCGACGAAATCGGCGATGGCTTGATCCGTGTGCGGAACATGGTCGAGAAGCCGGCGCCGGAAGATGCTCCGTCGAACCTGGCGATCATTGGTCGTTACATCCTGACCCCGGATATCTTCAAGTTGATCGAAGAAACCGAGCCAGGCAAGGGCGGCGAGATCCAGATCACCGACGCGCTGATGAAGCAAGCCAAAGACGGCTGCGTGATTGCCTACAAGTTCAAGGGGCAGCGCTTTGACTGCGGCGGCGCTGAAGGCTACATCGAGGCGACCAATTTCTGCTTCGAGCACTTCTACAAGACTGGCAAGGCTTACTGATTAACGGTTGCCTGCCTGATCTCAAGAAAGCCACCTTCGGGTGGCTTTCTTGTTTTTCGGCCCCATATATTGCCCAGAGAACGGCAGCAGGTATGCTGTTGGCCTGCCGAGGAGAGTGAAATGGCCTACGATTTTGATCTTTATGTAGTTGGTGCCGGTTCCGGCGGTGTTCGGGCTGCGCGCTTTGCCGCAGGGTTTGGCGCCAAGGTGGCTGTGGCTGAAAGCCGCTACCTGGGAGGGACTTGCGTCAACGTTGGCTGCGTACCGAAGAAGTTGCTGGTCTATGGTGCTCATTTTGCCGAAGACTTTCAGCAGGCCAGTGGTTTCGGCTGGTCCCTGGGTGAGGCGAACTTTGATTGGGCGACGCTGATTGCCAATAAGGATCGCGAAATCAATCGCCTCAATGGCATTTATCGCAACCTGTTGGTCAACAGCGGCGTGACCCTGCATGAAGGGCATGCGCGCCTGGTGGACCCTCATCAGGTGGAAATCAACGGTGAGCGTTTCACTGCTAAACATATTCTGATTGCCACCGGTGGTTGGCCGCAGATCCCGGACATTCCGGGGCGCGAACATGCCATTGGCTCCAATGAAGCGTTCTTTCTCAAAGAGCTGCCCAAGCGCGTGCTGGTGGTAGGTGGCGGTTACATAGCCGTGGAGTTTGCCGGGATTTTCCATGGCCTTGGCGCACAAACGACGTTGTTGTATCGCGGCGACCTTTTCCTGCGCGGTTTTGATGGCGCGGTGCGCAAGCATTTGCAGGAAGAGCTGACCAAGCGTGGGATGGACTTGCAGTTCAATGCTGATATCGAGCGCATCGACAAGCAGGCTGACGGCAGCCTCAAGGCTACGTTGAAAGACGGTCGCGTACTGGAAGCGGACTGCGTGTTCTACGCCACCGGTCGGCGACCGATGCTCGATAACCTGGGGCTGGAAAACACCGGGGTCAAACTGGACAAGCGTGGCTTTGTTGAGGTGGATGATCTCTACCAGACCGCCGAGTCGTCGATCCTGGCCATTGGTGATGTGATCGGGCGTGTGCAACTGACGCCGGTAGCGCTGGCTGAAGGCATGGCCGTAGCGCGTCGTCTGTTCAAGCCTGAGCAATATCGCCCGGTGGATTACGCGATGATCCCGACGGCGGTGTTCAGCCTGCCGAACATTGGCACCGTTGGTCTGAGCGAAGAGCAGGCCAAGGCTGACGGCCACACGGTGCAGATCTTCGAAAGCCGCTTCCGGCCGATGAAGTTGACCTTGACCGAATGCCAGGAGCGCACGCTGATGAAACTGGTGGTCGATGCAGACACCGACAAGGTCCTGGGTTGCCACATGGTGGGGCCGGATGCCGGTGAAATCATCCAGGGGCTGGCGATCGCGCTCAAGGCGGGCGCGACCAAACAGCATTTCGATGAAACCATCGGCGTGCACCCGACCGCGGCGGAAGAGTTTGTCACCATGCGCACGCCAGTGGCGGGTTGATCAACTTTCGGCAGTCGCCTCTGGCGCCGTTGCAACGACGGCTGCCAGGCGCAATGCCTCGATACTGGCCTGGGCTTTGACCAGGTCCAGTTCGAGGGTCTTGTTGGTCTGCTGGTGTTCGTTCAGCGCCTCCTGGCGTACCTGAACCTCCAGTTGCGCAACCCGCAAGCGTTCCTGGAGGAGGGTGCGCTCGCTGTCGATCAGGCTTACCTGTTCGCTCAACTGGCGCTGTTGCTCTTGCAGTGCGCTCAACTCCTTCACGGTGACGCGATGTTCAATCAGCAGTCGCTCGTTATCGCGGTGCAATTGGGTAATCTCATCCTGGCGCACCATTGCACGTTGCTGTGCCTGACGCAGTTCCGCCTGCACTTGCTGTAGCTGGCCCTCGTGGCGCTGTTGTTCCTGCTCGCGCTGATCTTTGATGGCGTTGCGGTAATGCTCCAGCGCATCCCGTGCATGCAGATGCTTTTCTTCCAGGGAGCGAATTTGCTCGTCCTTGTCGTTGATCCGTAGCTCGTAGTCACTGCATGCCTGGCTCAGGCCGGCGTTGCGGGTTTGTTCGGTTTGCAGGCTGGAGCGGCTGGTATTGAGTGCGGCACTCTCATCGGCCAGTGCGTGCGCCTGAACCTCGAACGCTTGCTTGAGTTGGCCGTGGGCCAGTTCCAGCTCTTCGAGTTGAGCGAGCAGGGCGGCTTTCTGCTGCTCGAACTGCGCCAGGGCGCTATCAATCGGCTCCTGGGCCTTGTCTTTCAGGCGTTGGGCCAGCTTGGTCACCAGCTCCGTCAGCTCATCGTCGATAGGTGCCTGGGTGATGGCCTGGCGCGACTCGCTCTCGTCCAGCTCCTTCAAATAACGATGAATCGTGGTTTTCGAGCCGGTATTGCCCATCTCGATGCGTACGGCATCGATGCTGGGGTTTTCGCCGCGGGCCAGGATCGCCAGGCGTGCCGTTTGAACTACTGCTTTATTGATGCCGCCACGAGCCATGGGGTCTCCGTCGATTTGGTACTGTGGTACGTAGTATGTAAATACATACTGTATCACGATTTATTTTTCGTTTGAATTCATGATTTAACAGATGGGATATTGGCGTATTATCCCGTGTCATCGCCGTTTTGAAGCATTCTTCATCCAATGGCAGTACGCATGCATCCCGCAAGGTCATCCCTATGAGCGAGTTGGACCACTACCTCAACGCCGCCACCCGCGACAACACGCGTCGCAGTTATCGAGCGGCCATTGAGCACTTTGAAGTGAGCTGGGGCGGATTCCTGCCGGCCACCAGCGACAGCGTCGCGCGCTATCTGGTGGCGCATGCGGGTGTGCTGTCGGTCAACACATTGAAGTTGCGTCTGTCGGCGCTGGCTCAGTGGCATACCAGCCAGGGATTTCCCGATCCCACCAAGGCGCCCGTGGTGCGTAAGGTGCTCAAAGGTGTTCGCGCCCTGCACCCGGCACAGGAAAAGCAGGCTGAACCTTTGCAGATCCAGCATCTTGAACGGGTGATTGCCCGTCTTGAGCAGGAAGGGTGTGACGCCAGAAATGTCGACGATCAGCCTGGATGGCTGCGAGCCAAACGCGACGCGGCCTTGATCCTGCTGGGCTTCTGGCGTGGCTTTCGCAGTGATGAGCTGTGCCGGGTCAACATCGAACATGTGCACGCCGTACCGGGTTCAGGGATCAGCCTGTACTTGCCCCGCAGCAAAAGTGATCGGGAAAACCTCGGCAAGACCTATCAGACCCCGGCGTTATTGCGCTTGTGCCCGGTTCAGGCCTATACCGAATGGCTCGCCGCCTCGGCCCTGGTACGCGGCCCGGTGTTTCGCGGCATTGATCGCTGGGGCAATCTCAGTGAAAAAGGGCTGCACCCCAACAGCGTGATCCCGTTGTTGCGACAAGCCCTGGAGCGTGCGGGTATTGCGGCGCAGCTGTACACCAGTCATTCCCTGCGCCGAGGTTTTGCCACCTGGGCCCATCGTAGTGGCTGGGATTTGAAGTCGTTGATGAGCTACGTCGGCTGGAAGGACATGAAATCTGCCATGCGCTATGTTGAAGCGACGCCCTTTCTTGGAATGACGGTGGCGACTGACCAACTGGTGTGAGATTTCTTCTATTAATACAGTCGCCTAATAGCGAAAACCAATCGTCAGCATCAGGTTTGCCAATGAGCCATCGGCGATGAGACTGGGTAGGATTCACCCATCAACTTTTTAACCCCTGACGGAGAGTCAACGATGCCTATCATCAACAGCCAAGTAAAACCGTTCAAAGCAACCGCCTACAAAAACGGCAGCTTCGTCGAAGTGTCGGACGCTGACCTGAAAGGCAAGTGGTCCGTCGTTTTCTTCTACCCGGCCGACTTCACCTTCGTCTGCCCAACCGAACTGGAAGACCTGGCTGATAACTACGCCGAATTCCAGAAACTGGGCGTCGAAATCTACAGCGTTTCCACTGACACCCACTTTGCTCACGCTGCCTGGCACAACACTTCGCCAGCCATCGGCAAAATCCAGTACACCATGATCGGCGACCCGACCCTGGCCATCTCCCGTAACTTCGATGTCCTGATCGAAGAAGTCGGCCTGGCAGATCGCGGCACTTTCGTGATCAACCCTGAAGGCCAGATCAAAATCGTTGAAATCAACGATGGCGGCGTTGGTCGTGACGCTTCCGAGCTGCTGCGCAAAATCAAGGCCGCTCAGTACGTTGCTGCTCACCCAGGCGAAGTCTGCCCAGCCAAGTGGAAAGAAGGCGAGGCCACCCTGGCTCCGTCCCTGGACCTGGTCGGCAAGATCTAAGTCTGTGAAGTACAGCAGGGCGGAACTCCGCACCTAAGTCAGCTGCACCGCCCTCAAAAACGCCCGGGCGAGATTCGCTCGGGCGTTTTTTTTCGACCGTATTAAATGAATTAACAGGAAATCGCCCGTATGTTGGACGCCAATCTTAAAGCTCAGTTGAAGTCATACCTGGAACGGGTCACCCAGCCGATCGAGATCGTCGCCTCCCTCGACGACGGTGCGAAATCCCAGGAAATGCTTGCCTTGTTGCAAGACGTAGCCAGCCTTTCGACGCTGATTACCTTGCTCAGCGATGGCGATGATGCGCGCAAGCCATCGTTCTCCATCAACCGCCCGGGTGCCGATATCAGCCTGCGTTTCGCCGGCATCCCCATGGGCCATGAATTCACTTCGCTGGTGTTGGCGCTGCTGCAAGTCGGCGGCCACCCATCGAAGGCCAGTGTCGAAGTGATTGAACAGATCCGCGCCTTGAAAGGCGAGTTCAGCTTCGAGACTTACTTCTCGCTGTCGTGCCAGAACTGCCCGGACGTGGTTCAGGCGTTGAACCTGATGGCTGTGCTGAACCCGAACATCCGCCACGTCGCCATCGACGGTGCATTGTTCCAGGCCGAGGTCGATGATCGTCAGATCATGGCCGTGCCTAGCGTCTATCTCAACGGTGTGAATTTCGGTCAGGGCCGCATGGGCCTGGAAGAAATCCTCGCCAAGCTCGACACCAGCGGCATCGAAAAACAGGCCGAGAAAATCAGTGCCAAAGACGCCTTTGACGTGTTGGTAGTGGGAGGTGGCCCGGCCGGTGCCTCGGCGGCGATCTACGCTGCGCGTAAAGGCATCCGCACGGGTGTTGCTGCTGAGCGTTTCGGCGGGCAGGTGCTGGACACCATGGCCATCGAGAACTTCATTTCGGTCCAGGAAACCGAAGGGCCGAAGCTGGCCAGCGCCCTGGAAGAGCACGTCAAGCAGTACGACGTCGACATCATGAACCTGCAGCGAGCAAGTCGCTTGATCCCGGCGAAAAGCGCCGGCGAACTGCACGAGATTCACTTCGAAAGCGGTGCGACCCTCAAGTCCAGGACGGTGATCCTTGCCACCGGCGCCCGCTGGCGCGAAATGGGGGTGCCGGGCGAGCAGGAATACAAGGCCAAGGGCGTGTGCTTCTGCCCGCATTGCGATGGCCCGTTGTTCAAAGGCAAGCGTGTTGCGGTCATCGGCGGCGGTAACTCCGGCGTTGAAGCGGCGATTGACCTGGCCGGGATTGTCAGCCACGTCACGTTACTGGAGTTCGACAGCAAACTGCGCGCCGACGCCGTGTTGCAGCGTAAGCTGTACAGCATGCCGAATGTTGATGTGATCACCAGCGCGCTGACCAGCGAAGTCAAAGGTGATGGCCAGAAAGTTACCGGTCTGGTGTACAAGGACCGCAACTCGGGCGAGTTCAAGACGGTCGACCTGGAGGGTATCTTTGTCCAGATCGGCTTGCTGCCCAACACTGACTGGCTCAAGGGCTCCGTCGAACTGTCGCCTCGTGGCGAGATCATTGTCGACGCCCGCGGCGAGACTTCATTGCCTGGCGTATTCGCTGCCGGTGACGTGACCACCGTGCCGTACAAGCAGATCGTGATTGCGGTGGGCGAGGGCGCCAAGGCTTCCCTGAGTGCTTTTGATCACCTGATCCGTAGTTCGGCTCCGGCGTAACGGCTGGCCTGAAACTAAAAAACCCCATGAGTGATCATGGGGTTTTTTATGGGTCGACGCTTTTACATCGGTGCCGGCTGGATGATCTCTACCCAGTAAGCATCCGGGTCCTTGATGAAAGCCAGACTTTTCATGCGGCCATCAGTCAGGCGCTTCTGAAAATCGCAGCCCAGGGCTTCAAAGCGTTCACATGCAGCGACGATGTCCGGTACCGAAATGCAGATATGGCCAAAGCCACGCGGGTCGGTATTGCCATTGTGGTAGGCGAAGTCCGGATCGTTTTCGGTGCCGTGGTTGTGGGTCAGTTCCAGAATGCCGGGAATCGACTTCATCCATTGGGTGCGCTCAGCGGCGTCGGCAGGGATCTGGGCCTTGTCCACCAGGGCCAGGAAGTACAGGCTGAATTCAGCGTCCGGGAAGTCGCGTTTTTCCACCAGGGAGAAACCGAGGACGCGGGTGTAGAAGTCCAGCGACTTGGTGATGTCCTTGACCCGCAGCATGGTGTGGTTGAAGACGAAGTGGCGGGTGGCGGTGTCCGGTTGGGCGGTTACGCCCGGGAAGGTGTTCAATTCGTGCAGGCTCATGGGCTCTCCAGAAAAAATGGGGTAGACGCAACTCGTGGTTTGAGCGGTCCCTTGGCTTGCGGCTGACAGGCATCCGTGCAACTGGGCCATGATACGCAAGCCCTGCCTGCTGCGCCAAATGAAAAAGGTCACGCAGCCCTTGCGACCAGCAAGTGGGCGGGCTCAAACTTTGAAGTCTGAACCTCGAGTGTTTTTCGCAATGAGCCGATTGAGTAAACCGTTGTTGACCACCTTGTGCCTTGTATTGGGCAGTACTGCTGTCTTGGCGGCGGACCCGGAGATTCATTGGCCCAGCGGCTGGCAGGTGGAGGAGGTGGTGCCTGATACGGATGCACCGGCCAAGCCGTCATCCGTTTCTCGCCAGCGGGCGATAAAAAATGATGAAAACGGCGCGACACTGATGGTCATGGAGCTCACCGGTACGCCGATCGAAGCGGGGCACGCGGTCAATCTGCAAGGTGTGCTGCTGGAGATGCGCAAATCCATCCAGAAGGATTTTGCTCGGAGTGGTTATCAGAGTGTTTGCAGCAAGATGCATCCCACAATGTTAAGTCGTCTTGATGCGTTGGAAACAACTTGTATTGTCACCGAGAACGGCCGGCACGTGCTGTCGCAAACGCTGGTGGGCGCTGTCGATACGGATAAGGCGTATGTTTTTTCATACGCAGGGCAAGCCGATGCTTATGAGGCGAGCAGGGCTGAAGTCAGCTCCGTCCGCGATAGCTTGAAACTTTGATAGCTCAGGCTAAACACCTGGCGGGTTCAACGACAAAAAACGCTCAACTATAAACCGTTAGCGTGAAGCCATTGCCTAGTCGAAATGTGTGCCAAGTGAAATGTATTTTAAAGTTCACTTTCGAACATGCCACGGTTTCAAGTCGCGGCTCAAAAACACAAAAGCCCCGCATCTGCGGGGCTTTTATTAGTGCGCTTTTATTAGCCGCGCAGCCAGGAATCTACAGTGGCTGCGCCATACTCTTCTTTCCAGGCCTTCAAGCCGCGGTGGTTACCACCTTTGGTTTCAATCAGTTCGCCGGTGTGCGGGTTGTGATACACCTTGACCACGCGCGCGCGGCGCGTTTTTGGTGCGGCCGCTACTTGAAAACCGGACTTGCCCGGGTTTGGATCAAGGATGGAAATGATGTCACGCAGGCTCTTGCCGTAGGTTTTCATCAGCCCTTGAAGCTTTTCTTCGAATTCGATTTCTTTCTTCAAACCAGCGTCGTTCTTCAGGGATTCCAGCTGGGCAAGCTGCTCTTGAAGGGCTTTTTCTGCGGCGCGAAATTCGGCGAGTCTGGACAAAATCTTTACTCCAATAGTGTATTTGGCTGATACCAACTCTAAATAAAGCTATAAGCCAAGAGCCTCAACGTGACTCAGTGAAAGTGGCCCTCCTGCCCATTCAGCACAGGCAGGAAAAATTGTAGTAGTTAATGAGCTACGAGTAAATCATGTCTTTTGTATAAATAACAATATTTCATCCAGGCGCTAGATGGCTATTCAATGGCTGTGCAAAGACTTAATGAAAGCATCAAAGGGCTCGGGGCGACCAAACAGGTAACCCTGTAAAAAATCCACGCCTTGTGCTGTCAGATACTGGCATTGCTCTTGTGTTTCCACGCCTTCCGCGACGATCCCCAAGTCGAGTTTGGCGGACAACTCAATGATACTGTCCAGTATATGCCGTGATAATGCGTCGACACCGATCATCGCGACAAAGCTTTGATCAATCTTCAAGTAATCAACATTGAAGTTGCGCAAATAACTCAGGCTGGAGTGGCCGGTACCAAAGTCGTCAATGGCGATCATCACCCCCAGTTCGTGCAGGGCCTGGAATAGCTGGCGGGTCACGTCGGTCGGCTCGATCAGCTCGCGCTTAGTCAATTCAAGCACCAATATGACGTGCCCTGGTGTGAAGGCCGCGAGGAACTCGCGGCAGTCCTCGACCAATTCCATGTCATGGCAATGACTGGCGGTGATATTGATACCGATGTGGAAGCCACGGTTGAAACGGTCTGCATGGGGTGCCAGGCAGGCAGAGGTCTGGCGCATCAAGGCGCGGGTCATTGGCACGATCAGTCCGCAGTGTTCGGCCAGGGGGATAAACAGGTCTGGGCGCACCAGGCCTTCCTTCGGGTGGTTCCAGCGCATCAGTACTTCACAGCCGGCCCATTGCAGGCTGTCGCCGCGTACCACCGGTTGAAAATACGGCACGAATTCATTGGCACCCAACGCCCGTTGCAGTTCGAGGGTGGGGGCGGAGGAGCGTTTTTGCAGCCAGTGAGCGAAGACGCCCGCCAACACGCCAAAAAACACCACGAGGCTGAACAGGGCCGGGTATCGAGCCTCCATATAGCGCCAGACTTCACCTTCGGGCATGCCGGCTTCAACGCGATAGGCATAGCGCTTGGAGTCGAGAGGGTGATGGGCCACGGCAAACACCGGGGGGGCGCTGATGTGGACTTTGCCATCGGCACTCAACCAATTGGGCCCCACCTGCAGCACCAGGTCGGCATAGCGGCTGATCAGGCGCAAGGCGTTCGTCAGGTGATAGCCGTCAATGGAGGCAAAGGCGCCCTCGTCACCTTCCGTGAGCCGATACACCAGCAACGCTGTGTCAGGTGTGACCGGATTGCCGTTCATCAGCCACAACCGGCCGTTGACGTAGTCTTCGGGATTGACCGGTGAAACGTAACTACCGCCAAACAGCGAACTGCAATAAATGGTTTTTTTCCACGACAAGGTGGTTGCGCGCACGAAGGGACGACGCGTGACTTGCTCGCGAAGCGCCAGTTGCACCGCGCTATCACAGTCCTTGCCCGCCAGCGGCAGCAGGTCCTGGGCGGCGAGGGCGGTGTTGTCGAGCATCAGGTCAAACTGGCGCACGGCCTCTTCGGCCGTCTGTGCGGTGCTTTGTTCCAGGGTACGTTCGGCCTGCAAGTACAGGATGACCACTCCCAGCAGAATCGGCAGCAGAACGCTCAAGGTGGTGATCAGGTAGCGGGCCGTAGGTTTTCGTGGGCCTTTGACGGTCAGTGGCATTTATGCGACCTGTAGCAGATAAGGGCAATTGGGCTCTCAAAGGCGGACGGGACAATAAGGCCGTTCAAAAAAGAGTGCGGGCAGTCGCCATGATAGATGGCCCTGCGAGTCTGTGCCTGCTCAGTGGCCATTCAGGCGGATGGCCAAGTCGATAAATGCCAGGGTGGCGGGGGACGACTGGCGCCGATCCAGCACCGCCAGTCCTACCTGACGCTTGACCGCTGGTTGGAGAGGCTTTTTCAGATAACCCGGCTCCCGTGTTTCAGGCAATGAACCTTCGGCAACGACCGTCACGCCATCGCCCCGCTGTATGGCATCTAAAGTGCTGAGCAGTTGCGAGCAACGGTAGCGAATATCCGGTTTGAGCCCGGCTCCAGTGAACAGCCGCGATACCAACTCCGACGACCCGGCTTCAGTCAAGATAAACGGATCATCACACAACGCCCTGAGGCTGATGCTCGCCTGTTCGCCCAATGGATGAGCGAGCGGCAGCAGCGCCACCAGTTGATCCTCGATCAGTGTGAAGGTATCGAAGCGCTCCTCTGGCAACACCACAAAACCCACGTCGATCCGCCGTTCTTCAAGCCATTGCAGCACTTGTCGATCCGGGCCTTCGTCTACATGCACCTCTATCCCTGGGTGTTCCAGGCGAAACCGCTGCAGGATGGCGGGCAGCAAGCGAATGGATGCCGTTGGCCCGAAGGAGCCGATACGCAAGGTGCCGCGCTTCATGCCCCGGGCATCCGCTGCCTCCTGCTGCAAGGTATTGGCCAGGCCCAACATGGCCCGGGCCCGCGTCAGCAATTGCTGACCGATATCGCTGAGTTCGACCCGGGATTGATGCCGGCGGAACAACTCGACACCCAGCTCTTGCTCCAGGGACTTGATGGCATGGGACACCGCCGATTGGCTGATACTCAAGCGATGGGCGGCGCTGGTGAACCCTTGGAGCTCGGCCACCAGAGAAAAGATTTCCAACTGGGTGAGGGTCATGAGGTTTTACTCATTTTACGATGATCAGGCATTAGGCAAAGAATACGCCAAACGTCCCGTCCAGTGCGCAGGATCCTTATGAGCCAAATGCTTTCCCTGAAGTCAGATCCCCTTACGTATTTGAAGTTGGCCGCCGTCACTATGATCTGGGGCGGCACCTTTGTTGCCGGGCGCTTCCTCGCCGGTGTCCTGGACCCGTTCCTGGCGGCAAGCCTGAGGTTTGTACTGGCGAGCCTGGCGCTGCTGCTGTTCATGGCCTTCGCGCGAATTCCCCTGGCATGCCCGACGCCCCGGCAACTGGCGCAATTGATGACGTTGGGGTTTTTCGGGATCTTTTTCTACAACCTGTGCTTCTTCTACGGGCTGCATTACATCAACGCTTCACGGGCTTCGTTGATCGTTGCCTTGAACCCGGCGGTGATCGGGCTGGCCTCCTGGCTGTTGTTCAAGGAGCGACTGGGCCGCGCGAAATTGCTGGGGATTGGTTTGTGCCTGGTCGGGGCAGGGTGGGTGATTGTCAGTCGTGACTCGCAGCTGTTGGAGGGCACGGCCGATGCCTGGATCGGCGACCTGCTGATTTTCGGTTGTGTGCTGGGCTGGGGCGTTTATTCACTGTTTTCCCGCTCACTCAACCAAAGCCTCGGATCGTTGCAGACGGTCACCTGGTCGATCTTGCTGGGAACCCTCATGCTGACAATCACCACGCTGGTGACAGGCAGGCTGACCGTGCAGGGCTTGAGCGCTATTCATGGGCCGCAGGTGTTGAGCCTGTTGTATCTTGGGGTATTGGGCTCGGCGCTGGCCTATGTCGGCTACTACGACGGTATCCGGCGCATCGGCGCGACGCGCTCCGGTGTGTTTATTGCCCTCAATCCGTTGACAGCGGTGATCTGCGGGGCGCTGTTGCTGGGCGAGTCACTGACCGTGCCGATGATTGCGGGCGGTGGGTTGATTCTGCTGGGCATCTATCTGTGCAATAAACCCCTTGCGCGGGTCAGGACAATGGGGATTTGATAAGGAATACGGACAAACGCGGTTACGCTGTGTAGAATCGAGTTACGCATACAAGAATAAGGACTTCCGATTACGGAAGCCTCGTCCCCCTCGGACGCCCGTAAGAGAATGATTCAACCATGAAGCTACTCGGGTCCCCACTCATCTACGGTGACTTCCTCGCCCGCAGCGTGCGGGGCATTTCGTGTGCGCCACCTTCCCACCTCATCCTTGCTGGCAATTAACGATCCGTTAACGACAAAAAGATGATGAGGCGCCAAACCATGGCAGATTTATACGAAAACCCAATGGGCCTGATGGGCTTTGAATTTATCGAATTCGCATCGCCGACGCCGGGTGCCCTTGAGCCGATCTTCGAGATCATGGGCTTCACCAAAGTCGCGTCCCACCGCTCCAAAAACGTGCACCTGTACCGTCAGGGCGAGATCAATCTGATCCTCAACAACCAACCTGACAGCCTCGCTTCGTACTTTGCGGCCGAGCACGGCCCGTCGGTGTGCGGCATGGCGTTCCGGGTCAAGGACTCGCAGCAGGCCTATAACCGCGCCCTGGAGCTGGGTGCCCAGCCGATCCACATCGAAACCGGTCCAATGGAACTGAATCTGCCAGCCATCAAGGGCATTGGCGGTGCGCCGCTGTACCTGATCGACCGTTTCGGCGAAGGCAGCTCGATCTATGACATCGACTTCGTCTACCTAGAAGGCGTTGACCGCAATCCAGTGGGCGCAGGCCTGAAAGTCATCGATCACCTGACCCATAACGTGTACCGCGGACGGATGGCCTACTGGGCCAACTTCTACGAGAAGCTGTTCAACTTCCGTGAAGCGCGCTACTTCGACATCAAGGGCGAGTACACCGGCCTGACCTCCAAGGCCATGAGCGCCCCGGACGGCATGATCCGTATCCCGTTGAACGAAGAATCGTCCAAGGGCGCCGGCCAGATCGAAGAGTTCCTGATGCAGTTCAACGGCGAGGGCATCCAGCACGTGGCGTTTCTTACCGACGACCTGATCAAGACCTGGGACGCGCTGAAGAAGATCGGCATGCGTTTCATGACTGCGCCGCCGGATACTTACTACGAAATGCTTGAAGGTCGCCTGCCCAACCATGGCGAGCCGGTAGACCAGTTGCAAGCGCGTGGCATCCTGCTGGACGGTTCGTCAGTGGAAGGCGACAAGCGCCTGCTGTTGCAGATCTTTTCGGAAACCCTGATGGGCCCGGTGTTCTTCGAGTTTATTCAGCGCAAGGGTGACGATGGTTTCGGCGAAGGCAACTTCAAGGCGCTGTTCGAGTCCATCGAGCGCGACCAGGTACGTCGTGGCGTACTGACTGCCGACTGATCGTTGATACCGTTGTAAAAAAGCCCGACCGAGGTTTCCCTCGGCCGGGCTTTGTTTTGCCTGCTATCAGGCTTTGCGCTGACGCACCAAGTGCTTGAACCCTTCGAACACCAACACCATCACCGCCAGCCAGATCGGAATGTAGGTCAGCCATTCTCCCGGGCCGATGCTTTCGCCCAGCAACAGCGCGACCCCGAGCAGCAACACGGGCTCCACATAACTGAGCAAACCGAACAGGCTGAAGGCCAACAAACGGCTGGCAATGATGTAGCACACCAGCGCCGAAGCGCTGATCAAACCCAGCATCGGGATCAGCGCGTACAAGCCCTTGTGGGCATCCAGCACGGCAAAGCCTTGTTCGCCACTTTGTACAAACCACAGGGCCACCGGCAGCATCAGCGCCATGTCCAGCCACAACCCGCCCAGATGATCAGTGGTCAAGCGTTTGCGCAGCACGAAGTAGAGGGGATACCCAATGATCACCAGCAATGTGGCCCAGGAAAAACCGCCGACCTGATACAGCTCGTTGAGCACACCGATTGCAGCCAACACCACCGCGATCAGTTGCAGCCGCGACAGTTGCTCGCCATATACCAGACGCCCGGTGAGAACCATGGTCAGCGGCAGCAGGAAATAGCCCAGGGACACATCCAGGCTGCGGCCGTTGAGCGGCGCCCACATGAACAACCACAGTTGTACGCCCAGCAACACCGACGACAACACAATCCCGCCGATCAGTCGTGGCTTGCGTACCAGAAGCCGCACGAGTTCCCAGACCCGACGCCACTCGCCGCTGATGGCCATGAATACCGTCATGCACGGCACCGTCAGCAGCATCCTCCAGCCAAAAATCTCCAAACCGCTCAATGGCGTAAGCAGCGATGTGAAGTAATACATCACGGCAAACAACACCGAGGCGAATACCGATAAAACAACACCTTTAGACACGCAATCCTCGCGAAACCGATTCAAACAAAAGAGGGGGAATTTCAGGTGGGAATATATTGCTTTTGAGGTGAGACGTTTGCTCTGTTTTACGGCATCTTATGGGAAATTTTCTCACACCCAAGGTTTGCCAGGATGTCCGCCAACCCACAACCCCCCCTCGATGATTTCGACCGGGCGATTCTCAAGCACTTGCAGCGCGACAACACTACCGCGCTGCGGGTGATCGGTGAGCAGGTCAACCTGTCGACCGCCGCCGTGCAACGGCGCATCAAACGCATGGAGCAGAGCGGGGTGATCAGCGCCAACACGGCGGTGGTCAATCAGGAGGCCGTGGGCAAGCCCATTACGATTTTGGTGGAGGTGCACGCCGAGCGAACCCACATCGAGGACCTTGACGTACTCAAGGCGCAGATGTCGATCCCTGAGGTTCAGCAGTGCTATTACGTCACTGGCGATGCGGACTTCGTGCTGGTAGTCGTGGTGGAAACCATGAAGGCCTATGAAGCGTTGGCCCGGCAGTTGTTCTACGAGAACCGCAATATCAAGTGGTTTCGCAGCATCGTGGTGATGGACCGGGTCAAGGTGAGCCTGGATGTGCCGCTGGACTAGACGTTTCCTGTGGAGAAAGGGCTTTTGTGGCGAGGCAAGCCCCCTCGCCACAAGGGAATGCACACCGTCCTTTATCGGGAAATTCGCCCCGAAACGAAATGGCCCACATCATTGAACCCCGGCGTCGAGGCGTGCCCCGGTGTCACCAGCGAGTCAATGAACGCCTCATCCTCGGCACTGATCTTCACGTCCAGCGCGCCCGTATAGGAGTCCCACTGTGCCTCGGTGCGCGGCCCGACAATCGCTGAACTGACCGCCTGGTTATTCAACACCCAGGCAATCGCAAACTCGACAATCCCCACCCCTCGGCCCTGGGTGTACTGCTGGATCTGCTGGGCAATGCGCAGCGACTCCATCCGCCATTCGGTTTCCAGAATGCGCTTGTCCTGCCGTGCGGCGCGGCTGCCGGCCTCAGGGGCCACATCCGGCGCGTATTTGCCGCTGAGCACCCCGCGGGCCAATGGGCTGTAAGGCACCACGCCCAGTCCATAGGCAGCGGCCGCGGTGATCTGCTCGACCTCAGCCTGGCGATTGACGATGTTGTACAGCGGCTGGCTGATCACCGGCCGGTCCACTCCCAGGCGCTCGGCCACGCGGATCACTTCGGCTATGCGCCAGCCACGGTAATTGGACAAGCCCCAATAACGGATCTTGCCCTGGCGGATCAGGTCGCCAATCGCCGATACCGTCACCTCCAGCGGCGTGTGGTGATCCTCGCGATGCAGGTAGTAGATGTCCAGGTAATCGGTGTCCAGTCGGCGCAGGCTGTCCTCCAATGCAGTGAAAATCCGCTTGCGGCTCAAGCCACTGCGGTTCGGCAAACCATCCAGCGGGCCGATGCCGACCTTGGACGCCAGCACCCAATCCTGGCGATGGCGGGCGATGGCTTCACCGACGATTTCCTCGGAGCGCCCGCCGGTATAGACGTCAGCGGTATCGATGAAATTGATGCCCTGGTCCCAGGCTTTGTCGATGATGCGCAGCGAATCCTCGGTGTTGGTCTGTTCGCCAAACATCATGCTGCCCAGGGTCAATGCACTGACCCTTAAACCGGACTGACCCAGTGTGCGGTAAATCATGGTGAACACCTCAAAAAGGGAAGACGTGGGTTATGCAATACCAGAGAGCAGGGCTCTAGAACAAGCCCCGCGGGTGGAGCGTCGCGGCAGTTGGCAGCGACTACTGCAGCAGTTGCGCACAACGAATCTGTAAAAAACGATGCAGCACTTTGACCCGCTCTGACACTTGCAGCCGATGAGGGCACATCAGGTTGAAAGGTGTGGGTTCACCTTGCCAATCGCCGAACAGCGGGATCAGCCGTCCGGCCTTGATATCCCGGGCCACATCAAGCCTGGCCTTGTAGGCAATGCCATGGCCGGCCAGGGCCCAGCGCCGGACGACTTCTCCGTCATCGCACAGGTAATCGCCCCTGATCTCGACCTCCTGAAGCACGCCGGCCCGGCGAAAGCACCACGTATTGTTCGCCTGGCCCTGGCGCATGTAACGCAGCGTGCTGTGTCGGACCAGTTCCACGGGCTCTTGAGGTGTGCCGTGACGCGCAAGGTAGTCAGGGCTGGCGCAGGCAACACGCTGGTGCTCGGGCACCACGGGCAACGCCACCAGGCTGGAATCCCGTGGTACGCCGAAACGCAGGGCAATATCGACCGTTTCGCGGAACAGGTCGGCATTGCTGTCGTTGAGCAGTAACTGCAGGCGAATATTGGGGTGTTCGGTCTTGAAATCATCCAGCCAGGCCAACAGCACATTGCGCCCGAAATCGGAGGGCGCGGCCAATTGCAGTAAACCGCTCAGGCCCTGGCTTTGCTGCTTGAGGGCCTGTTCGCCTTCCGCCAGCGTGTCCAAGGCCAGACGGACGCTGTCCAGGTAGCGCCGGCCTTCCTCGGTCAGGCGCATGCTGCGTGTGGAGCGGGCCAGCAGACGAATGCCCAAGCGGGTTTCCAGGCGCTTGAGGGCAATGCTGGCGGCTGCCGGCGTCAGGTTGAGGCTGCGGGCGGCGGCGGACAGGCTGCCGCTGTCGGCGGTGCGCACGAAGACTTCAAGGTCGAGGATTGAACTCATTTGTAAAAATCCTTTAAAGATCTTGTCGTTTTACCGGTATTTTTCACCGATTGCCAAGCGAGGAAGATGAATGCTCATTTTCCAGGACGAGGTAGTTCCCATGGCATCCCCCTTAAACGGCAAGACGGTCATCGTGATTGGCGGCAGCAGCGGCATTGGTGCGGCCGTCGCCAAGGAGGCCGCCGCTCGCGGCGCCCACGTAGTGTTGGCTGGGCGGCGCTTGTCGCCGACAAGCGATCAGGGCGTGCGCAGCGAGCCGGTTGATGTGACCGACAGCGCGTCCCTGCAGCGTCTGTTCGAAACCGTAGGGCGCTTTGATCACCTGGTCTATACAGCGGGCCCGGCGGTGCAAGCCAAGACCTTGATCGAGACCGACTTGAACGAAGCCCAGGCTAACTTCAACGTGAAACTCTGGGGTTCGTTGCGGGCGATTCAACAGGCACTGCCGTTCCTGGATGAGCACGGCAGCATCAGCCTGACGTCGGGGCAGTTGGGGCGTAAAATCCTGGCCGGGCAGTTCATCAAGACGGGCATCAATGCAGCCACCGAAGCCCTGGGCAAGCAGTTGGCGAAGGAACTGGCGCCACGGCGAGTCAATGTGATCAGTCCGGGGGTGATTGATACCGAGGCGTATGCGGGGTTGGCCGAGGAGCAGCGGCTGGCGATGTTTGCCAAAGCGGGCGGGGCGCTGCCAGTGGGGCGTGTGGGGCAAGCCGAAGAAGTGGCTGGCGGGTATGTGTTAGCCATGGAGAATGGCTTTATCACCGGCAGCGTGATTGACATCGACGGGGGTGGTTTGCTGTAACGCCGACTCTCCTATTTACACAATCAAATGTGGGAGCGGCGGTGCGACGTGCCCGCTCCCACATTTTTGACCTCATTGTCCTTTAAGGGTGTTTATACCTTCAGGGTTCGCGTCATCCGCAACGCCAACACACTCCCGGCGACAATCACCGCCGCCAGTAAGTACAGCGCCATATCGGTCGACCCGGTGGCATCTTTCACAAAACCGACGATATACGGGCTCAAGAAGCCTGCCATCTGACCCATGGAGTTGATCAACGCCAGGCCACCGGCTGCCGCACCGGCACTGAGCATGGCGGTCGGTACCGGCCAGAACATTGGCAGGCCGGTGAGGGCGCCCATGGTGGCGATGGTCAGCCCGAGGATGGCGATGGCCGGAGTGGTGGCGAAGTTCACCGCGATGATCAGGCCGATGGCGCCCATCAACATCGGTACCACCAAATGCCAGCGCCGTTCCTTGCGCAGGTCGGCGGAGCGGCCCACCAACAACATGAACACCGCCGCCAGCAGGTACGGAATCGCGCTGAGCCAGCCAATCACCAGGTTATCGCTGAACCCCATGTTTTTGATGATCGACGGCAGCCAGAAGTTGATGGCGTACACGCCGCTCTGGATGCAGAAATAAATCAGGCCGAAGGCCCAGATCGCCGGGTTCTTGAACACTTCCAGCAAGGAGTCACTGGCGGTTTTCGGCTTGTTGGCAAGGTCCGTGGCCTGGTCGGCTTCCAGCACTTCGCGTTCATGGGGCGTAAGCCATTTGGCGTTGGCAAAACTGTCGCTGAGCAGGAAGTAGGCGAGGGCGCCAAGGATCACGGTCGGGATGCCTTGCAGCAGGAACATCCATTGCCAGCCCGCCAGGCCACCTTGGCCGGCAGCGAAGTGGTTGAGGATCCAGCCAGAGAACGGGCTGCCCAGCAAACCGGAAACGGGAATCGCCGACATGAACAGCGCCATGATCCGCCCACGGCGGAATGTCGGGAACCACTGCGAGAGGTACAGCACCACGCCCGGGAAGAACCCGGCTTCGGCGGCACCGGTGAGCAGGCGCAGGGTGTAGAAATGCGTCGGTGTGGTGACAAACAGCAGGCAGGTGGACAGGGTGCCCCAGACGATCATCATCAGCGCAATCCAGCGCCGTGGACCAAACCGGGTCAACGCCAGGTTGCTCGGCACGCCGCACAGCACGTAGCCGATAAAGAAGATCCCGGCACCTAGGCCGTACACGGTCTCGCTGAATTTCAGGGCGTCGAGCATCTGCAACTTGGCAAAGCCGACGTTGACGCGGTCGAGGTAGTTGAACAGGTAGCAGATGAAAATGAAGGGGATCAGGCGCAGGGTAATGCGCTTGTATACGGCATTTTTATCGTCATCGGTGGCCTGGGTGACAGCGGCGCTCTGTGACATGGCAATCTCTCTTTATTATGATTTTTCGCGATGCGAGGGTAACGTTGATCGCCCAATGAGTCTCGGCCACCTTGCAGGGTGATGTCTTTGTGCTTGCGCACAGTGAAGCATCGTTTGCGCTGTGCCTATGAACAACCTGTTTTCAAGGAATTTAGCCCCATGTTCGAGCTGGATCATGACCTGGCGCAGGATATCGTCGATCGCACCATGGCGATCCTGCCCTATAACGTCAACGTCATGGACAGCCAGGGCCTGATTCTCGGCAGTGGCGAACCGGAGCGGATCAACACCCGCCATGAAGGCGCGCAACTGGTGCTAGCCAACGGCCGGGTGGTGGAGATCGATGGCCAGACTGCCAAGCATCTCAAGGGCGTGCAACCGGGGATCAACTTGCCGCTGCTGCATGATCAACGCTTGATCGGCGTGCTGGGCATCACCGGTGAGCCGGAGCTGTTGCGTACGTACGCCGAACTGGTGCGCATGACCGCCGAAATGCTGGTCAGTCAGCGCCATCAACAGGCCGAGCAACAATGGCGGCGCCAGCGCTGCGATGATTTGCTGGCGCTGCTGCTGGCCGAGACCGGTGATTCACCGAGGTTGGTGGACGAGGCGCAACAGTTGGGCCTCAAACCGCAACTGCCGCGCACGCCGTACCTGTTCGAGTTGGGCGTCGGCCAGTCGGCGCAGGACTTGAGTGCATGGCTGATGGCGCGCTACCCAGACAGTTGGTGCGTCAGTTCTGCGCAGTTTTCGTTGCTGTGGTGCCGACCGGCTTCGATGCCAGTGGACAATCCACGTTTGCTGGAAAAGCTCGAGGGCCTGGGCTGGAACATCCTGCGGGTGGCGGTGGGCGGGCAGGCTGATGGGCTCGCGGGGTTGCGCCGCTGCTATCGCCGGGTCGGCGACTTGCTGGCCTACGGGCGCGATGTGCTACCGCAGTCGCGCTTGCTGACCCTTAATCGCTACCGCCTGCCGGTGATGCTCTGGCGTCATCGCAACGACGACGCCCTGGACGAATTGCTCAACCCGCTGCGCAAGGTGCTGGCCAAGGACAGCAACGGCCAATTGCAGGCGACCTTGCGCAGTTGGTGCGAACACGACGGGCAAAGCCAGGCCTGCGCCGATGCCTTGGGCATCCACCGCAACAGCCTGCGCTACCGCATGGAGCGGATTGCCGAGCTGAGCGGGGTCGACCCGTTGACCCTGGACGGGATGCTGGCGCTGTACCTGGGTGTACAGCTACTTCCGCAGTTGTAACCGCTGCCATGTGGCGACTGCTGCGCAGCCGATCGCAGGCTGCGCCAGCGGCTACAGATGATTGTTGCGTTGCCCCATCGACAGGTTTGTAGAAATGAACAACAAACCCCGTCCGCACTTGTGCAACGGACCGGCGTTATTGCCGGTGCCAACTGGCAGCATGGGCGTTATAAAAACCGGAGAAAGCCCATGAAGATCATCATCGCCCCCGACTCGTTCAAGGACAGCCTGAGTGCCGAAGGCGTGGCCCAGGCCATTGCCGAAGGGTTGGCGCAGGTCTGGCCCGATGCTGAACTGATCAAGTGCCCGATGGCGGACGGTGGTGAAGGCACGGTGGAGTCGGTTCTCGCCGCCTGTGACGGCGAACTGCGCAGCCAGAGGGTGCAGGGGCCATTGGGCGGTACGGTTGAAGCACGCTGGGGCTGGTTGGCCGAGAGTGCGACGGCCATTATTGAGATGGCCGAAGCCAGCGGCTTGCAGTTGGTGGCTCTGGGTAAGCGAGACGCCTGCTCCAGCACTACGTTCGGCACGGGCGAGCTGATCCAGGCTGCCCTGGATGCCGGTGCCCAACGCATCATCCTGGCGATTGGCGGCAGCGCCACCAATGACGGTGGCGCGGGTGCCATGCAGGCCCTCGGTGTGCAATTGTTGGATGCCGAGGGCGCGACGCTCCCAAACGGTGGCCTGGCGCTGGCGAAGCTTAAGCACATCAGTCTTGAGCACTTGGACCCGCGCCTGGCTCAGGTACGCTTCGAAATCGCCGCCGACGTCAACAATCCACTGTGTGGCCCTCACGGCGCCTCGGCGATTTTCGGTCCGCAAAAAGGCGCCAGTCCCCAGCAGGTGGAGCGGTTGGACCAGGCCCTCGAGCATTTTGCCGATCACTGTGCCAAGGCCTTGTCCAAGGACGTGCGCGATGAGCCGGGCAGCGGTGCCGCGGGCGGCCTTGGGTTCGCTGCCAAGGCCTTCCTCGGTGCGCAGTTCCGTCCCGGCGTGGAAGTGGTGGCCGAACTGGTGGGGCTGGACGCTGCCGTACGTGGCGCCGATCTGGTGATCACCGGCGAAGGCCGTTTCGACGCCCAGACCTTGCGAGGCAAGACCCCGTTTGGCGTGGCACGGATCGCCAAGCAGCACCAGGTTCCGGTGATCGTGATTGCCGGCACCTTGGGCGACGGTTATGAGCAGATGTACGCCCATGGCGTCGACGCTGCCTTTGCCTTGCCGTCCGGGCCGATGAGCCTGGAGCAAGCCTGCAGCGAAGCGCCACGCTTGCTGCGCGAACGAGCTGCAGACATCGCGCGGGTCTGGCGACTGGCGGCGCCCAAGGGTTAAGCCAAAAGCATGCCGGTGGACGCATGTTAGGGCTCGCCAGTGCCGGTGCCACCGCTCTACACTGGCCTGCCACTTGTCTTTCAAAGGATGAAACACAATGCACACACCTGAACCCAAGATCGTCATCCAGCGCTTTGCCGAAGCCCATATCGAAGGCATGAATGCGCTCTACAACGACCCGGCCGTGTGCCGTCAGGTGCTGCAAATGCCTTTCCAGTCGGTCGAGATCTGGCGCAAACGCCTGGCAGATACCAATGAGCGACTGATCAGGCTGGTCGCCCTGCATGGAAACGAGGTCATTGGCAGTTGCACCCTGGACCAGTATTCACGCAGTCGCCAGAACCATGTCGGCGCGATTGGCATGGGGGTCGCCGTGGCCTGGCAGGGCAAGGGCGTGGGTACAAAATTGCTGGGGGCGGCGCTGGATGTTGCCGACAATTGGATGAACCTGCGTCGCGTGGAGTTGACGGTGTATGTCGACAACGAGCCCGCGCAGGCGCTCTACCGCAAGTTCGGCTTCGAGACCGAAGGCCGGCTGCGTGATTACGCCGTGCGTGACGGCGTATTCGTCGATGCCCTGACCATGGCCCGCTTGCGTCAGACCGCCTGAGCTTCCAAGGCAAACGCCACCGCAGCCTGCGCATGCAGCTCGGTGGTGTCCAGCAGCGGCAGGTCGCTGTGTTCCGGTTTGATCAGCAGGCTGATTTCCGTGCAGCCGAGGATGATCGCCTGGGCGCCGCGAGCAGCCAGGGAGTTGATCACCCGCAGGTATGCCTGGCGTGACGCTTCGCTGATCACCCCGACACACAGCTCTTCATAAATGATCCGGTGCACGGTCTGGCGCTCATCCACGTCCGGTATCAACACGGTCAACCCCTGGGCGGTGAGGCGAGACTTGAGAAAGTCTTGTTCCATGGTGAACGCGGTGCCCAGCAGACCCACCGTGAGCGTGCCTGCCTCGATAGCCGCAGCGACGGTAGCGTCTGCAATATGCAGAAACGGAATTGATACCGCGGCCTCAATCTGAGGCGCCACCAGGTGCATGGTATTGGTACACAGCACCACGCATTCGGCGCCGCCCGATTGCAGCCGGCGTGCGGCATCTTCCAGAATCAGCGCCGCGTCATCCCAGCGACCGGCGTGCTGGGCCTGTTCCACCGGGCCGAAGTCCACGCTGTACATCAGTATTTGCGCCGAACGCAGCGGCCCCAAGCGATCGCGGACCTGCTGGTTGATGATCCGGTAATACTCGGCGCTGGACTCCCAGCTCATGCCGCCGATAAGGCCGATGGTGCGCATGCGATGCTCCTGAAGCAGGTGGGCGAAAGGTACACATTACCCAAGACCGATACGTTAGTCATACGTGTTGGTGCCGCATCTGCCATGCTGGTTGTTCGCAGTCAGGGTTACCCGAGGAACACCGCAATGGACGATGTACAGCAACTGGGCGAGATGCTTCGTCATTACGCCGACAGCGAAGCGCACAAACAGCAGCAGTTCGAGGTGCAGTCCGCGCACTGGGCGCAGAAAATCACGGAACTGTTCGGCCAGATCGAGCAATGGCTGGAGCCGGTTAAAAGCGTCGGCCTGCTGGAAGTGCAGCGTGAAGCCTATGTGGCGTCTGGCCCCAGCGTGCCGGTGGAAACATCAACCTTCAAGACCGAGAAGCTGACCATCCACATCGCGGGCAAACCGGTGGAGTTCGTGCCGGACGTAATGGGCGCCGGTGGTCTGATTTCGTTGGCGGTGATGGGCCTGACCGCTGCCCGCTACGGCAGCATTTCCCTGGTGTTGCTGCCAGGCAAGAACGACTGGCAGTGGAAGAAAACCAACGGACTGAAAGACCCGGACACCTTCGCCTTTGATGCCAACTTCCTGGCCTTGCAGCTACAGAGCCTGATTCCCCGCGAGCGCGGTTAAGGTCAGCCCGGGATCACGCGTCAAATGCGCCGTACGTGCAACGCGCAAAGCGCTTTTTCCCCAGAGTTGGCTATACCTATAGCTCGGTGTTTCGATGATGACTGCCAAGGAGTTCCATGATGAAGCTAGGGCTAATGATCAGCACGTTGTGCATTGCCTCGGTTGGTGTAGTGGGGTGTTCCAGCAAGGTGACGCAGCCGGACGAGTATTCCGGGTTTCTCTCGGACTACAGCCATTTGAAGGAAGCCAAATCACCGTCGGGCGCGCAAGTGATGCGATGGGTTGATCCCAATCTGAACCTCAACCGCTACACCTCGGTGTACATCGAACCCACTCAGTTCTTCCCCAAGCCTCAAGCCACTACCAGGATTCCCGAAAGTACGCTGCAAGGCATCAACAACTACTACAACCAGGCGCTCGAGCGTGAGTTGGTCAGGTCGCTGCCGCTGGCCAACGCGCCGGGTCCTGGGGTGATTGTGGTGCGGGCGGCGATCACAGCTGTCAGCAGCAAGACCGAAAGCCTCAAGCCTTATGAATTCATTCCTGTTGCGCTGGTGGCCGCTGCGGTGAGTACGGGGGCCGGGATTCGTGATCAGGAAACGACCTTGGGCACTGAGGCGCAGTTCCTTGATGGTGACAGTGGCAAGGTGGTTGCTCAGGTGGTGCGTAAAGGTACCGGCAAGCCGCTGGCAAATGATTCGCAGGTGATGAAGGCGGATGATGTGAAGAGTGTGATTGATGGTTGGGCTTCGGATCTGCACCAGTCTTACGTCAAACTCAAAGGTAAGTAAGCGGTTAATGTTGGGGGACGTTGAGGTGTATATCCGTTACCAGAAAAACGGGTATACACCCAAAAAACTAAGCGAGATTCTGCTCAGTCAACCGCTGCACCGCCAACCGCCGATAGTGCGAAGGCGTCATTCCCTTGAGTTGCTGAAAGCGCCGATTAAAGTTTGAAATATTATTAAACCCCGACTCAAAACACACATCCGTCACTGCTTTATCGCCATCAGCCAACAACTCGCAGGATTTACTGATCCGCAACCGATTGACGAACTCGATAAACGTCCGCCCGGTAGCCTGCTTGAACACACGGGAGAAGTAAGTGGGCTTCATCCCCAAATACTCCGCCACTTCCTCCAGGGACAACTCCCGCGCGTAATGGGCAAAGATATAGTTCACCGCCCGGTTAGTGCGGTCGATGCTGTGTTCATCGGCCAGTTGCGGTGTGGTCACATCGGACAGCAACTGGTAATCCTCACAGGCGCCGAGCACCTCCATCAGGATAAAGAAGTGGCCGAGGCGCGCCATGCCCCTGGCGTCTTCGATGCGTTGCATCAAAGTCATGGCCTGGGCGATGGTGTGTTTGCAGCGGAACTCAATGCCATATTGGGCCCGCTCCAGCAGCGGGGCCAAGGTCTTGAGTTCGGTGAAAATATGACTGCCGCTTTCCAGTAACTCATCGGTGAAGTTCACCAACATGTCGCGCTTGGGCACCACCTCATCTTCCGCCACCTGACTGATCCAGTTATGGGGGAGGTTGGGGCCGGTGAGAAATAAACTCTCCGGATAAAAGTTGCCGATGTAGTCGCCGATAAACACCTTGCCCGAGCTGGCAACGATCAAATGCAGTTCGTATTCCTTGTGGAAATGCCAGCGCACCAACGGGCACGGGAAGCCGTGTTGGCGATAGATGATGGACAGGCCGTTGTGGTCGTCCATCAACTCATAAGAAGGATCGGTGATTCTCGCTGCTCGGGTCATGCTGCAGTCGCTTTATGGTGGTTGCCAAAAGGATAATGCCCCCTTTACCTGCTACCTCGCCAGCACCTGCTGTTTATACGGTTAAACGCTGCGGTTTTTCGCCTCGATCCATTGCGCCATGTACTGGGTGCTTTTGTGCAGGTGATGGCGCAGCATGCTGCCGGTGAAATTGTTGCGTCGATGTTCAGCCAACTGGCTGCGGCATTGCTCCAGACGCTCCACCAGCGCCGGACCGTGGACTTCCTGGGCGTACCGGCGAGCCAACAGGCTGCGGCCGTTTTCCTGGGCCCGGGACCAGCCGTCCGGGTCCTGATACAAGGCAACCGCCGCGGCCGCCAAGGCACTGGCACTGCGCTCGATTGCTCCGGGCCATGGCTGATCGTCGCCCATTCCTTCGGCGCCGATCGGCGTGGTGACGTTGGGTGTGCCGCAGAGCATCGCGTCCACCAACTTGCCCTTGATCCCGGCGCCAAAGCGCAACGGTGCGAGGCAGATGCGTGCAGCGGTCATTACCTGCAGGGCGTCTTCGGCCCAGTTCATCACATGAAAACCCTGGGCCGGGTTGTGCAATGCCGTGGCCTTGGGCGGAGTGTAGGCCCCGTAAACATGCAGTTGCGCGCCCGGCAGTTGCTGGCGGATCAGCGGCCAGACACTGTTCTTCATCCACAGCACCGCATCCCAGTTGGGGGCGTGGCGAAAGTTACCAATGCTCAGGAAATGCGCCCGATCCTCAAACGGCGCGAAGGCGGCGGCCGGCGCTTCAACCATCAGCGGGCACCAGTGGAGGAGGGCAGCGGGGACCTTGAAGTGCTCGGTCAGCAACTGGATTTCCACATTGGAGATCATCAGGTTGATGTCACAGCGATAAATGGCCGCGATCTCACGTTTGGCCAAATCACTTTCAGCCATCAACTGGAACTCTTCGTCCAATGCTTCGCAGAACACCGGGCTAAAGTCATCCGCCTCGGGCTTGTGTTTAAGGTATTCCTTGAGGCGCTGCTGGCGGGCATCGCGAAGGCTTTGCAAGTCCGACGTTTCCAGCACTCGCAACGCGTCGGGGCACTGTTTCTCCACCCGCCAGCCGAATTGTTCTTCCATCATGAAACGGTCGAACAGCACGATGTCCGGGGCCAGTGTGCGGATGAAGTCGTCGAAGCTGCTGTTATTAAGCTCGATGGCGCATTCGCGAATGCCCAGCGCCGGCAAGTCGGCCTTGTGTTCGCCAACGGTCGCCGGGCTGCTGAAGGTGACGTCCCAGCCCTGATCGAGGAAGCTCTGCAGAATCTGCATCATATGGCCACCGGCTGCCGAGGAGCGGGGTTCTGGCCAGACATAACCAATAACCAGGACTTTGGTGGTGGGCTGATTCATCAAAAAAGCGTTCCTTAATAAGGGCAGGGCAAAAAGCGCCGCAATTAAACCACAGCGGCCCGGTTCTCGCGTTGCGGCATGGACCATGACAATTTGTGTTTGACCGTAGGTCCGCGCAGCACTTTGTGTTTAACTTCGGCCTCTCGAATTCGTTCTACCAAAACCTGTATGAGGAATCCGTTCATGGCTCAAGTCACCCTTAAAGGCAACCCTGTCCAAGTCAATGGCCAACTGCCGCAAGCCGGTTCCAAGGCGCCAGCCTTTTCCCTGGTTGCCGGCGATCTGTCGGACGTTACCCTGGCCAGCTTTGCCGGCAAGCGCAAAGTGCTGAACATCTTCCCAAGCGTCGACACCCCGACCTGCGCGACCTCCGTGCGCAAGTTCAACACCCAGGCCAACGACGTGGCCAACACCGTTGTACTGTGCATCTCCGCTGACCTGCCCTTCGCCCAGGCGCGTTTCTGTGGTGCCGAAGGCCTGGAAAACGTGAAGAACCTGTCGACCCTGCGTGGCACCGAGTTCATCGAAAACTACGGCGTGGCCATCGCTGATGGTCCACTCAAGGGCCTGACCGCCCGCGCCGTCGTCGTACTGGATGAAAACGACAACGTGCTGCACAGCGAACTGGTCAAGGAAATCGCCGAAGAACCAAACTACGAAGCGGCCCTGGCTGTTTTGAAGTAACGATTACTGCGCATGACTGTCGTTTTGCAGTAACACGTTTGATGCATGATTGCGGCCTGGCCTAGTCCAGGCCGTTTTTATTTACGGTTCAGCGGCTTAGCCGGGACACTGAAGTTTCAACTGCAAAAGTGAAAAGTTGTAAGTCCAAAGGTAAATAGCCGGTAAAGGCGCTTTTCTTACAGCGCTCCAGTGCTTATCTTTCAGCCTCCCAAAGAAGAAGCTCTCGCGCCCAATGGTTGATCAATCCATGCAATCCACCCCCCGTAACTCCCGCCGCTGGCTGTTCGGCTTGCTCGTCCTGCTGGTGATTGCCGGCCTGTGCTGGAAATTCTGGCCTGGCAGCCATAAAGACAGCACCGAGAAGACGCCCGCCGGGCATGCTGGCAAGTCGGGCATGATGCGCCCTGGCTTCGGCGGCTCGACCGGCCCGGTGCCGGTGCGCGTTTCGCCGGCGGTGTTGGGAGAGTTTCCGGTGTACTACAAGGCCCTGGGTACGGTGACGGCGTTGAACACGATCAACGTGCGCAGCCGCGTGGCGGGGGAGTTGGTCAAGATTGCCTTCGAGGAAGGGCAGATGGTAAAGGCTGGGGACCTGCTGGCAGAAATCGACCCGCGCAGCTACCAGAACGCCTTGCTCCAGGCCCAGGGCACGTTGTTGCAGAACCAGGCCCAGTTGAAAAACGCCCAGGTTGACGTTCAGCGCTATCGTGACCTGTATGCGCAAGACAGTATCGCCAAGCAAACCCTGGACACCGCTGAAGCGCTGGTCCTGCAATACCAGGGCACGGTGAAGACCAACCAGGGCGCGGTGGATGACGCCAAGCTCAACCTCGACTTCACCAGGATCCGTGCGCCGATTGCCGGGCGTGTAGGCCTGCGCCAACTGGACGTCGGCAACCTTGTCGCCGCCAATGACACCACCGCCCTGGCCGTGATCACCCAGACCCAGCCTATCAGCGTGGCCTTCACCCTGCCGGAAACCACCTTGGGCGTCGTGCTCACTCGCTACCGTGGCGGCAACAAGCTGCCGGTGGAAGCCTGGGACCGTGGCGACGTCAAACGCCAGGCCACTGGCGTGCTGCAAAGTCTGGACAACCAGATTGACGTGACCACCGGCACCCTGAAATTCAAGGCACGCTTCGATAACCAGGACCAGGTGCTGTTCCCCAACCAGTTCGTCAATGTGCACCTGCTGGCCGATACCCTGCATAACGTGGTGCTGGCACCTTCAGCCGCGATCCAGTTTGGTAACAACGGTACCTTCGTCTACGCCCTCGACGGTGACAAGAAGGTCAAGATTCGCCCGCTGGTGATTGGTGACAGCGACGGTGAAAACACCGTGATCAAGGAAGGCCTGGCCGCTGGCGACCGGGTGGTACTGGAAGGCACCGACCGCTTGAAGGACGGCAGCGAGATCGAAGTGGTCAACGACAGCAGCGAGGTCCCGACCACGCCGACTGAACACCTCCAGGGCCAACCGGCAGCCAAGGCGCCGCAAGGCCCGGCTGATACCGGCAAGGCGCAAAAGGGCGGCGCATGAACCTCTCGCGTCTGTTCATCCTTCGCCCGGTAGCCACCACCCTGAGCATGCTGGCCATTGTCCTGGCCGGTGTGATCGCCTACCGCCTGCTGCCGGTTTCGGCCTTGCCTCAGGTGGATTACCCGACCATTCGGGTCATGACCCTGTACCCCGGCGCCAGCCCGGACGTGATGACCAGTGCAGTGACCGCGCCGCTGGAGCGCCAGTTCGGGCAGATGCCGGGTCTGACCCAGATGGCGTCCACCAGTTCCGGCGGCGCATCAGTGCTGACCCTGCGCTTCAACCTCGACATCAACATGGATGTCGCCGAGCAACAGGTGCAAGCCGCCATCAACGCCGCCACCAACCTGTTGCCCAAGGACTTGCCCGCTCCACCGGTGTACAACAAGGTCAACCCGGCGGACACCCCGGTGCTGACCCTGGCCATCACCTCAAAAACCATGTTGTTGCCTAAGCTCAATGACTTGGTCGACACCCGCATGGCGCAGAAAATCGCCCAGATCAGCGGCGTCGGCATGGTCAGCATCGCCGGTGGCCAGCGCCAGGCGGTACGCATCAAGGTCAACCCAGAGGCCCTGGCGGCCAATGGCTTGAACCTGTCGGATGTGCGCACCTTGATTGGCGCGTCCAACGTCAACCAGCCCAAGGGCAACTTCGACGGCCCGACCCGGGTCTCGATGCTCGACGCCAACGACCAGTTGGTCTCGCCCGAGCAATACGCTGAGCTGATCCTCGCCTACAACAACGGCGCACCGCTGCGTCTCAAGGACGTGGCACAGATCGTCGACGGTGCGGAAAACGAGCGCCTTGCTGCCTGGGCCAATGAAAACCAGGCCGTGCTGCTGAATATCCAGCGCCAGCCCGGCGCCAACGTGATCGAGGTGGTCGACCGGATCAAGGCGCTGCTACCGAGCATTACCGATAACCTGCCGGCCGGCCTGGATGTGACGGTACTCACCGACCGTACCCAGACCATCCGCGCCTCGGTCACGGACGTACAACACGAATTGCTGATCGCCATCGCCCTGGTGGTGATGGTGACGTTCCTGTTCCTGCGTCGCTTCAGCGCCACCATCATCCCGTCCATCGCCGTGCCGCTGTCGCTGGTGGGTACCTTTGGCGTGATGTACCTGGCCGGCTTCTCGGTCAACAACCTGACGCTGATGGCCTTGACCATTGCCACCGGTTTTGTGGTGGACGACGCCATCGTGATGCTGGAGAACATTTCCCGCTATATCGAGGAAGGCGAGACACCGCTGAACGCTGCGCTCAAGGGCGCCAAGCAGATAGGGTTCACGCTGATTTCCCTGACCCTGTCGCTGATTGCGGTACTCATTCCGCTGCTGTTTATGGCGGACGTGGTCGGGCGGTTGTTCCGTGAATTCGCTATCACTCTGGCGGTGGCGATCCTGATTTCCCTGGTGGTGTCACTGACCCTGACGCCGATGATGTGCGCCCGTTTGCTCAAGCGCGAACCCAAGGAAGAAGAGCAAGGCCGCTTCTACAAGGCCAGCGGTGCCTGGATCGACTGGCTGATCGAAGCCTACGGACGCAAATTGCAATGGGTGCTTAAGCACCAGCCGCTGACCTTGTTGGTGGCCGTCGCTACCCTGGGCCTGACGGTGGTGCTGTACCTGGTGGTGCCCAAGGGCTTCTTCCCGGTGCAGGACACTGGCGTGATCCAGGGCATTTCCGAAGCACCGCAATCCATTTCCTTCGCCGCCATGAGCCAGCGCCAGCAGGAACTGGCGAAGGTTATCCTGGCGGATCCGTCGGTCCAGAGCTTGTCGTCCTATATTGGTGTCGATGGCGATAACGCCACCCTCAACAGCGGTCGCTTGCTGATCAACCTCAAGCCCCACAACCAGCGGGACTTGAGCGCGGCGCAGATCATCACACGCCTGCAACCGGAGCTCGACAAACTGGTGGGCATCCGCCTGTTCATGCAGCCGGTGCAGGACCTGACCATCGAAGACCGCGTCAGTCGTACCCAGTACCAGTTCAGCATGTCTTCACCGGATGCCGAGTTGCTGGCCCTATGGAGCGGCAAGCTGGTGCATGCCCTCAGCCAGTTGCCGGAACTCACCGACGTGGCCAGCGACCTGCAAGACAAAGGCTTGCAGGTGTATCTGGTGATTGACCGTGACGCTGCCTCGCGCCTCGGCGTATCGGTCTCGACCATCACCGACGCGCTGTACGACGCTTTCGGCCAGCGGCAGATTTCCACCATCTACACCCAGGCCAGCCAATACCGCGTGGTGTTGCAGGCTCAGTCCGGGGAAACCCTGGGCCCGGATGCACTGAACCAGATCCACGTGAAAACCACCGACGGCGGGCAGGTGCGGCTGTCGAGCCTGGCCCATGTGGAGCAGCGTCAGGCGCAGTTGGCAATCGCCCATATCGGCCAGTTCCCGGCGGTGATGATGTCGTTCAACCTGGCGCCCGGCGTGGCGCTGGGCAAGGGCGTCGAGCTGATCAACCAGACCCAGAAAGACATCGGCATGCCGGTGGGCGTACAGACCCAATTCCAGGGCGCGGCCCAGGCGTTCGAAGCATCGCTGTCGAGCACCTTGCTGTTGATCCTGGCGGCGGTGGTGACCATGTACATCGTGCTGGGTGTGCTCTACGAGAGTTACATCCACCCCATTACCATCCTGTCGACCTTGCCATCGGCAGCGGTGGGGGCCTTGCTGGCCCTGCTGATCAGCGGCAATGACCTGGGGATGATCGCCATTATCGGCATCATCCTGCTGATCGGTATCGTCAAGAAGAACGCGATCATGATGATCGACTTCGCCCTCGACGCCGAGCGCAACCAGGGCCTGGACCCGCAGACGGCTATCTACCAGGCGGCGCTGTTGCGCTTCCGGCCAATCCTGATGACCACCCTGGCCGCGCTGTTCGGTGCGGTGCCCTTGATGCTGGCCACAGGCTCCGGTGCTGAACTGCGCCAGCCCCTGGGCCTGGTGATGGTGGGCGGGTTGCTGTTGAGTCAGGTCCTGACGTTGTTTACCACCCCGGTGATCTACCTGTACTTCGATCGCCTGGGCCGTCGCTGGGGCAAACAGCCCGAGCGTCTGGAGCCGGTTGAGCCATGAACCTGTCCGGACCTTTCATTCGCCGGCCGGTAGCCACCATGCTGCTGAGCCTGGCGATCATGCTGTTGGGGGGCGTCAGTTTCAATTTGCTGCCGGTGTCACCGCTGCCGCAAATCGACTTCCCGGTAATTGTCGTGCAAGCCAGCTTGCCCGGCGCCAGCCCTGAAGTAATGGCGTCCACAGTGGCCACGCCGCTGGAGCGATCCTTCGGCGCAATTGCCGGTATCACCACCATGAGCAGCTCGTCGAGCCAAGGCTCGACCCGGGTCATCCTGGCGTTTGACTCCGGGCGGGATATCAACGGTGCCGCGCGGGAAGTGCAGGCCGCAATCAACGCCTCGCGCAACCTGCTGCCCAGCGGCATGCGCAGCATGCCCACCTACAAGAAGATCAACCCGTCCCAGGCGCCGATCATGGTGCTGTCGCTGACGTCGGACGTGCTGCCCAAGGGCCAGCTTTACGACCTGGCCTCCACCATCCTCTCCCAAAGCCTGTCCCAGGTGCCGGGCGTCGGTGAAGTGCAGATCGGCGGCAGCTCATTGCCGGCGGTACGTATCGAGCTGGAGCCCAAGGCGCTCGACCAGTACGGCGTAGCCCTGGACGATGTACGTAACACCATCGCCAACGCCAACGTGCGTCGACCAAAAGGTTCCCTGGAAGACAGCCAGCGCAACTGGCAGATCCAGGCCAACGACCAGTTGGAAAAGGCCAAGGACTACGAACCGCTGTTGATTCGCTACCAGGACGGCGCGGCGTTGCGTCTGAGTGATGTGGCGAAAATCAGCGACGGCGTCGAAGACCGCTACAACAGTGGTTTCTTCAACAATGATTCGGCGGTACTGCTGGTGATCAACCGCCAGTCCGGCGCCAACATCATCGAGACCGTGAAACAGATCAAGGCGCAGTTGCCGGCCTTGCAGGCAGTGCTGCCATCCAGCGTCAAGTTGAACCTGGCCATGGACCGCTCGCCGGTGATCACGGCTACCTTGCATGAAGCCGAGATGACCCTGCTGATCGCCGTGGCCCTGGTGATTCTGGTGGTCTACCTGTTCCTCGGTAACTTCCGCGCCTCGTTGATTCCGACCCTCGCGGTGCCGGTGTCGCTGGTGGGTACCTTTGCGGTGATGTACCTGTTCGGGTTTTCCCTGAACAACCTGTCGCTGATGGCACTGATCCTCGCCACCGGCCTGGTGGTGGACGATGCCATCGTGGTGCTGGAGAACATTTCCCGGCATATCGATGATGGCATTTCGCCGATGAAAGCGGCTTACCTGGGGGCGAAGGAAGTCGGTTTTACCTTGCTGTCGATGAACGTGTCGCTGGTGGCGGTGTTCCTGTCCATCCTGTTCATGGGTGGGATCGTCACGAGCCTGTTCCGCGAATTCTCCATCACCCTGGCGGCGGCGATCATCGTCTCGCTGATCGTCTCGCTGACCCTGACGCCGATGCTCTGCGCCCGCTGGCTCAAACCCCACGTCAAGGGCGAAGAAACCGGCTTGCAGCGCTGGAGCGAGAAGGTCAATGACCGCATGGTCGCCGGCTACGCCCGCAGCCTGGATTGGGTGCTGCGGCATCGGCGCCTGACCCTGCTCAGTCTGCTGGTGACGGTCGGTGTCAATATTGCGCTGTACGTGGTGGTGCCGAAAACCTTCATGCCACAACAGGACACCGGCCAATTGATCGGTTTCGTCCGTGGCGATGACGGCCTGTCGTTCAGCGTCATGCAGCCGAAAATGGAGATCTTCCGCAAAGCAGTGCTGCAAGATCCCGCGGTGGAAAGCGTAGCCGGGTTTATCGGTGGCAACAGCGGCACCAACAACGCGGTGATGCTGGTGCGGCTCAAGCCCATCAGCGAGC
Source organism: Pseudomonas fluorescens (assembly GCF_018614655.1). Taxonomy (GTDB): domain Bacteria; phylum Pseudomonadota; class Gammaproteobacteria; order Pseudomonadales; family Pseudomonadaceae; genus Aquipseudomonas; species Aquipseudomonas fluorescens_BX. The sequence goes on along the minus strand of NZ_JAGGOG010000013.1, from coordinate 247,029 downwards.
GCAAGATTTCCGCTCAGGCAGTGATCGAGCGCATGCGCAAGACCGTGCCTCCGGTTCCCGGCGGGCGCCTGATGCTGATGGCCGACCAGGACCTGCAATTTGGCGGCGGTCGCGACCAGACCTCCTCGCAATACTCCTACATCCTGCAAAGTGGCGACCTGGCGGCCCTGCGGCTGTGGTACCCGAAAGTCGTTGCCGCGCTGCGTGAACTGCCGGAGCTGACCGCCATCGACGCCCGGGAAGGCCGTGGTGCGCAACAGGTGACGCTGGTGGTCGACCGCGACCAGGCCAAGCGCCTGGGTGTGGACATGGACATGGTGACGGCGGTGTTGAACAACGCCTACAGCCAGCGGCAGATTTCCACCATCTATGACAGCCTCAACCAGTATCAGGTGGTGATGGAGGTCAATCCGAAGTATGCCCAGGACCCGATCACCCTGAATCAGGTGCAGGTCATCACGTCCACCGGCGCGCGGATTCCGCTGTCGGCCATTGCGCACTATGAAAACAGCCTGGCGGACGACCGAGTCAGCCATGAAGGCCAGTTTGCTTCCGAGAATATCGCGTTCGACATGTCCCCCGGCGTGACGGTAGAGCAGGGCACCGCCGCCATCGAACGGGCAATCGCCAAGGTCGGCCTGCCGGAAGACGTGATCGCCAAGATGGCCGGCACTGCCGATGCCTTCGCGGCGACCCAGAAAAGTCAGCCGTTCATGATCCTCGGGGCGTTGGTGGCGGTGTACCTGGTGCTGGGGATTCTCTATGAGAGCTACATCCATCCGCTGACCATCCTGTCGACCTTGCCATCTGCCGGGGTCGGCGCCTTGCTGTCGATCTACGTACTGGGGGGCGAGTTCAGCCTGATCTCGCTGCTGGGGCTGTTCCTGCTGATTGGGGTGGTGAAGAAAAACGCCATCCTGATGATCGACCTGGCGCTGCAACTGGAGCGCAAGGAGGGCATGGACCCACTGGAATCGATTCGCAGCGCCTGCCTGTTGCGGCTGCGACCGATCCTGATGACCACCCTGGCGGCGATCCTCGGTGCCGTGCCGCTGCTGATCAGCAGCGCTGAAGGCGCAGAAATGCGCCAGCCCCTGGGCCTGACGATTATCGGCGGCCTGGTGTTCAGCCAGATCCTGACCCTTTACACCACCCCTGTGGTTTACCTTTATCTCGACCGCCTGCGCCACCGTTTCAACGGCTGGCGCGGGGTGCGTACCGATGCTGCTCTGGACACTGCGCTATGACCGATTCAACGTTTCTCCCTGTAGGAGCGAGCTTGCTCGCGAAGAACCTGAGTGCGCATCGAGGTGTCAGGCTGCCTGTGTTTTCGTTGACGACTTTCGCCAGCAAGCTCGCTCCTGCAGTGGGCGTGGCGCTTATCGGCATTCTGCTCAGCGCCTGCGCCGTGGGCCCGGACTACAAACGTCCGGAACTGACCGAACCGGCCCAGTACAAAGAGGCCCAGGGCTGGCGTCAGGCAACGCCCAGCGATTCCCTGGCCCGTGGTGCCTGGTGGGAGTTGTATGGCGACAAACAACTCAATGAGTTGGTAGACAAACTCAACACTGCCAACCAAAGCGTAGCCCAGGCTGAAGCGCGCTTTCGTCAGGCCCAGTCGCTGGTTCGCAGTTCCCGCGGGGCATTTTTCCCCAGCGTCGACCTGAGTGTCGGGAAAACCCGTGCCAGCCAGGGCACCGGCAGCAGTAGCTCTGGCCTGAGCACCTCCAGCAGCGGTATTCGTGACACCCTGAACGCCCAGTTGGGCGTCAGTTGGGAAGCGGATATCTGGGGCAAGCTGCGTCGTGGCCTGGAAGCCAATGAAGCCAGTGCTGAAGCCAGCGCGGCAGATTTGGCGGCCATGCGCTTGAGCCAGCAGTCGGAACTGGTGCAGGACTACCTGCAACTGCGGGTCATGGATGAGCAGACCCGTTTGTTGCAAGCCACGGTGGATACCTACCAGCGCTCCTTGCAGATGACCGAAAACCAATACCGCGCCGGTGTGTCGGGTAAAGACGCAATCGCCCAGGCCCAGACTCAATTGAAAAGTACCCAGGCCAGCATGATCGACCTGATCTGGCAGCGGGCTCAGTTGGAAAACGCCATCGCGGTGCTGGTAGGTGTGCCACCGGCCACCTTCAACCTGGCGGTGAGCAAGGATATTCCGGCATTGCCACAGATTCCGGTCAGCCTGCCTTCACAGTTACTGGAGCGTCGCCCGGACATTGCCTCGGCGGAACGGGCTGTGATCGCCGCCAACGCCAATATCGGCGTAGCCAAAACGGCCTATTACCCGGACCTGACCTTGAGCATGGCAGGCGGCTACTCCAGCAGCACGTACGCCGACTGGATCAGCCTGCCCAACCGTTTCTGGTCGGTTGGACCGAAGCTGGCCATGACCCTGTTTGACGGCGGCCAGCGCTCGGCGGAAGTCGATCGCGCCGAGGCCTCCTACGACGAAACCGTGGCCAAGTACCGCCAGACCGTGCTCGATGGTTTCCGCGAAGTGGAAAACTACATGGTTCAGCTCAAGGTCCTGGAGGACGAGGCGGGTGTCAGTAATGAGGCGCTGGAAGCGGCGCGGGAATCCTTGCGCCTGACCCAGAACCAATACAAGGCCGGGTTGATTGCCTACCTGGATGTGGTCGCTGTCCAGGCAACCGCCTTGAGCAACGAACGTACGGTCCTGACGTTGCTGCAAACACGGCTGGTGGCCAGCGTGCAACTGATTGCCGCACTCGGCGGTGGTTGGGATGGGCAGATGCAACTGAGCGAAAAGAAGTAAGCGTACCGCCACTCGGCCCGCCGGCAGTTGTGGCGAGCGGGCTTGCCCGCGTTGGGTCGCGAAGCGGCCCTGAAACCTGCAACCTGGTTCTGCCTGGAAAACACGGTGATCTTATTGGGGCTGCTGCGCAGCCCAACGCGGGCAAGCCCGCTCGCCACACAAGGCCACTCGGGGCAATAGTGGCCTTCTGATAATTTTTCGGTGCCCGATAATTATTCTCGCTACAATCGCGGACTTTTCCACCCGGCACGGATGCCGTTCGGCCCGCTGGCCACGAGAAGTCCCATGCTCACCGGTAGTTATTCCCCCGCCCTGGTCCTGATTTCGCTGTTTGTCGCGATCCTCGCTTCCTATACCGCGCTGGATTTGACTGGCCGTATCGCCACAACCAAGGGCCGCGCCGTATACCTCTGGATGAGCGGCGGTGCGCTGGCCATGGGCGTCGGCGTTTGGTCCATGCACTTTATCGGGATGTTGGCGTTCCGCTTGCCCATCAACCTGGGTTATGACGTCGGCATCACGTTCCTGTCGCTGCTGATCGCCGTGCTCTCCAGCGGGTTTGCCCTGTGGCTGGTCAGCCAGCCGCGCCTGCCTGCCTGGCAACTGGCGTTGGGTGCGCTGATCATGGGCAGTGGCATCAGTGCCATGCACTACACCGGCATGGCAGCCATGCGCATGACACCGGGCATCGACTACGACCCCACCCTGTTTGGCGCCTCGTTGCTGATTGCCGTCGGTGCCTCGGCTGCCGCGTTGTGGATCGCCTTCAACTTGCGGCGCAATACCCCTTACGTGCGTCTGGCCCGAGGCGGGGCGGCTATCGTCATGGGCGTGGCGATTGTCGGCATGCATTACACCGGCATGGCCGCCGCACGGTTTGCCGATGGCAGCTTCTGTGGCGCCGCGCTGGACGGCCTGAGCGGCAAGGGTCTGGATAACCTGGTCCTGGTCACCAGCCTTGCGGTGTTGATTATCGCGTTGCTGACATCATTGCTCGACGCTCGCCTGGAAGCGCGCACGACCGTTCTCGCGGACTCCTTGAGCCTGGCCAATCAGGAACTGACTCACCTGGCTTTGCATGACACCCTGACGGGCCTGCCCAACCGCAGCCTGCTCGCCGACCGTATTCAACAGGCCATGCAGGTGGTCACGGAGCAGGGTGGCTGTTTTGCCCTGATGTTTATCGACCTTGATGGTTTCAAGCCCGTCAACGATGCCTTTGGTCATCACATGGGCGATCAGTTGTTGCGCGAAGTAGGCCTGCGCCTGCGGGAAGATCTGCGTAGCCAGGACACCCTGGCGCGAATCGGCGGTGATGAGTTCGTGTTACTGGTGCAATTGACTCAAGCCGACGACGCGATGCGCCTGGCCGAACGTCAGGTGGGGTTGATCAATCAGGCGTTCCACGTCGCCGAGCATGAACTGAAAATCTCTGCCAGCGTGGGCATCGCCATGTTCCCGGGCAACGGCGGTACACCCCAAGAGCTGCTGATGAACGCAGACGCCGCGATGTATCACGCCAAGGGCATGGGCAAGAACGGCTACAGCTTCTTCGATGTCTCGATGAACACCAACGCCCGCAAGCAACTGCAGTTGCTGCAGGATTTGCGCAATGCCCTGGAGCAAGGGCAGTTCCGGCTCTACTACCAACCCAAGTTCGACGCCGGTACGGGGCGGCCAGTGGGCGCTGAAGCGCTGTTACGCTGGGAGCACCCGCAACAAGGTTTGTTGATGCCAGACAAATTCATTGAGTTGGCGGAAAAGACCGGGCTCATCATTCCCATTGGTGAGTGGGTGCTCAATGAGGCCTGTCGCCAGATGCAGGTCTGGTACGCCCAGGGGTATCGGGATTGGCGTATTGCCGTGAACCTGTCGGCCCTGCAATTCTGCCACGCGGGGCTGGTCAAGAGCGTCGCCAGCGCCCTGGAACGTCATCAGTTGCCGGCCAATAGTCTGACCCTGGAAATCACCGAAACCACCGCCATGAGTGACGCCGATGCAAGCATGACGGTGCTGCAGAAGCTCTCGGACATGGGCGTCGACCTGTCTATTGATGACTTCGGCACGGGTTATTCCAGCCTGATGTACCTCAAGCGCCTGCCCGCCAATGAATTGAAGATTGACCGTGGCTTTGTCCGCGACCTGGAGCACGACAGCGATGATGCTGCCATCGTCTCGGCTATTGTTGCCCTCGGTCAGGCGCTGGGGCTGCGGATTGTGGCGGAAGGCGTTGAGACTGATGTACAGCAGAGTTTCCTGACACGCTTGGGCTGTGACTCTTTGCAAGGTTACTTGCTGGGACATCCGATGCCCGCGGACGGCTTTATGGTGGATATCCAGCAGGCCGAACTGAAGCGAGTGGTCGGTCCATGACGTGAGTCCATGCAAAACCTGCTCGTGGCAGGTATTCTTGGATCCAACCGTTTTCAGGTGAACCAGGAGACAGCACGCATGGACAAAGTCGTCATCATCACCGGTGGCAGTCGTGGAATCGGCGCCGCCACGGCGTTGTTGGCTGCCCGTCAGGGTTATCGCATCTGTATCAACTTCCAGTCCGACGAAGAGGCCGCCCAGCGGGTACTGGACCAAGTCCGCGCCCTGGGTGCCCAGGCTATCGCCGTGCGCGCCGATGTCAGTATCGAGGACGAAGTGATCAATCTGTTCAACCGCGTCGATGCCGAACTGGGCCGGGTCACGGCGCTGGTGAACAACGCCGGCACCGTGGGACACAAATCTCGGGTCGATGAGATGTCCGAATTTCGTATCCTGAAGATTCTCAAGACCAACGTATTGGGGCCGATCCTGTGCGCCAAACACGCCCTGTTGCGCATGTCGCCCAAGCATGGCGGGCAGGGTGGCAGCATTGTCAACGTTTCATCGGCTGCCGCACGTCTGGGTGCGCCAGGGGAATATGTTGACTATGCGGCATCAAAAGGCGCGCTGGACACCTTCACCATTGGCCTTTCCAAAGAAGTGGCCGGCGAGGGGATCCGTGTCAACGGCGTGCGTCCCGGCTTCATTTTCACCGAGTTCCACGCCTTGAGTGGTGACGCTGATCGGGTCAGCAAGCTTGAACCGAGTATTCCCATGGCCCGTGGCGGGCGGGCGGAGGAAGTGGCGGAAGGGATTATCTGGTTGCTGTCGGACAAGGCGTCCTATGCCACCGGGACGTTTATCGATCTGGCGGGCGGGCGATAGCGGGTGAGTATCGATGGCGACGGATAGGTCTCTACACATTTCTTGGACCCCCCGAAAGCCCTGTAGCCGCTGTCGAGGCACGAGGCTGCGATAAGGGCCGCAGGACCTTCGACAGTTTCAAGAGACTGGCGACTGCTGCGCAGCCGATCGCAGGCTGCGCCAGCGGCTACAGAGGGCAGATACCCGTGGTGGCGAGGGGCACTCCATCAAAACGACCGCACGATTCGTCCCAGTGTCTCCATTGCCTTTTCCGAAGCATCATTCCACGGGCTGCCGTAATTCAAGCGAATGCAGTTTCTGAACCGCTGCGTCGGCGAAAAAATCGGCCCCGGGGCGATGCTGATGCCCTGGGCCAATGCCATCTGGAACAACTTCAACGAGTCCATCTGTTCCGGCAACTCCAGCCACAGGAAGTAGCCGCCCGCCGGCTGGCTGACCCTGGTTTGCGCCGGGAAGTAGCGGGCGATGGCGGCGAGCATGGCGCTTTGTTGCTCTTCCAGGGCATAGCGCAACTTTCGCAGGTGCCGGTCATAGCCACCGTGTTGCAGGTAGTCGGCAATCGCCGCCTGGGCCGGCATTGAGGCACACAGCGAGGTCATCAGTTTCAATCGCTCGATTTTCTGCGCATAACGCCCGGCGGCAACCCAGCCAATGCGGTAGCCAGGGGCCAGGCTTTTGGCGAAGGAACCGCAGTGCATTACCAGGCCTTCGGTGTCGAACGCCTTGGCCGGTTTTGGCGCCTGCTGGCCGTAATACAGCTCGGCGTAGACGTCATCCTCGATCAGCGGCACCTGATGGCTGCGCAATAAGCTCACAAGCTCCTGTTTCTTGGCCTCGGGCAGGGTGGCGCCGATGGGGTTCTGGAAGCTGGTCATGCACCAGCAAGCCTTGATCGGGTAACGCTCCAGGCTTTGGGCCAGCACCTTAAGATCGATGCCGTCCCGTGGGTGTACGGGGATTTCCACGGCCTTGAGCTTGAGACGCTCCAGTACTTGCAGGCTGGCGTAAAACGCCGGGGCTTCGATGGCCACCAGGTCACCGGGTTCGGTCACGGCTTGCAGGCACAGGTTCAGCGCTTCCAGGGCGCCATTGGTGATCAGCAGTTCTTCCATGGGCAACATCAGCCCGCCGACCATGTAGCGCAGGGCGATTTGCCGGCGCAGTTGCGGGTTGCCCGGTGACATGTCGGTGACCACCATGCGCGGGTCCATTTCCCGGCTGGCGCTGGCCAGGGAGCGGGCCAGGCGTGGCAGCGGGAACAGTGTCGGGCTAGGGAAGGCCGAGCCGAACGGTATGGTTTGCGGGTCCTTGATCGAATCCAGCACCGAGAACACCAGCTCGCTGACATCCACCTCGGTGGATTCATGCACCTGCTCACTGACGGCCGGCTCGGGAAACGGACTCGGCGCATGGGTGTTGACGAAATACCCGGAGCGGGGGCGGGCGCGGATCAGGCCGCGGCGCTCCAACAAGTAGTACGCCTGGAACACCGTGGAGGGACTCACGCCATAGGTCTGGCTGGCATAACGCACAGACGGCACGCGCTGGCCGGGGCCGAGGACGCCGGAGCGGATCAGTTCTGCGATGTCGTCGGCGAATTTTTCGTAGCGTTTCATCGGGACTCAGTGCTTTAAACAGATTTTACTGATTGAACACAGACCAAAATGTGGGATCGGGTTCGCTCGCTTCCACATTTGATCTCCTGTGTTTCTGATATTGCATTTATCAGCGATTCAACGGCGCCACAAACCGGCTATCCGCCACACTGTAAATGCCTGGTTCATCGACATCCGACACCTTGAAGCTGATGGTCTGGGAGCTGCTGCCCGGCTTATCCGCTGTCATTGCCACCGACACCGGCACATCAGTAATCTCCCCGGGCGCCAGGTTGATTTCGGTCTTGCCTTGCAACTGGAAGCCATCACCGTCCACCAGTTCCAGGCGATAATCCTGACGCTGCTGGGTTTTGTTGATGACCTTGAGACTGTAGATGTTCTCGATCAAGCCTTTACTATTCTCACGAAACATCCCACGGTCCTTGGTCACGTCCAGCGACACCATCGGCCGCTCCACCAACGCCACCACCAGCGCGCCGATCATTACCAACAGCACGGCACTGTAGCCGATCAGCCGTGGCCTGAGCAGGTGCGTCTTGCCGCCTTGCAGTTGATGTTCAGAGGTGTAACTCACCAGGCCAGGGGTGTAACCCATTTTGTCCATAATCGAATCGCAGGCATCGATACAGGCGGCGCAGCCAATGCACTCCATCTGCAAACCGTCACGGATGTCGATACCGGTAGGGCAGACCTGTACGCAAAGCTGGCAGTCGATGCAATCGCCCAGGCCAACCTCAGCCGGCTTCACGTCACGCTTACGCGGACCACGGTGTTCGCCGCGGGCCACATCGTAGGAAATAGTCAGGGTGTCCTTGTCGAACATCACACTCTGGAACCGTGCGTACGGGCACATATGCATGCACACCGCTTCGCGCAGCCACCCGGCGTTGAGGTAAGTGGCAGCGGTGAAAAACAGCACCCAGAACAGGCTGACACCACCCATTTGCCAGCTCAGCAGTTCCTCGGCCAAGGGGCGGATAGGGGTGAAATAGCCGACAAAGGTCAACCCCGTCAGGACGCTGATCGCCAGCCACATCGCGTGCTTGGCCGAACGCCTGATCAGCTTGTTCAGCCCCCAAGGCGCGGCCTGTAGCTTGATGCGCTGGTTGCGCTCGCCCTCGGTAACCTTTTCACACCACATGAACAACCAGGTGAATGAGCTTTGCGGGCAGGTGTAGCCGCACCAGACCCGTCCGGCCAACACGGTGATCGCAAACAGGCCAAAGGCACAGATGATCAACAACGCCGACAGCAGGATAAAATCCTGAGGCCAGAAGGTTGCACCGAAGATGTGGAATTTGCTCTCGGCCAGGTCCCATAACACCGCCTGCCGTTCGCCCCAGTTCAGCCACACGGTGCCGAAAAACGCCAGGAACAGAAAGCCCGCGCCGCTGAGGCGCAAGGTGCGGTACAAGCCGGTGAAACTGCGGGTGTGGATCAGGTTGTCGCTGGATTTGGCCTTCTTCTGTTGAGCAGGCTCGAATGTTTCAACTAATCGGACGGGGATTCTCTCGCTCATGGTCTTTCGCTCATCAGCCTCCATCAGGCGGATGAACTATGCCCGGCGATCTGTTTTCATTACAGACTCAGGTATTGCGATAAAAAGCGGATCAGATGGGCTGTTGATCCGCTCCTGCGACAATCTGCTGCACTCGGTTGGCCCTGGGGCTTATGGCCGTATCAGGCAACTCTACGGTGTTCTGACACAGATCAATCAAATCACCGAATCAGCGTCAGTGGCCTTCAAATGCTTACGACCGTCCCTGGCACCTGCGACGGTCAAGGCGTCGGCCTCTGCTTCGGTGATGTAGATACGCCGACCATCCAGTTCGACGGCAGACATGGATTTTTCGCTGTCGGTAATCACCGTGACATCCGCGGCTGCGAGGCTTTTCTCTTCACCGCGCTCGTCGACCAAGAAGTAGCAGGTCTGGTTTTCGATACGTACGGGCATGGGGCTCTCCTTTTCTATCAGTGCTGAACGTTAGGGTTTGACACCGAGTGAATGGTTCTGGGCAACTGACTGGCGGTCGCCGTTGTCCATCGGTTATCGCCTCATGAAAAGGACACGCCCATGGACGCCTGGTGGCATGAAGTCTGGCAAACCCTGCAAGCGGAATTCGCCGACATTGGTGATGCCCGGCAATTGACGCAAATCACCGTGCGCCTGCTGATCGCTGCGATCCTCGGCGGTATCCTTGGGTTTGAGCGTGAACAAAAAGGCAAGGCGGCGGGCGTGCGTACCCACATGTTGGTGGCCATGGGCGCAGCATTGTTTGTGCTGGTGCCACAAATGTCCGGCTCTCAGGCCGACGCCATGAGCCGGGTGCTGCAAGGCGTGATCGCGGGCATCGGCTTTCTGGGCGCCGGCACGATCCTCAAGGGCAAGGAAGACGAAGAAGGCCAACACGTCAAAGGGCTGACCACCGCCGCCGGGCTCTGGATGACCGCCGCCATTGGGGTCGCAGCGGGGGTGGGCCGGGAATCGACGGCAGTGCTCAGTACGTTGCTGGCATTGGCGGTGTTCAGTGTGATGCCCAGGATTGTGCGGATGCTGGAAAAGGACTAGTCCGGTTCAGGCGATCACCGGCGGCATCGTCGTCGGTGGATCCTCCTTCGCAGGCGGCGTAGTGCCAGGCGGCTCCTGCTCCGGAATCGGTTCCGGCTCGGTCGGCGGCAATGTCGGCTTATCAATGTTCGGATCAGGTGTTTCAGCCGGAATAGGGATATTCATCGGTGTGGCCTCCTTTGTGCTTTGCTGTATCGGTGGACAACCGCCGGGGAGATTTGATTCCCCGCCCGACGGAGGCATATCCACCTGAACTTTTCATCCGGCATCAGGCTCGGAACTTAAAGGGTTCGCTTCAGGATGAGCCTTTGGGGATCAAGCACAAGAGCGTCCATGGGGCGTAGGGGGACATGCTCGATGACTGCTGAATTACCGAACCAGACATCACCATCACCGACGCAAAACGATTCAACGCTTTTGTTACCACTGTCTCAGGCCCTGTTGCTGCCCAGGATTGCCATTGAAAACACCACCCCGGTGATCGACGGCGGTGAGTTTGCCGTCAAGGCCGTGGAGGGGCAGCGCATCAACGTGACCAGCAAAGTATTTGCTGACGGTCACGACAAGCTCGCGGTGCTGTTGCGTTGGCGCTCGTTACGCGAAGAGGGCTGGCACCGCGTGGCCATGACCGACGTCGGCAACAATGGTTGGCAGGGCATATTTACCGTCAGCACCCAAGGCCCTCATCAATACTGTATCGAGGCCTGGATCGATCACTTCGCCAGCTTTTGCTACGAACTGAGCAAGAAGCATGAGGCCGGCGTCCCGGTCAGCCTGGAGCTGCAGGAAGGTCGCAACCAAGTGCTACAGGCCGCCGAGCGCAGTGAAAATGAACTGCGCGACCGGTTGATGCAACTGCACCACCAGCTTTCTGGCTTGCTGGAAACCGAACAGGTGGCGATGTTTTTGCACGAAGAGAGTGCACGCTTGATGGCCGAGGCTGATCATCGCCCCTATTTGAGCATCAGCCCGGTGTACCCGATTGATGTGGAGCGCCAGGCCGCGCAATTTGCCAGTTGGTATGAGCTGTTTCCCCGCTCGATCACTGACGATCCGGCCCGCCACGGCACCTTCAATGACGTGCATTCACGCTTGTCGATGATCCATGACATGGGCTTCGACGTGCTGTACTTCCCGCCGATCCACCCCATCGGCCGCCGCCATCGCAAGGGCAAGAACAACGCCCTGACGGCCGGGCCCGATGATCCGGGCAGCCCTTACGCGATTGGCAGCGAGGAGGGCGGTCACGAGGCTATTCATTCGCAACTGGGTACCCGCGAAGACTTCCGGCGTTTGGTGCAGGCCGCCGCTGATCACGGACTGGAAATAGCCCTGGACTTCGCCATCCAGTGCTCCCAGGACCACCCCTGGCTTGTGCAGCACCCCGGCTGGTTCAACTGGCGCCCCGATGGCAGCATCAAATACGCCGAGAACCCACCCAAGAAATACCAGGACATCGTCAACGTCGACTTCTACGCTGCCGACGCCATTCCAAGCCTGTGGACCGAACTGCGGGACATCGTGGTGGGCTGGGTCCAGGAGGGCGTCAAGACGTTTCGTGTCGACAATCCCCACACCAAGCCGCTGCCGTTCTGGCAATGGCTGATCAGTGACGTGCGGGCCAAATACCCGGAGGTGATTTTCCTCGCGGAGGCGTTTACCACCCCGGCCATGATGGCGCGCCTGGGCAAGGTCGGTTATTCCCAGAGCTACACCTATTTCACCTGGCGCAACACCAAGGCCGAGCTAACCGAATACCTGACGCAACTGAACGAGTCACCATGGCGCGAATGCTTCCGCCCCCACTTTTTCGTCAATACGCCAGACATCCACCCCGGGTTTCTCCATGAGTCCGGCCGCCCGGGCTTTCTGATTCGTGCCGCACTGGCCACCATGGGGTCAGGGCTGTGGGGCATGTATTCGGGCTTCGAACTGTGCGAGGCCGCCGCGATTCCTGGGAAGGAAGAATACCTGGACTCGGAGAAGTACGAGATCCGCCCGCGGGACTTCAGTGCGCCCGGCAACATCATTGCCGAGATCGCCCAGCTCAACCGGATCCGCCGGCAGAACCCGGCGCTGCACAGTCACCTGGGTTTGAAGCTCTACAACGTCTGGAACGACAACATCCTGTATTTCGGCAAGCGCAGCGAAGATGGCAGCAATTTCATTCTGGTGGCCGTCAGCCTCGACCCGTTCAACGCCCAGGAAGCCTACTTTGAATTGCCGCTGTGGGAGATGGGGCTGCCGGACGACGCCCAGGCCCAGGGCGAGGACCTGATGAACGGCCACCGCTGGACCTGGTACGGCAAGACCCAGTGGATGCGGATCGAGCCATGGCACCAGCCGTTCGGGATTTGGCGGATCACCGTTTCCTGAACCGATCTCTAAAACATTAGAGATCAAATGTGGGCGACCTTGCTCGCGAATGCGGTGTGCCAGTCACCTCATTCAGTGGCTGATACACCGCATTCGCAGGCAAGCCAGCTCCCACATTGATTGTGGTTATTCAGGCAGATTTTTTGAATTTTCCAGGAGTTTCCAATGGCGAAGAAACCCAAGGCTGCCACCTTTATCAAAGACCCGCTCTGGTACAAGGACGCGGTGATTTATCAGGTTCACGTCAAATCCTATTTCGACTCCAATAACGACGGTATCGGTGATTTTCCCGGGCTGATCGCCAAACTCGACTACATCGCCGAACTGGGTGTGAACACCATCTGGGTGCTGCCGTTCTACCCTTCGCCACGCCGCGATGATGGCTATGACATCGCCGAATACCGGGGTGTGCACAGCGACTACGGAACCATGGCCGACGCCAAGCGTTTTATCGCCGAGGCCCATAAACGCGGGCTGCGGGTCATCACCGAGCTGGTCATCAACCACACCTCCGACCAGCACCCGTGGTTCCAGCGCGCGCGTAAAGCCAAGCCAGGCTCCAAGGCTCGGGATTTCTACGTCTGGTCCGATGACGACCAGAAATACGACGGCACCCGCATCATCTTTCTCGACACTGAAAAGTCCAACTGGACCTGGGACCCGGTCGCCGGCCAGTACTTCTGGCACCGTTTCTATTCCCACCAGCCAGACCTGAACTTCGACAACCCGCAGGTCATGAAAGCCGTGCTGTCGGTGATGCGTTACTGGCTGGACATGGGCATCGACGGCCTGCGCCTGGACGCCATTCCCTACCTGATCGAGCGTGACGGCACTAACAACGAAAACCTGCCGGAAACCCACGATGTCCTCAAGCAGATCCGCGCCGAAATCGACGCCAACTACCCGGACCGCATGCTCCTGGCCGAAGCCAATCAATGGCCGGAGGACACGCAACTGTATTTCGGTGACAAGAAGGGCGATGACGGCGATGAATGCCACATGGCTTTTCACTTCCCGCTGATGCCACGCATGTATATGGCGCTGGCCCAGGAAGATCGCTTCCCGATCACCGATATCCTGCGCCAGACGCCGGAGATCCCCGCCAATTGCCAATGGGCGATCTTCCTGCGCAACCACGATGAGCTGACCCTGGAAATGGTCACCGACAAAGAACGCGACTACCTGTGGAATTACTACGCCGCCGACCGCCGCGCGCGGATCAACCTGGGTATTCGCCGCCGACTCGCACCGCTGATGGAGCGCGACCGCCGCCGTGTCGAACTGCTCAACAGCCTGCTGCTGTCGATGCCGGGCACACCGACCCTGTATTACGGCGATGAAATCGGCATGGGTGACAACATCTACCTTGGCGACCGCGACGGTGTACGTACGCCCATGCAATGGTCCATCGACCGCAACGGCGGCTTCTCCCGTGCCGACCCGGCGAGCCTGGTGCTGCCGCCGATCATGGACCCGCTCTATGGCTATCAATCAGTCAACGTCGAAACCCAGGCCCAGGACCCGCACTCGTTACTGAACTGGACCCGCCGGATGCTGGCGATCCGCAAGCAGTCCAAAGCATTCGGTCGTGGCAGCCTGAAAATGCTTTCACCGACCAACCGCAGAATTCTGGCCTATACCCGTGAATACACAGGCGATGACGGCAAACAGGAAATCATCCTCTGCGTGTCCAACGTTTCGCGCAGCTCCCAGGCAGCGGAACTGGACCTCTCGGCGTTTGCCGGCATGGTCCCGGTGGAAATGCTCGGCGGTAATGCCTTCCCACCCATAGGCCAACTGACGTTCCTGCTGACCTTGGCGCCGTACGGCTTCTACTGGTTTGTATTAGCGGCAGAAAACCAGATGCCGAGCTGGCACGTGGAGCCGGCGCAAAGCATTCCGGACTTCACCACCCTGGTGCTGAAAAAACGCATGGAGGAGTTGCTCGAAGCGCCATGTCGCACCACCCTGGAGCAGACCTCACTGCCGGCCTGGCTGCCCAAGCGCCGCTGGTTTGCCAACAAGGACTCGGCTATCGACAACGTACACATCGCCTACGGTGTGCGCTTTGGTGATCCGCAGCACCCGGTGTTGCTCAGCGAGATAGAAGTCACCACCGGCGGGCAGGTCAGCCGCTATCAACTGCCGTTCGGCTTCCTGGCCGAAGACCAGTACACCAGCGCCTTGCCGCAACAACTGGCGCTGGCCCGTGTACGCCGGGTGCGCCAGGTCGGCCTGGTGACCGACGCCTTCAGCCTCGACACCTACATCCGCGCGGTGATCCAGGGCCTGCAAGCCGCTACCGTACTGCATTCCACTGACGGCGACATTCGCTTCGAATCGACGCCACAACTGGCTCAACTGGAACTCACTGACGAGTCGGACGTGCGCTACCTGGCCGCCGAGCAGTCCAACAGTTCCGTGGTGGTGGGCGCCAGCCTGGTGCTCAAGCTGATCCGTAAAGTCAGCGCCGGTGTGCACCCGGAGCTGGAGATGGGGGCTTATCTGACGGAAGCCGGCTACGAACATATCTCGCCGCTGTTGGGCTCTGTGATTCGTCGCAATGCCGAAGGCCAGGACAGCTTGCTGATGATTGCCCAGGGTTACCTGAGTAATCAGGGCGACGCCTGGGGTTGGACCCAGAACAACCTGGAGCGGGCGATTCGCGATGAGTTGGCCGAGGCAATTTCCGAGCAGGAACAACACTACAACGCCCTTGGCGAGCTGGCGGACTTCGCCGGTTTGCTCGGCCAGCGCCTGGGGGAAATGCACCAGGTGCTGGCGGTGCCAACCGCCAACAAAGACTTCAAACCCGAGGTCACGTCCCTCAAGGACAGCCAGGCGTGGGCCAAGCAAGTAGGCGCGCAAATCGACCGTGCGTTGCAATTGCTCAAGCACCATCAGAGCCAGTTAAACCCAGCCGATCAGGCGCTGCTCAGTGCGTTGCTGGGCCAGAAAAAAAACATCGCCAGCCACGTCCAGGCGCTGGCCAAGGCGACGGTCGGTGGCTTGCGGATTCGCGTGCATGGCGACTTGCACCTGGGCCAGGTGCTGGTGGTCAAGGGCGACGCCTACCTGATCGACTTTGAAGGCGAGCCCGCGCGACCGCTGCATGAGCGGCGCGGCAAACACAGCCCGTACAAGGATGTGAGTGGCGTGCTACGGTCGTTTGATTACGCCGCCGCCATGGCCCTGAATGTGCAAGGGGTGGATCACTCGCCCGAAGCCAATGCGGCACGGCAGCGGGTGGCCGATCGTTACCTGAATGAAACGCGGCAGGCATTTATCCAGGCCTACCATAAGGCCACGGCTACACTGGCTCACGACTGGCAGGACGCCAAAGGCCAGGACGCCGCGCTGACATTGTTCAGCCTGGAGAAAGCCGCGTACGAAGTCGCCTACGAAGCGGAAAATCGCCCAACCTGGCTGCCCGTGCCGTTGCAAGGTTTGCACGGGCTGCTCAGCGGGCTCAACTCTGTATCCAAAACTGCACGCGGCGGGGAGACGTCATGACCTTTACACACAAAGAACCGCGGCAATCCAAGCTGACGGTGATGCCTGCCTCGAAGGATATCGAAGCGTTGGTACGGGCCGAACATCAGGACCCATTCTCGATACTTGGCCCTCACGATGACGGGGTGGGCGGTCAGTTTATCCGCGCCTACTTGCCCGATGCCTTGAGTGTTCAGGTACTGGCGCAAGACAGTGGCGAACAGATCGGCAACCTGGATGCGACGCACATACCCGGACTGTTTGTCGGCCACTTTGCCACGCGCCAAGGCTATTTGTTGAAGATCCAATGGGCCGGCGGCGAACAGGTCACCGAAGATCCCTACAGCTTCGGCCAGTTGCTCGGGGAGATGGACCTGTATTTGTTTGCCGAAGGCAACCACCGTGACTTGAGCAGCTGCCTCGGCGCCCAAGTGATGAGCGTCGACGGTATCCAGGGCGTGCGCTTTGCGGTGTGGGCGCCGAATGCCAAGCGGGTTTCGGTGGTCGGGGATTTCAATATCTGGGACGGGCGTCGACACCCGATGCGGTTACGTCATCCGGCCGGCGTCTGGGAGATTTTCATCCCGCGCCTGCAACCCGGCGCGGCGTATAAATACGAAGTGCTTGGGGCGAGTGGCATCTTGCCGCTCAAGGCCGACCCGGTGGCCCTGGCCACCCAGTTGCCGCCGGACACCGCGTCAAAAGTCGCCTCACCCTTGCAAGTGGACTGGCAGGACCACGCCTGGATGCAAGCGCGCAGCGAACGGCAAAAGCCCAGCGCCCCCTTGTCTATCTACGAATTGCATGCCGGCTCCTGGCAGTGTGAGCTGGATGAAGTCGGTGAAGTCTTGCGCCAGTACACCTGGCGCGAGTTGGCAGAACGGTTGATTCCTTATGTGCAGCAGCTGGGGTTTACCCATATCGAGCTGATGCCGATCATGGAGCACCCCTTCGGCGGTTCCTGGGGGTATCAGGCGCTTTCACAATTCGCCCCCAGTGCGCGCTTCGGCTCGCCGGAGGATTTCGCATTCTTCGTCAACGCCTGTCATCAGGCAGATATCGGCGTGATTCTGGATTGGGTGCCCGCGCATTTCCCCACCGACACTCACGGCCTGGCGCAATTTGACGGCACCGCGCTGTATGAATATGGCAACCCGCTGGAAGGTTTTCACCAGGATTGGGACACGCTGATCTACAACCTGGGGCGCACGGAAGTCCACGGTTTCATGCTGGCTTCGGCGCTGCACTGGCTCAAGCATTTCCATATCGATGGCCTGCGGGTGGATGCCGTGGCGTCGATGTTGTACCGCGACTATTCACGCAAGGCCGGTGAATGGGTGCCGAACCGCCATGGCGGCAGGGAGAACCTGGAGGCCATCGACTTCCTGCGTCATCTGAATGACGTGGTAGCCCTCGAGGCCCCCGGTGCGCTGGTGATTGCCGAAGAGTCCACGGCATGGCCCGGGGTCAGCCAAAGTACCCAACAAGGCGGGCTGGGGTTCAACTACAAGTGGAACATGGGCTGGATGCACGATTCGCTGCACTACATCCAGCAGGATCCGGTCTACCGCGCCCATCACCACAATGAGCTGAGCTTCGGCCTGGTCTACGCCTGGTCCGAGCGTTTTATCCTGCCGATTTCCCACGATGAAGTGGTTCACGGCAAACACTCGTTGATCGACAAGATGCCCGGCGATCGCTGGCAGAAATTCGCCAACCTGCGGGCGTACCTGAGTTTCATGTGGATGCATCCTGGCAAGAAGCTGTTGTTCATGGGCTGCGAATTTGGCCAATGGCGTGAGTGGAACCACGATCAGCAGCTCGATTGGTACCTGCTGCAATACCCGGAGCACCGGGGCGTGCAAAAACTGGTGGGCGACCTCAATCGCCTGTACCGCGAAGAACCCGCGCTGCACGATCAGGACGATGCGCCTCAGGGCTTCCAGTGGCTGATCGGCGATGACGCGATCAACAGCGTCTACGCCTGGCTGCGCTGGAGCAAGGAGGGCAGGCCGGTGCTGGTGGTCGCTAACTTCACACCGGTGCCACGTGAGGGTTACAAGGTCGGCGTGCCGTTTGCCGGGCAGTGGAGCGAGGCGATCAATAGCGATGCCGATACCTATGCCGGGTCCAACTATGGCAACGGTGGCGGGGTGCTTACCGAGGATGAGCCACGGCATGGGCAGCCGGTATCGCTGTCGCTGAACCTGCCGCCGCTGGGGGTATTGATTCTACGGCCGCAGGGCTGAAGTGGAGCCCCCATCCAGCGCGGGCGTTGGATGGGGGGCACTGGCTACAAAAACACAACCTCATACGGCTCTCGCATCCGCTCCAGCAGCACCTGCGCCATCATGGGGGGCAGGCCGATTTCCGGGTCACCCACCAATTGGCTGGCATACGCGTGGGCAGCGTGCAGCTTGCGAGCGACGCTCCAGGTGTCGAGGCGAATCTTGCGCGCCTGTCGCCAGGGAATGTTGATGGCTTCACGGGCGGGCCAATGCCAGGCCCAGACCGGCAGCTCGTGCAGACGTGCGCCCACCAGCAGGCAAGCCTTGGCGGCGGCGCGGCCGACGGCGTCGTGATCATCGTTGCCATCAGAGCGCCAGGTGGTGAACACCACGTCACCGGGCTGCAGGTAGCGGGCAATGAATTGGCTCAGTTGCTGCTCCCGAGCCTGCAGCGCGCTATCGGTAAAACTACCGCGAATCCACTTCAGGCTGTGCAGAGGCACGCCCAGGCGGCGCAGCGCCTCGGCGCTTTCCTGGGGGCGAACCACACTTAAGCGCTTGGCTGGCCAGACGTTGGAACCCGGATGGCTGGCACTGCCGTCGGTCACGGAGATCAGTTGCAGGGAATAATCGAGGGTGCTCAGCAATTGCAGTAAACCGCCACAGGCCACTACTTCATCGCCGGGGTGCGGGGCAATGACCACCACACGCGCACCGGGGGGCACCAGGGTGGTTGGGCTGATAGCGGGGATCTGCGCCAGTTGCGGCGCACTGTTCCAGATTTGAGCAGGGCCACGGCGGCCTTCAATCAAGTGGGCGGGCTTCATGAGTATCACGTCCTTGTCCTGGTAGTGCCTGGTCGTACCCCGTTGACGGGACGACTCTTTTTGGTAGTGCGAGAACCGGATTCGCAGAAACCATGAACCTGACCTTCGCACCGCGCAGGCGCTCCAACCTTGGATTGCCGTACGAAGAGTATTGATCATAGTCAATGATTCGTCGCGTTTACGGCGATGAATCCCGCTATTTTTTTACGAGGCCTGCATCAGGCTCTTCAAATAGTCGCCAAACCCGCCCTTGGCTCGACAGTCCAGGCGGGCGCTGGTAATCACCTGGGGCCGATGGCTCCAGGCTATGGACGCGCCGCAGCGCTCCAGCTGAAGTACAAGCTGCACATCTTCATGACAGGCCAGTGGCTCGAACCCGCCGGCTCGCACGTAGGCGCCGGCGCTGACACCGAGGTTGGCCCCATGAATATGCCGATGCCCCTCGCGGGCCTCATAGCCCTGGTGATAGCGGATTTGCGCGAGCGAATCGAACCCTTCGCTCCAGGCATCTACTGTCACGGTACCGCACACGGCATCCACCCCAAGGGCCAGTTGCGCTACCAGCCAGTCCGGGGCGACTCGACTATCGGCGTCCGTGCAGGAAATCCAGCGGGCGCCGTTATTGAGCAAATACCGGGCTCCCACACCGCGTACATGACCGACATTGCGCGCCTGCACTTCCAGACTGTGCACTTCGAACGCCTGGGCGATAGCGGCACTGCCATCGCTGCAGCTGTCGAGCACTACCAGAATCTGTACCTCTTCCCCCAGCAACCCCGGATGACTGGCGGCCACCATGGCGGCCTTCAGACATTCTCCCAACAGCGCCTCTTCGTTATGCACCGGTATCAAAATGCCGATCATCGCAGTCCCTCCAACTGGGCGACCGAAGTTTCGTCATGGCACCACAGGTCGAGCAGCACATCACTGTCGTGGTGATGGATCAGGCGTGGCATGTCCAGCCGTGCCTGTAGAAGTTCATGCACCTGTTCGGCCGTCTGCGGGCAGCCCTCGATGGCTGGCCGCCAGTGGCAGGCAAGGATTTGTCCCTTCGGGGTCAAGGAGGCGAGGGCAGAATCGATCAGGCTGCACAGGTCATCACGATCCAGGTAATAACAAAGCTCACTGAGCACGATCAGCTCGAACGCCTGCGCGGGCCATTGTTGCGGCAAGCGGCGTTGTTGCACCTCGGTATGGGAAAACTCCGTCAGGCGCTTGCGCGCCAGGATCACTGCCGCCATCGAGGTGTCGCAGCACAGCAGACGGTCACAGCGCGGCGCCAGTTCAGCGCTTAACTCTCCATTGGCGCAGCCCGGTTCAAAGATCGAGGCGTAGTGTGGCCGTGTCAACACCGCGAGGGTCAGCGCCCGTTTACGGCGTTCGTACCAGCGCTGGCGAAATGCCCAGGGATCATCGTTTTTGGCAAACAGTTGGTCAAAGTAGGGTGTTGTGACACTCATACGAACACCACCTCAAAGGGTTGCAGCAGGCGCTCCAGCACATACGGTGCCAGTACCGGCGGCAGGCCGATCTGCGGGTCACCTTCCAGTTGGCTGGCGAAGGCATGAATGGCGTGCCGTTTGCGCGCCACGACGTCGGTAGTGAGGGGGATTTTGCGCGCGCGGTACCAGGGAATCTGGCTGTCCTCGGGGGTTGCCCAATGCCAGGTCCATACGGGCAGTTCAAGCAATGTCGCACCTACTGCCCGGGCGGCATCGGCACTGGCCCGACCGACGGCCTCATGATCACAGTGACCGTCTTCACGCCAGGTGGTGAGGACCACATCGGTGGGCTTGAGGTGACGCTGGATGAACTGACGCAATTCATCTTCCTGGGCGGCCACGTGACTGTCGCTGAATCCGGCGCGCAACCATTTCAGGCTATGCAACGGCAGGCCCAGGCGATGCAGGGCCTGGGCCGACTCCTGGGGGCGGACCACGCTCAAACGCTGTACCGGCCAACGACGGGAGCCAGGGTGGCTGGCACTGCCGTCAGTCACGGAAATCAGCTGCAACGGTCGCCCCAGTGCCGCCAGGCCCTGTAACAGACCGCCACAGCCAAGCACTTCATCGTCAGGATGTGGCGCAACGATCACGGCCCGACTGCCTTCAGGCACCAGTTCGGCGATGTCGATACAGGGTAACTGTGTCAGGTGTGCTGAGCTTTGCCATAAGTGCAACGGTGTGCCCTGGCCGACAATAGGGTTGGTTTTCATAACTGCCACCTCCCTGTAGGTTGGTCTGCGACGAGTTGGCCAAGGGCGGCCAGGTCGCGTTCGGCGTGACTTTGGCGCAGGTACACCGGCAGGTCGGCCATCAACTGGGCGAAGTGCGGATCCTTGCAGTAAGGACCTGCCCCCAGGGCGCGGCCGACATGATGGATGACCTGATCCACAGCTTCTTCAATACAGGCTCGAGTTTGTTGGGCCAGCAATCGTGCATCGGCTTTGGGCTGCTGGTCGATCTGTAAGGCACTGTCACGCAAGACACAGCCGGCGCCGTGCAGGGCGCTGTCAACCGCGCCAAGATGGGCAAGCGCGTGCGGCTCAGTACGTCGTGCGCAGTGCTCACGCAGGGCCTCGCCCAGGCGTTGCGCGGCGCCATACCAGCACGCTGCAATACCGATTCCGCCTTGCCAGAAGCCCGGACGTGAGAGGTAATCTCCCGGGCCACCAACGGCAACCCCGATGACACCCTTGAATTGCACCTCGACACTGCCGGTGGCCGCCATGCCCACGGCATGCCACCCCTCTTGGGTGACGGTAACGCCAGGGCTGTGCATGTCCACGGCCACCAGTTGCTGGCGACCCTCTTCGTCCCAGGCCGTCAGCAAGCCATGGCTGACTACCGCTGCGCCGGAACACCAAGCCTTGCGGCCTTCGAGCAATAGGCGATGGCTGTCACGCCGCACTTGTACCCGGGCCGTGGGCGGTTCGGCAGCCCACATGCCCCAGGTACTGCCTACCGGAGGCAGTGGGCTGTGGAGTTCGGCAATGATCGCTAATGCGTCGGTATGCCCCTCAAACAGCTTGCACAGGCTCAAGTCATGGCCCGCTACTTGAGCCAACTGACTGAATCGTTCCAGGGTTTGACCGCTACCGGGTAATGGCAACTGATCAAGGCCTTCCTCCACCAGATGCCTCAGAGCCTGACCGAGCGCCTGGATATCCGGGTAGCCGCGATTACCTTGAAGAAATCGATGCAAGGCCATCTCACACCTCGTCCTCATGCTGCAGTTCAAACAACAATAATGAGCGCGCGGTGACGGCATATTCGTGCTCGAAATCGAAGCGTTCCTGGCCGTGTACAGCAGGCTGGTTGGTGTCGATCATGCACGTCCAGAAGCCGCCATCCGGCACCGGTGGCAGACGGAAATTGACCGTGTCGTGATGCGCGTTGACCACCAGCAGCAAGGTGGCGTCAGCGCCTGGGCGGCGGATGCCGGTTTCCTGGGCGCGGCCATCCATCAACATGCCCAGGCAACGGCCGTGGCTGTCTTGCCATTGCTCGGTGGTCATTTCATTGCCATCGGGGGCCAGCCAAGTCACGTCCTTGACCCCGATGTCTTCGTTGTAATCACCCACCAGGAACCGCCCGCGACGCAGGATCGGATAGGCTTGGCGCAGCTTGATCAGGCGTTTGACGAACTTGAGCAGGGCCTTGCCGTCTTCGTCCAGGTCCCAGTTGACCCAACCGATTTCACTGTCCTGGCAATAAGCATTGTTGTTGCCGTGTTGGGTACGGGCGAACTCGTCGCCGGCCACCAGCATCGGCGTGCCCTGGGCCAGCAGCAGAGTGGCGAAGAAGTTGCGCATCTGGCGCAGACGCAGGGCATTGATGTCGGGATCGTCGGTAGGGCCTTCGACGCCGTGGTTCCATGACAGGTTGTTATTGCTGCCGTCTTGGTTGTTCTCGTCGTTGGCCTCGTTGTGTTTGTCGTTGTAAGACACCAGGTCGTGCAGGGTGAAGCCGTCGTGGGCGGTGATGAAGTTCACCGAGCTGTAGGGTCGACGTCCACGGTGGTTGAACATCTCGCCCGAGGCGGTCATGCGTCCGGCGAAGTCTGCGAGTTGGCCATCGTCACCTTTCCAGAACGCCCGCACGGTGTCGCGGAAGCGGTCGTTCCACTCCACCCAGCCGGGTGGGAAGTTGCCCACTTGATAGCCACCCGGGCCGATGTCCCAAGGTTCGGCAATCATCTTCACCTGGCGCAGCACCGGGTCTTGGCGACAGGCGACGAGGAAGCTGTGGCGCTCGTCGAAACCGTTGTGGTAGCGGCCGAGAATGGTTGCCAGGTCGAAGCGGAAACCATCGACATGCATTTCCGTCGCCCAGTAACGCAGGGAGTCGGTGACCATCTGCAGCACACAGGGGTGGCTCAGGTCCAGGGTGTTGCCGGTGCCGGAGTCGTTGATATAGAAGCGCTTGTCATCGGGCATCAGCCGGTAGTACGAAGCGTTGTCGATGCCGCGCATGGAAAGCGTCGGGCCTTGTTCGTTGCCTTCGGCGGTGTGGTTGTAGACCACGTCGAGGATCACTTCCAGCTTGGCTTCATGCAGGTGCGCGACCATTTCCTTGAACTCGGCGATCTTGCCGCTGGCCAGGTAGCGCGGGTCAGGGGCGAAGAAGGCAATGCTGTTGTAGCCCCAGTAGTTGGTCATGCCTTTTTGCAGCAGGTGCTGGTCGTTGACGAAGGCGTGTATCGGCAGCAGCTCTACCGACGACACGCCCAACTGGCGGATGTGTTTGAGCACATCGTCGACCATCAGACCGGCACAGGTCCCGCGCACGTCTTCGGGCACCGAAGGATGACGCATGGTGATGCCGCGCAAGTGGGTCTCATAAATGATTGTGCGGTCCCAGGGCATGCGCACCGGTTGATCGTTGCCCCAGGTGTGCGCCGGGTCGATGACCTTGCACTTGGGGACGAAGGGTGCGCTGTCGCGCTC
Organism: Pseudomonas fluorescens; assembly: GCF_018614655.1. Taxonomy (GTDB): domain Bacteria; phylum Pseudomonadota; class Gammaproteobacteria; order Pseudomonadales; family Pseudomonadaceae; genus Aquipseudomonas; species Aquipseudomonas fluorescens_BX. The sequence goes on along the minus strand of NZ_JAGGOG010000013.1, from coordinate 222,990 downwards.
GTCAAAACTGAGGTCGGCGTTGGGATGGCTGATGGTGTAGCCGAACAGCGCTTCGGACCATTTGAGCGCGCCCACCAGTTGCTTGGCATAGGGGTCTATCAGCAATTTGTTGTGGTTGAAGCGGTGGCCATTCGCCGGGTCGTAGGGTCCGTACACGCGATAGCCGTAGATCAGCCCGGGATGGGCGTCGGGCAGGTAGCCGTGGAAGGTTTCGTCGGTGTATTCCGGCAGCTCGATGCGTTCGAGCTCCACCTCGCCACTGTCGTCGAAAATACACAGTTCAACCTTGGTGGCATTGGCCGAGAACAGTGCGAAGTTGACCCCCAGACCGTCCCAGGTTGCGCCGAGGGGGAAGGGCAAACCTTCACGAATCCGCGACGGCTCATTATCAGGCGTCGGTTTGGCTTTGTCGGGTTTGCTCATGTAGGTGCTCCTGCAGGGTTTTTTCAGGCCGAAGAGGGCCGTGCTGACGCTGGGTCAGGTGTAGGAGCGAGCTTGCTTGCGAAGGACGTTAACGATAACGCGAGCATTCAGGACGCACGCGGTGCCCTTGAATTTTTCGCGAGCAAGCTCGCTCCTACAAGGAACAGTGATCAGCTCGCCGGTTTGCGCGGAGCCTTGGGCTTGGGCTTGGCCGCGGGCTTTTCCACCGAAGCAGCTTTCGCGGGGGCGGCAGGTTTAGGCTTGGTCTTGGGTTTGGCGGCGGCTTTGGGCTTGCTTGGCGTCAGTGACTCGGCCTCAGCCAGCTTGCGCGCCATCTCCCAATGACGGGCTTCCTGCCCTTCGGGTTTGCCTTCGGACTCCCAGATCTGATACGCGAATTCGCGAACGCGTTTGTCTTCGGTACTCATCGCATTGCTCCTCAGAGAAAATTTCAGCTTTCTTGATGATCAGGATTGATAAAGACGTTGACCGGGAAATCCCCCAGGGCAGTGCTGATCTTCAGCTCCTTGTTGGGTGTGACTGCGCCTGTTTGGAAAAGTCCCTTCCAGTTTTGCGTTGGAGCGGCGAACGGTAATGTGACCCGGGTATCGCCCCACATCTGCGCGTTAACCTGCGGATAAACACCGTTATCAAGCAGGTGATGGGGCCAGCGCGGTACGACTACCAACAGGCGTGTGCCCTGATATTCACGGCAGAAGGCGACTACTCGATCCGCGTGTTCGCCCACAACGTCCAGAGGCTCGTAGCTGCCCAGGCTAAATACCTGCGGATGCTCCCTGCGCAGGTTCAGCACTTGGGCGATAAGCGCCTGCTTGATGCGCCCGTCACGCCAGTGCAGCATCAGTTCGTCAATGCCGGCTGGGGATTCCAGCGCTTGTTGTCGGGCGTTGAAATCCACAGGCCGCCGGTTGTCCGGATCCACCAGGCTGAAGTCCCAGAACTCATTCCCCTGATACACATCCGGCACCCCCGGTACGGTGAGGCGAAGCAAGGATTGCGCCAGGCCATTCAGTGCACCGGCCGGGGCGATGGCCTGGGCGGCGGTGCCGAGAGCCATGCGCAACGCCAGGCCTTGGTCGTCGAGCAATAGCCGCCGGAGGAACGCCTCTACACCTTGCTCGTACAGTTCGTTCGGCGCGCTCCAACTGCTGTGCAGCTTGGCTTCGCGCAGGGCCTTTTGTTGCCACTGCCATAGACGCTGGTGATAGTTGCCCAGCGCCTCGGTGTCATCACTGAGCAGGCCCAGCGGCCAACTGCCCAGCAGCACTTGATAGAGGATCAGCTCATCGCCTGCCGAGGGCGTGCTGGTGTCACTGCGCAGGTGCGTGGCCAGGGTACGCCAGTGCGCCACCTGTTTGGCATACCAGTCGGCGCATTCACTGAGTACCGCCAGGCGTGCGCGCGTGTCTTCGCCGCGCTTGTGGTCATGGGTGGCGTTGGCCAGCAGGTTGTCGGGAAAGGTGCGCAGGCGCTGTTGGTTGGCGGCGTGGAACTCGGTCAGGGGAGCACTGAATTGTTCGGTGCTGAACCCGACATCGTTGCGTGACAGCAACACCCCCGAGCGATAGAACGCGGTATCTTCAACGGCCTTGGCGGCGGCCGGCGAGGTCAGTTGCTGGAAGCGCACGCAGGCGTGCTTGAGGATTTTGCGCTCACGGCCCAATGGCCGCTTGCGCCAAGGCTCGCCGCCGAGCCACTGCTCCAGGTAATCGAGCACCGGCCAGTCGGCTTCGCCCAAGGTACTGCGGGCACCGGCCAGGGCCTGCAGGAAAAATACGTCGTCCCGGTCGCTGCGGCCCCGGGCGCTGATATAGGTGCGATACACCGGGAAATGCACGATCAGTTCCTGCAAGGCCCGACGAATCGCGCCCAGGGTCAGGTCACGGCTCATGACATCGTCCCGGGCCACTTGCAGCAGGGCCTGAGCGACGCTTTCAAAGTCGCCGGCCAGGGAGCCGTTGAGGACCTGCTGGCGGGCCAGCCACGCTTCCTCGATAAAGGCTGAAGGGCGTTCGGTATGATCCGTCCACAGCTTGGCCAGCGGCGCAAAACCTGCGGGGTCGTGTTGCAGCAATGACAGCTGGTTCATGAATTCGTAGCCGGTGGTGCCATCCACACGCCAGTCTTCGCGCAGGGTTTCACCTTCACCCAGGATCTTTTCGACAAAGATCGGCAGGTGCCGCCCGGGCGCCAGTGAGTCCACCCGGCGCCGCAGCTTGCGGCAGTAACCTCTAGGGTCGGCCAGACCGTCGATATGGTCGATGCGCAGGCCGTCCACCAGGCCCTCGCTGATCAGCTGGAAGATCTTGCCGTGGGTGGCCTCGAACACCGCGCTGCGTTCCACCCGCAGGCCGCCCAGCTCGTTGACGTCGAAGAAGCGTCGCCAGTTGATGTCATCCGCCGCCGTGCGCCAACTGGCCAGGCGGTAGCTTTGTTGTTCCAGCAGGTGATGCAGGCGCGTGAAGCCTTCTGGCTGGCGGGAATCGTAGAGGCTGAGGCTGTGTTTGATGGCGGCGAGGGTGGCGGGATCTTGCGCGCGCGCAACCAGTTGTTGTTTCAGACTCGCGGCCTGGAGGTAGGCGTCCGGATGGTAGGCGAGGCTGCTGAAGTCGTCGGCCAGGGCCTTGAGGGGGTCGTAAGGGCGCAGGATGTCGCCGTAGTCGCTGGGGTTGATGGGGAAGCGGTGTTCGTAATGCTCGATGAAAAAACCGCCTTGCTGCGGCTCGAAGCGCAGCGCGATGCTGCCGGTTTGCAGCGCTTGCCCGTAGTCGCTGCCCAGGAAAGGCATCAGCAACTGGCCCTTGAGCAGCGGGTCCGGTGAATGCCACTGAATGTCGAAGAACTCGCTGTAGGGACTCAAGCGGCCCCATTCCAGCAGGTCCAGCCACCAAGGGTTATCGGCACCGCCCACCGCCATATGGTTGGAGACGATATCGAGGATCAGCCCCATGTCGTGCTCACGCAACGCGGCCACCAGTCGGCGCAAAGCCGCTTCACCGCCCAGCTCCGGGTTGACGCTGGTGGGGTCGACCACATCGTAGCCGTGCATGGAACCGGCGCGAGCGCTGAGCAGCGGCGAGGCATACAGGTGGCTGATGCCTAGCTGGGCGAAGTAGGGCACCAACGGCACCGCGTCATCCAGGGTGAACCCTCGATGAAATTGCAGGCGCTGGGTCGCCCTGAGGATCGACGCCTTCATTGGTCACGCTCATGGGCTTGCAGGCGGGCGACCGCGAGCAACTCCACGCGCCGGGCAGCGTTTTCGTCGTCGAGCAAGGTGCTGGCGTTTCCCGCAAAGCGGCGGCGCCAATTCGGGTGAGTGTCGGTGGTGCCGGGGAGGTTGGCTTGTTCTTCTACGCCCAGGGCATCTTCCAGCGGCAACAGCACCAGCGGTGCGCGGGTGTGGCCCAGATAGCGGATGCTGGCGTCGAGGACGTGGTCGGTTTCGTTACGAATTTCATCGCGGAAGTTCTGTGGGTCCTGGCTCAAGGCCTGGCGCAGTGCCTGGCGTTCCCGAAGGCGATGTTCGCTCCAGTGCTCAACAGTCGGCCCGTCAATCAATCCCAGCTGTATGTTCCATTCAATATCGCGGCTGTGCCACCAACCATTGAGGGTGGGCAAGTCATGGGTGCTGGTGGTGGCCAGGGCGTTGTCCGGCCAGTCGAGGATCGGCTTGAAGTGGCCGTGTTCCTGTTCGAACAGCAAGACGCGCATGCCGAGAATCGAGCGGGCGATGAGTTTTTCCCGCAGGCCGTCGGGCACGGTGCCCAGGTCTTCGCCCAACACAATGGCCTGATGGCGGCTCGACTCCAGAGCCAGCAAGCGCAGCAGGTCATCCACCGGGTAATACAGGTACGCGCCTTCCCGAGGCGAGGCACCCATGGGAATCACCCACAGCCGTTGCAGCCCCATCACATGGTCAATGCGCAAGCCGCCGGCATGGGCGAAATTGGCGCGCAGCATTTCGATAAATGCCCGGAAACCATTGCGTTGAAGGCCTTCAGGGGAGAATGCGGAAATCCCCCAGCCCTGACCCGCACGGTTGAGAATGTCCGGCGGAGCACCCACGGTGAGGTCTGCGAGCAATTCGTCCTGGCGACTCCAGGCCTGGCTGCCGCCGCCATCGGCGCCCACTGCCAGGTCGGCGATCAGGCCAACGCCCATGCCGCTGCCGCGAGCCGCTTGTTGGGCGCGCTCCAGGCAGCGGGCGATCAACCATTGGCTGAATGCGAAGAAGCCGATCTCTTGCGCGTGGTCTTCGGCAAATTGCACCAGCGCCGGGCTGCGAGGGTCGCGCCAGGCTTCGGGCCAGTGCCGCCAGTCAAGGCTTTCGCCGTTGGCCGCACGCTCCGCCTGCACGGCTTCAAAGCGGCAGTGGTTTTCCAGGGCTTCGCCGCCGACCTGACGAAAACTCAGGAAGTCAGGGTGTTGCGGGTGATTGCCCTGGCAAAAATCGTTGTACAGCGCTCGCAGCAAGCGTTGTTTGGCCTGGGCCGCGGCCGGCCAGTCGATCAGGCTCAGTTGCTCCAGCTCCCGGCGTTCATCGGCCAAGCCGCAGGCTTCGATAGTGTCGCGTACCAGCCGATCACCGAGGATGCAGCCGGGGGAGGCATAAAGACTATTGAGGAACAGGCGGCTGGAGGGCGAGTAGGGGCTGTAGCGCTCGGTATCGGTGCTGAACATCGCGTGCATCGGGCTGATCGCCAGGGCCTGCGCGCCACGTTCGGCAGCGGCGCGGGCCAGATGTTCCAGGGCCTGGGTGTCGCCAAAGCCGCCATCGCCAGGGCGGCGCAGGGCATATAACTGGGCGCTCAAGCCCCAAGCACGGGCGGGCTGAGTGTCCACGGCTTCGTCAACGCGGTAGCAATGCGTCGGGGCGACCGCCAGGGTGAAATGCTGGTCGGCGATATGCACGTGCTGGTAACCCACCGGAATCGATCCCGGGAGGGTGGCGTTGGCATCCAGGCTGAGGTCCAGCACGCTGCCGTCTTCCAGGTGGATCTGGCACGGCGTGCCGGGGGCGAAAAAGTGTGCCAGGTCCAACCCGGCGCCGTTGTCGACAGTCATCAGCGGTGGCAAGTGCTTGTCTTGCTGCACACGTTCAAGGTCTTGCAGGCTGGATTCGATGGCGGCATCGCTGTCGGCCGGATGGCCCAGGCCTTTGAGCACGGCGCGCAGGGCGTCGGCCGTGACGTGTTGTGGGCGGCCGTTGGCGTCGATCCAGTCGACGGCCAGGCCCGCACGGCTGGCGAGTAGTTCCAATTGCGCTTCGCTCAAGGGTGCTCTCCAGTAAGGGACAGGCTGACGCGGGCGCTGAAAGGCGCCAATGTCGGGGCGGCAGTGGTCGGGGTCACGAATAGGGTGCGCCCGGCTGCCGGATGATCAAAGGTGGCGGCGCTGAGGTTGAGGTCGATTTGCAGCAGGCTACCGTTGCCCAGCCGCCAGCGGGCAGATACCGCACCTTCGCCCAGTACGCGCGCCCCCAGCGCCTCGCTGCCAGGCAGGTGCGGCACGATGTGCTGATGACGCAGGCTCAGCAGCTGCCGATAGAACGACGTGTTGGCGTACTCCGCCAGGCTCGGCATCGACTGGCGGAACGTGGTCAGGGCATTGGGGTCCGGGATGTGTTCACGCCGTTCGGGGTCGGTAAAGGCAGCAAACTCGGCAAATTCGTTGCGCCGCCCCTCACGTACGGCCTCAGCCAATTCACCGTGGTGGTCAGTAAAGAACAGAAAGGGTTCCTCTGCGTTGAGCTCATCACCCATGAACATCAGCGGGATCATCGGCGACAGCAGCAGCAACGTTGTCGCGGCATTCAAGGCCTCAGGCGAGCAGAGTTGATGCAGGCGCTCCCCCAAGGCCCGGTTGCCTATCTGGTCATGGTTCTGCAGGAACAGCACAAAAGCGCTCGGCGACAAGTGTCCGCTGGGTTCCCCGCGTTCGCTGCCGTGGCGAGTAGTGTGGCCTTGGTAGACAAAGCCTTCACTCAGGCAGCGTGCCAGTTTGCCGGTGGGGTCTTGTGCGAAGTCGGCGTAGTAGGCATCGGTTTCACCAGTCAGTAACACGTGCAAGGCGTTGTGCCCGTCGTCGTTCCATTGGGCGTCGAAGCCATGCTCCAGAAGGCTGGCCTGGTTGAATTCGTTTTCCAGTACCAGCCAGATGTGGCGCCCCGGATCTACCTGTTGGCGCACCCGTTGTGCCAGCCCCTGGAGGAATTCGGGATCGTTGATGGCGTGGACAGCATCCAGGCGCAGGCCGTCAAAGCGGTAGTCCACCAGCCACATCAGGGCGTTATCGATAAAAAAGTCCCTTACTGGCCGTCGACGAAAATCGATACCGGCACCCCAGGGCGTGTGGGTGTCTTCGCGAAAGAAGTCCTTGGCGTATTGGCCGAGGTAGTTGCCGTCGGGGCCGAAGTGGTTGTAGACCACATCGAGCATCACCGCGAGGCCATGGTGGTGCGCACGGTCGATCAGTTGTTTCAACTGCTCGGGGGCACCGTAGCTCGTGTGCGGCGCATAGGGCAGGACCCCGTCATAACCCCAATTGCGCTCGCCGGGGAATTGCGCCAGGGGCATCAGTTCGATGGCTGTGATGCCCAACTCGGCCAGGCGCGGCAGTTGTCGCTCGACTTCGGCATAGCCTCCCAGCGCGCCGACATGCAGCTCATAAATCACCGCCTCGTGCCATGGCCGCCCGCGCCAGGCGCTGTGCTGCCAGTGGTAGGCCGAGGGATCGACCACCACGCTGAAACCATGGACGTCCGTGGCCTGGGCCCGGGAAGCCGGGTCGGGAACCTCTCGTTCACCGTCGATGTTGTAGCGGTAGCGAGCCCCCGCCGGGCAGCGTAGCTGCACCACAAACCAGCCATCTGCCTGGGGCAGCATGGCCACTGACTTGCCTTCTTCAAACTCAACGCTTACGTAAAGCGCATCGGGCGCCCACAAGGCGAAACGGGTGTGTTCCGCGTCCAGCATGATTGCGCCGTGGGGCCGGGCTTCCAAAGTCCGTAACGGCATCTATGCAGACCTCTTTTCCTATTTCGCAGATTTTCCCAGCGCTTTCGCCACCAGTTGTTCGTAAAGTTCGGCGTAGGGTTCCACCGCCTGACACCAGTTGAACGGTGCAGCCATGGCCCGGCAACGCATGGCGTTGAGCAGGCCCGGGAAGGCGAAGACCTTGAACGCACGCCTCAGCGCCGCCTCGTAACTCTCGACTGTAGATTCATCAAACAGGAAGCCGGTGACGCCATCCTCGATGGTGTCCGCCAGGCCCCCGGTATTGCGGGCGACCGGCAACGAGCCGAAGCGTTGGGCATACATCTGGCTCAAGCCGCAGGGTTCATAGCGCGATGGCATCAACAGGAAGTCGCTGCCGGCGAACATGCGGCGAGCGTCGGTTTCGTTGAAGCCGATGCGTACGCCAATCTGCCCGGGAAAGCGTAAGGCGAGGGCGCGCATGGCCTGCTCTTCTTCAGGCTCACCACGACCGATGATCGCGATCTGGCCGCCGGATTCAACGATAAAGCTGGCCACCGCCTCGGTCAGGTCCAGGCCTTTCTGATAGACCAGCCGCGAGACCACCGCGAACAGCGGGCCGGTGGAGTCATGCAGGCCAAACAGATTGCGTACATGGGCCGCGTTGACTGCCTTGCCTTCCCAATCACCAATGTTGAACGAGTGGGTCAGGTGCGGGTCGGTGGACGACTCCCAACTCTCATCAATGCCGTTGGGAATACCGCTGAGCAAACCCTGCTGGGTCTTGCTGGCTAGAAAACCATCCAGGCCGCAGCCGAACTCCGGGGTGGTGATTTCCTGGGCGTAGGTGGCGCTCACAGTAGTGATGTGGCTGGAATAGGCCATGCCGGCTTTCAGGAACGACAGCTTGCCGTAGAACTCCATGCCTTCCTGTTGCAGGGCATGTTCGGGGATACCCAGCTCCGGGCATGAGGCAAGACTGACCACGCCTTGGTAGGCCAGGTTATGAATGGTGAACAGGGTGGGCGTGCGCGACCCACGCCAGTGCATATAGGCCGGAGCCAGGCCGGCAGGCCAATCATGGGCGTGCACCAGGTCCGGGCACCAGTGGATTTGCGCCAGGTTGGCGGCAATGTCGGCCGCGGCCAGGCCCAGGCGGGCGAAGCGAATATGGTTGTCCGGCCAGTCGCGACCGTTGTTGGCGCCGTAGGGTGTGCCTTCGCGCTCATACAGTTCGGGGCAGATCAACACGTAGATGACCAGGCCATCCTTGAGGTCCATGCGCCCGATCTTGCACGGTGGCAACGCGGCATGGCCACCCAGCTCGCCGATAATATGAATGGGGTTGTCGCTGTCCAGTACCTGCGGATAGCCGGGGATCAGCACGCGTACATCATGAAGATGGGCCATGGCCCGCGGCAGGGCGGCGGAAACGTCACCCAGGCCACCGGTTTTCACCAGATCAGCCAGTTCCGACGTCACAAATAGCACTTTCTTACGGTTAGGGTTCGGGGTGGAGACCGGCCGTACCGTGTTGGGAATGTCCGCCAATGAAGTCGGCCCGCCAACTGGCTGACTGAAACGCTCTCCCTGAGTATCTACGGCAGCACTGATCATAGTTCTCTCCCATTTTATTGGTCGGTTAATGGCTTGCTGCCATCAACGAGGGTTGACCGCATCCTGCGGCCAGGCGCACAAGCGCTACACAGACTGGCAAGCCTTATGCCAGTTGCGCTGGAGTCTTGATTTGAGTGGATAGACGGGCATTCGGGATGACCCGGCTGCGCTCGCCTTACCTTAAACCTGACCTACGGCAGAGTTCGAAAGTTTCGATTTTTTGCGGGGCTTTTTGTTTTGATTGGAACCCATCAGTCATCAGTCTAGGCCAGATCCCAGAGCCTGTAAGGGGTGTTGGAGATTTTTGTAGGACAAAATTTTTTCACGTGGGGAGATCAGCGGCGAGCGGGGGCGATAGCTTGATTACTCGCCAAAGAAACCCTGCGCCTCATTTAAGAGCCACAGGGAGCACAGGTTATGTGCAACGAGGGAACCATCCGGTCAGAGTGCTCGATCATGGTGCGTTGGCGCACATTGTTCAGATCGTGGTGAGAAGGCAAGTGGGAGTCAATGTCATTTGTTAAGGGTTTAAATTTGTTAAAAAACAATGAGATATCTCATGTATTTAAAGAGATATCTCGATAGTTTCATAGGTTCTGCTACGGATCAGCCCAACAATCGGATGGGTAAACCGCTGGCCCAAGCCTGGATATCCTCAATCATCTGAGCATAGAACTGCTGGTAGTTCTGCTCACTGACATAACCTACATGCGGTGTCGCCAACACATTGGCCAATTGCCGAAACGGGTGATCGACCGGCAACGGCTCCTGATCAAAAACATCCAGCGCCGCCCCCGCCAATCGCCCACTGACCAGCGCGTCGATCAAGGCTGGCTCATCAACAATAGGTCCGCGCGCGGTATTGACCAATCGCGCCGTGGGCTTCATCCAGCCCAGGGCTTGCGCGTCTACCAGCCCACGGCTGCGATCACTGAGCACCAGGTGAATCGACAGCACATCGGCCTGTTCGAACAGCTCGCGCTTGCTGACCCAGGTCACCCCCGACTCAGTTGCACGTTCAGGCGTGAGGTTCTCGCTCCAGGCGATGACCCGCATGCCGAACACCCTACCGAATTGGGCAATACGTTGGCCAATGCTGCCCAGGCCAAGAATGCCCAAGGTCTTGCCATAGAGGTCACCGCCCAGGCCTTGTTGCCACTCCCCGGCACGCAGGGAGTTAGCTTCGGCCATCAGGTTACGGGTGGAGGCCATGATCAATGCCCAGGTCAGCTCCGGGGCCGCCTGCTTATAACTGTCGGTACCGCACACCTGGATGCCCAAGGCCTTGGCCGCCGGGATATCCACGGCAGCGTTGCGCATGCCGCCTGTGACCAGCAGTTTCAGATTGGGCAAGCCCTGCAACAGGGCCTGATCAAACGTGCTGCGCTCGCGCATCAGGCAAATGACGTCGAACTGCTGCAAGCGCTCGATCATCGTGGAGGTCTCTGCCGGATAGTCATGAAGGAAGCTGACCTGGCCCACCGCCTCGAGCACCGACCAATCCACCACGCCGCTGGCGACATTCTGCCAATCATCAATCACTGCGATCCGTACCGACATTCAACAGAACCTCAAAAAGTTGATTTAAAGGGCTTTGAGTCCTTGCAGCAGCGCCTTGTGGAACTGCGCCGGTTCTTCCATCTGCGGTGCATGGCCCAGCCCCGGGAATTCCACCAGGGTGGCATGGGGAATGAGCTTGGCGACTTGTTTGCCCAGGACCTGGTAGTTACCGATCTTCGCCTTGACCGCAGGCGGGGCCAGGTCTTTGCTGATGGCGGTGGTGTCTGCGGTGCCGACCAGCAACAGGGTCGGCATCTGCAAGTCCTTGAACTCGTAGTACACTGGCTGGGTGAAGATCATGTCGTAAATCAGCGCCGAGTTCCATGCCACCTGGGTATGCCCCGGGCCCTTGTTCAGGCCCGCGAGCATATCCACCCAGCGCTCGAACTCTGGCTTCCAGTGCCCGGCATAGTAAGTATCACGCTCATAGGTGCGGATAGTGTCGGCCGTTAGCTTCAGCTCGCGCTCGTACCATTGGTCGACGCTGCGATAAGGCACGCCAAGGGCTTTCCAGTCCTCAAGGCCAATGGGATTGACCAGGGCTAGCTGCTCGGTTTGCGTTGGATAGAGCAGGGCATAGCGGGTGGCCAGCATCCCGCCGGTGGAATGGCCCAGCAGCGTCACTTTCTGAATGCCGAGCTTTTCCAGCAGTTGGTGAGTATTGATCGCCAATTGCTGGAAGCTGTACTGGTAATGGTCCGGCTTGCTGGAGGTACAAAAACCGATCTGATCGGGGGCGATGACTCGGTAACCAGCATCGCTCAAGGTCTTGATCGATTCTTCCCACGTCGCGCCACAGAAGTTCTTGCCGTGCATCAGCACAATGCTGCGACCGTTGGGATTGCCCTTGGCCGGCACGTCCATGTAACCCATCTGCAGGGTTTTACCCTGGGATTGGAAGCTGAAATGCTCGACGGGGTAAGGGTATTTGAAGCCTTGCAATTCTGGGCCGTAGGCAGGGCCTTCGGTAGCGGCGAAGGCGGGAAGGGCGACGGTAGCCAGCAAGCTGGCAATGCATAACGAGCGGGATAGAGGCATGGCGTAACTCCGAAGGCGGTCTGCGGATGCTGTATTGGAGAGATTAAGCTGGGGTTAATAGTGCAGTACATATCGCGTTGCCAGGGTCTCATACAACTGATATTTCAAAATTTCATAAGCCTGAAAATAGACAGACGAACGGTCGCTTTACCTGTCAGTTATGACAGTAGACAACCCCTTGCTTGCGGCGCTAACTGGTAACACGAACTCGGAGTCGTTGCCCTTGTATCCAATTGGCTCTAGAGCAGGCCAATTAGAGAAGGAAGCGATAGTTTCTGGAATTGATAGATAGTTGGCAACAGCTTCATATGACGTCGAGTCGTATGGCTGCTTGGCTTTTGTTCAGATCATTCGTAATTAAATTCAGCTTGATCTCGAGGGATTAATGTCATGAGTGCAACATTATCAACTCCTGTTGCAACAAATGTAACAATTGTCGGTGAGGTGGTACCTGGCGGTACCGTTCGCGGCAGCTACTTCTATAATGGTGCACAACCGGAAGGGGGTTCAATTTATCGATGGTATGTAGATGGGGAGAATTTTCTGATCTCTCTAACTCTGGATTTTTCAGTTACTCTAGGGATGGCTGGTAGAAAATTAAGATTCTCCGTTACGCCTATATCATCTGAGGGTGAAGCCGGAATAGAAACCTTCTCGCCGGAGATGCCCATTTCAGATGGCTATCAAAATATTACAGAAGAGGAGAATCGAAACAGCTTTATGTCTCAACGCGGTCACCATAAACACCATACCCCAGACCCCAAAGACAGGATGTGCATTGCCAGTAACGGTGCACTTTCACTAATCAGTGGTGAAACGCAAAGTGTCCATGTTAGAGGTCGTGCTGGTTCTGCAGGCGAGCCTCCTCAAGAAATACGACAGTACTTGAGAAATAACCCGGCCACCCGAATGTTTTCAACTGAGCTTGATTTTGGTGCGCTTGTTCCCGTATTGGGCAGCACGAAGCGTTTGCTTTTGTGGGGGGCCAATATGGCTAACATTCCTCCTCAGCTTGATCTGAATAATATCAGGTCTGTGTACAGTAACCGTACTGCGGTAGCTTTTATCTATGACAATCCAGCGCCAGGGAAAAATACGATTGGAGCATTTGGGAATGCCGCAAATGGGGGGGTAGTACCCACAGAAATTCAAACAAAACTGTTATTCGACTCTCCCAAGGCAATCTATGCAACCGAAAATGCATTTGCCGTATTAACTAATAGAGGGAGTGTCTATGCTTGGGGGAGTCCAACAAGTGGCGGACAGATCTCATTGGCCGCCGAGAACTATCTAAGGAACTTAAAGGTCGAACGCATCATCGCTTCTGCTAGCGCCTTTTGCGCCATTGGCCCCGAGGCTATTAATGACCCTGATATAAAACACGTTGTAACCTGGGGCGATCCAAGCGGTGGTGGCTCCATCTCTGCTCAAGACATTACGTACATCCTTGATCAGGATGGCGTAGACCAAGTGGTTGCCAATCGCAATGCCTTTTGCGCCATTACTAAACTGAGAAAGCGAGCAATCAGCTGGGGGGGGCTACCTATGGCGGCACAATGAGCGAAAGCGCCAAAAGACTCGCCGCAGGAGGCAACATCTTGTTATGTCGGGGCTCTACCTGGGCATTTTGCATGGTCAATAACTCTGGCATTTCCGAATCATGGGGCGCTGCCGGCTATGGCGGAGGGTCTCGTGCAGACGGCACCGAGGAGGAAAACGATGCGGGAAAAGTGTTTGAGAACAGTGGTGAAAAACAACGAATCGAAGCGCTTTTCAAGAAAATGAAGGTCAATGACTGGTACGAACAACGGCTGGATAAAAAGCCTTACACCTGTGTGTGTAGTTCGGACCCTGTTCCTGGAAGCAACTTATCAGAAGTGATAACCCCCAATGGAGTAATAAGTTTTTACTCCAATGATGCCAGCTTTTTCATGGTGGCGAAGGAGACGGATGGACGAACCAAGGATTTGTTCAGTTGGGGCCAGGCAACAGGGGGAGGCACCATTCCACCGAATACCAGGCAAGTGCTGATGGCCAGTCAGATAACAGATGTATTCTGCACTAATGGGGCCTATGGGGTAATCAGCACCCAGGGCTCTATAACAGGCGCCGTCTCTGTTTTTGGTGGCGGTATGGATCAGCAGGATGCTGGGACAATTCCAGTTGAATTGGAAGAGTACTTAAGAAGCAATGTGAAGGGGCTTTACGCCATTATGGGAATGCCGCCTGCATACCCAGGCTACCCAAAACCTCCCTCAGCCTTTGCAGCCAGGTGCGTAAATGGAGAGTATGTCATCTGGGGGGGCGGAACATGGGTGATTAACGAGTTATTTAAGCCAACTGCTACCCTGGAATTTTGAGGGGCGCTGTTTTGTTCCTCGTTTTTTGAAGCATTTGGCCAAGGGATCAATAGTTCAACGAGATTGCGTATCCGGAGAATAGGTCATGAATAAGACGAAAGGTGAAACCAGTAAGGCTGCCCCCATTGCAAGTGACGTGGAGATCGTTGGTGACGTATTTGTAGGCGCTACCGTTCGCGGGTTCTATAGGTATGACAGTAACGGAGGTAGCCATGAGGGACTTTCTCTTTTTTACTGGCATATAAACGGCGAGCGGGTGTTGGACGAAGGGCAACTGGATTTTAAGATCCACCCTGGAGACGACAGAAAGTTTTTGCAGTTTTCAGTCATTCCAGTGGACTCAGGTGGTACGCAAGGTGTCGAGTACTTCTCGCCATATTATGAAATACGCTCAGGTTTTCAAGGTATCTCTGACGAAGAGAATGAGTGGTGTTATTTGAAACAGCGTGGGAATTTTTCATTCCATGTGCCCGAACCCTCAGACCGAATATTTGTTTCTACAGGTGGTGTTTTTGCACTGCTTGAACCTTCTGCTGGTGATGTTCATTTAGAGGGGCAGGTAAATTGGGGACTGCCAGTTCCTCCAGAGATCATAAACTTCTTAAAGAATAACAAGGCTATTAAATTATTTTCTGCAGAGTTTAGCTTTGCCGCATTGGTGAACGTTGGCTCTACCAATCAGCTCTTGTGTTGGGGTAATACGGTTCCCGTCAATCTGCCACCTCTGCGGGGGATAAAATCGGTTTACAGCACGCGAAGCGCGTTTGCGTTCATTTATGATAATCCTACTCCAGGGGCAGACTTCATTGGTGCGATTGGTCCACTGAATAACCCGGTCTCGACGATTCCCGCAGAGATCCAACGAGAGTTGTGGTTTGATCCACCCGAAGCCATTTATGCCGCCGACGATGCATTTGCTGTCCGTACTACGAACGGCAGGGTTTATGCCTGGGGACAACCCAATAATGGAGGGAACATTCCTGCGAATGTCAGGGCACAATTGAATGCGATGCGTGTGACTCGAATTGTGGCGACAGCGGTTTCCTTCTGCGCCATCGACGAGGATGGGGCAATTGCGGTGTGGGGGAGTCCGCTGGGAGGAGGAACAATCCCGTCAGATAGGCTGCTGAGAATTCTTGATGATGGCGGCGTACAGTCAGTCATTGCTGCGACCACGGCATTCTGCGCCATCACCAAAAACAGGAGCAGAGCTATCAGTTGGGGCACTGCGGGTGAGGGCGGCGATATGTCTGCCAGCGCTGCTGAGCTAGCGGCGCGTGGCAATATCATTCTCTGTCGTGCTGCCCGATGGGCGTTTCTTATGGCCAACAGCAGTGGCCAGGCCGAAGCGTGGGGTGCCCCGCAATACGGCGGTGCTCCGCTCACGGCTCAAGAAAAAAACGAATATGAGGCCGTATTCAAGGATGCCGACCCCGTGCCAGGCTATCCTCAACGCCGCAATGAAAAGAGCAATACGCAAAGACGCCGTAGAAATGTCTCGTCCAGTGCCATTATTGTTGATGGCAATCTCACGCTGTATGCCAACGATGTCAGCTTCTTTTTGTTGAGCCGTCATGATGATGGCCGAACCAACGCCATCGTGCTGACCGGCTTGAATACCCATGGCGGGACAATGAATCCGGCATTGCGCCAAACATTGATGGCGAGCTTGATCCGTGATGCTTACTGCACCAATGGTGCCTATGGAGTCATTACCACCCAAGGGGGGACCCAGGGAGCGGTTTCGGTATGGGGCGCAACCTTGGCGATGGAGGATGCCGGCGAGATTCCTGTTGAGCTGGCGGAGTACTTGCGCAGTGGAGTAACGGAGCTGTATTCGATCAAGCGCTTTCCGTACGTGGTCCTTCCACCGCCACCACCGCCCATACCTCCGCACAACGACCCTTCTTTTGCGGCCCGACGGGTTGATGGTACTTATGTGTTATGGGGTGGAAATGTAAAGAATCAGTATTTTGATCCCAGGGAAGCAAAATAGACGGTATTCCTCCGCACATTATCTACCTGGCAAAAATTTACCCGCGCATGTTGCGGGTTTTTTGCGCAGCAAAGAAAGAGGATCAACAACGACAATGAGACAAACAATTCGCTTGTTTGTCTCATTGTTGGTGCCTATAGGCGGACTAAAATACCGTGTTCCGGCTCACTCTACGCGGGGTACTTCTCGAACCTGGATTTGATCCATGAAGAATGTGGCGGCCGTATTGACCGAAAAGGTAATTCTCGCGACCTGGGTTTGGGTGGGCGGTGTAGGAGGGGTTGTAAAGGTATGGCTGAACCTTTCCCAATTTCGCTCGGGTGTCACGCTCCTGTTGACGGTCACTCCGGCAAAACCAATCCTGGCCGTTACCTGAGAAAAACTGCCGGTCATCTTGCAGTAAAAGCTGACTTCGTACTGTGTGTTGGCCGTTAAATTGTTGTAGGTTTTCTGCACGCCCGGTTCTATGAATTCGATAGCCGTCTTTGACGCACGCCAGACAACATTTTCGGCGCCTTCTATTGCAAGCTCACCTCGTCCATTGACGGTATTTGCCCAGCCATTCCAGTTAAAACCATAGAAGTCTGTCAGGTCCCTGAAGTAATCAACTCGAATGTTGTAGGTCCTTGCAGGGAAGGGTACAGCCAAGTCTTTACTCAAGCTGCCACTGAACCCTACCCAGACATGAATAGTCAGTGTTGAACCGTTCATGAGCCTTTGTAGTGCTTCAATCGGCGATGGAGGCTGCAACCCAGTCAGCGCATCGTCTTCACCCAGCCTGTGGGAGATGTAGGTCATCTCGTTATAGGGGTCACCACTGGCAAAGATTCCCCGATACTCCATCCAGATACGACTATCAGGATGAATGAACGGCCAGACTGTCGTCAGGGTCCGGGCACCGCTTATCAACTGAGAGAGCACCAGCTCTTGAGCATCGCCTACGCCCTGGATAAATGGGGTAGGCAGGCCAGTGAGGGGCAGCAGTACCAAACTCACGATCTCGGATTCATACGGAAAATCCCCGCGCATGAAGCGATACTGCACATGGATCCGGTTTCCCCCCTCGCGAATACTCTTGGCTATGGTCTCACGCGGAATAAATGCAGCGACTTCATTTGTACCGGGATCCCCCTGCACCTGCGTGGTGTAGCTGCCAATGCCGTCGTCACTCAGCCAGTCGACATAAATTTGATCCGTCAGATGCATCGACCGATAAATCACCCTCACATAGGTACCCGCCAACACCGCCAGAGGATTGAGTTGATCCGGGAACGTAGAAGCTCCGTCGATGATCGGGCGGTCCAACTGCACGCCTACGCCCACGGTCAGACTAAGCACCTCTGAGCGTAGAACCAGAGGTGGAGAACCTTCACGGCGCAGGCTGTAAGAAATTCGCAGGCTGCCGTTGTTGTTTTTGTCGAGAATCTCTCGGCTCACCGGTAGCGGCAACTCTCGGCCGGCAGTCCCACCGCTGATATCGATCGTGCCCTGGAGGGTGCCCCCATCGCCCGAGCCAATGATGGAGTAATGAATGACGTCACCGGGCAGGGTGCCCAGATAGGTGAAGGTTACCACCACCTCAGGTCCTATAACGTCCGCCGGATTGACATTGTTACCAATGGTGCCCTGCAGCCGTGCTAGTGGCATATTGGCAATGCGTTCGCCCACCTGCACGCCGATTTCCTGTGACTTACGCACCGTCAGCGCCCCTGCAGTGCCGTCGTTGACCGTATAGTAAACAAAGACGTTGGCCTTCCCCTTGAAGCGTTGCAAGGTGGTTGAGGTTATCCTGCGAGTACCGCCTGGTGCTCCAGCCAGTTGAGGGTCTTCATAATACTCACCACCGCCATTTGGGATTCGTTCCTCCATGATCAGCATTTCCAGCCAACCGGGATCGTACGGCTCATAGTCGTTGGGGATGTGTGCGAAGCAATCTTGATCCGGGTCTATCAACCCCAGCTCAATCGGCGTGATGGTCGGCGCCGGCATCGCCACGGGTGTGCCTACCACTGTCACCATGATGCTGCCCGACTGGCCCAGAGGTGCTCCGGTACTGGTATGCCACAGGTAGGAGACCCTGAAGGAGCCACCGACCATCTGCCCGATGATCTCGATGGGGATGGGTACGCTTTCGCCCCTAAGGTTTCTGTCTTCTACAAATGGCAAGACGAACGTCTTCGAGGAACCGTCTGCCAGAGTACCGAACAGCGTGACAGTAACTCGGTGACGCGGGCTGGGTGTCGGTATTTTCCGTTCAAGATCGACCAGTACGGTGAATTCCGATTCACTCTGGGTATCCAGATCAACGTGGTTGGTTTCCTCCCCGTTAGCCAGGAAAATCGGTGCATTACGTAAGCTGGGGTCCAGCTCACTCTCCAGAAAGTATGGTTTGGAATACTGATACTTTTCCCCGCCGGAATAATTGAGCACCACGTCCTGCACCCGGAACCGGATCGTCACCCGTCCAAGGAGGCTGCCTTGCAAAATCACGGCTTCACTGACGAACACCCGTGCTTCTTTGGCTGCAACCTCGTCGGGGGTGACTCGATGATGGACTTCAATGCCATCCCAACGGAGGTCGATCAGATCGTTCTTGCGCATATGTTCATAGAAGTTGATGACGCACCACAGCCCGCCCTGGATATTGTCTCGATCAATGGTTGAACCCTCTGGAAAACCTACTATGTGCAAGGTCAAACCGGTGTGCCAACCGGGTTCGCCTGGCTCAGGGTCCCGGCTGTACCCACCTGGGCGGTCGGTCTTGATCAGAATGAGCCGCTCCATGGACTCACTTGGCGTACCCGAGCCCACCCGCTCGACGCGGCCCTTGATCCTGACTTCACCCCTTGGCACATTGTGCTCAAGGACATGAAGGGGATAGCGGTTCTCTTGCGTCAGCACCGTATCGCCTGCCACTGGATCGACCATGTCGTTGAGGTACAACAAGAAGGAATCGAAGAGATTCCAATCAAACCAACGTTCAAACAACCATGTGGCATTGGGGAGTATTTGGCGAATGCCTAAGCCGTAGTAATAGGGCTCATCCGGGAATGCACTCAGGTCAACGTGGGAGAATCTCGAATAAGGATCCTCCAGATCCGAAAGCCGGCGAGGGATATCGCCAGGAACCGGAGTCTGGTCACTGCTCTGGGGGGCAATGGGGGGCTTGGACATGGAAAATGCTCCTTGCTGGGAAGAACGCGTCAGGTGAAACGGCGCGTATAGGCAAGGGAAATAGGACGCTGGGTAGGGCAGAGGTGTCTAGCTGTTAGAATTGACAGTGGCGACGAGTGGTGCGAAGTCCTGCATTCAGTGCCCTGTAAACTGACTCACGGCAAACAGTGCCAGGACCGCGTATCGAGCGCCCTTGGCCAAACTCACGATCAACAAAAAGCGCCACAATGGCTCACGCATTACACCCGCCACCAGCGTCAGCGGATCACCAATCACCGGCACCCAACTGAGCAACAGCGTCCAATGCCCCCAGCGCAGGTAATGGGCACGGGCTTTCTCCAGTTGCGCTGTGCTGACCGGAAACCAGCGGCGGTCCTTGAAGCGCTCAACCGAACGCCCCAGTAACCAGTTCACCACCGAACCCAGCACGTTGCCGAAGGTTGCTATGGCCAGCAGCAACCACAGGTTGTAATGCCCGCTGAGCAGCAGGCCCACCAACACAGCTTCCGATTGCAGTGGCAACAGCGTCGCCGCTCCGAAGGCGGCGAAAAATAACCCCAGGTAACCCGCCAGCATCAATCAGTGTGCCGGGTAGTCGGCGATCACTACGTCTTTGCCATCGCGGGTCAGACCGATGACCTGATAGGCGTCGCTCATGCCGTCCATCTCCATGCCCGGCGAGCCCATGGGCATGCCAGGCGCCGCAACACCGAGCAGGTCGTTGCGTTTGCGCAGGGCCAGCACTTGCTCGGCAGGTACGTGGCCTTCAACAAACTTGTCGTCGATCGCAGCGGTATGGCACGAGGCCAGACGCGGCGCTACGCCCAGGCGCTGCTTGACTTCGCTCATGTTGGCTTCGACATGGTCATTGACCTTGAAGCCGTTGTTTTCAAGGTGGGTAATCCACTTTTTGCAGCAGCCGCAGTTCGCATCACGGTGCACATCGATCGGGATCAACTCGGCGGCCTGGGCCAGCGTGCTCATGAACAGGGCCGTCAGGAGGGTCAGGCGAAGGGTGGTTTTCATCGGTTATCTCATCAGGCGCGGAACAATAGATGGGCATTCTCCCTAATGCTGGTCAGTTAAGGAACTGTAGGGCCGATTTTGTCAGGTGGAGGACGTTTCCAGGCGCTGTTTGAGGCGGTCCAGGGCCGTGTTTGATAACGCGACGATGCGCTCATGCAACGTGGTCAGCTGTAACTCTGTTTCGTAGGAAAGGACGCGTTTGAACAAGGTTCCACCGTCATGCTCCTGCAAGAAGTAGTGAATACAGCCATCCACAGCCTGGGAGGTGAATACGGTCTTGAACTCCTGCGGGCGCGAGGCGACTTGCACGCGGTAACTCATGGGCATACGCACGCCCAGCAAGTCGATGATTTCGGTGAAGCGGTGGCCGACCGGCAATGAACCACTGACGCCAGTCTCGGCACTCAGTGATGTCGGGTGCCACTCGTGCCAACGATCCGGCTGGGTCACGTAGTCGTAGACGTCTTCGATGGGGGCCTGGATATAACGTTCCTGAGTGATCCGCTCAAGGCGGACCGGGTGCTCAACAGCGTGCATGACACACCTCCTGTGTGGCGAGACTGGGCACTAGGAGCTGTCAGAATAGTCGTACTCCCGAGCAACGCACGGGAGTCTCCAAGGTATTTTTCGGTGCGCCTCTTACAACTGATAGTTCTTCAACTCCCTGGCAATCACCATTCGCTGAATCTCGCTGGTGCCTTCATAAATCTGAGTAATCCGTGCATCCCGGTAGTAACGCTCCACCGGATAATCTTCCAGATAGCCATACCCACCATGAATCTGCATCGCCGACGAGCAAACCTTTTCCGCCATTTCCGAGGCAAACAGCTTGGCCTGGGAGGCTTCCGACAGGCACGGTTTACCGGCACTGCGCAGCCGTGCGGCATGCAGGATCAGCAAGCGCGCAGCGTTCAGGCGGGTTTGCATGTCGGCCAACAGATTGGCCACGCTCTGGTGCTCGATAATGGCCTTGTCGAACTGGACGCGGTCCCGGGCGTAGGCGAGTGCCGCTTCAAACGCAGCTCGGGCAATGCCCAGGGCTTGAGCGGCGATACCGATGCGGCCACCTTCGAGGTTGGACAGGGCGATGGTCAGGCCCTTGCCACGCTCTCCCAGCAGGTTGGCTTCAGGCACTGTGCATTGATTGAGGGTGACGGCGCAGGTATCCGAGGCTCGGATGCCCATCTTGTGTTCCGTGCGGTCCACTACGAAGCCGGGGGTATCGGTGGGCACCAGGAATGCCGAGAGGCCTTTCTTGCCCAGCTCCGGGTCAGTGACGGCAAACACGATGGCCAGTTTGGCCCGCTTGCCGTTGCTGACAAATTGCTTGGTACCGTTGATCACCCACTGGCCGTCCTTGAGTTCGGCACGGGTGCGCAGGTTGTGGGCTTCGGAACCGGCCTGGGGTTCGGTCAGGCAGAAGCAACCGATGGCTTGCCCGCTGGCCAGGTCCGCCAGCCAGGTTTGTTTCTGCTCTGTTGAGCCGTAGTTGAGGATTGGCCCGCAACCCACTGAATTGTGGATGCTCATCAGTGCGCCGGTAGCGCCGTCACCTGCGGAAATTTCCTCCACGGCCAAGGCATAGGCCACGTAGTCGACGTAAGTACCGCCCCATTCTTCCGGGACCACCATGCCCAGCAGGCCCAGCTCACCCATCTTGGCCACCAGGGCATCGTCAATCCAGCCGGCTTTTTCCCAAGCTTGGGCATAAGGGGCGATTTCGCCACGGGCAAAGTCCCGGGCCATGTCGCGGATCATGACTTGTTCTTCAGTCAGTTCAATATCTTGCATGGCTTAGTTCCCGTTCTGGTCGAAGGCGCTGAAGAAGCTTTCGACATGGGCGGCGTCCAACGCCTGGAGTGTCGGTGGGTTCCAGCGTGGGGTCTTGTCCTTATCGATCAGCAGCGCACGCACGCCCTCGATAAGATCGCCCCGTGCAAACCACTGGCGGTCCAGGTGCAGTTCGAGGGCGAAGCAGTTTTCCAGGCTCAGGTGACGCCCGCGCCGGAGCATTTCCAGGGTGACAGCCATGGCCAGGGGCGAGCGAGTTTGCATCAGCTTGACGGTGCTCAGCGCCCATTCATGACTGTCGGCAACGGTGACTTGTTGCAGTTGTTCAACGATGCTGGGGACATCGGGCAGGGCAAAGAAATGATCGATGGCCGGGCGCAGTGATGCCAGCGGTGCATCGGGCAGTTGCTGCACGGCCAGTTTGCTCAGGACACCCTGCAGGTCCTTGAGCGGGGCGTCTTGCCATTTCAATTGGTCCAGCTTGCGGTCCAGGTCAACGAGCCTCGCGCTGTCGAGGTACCAGTCCGCCAAGCCGCAATACAGCGCGTCGGCCGCGCGGATCTGGGTGCCGGTCACCCCCAGGTAAATCCCCAGTTCACCCGGAATGCGCGGCAAGAAGTAGCTGCCGCCCACATCCGGGAAATAACCGATGGCGACTTCCGGCATCGCGAGGCGGCTGCGCTCGGTGACCACCCGCAGGTCTGCGCCTTGCACCAGGCCCATGCCGCCGCCCAGGACAAAGCCGTCCATCAGTGCCAGTACGGGCTTGCGGTAGTGATGAATCATCAGGTCGAGGGCGTATTCCTCGACGAAGAAGTCTTCGTGCAGGCTGTCGCCGCTTTTGTAGCTGTCGTACAGCGAGCGAATGTCGCCGCCGGCGCAGAAGGCTTTTTCACCGGCGCCCCTCAGCACAACGGCATACACCTGCGGATCATCGGCCCAGGCTCGCAAATACCCGGCGAGGCTGCGGACCATATCCAGCGTAATGGCGTTCAGGCCAGCGGGACGATTAAGGGTCAGGTGACCGATATGGTTGCGGACTTCGGCGAGGACGTCGCCCTGAAGAATCCCGGGGCTGTGAACGGCCTCGGATGGAACCTGAGCAGTCATCTCTAACTCCCTGCTTTTATTGTTCTTTATCAAGATGTTCGCGGACGAACCTTCTCTCGATCGTACCAGCGCAAATTTGCCAAGTACAACGCTGATATGTGCAGGTCAGGTGTGCATTTTTGCAATGCCGACAGCGAGGCCTTTTCCGGGCTAACGGCGCTCAGGCGCACTTGCCAGCACGGCGCCTATGCTCCTGCGACGGGCATGACGTTCACTGGCCTGGATCAGTTGCTCCAACTCCTGGGGGGTGACGTCAAAGAACTGTTCCATTTCTGCCAGCGCCAGTTTCAGGTCGTCAGCGCAGATTGCGGGATTCTCCGCCGAGGAGGATTCGTGGACCTGCACAGTGGGTTCAGTTGCGCCTTTAGGGTAGCGGGTGCGCGTCAAATTGTTATAGATAAGGGCTGCCAGCAGCAACGTACCGGCGCCGAGCATGACCGGCCCGATTTCCCACCATTGCAAGGCGATGGTCGCCGGATCCGCCAGTACCAGCGTCAGCGCCAGCGCCCCGGCTGGTGGGTGCAGGCAGCGCAGCCAGCACATCAGGATCAGCGCCATGCCGGCGGCCAGGCAAGCACTGCCCAGTGTTCGCCCCAGGACCCGCGCCACCAGTAGCGCAATCACGCCTGCGCATAAATAGCTGCCGATGATCGACCAGGGTTGGGCCAACGCCCCGGACGATACGGCAAACAGCAGCACCGCCGAGGCTCCAAGAGGGCCAACCAGATGCAAGGCAACGTCCATTCCAAACACTTGGGCACAGACCCAAACGCTGAGTAGGGTGCCCAAGGCCATGCCCAGGGCGGCACGGCTCCATTCGGCGGGGCGGGTGTTGATAGCAGCGGGTAACCAGCGAGCAAGCATTGAAAGACGATCCAGACGAGAAAAAAGGGCAAAAAAGAAGGGCTCATCTGGTTTCCCGGAAAGCCCTTCGAAAGTTCCTGCATTTGGGGGAGGAACCGGCGCAGTGTGCCGAGCTGTCCGATTCGCCGCCAATGCATATTAATGCAGGTTAAATGCAGTAATTTTGCATTCAACTGATTCGGGAGTGCGGTTTGCTGACCTTCCCGAGGACCCGATCATCGGTGTCGGCGTTGAGCAGTCGTTTGAGAAGGTTCTCACGCCAGCCAGGCTCATTGGCCAACGGGCCCTTCAGCGCTACCAATGCATCACGCAGCTCCATCAATCGGTCCATGTCCGGAACGGGGATGGGTATGTAGCCGAGGTGGGCAGGGTCGGGTAATTGATCATCGGACACGAAACGTTCCTCTACTGTTTATGACGTTTTTTATAGGTATTAACAGCCGGCCCAGCGACCGCAGCGCAGAGCGGGAAGGCTCTGCGCCGGTCTATTCGCGATTCAGACTAGGGGTGTCGATTGATTAGATGAGGTGTGAAGAGAGTTTACAATTGGGATCCAAATGCAGGAAGGGTGATTGATACCGGCAGTTACGGATAAGGGCGTAGGAGCTTTCTTTGAAGTTGAACTTAGCCGTAACGGGTATGACCGCCGCATCAAGCGTTGTGCAGATACCTATGCCTATAGGCAGGGGTGCGCTCATACCTTGAACTGGCGTAACAACCCATCCAGTTGCTCGCTCAGGTTTTTCAAGTGCGTACTGGCCTCGCTGGACTGTTGAGCCGCCAACGCGGTGCTGTGGGAAAGCCCGGCCGCCTGGGTGACGTTCTGGTTGATATCTTCCACCACGTGGGCCTGTTGCAACGTGGCGCTGGCAATCGAAGCATTCAAGCCATTGAGATTGCGTAAAGCCTGGCCGATAGCGTTCAGGCTGGCCCCGGCCTGGGCCGCTTGCTCGATAGTCGACTGCGAAGCCAGATGGCTGTCGCTGATCACCTTGACCGCCGCCTCCGAGTGGCCTTGCAGGCGCTCAATCATGGACTGGATTTCAGCGGTGGATTTTTGCGTACGCTGGGCCAGCAACCGTACCTCATCGGCGACCACTGCAAAACCGCGGCCTTGTTCACCGGCGCGTGCCGCTTCGATGGCGGCGTTGAGGGCCAGCAGGTTGGTCTGGTCGGCGATGGAGCGGATCACTTCCAGCACACCACCGATCTGGGTGCTTTCACTGGACAGGGTGCGGATCACCTCTACGGCTTGGTTGATGGTGCCGGAGAGCTGATCGATTTGCCGCAGGCTGCCGTCGATATTGACTTGGCCTTGCTCAGCCTGGGCTTGGGCATCGCGCATTTCACTGGCGGCGTGCTCGGCGTTCTTGGCCACGTCCTGCACGCCATAGGTGACCTCGTTGATGGCCGTCGCCACCAGCTCCATTTGCTGGGACTGCTGCTGGCTGCGGTCATGGGCCTGGCTGGCATTGCTGCCCAGCTCTGCGGACGACTGGCCCAGAGCATTGGCGCAGCTCTGCAACTGCCCAACCACCTGACGCAACTTGGCGGTGAAACTATTGAAGTGCCGGGCCAGTTGGGTAACTTCGTCCTGGCCATGTGTGTCGAGGCTACGGGTCAGGTCACTTTCGCCGCTGGCGATATTGGCCATGGCGTTAACCGCCTCTTGCAGCGGACGCGCAATACTGCGGGCGATCAGCACCACCAGCAGGGCCATGATCACGGCAATTCCCAAACCAATCGCCGAGGCTTTCCATACTTGAGCGCGAAATTCGGCCTGCACGTTATCGACGTAGACGCCGGAGCCGATGATCCAGCCCCAGGGTTCGAATAACTGGATATAGGAGGTCTTTTCTACTGGCGCGTCGGCTCCCGGTTTCGGCCAGCGATAGTTGACGATCCCGGCGCCCTTGGCCTTGGCCAGGGTGACAAACTCGTTGAACACTGCAAAGCCGTCCGGGTCGCGAATGGCCGACAGGTTCTGGCCGTCAAGCTTGGGGTTGGCCGCGTGCATGATCATCACCGGCGTCAGGTCGTTGATCCAGAAGTAATCGTCATGGTCATAACGCAGGCCACGCACCACGCTCAAGGCCTGTTTTTGCGCGGCATCGCGAGTCAGCACGCCCGTGGTTTCCAGGGTGTGGTAGTAGGCCAGGACCCCATTGGCGGTCTGCACCACGTGTTGGGTTTGTTGGCTCTTGGCCTGATAAAGGCCGTCATGGACCTGCTTGAGCATCAGCAGGCCCAGGGTCAGCAGCATCAGCACGGCGACGATCAGGATCAGCCAAAGACGGCGGCTGATCGACATAGTGCGCAAACTGTTCATGGTCCTGTCACTCCGTGTTCTTATAATTTTTGGTGCCGCATCCATCCCTGCTTCAATATCGCGAAGCGAAAATCGAGCGTGTCTGATAGGCTTTCGGCCCGGAATCAAAAAACCTGAGTCCTGCCTGATTTTTCACGGAATTTTCGCAGTTCGGTGTTGATTGTTTGCACTGGTTTTCAGTGCACTCTTCGCGAGTGAACCATTAAAAAATATCAACGAGGCATGCAGCAGGCATGACCTTATGGGGGAAGCATGGATCTTTGGACCGCCGCACAGGCATTGATACTTGGCGTTGTCGAAGGACTGACGGAGTTTTTACCGATCTCCAGTACTGGCCACCAGATTATCGTCGCCGATTTGCTCGACTTTGGTGGCGAGCGAGCCATGGCGTTCAACATCATTATCCAGCTCGGCGCCATTCTGGCGGTGGTCTGGGAGTTTCGGCGCAAGATTCTTGATGTGGTCGTGGGCTTGCCCACTCAGCGCAACGCCCAGCGTTTTACCATCAACTTGCTGATCGCTTTTTTACCGGCGGTGGTGTTGGGGGTGATTTTCGCTGACCTGATTCACCAGTATCTGTTCAACCCGATCACCGTGGCCACGGCCCTGGTGGTGGGCGGCATCATCATGCTGTGGGCTGAGCGCCGGCAGCATGAAGTACATGCCGAAACCGTCGATGAGATCACCTGGAAAGACGCCCTCAAGGTGGGTTTTGCGCAGTGCCTGGCGATGATTCCAGGTACCTCCCGCTCTGGTTCGACGATCATTGGCGGCCTGCTGTTTGGTCTGTCGCGCAAGACCGCCACCGAGTTTTCGTTCTTCCTGGCGATGCCAACCATGGTCGGTGCCGCGGTCTATTCGGGCTACAAGTACCGTCACCTGTTCCAGCCCGATGACCTGCCAGTGTTCGCCATTGGCTTTGTCACCTCGTTCATCTTCGCGATGATCGCGGTCAAGGGCCTGCTCAAGTTCATTGCCAGCCACAGCTACGCGGCATTTGCCTGGTATCGCATTGCCTTTGGCCTGGTGATTCTGGCGACCTGGCAGTTCGGCTGGGTTGATTGGACAGCAGCCAAGGCGTGAAGACCATGAACAACATCCAGCATCTACGTTTAAAGGCCCTGGCGTTCATGCTGTTGTGTGCCGTGCCGCTGTTCGGCTCGGCACTGCTTTGGTACCGCGGGGTTTCGTTGATCCCGCTGGTGGCCTATGGCGCGGTCAGCGTCGTGGCGTTTTTCCTGTATTGGAGTGACAAGCGCAAGGCCCGCGAGGACAGCTGGCGCACCCCGGAAAACGTCCTGCATGCGGTTGAGCTGGCGGGCGGCTGGCCGGGCGCGTTGATTGCCCAGCAAGTGTTTCGCCACAAGACCCGCAAAGTGTCGTACCAAGTGGTGTTCTGGCTGATCGTGCTGCTGCACCAGGTGTTCTGGATCGATCAGCTGTTTCTGGGCGGCACGCTACTGTCGTTGTTCTAGGAGCAGGCCGACCTGCGTGCGCTTGGGCAGTTTGCTCACCACCAGTTGGTGAGAGCGCTGCAACAGGCCGCGCAGCTCCTCGGCGCCCAGCGGGTAGGGCGTATTCATGATGATCCACTGCGCACGTGCCAGATAAGGCGCCGGATGAATGCCGGGGCGATCCACATGTCCCAGGAACAGTTCCTTGTCGACCTTGAACGCGAGGGACTCGCCCCGCAGGTTCTGCAAGGCAAACATCTTGTTTGTGGCAATCGAGAATACTCGGACACCACCCCATTTGTAGTCCTCCCGTGCACCGGGCAAGCCCAGGCAAAAGCGGGCGACATCCTCCTCGTTCATCTTTTTCATGCTCATAGCAGTCGGTCTCCGCACCCTTTGAACGCTTTATCCAGGAAGTCAATCCAGGCCCGTATCGCCGGTAACACGCCGCGCCGATGAGGGTAGACCGCTTGCAGCCAGCCGCCCGGCAGCGACCATTCGGGCAGCAGTTGCACGAGCTGACCACTTTGCAGTTCCTGTTCGCAATACATCATCGGCAGTACCGTGCAACCCAAGCCGGCGAGGGCACTGGTTCTGCGCACGACGAAATCGTCTATCCCCAGGCGCGCTTCCAGCACAAGGTCGCAACTCTCGCCCTCGGGGCCAAGCATGCGCAGGTGGACCATTCGATCGGGCGCCAAGGCTCCCAGCACCGGTAGACGCTTGAGGTCCTGGGGGGTATGGACCGGGTGGTTTTGCACAAACTCAGGGGTGGCGACCAGCACGGTTTGCGCCTGGCGCAGACGGCGCGTCACCAACAGCGGGTCTTCGTCCCCCAACTCTCGTACCCGCAGCGCAACGTCAACGCCTTCGCCGATCAGGTCGACGCGACGATTGACCAGCATCATTTCCAATTGTACCTGCGGATAGGTCGCCAGGAACTCGGCCACCACACTCGGCATAATCTCGTGGGCCAGGGCCACCGGGCAGCTCACCCGCAAGCGCCCCCGTGGTTGGCTGGACATGCTGGCAACGGCTTCATCGGCCATCTCGGCTTCCAGCAGCATCGCCTGGCAATGGCGCAGGTAACGTTCGCCAACGGCGGTCAGGGTCAATTGTCGGGTGGTGCGTTGTAGCAGGCGTGCGCCAAGACGTTCTTCCAGCTCTGCAATACGCCGGGACAGCCGTGACTTGGGGATCCCCAGCATCCGTCCGGCGGCGGCAAAGCCGCCGGCTTCTACCACTTTGGCGAAATAGTAAAGGTCATTGAGGTCTTGCATGATCGGCCTATTGTCCTGTCAGTGGAACGAACTATCGCATTTTATCCGACTAATCAGCTATTGGTTTCATCTGTAGGATTATCGCCAATTGATCGCCCGGTGGCGATCCTCACTTGGAGATCCCCCATGAAACTCTTGCATATCGATTCCAGCATCCTCGGTGATAACTCCGCTTCCCGTCAGTTGAGCGCAGGTGTTGTCAAGGCCTGGCAAGCGGCTGAGCCGGGCGTAGAAATCACTTATCGCGACTTGGCCAGCGAAGGCATCGATCACTTCTCCGGCGCCACCCTGGGGGCTCTCGGCACTGCCGCTGAATTGCGCAATGCCGTGCAAAAGCACGAAGCCGACCTGAGCGCGCGGACCTTGGCCGAATTCCTCGCCGCCGACGCTGTGGTCCTGGCTGCACCGATGTATAACTTCACCATTCCGACCCAGCTCAAAGCCTGGATCGACCGCATCGCGGTGGCCGGCCAGACCTTCCGTTATACCGAAGCCGGCCCTGAAGGCTTGTGTGGCAACAAGAAGGTGATTGTGGTCTCCACCTCCGGCGGTTTGCACGCTGGCCAAGCCACTGGCGTGGCGCATGAAGACTACCTGAAAGTGCTGCTGGGCTTCCTCGGCATCACCGACATCGAATTCGTCCGCGCCCATGGCCTGGCCTACGGTGAAGAGTTGCGCAGCAAAGCCATGAGCGATGCCAACGTGCAAATCAGCGAGCAATTGTTCGCCGCTGCGTAAGGCTTGTGTAAAGTTCATCGCACCTCGATATCAATCTGATTCGAGGCGCCTAAACTCTGTATTCTGGTGGCCTGAAGGCGACCGGAGTACGGAGTTTTTTTGTCTTCAGTTTGGCCCAGGTTATGCACGCATGGGTTTATCACCGAGCCCGAGTGCCATAAACCATGGGGATTTCAACAGACACGCAGGCGGTCACGCAGCAAAGGTGGACATCCCCATGATGCGTCTTTGTGCAGTTTTGGTTCTTTCGTTGCTCGGCGGCGTGGTTTCAGTGCACGCCGCGCCCGCGCCGCACCCTCATTGGAGTGTGGGCTTTCACCGCATGAGCTTTCTCGATCCGCTGGATTTGCAGCCGATGAAGGCCATCGCCTTTTATCCTTCAACCGGCGGCGAGTCCTCCACTCAGGTGGGTGCTTATCACATTGCCGCCGCTGAGGATTCCAGGGTCGCCATTGGCCGCTTTCCGATGTTGATGCTGTCCCACGGCAACACCGGTACGCCGCTGGCCTTGCATGACCTGGCCACCTCCCTGGCGCGCAAGGGCTTTGTGGTGGTGGCGGTGCTGCATCCCGGCGACAACTACAAGGACCACAGCCGCCTGGGTACCTTGAGCAATTTGTACGGTCGGCCGATCCAGATTTCCGAAGCGATCACCGCCACCCTCGGCGACCCGATGCTGTCACCTTTCGTCAACGTTGATCAGGTGGGCGTGATTGGCTATTCGGCGGGCGGTGAAACAGCGCTGATCCTGGCGGGTGCCAAGCCTGATCTGGACCGGTTGCGGCGTTATTGCCAGCAACGCCCGGAAGACCGTGATGCCTGTACTACCCAGGGCGAGCTGATTGTCGACCGTGATGACTTGCAGCCCCAGGCTGATCCTCGGATCCACGCCTTGATGCTGATGGCGCCTTTGAGTCTGATGTTCGGTCGCCACACCCTGGCGGACGTGCATGTGCCGGTGCTGCTCTACAGCGGCGACGGCGACAAACTGGTCGCGGTGGACAAGAATGCCGCCGCCTTGGCACGCAAGCTACCGGAGCCGCCGGACTTCAAGCTGTTGGCCGGGGCAGGGCACTTCATCTTCATGGCGCCGTGCGATAGCGATCAACTGGCGGCTATGCCGGCAGTGTGCACCGATGCCGATGGTGTCGACCGCGAGGGCATTCACCGTGACCTGATTTCCGAGGCTGGGCGCTTCTTCAGCCACACCCTCGGCCAGGAAACGCGCGCCGGCATGCAGACCGCGGATCAGTAGGTTCGACGCTTGAGCAGCAGGGTCAGGCCCAGGCCTGTGACCGAGAGCAACGCTGCACAGAAGAAGATCCACGAATACCCAAGATTCAGCGCCACGGCCCCCATCAACGGTCCGGCAATCGCCAAGGCCAGGTCGAAAAACACCGCATAAGCACTCAAACCAGCGCCCCGGCTGCTGTTGGGCACCTGCTTGATTGCCTCCACGCCCAGTGCCGGATACACCAGCGACAAGCCAAAACCGGTCAGCCCGGCACCAATCAGCGCCAGGCTGGTGGACGGCGCCAGCCACAGCAGTATCAGCCCCAGGGTTTCAAGGGTCATGCAGGCAATCGCGGACGTGAAGCCGCCGAAGCGACTGATGCTGGAGATAAACAGCAGCCGCGACAGGATGAAGCAAACACCAAATACCGTCAGGCAGTATGCGGCACCCGTCCAGCCCTGGCTCAGGTAGTAGAGGGTGATAAAGGTGGTCAGGGTGCCGTAGCCAATCGATGCCAGGCACAGGCTTGCGCCAAAGGGGGCAATGCGTCCGAATACTGCCCGGAACGGTAGTCGCTCGCCGCGTATCACCGGCACGGACGGCTTGTTACGGATCAGCAGCAGGCCCAGGCCAGCCAACACCGACAGAGCGATGCCGAGGCTGGTGTAGCCGTATTCGGCAACCATCACCACCCCCAGTGGTGCGCCAATGGCAATGGCGCCATAGGAGGCAATGCCGTTCCAGGAAATCGAACGTGCGGTGTGCTCCACGCCGACTTGTCCCATGCACCAACTGATGGTCCCGACGCCGATCAGGCCCTGGGCCACGCCCAGCAGCAGCCGAGCCGCAAGCAGCACGCTCAGGCTCAGCAACGGCAGGCTTTCCAGCAACGTGGCGACAAATGTCAGCACGCCGCTCAGTAAAATTCCGCTCAAACCCAGCACAATCGCGCGTTTGGTCCCGACAGTGTCCGACATGCGCCCGGCCATGGGCCGGCTGAGCAGGGTGGCCAGGTATTGGGAACCGATGGTGATCCCGGCGACTACCGCGCTGAATCCCAGTTGTTCATGCACATAGCCTGGAATCACCGCAATGGGCAGGCCGATGCAGATAAAGGCGATAAAGGTGTAGAAAACGATAGAGACGATCTGCAGGGTGATCGACAGTGAGGTGGGGGTGGCAGGCTGGGGTGCGGGCATGGGAGCTCGTTCGCGGGCGGGCGGTGAGCGCATGATGGCGTGAGGCGAAGGGAAAAGGAAGCAGGCTAACTAATTTCTAATGGACACGAAATCTGTAGCCGCTGCCGAGGTACGAGGCTGCGATGCGGTCCGCAGGACCGCCGTAAGGGGCCGCTTCGGTCGAGCGCGACCCCGGTCCCATCGCAGCCTCGTACGTCGGCAGCGGCTACAGGCTATTCATGTGTTTAGAACACCACACCCTGGCTACGCAGGTAATCATCATAGGTGCCGCTGAAGTCGGTCACGCCACTTGGGCTCAGCTCGATGATGCGAGTGGCCAGGGACGATACGAACTCACGGTCGTGGCTGACGAAGATCAGCGTGCCTGGGTAGTTTTCCAGCGCCAGGTTCAGCGCTTCGATGGATTCCATGTCCAAGTGGTTGGTCGGTTCGTCCATGATCAGCACGTTTGGTTTTTGCAGGATCAGCTTGCCGAACAGCATGCGGCCTTGCTCACCACCGGAGATCACCTTGACTGACTTGAGGATCTCGTCGTTGGAGAACAGCATCCGGCCCAGAGTGCCACGAACCACTTGTTCGCCTTCCTTTGTCCAGCGGCCCATCCAGTCGAACAGGTTGGACTCGTCTTCGAAGTCCGACGCGTGATCCTGGGCGTAGTAGCCCAGTTCGGCCGCTTCGGTCCACTTGATGGTACCGGCGTCCGGGCTCAGTTCGTTGACCAGGGTGCGCAGCAAGGTGGTCTTGCCGATACCGTTCGGGCCGATGATCGCTACACGCTCGCCTGCTTCAACCTGGAAGCTGAAGTCCTTGAACAGCGTCTTGCCGTCAAAGCCTTTGGCCATGCGATCGACGATGACCGCCTGGCGGTGCAGCTTCTTGGTCTGGTCAAAACGGATGAACGGACTGACGCGGCTCGATGGCTTGACTTCGGCCAGCTGGATCTTGTCGATCGCCTTGGCGCGGGAAGTGGCCTGCTTGGCTTTCGAGGCGTTGGCCGAGAAGCGGCTGACAAAGGATTGCAGCTCGGAGATCTGGGCTTTCTTCTTGGCGTTGTCCGACAGCAACTGCTCGCGAGACTGGGTCGCCACGGTCATGTATTCGTCGTAGTTGCCCGGGAACAGACGCAGTTCGCCGTAATCCAGGTCGGCCATGTGGGTGCAGACGCTGTTCAGGAAGTGACGGTCGTGAGAGATGATGATCATCAGGCTCGAACGCTGGGTCAGGATGTTTTCCAGCCAGCGGATGGTGTTGATGTCCAGGTGGTTGGTGGGTTCGTCGAGCAGCAACACTTCCGGATCGGAAAACAGTGCCTGAGCCAGCAGAACCCGCAGCTTCCAACCGGGCGATACTTCGCTCATCGGACCGTTGTGCTGTTCGATGCCGATACCCAGGCCCAACAGCAGTTCACCGGCACGGGATTCGGCGGTATAGCCGTCCATCTCGGCGAAATCGGTTTCCAGCTCGGCGACGGCCATGCCGTCGGCTTCGGTCATTTCCGGCAGCGAGTAGATGCGGTCGCGCTCGGCCTTGACCTTCCACAGCTCTTCGTGACCCATGATCACGGTATCGAGCACGGTGAATTCTTCGTAGGCGAACTGGTCCTGGCGCAGTTTACCCAGGCGCACGTTCGGCTCCAGCATGACCTGGCCGCCGGAAGGGTCCAGATCGCCACCGAGGATTTTCATGAAGGTCGACTTGCCGCAACCGTTGGCGCCGATCAGGCCATACCGGTTGCCCGCCCCGAACTTGACCGAGACGTTCTCGAAGAGCGGCTTGGCGCCGAACTGCATGGTGATGTTAGCTGTGGAGATCAATTACTTTACCTATCAATGGGATGCGAGCAGCGCCGAAAGCGTTTGGACCATTGCTGGACCTGGGCCGGCGGGCATGCGTCAACAGCGATATCAAGGCGCGAAACCCTGTCGCTGAGCAGAAAATTGGGGTGCATGTTGGAATTTGGCGCGCATTGTCGCATATGTGAGGCGTGAGTTGTATGGCGAGGAAGGCAAGGGCGGCAAGCGGGGCGCATCCGGCAGCGGGACACCGGTTAATTTCGGTCAACTACCTGCAAAAGCACTGCACTTGCATCGAAAAAATCAGTACCCGCTGTCTTTTCTCTGGTCCCATCATTGATGGCAGTTGAACATTTCATGGGGCTGGAATACTTTTTGTCCGTTCGCCCTGCAGTTATGACGCTTTACCGGCTCAAGGAGGGCGAGGTTGTCGGTGTAGAGCGAGCCTCTTTATATCGTAAATGACTACTCGGAGATGCAATGGACAGGTTGTCAGCCAAGCAGGCGATATCCAGCAACAAGGACGCCTGGAACGAATCCGCCAAATATCATAAAGGCACCGCCAATTGGCAAGCATTGCTCGACTCGGTTGGCAGTGCCGGCTTCTCCCGGCTTGACCCGACGCTCACCGCCTTGTTGCTTGACGTCGGCGTCAAGGGCAAGGACGTGGTGCAACTGGGCTGCAACAATGGTCGTGAAAGCTTGTCGCTGTTCGGTCTTGGAGCTATAGCGGTCGTGGGGGTGGATCAATCCGAGGCCTTTGTGCAGCAGGCTCGTGAATTGGCACAGGGGTCGCCCCACAGCCCGGAATTCATCGAAGCCGATATCCATCAATTGCCCGAAGAATTGCATAGCCGGTTTGATCTCGCCTTGATCACCATCGGCGTACTCAACTGGATGCCGGACATCGGCTTGTTCATGGCCCATGTCGCCCGTACGCTCAAGCCTGGCGGCACTCTGGTGATTTATGAAACTCACCCGTACCTAGAGATGTTTGACCCCCAGGCAGTCAATCCGATGCTGCCTGTCAGTTCGTATTTTCAGCGTGAGCCGTTCATACAGCAGGAGGCCATTGTTTACGAAGGGGAGGCCGCGTGCACTACGGCACCCTCCTATTGGTTCGTCCATACGATGGGGGACATCGTGGGCGGCATCCTCGCAGCCGGCCTGCAGGTCAATCATCTGAAAGAGTACCCGCATTCCAATCGCGAGGACCTCTACGACCAATATGAACACCAGCCGGCGCAATTGCCCTTGTGCTACACCCTGACGGCGATCAAGTGTTCAACGTGACGCTCGCTTTGCGCACGAAGGTGCGCATGGTTTGCCCTGGGGTAGTGCTGAATCGAGTAGGTCTTGGCATGCCTTCGTCGGCAGCAATAAAGATGAAGTGATCGCCCTCCAGGCGATAGCTTGCCGACAGGCGCTTGCCGGCATCAGCCCCAATGGCATCCACCCAGACAATCGTTTTGGGTGTTGTCGTGGCGTCCAGCGTAAAGGCGCCTGCCAATAGCACTTCCCCGGTGAGTGTCACCACTTGGAATTGGTTACCGCTGATGGTGGTCACGGCACCGGGCGCGCTGTGTTCATCGACGGGGTTGAGCACGCCGCTGTCCTCCAGTGCGGTTTGTACCCAGGCCCCTTGGAGCCGCTGCCGGTCATGCTCGCTGGCGCAGATTTCTTCGTGGGTTGATACCGATGGCATACAAAATCCTTTTGATAAGCGTGTCGTGTTGTTCAGTGCTGATTCAGGCTCGCTAAAACGATTTTGTGCGAAGCTTCCCGTTTTGAGCATATTCCTATGTTTTTTCTCTTTGCTGGCAGGTATTTAACTTACTTTTGACATGGCGTAGGGATAATGCGCCACAGATCTTCGTCTACGCTCGTACAGGCGGTACGACTATTGTCGGACCTGATCGTGAAAACAATCTGCAGCGCGTGGGATTTTTCTGGTGACTGAGTGGTCTGATAGCCATCAGTAGATCGCGCATGTTCGATGCTCAGGGCGTTGTCCCTGTTTTTTGATCATTTACTCAAGTTGGCGCTGCTTTCCAGGCGTTGAGCATCAACTTTCCAGGATGCAATGATTTTGAATAAAACTCCCCAGCTCCACGCTCAAGCTGTATCAGACGAAGTTGACCTGTTTGAACTGTTTCAATCCATCTGGCGACAAAAAAAACTGATCATTGGTTGCACGGTCCTTGCTGGGGTTGTGGGCGTTGGCTATGCCTTCCTGGCGCCACGGGAGTATCAGGTCAGCAGTGTGTTACGCCCGGCAGCGATCAATGAGCTGGATGCACTCAACCGCTCCGATGTCTACAAGTTGCCACCGCCGGACGCGTTGGCCAAGGTGGGTTCTGAGCTGGACTCCTATGAGGCCCGCCTGGGTTTCTTCAAAGCCAACGAAGTACTGTTCAAGCCGTTTCAGAAGCCGGGCCAGACCCTCGAACAAAGTTTTGAAGAGTTCAATCGCAATTCCATCAACCTGGTGTTGCCCGACCCGAAAAAGGTCGATTCCCTGAGCACTTATCTGCGTCTTGAGTTGCAGTACCCCAAAGACGTTGATGGCGTGGCGATTCTCAATGGCTTCGTGGACTATGCCCTTGCCTCGGCACGCAATCAGATCGGTGCCGACCTCAAAGTAATCGTCAACAACCGCCTCAATGAACTCAAGGGCAAGATCGACGCCGCTCGCGCCAACTACGACACCGACAAAGAGTCGAAAATCGCCAAGCTGCTCGAGGGTGACAACCTCAAGCGTGCACAGTTGGAAGATGAGCTCAAAGCACTGCGCCTGCAGATGAAAATGGAGCGCACCAACCGCCTGGCGGAACTGGCTGAGGCGGTTTCGATTGCCAAGTCCATGGGCATAAAAAACCCTACAACGCCATCGTCCATGGCTGACTCGTCGCGCAGCGGCTCGAGTCAGGTCATGCGAACCGAGGTCAACAACCAGAAGATTCCGTTGTACTTCATGGGTACCGAAGCGTTGGAGGCCGAGCGCACCGCCTTGCAGCAGCGTACCAGTGATGACTTCACCAACCCGCGCATCGCTGAAATCGGTAAAGAGTTGCAGTTGCTCAATACCAACCGCGAGGTTGAGGTGCTGAAAAAACGCGGGAATGAAGACATCTTCCTGAAAGATGTTGATCCGTTGCGTGCTGAAGTGGCACGACTGCGTAGCTTGAACATCGACATGAGCACCTTGAAGCTCGTGACAATCGACCGCCGGGCTCAAGAGCCGCTGAGCCCGATCAAGCCGAAAAAAACCCTGGTTATCGCCTTGAGTGTGGTTATCGGATTGGTATTGGGAATTATCGCAGCGTTGGTTCGCCATTTCATTCTGACCCGACGTGAGCTCGAGCCCCGTTTAGCAGAGGATGGCCATCGACTTCCTCTGCATGATCACAAGGATGACCAGCCTCTGGTTTAAGTGGGGACAGGTGGAGGCCAAAGGCCTCTCACCTCGTTGCCGCCCTTGATTGTTTGCAGTGCCTGGTCCAAGCGTTTGGACATCTTTTCACAATTCTTAGTTAACCTTTGGTTACAAAGTGTGGCTAAAATAGCAGCCAATGGCCACGTCCGGATTGTCACCGAACCGGACGTGATACCCGTTTGTGAAATGTGATTTCAGGTGCTGCTTATTCAATCCTCGGCCGTCGTGGGCACGCAGGAGCAGCCTGTTCTCTCCTGACTTGTGACGACTTACCTTGAAACTCATTATTGTTGCTCTCTACGTTGTCTCCATTGCGTATGTACACCTGCGTGGCCGGGTGCGACATAAACTGGGCCGTCAGCTAAGCGATCACTCAACCTTCCTGGCACCGGTGAACTGCTTTCTCTACTTGTTCTCCAGGCTTCCCAGCCGTCCTTATCTGTCCCCCAGTGATTTCCCGGACCTGAGTCCACTGCAGGAGCATTGGGAAGAGATCCGCCAGGAAGGCCAGAACCTGATGCGGGCAGGGGAAATCAAGCGCTCGGATCAGTACAACGACGTGGGGTTCAACTCGTTCTTCAAGTCGGGCTGGAAGCGTTTTTATCTTAAGTGGTACGGCGACAGCCACCCTTCGGCCATGAAGCTGTGCCCACGTACCACCGAGCTGTTGCAAAGCATCGGTTCGGTCAAAGCGGCGATGTTCGCCGAGTTGCCACCGGGCTCCAAGCTGGTGCGCCACCGTGATCCGTATGCCGGCTCCTACCGTTACCACCTGGGCCTGGATACACCCAATGACCCGGGCTGTTACATCAATGTCGACGGTGAGAGTTACTACTGGCGTGACGGTGAGCCGGTGATGTTCGACGAGACGTACATCCACTATGCGGAAAACACCACGCCGCATAACCGGATCATTTTGTTCTGCGATATCGAGCGGCCAATGAAGTATCGCTGGGCGGCGGCATTCAACCGCTGGTTCAGCCGTAACGTGATGGCCGCGGCGGGTTCACCCAATGATGCCGGCGACAAGACCGGCGGCCTGAACCGCGCCTTTACCCGTCTGTACAAGATTCGCCTGCGTGGCAAAGCGCTGAAAAAGCGCAATCGCACACGCTACTACCTGGAAAAATGGGCAATCTTCGCTGGATTGGCGGCGATCTTTCTGCTCATCTAAGGCGCGTGTGGGCGTGTCAGCCTGGTGGATTTGCCCCCAGCTTCTCCCACATCTTCTTGCTGATCTTCTGTCGATTGGCATAACCGGCCCACGGGTCTTTCTTCAAACCCCGCAAACGCTCCTGCAAGTTATCGACAGTCCACTGCTGGGCACTGCGCAAGCGTGTCAGTTCG
Source organism: Pseudomonas fluorescens (assembly GCF_018614655.1). Taxonomy (GTDB): domain Bacteria; phylum Pseudomonadota; class Gammaproteobacteria; order Pseudomonadales; family Pseudomonadaceae; genus Aquipseudomonas; species Aquipseudomonas fluorescens_BX. The sequence goes on along the minus strand of NZ_JAGGOG010000013.1, from coordinate 184,223 downwards.
TCTCGGCTGACAGGTACCGATACTGGCAGTCCAGGTCTTGCCCGTACCGAATAGGCCGCCACCGTGCTGGCGCCGCGGGCATTGCGCAGGTAGTCGAGATAGATTTTCCCCACGCGGTTTTTCGGTCCTGAAGTTGCGGTGAATCGCTCCGGCAGTTGCTGCGTCATGAACTGGGCAATGGCCTTTGCAAAGGCTTTTACCGTGCCCCAGTCAGCATTGCGTGCCAAGGGCACGATCAGGTGCAAGCCTTTGCCGCCACTGGTTTTGACGAACGTCTCCAGCCCCAACTCATCGAGCACTGACAAGGTCAGTTGTGCAGCCTCCAGCATGGATTTCCAGGGCAATGCCGGATCAGGGTCCAGGTCCAGCACAAACAAGTCAGGTGTTTCGATCTTGTCCGTGGTCGCACCCCAGGTGTGAAATTCGATCGTGCCCATTTGCACAGCGCCGATCAGCGCTGCCGGGCGGTCAATTTCCATCAGCCGTGCATGACCCGGATCCAGGGCCTGGTCCAGCTGTTTGATATTGGGGATGGCCAGGCGCTCGGAATGCTTCTGGAAAAACTGCTCGCCGGTGATGCCTTCCGGGGCCCTGAGTAATGACACGGGACGATGGCGCAAGTGTGGCAGGATCCATTCACTGATGCCCTCATAGAACTGCGCCAGTTGCAGTTTTTGTAGGCTGCTTTGTGGGTCAATCACCCGATCGGGGTGGGTGATCGTGACGCCGGCCTGTGTGGCGCTGGTCTTGGCTGTTTTGTTAAGTGGCTTCGCCGCACGTGGTTGTTCATGAATGATCTGCTCCGCCGGCTTGTCAGCGCGCAGGCCGACAAACGCGGCTTGGCGTATCACTCCTTCACGGGTCCATTCGGCGAATTGCACCTCTGCAACCAGCTGTGGCTCGACCCAATGCACACCACGGGCTTGTGTGGAGGTCAGGGGGTTTCCCAGCGGTGACGTGTCGCGTTCCAAGGGTTTTAACTGCTCGAAGATTTTTTTCAGCGACGCCTGATCAAAGCCAGTGCCCACCCGTCCTGCGTACACAAGATCTGAATCATCGTTGACCGCCAACAACAGTGCGCCAAAACCACTGCGTGAGCCTTGGGGACGGGTGTAGCCAATAATCACGAACTCCTGGCGCAGCCGGCACTTGAGTTTGATCCAGTCGGCACTGCGCTTGGACACATACGGACTGCCGGCCCGCTTGCCGATCACTCCCTCCAGCGCCAGGTCGCAGGCGCTTTCGAAAATGTCGCGTTGGTTGGCGGCAAAGGCCTCGGAGAAGCGCAGCAATTTGCTGTTGCTGCGCGCCAGCACCTCTTTGAGGGCGGCGCGCCGTTTCTCGACGGGGTCCTCGCGAACATCACGACCTTCCAGAAACGGCGCGTCAAACAGGTAATAGACGATGTCCAGGCTGCGTCCGATATCAAAGGCGTTTTGCAGCGCCTGGAAGTCCGGCAAGCCCTCGGGGTTAAGGCTGACCACCTCGCCGTCCAGCCAGCTGTCCTTGAGCTTCAGTGCTTGCAAGGCCTTGGTCTGGCGTGGCAGGCGATCGGTCCAGTCATGGCCGTTGCGGGTGAACAGACGTACCTCGCCGTTATGGATGCGCGCCAGGATGCGGTAACCGTCGAATTTGATTTCGTACACCCAATCGCCCGCAGGTGCTCGGTCTACCAGGGTTGCCAATTGGGGGGTGAGTTGATCGGGTAGGGTGGTTGGGGATTTGCGCGTGGCTTTTCTGGGGGCTGCAGGTGTTTTGACATGGCCCACCGTCTCGCCACTCAGCACGCTCTTCGGTTCGGCCTGGACGATATCGTAGTCAGCCACCGGGCGGGCCTGCTGGTCGTTTTCCTTGATCAGCAGCCATTGCTCCTTGTCGCCGCTGCCTTTGAGGCGCGTGCGTACCAAGGTCCAATCGCCGGCCAGCTTTTCGCCGATCAGGGTGAATTTCAGCTTGCCGGCCGCGTAGGCTTTACGAGGATCGTCGTGGGACTGCCAGACACCTCGGTCCCAGACGATCACGTCACCAGCCCCGTACTGCCCAGCGGGAATACTCCCTTCAAAACTGCCATAGCTCAGGGGGTGGTCCTCAACGTGGACTGCCAGGCGTTTCTGACTGGGGTCCAGGCTTGGACCCTTGGGCACCGCCCAACTTTTCAACACGCCATCGAGTTCCAGGCGAAAGTCGTAGTGCAGATTGCGTGCGTCGTGTTTCTGAATCACGAACTTCAAGGCCGAGGCTCGGTTCTTGCCACGGGATGAGGCGCCGGAAGGTTCGGCGGTGATGTTGAAGTCGCGCTTGCGGTTGTATTCACTCAGCGGCTTAGCCATGGTGATTGACCTCGTATGGCGGGCTCAAGAGGCCTTTGTGGTCTTTTTGGGGAGTGGTTTTTTACGCGCAGGCTTGCCGGCCAGACTGCGCTTGAGCAATTCCGTCAGGTCGATCACATCCGCTGACTTACGCTCCTCAATGCCCTCACTCGACTCCACGTCTTCAATTTTGCCGGCCTTGGCCTTCCTGGCCACCAGCGCCATGATCTTGTCCTGGAAACTGTCGCGGTACTCCTTGGGCTGCCAGTCGGCGCTCATGTCGTCTACCAGGCGCTTGGCCATGTCCAATTCGCCCTTGGCCAGCGTCGGTTTGGTCACTTCGCTGCCCAGTTCCAGTTCATCCAGGCTGCGTACTTCGGCGGGCCAGCGCAGCATCACCAGTACCAGGGCCGCATCCAGTGGCATCAAGGCAGCCAGGTGCTGCTTGGTATGCAGTACCACATTGGCCAGGGCGACTTTTTGGGTTTTCTTCAGGGTTTCCCGTAGCAACGCATAGACCTTTCCCCCGCGTTTATCCGGCGCGAGGAAGTAGGGCGTATCAATGTTCTGTAAGGGGATTTGATCGCTGGCAACGAAGGCGATGATTTCGATGGTCTGGGTGGACTTGGGATGGGCCGAGCGGATTTCGTCTTCACTGAGTATCACATAACGGCCTTTCTCGTAGGCCACGCCCTTGACGATATTGTCTTTGGTGACCTCCTTGCCGGTGGCCTTGTTGATGCGCTTATAGCCCACCGGGTCCATGCTGCGCTTGTCCAGCCAGTCGAAGTCGACGCCCTGGGACGACGTTGCCGAGACCAGCGACACGGGGATATGAACCAAGCCGAAACTGATTGCGCCTTTCCAGATGGCTCGTGGCATGTGGTTGTTTCCTTGTCAGTGTCAGGTCTTCAGGTGACCTGCCGGCTTCAGCAAAAGTTTCCACGGTCGGCTGGTTGGTTAAGGGGCACATTCAACCGATGCTCAGACAGATCGTGTTACACCTGATGAGAAACTATTTAGTTACTAAAGCCGAACCCTGGGCGTAGCGTGTTATCGAAAGCAGGTACTACTCGCCACAGAGGCTTTGTCATGAACACCCATGTGCGCAATTTCGCAGTGCTGGCGATGAGCCTCGCACTCAGCTCGTTGGTCCAGGCGCAAAATCTGCCCGGCAACAACAACCCGTATAACAGCCCTATTCACCGGGCCAACCCCAATAGCATGCAGGGCACCCAGCCCAATACTCCGACCATTCGTGGCCCCAACATTGCCCCGGTGCCTCGTCAGCCGACCCTCGAAAATGGCGGGATCGGCAACCGTTATCCGCAGCGTGATGCGTCACCCACACCACCTGCAGTCCAGCCGCAAGCTCCAACCCGCGATGCCAATGGCAATCGCCAGCCTTGAGGGCTGCCGCGATTGAATGTGTAAAGAGAACAAGGAAATCCACGGTATGTCTCTACGCAAAACCCTTTTAGCGACGTTCTGCGCCAGCGCATTGCTGCCCCTGGCATTTCCCGTTTCTGCTGGCGATGTTCAACAGTTCTCCAGCGAACAGGGCAGCGTCACCGCCACTGCGATTGTCAAAGGCCTGGATCATCCTTGGGCAGTGGCTTTTCTGCCGGACAAGCAAGGCTTTCTGGTGACCGAGCGTCCCGGCAACCTGCGATTTGTCAGCGCTGATGGCAAGCTCTCCGCGCCCTTGAGCGGCGTGCCGAAGGTCTGGGCCAAGGGGCAGGGCGGTTTGCTGGATGTGGTGCTGTCACCTGACTTCAAACAGGACCGGCTGGTGTACCTGTCTTACGCCGAAGGCGGCGGCGAGGGTGGTACCGCCGGGACCGCGGTGGGGCGAGGGCGCTTGAGCGATGACTTGAGTGGCTTGAAGGACTTTCAGGTGATCCTGCGCCAGGAGCCCAAGCTGTCCACCGGCAATCACTTCGGTTCGCGGCTGGTGTTTGACCGTGATGGCTACCTGTTTGTGACGCTGGGGGAAAACAATGACCGCCTGACCGCCCAGGATCTGGACAAACTTCAAGGCAAGGTCGTACGAATCTTCCCTGACGGCCGTGTGCCGCAAGACAATCCCTTTGTCGGCCAGGAAGGGGCCAGGCCCGAGATCTGGTCCTATGGCCAGCGTAACCCTCAAGGCGCGGCGCTGAACCCATGGAGTGGCACCCTGTGGGAAAACGAACACGGCCCACGGGGCGGTGATGAGGTCAACATCATTGAGCGTGGGAAAAACTACGGCTGGCCGCTGGCGACCCATGGCATCAACTACTCCCTGACACCGATTCCCGAGGCCAAGGGCAAGACTGCCGAAGGGATCGTGGCGCCTCACCATGTTTGGGAGAAGTCACCGGGTGTCAGCGGTATGGCGTTCTATGACGCTGATCGCTTCAAGGCCTGGCAGCACAACTTGTTTGTCGCAGCGTTGGTCAGCCAGGAGCTGATCCGTCTGCAGTTCGATGGAGACAAGGTGATTCACGAAGAGCGCCTGCTGGGCGGCTTGAAAGCGCGGATTCGCGATGTGAGACAGGGGCCGGATGGCTTTCTGTATGTGCTGACGGATGAGGATAATGGAGCGTTGTATCGGGTGGGTTTGAATCAGGATTGACTGTAGCTGCTGGCGCAGCCTGCGATCGGCTGCGCAGCAGTCGCCAGTCTCCTGAAACTGCCGAAGGTCCTTCGGCCCTTATCGCAGCCTCATTCTTCGGCAGCGGCTACAACGGGCCAATGGTATCTACAAGGTTACAGCCCCAGATCAGAAAGACCCGGATGCTCGTCCGGGCGCCGTCCCAACGGCCAGTGGAACTTGCGCTCGGTTTCCTTGATCGGCAGGTCGTTGATGCAAGCGTGACGATTGGACATCAGGCCATTCTCGTCGAACTCCCAGTTTTCATTGCCATAGGAGCGAAACCAGTTGCCGGAGTCGTCGTGCCATTCGTAGGCGTAACGCACGGCGATGCGGTGATCGGTAAAGGCCCACAACTCTTTGATCAGCCGATAATCCAGTTCCTTGGCCCACTTGCGCGTCAAAAACTCCTTGGCCTCTTCACGGCTGTTGGCAAACTCGGTGCGGTTGCGCCATTTCGTATCCAGGGTGTAGGCCAGCGATACCCGTTGCGGGTCCCGGGAGTTCCAGCCGTCTTCAGCCAGGCGGATCTTTTCAATGGCCGACTCGCGGGTGAACGGCGGCAGTGGCCGGCGTACTTCAGTGTTGGATGACATAGAACGACTCCTGAAAAGTTCAGATGAAAGTTGCGTGAGGTCGTAGATTCAAAGTTTCAATAACGTTTGCGCCATGTATTGCGCATTATCGGCGGCGGTTGAATCACCTGAGATCAGCGCAACGGTAATGGCGCCATCGATCAGGATCAGCAGTTGCGCGGCCTGTCGTTCCGGGTCGGGGGTGCCATGTGCTTTACACAGCTCAAGGACGTACTCGAGCAGTTTTTGTTTATGGGCCTTGGCCAGCAGACGCACCGGGTCCTGGGGGTTGCCGGTCTCGCCGCTGGTGTTGATGAACGCACAGCCGCGAAAATCGGCCGAGCCGAACCAGGTCTTGAGCGTACTGAACAGTGCCAGCAGGCGCCCGTCCGTGGTTTCGTTACGCGCCACCTCATTGCGTAGCCACTGCATCCAGCGTTCATCGCGGCGCTGCAAGGCGGCGAGCACCAGCTCGTCCTTGTTGACGAAGTAACGGTAGATACTCTTTCTGGAGACGCCGGCGGTCTTCACCAGAAGATCCATGCCCGTGGCAGCGATGCCACTTTTATAGATCAACTTTTCGGTGACATCCAAGATGATGTCGCGGGTTTCATTGCTAGTCATATCGTTCATGCAGCACACAGTAGAACGATCGTTCTTCTTGGTCAATGAGCTATTTTACATTTCAACAACAAGACCTGAGTCCACCCATGGTGTAAGCTCTCGGGCTCTTCGGATTAGACCCATTGCGAGCCCTATGCCGTCGTTCTTCAAACGCTCCCTGTTGCCCAAGCTGCGCGGTTTTCCTCTCACTCCCGAGGCCATCGGCGTGCTCTGCGGCGCCGCCGAGTTTCGCCGTTGCCTGCTGGAAAAAATCCCCCAGGCTACCCAGCGCATCTACATCGTTGCGCTTTACCTGCAACAGGATGAGGCAGGGCAGGAAATATACGATGCCTTGCACGCCGCCAAAGCCGCGCGGCCCGAGCTGGATATCGTCGTGGTGGTCGACTGGCTGCGGGCCCAACGCGGCTTGATCGGTGCCGGCAAGCAGCCGGGCAACAGCGCCTGGTATCAGGCCATGACCCAGTCCCACAACAGCGAAGTACCGGTATACGGCGTACCGGTGCAAACCCGCGAACTGTTTGGCGTGCTGCACCTCAAGGGCTTTGTCATTGATGACTGCGTGCTGTACAGCGGCGCGAGCCTCAACAACGTGTACCTGCACAAGTTCGACAAGTACCGCTTCGACCGCTATCACCTGATTCACAACAAGGCGCTGGCCGACTCGATGCAGCACCTGGTGGAGCACGGCCTGGTGGCCTCCAAGGCCGTGCATCGCCTGGACCTGCCGAACCTGCCGAGCACCCGCAGTTTGCGCAATGACATTGGCGACCTGCGCAGTCGCCTGAAGCATGCGGCCTATGACACCAGCACCGGCAGCGTGGCCAGCGGCAACTTGTCGGTCAGTCCGTTGCTGGGCGTCGGCAAGAACAACCCGCTGAGCAGGGTGATCTGCGAACTGATCGCCAGCGCCCAGCATCAACTGACCATCTGCACCCCATACTTCAATCTGCCGTTGCCGGTGACCCGGGAAATCAACCGCGCCCTGGCGCGCGGGGTGAAGATCGACATCATCGTTGGCGACAAGACCGCCAACGATTTCTACATCCCGCCCAGCGAGCCGTTCAAGGTGATCGCCGCGCTGCCCTACCTGTATGAAATCAGCCTGCGGCGCTTTGCCAAGCGTCACCAGCCGATGATCGACAGCGGTCAGTTGAACCTGCACTTGTGGCACGACGGCGATAATACCTACCACCTCAAGGGCATGTGGGTCGACCAGCGCTACACGTTGCTCACCGGCAGCAACCTCAATCCACGGGCGTTCCGCCTGGACCTGGAAAACGGCTTGTTGATCGATGATCCCAAGGGTGAGTGGCAGGAGCCGCGGCGAATTGAACTCGCCGAAATTTTCAAGCACACCACGCGGATCGAGCGCTATCAGCAGTTGCAGACGTTGCTGGAGTACCCGGAGGCTGTCGGTAAGTTCTTGCGTCGAGTCAGCCGTGTACGGATCGAGCGGTTGTTGTATCGGATACTGTAACGCCGTTTGCCGCCTAACTGGCTGGCAATGAACAGCAGGACAAGTAAAGGGATGACGGGGCGCGCTCCGTCATCCCTTTATGCTTTCGGAAGGGGAGTACAGGCAGTAGGGCGGTAGGCTTCATACACTGCCGATTACCGTTCAGGGAGGCACGGATCCTATTTTCAGGGACTCAGCCGAAGAGGACATGAATATGCCGATGCAAATAACCAATACCCGGCACACCTTTCCGAGCGCCGCCGCTCACCCGCTTCTATCGACGCCACTTCCCCAACTGATACCACGCATCAGACGCTCTGCTCACAACGAGACCCATGACCGCGCCGCTGCGGATGCCATCCTCGCCGAGCGACTGAGCACCGCGTTAACGAGCGGATATTCCATGGTGCAAGTACCCGCGGGCAGCACGTTGTCGCCGTTGTTGACCGTCTACCAGCAGATGCTGAACCAGCCTGAGCTACAGTACTGGATAAAAAGCAAAGGCCTGGAAACAGCCAAGATCAACCTGCACAAGGATTTCATTGAAGGCTACGCCGACAACAACGGTATTCGTACCGCCGTGAAGTTCACCACTGCGGACGATTCAGGATGGTGGCAGGCTTCGGTGAAACTGCGTGGGATTCGCGAGCTGCTGGACCCGACGGATCAAGGGCTGAACTATGTGGGAGATGATGACCACTGGGTGCCCCGCGACGTTGTGATGCACGCCTTTAACCTGCAAACACCCGACTCGCAGGAAGACGTCGATTTGCTCATTAGCCGGCTGCGCACCGATGGTCTTTCCCTGCCTGCCGAGGACCTTAGCCGTCGGAATGCCGCTCTTGATTGCGCCAGGCAGACGATCAGCGATCTGCAAGAACGCCAGAGCCTGGCTGAGCGGCTCTCTTTGCTGGTTGCCGATTTGCCGGACGGGAGTCCTGTCGATTGGTCCTCATACGCGAGCGAGCTGTCGCCGGGATCACCGTTGGCCAAAGATGACCACGAGGCCCGCGAGCGACTGCGGCGTTTTACCGAGTTACCGCCAATGCACAAGTTGCTCAGCGACGAGGGTGCAGGTTGGTCTGGTTTGCCTTTTCGGATATCGGAGGGCAAGTTCGAGCAATTGACACCTGTCGGTGGCTGGCGTGATTTCACCCATTATGTCGAGGAGTCGGATGCCCTCAGGGACGAGCTCGCAGCCCTACAGGAGCTCAGTGCGCAACTGGGCAGGGCGGTGAATTGGTACGGTGCGACTCACGGCGGGCCAGGGCTGTCAAAGGAAGTCCGCCAGCAATTGGTCATTGCAGCGATCAAACTCCACGTCGATCCCGGCAAGCCCGGTGAAGTGGCTGGGTATGAGATTTATCAGCCCGCCAACATGGGGCGTTCATTAGGTGCTGTGCGGGCTGATATTGAAAAGCACCTGCATGAGAAGAAGGGGCTGGATCCGAAAATGGCGGTGCTGGCTGCTCATCTTTGCCTGGCCCAGGCGGCGCCGGAGTTTCTGGTCCGGGATGTACCCGAGGCGGTGCATATCGGCACTCCGGCCTGGATGGAGCTGCGTCTGGGCTGTGCGATGGCCGACAGTCATGCCCCCGGAACATCGCGGGCGATGAACGAGGAGCAAGTCACCGCCCTGACGACCTTGAGCCCCACCAGCGAGGCGCAGCAAACGTTGATGCAATTGCAGGGAATCAAGATCATGGCCGATTGGGGCGTGCTCAACGGGGTCATTCGCAAGCGCAGTGATGGTGAATATTCCCGGCACGACATTCAGGATGCCAGTCAGGCCTTCTTCAAACAGCGTGAAGAGGCCAGTGCAGCGTTTGCCAAGGCCGCTACCGCGTTGCCGACTCGTAGATCACTGGCTATAAAGGAACTGCTCAAGGTCTTTCTCGGGACTACGGTCGCTGAACTTGAAGCCATGACCGTGCAGATCGCCGATGCGCAGTTGCGCAGGAACATGGGGGTATCCGAACCCAGGACGCGCTCCATTATCGAGACCTACATGACCGGCGACCTGACACCGGGAAAGTGGGTCTTGACCCGCGATGTGCCTGAAACCGGAGGCAAGCCAGCCTCTACGCCGTTCAGGCAATATCAGGCACCTGAAGCCCCTGCACAAAAACGCGAAGAGCTGGAGGCCCGAATTCGTCGTCTGCCCCCGCTTGACGATTTGCTGGTGCCCGCTGTCAACAATCATCACAAACAACTCAAGGAGGCTTACGCGACCAAGCTCAAATTGATGATTGCCGAGCTGCCGCTGGTTGATCGCCAACGCCTGGAGTTGGGGGATGTCGAATTGTTCACCTTGCGTGGGGAAACAGGTGAAACGATGGCGCAGGAAACTGACGAAAAGCGGGCCGCCACTCGGGCGCGCCAAGGCACGTTGTTACGTGCCGAGTCTGAAAACAAGGTCTGTTATTACGAGGTCTTTGCCAGTGGAAAGATCATCAGACGCGATGACTTGCCTGAGGCGCCTGACTTGAATGGCGTGATAAAGCGTGAAAAATATCCGTCACCCCGCGGTCCTGTCTATCTTCCTGTTCGGCGGGGTACCCGCGTGCTGATCGATTTCAGTGCGTACTCCACTGGATCGGCTCCTCGGCCGAATGCCATTTCCTCCAAGGTGATTATTGAGCCGCTCGGCGGCCGTATTGCGGGTCGATCACTACCCGGGGGGCATACCTTGGCGACGTTCGTCCCCAACAGCTATTCCTCAGCGAGGATTGCAAACATCACCCGAAAAATTGTCGAAGGCAATTTTTATGAGACGCAGGCAAGCCTGCTTGAAAGGGCTCGGGAACAACTTCCCCTGGAACAGCGTCGAGAAGCAATCGCACGTGATCACAATATTTTGCTGGGGCTGGTGCCATTTGTGGGTGCCTATCAAGAGTTCGCCGCAGGCAATATTGGCAAGGGATTTACTAGCCTGGCCGTGGATCTGGTGGGCGTGGCAATCGGTGTGGCAGGGCAAGCGCGGGCACTGATTCGTTCTGCAAAAGTCCTGACACCTAATCCATTGGTTGGGGTGATTGGCCGCCTTCGACCCTCTGTAGCTCCCCTCACGCCAACGCTGGCGTGGGCAAAGCCCCCGGTGGCGTTAAGCGACCGGGCATTTGACTTCGTCAAAGAAAGCGTGTTGTTCGTCAGTGCCGGCCTCAATCCGCTGGATGGCTATGCAGCGCTGACCAAAGCGGCAACCCGCGGGCTCATCAAGCTGCCTCACCTGCTGGCGAGCGGGACGGTAAAGTTGGGGAAAATGACGCCGTATCTGATTACTGTGGAGGAAAAGCTGCGGTGCTATTGGATGGTTGCTGCCGGTCACAGCGCCGAGGTGCACAAAGTGAGCGATGGCACAGGTATACAGAAGGTTCAGCACCGTGGGTTTTGGTACGCCATTGATCCGCGTAGCGGCAAACCTTTCGGTACACCCTTGGTTGATGCTGCACCTGATACGCTAACGAGGTAAACCTGTTAGACCTCTCGTCCTGACCGGGCGAGAGGCTGGTTGCACAAACCTCAGTTCAAACCCAGCTTGCCACGCAGGGTCGACAGGTCTTCCGCCAGGGTAGTGACCGGACCAACCAAGGCCTTGCGGTCGTTTTCCTTGACCTTGTCGTAGGTTTCAAATCCGCCATCCCTGGTTTTGTACTTGGCCAGGATCTTGTCTACGGCGGCGAAGTTCTTGTCGACTTTGGCGACAAACCCCTTGTCTTGCTGCTCAATCTGCGGACGGAACAGGTCGACGATTTTCTTCGCGCCGTCAATGTTGCCCTGGAAGTCATACAGGTCAGTGTGGCTGTAGCGGTCCTCTTCACCGGAGATCTTGGTGGCGGCGACTTCTTCCAACAGCGCAGCGGCACCGCCGACGACTTTTTCAGGCGGGAAGGTCAGACCGTCGACACGGGTTTTCAGGTCTTTGACGTCGCTGTTCAGCTTGTCGGCCAGGGCACCCAGGCCTTCGGTGGTGTTCTTGGAGAACAGTGCGTACTCGATGCGGTGGAAGCCTGTGAAGTCCTCGGCTTCTACGCCTTTTTCGTGGTCGTCGACCCGGGAGTCGATAGACGCGTCGAGGTCGCTGAACAGCTCGGCGATGGGCTCAATGGATTCATAGTGGACGCGGGTCGGCGCGTAGAGCTTCTTGGCAGTCGCCAGGTCGCCTTTTTTCACGGCGTCGGTGAACGCCTGTGTCTGAGTCACCAGCTCACCAATTTCTTCGGTGACGTAGATCTTGTAGTCCGATACCGGGCCAACCAGGTCCAGTGGTGCCGTCGCGGCGAAGGCCGCCTGCGCAGACAGGGCCATTAACAACGACAACGCGAGAGACGACTTTTTCATGGGACGGTTTCCGCTGTGGGGTTTGTTTTAGGTATTGGCAGTGGTTTGCAGGTGCGTGGCATCCAGCAACGTGCGCCCAATGAAATCCTGGGGCCCGGTAACGCCCGGCAGGGTGAAGAAGTAACCGCCGCCGACCGGTTTCAGGTATTCCTCCAGGGGCTCGCCGTTGAGCCTTGTTTGCACGCTGATAAAGCCTTTCTCCAGGTCAGCCTGGTAGCAGATGAACAACAGCCCCATGTCCAACTGACCATTTTTGTTGACCCCATTGGAGTAGTTGAACGGCCGACGCAGGATCAGGTTGGCCTGGGTCTCGCGGGTACGCGGGTTGGCCAGGCGAATATGGGCATCGAGCTTGGTCAACTTGCCTTGCGGGTCCTTGCTGTAATCGGGGACCTGGGTTTCTTTCTGACCGTCCATGGGGGCGCCACTGGCCTTGACCCGGCCGATGATGCTTTCCTGCTCCTGCAACGGGGTGCGGTCCCAGCGCTCGACAAAGTTGCGGATGATCCGCACGGCCTGGTAGCTGCCATTGGCCGCCCAGGTGGGTTCGTCGCTGCCGGGCTGGACCCAGACAATCTGGTCCATGGTCTTGTTGTCGTTGGAGTCGGGGTTGGCCGAGCCGTCACGAAAACCGAGAAAGTTGCGTGCACTCTGGGCAGGCTCGCCGGGGCGGGCGGGTGCCTGGGGCGGCACGCTACCTTCCTGTTTCCAGCGCACCAGCAGCAGGTCCGGCAGGTTTTTCACGATGTCGCGCAGGGCATGGATGTTGGTATCCGGAGTGTTGGAACTGAACTGCAGGCTCAAGTCGCCGTGGCACTGGGCCGGTTCCAGAGCATCGTTGGGGAAGCCGACCATACGGATCAGGCGTTTGGGCTTGGCGCGGGTCAGGCCGAAGCGCTCATCGAACAGCGACTCGCCCACCGAGACGGTGATGGTCAGGTTGTCCGGTGTCACCACAGGTCCGAGGATCCCTGAGTCGGTAGGCGGCAGTTTCGGGTCGACTTGCGGTACGGTGCCGCCGGTCATCAGGAAGCTGATGCGCTCGTTCAGGGTACGGAACAACCGCGTAAGATCCTCACGGTCACCGGCCAGCACATCGAAGGAAACGAGCATGCCGCAGGCCGGGCGCGGGGTGACGATGCCGGTCTGATGCTTGCCGTGGAAGTCGTGGTGGTCCTGGGTTTTGCTACTACTCGGCGCAGTGGTGACTTGGGCGGCGCCGGCGGCCATTGCCGGGCAGCTCAGGCTGCTGCCGGCAATCGCTGCACCGGTGGCGGCCATGCCCAGCAATACGCGACGACGCTGAGGGTTGAAGGAGCACTGATCTGAATCACTCATTTAACGGGGTCTTCACTGTAGGCCGGAAAGGCCAAGGGCGGGATCGATTCCATCGAGTGCAACGGCCAGAGCCTTGGCCTTGTCGGCGATCTGCTTGCGCTGATCGGCCGTGACGCTGTCATACGTGGTGTAGTGGTTATCGACTTTCAAACCTTCGAGTTCGGCGTCGAAGGCGGTAAGGGCACTGTCGATCCCCGGCAACAGGTCCGCGGCGGATTTGCTCAGCAGCGGCCGCATCAGGTCGACCACCTTGCGGGTGACATCCAGATTGGCGGCAAAACCGTTGAGGTCGATATGGCTGTAGCGCTCCTCTTCACCGCTGGCGGCGCGAACGTCGGCCAGGCTGTTGAGGTTGCGCACCAGGATGCTCACCAGTTGTTCCGGTGGCAGCGACTGGGCCAGCAACTGTTGCTTGAGGGTGGTGACGTCGGTCAGCAAACGCTGGCCAATTGGCGTCAGACCGTCAGTGCTACGTTGCTGGAACAGCGCGTATTCAATGCGGTGGAAACCGCTGAACGCCGGATCCTGCTCGCGCTTTTCGAAGTAATCGGCACGGGCGTTGATGGCGTTATCCAGTTCCGCCAGGCGTTGCGAGGCAGGAGCCAGGCGCTGATAAGCCTCGCGGGCCGGTACGTAGAGTGCCTGGGCATGGCTCAGGTCGCCGGCTGCGATAGCCTGATCAAGGGCGCTGACGGCCTTGATCAATGCGCCGCCCTGGCCGCTCAGGTAAACGCGGAATTCAGACAGCGGCCCGATAAAGGCCACCATCGATGGCTTGGCCTTGGCTTGGGCGTCCGACTCGGCGGTGGGTGTTACATGCAAGGTGCCGCGCGGATTGCTCAGCAGGCCGCAGGTGATTGCGTAGTCGCCCGGCAACAGATTGGCGTTGATCACTTGGCTCAGGCCGGGCGCGATGTTTTCCCGCTCTTCAACCACCAGCACACCGTCAAGAATTTCCCATTCCACTGCCCGGTCCGAGCGGTTGATGATACGAAAGCTGGCACGACCTGCCGGGACCGTCAGCGCGTTGGGTTCGCAGCTATGGGCGTGGATGGTCACAGCGATTTCGTTGTGGTTAACCTGACGCTTGGCTGCGGCCAGTTGCGAGGCATAGTAAAACAGGCCTCCGGCGGCGATCATCACGACCACCGAGCCGGCCACCGCCCAGCGCAGGGCGCGGGGAGGCGAGGCCGGTTGAGGGGATTGGTTGGACAAGAGACGGTCCTTACTGGTTGGAAACGGAAGAAGGACTGCTGGCGGCCGGTTTGGCAGGTGCCGCTGGCAGAAAGAACATCACCAGGGCTACCACCAGGTAGATCAGGTAGGCACCCAACGTACTGAACGTTGGCGCATCCTGATAACCGAACATGCCGGCCAACACGGAGCCCAGCGGGCCGTCCATGGGCAGGCTGGCGCTAAAGTCGAACAAGACGGTTTGCAGGTGATTCCAGACCCCGGCCTCGTGCAGCGCTTGCACCGAGTTGGCAAGGATGCCGGCGGCCACTACCAGAATGAACAGGCCGGTCCAGCGGAAAAACGCACCGAGGTTCAGGCGCATGCTGCCGGTATAGATCAGGAAGCCGACGATGATCGCCAGGATCAGGCCGAGCAGGGCGCCGATGGGCGCGGCCGGACCTTCGCTCTGCTGGAACACGGCGAGCAGGAAGAACACCGTTTCCAGGCCTTCCCGGGCTACCGCGAAAAACACCATGGCGATCAGGGCCGTTACCTGATGTTTGGAACCGGTCAGCGCATGATCGAGGGATTGATGCAGGGAATGCTTGATGGAGCGCGCCACTTTGCGCATCCAGAACACCATGGAACTGAGAATACCCACGGCGACCAGGCCGACAATGCCCTCAAACAATTCCTGCTGCTTTTGCGGAAACTCCGCGCTCATCAGTTCCAGGCCACCACCGACCAGCAACGCCAGCGCAGCGGCGAGGAATACGCCGATCCACACGGCGGGCATCCACTGACCGCGACCTGTCTGTTTCAGGTAACTGGCGATGATGCCAACGATCAATGCCGCTTCAATCCCTTCGCGCAGCATGATTAGAAATGGAACAAGCATTCGGCACCGAATCGTCATTAGATAGGATGCTAATTTGTAACATAATGATACTCATTGCTAAATAGCTATTATTGACGTTTGCTGAACGGCGGCTGAACGGTGGTGATGAGGCGTTGCGCCCACTATGATGCGCGACATCTCCAGCACAACCGGGCTACCTCATACGTCATGTCGGAAAAAGACACCATCTCCATCCATCTGGTCCGCGAAGCCCTGCTACAGAGCTGTGCGCCGGGGGCTGCGACCCATGAAGCCCTGAACAAGGTCGGGATTGATCCGGCGTTGCTGGAACAACCAGCCGCTCGTGTCCCGGCCATGGCTTATGCGCGGCTATGGCGGTTGCTGGCACGGCGCCTGGACGATGAGTTTTTCGGCATGGACCCGCGCAAGCTCAAGTCCGGCAGCCTGGAGTTTCTCTGTCGTGCGTCCATGGCGCAGATTGGCCTCGGGGCGGGGCTGGAAACCGGCCTGGGCTTCCTGTCGTTAATGCTTGACCACTTGCCTGCCCAGTTGGTGCGCCAGCAAAGCCTGGCGGAGATCGTGCTGTTGGAACCCAAGCCCGAGCCCAAGCGGGCGTTCACCTACTTTACCTATTGGATGATTGTCCACGGTGTGGCGTGCTGGCTGGTAGGCAGGCGCATTCCGATCCTCGCCATTGAGCTGCGCTGCCCGCCGCCGCCGTTCTGTGACGATTACCAGGTGATGTTTTCCGACAACCTGCGCTTTGATCGACCTCGCACACGGATGATTTTTTCCGCTGATTGCCTCGACTTGCCGATCAAGCGCAGTGCCGAGGAACTCAAGCGCTTCCTGGCCCGTGCGCCGGCCAACATCCTGGTCAAATACCGCGACCCTGACAGCCTGGCCATGGGGATCAAGAACGATCTGCGCAAGATGCCAGCCGACACCTGGCCCGAAACCGAGAGCCTGGCCACCCGCCTGTGCATGTCGGCGTCCACCTTGCGCCGTCGCCTGGCCGAAGAAGGCCAGACTTATCAGGGGCTCAAGGACAGTGTGCGCAAAGAACTGGCCGTTGTCTGGCTGGCCGAGCCCGATATGAGCTTTGTCGACATCGCGACCCGCCTGGGGTTTGCTGATGTGAGCTCGTTCTATAAGGCCTTTCGCAAGTGGTCGGGGTCCAATCCGGGGCATTACCGTAGCTTGATTCTCAACGAAGCCAACTGATACGCCAGACAAAAAAAAGCCCCGCGACCGAATGAGACACGAGGCTAAAAATTGGTTGGATGCGACCAACCAAAGGAGCTCTTCAGATTACTTTGCGCTGGCCACCGTGGTGTCCGGCTGCCAACCACCACCCAATGCCTTGTAGATCGCAACAATACCGCGATACAGATCCACTTCGGCCTGGGCCTGGGAATCTTCGGCCGCCAGGCGCTCACGCTGGGCGTCCAGCAGCACCAGGAAGTCCACGGTGCCTTCGCGGTAGCGAATCTCGGCCAGGTCGGCGGCGGCGCGGCTGGACTCGCTCTGACGAATCAGCGAGACCAGACGTTGCTGGCGCTTGCCGTAATCACTGAACGCGTTTTCCGACTCTTCCAGGGCCAGCAGCACTTGTTGTTCGTAGGTCGCCAGGGCGCCATCGGCTTCAGCATCGGCACCGCGCAAACGAGCGCGCACGCTGCCCAGGTCGAATGCAGCCCAGGTAATGCTTGGGCCCAGGGACCAGGCATTGGCGGCGGCCGAACCGATCTGCGATCCACGCCCGGCGGTAAAGCCGAGGAAGCCGCTGAGGCTGACTCGGGGGAACAGGTCGGCCTTGGCCACGCCGATCCGCGCGGTGGCGGCGGCCAGCTTGCGTTCGGCGCTGAGAATGTCCGGGCGACGTTGCAGCAGTAGTCCTGGATCACCAATCGGCAAGGCCTTGGCAATCGCCGGCAGGTCTTTAGGGCTCAGGTCCACGGTCAACTTGTCCGGGCGCTGGCCGAGGAGGGTGGCGATACGGTTACGCTCGCGTACTTCTTCGGCCTGCAATTGCGGCACGCTGGCTTCAACCGCTGCCAGGCGCGCATCGGCACGCTCCACGTCAAGCTGATCGCCGACACCTGCGTCCCGCAGGCTGACGGTAATCCCGCG
Source organism: Pseudomonas fluorescens (assembly GCF_018614655.1). Taxonomy (GTDB): domain Bacteria; phylum Pseudomonadota; class Gammaproteobacteria; order Pseudomonadales; family Pseudomonadaceae; genus Aquipseudomonas; species Aquipseudomonas fluorescens_BX. The sequence continues at coordinate 166,777 of NZ_JAGGOG010000013.1, read as the reverse complement.
CGAATCTGCCTGGTTCTTCAGGTTGGCCACGGCGATTTTTTCGCGCAGTTGCGCACCCCGTAGTTGACCGTAAGCGTCCACTAACTCGGCAATCAGGGTGACTTGCAGTTGATAGAGGTCGGCTTCGGCGGCCTGTTGGTCAGCGTCGCTGGCTTCCAGGTTGCGACGAATGCGACCGAACAAGTCCACTTCCCAGGCCATGTCGAGGCCCAGGTCGTAACGCTCGCTGTTGACGCGTTTGGTGGTCTGGCCCGGGATCTGGCCCTTGCCCACGTCGCTGCTGACGCGGCTGGTGATCACTGGCATCACGTCGTTGGCGGCGTCATCACGGATCGCCCGCGCGGCCCGCAAGCGGGCAAACGCTACGCGCAGGTCACGGTTGCCTTGCAGGGATTGCGTTACCAACTGGTTGAGGGTCGGGTCGTCGAACTGCTGCCACCAGATGCCTTCGAATTTCGCACGGTCATACTGCTTGGCGTCTGCGGCCGCCGTGATATTGGCGGCATCCAAGGTTTGGGTCTTGTAATCCGGGCCTACGGCACAGGCACTCAGCGCCAGTACCAGCAAGCTCGGCAGGAACACTTTCACGCTCATTGCTGTGTCTCCAGCTTCAGGGCCTTGGTCGCTTTGCGGGCTTCGCCGCGCTCGACGAAACGACGGATCAATACGTAGAACACTGGCGTCAGCAACAGACCGAAGAAGGTCACCCCGATCATCCCGGAGAACACCGCCACGCCCATGGCATGACGCATCTCGGCACCGGCGCCGCTGGAGAACACCAGGGGCACAACACCCATGATGAAGGCGAACGAGGTCATCAGGATCGGCCGCAGACGCAGGCGGCAGGCCTCCAGTACCGCGGCGAGCGGATCAAGGCCTTCCTCCTGCTTATCCTTGGCGAACTCGACAATCAGAATCGCGTTCTTACAGGCAAGCCCCACCAGTACGATCAAGCCGATCTGGGTAAAGATGTTGTTGTCGCCGCCGGAGAGAATCACCCCGGTGATGGCCGACAGCAGGGTCATCGGTACGATCAGGATCACCGCCAGCGGCAGGCTCCAGCTTTCGTATTGAGCGGCCAGTACCAGGAACGCCAGCAGTACGCAGAGCGGGAACACGAACAGCGCGGTATTGCCCGAGAGGATCTGCTGATAGGTCAGGTCGGTCCACTCGTAGGTCATGCCGTTGGGCAGTTCGTCTTTGAGCAGTTTCTCGATGGCAATCTGGGCCTGGCCGGAGCTGTAGCCCGGTGCCGCGTTACCGTTGATCTCGGCGGTAATGAAACCGTTGTAGTGCATCACACGGTCCGGGCCCGAGGTGTCGCTGACCTTGATAAAGGTCGCCAACGGGATCATCTCGCCTTTGTTGTTGCGCACTTTCAACTGACCAATCTGCTCGGAATCCAGGCGGAATTGTTGTTCAGCCTGCACGTTGACCTGATAGGTACGACCGAAGCGGTTGAAGTCGTTGGCATACAGCGAACCCAGGTAAATCTGCAGAGTGTCGAAGATGTCGCTGATCGCCACGCCGTGGGTCTTGGCCTTTTCCCGGTCGATAGCGGCATCCACCTGCGGCACGTTGACTGTGTAGCTGGTGAACAACCCGGCCAGTTCCGGCACGGTGCGGCTCTTGGTGATGATGTTCTGCACTTCTTTGTACAGCTCGTCGTAACCCAGGTTGCCACGGTCTTCAACTTGCAGGCGGAACCCGCCAATGGTGCCCAGGCCCTGTACCGGCGGCGGTGGGAAGATCGCCATGTAGGCTTCCTGGATGTCGCTGTACTTGCCGTTCAATGCCCCGGCAATCGCACCGGCGGACATACCCGCACCTTTACGCTCATCGAACGGCTTCAAGGTCACGAAGACGATGCCGCTGTTCGGGCTGTTGGTGAACCCGTTGATCGACAGGCCCGGGAACGCCACGGCGCTTTCCACGCCCGGCTGCTTCAGGGCGATGTCAGACATGCGTTTGATCACGTCTTCGGTGCGGTCCAGGCTCGCGGCGTCCGGCAATTGAGCGAAGGCCACCAGGTATTGCTTGTCCTGGGCGGGTACGAAACCGGTAGGGGTGTGAGCAAAACCGAACCAGGTCAGCACCATCAAACCGGCGTACAGGAACAGCGCGATGCCGCTGCCGCGAATCACCCGGCGTACGGTACCGACGTAGCCATGACTGGCTTTATCGAAGAAACGGTTGAACGGGCGGAACAACCAGGCACCGAAGATCCCGTCGAGGACTTTCGAGAAACGATCCTTCGGCGCGTCATGGCTGCGCAGCAACACGGCGGCCAGGGCAGGGGACAAGGTCAACGAGTTGAAGGCCGAGATCACCGTCGAAATCGCAATGGTCAAGGCGAACTGTTTGTAGAACTGCCCAGTCAAGCCGCTGATGAATGCGGCCGGAATAAACACCGCACACAGCACCAGCGCCGTGGCGATGATCGGGCCGGTCACTTCGCTCATGGCCTTTTTGGTGGCCTCGAACGGCTCCAGGCCCAACTCGATGTTTCGCTCGACGTTCTCCACCACCACGATGGCGTCGTCCACCACGATACCGATGGCCAATACCAGCCCGAACAGCGACAGGGCGTTGAGGGAGAAGCCAAACAGGTGCATGACCGCAAAGGTACCGATCAACGATACCGGCACCGCCACCAACGGAATGATCGAGGCGCGCCAGGTTTGCAGGAACAGGATCACCACCAGCACCACCAGGATCAGTGCTTCGAACAGGGTGTGAACCACCGCCTCGATGGAGCCACGTACGAAGATGGTCGGGTCATAGACGATGCTGAAATCCATGCCTTCAGGGAAGCTCTGCTTGAGCTCCGCCATCTTGGCGCGCACTTCATTGGAGATCTCGATGGCGTTGGAACCCGGACGCTGGAAGATTGGGATCGCCACCGCCGGCTGGTTATTGAGCAACGAACGCAAGGCGTACTGACTGGAGCCCAGTTCTACCCGTGCGATGTCTTTCAGGCGGGTGATCTCACCGTTATCGCCGGAACGAATGATGATGTTCTCGAACTCTTCCTCGGTGACCAGACGGCCCTGTGTGTTGACCGACAATTGGAAGCTGGTGGCATTCGGCGCAGGCGGAGCGCCCAGGGCACCGGCGGCCACTTGACGGTTCTGCTCACGGATTGCGGTCACCACGTCGGTGGCGGTCAGGTTGCGTGAAGCGGTCTTGTTCGGGTCCAGCCATACCCGCAGGGAGTAATCGCCCATGCCGAACAATTGCACGTCACCCACGCCGCCCAGGCGCGCCAGCTCATCCTTGATATTGAGGATGGCGTAGTTGGACAGGTAGAGCATGTCGTAGCGCTTGTCCGGTGAGGTCAAGTGCACAACCATGGTCAGGTCGGGGGACGCCTTGTCCACGGTGATACCGATCCGGGTCACTTCTTCCGGCAGCTTGGGCTGGGTCCGGGTGACGCGGTTCTGTACCTGCACCTGGGCGTTATCCAGGTCGGTGCCGAGGGCGAAGGTGATGGTCAGGGTGATCTTGCCGTCAGCCGTCGACTGCGAGGACATGTACAGCATGTTCTCGACGCCGGTAATGGCTTGCTCCAGGGGAGCGGCAACGGTTTCACCGATGACCTTCGGGTTGGCGCCCGGGAAGTTGGCGCGTACCACCACGGTAGGTGGCACTACTTCCGGGTATTCGCTGATCGGTAACTGGAACAGCGAAATGGCGCCGGCGATCAGGATCAACAGCGACAGCACCGCTGCGAAGATCGGCCGCGAAATGAAGAACTGGGAAAAATTCATCTTGAGTGTTGTCCCTTAACCGCGTGGAGTCGCGCTACTTGCGAGCTTGGGCGCGGCTTTATCCGGCGCCACTTGCTCCAGGTTGCTGGCTTCAAGCGCTTGTCGTTGTTGTGCCAATGCGGCGAGGGTTTCCTTGCTGGCCATCGGGATGGTTTCCGGGGCTACCGGCGATCCCGGGCGAACCCGCTGCAGGCCCTTGACGATAATGGTGTCGTCCTTGTTCAGGCCGCTGCGCACGATGCGCAAACCTTCGATCTTCGGCCCCAGTTCCACGGCGCGGTACGACGATTTGTTGTCGCCATCCATCACCAGCACGAACTTCTTGCCCAGGTCGGTACCGACCGCTTCGTCGTTGATCAACACGGCGGAGTAGGTGCCGCTGCCCACCAGTTTCAGGCGTGCATACAGGCCGGGGGTGAAGCGTCCGTCAGTGTTGTCGAACACGGCGCGACCACGAATGGTGCCGGTGGCCGGGTTGACCTGGTTGTCGACGAAGTTCATCTGACCCAGGTGCGGGTTGCCGTCTTCGTTGGACAGGCCCAGGTACACCGGGGTGGTGGTGCCACGACGACCCTGGCGAGCCAGTTCGGTGTACTTGAGGTACACGCGCTCATCGGCGTCGAAGTAGGCGTAGACCTTGTCGGTGGAAACCACACTGGTCAACTCGGTGACGTCGGCGGTCACCAGGTTGCCGGCGGTGATGTCGGCACGGCTGACACGACCGCTGATAGGGGCGGTGACGCGGGTGAAGCTCAGGTTCAGTTTCGCCAGGTCCAACTGCGCCTGGATCCCGGCAACAGCGGCGCGGGCTTCCTGGGCGGCGGTGGTGCGCGAGTCGGCGAGTTCGGCGGAGATCGCGTTGCTCTGGCGCAGGCGTTCGCCGCGCTGGGCTTCGTTATCGCTGCGGGTCGCTGCGGCGCGGGTTTGGGCTAACTGGGCTTCGAGGCGGCGCACTTCGGCCTGGAACGGGCGCGGGTCGATCTGGAACAGCAAGTCGCCTTTCTTGACCAGTGCGCCTTCGGTGAAAGCGACCTGGTCGATCTGGCCGGACACGCGCGGACGAATTTGCACGGTCTCCGGGGCTTCCAGACGACCGGTGAACTCGTCCCACTCGTTGACAGGTTGTTCAATGACTTTTGCCACACTCACTTTGCTCGGTGGCATGGCGGCCGCTTGGTCAGGGGTCTTGCCGCATGCGCTCATCACCAGCACGGCCAAAATGGCCAGGGGATAGCGCAAATGTTTGAGTGACTGTTCCATGAGGTGCATCCGCCAATGTATTTGAGATGGGCGGATCATGCTCGGCGAGGTGCTATCTCACGAATCGAATGAAACAAAGGTAACTATCATTCGGAATGATATAAGCGCGAATCGAGCCCTCTAGGATGGGGCTTTCGTTAGGGTGCTATCAATATGGTTGATAACAAAAGACTGTTGCAGAGGGCGCAAGGAACATTGCCGGGGTAGTTGCCACTCCAAATTGAGGAGCTGCCGGTGTTACAGGCTATCCGGGTCGCCAAAAAACATCTGAATCCGCGACCTTAACCAGCGCTCCCCCGGATCGTTGTCCTGGGAACCACGCCAAGCCATATGCAACTCGAAAGTACGCGTCGGCAACGGCGGATCTTCCGCCCGTAACCCTCCCGCAGCGGTCAGCGCTTCTGCGGTGTAGTCCGGCACGGTGGCCAGGATATCGGTACCCGCCAGCAGTGTGCCCAATCCATTGAACTGAGGCACGGCCAGCACCACGTGGCGCTTGCGGTCGAGCTTTTCCAGTTCTTCATCAATAAATCCGCTCAGATCGCCGGCAAAGGACACCAGGGCATGGGGGCGGGCGCAGAAGTCATCCAGGCTCAATGCACCGGGCATGCTGTCCGCCCGCAGCAACTTGGGTTTGCTGCGCCGCAGCACCTTGCGCTTGGCGTTGGCCGGCAGGTCGGTGGTGTAGCTGACGCCGATGGAGATTTCTCCGGAGGCCAGCAAACCTGGCATCAATATGTAGTTGACGCGGCGTATCACCAGCACGATTCCCGGGGCTTCGGCCCGCAGGCGCTTGAGCAACTGGGGCAGCAACGCGAATTCAACATCGTCAGACAAGCCGATACGAAACACCGCGGTGCTGGTGGCCGGGTCGAACTCGGAGGCACGGCTGACCGCCGTGGAGATCGAATCCAGGGCCGGGGAGAGCAGGGCAAAGATTTCCACGGCCCGGGCCGAAGGCTCCATGCTGCGGCCGGTACGCACGAACAGGGGGTCATCGAACAGCCCGCGCAGGCGTGACAAGGCGGCGCTGATGGCCGGCTGGCCGAGGAACAGTTTCTCGGCGGCGCGGGTCACACTGCGCTCATGCATCAAGGTTTCGAATACGATCAACAGGTTAAGGTCGACACGACGTAGGTCGTTGCGGTTCATCTTGTGTCCTGGAAGAGTCAGCAAACTTGACGAGAGCGGCCACATGAGAACAATGGCCGGCATGAATCTTACGGGGAAAGGCTGCTACTCTGCACCGGCTAATTGAGATTTCCTACGTAGATAGAGCTGCTTTCCTCATCTGCGGAATCAATGACAGGCATGTCGACTATTAACGGCGACCGATGGCCTTGCTCCCAAAGCCCAGATAAAGTTCGTGGCATTAGAGGTTACTTTGACGAGGTTTGCGATGTCCCGCACGATCCGTTTTCACAAGTTTGGTCCGGCCGAGGTGCTCAAATGCGAAGAGCATGCAGCCGCAAAGCCCGCACCGGGCGAAGTGCAGGTGCGTGTCGAAGCGATTGGCATCAGCTGGTACGACATTCTCTGGCGCCAGAACCTGGCGTCGTCCCAAGCACGCCTGCCATCCGGCCTGGGCCATGAAATGGCCGGTGTGGTGGTTGCCGTGGGCGAGGGCGTCGACGACTTGAAGGTGGGTGACAAGGTCGCCAGCTTTCCGGCCGAAAGCCCCAATGACTACCCTGTGTATGGCGAACAGATCGTCCTGCCCCGTTCGGCCCTGACCCGTTACCCGGATGTCTTGAGCCCGGTGCAGGCCAGCGTGCACTACACGCCACTGTTGATTGCCTACTTTGCCTATATCGATTTGGCGCGGGTCAAACCCGGGCAATTTGCCTTGGTGACGGACGCCAGTCACTGTGCCGGCCCTTCGTTCGTGCAACTGGGTAAAGCCCTGGGTGTGCGGGTGATTGCCGCGACCAAGACGGCTGATGAACGTGAATACCTGCTGTCCCTGGGCGCAGAGAAGGTGATTGTCACCGAAGAGCAGGACTTGCTGATGCAGATCAACAAGTTCACCGACAACCGTGGTGTCGATGTGGTGTTCGATGGTCTGGGTGGCCCGCAGATGTCGCTGTTGGGCGATGTCCTGGCACCCCGTGGCAGCCTGGTGCTCTATGGCCTGCAAGGTGGTAACCAGACGCCGTTCCCGGCCTGTGCCGCGTTCCAGAAGAACATTCAGTTCTTTGTGCACTGCATCGGTAACTTCACCGGCAAGCCGGAACTGGGCATCATCCAGGACCAGGTGGCGCTGCAACGAGCGTTGCGTGACATCAATCAGCTGACCGCTGACAAGGTGCTGGTGCCATTGAAGACGACGGTGTTTCCGTTCAGCCAGTTCGTCGAGGCTCACCGATATATGGACGAATGCCCGTGCCGTGAGCGTGTAGCATTGCAGGTAGAAGCTGTTTGACCTGTGGGAAAATTCGTAAACGGCTATTGCCCCAGTGCTGTGAATGGGGCAAATGTGCCATTTGAAAGGCTTGAATCCGCCTGGGTGCTGAGCAACTGACCCCGCGCGTCCCCCCCGTAAATGATATGCCCGACCCTGACGCCGCCCTGAATCCCAGTGCGGCGTCGTTGTTTGTGGGTATCTGCTGTTTTTCCTTTCCTTCATCTGAACTGGTTTATACGCCAATTCTGTATCTGTTAATCATTATTCAGGCGCTGATAATTGCCGAGTTGTTTTCATCTCAAGGACTGAGTAATGAACCGCCGTCTCAAGTTGCAACCTGGGCGTGTCAAAATTAATTATCCGCAGAGCCAAGGGTGCGGATGTGCGTCACGGGTATTTAAATCGAAACGACAACTATCAATTAACTTGTTTTGGCTAGATGTGTCAGACACTTCTTTAGTTTGTGAGTTAAACCAGAGTAGGAGGCTGTCGGAATATTCTTAGGGCTCCCAGTGAAGCGCTGCTGTTGCGTTTGTCTATCGCTTTTCTTGTGCGCCAGAGGGCTTGTCACCCAGCACCCTCCACTTTTTGTCCGGTTCTGCGGTGCTAATCTTTGGCAACCAATACGTCTCGCAATGGACGTTATTCTTATGGAAACAACAGTCGAGAAGCTCCGTTAACGGGTGCTCGAAACTGATACTTAAACTCAGGTAGTAAACTATGAGCGCTATTCATGAGCAGGCCATGAACTATGTTTATCAACAAGTATTGCAGCGCCTCTTAGGGCACTTCTCCCGAACTGAACGCACGGCACTTCAGTTACTGATTCAACGATTAATCGTGGCGGCCGGCGGGATTGAACAGATTGGCGACTATAAAGTGCTCGTGGCTCATGGCGCGGGCAAGAGCAGCAGCTATAGCTTGGCGTTTTTGCGCGCTGCGCAACTGACCATCGCCGGGCGATCCCCCAGGACCTTCCAACTGCGTGTCGCGACACTGAGACACGCCGGCATGACACAGGCCGCGCTGGATACCATTCAACGTGGCTACAGCGCACTGTTTTTCCATGATGATCCGCGCGTAGAGCTGCTGATGGTGGAGAACCAGGAAGTGTTGGCGTTCAATCCCTTGCGCCCGGCTTCCAGTGCGGGGCAGGAAGCTAGCCGGCGCAATATGTTGATGATCGGCCACCTGACGTCAGGGGATATTCGCGCGACATTGTGCAATGACAGCTACCTGGCCCTGGGTGATTTCTATCAGCGTGTCACCTCGTGGGGCGGCGGCGTGCACGCCTTGGTCAGCGGTGACTCATCACGCAAGCAACGGCAATACCTGGCGTGGCTGAAAAAAACCGCACAGGCCGCGGGATTGTCCGTGCCTGAGCGCTGGCCAGTCGCGCTCAATACCTTGTTTGCCTGCATGGATGAATGGAGCACTGGCTATTACCAGGACGTTTATGGCGAGCATCACGTAAAGCCTGACTCGCCGAGCAAGGACAGTCATCGCCATTTGTCCTACATTGGCCTCGCCGACCTGATCAGCGATTTGAATAAAGAATTCACCCCCTTGCTGGCCGAGTTCCTGAGTTACCAGGTGGACACGTTTGGCTTTCACTTCAGCAATCCGGCCTGTGCGAACCCCTTGTTGATGGCGCACATGCGCGGTCTACAGGCCCAGTGTTTGCGCGAGCTTGATTACGCATCTGGCGTCGATGGTTTCGTGCAGGAAGCGGGACTGTTCATATCGCATAAAAGTATCCCCGGCAACATGATCGCCCAGGCGGGTACCCAGGACGGACGCATCCTGTCGGCAACTTATGCGCAGGAATTCTTTGGCCTGGACGAAAGCCAACTGATTTGTTTGTTGTTTTCGCCCTTTATCCACCATGGCGAACGGCTCGAAAGCTTTTTGCGTCAATGTCACCCAGGCATGCTGGTGGCGCTCCCTGAATTACACAAGGCGCTTCAGGGCAAGCCTGTGGCCGATATGCTCCAAAACTGGATCACCCATATCAGCGGCTTGCCGATGCCGTTGGTGCTCCATCTGTATCGCAAGCGACCTGGCGCCGTCGCCGAAGGACGGCGTGAAGCACCTGTCCCGGCGAGTGGCAAGGCGCAGGACCATCGGCTGTCAGGGCGTTAAGCGGTTGGCATTGCAGGTCTGTGCAAGGGGGCGGAGATGATCCTCAAGGGCGATCGGCAAACGGACTTCGCCTACCAGGCGGTCTATCGCTATCTGATCAACCTGATCAACGAGGTCGGCACCGACGCCCGGGTCAAGTTGCCTTCCTTGCGGCAATTGTCGGGCCGCCTGAATGTCTCGATCTCGACGGTGCAGTACGCCTATTCCTTGTTGGAGAAGGAGGGCAGGATCTACTCGGTGACCAAGTCTGGCCACTACGCCTGGCCGGTGCCCACTCAGCCAGCCGGGTGTACGGGGGGTGACCTGCTGGAGCGACTGTATGCCGGCACCCGTCGTCCGGGCATGCTGGTGCTGAGCGCAGACGAGCCGGCACTGCAGTTGTCCCTGGACGGTCCATTGCTGCTGTTGGAGCGTGAACTGGTGCGCCAGTACCCGCGCCATTTGCAGCCCTGGTCACAGCCATGCGGGGTCTGGGAACTGCGGGCAGCGTTGGCGGCGCGCTACACCTCGTCACCGACCCGTTGCTGGCAGGCAGATGACGTCTATATTGGCGCCGACCTGCGGGGTGTTCTGGAGATTCTGATTGAAGTACTGGGCCTCAAGGGCGCGACCATTGTGGTGGAGTCGCCCTGCGATTGGTCGATCCTGCGGCTGTTGCAAGAGTCTGGCGTGGGCATCATTGAGTTGCCCTACCTTCATGGCAGCCTGGACCTGGCGGCCTTTGAACAGCTGCTACGCAACGAGTCGGTGCACCTGACGTTGCTCTCATCCAGAGTCAGCCAGCCGGCCGGCTCGGTCATGTCCAACGGTGAACGCTTGCAGGTGGTGCGCCTGCTGGATCAGTACGGTTGCTGGCTGCTGGAAAACGATATCGAGGGTGATCTGGGCGTTGAACAACCGGTGACGGCGTTACGGGATCTGGTCAACCCCGAACGGTTAATGGTGTTTTCCACGTTCGAGAAAGTGCTCGGCCCGGAAGCGCCCTATGGCTATCTGTTATCTCGCTACTTGAGTGCAGAGTTGCAGCGCCAGTTTCTGCTGCGGGCATTTCGCCTCTCTTCAATCCGCCAGCGGGCGCTTGCCCGGCTCTATCAAACCGGGCGAATTGACCAACACCTGCAGGCGCTGCGGCGCTTATTGAAAGAGCAGGCGACCTTCATGAGCCAGCGCCTGGATGAGCACCTGGCTGATTGGGTCAGCTACCGGATGCCGGTGGCCGGTGCGACTTTCTGGTTATCTTCGCGACAAACCGTGGACATGCGCCAAGTGTTCCAGCACATGCTTGGCCGACAGGTAGTGATTGCGCCGGGCGAACTGTTCAGCGTCAACGGCTTGCATCAACAACACCTGCGGTTGAGCCACAGCTTTGACGGGCAGCACAGTCTGGACCTTGCCCTGATTGAGCTGGCTCAGGCGTTAAAACAGGCGCAAGTTGGGTGACTGTGAGGAAATGTCAGAAGTTACCAGTTGTTGTAGGATCGATATCGTCGCGCAGTAGTCAAACTCCCAGTAAACTGCACTTTTCCCGAATTCTTCTCTATCAGAGGTTTATGCATGACTCTCAGTCCTTTTGCGGGCAAACCGGCACCAGCTCAGTTGCTGGTGGACATCCCGCGACTGGTAACGGCCTATTACACCGGCCAGCCTGATGCAGCGATCTCCACTCAACGCGTGGCCTTTGGTACCTCCGGGCACCGTGGCAGTTCCTTCGACCTGAGCTTCAACGAATGGCATGTGCTTGCCATCAGCCAGGCTATCTGCCTGTACCGCGAAGCCCAAGGCATCAACGGCCCATTGTTTGTTGGCCTGGACACTCACGCCTTGTCGACCCCGGCCGGCGCCAGTGCCCTGGAAGTATTGGCCGCCAATGGGGTGCATGTGATGCTCGCCGAAGGTGACGAATACACCCCGACGCCTGCGATTTCCCATGCCATCATTTGCTACAACCGTGGTCGTACCAGCGGCCTGGCGGACGGCATCGTCATCACGCCGTCCCACAACCCGCCGCAAAGCGGTGGCTACAAGTACAATCCGCCCAACGGTGGCCCGGCCGATACCCACATCACCAAGTGGATCGAAGCCAAGGCCAACGAGTTACTGGCCAACAAGCTGGCCGGGGTCAAGCGCATCACCCACGCGCAAGCACTGAAGGCTGACACCACTCACCGTCACGATTACCTCAACAGTTATGTGGCGGACCTGATCAACGTTATCGACATGGACGCGATCCGCAGCGCTGGCCTGCGCCTGGGCGTCGATCCGCTGGGCGGCGCCGGCGTGCGCTACTGGTCAGCGATTGCCGAGCACTACCGTCTTGACCTGGACGTGGTGAACACCGAAGTCGACGCCACTTTCCGCTTCATGAGCGTGGATTGGGACGGTCAGATCCGCATGGACCCGTCCTCCAGCTACGCCATGCAAGGCTTGATCGGCCTCAAGGAACGTTTCGACGTGGCGTTCGCCTGCGATCCGGACCACGACCGCCATGGCATCGTCACGCCGTCTGGTGGCTTGCTTGCTCCGAACAACTACCTGGCAGTATCCATCGACTACCTGTTCCAGAACCGTCCCGACTGGCGCGCCGATGCGGCCGTGGGCAAGACCGTGGTCAGCAGCGGCTTGATTGATCGGGTTACCAAACGTATGGGCCGTCGTCTGTATGAGGTGCCGGTGGGTTTCAAATGGTTCGCCGACGGCTTGTTCGATGGTTCCCTGGGTTTTGGTGGCGAAGAAAGTGCGGGCGCCTCGTTCCTGCGTAAGGATGGCAGCGTCTGGAGTACTGACAAGGACGGCTTGATTCCGGCTTTGCTGGCCGCTGAGATGACTTCCCGTAAAGGCCAGGACCCGAGCCAGATCTACCGAGGCCTGACGGACGAGTTGGGTGAGCCGTTTGCCATCCGGGTTGATGCCAAGGCTACGCCGGCGCAGAAAGCCTTGCTGGGCAAGCTGTCGCCGGAGCAGGTGACGTCCAAGCAATTGGCCGGGGAGAGCATTCAGCAGATCCTCAGCCATGCGCCGGGCAACGATCAGGCGATTGGCGGGTTGAAGGTCATGACCGAAAACGGCTGGTTTGCTGCGCGTCCATCGGGGACTGAGGATATCTACAAGATCTATGCCGAGAGCTTTGTTAGTGAGGATCACCTTAAGCGGTTGGTGGAAGAGGCGCAGGTGTTGGTGGATGGGGCTATTTCGTCCAACTGATTGGGTAGGGGGGTATCCGTTGCTGCGGTAACGGCGGCTTATGGTTCCGCCCTTACGGCGGGTCACTTTCGAAAAGCCGGAATGCCGGCCCAGTCGAAAGTAACCAAAGCGCTCTTGCCCCACCACTCGGCACCTCGCCTAGGCTCGGTGTGCCCTCACTCCGGCATTACTCCGTGGGCCGCCGCGACGGGCCATCCATGGCCCAACGCGGCTAAACCGGCGTCCTGCCGGTTTACCCACTGCGTAATACCTGCGTTCGGCCAGCGTGGTTTAACGGGGCACCTCAGATCAAGATCAAGATCAAAATCAGATCAAGAGCACGCAGCCTCGCTGGCGCTCGACAGCTGCTACGTGAGGGTGGGGAGGAAGAAACGCATACGCTTCAAAGAATAGGTCGGCTACCAGGCCGCCTCGCTCTGTTTTTGATCTTGGGCGCCCCGTTAAACCACGCTGGCTGAACGTAGGCATTGGTCCGTGGGTAAACCGGCAGGACGCCGGTTTAGCCGCACTGGGCCAGGGATGGCCCATTGCGGCGGCCCACGGAGTAATGCCGGAGAGAAGGCACACCGAGCACTAGCGAGGTGCCGAGTGGTGGGGCAAGAGCGTTTTGCTTACTTTGCCGCTTTTGCAAAGTGAGTCGCCGTAAGGGCGAAACCAATAGCCGCCATGACCGCAGCAACGGATATGCCCCCCAACGCCCACCGCAACGAGTGAATCCACTCACCCCATCCAGCAACTGCCACACCGCCATCGCAGACAAGCCGAACCCAGCCCACATTGGCTCAAGCCAGATCCACCAACACAATCTCGCTGTCCTCAATCGCCGTCACCCGCAACACCTGCTCATCCTCAACGGCGACACCGTCTCGAGCTTGCGCACGCAAGCCATTGACTTCAATGACCCCCGTAGCCGGCACCAGATACGCCCGGCGCCCGCTGTCCAGTCGATACTCGGCGCTTTCCCCGGCTTTCAAGTTGGCCGCGACCAACCGCGCATCCGCCCGAATCCGCAGGCTTTGGCTATCGTCAGCCTTGCCACTGGCCAAGGTCACAAAACCCTCACGATTGCCTTTTGGAAACGGCTTGGCGCCCCAGGACGGCGCGGAGCCGGCTTCATTGGGAATGATCCATATCTGAAAAAGCTTGGTAGGCGTGGCCTCAAGGTTGTATTCGCTGTGAACGATACCGGTCCCCGCGCTCATTACTTGCACGTCACCCGCTTCAGTACGGCCCTTGTTGCCGAGGCTGTCTTCGTGGGTAATGGCACCTTCACGGATATAGGTGATGATTTCCATGTCCCGGTGCGGGTGTTTTGGAAAGCCGGTGCCCGGAGCAATGATGTCGTCGTTCCATACCCGAAGGTTGCCCCAGTGCATGCGCTCGGGGTCGTGATACTCGGAGAATGAAAAGTGGTGATGGGCATCCAGCCAGCCGTGGTGAGCGCCGCCCAGGGAGTTGAAAGGTCGAAGTTCAAGCATGATCGTCTCCTGTTGATGGTCTCATCATCCAATAGACCAATATCGATAAAAAGCGTAAAAACTGCCTGAATTTCATCAGTCAATTCGATGTTTTCCAGATGCCACTACTTAGACCCTATCTTCACTTCATCGCCTAACTGCATGAACACAAAGCAATTGGCTGGAACTGGCGAAGGTTTCCGGCGACCATAGGCCTTTGCTTTTACCGCCTTATCGCAGGAGTCCGCGTGCCGCAACACACCCCCGATCTTCCGCCCGAACTGCGGCCCCTGGCCGAAATGCCCCTGTTGAAACGGCTCGCCGCCCGATTATTCGGCCACGGCCTGACGCGCCTGCGCGCCCAGCATCGTTTCTCCTGGCTGCACGGCCAGGCCGACGGTTTTCGCAGCGGGCACACGGCAGGCGTGGAGTATGGCTATCAGGAAGGCAAGCTCGACGGCATCGAGGAGGGCCGCCAAGTCCTGCTGATTCGCGACTTCCGTCCCGATGAACACAGTGCGCCGCGCGTGGATGACCACCTGTTCGATGATTGGCGCCTGCCGCTCACCGCCGAGTTGAAAAAACGCATCAAGGCCGATGTGGCGCGCCTGCTGCCTGCCCATGCGCAACCGAGCGTTGCCCAGTGGAAGATGATTTTCAGCGATACGCCGTCCACCTCGGTGATTGCCGGCGCCGGTGCGGGCAAGTCTACCTCCCTGGTACTGCGCATCTTGTTGCTCACCCATTACCTGGGCTTTGAACTGAGCTCGATGACCGTGGTGACGTTCACCCGGGAGTCGCGCAAAGACTTCATCAACAAGCTCATGGAAATTCTCAATCTGTGGGGCCAACCCCTTGGCATGAAAGAAGCGCAGGCGGTAGTGCGCACCTTCCATTCGCGTATCTTGCCGATGGTGCGCAGCCTGCCAGGCTTTGAGCGGCTGCAGGCGTTTGAAAACCTCAACGCCCGCACTGAAGCCGGTTTTGATGAGGCGGACAGCAACCCCTTCGAACTGCGCATCAACGATACCCAGCGCCAGCAACTGAACGCCTGTTATCACGGGCTCCACACTCGTCATGAGCGGTTCCGTGAGCTGATAGCGCCCTTGGCACGCCATGCCCTGCAACTCAAGGAGCTGGAGCGCGACCACCCTGACGTGCAGAAGCGCGTAGCGGTGACCGAGCTGGCCGCCAAGCGCGATGAAGAGCTCTGCGATGTGATCGAAGACCTGTGGTTTCGTGCCGGCGCCTGGCCGATCAAGGGCATCGAGCAGAATCGGCAGACGCTGGAGATCAACGGGGCGCAGTTCCATTGCCACGGCTATATCGCTGAGTTGGATGCCTGGGTGGTATTGGGCTTCGACCCGCGTGAGAACGCCCAGATCAGTCGCCCAGGTTCCAAACTGTCGGTGCGTGCGGAGTGGGCGGTTAAGCGCACACTGTTTCAAGCTTTCTGTCGCAAGCCTTTGATATGGCTGGAAAGTTATGAGTCATCAAAGCGTCTGTTGAGCAGCCTGGCAGGGGACGCAACCGCTGGGCCGGGCTTCGACTACAAGGTCAAGGGCGAGCTGGCGTCGGCACCACTGCTGGACAGCTTTGTCACGGCTGCCGGCTTTATCGAAAACTTGGGCCTGGATGTACCCACCGCCGTGGGGCAAATGAGCTTTGCCAAGGACGACCCGGACCGTTTCTTCTTTGAAGCCTTGAGCATCTTCTGGAAGGCCCTGGAAGATCACTTGCTGGACCAATCGCCGCCGATCATGACCTACAACCGGATGTTCTCGCTGTTTGGCGAAAATACCCCGGAAAACCTGAAGTTGCTCAGTGACGGGCTATTGCGGCCGATGTCGCACCTGATGATCGATGAATTCCAGGATGTGTCACCCCAGATCGTCTCGTGGCTGCGCGCCAGCCTGCGGGAGATTCGCAGCCGTGGCCCGGCGATGCATGTGGGCCGTGGGGCGCAACGTTCTTCGCTGTTGTGCGTGGGGGACGACTGGCAGTCGATCTATGGCTGGCGCGGCAGTTCACCCAAATACTTCATGGAGTTCAACAAGGAGTTTGCGTCACCCGCTACGACCCGGGTGATGTTGGGGGAGAATTACCGCAGCCATCAATATGTGATTGATGCCGCTGAGCATATCGTGCGGGCCGCACCGGCCATCAGTGGCAAGAAGGCCAAGGCGAGTGGGGCGGCGAAGGCCTTGGTGCCTGTGGTAGTGCGCGACCGTGACGATGCGGCCTTGGGCCGGGAGCTGTTGGTGCATTACCAACAGGGCGATTCAATCTTGATGCTCTATCGAAAAAGTAGCGATAAGCTATTGATTCAAGAGCATATTCAATCCGTTGTTAATCTTGATTCGAGCTTGCCGCCTGCAGCACGTCGGCTCAAGCAATTGACCTATCACAGTGCTAAAGGGCTGCAGGCGGACGCCGTGTTCCTGCTCGGGGATTGCCAGCATCTGACGAGTTCGCCTTACAAGAATCAGGTGTACCGCATGGCGGGACTGGGCAAGGAAGGTGATGCCGACGCTTACGACTCTGCGCAAAAGGACGAAGTCTTGCGCCTGGCCTATGTGGGTATTACCCGGGCGGTAAGCCACTGCTATTGGTATATCGAAGGGCAGGACGCCCAAGGGGTGAATGTGCCGAAGGCGTCGGATCGTATTGCGGGGGGCAAGGTGTTTTTTGATGATCAGCGCGGATCAAAACGGTAGGAGCGAGCACGCTCGCTCCTACCGAAATCAAGCCCGCAGGGACAGCGGCGGCACAAACGACTCCAGCTCGTCCTCGACGGCCTCGATAATCCGCTCCACATCCGCCGCATTCATCACTGTGGCGCAGGGAATGCCGGCAATGGCGATCAGGGTTTCGCCGGAGGCTCGATCAAACAGCCGAGCGATCATGCTGGCGGGAGTGTCCATGCTCGCCTCGAAGCCCATCGGGTGAAAATGCCAGCGCATCAGCTGGCAGGCGTTGGGGAATGTCACTTTATTCATGTTGCCCACCTTGTTCATTGAGCGCTTCCTTTAGCTCGCGGCAGGGGCGCCATGACCGTCACTGGTCTTGGCTGTCGAATGCTAAAAATAGCATTCGTTCGCAACACCCAGGGCAGTTTTTTGGCCCCGTTCGGCGGTTGTCATCCATTCATTTGATGTGCGTCATATCCCACAGAGCTTTGGGCGATAGGCCATTAGTCAGAACCGTCAATTGGCCATTGAAGCCCCTGGAAAAGTTCGGCAAGCTCGTACGTTTGCCAGCCTCAGAGCGTTTTATGCCCGACATCGCCCCAGACGATGATTCCCACCAAGCCCAGGCCACCGGCGAGATCGTCCTGCGCCATCATCTTTGCTGGAAGCGCCGGGACCTGGAAGGCGTCATGGCGTACTACCACCCGGCTATCCAGTATCACGACTTCTTCCAGAACCGCGTCGTGGGCTTCGATGAGCTGCGTGATTACCTGCGCGCCAGCATGCCCCGCGGCCCTGACGAAGCCATTGAGCACAGTGATCGTATCCGCGTCGACGGCGACACGGCATTCATTCAATACCGCATCACCCTGCGGGGGAGTCAGGGCCTGGTGTCGTTTCGCACCAGTGAAGCAATCACCGTGCGCGATGGTTTGATCTGGCGGGTCAATGAATATGCATCACTGGTGCATGAGCAACCCACCAGTCGTACGCGCTCCCAGGCGCAGCGCCCGACCGTCAGCCGCCTGGGCCTGTCGCCCCAACAGTTGAGTTACCTGGCCAACGACTTGCAGCAGTACTTCCAGCGCCAGCAACCCTATTTGGACCCGGAGCTGGACCTGCAACAGGTGGCCAAGGAGTGTGGTTACAGCCGCAACCAGATTTCCTACCTGTTGAACCAGGTGCTGGGGCAGAGCTTTTACCGCTACGTCAACCAGGCACGCTTGCAGCATTTGCTTGCGACGCTGGACACGGCCGTACCGCCGATTCGCATCGATGAGTTGGCCTTTGCCGCGGGTTTCAATTCCCTGTCGGCCTTCTACAGCTGCTTCCGCCAGCACACCGGCCTGTCGCCCAAGGCCTACGTCAAACAAATTTCCCTGCGTGCACGCGCGCAAGACGCTCCCTGAGGTCAGGCACTAGGATCACACCATCGATTTTAGGTGGTGGAGTTGGGTATGCCGGCGTGGCGCACTATCAGTTTATGGATGGACCAGTTGGACGAGCCGCTGGTGGCGCGTCCGCCTCTGGAGCAGGACCTGGACGTCAATGTGGCGATCATCGGTGCTGGTTATACCGGGCTGTGGACCGCCTATTACCTCAAGCGCCAGGCTCCTGAACTGAAGATCGCCATCATCGAGGCGCAAACCGCCGGCTTTGGTGCTTCGGGCCGCAACGGTGGCTGGTTGATGGGCAATCTGTTGGGGGAAGACCGCTTACTGGCGGGTTTGTCCCCCGAGCAACGCCGGGCGTCGTTCGACTTGCTGCATGGCATCCCCGATGAAGTGGCCCAGGTGATCGAGCGTGAAGGCATCGATTGCGATTACCGCAAGGGCGGGGTGCTGTACTGCGCTGCCCGCTATCCGGAGCAGGAAACCAGCCTGCGTCAATACCTGAAAAAGCTCCATGCCCAGGGCCTCACCGAAGAGGATTACCGCTGGTTGAGCCCGCAGCAGTTGGCCGAGCAGATTCGCATCGCCAAGCCTTACGGCGGCATTTACGCCCCCCATGTCGCGACTATTCACCCAGCCAAGCTGGTGCGCGCTCTGGCGCGGCTAGTCGAGCAAATGGGCGTCAATATCTACGAAAACAGCCCGGTGACCCACTGGCAGTCCGGGAGCTTGCGCACCAACAAGGCCGTGGTCCGCGCTTCCTGGGTGGTGCCGGCAGTCGAGGGCTATGCCACGACCTTGGCGCCGTTGGGGCGCTATCAGTTGCCGGTACAAAGCCTGATCGTCGCCACCGAGCCGCTGTCCGCCAGCACCTGGGACGAAATCGGCCTGAGCCGAGGCCAGGCGTTTGGCGAAAGCAGCCGCCAGGTCACCTATGGCCAGCGCACGGCGGACAACCGTCTCGTGTTCGGTGCCCGTGGCGGCTATCAGTTTGCCGGCAAGCTGCGGCACAGCTTCGATCTGACAGACAGTGAAGTGGAGCTGCGCCGCTACCTGTTCAGCGAGCTGTTTCCCCAACTCAAGGGCGTACGCATCACGCATGCTTGGGGCGGCAACCTGGGCATGTCCCGGCGCTTCAGGCCGCACATGCTCTGTGATCATAAGGCAGGGATTGCTTTATCCGGCGGCTATGGCGGTGAGGGAGTAGGGGCCAGCAATCTCGGTGGCCGGACCCTGGCGGACATGATCCTGGGCCTCGACACGCCGCTGGTCAGCCAGCCATGGGTTATTCCTCAAGGCTCCCTGGACGCGCTCAAGGCCTGGGAACCGGAACCCTGCCGCTGGCTGGGCTACAACGCGATCATTCGCAGCTTTGTCCACGAAGATCAGACCTTGGCCAACCCCGACAGCGCGCCTTGGCGCCGCCGGTTAGCCAGCGGGGTTGCGGGGTTCATGGAAGGCTTCATGCACTAAGTCGTTTCAACTACTGCAGGTATGACCATGAGCATCACTCAATTCAAAGACACCCTCAGTGCCCACTTGCCGGACTCCGCTCCCGTTGCCGCACCGCTGGGCACTCCGGTGGCCGTGGCTTCGACCTTGAGCGTGGAGCGCAGCGATGGCGTCGAAACCGGCATCTGGGAGTGCACCCCCGGGCGCTGGCGTCGCCAGATCGTCGCCCAGGAGTTCTGTCACTTCATCCAGGGCCGCTGCACCTTTACCCCGGACAACGGCGAAACCCTGCACATCGAAGCCGGTGATGCACTCATGTTGCCCGCCAACAGCACCGGTATCTGGGACATCCAGGAAACCGTGCGCAAGACCTACGTGTTGATTCTGTAAACCTTTGATCCTTGATCGCCTGCCATAAAAACAGCCCTATAACCGCCAGGAAATCGACTCATGAAACCCATTGTCCTGTTGCCCCTGTTGCTGGTGGCCTCCCTCAGCCAGGCCGCTGAAACGGTAAAAATCTACAACTGGTCGGACTACATCGCCCCGGATACCACGAAGAGCTTCCAGAAAGAAACCGGCATTGCTTTCACCTACGACGTCTATGACAGCAACGAAACCCTCGACGGCAAGTTGATGACCGGCAAATCCGGCTATGACGTGGTGTTTCCGTCCAACCACTTCATGGCCCGGCAGATCCAGGGTGGGGCACTGAAGAAACTCGACAAGAGCCAGTTGCCCAACTGGAAAAACCTCAACCCGGTGCTGCTCAAGGCCCTGGAAAACAACGACCCGGGCAATGCCCACGGCTTCCCGTACCTGTGGGGCAGCACCGGCATCGGCTACAACATCGACAAGGTCAAGGCCGTGCTCGGGGACAACGCCCCGGTGGACTCCTGGGACCTGATCTTCAAGCCCGAATACATGGAAAAGCTGCAAAAGTGCGGGGTTGCCATCCTCGACAACGGTCCGGAACTGCTGCCGGCCGCGTTGAATTACCTGGGCCTGCCACACCACAGCAAGAACCCCGAGGACTACAAGAAAGCTGAAGCGCTGCTGATGAAAGTGCGGCCTTACGTCAGTTACTTCCACTCCTCGAAATACACCAGCGACCTGGCCAATGGCGATATCTGCGTGGCGGTCGGCTTCTCTGGTGACATCCTGCAAGCCGAAAGCCGCGCTACCGAAGCCAAGAACGGCGTGAAGATCGGCTACAACATTCCCAGGGAAGGCGCTGCCATCTGGTTCGACATGGTAGCCATGCCCGCGGATGCCCCGGATGAACAGGCCGGTTATGCCTTCATGAACTACCTGCTGCGCCCCGACGTGATGGCCAGCATCACGAACCATGTGCACTACGCCAACGGTAACGCAGCGGCCGACAGCCTGGTGGACCCGGCGATCAAGAGCGACACCAAGGTGTACCCGAGTCCGGAAATGATGGGCAAGTTGTTTGCGCTGGAAGCGATGCCGCTGAATATCGACCGGATCCGCACGCGGGTGTGGAACACCATTCGTACGGGGCGCTGATCGGCAATATTTCGTTGTTCATCTGCACCTCTGCCTAAGCGGCAAAGCAGGTACTTTCCTTTCCTCCTGATATTGAGCGGGAGGCAAGGAATGCCTGTATTGAACAAGCCTGGACGATTAAGGATCGGGCGGGCGTCAGAGGTGGGTGGCGTGTATCTGTTGACCGCTGTGACTTACCACAGAGAACCGATTTTTGAGGATTGGCAGTTGGGGCGGCTGTTGGTGAAGCAACTGCGTCAGGCACATGAAGATCAATGGGGGAACTCTCTGGCGTTTGTTGTCATGCCGGATCACGTTCATTGGCTGGTTCAGCTTCAGGGCAAGACGCTGGCGGAATTGATGTGCCGAATAAAATCGCGAAGCAGCCTGGTGGTCAATCGCGCTCTAGGTCGCAAGGGGCCGCTTTGGCAGAAGGGTTACCACGACCGTGGCATGCGTCGTGAAGAAGACTTGAAGGACTTTGCTCGTTATGTAGTTTGCAATCCGGTTCGAGCAGGGTTGGTAGGGCGGGTTCATGATTATCCGCTTTGGGATGTGTGGTGGTTGTGAGGTGAGGGGGACGGCTTTATGTGTGTGGTGTGGCCTACGTAGCCTCGCTGGCGCTCGACAACTGCTACGAACGAGGTGCGTGGCGTAGATACCGTCTTGAACTTCACCTGGCAAACGTGGGGTAGTTCCATCTGATCCCCGTAGCAGCTGTCGAGCGCCAGCGAGGCTGCGTAGGATGCGACGCCGAGGCTAAGGGTTCTCCAGATCATGCCCCAACGATTGGATAAACAACGAAAACAACTCCGGTTGTGACGAGATATCCAACTTGGCATACAGATGCCGGCGATGAACCTTGACCGTGTCCGGTGAGATGCTCAGGCGTTCGGCCATGGCCTTGGAAGAAAACCCGCGCAATACCAGGCGAGCGATTTCCAGCTCGCGCTCTGACAGCACGCCACTGCCAAAATGACTCAAGGCATCACGAATCTGGCTGGCCATGGCGTCTGGCGCCGGCGCCCGCTGGGTGCTTTGTTGCCAATGCTGTTGCATCAACGGCAGCACCCAGGCGCAGAGGGTCGTCAGCAGTCCCGTTTCACCAGGGGTAAACATCCTTTGCATGCCCAGGGACAGGGACAAGGTCCCGCTGCCCGGCAATTGCAGAATGAACTGCGCCTCGTCTTCCAACACGTTGTCGTGGAAGTAATTGAGGAAGTATTCGCTTTGGCGAAAGTGATCCGGTGCCACTTCTTCAAGGTGGTACACACCGCTGGCGTAGCCGTCCCGACACGCCTGGAAAAACGGATCGATCAAGTACAAACCATTGAGGTAAATCAGCATCGGTGTGGGTTTGTTGCTGGGTTGGGCGTCGTATTCCTCCAGCGCCTCGGGTGCGCCCTCAAGGGGGTAGAAAATCGCCAGGGCATTGTCGAAGGGCAGGCATTGGTGCAACAACAGGATCAACTGCTTCCAGAAGCGCTCGGTACCGATCTGCGACACGGTTCGACCCAGTCCGGCGTGCATGCCGACTTCCCTGAACAGGCTCATGTACGGTGCTCCGACGGCGAAAAGATCGCGCAAGGTTTCGACTTTTACCGGTTCCCGTCAAGGGGAGTACTCCAATAGGGGAATTGGCCGCGTGGAATACAGGGTCTAGATTCGCTGACAGCCAGCGGGAAACATATCTCGCGCAGCCATCCCTTTTCGTTTCTGCCTCATACCAACAATAATCACGAGGATAACGATATGAGTGCTTCCCCTGCGCCCGACGGCGTGTTGAAACCCACCTTGAGCGTGTTCGACGTTGTCGCGATTACCGTCTCGGCGGTGACCCCGGCCAGTTCCGTATTCGTGATTGCGCCATTCGCCATCCAGCAGGCCGGCAGCGGGGTGTTCCTGGCGTTCGTGATGGCGGCGGTGCTCGCGCTGATGTTCGCCTTCTGTTACGCCGAACTGGGCCGTGCCCATAACAGCGCCGGGGGTGAATACGTTTACGCCAAGCGCGTGTTCGGCGGCATGGCCGGCTACGCGACCTTCCTCACGGTGCTGGTGATGCTGCTGTTTATCCCGCCGGTGCTGGCCACCGGCGCCGCGACGTACCTCAACAATGCCCTGGGCACCCAATTCGACTCACAAACCGTGGCCCTGGTAATCGTGGTCTGCAGCTACGCCCTGGGGATTCTCAATATCAAGCTCAATGCCTGGATCACGGGCACTTGCTTGCTGCTGGAAGTGGCCGCGTTGCTGGTGATCGTGTTTATCGGCTTCGGCAATCCGGTGCAGCCGGCCAGCGTGTTGTTCCAACCGCAAATTGTCGAAAACGGTGTGTTGCACCTGGCACCCTGGGCCCTGGTGATTGGCGCGGTGGGCATCGGCCTGTTCTCGTTCAATGGTTACGGCCCGGCGGTGCTGCTGGCCGAAGACATGAAATGCGGCGGCAAGGGTGTACACAAAGCTGTTTTGTGGTCCCTGGGTTTGGTGGTGGTGATCGAGTTAGTACCGATCACCGCGCTGTTGATTGGCGCGCCGTCCCTCAGTGCCATGATCAGCAGCCCCGATCCTATCGGCTACTTGTTGACCAGCCACGGCAATGAGACCTTGTCACGGCTGGTGAGCGCCGGGATCTTCCTGTCGGTGTTCAATGCCATCGTCGCCATCGTCATCCAGATCGGCCGGGTGGTATTCAGCAGCGGCCGCGATGCGTTGTGGACGCCCAGTATCAATAAACTGTTCACCCGCATTCATCCGCGCTGGGACTCACCGTGGCTGGCGACGTTGTTCCTGGCGGTTCCGTCGGCGCTGCTCAGTTTCAGCTCCAACCTGGCGGATCTGACGTCCTTCAGCGTGCTGCTGATCATGCTGGTGTACCTGGTGGTGGCCCTGAGTGCGCTGATGAGCCGGGCGCTGCTGCGCGATCGCGAACATCCCTATCGCATGCCGCTGTGGCCATTGCCGGCATTGCTGGCGGTGCTGGGGGCCGGCTATCTATTGTTTACCCTGATCCTTGAGGCTTCGGCCCGGGACATCATGATTATCATCGGCTTGTTGGCGCTGTCGGTGATTTTGTATTGCATCAGCGGCCGGTTGAGTCCGGCGTTCCAGAAACTGTAAGGAGTGGTTATGCGCGCACGTCAATTGGGCATCACGTTGGGTCTGGGCACGCCCGGTGAATTGAATGCCATTACCGACGTTCCCGGTGTTCGGGTTGGCCACAGTACGCTCAAGACCCGCATCGATGGCAAACAGGTCCGCACCGGCGTAACGGTGATCCAGCCTCGGGCGGGTGAGGCCCGGCAACAACCGTGCTTTGCCGGCTACCACGTGCTCAATGGCAACGGCGACGCCACCGGTCTGGAGTGGATCAGCGAGTCGGGCTTGCTGACCACGCCGCTGGCGATCACCAATACCCACAGCATCGGCATTGTGCGCGACACCTTGATTGCCCTGGAGCGGGAAAAGCTGGCGGACCCTGCGGTGTATTGGTGCATGCCGGTGGTGATGGAAACCTATGACGGCTTGCTCAATGATATCTGGGGCCAGCATGTTGGCCCGGAGCATGTGCGCGAAGCCTTGGCCGGTTCTGTAGCAGGCCCGGTACAGGAGGGCGCAGTCGGCGGTGGTACCGGGATGATTTGCCATGAGTTCAAGGGCGGTATCGGCACGGCGTCGCGCCGGTTATCGGCGGAGCAGGGCGGTTGGACCGTGGGGGTGCTGGTTCAGGCCAATCATGGCAAACGTCAAGAGTTACGGGTGGATGGTTACCCGGTGGGGCGTCACTTGATGGAAATTCCTTCACCCTTTGCCGAGCGCGGCACGCCGGGCATGGGCTCGATCGTGGTGATTCTCGCCACCGACGCGCCCTTGCTGCCGCATCAGTGCCAGCGGTTGGCACAACGGGCGTCTATCGGCATTGCTCGCACGGGCGGCGGCACCGAGGATTCCAGTGGCGACCTGTTTCTCGCGTTCGCCACCGGCAACCAGGATTTGCCGCCAGCGGACTATGGGCGCAAGGGCTTGCCGTTCAGCACGCCGTTGGCAATGGTCAATAACGATCATATTTCGCCGCTGTTCAGTGCCGCCGCCGAGGCGGTAGAGGAAGCGATCATTAATGCGATCCTCGCCGGGGAAGACATGGAGACCGACGAGGGGGTTCTGGTGCCAGGGCTCGATGGGCAGACACTGCTCGGGGCATTACGCACAACAGGTTGGCGTACGCGTCTGCTGTAGCCGCTGACGAGGCACGAGGCTGCGATGCGGTCCGCAGGAGCGCCCTCGGGGTCGCTTCGCCACCCATCGCAGCCTCGTACCTCGGCAGCGGCTACACGCTGTGTAAGTGTGTCCCCGTAATAGGGGGCACACTGTCAATACTATTAAAAGTAGTGGCTGTTTAATCATTGGTAATGACACGGTGGCACTTTCTTAGTGCACCCAAACAATATATTGGATCCATTTGGCCGCTGAATGTGAGCGGCTTAACACTTAAGGCATTAGTAGTATTTAATATTTAAATACAGGTTTGCACCTGTTTAGCCCAATGGAGGCTCAAGACAAAGGAATATTCAGAGTCATTTGCCAGTGTTTGCGGGAGTTGTTGATCCAGCGCATTTTTGTTGTGAAAAAAGTGCTGGACGACTGATTTCGAATTGTGTCAGTTTTTCTACCGCCTTCATAAGAGGCGAGTGATAGGACGATCTCGCCAGAGATGGTCGCTATCGGACAAAAACTGTTCCACTTGCAAACAAGGAAGTACGTTTATGTCAAAAGTAAAAGACAAAGCTATTGTATCGGCGGCTCAAGCAAGTAGCGCCTATACGCAAATCGATAGCTTTAGCCATCAATACGACCGCGGCGGCAACCTCACGGTCAATGGCAAACCCTCGTTCTCTGTCGACCAGGCAGCCGACCACTTACTACGCGAAAACGCGGCGTACCGGGACGTTGACGGCAACGGCAAGATCGATCTTACCTACACCTTCCTGACCTCGGCTTCCTCGGCGACCATGAACAAACATGGCATCACCGGGTTCAGTCAGTTCAACACCACCCAGAAAGCACAGGCCGCATTGGCCATGCAGTCCTGGGCGGATGTGGCTAATGTCACCTTTACCGAGAAATCCTCGGGCGGCGACTTCCACATGACCTTCGGCAACTACAGCGGGGGCCAGGATGGCGCCGCAGCATTTGCCTACCTGCCGGGTACCAACGAGAAGTACAACGTGACGGGCACGGACGGTACCTCCTGGTACCTGACCAACAACAGCTACACGGCCAACGTCAATCCAGGCTTGAACAACTACGGTCGTCAGACGCTCACCCACGAAATTGGCCATACCCTCGGCCTGTCCCACCCTGGCGACTACAACGCCGGGACTGGCAACCCATCCTACAACGATGCGGACTACGGACAAGACTCACGTGGCTACAGCGTCATGAGTTACTGGAGCGAGAGCAACACCAGCCAGAACTTCACCAAAGGCGGCGTAGAAGCTTACTCGTCGGGTCCGCTGATCGATGACATCGCCGCGATCCAGAAGCTCTATGGTGCCAACTACGCAACCCGTTCAGGTGACACCACCTACGGCTTCAACTCCAATACCGGGCGTGATTTCCTCAGCGCCACCTCGAACGCCGACAAACTGGTGTTCTCGGTATGGGACGGTGGCGGTAACGACACTCTGGACTTCTCCGGCTTCACTCAAAACCAGAAAATCAACCTCAATGAGACCTCGCTCTCTGACGTTGGCGGCCTGGTTGGCAACGTTTCTATTGCCAAGGGTGTGACCGTGGAAAACGCCTTCGGCGGTTCCGGCAACGATCTGCTGATCGGTAACGCTGCGGCCAACACCCTCAAAGGCGGTGCCGGTAACGACATCATCTTCGGTGGTGGCGGTGCGGACAAGCTGTGGGGCGGTACGGGTTCGGACACATTTGTGTTCGGCGCCAGCTCCGATTCCAAGCCAGGTGCGGCGGATCAGATCCTGGACTTCACCTCGGGTTCGGACAAGATTGATCTGACCGGTATCACCCAAGGTTCCGGCCTGAGCTTCGTGAACGCGTTCACAGGTCACGCAGGCGACGCAGTGCTCAGCTATGCCTCAGGTACCAACCTGGGCACGTTGGCAGTGGACTTCTCCGGGCATGGCGTGGCGGATTTCCTCGTCACTACCGTAGGCCAGGCAGCAGTCAGCGACATCGTGGCCTGATTCAGGCGTAAAGGAGAGCGGTGCGCGCGCACCGCTCTCTGCCCTTGCATCCACCCTGCAAACGGGCGAAGGTGCCGGAGCATGAAAGGAAGCGCCCATGAACAGATATCGCACCGCAGCCCGCCGGGTTTTCCTGGGGTTGCTTATGTCGGCAGGAGCCACAGCCATGGCAAGCAGTTTGATTTTACCCAGCCCCGCACAGCTGGCGGGACACTGGGAGTTGCACCAGCAAGACCAGGTTTGTCCGCTGGACCTGATTGAAAACGCCAGCGCCCTGGGCGGTGACGTGGAATGCGCCAGTCGTTGGCTGGGAGAAAACCCCGCAAGTTGGTCGCCTACACCCGACGGAATCTGGCTGATGAATGCCGAAGGTACGGGCATTACTCACTTGAACCGCAATAAAGACGGCGAATACGAAGGACGGACTAAGTCCGGAAGCATAGTTGTACTAAGGCGTGCACCTTAATCGTGCAATTACATGGATTTCACGTTATATCCTTATAACCAATGTCCGTCGTCTCGATGGATTAAAAAGAGTGCGTAGAGCACCCGACTATTGGTTTATCTGTCACTTTTAACGCCCCACAAGGGTTTTGATAATTTGCCCGCCCCTCACCGGGTCGCCCGGCAAACTATTGTGCGCATTTCAGCTCAGGGAAATTAAGCAACATGGCGAAGACCACTCCCGTTGCACCGCTGTTCAAAGCACTCGGCGATTACAAAAGTATCCTGATCAGCATTGGTTGCTTCACCGCATTGATCAACGTGCTGATGCTGGTGCCCTCGATTTACATGTTGCAAGTTTATGACCGCGTCCTTTCTTCCCAGAACGAAACCACCCTGGTCATGCTGACCCTGATGGTGGTGGGCTTCTTCGCGTTTATCGGTGTGCTGGAAGTGATCCGCAGTTTTATCGTGATCCGTATCGGCAGCCAGTTGGAGCGTCGCTTCAACCTGCAGGTGTACAAGGCGGCGTTCGAACGCAACCTGAAGCGGGGCGAGGGGCACGCCGGGCAATCCCTGGGGGATTTGACCCACATTCGCCAATTCATCACCGGGCCCGCGCTGTTCGCCTTCTTTGACGCGCCGTGGTTCCCGATCTACTTGTTTGTGATCTTCCTGTTCAACGTCTGGCTCGGGGTGTTGGCGACTGCGGGCGCGGTGCTGCTGATCGCCCTGGCCTGTCTCAACGAATACCTGACCAAAAAACCGCTGGGTCAAGCCAGCGGCTATTCCCAACAGTCAACGCAACTGGCGACCAGCCATCTGCACAACGCTGAAACCATCCAGGCCATGGGCATGCTCGGTGCGTTGCGCAAACGCTGGTTCCAGGTGCACTCGCGGTTTCTGGGGTTGCAGAACAAGGCCAGCGACACCGGTTCGATCATCAGTTCCCTGAGCAAGTCATTACGGCTGTGCCTGCAATCGCTGGTACTTGGGTTAGGCGCGCTGCTGGTGATCAAGGGCGACATGACCGCCGGGATGATGATCGCCGGTTCTATTCTGATGGGCCGGGTGTTAAGCCCGATCGATCAATTGATTGCCGTGTGGAAGCAATGGAGTTCGGCCAAGTTGGCCTATCAACGCCTGGATAGCCTGCTGCAGGAGTTTCCACCGGAAGGTGAACAGATGGCCTTGCCGGCGCCCAAGGGGCAGGTGAGTTTCGAGCAAGTGACTGCCGGGCCTCCTGGGCGCCGAATGGCGACCTTGCATCAGGTCAGTTTTGGCCTGACGGCGGGGGAAGTGCTGGGCGTACTGGGTGCTTCGGGCTCCGGCAAGTCCACGTTGGCGCGAGTATTGGTGGGTGTCTGGCCAACCTTGGGAGGGACGGTACGCCTGGACGGTGCGGACATCCACCGTTGGGACCGCGACGACCTCGGCCCGCATATTGGCTACTTGCCGCAAGACATCGAACTGTTCAGTGGCAGCATCGCCGATAACATCGCGCGCTTTCGCGAAGCCGATCCGGAGCTTGTGGTACAAGCCGCCCAGCAAGCCGGCGTGCATGAATTGATCCTGCGCCTGCCCCACGGCTACGACACGGTGCTGGGGGATGACGGCAGCGGCCTGTCCGGCGGCCAGAAGCAACGGGTGGCCCTGGCCCGGGCGTTGTACGGCAACCCTCGGTTGATCGTGCTCGATGAGCCCAACTCCAACCTCGACACCGTCGGCGAAGCCGCCTTGGCCAGCGCCATCGTGCAGATGAAGGCCCAGGGCAGCAGCGTGATCCTGGTCACTCACCGTTCCTCGGCCCTGGCCCAGGCCGACAAGTTGCTGGTACTCAACGAAGGGCGCCTGCAAGCGTTCGGTCCAAGCCAGGAGGTGTTGCGCGCATTGTCCGGTCAACCACAAGAAGCGCCGCGTGAAAAGGCCGGGGGCAGCCTCAGCCGTCAGTATCAAGCCGGAAGGAATCCAGGCGCATGAGCATCGACAACAGCATTCAAATCAACCGCGACTATGAGCAGACGCACCCTGAGCGCGACGCGCGGTTCTTTGCCCGCATGGGCTGGATCCTGACGGTGGTCGGCGCCGGTGGTTTCTTTCTCTGGGCCAGCCTGGCGCCGCTGGATCAAGGCATTCCGGTGCAGGGTACGGTGGTGGTTTCCGGAAAGCGCAAAGCTGTGCAAACCCTCAGCCCCGGCGTAGTCAGCCGGATCCTGGTGCGTGAAGGGGAGGTGGTGAAACAGGGCCAGCCGTTGTTTCGTCTCGACCAGACGCAAAGCCAGGCCGATGTGCAATCGCTGCAGGCCCAGTACCGCATGGCCTGGGCCAGCGTCGCCCGTTGGCAGAGTGAACGTGACAACCGCTCCAGCATCACCTTTCCCGCCGAACTGAGCGGCAATCCTGACCCGGCCCTGGCCCTGGTGCTGGAAGGTCAACGCCAACTGTTCAGCAGTCGTCGCGAAGCCTTTGCCCGGGAACAAGCCGGGATCCGCGCCAGCATTGAAGGTGCCACCTCGCAACTGAACGGCATGCGCCGCGCCCGCAGCGACCTTACGGCCCAGGCGCAATCCCTGCGCGATCAACTGAGCAACCTGCAACCCTTGGCCGACAACGGCTATATCCCGCGCAACCGCTTGATGGAGTACCAGCGGCAACTGTCCCAGGTGCAACAGGACCTGGCGCAGAACACCGGGGAAAGCGGGCGAGTGGAGCAGGGTATCCTCGAATCGAAACTCAAGCAGCAACAGCACGTCGAGGAGTATCAAAAGGAGGTGCGCAGCCAACTGGCCGATGCACAACTGCGCAGCCTGACCCTGGAGCAGCAACTGACGTCCGCCGGGTTTGACTTGCAACACAGTGAAATCAACGCCCCGGCTGACGGCATCGCGGTCAACCTTGGGGTGCACACCGAAGGCGCCGTGGTGCGCGCCGGTGAAACCCTGCTGGAGATCGTGCCCCAGGGCACGCGCCTGGAAGTGGAAGGCCATCTGCCGGTGCACCTGGTGGACAAGGTCGGCACTCACTTGCCGGTGGACATCCTGTTCACCGCGTTCAACCAGAGCCGCACGCCACGGGTACCGGGGGAGGTCAGCCTGATTTCCGCCGACCAGATGCTCGACGAGAAGACCGGCGCGCCGTACTACGTGCTGCGCACCACCGTCAGCGACGGTGCCTTGGAAAAACTCCACGGCCTGGTAATCAAGCCAGGGATGCCGGCGGAGATGTTTGTGCGCACCGGTGAGCGCTCGCTGCTCAATTACCTGTTCAAGCCGCTGCTGGATCGCGCCGGCTCCGCGTTGACTGAGGAATGAGCATGAAGTCAGTGTTCATTTCCCTGTTCCTCGTGTGCGGTACTGCCCAGGCGGCCATGGGCCCGTTTGATGTCTATGAGCAGGCCTTGCGCAACGATCCGGTCTTTCTTGGCGCCATCAAGGAGCGCGACGCGGGGTTGGAGAACCGCATCATTGGCCGCGCCGGGCTGTTGCCACGGCTCTCCTACAACTACAACAAGGGGCGCAACGACTCTGAGGCCCACTTGCCGGACTCCCGTACGGGTGGGACGTATCGCGACGATCGCAACTACACAAGCTTCGGCTCCACCTTCAGTCTGCAACAGCCGCTGTTCGACTACGAAGCCTATGCCAACTATCGCAAGGGCGTGGCCCAGGCGCTGTTCGCGGATGAAAGTTTTCGCGACAAGAGCCAGGCGCTGCTGGTGCGGGTACTGAGCTATTACACACAGGCGTTGTTTGCCCAGGACCAGATCGATATTGCGCGGGCCAAGAAGAAGGCCTTCGAGCTGCAGTTCCAACAGAACGAACACCTGTTCAAGCAGGGCGAGGGGACCCGCACCGATATCCTCGAAGCCGAGTCGCGTTATGAGTTGGCCACCGCCGAGGAAATCCAGGCACTGGATGAGCAGGACGCCTCGCTGCGGGAGCTGGGCGCGTTGATTGGCATGCCCAGCGTCAATATCACCGACCTTGCGCCCCTCAACGCAGGTTTCGCCACCTTCACCCTGGCTCCGGCCAACTACGACACCTGGCATGAACTGGCACTCACCAACAACCCGACGCTGGCGTCCCAGCGCCAGTCCCTGGAAGTGGCGCGCTACGAAGTGGAACGCAACCGCGCCGGGCACTTGCCACGGGTGACGGCCTACGCCACCTCCCGGCGGCAGGAGTCGGACACCGGCAACACCTACAACCAGCGCTACAACACCAACACCATCGGCGTGGAAGTCAGTGTGCCGATCTATGCCGGTGGCGGTGTATCGGCCTCGACCCGCCAGGCCAGTCGTGCCATGGAGCAAGCCGAGTACGAGCTGGAAGGCAAGACGCGGGAAACCCTGATCGAACTGCGCCGCCAGTTCAGCGCCTGCCTGTCGGGGGTGAGCAAGCTGCGGGCCTATCAAAAAGCCCTGGTCTCGGCCGAGGCGCTGGTGATCTCGACCAAGCAAAGCATCCTCGGTGGCGAGCGGGTCAACCTCGACGCCCTCAACGCCGAGCAGCAGCTGTACAGCACCCGTCGCGACCTGGCCCAGGCCCGTTACGACTACTTGATGGCCTGGACCAAACTGCATTACTACGCCGGCAACCTGCGCGATACCGACTTGGCCAAGGTGGATGAGGCGTTTGGACCGATGGCAGGCAAGTAACGGAATGCCTATCGTGGAGTTTTTTTGTACTGAATAGGCTTTTGTGGCGAGCGGGCTTGCCCGCGTTGGGGCGCGCAGCGGCCCTGAAACCTGAGACCACGCTTTGTCTGACATATGGAGGCGAGTTTATTGGGGCGGCTGCGCAGCCCAACGCGGGCAAGCCCGCTCGCCACAAACGCCCGCTCGCCACAGAACAAATTCAGCACCACAGCGTGTTTTAACAATAAGAAAACAAGGACTTTTCATGATCATCCAACCACGTCGCTTCAAACCCTTGACCGCCGGCTCCTTGCTGCTGTTGTCCGTTGCGGCTAACGCGCAGTACGCCGAGACCGGTCTGTTGGGCAACCCCACCAGTTGGCGCTCCCCTGAATACCAGAGTGACTGGGGCCTGGACCGCATGAAAGCTAACGAAGCCTACGCTGCCGGCATCACCGGCAGCGGGGTGAAGATCGGCGCCCTGGACTCGGGCTTCGACCCCAACCATCCTGAAGCGTCGAAGGACCGTTATCACGCCGTCACCGCCACGGGCACTTACGTCAATGGCAGTCCGTTCAGCACCACCGGCGCACTCAACCCCAACAACGACTCCCACGGCACCCACGTTACCGGCACCATGGGCGCGGCCCGTGATGGCGTCGGCATGCACGGCGTGGCGTACAACGCACAGATCTACGTCGGTAATACCAACGCCAACGACAGCTTTCTGTTTGGCCCGACCCCGGACCCCAAGTACTTCAAGGCGGTGTACAGCGCCCTGGTGGATTCGGGCGTGCGGGCGATCAACAACAGTTGGGGCAGCCAGCCCAAGGACGTCAGCTACCAGACATTGGGCGACCTGCATGCCGCTTATGCCCAGCACTACAACCAGGGCACTTGGCTGGATTCTGCCGCCGACGTGGCCAAGGCCGGTGTGATCAACGTGTTCAGCGCCGGCAACAGCGGTTATGCCAATGCCAGCGTGCGCTCGGCACTGCCGTATTTCCAGCCGGAGCTGGAAGGTCATTGGCTGGCGGTGTCGGGCCTGGACAAGGCCAATAACCAGAAATACAACCAGTGCGGCATCGCCAAGTATTGGTGCATTTCCACGCCGGGCGCGCTGATCAACAGCACCGTTCCGGATGGCGGTTATGGGGTTAAATCCGGCACCTCAATGTCGGCGCCCCATGCCACTGGCGCCTTGGCGCTGGTGATGGAGCGCTACCCTTACATGAACAACGAGCAGGCGTTGCAGGTGCTGCTGACTACGGCCACACAGCTGGATGGATCAATCACTGATGCGCCGAACACCAAGGTCGGCTGGGGCGTGCCGGACTTGGGCCGGGCGATGCACGGGCCTGGTCAACTGCTGGGGCCAACGGATTACACCCTGGCGGCCGGGCAGGGCGATGTGTGGAGCAACGCAATCTCCGACAAGGCGCTGATTCAGCGTCAAACCGAAGACAGCGCCGAACACACGGCCTGGCAGCAAACCTTGAAAGACAAAGGCTGGGAAAATGGCGTCGGTGCCAACGCCAGTCAGCAGGACAAGACCGATTACGCCGTCGGCAGTGCGCGGGATGCCGCTGCAGCGCAGCGTATTTATCAGGGCAGCCTGATCAAGTCGGGCGCCGGCACGCTGGTGCTGACCGGCGACAACACTTATCGCGGCGCCACCACAGTCAACGGTGGATTGCTGGCGGTAAACGGCTCGCTGACGTCGGCGGTCACCGTCAATGACAGCGGTACTTTGGGTGGCTCCGGCCGTATCGCCTCGCTGACCGCCAACAGCGGCGGCACCGTGGCACCGGGAAACTCGGTGGGCACCTTGCAGGTCGCCGGTGACGTCAATCTCGCGGCGGGATCCACCTATGCGGTGGAACTGACACCAACCAGCAGCGACCGCATTGTTGCCGGTGGCAAGGCCGTACTGGGCGGCGGCACCGTGACCCTGGCATTGGAAAATAGCCCAACCTTGCTCAGCCAGACCGAAGCCCAAAGCCTGATTGGCCGGCAATACAACATCCTCCAGGCCGCAGGTGGGATACAAGGGCAGTTTGGTGCGGTACTGCCCAATTACCTGTTCCTCGGCGGCACCCTCAACTATGCCGCCAGCGCCGTGCAACTGGACATCGGCCGCAACGGCGCCAGTTTCGCCAGCGTGGGCGCGACCCGCAATCAGCGCAACGTGGCTGCTGCTGCCGAACAATTGGGTGCGGGCAACCCGGTGTATGAAAGCGTGCTGCGTTCGGATTCTGTAGCGTCGGCGCAGCAGGGCTTCCAGCAGTTGTCCGGGGAAATCTACCCGGCGATTGGCGCGGTGCTGATCAATGACAGCCGTCACCTGCGGGATGCAGTGGGCGAGCGCCTGCGCCATACGCCGGTAACAGGTGAGAGCAACGTCTGGGTCAAGGCCCTGGGCGCCTGGGGCAAGACCGACAGCCGCAGCGAAACCGCCGGCTACACCAGCTCCATCGGCGGCATGCTGGCGGGTGTCGACGGTGCGCTGGACGAACAGACCCGCATCGGCCTGGTGGCCGGCTATAGCGACAGTTCCCTGAGCATGGGCAGCGGCACGCATTCGTCGGCGTCCATCGACAGCTATCACCTCGGCGCTTATGCCGGGCATGAGTTGGGCAACTGGCGCCTGAGCGTCGGCGGTGCCTACAGCTGGCATCGTGGCGACGTCAAACGGGACTTGCAGTACGGCGAAGTCAGCGGCAAGCAGAAGGCCAAGCTGGATGCCCGTAGCGTCCAACTCTTCACCGAGGCCGCCTACCGCTTGAACCTGCAAGCGCTGGCCCTGGAACCCTTCGCCAACCTGGCGTATGTGCACCTGGACAGCGACAGCTTCCACGAAAAAGGTGATGCCGCCGCCCTTGAGCGCGGCAGCGATCGCCGCGACGCGGTACTGAGCACCCTGGGCCTGCGTGCCCTGAAAACCTTCAACCTCAATGACCATCAACAATTGGACGTATCCGGTTCGTTGGGCTGGCAGCACAGCCTCAGCGCCGTCGAGTCCGAAGAGCACCTGGCGTTTGTTGCCGGTGGTCCGTCGTTCGCGGTTGAAAGTTCGCCGTTGCTGCGCGATGCCGCATTGGTAGGTGTGCAGGCGAGCCTGGCGTTGAGCAAAACCACGCGAGTCAATCTGGATTACAACGGCCAGTTGGGTGGCCGGGAGAAGAACCAGGGCGTGGGTTTGAGCCTGAACTGGCAGTTCTGAACCTGAACCACGGATCAAATGTGGGAGGGCTTGTGTGGGAGCGGGCTTGCTCGCGAAAGCGGTGTAACAGGTAGCACATCTGGTACTGAACCACCTCCTTCGCGAGCAAGCCCGCTCCCACACTCAGCCGCCGGTGTTCGAAAGAGAAGTGATTCACCACAAATGCAATAAAAAACTAAGGAAGGTCACCGTGAACGTAAAAAACCGAGGGTTACACACCGCCCCGTCAACAGGCCCGGGCTACCCGCTCAAGGCCTTGAGCTGCGTGCCATACGGCGCGCTGCTGTGTTGCCTGGCAAGCCTGGGTACCGCCCAGGCCGCACCCTACGTTGAAACCGGCAAACTGGGCGATGCCGCCAGTTGGCGCAGCAATGAATTCAAGGCCGACTGGGGCCTGGGCGCGGTGCATGCGGATACGGCCTATGCCGCCGGCTACACCGGCAAGGGCGTCAAGCTGGGGATCTTCGACCAGCCGGTGTATGCCCCCCATCCGGAGTTCAACAGCCCCAACAAGGTGGTGACGATTGTCACCGAAGGCATCCGCCAATACACCGACCCCTATATCCCGGTGAAAGCCGGCGATGCCTTCCGCTACGACGGCACGCCGTCCCTGGGTTCCAATGGCAAGCTGGGCAACCATGGCACTCACGTCGGCGGTATCGCGGCGGGTAACCGTGACGGTGGCTCGATGCATGGCGTAGCGTTCAACGCGCAGATCATCAGCGCCGAAAACGGTGACCCGGGCCCCGAAGACGGGATCATCCTCGGCAACGACGGTGCGGTATACAAAGCGGGCTGGGACGCACTGGTGGCCAGCGGTGCGCGGATCGTCAACAACAGTTGGGGCATCGGTATCGGTGATCAGTACGCCAAGGGCGGTCGCGATCCGGCCTTCCCAAACTTCACGGTCAATGAAGCCCAGGCGCAGTTCAATAATATCCGGCCGATCCTTGGCACCATTGCCGGCGGGGCCTACCAAGGCGCTATCGACACGGCCCGCAGTGGTGTGCTGACCATCTTCGCCGCCGGCAACGACTACAACCGCAACAACCCGGATGCCATGTCGGGGCTGGGGTATTTTGTGCCCGACATCGCACCCAACTGGCTGTCGGTGGCGGCCTTGCAACAGAACCCCGACACCGCCAGCAGCGACCCCTATGTGATCAGTACCTTTTCCTCGCGTTGCGGTTATGCCGCCAGCTTTTGCGTCTCGGCGCCCGGTACCAAAATCTACAGCTCGGTGTTCAACGGCACGACGCTGGAGAACATGAAGCAGGAGTGGGAAAACAAGAATGGCACCTCCATGGCGGCCCCTCATGTGGCCGGTGCCGCAGCGGTGTTGATGGAGCGGTTCCCGTACATGAGCGGCGACCAGATCTCCACGATCCTGAAAACCACGGCTACTGACCTCGGTGCCCCCGGCATCGACTCGCTGTACGGCTGGGGCATGATCAACCTGGGCAAGGCAGTGAACGGCCCAGGCATGTTTATCACCGCCGAGGATATTCCGGCGGAGTTCCGTATCGACGGCGGCTATGGCAGCGGTCAGTTTGTGGCGGACCTGCCGGGGATTGGCGCCGTGGTGGACGCCGGTAAACCGACCCAGCGAGTGTGCAATGACGTGCATTGCGGACTGGACGTATGGAGCAACAATATCTCCGGTCACGGCGGGCTGACCAAACAAGGGATTGGTGCCCTGGTGCTGACCGGCACCAATACCTAAAGCGGTCCGACCCTAGTCAAGCAAGGCCTGCTGGCGATCAATGGTTCGCTCACCTCTGACGTTACTGTCAGCAACAGCGGTGTCGTCGGCGGCTCCGGACGTATCGGCTCTCTGGCGGCCAAAAGCGGCGGCACCGTGGCACCGGGCAACTCCATCGGCACCTTGAACGTGGCCCGGGATGTGAGCTTCGATGCAGGCTCAACCTATGCCGTGGAGCTGTCACCCACCAGCAGTGATCGCATCGTCGCGGGCGGCAAGGCTACCCTCAACGGCGGCACGGTAACTTTGGCCCTGGAAAACAGTCCGACGCTGCTCAGCCAGACTGAAGCCCAGAGCCTGATCGGTCGCCAGTACAACATTCTCCAGGCCGCTGGCGGCGTTACGGGCAGCTTCGGTTCGGTGTTGCCCAACTACCTGTTTCTGGGTGGCACGCTGAATTACGCCGCCAACGGTGTGCAGTTGGATGTGGGCCGCAATGGCAACAGCTTCGCCAGCGTCGCCGCCACCGATAACCAACGCTCGGTGGCGGCTGCCGTCGAGCAACTGGGTGCCGGGAATGGCGTCTATGAAAGCTTGTTGTTGGCGCCCAACGCCGCGTCGGCCCAAGGAGCCTTCCAGCAGTTGACCGGGGAGATCTACCCAGCCCTGGAGACCGCGCTGATCAATGACAGCCGCTACCTGCGCGAAGCCGTGGGTGAACGCTTGCAGCAAGGCGAAATGGGCACGTCCACCCAAACCATCGATACCCGTGGCAACGTCTGGGTCAAGGCCCTGGGGGCGTGGGGCAAGACCAACAGTGGCAGCGACACGGCGGGCTACACCACGTCCATCGGCGGCATGCTGGCGGGTGTGGACGGCGTGTTGGATGACGACACCCGAATCGGTCTGGTGGGGGGTTACAGCGACACATCGCTGAACATGGGCGACGGCACTCACTCCCGGGCGTCAGTGGACAGCTACCACCTCGGTGCTTATGCCGGGCATGAAATCGGCGCGTTGCGCCTGACCGGTGGTGCGACGTACAGCTGGCACCGCGCCGATGTGAAGCGCGAACTGCAATACGGCGAAGTGTCCGGCAAGCAGAAAGCCAAGGTCGATGCCCACACCACTCAAGTGTTCACCGAAGCGGCCTATCGCCTGAACCTGCAACCGCTGGCCCTGGAACCGTTCGCCAACCTGGCTTACGTGCACCTGGACATGGATGGTTTCACCGAGAAGGGCGATGCAGCCGCGCTCAAGGGGGGCGATGACAGCCGTGACGTGGTGTTGAGCACCCTGGGTCTGCGCGCGTTGAAAACTTTCAACGTGACCGATCACCAGCAACTGGAGGTGTCCGGCACGTTGGGTTGGCAGCACAACCTGAGCAGCACCGACTCCGAGCGGCACCTGGCTTTTGCATCAGACAGTACGGCGTTCTCGGTCGAGAGTTCGTCGATGGTGCGTGATGCGGCATTGGTAGGAGCTCGGGTCAGCCTGGCGCTGACCAAGGATGCACGGGTGAATTTTGATTACAACGGTCTGCTGGCCAGCAGGGAGAAAATCCACGGGGTGGGGTTGAGCCTGGATTGGGCGTTCTGATCCCAGACCTTTGACACAAAGGAGATCCAATGTGGGAGCGGCGGTGCGACGATTCGACTTGCTCGCGAATGCGGCTGTAGCCGCTGCCGAGGTACGAGGCTGCGATGCGTGTCCACAGGACCGCCGCCTTGGGGCCGCTACGCGGCCCATCGCAGCCTCATGCTTCGGCAGCGGCTACAGCCGCATTCGCGAGCAGGGCCGCTCCCACATCAAGTATTTCCAACAGTAGATCTATGCAGTTTTAGCTTTCTCGAAAACTCCAACAAAAGAGAGGCAATACCATGGGTGTCTATGACTACAAAAACCTCGGGACCGAGGACTCCAAAGCACTGTTCGCCGATGCCATGGCGATCACGTTGTATTCCTACCACAACCTGGACAACGGCTTCGCCGTTGGATATCAACACAATGGGCTGGGCCTTGGATTGCCAGCCACCCTGGTACAAGCGTTGCTTGGCAGCACCGATTCCCAGGGCATAATCCCGGGCGTTCCGTGGAACCCCGACTCGGAAAAAGCCGCCCTCGATGCCGTACAAAAGGCCGGTTGGACACCCATCAGCGCCAGTACCCTGGGCTATGACGGCAAGGTCGATGCGCGTGGGACGTTCTTTGGTGAAAAAGCGGGCTACACCACCGCGCAGGCGGAGGTGCTGGGCAAATACGACGATGCCGGAAAGCTGCTGGAAATCGGCATTGCCTTTCGCGGCACGTCGGGGCCACGGGAGACACTGATCACTGACTCCATCGGTGATCTGGTCAACGACCTGCTGTCTGCCTTCGGGCCCAAGGACTATGCGAAAAACTACTCGGGCGAAGCCTTCGGCACCTTGCTCCAGGACGTCGCCGCCTACGCCGGTAGCCAAGGCCTGACAGGCAAGGACGTGCTGGTCAGCGGCCACAGCCTTGGGGGCATTGCGGTCAACAGCATGGCCGACTTGAGCAACGACAAATGGTCGGGGTTCTACAAGGACGCCAACTACCTGGCCTACGCTTCACCGACTCAAAGCGCCAGCGACAAGGTATTGAACATCGGCTATGAACAGGACCCGGTATACCGCGCCCTGGATGGCTCTTCGTTCAACCCGTCGTCCCTCGGGGTGCACGACGCACCTCACGAGTCGACTGCCGATAATATCGTCAGCTTCAACGATTACTACGCCTCGGCGCTGTGGAATGTGCTGCCGTTTTCCATCCTTAACCTTCCGACCTGGGTGACGCATCTGCCGACGGGTTATGGCGACGGCATGACGCGTATCCTGGAGTCCAAGTTCTACGACCTGACCACCCGGGACTCGACGATTATTGTCGCCAACCTGTCGGATCCGGCGAAGGCCAATACCTGGGTGCAGGACCTCAACCGCAATGCCGAAGCCCACACGGGCAGCACCTTTATCATTGGTAGCGACGGCGCCGACCTGATTCAAGGGGGCAGTGGCAATGACTACCTGGAAGGGCGCACCGGCAATGACACCTTCCGTGACAGTGGCGGCTATAACATCATCCTCGGTGGCTCGGGCTACAACACCCTGGACTTGCAACAGTCGCTGAAAAACGTTGATGTCGCCAACGATGGGGCAGGGACCCTGTACGTGCGCGACAGCCATGGCGGCATCAGCATGACCCAGGACATCGGTGCGCTGGTGAGCAAGGAAAGCTATCTGTTTTTCTTCAACAAGGACGTTACCCATAGCGTCACCGACCAAGGCCTGCTGGCAGGCAAGGACCTCAAGGCCTATGCCTCATCGGTCAAGGGCGATGCCGGCGACAATGTGCTCAACGCCCATGCCGGTGGTGACTGGTTGTTTGGCCAGGATGGCAATGATCAACTGATCGGCGGCAAGGGTAACGATGTGTTCGTGGGCGGAGCCGGCAATGACCTGATGGAGGGCGGCGGCGGCAAGAATACCTTCCTGTTCACTGGCCAGTTTGGCCAGGACAAGATCATCGGTTACCAGGCGACGGACAAACTGGTGTTCATGGGGGTGGACGGCGTGGGCGGGCACTATGACGTGCGCGACCATGCCACGGCAGTGGGGGCCGATACGGTGCTCAGCTTTGGTGGAGATTCGGTGACGCTGGTGGGGGTAGGGCTTAACAGCCTGTCGGCGGACGGGATTGCCATTAGCTAATCAGGGGTTGAAACGCGGTCAATGTGGGAGCGGGCTTGCTCGCGAAAGCGGTGTAACAGGCAGCACATCTGATACTGAACCACCGCTTTCGCGAGCAAGCCCGCTCCCACACTTAGCCTGTGTTGTCAGTGGATCACTTTTCCTTGATCACCGTCGCCACATCCGCAGCCTTGACCCGCACACGCTTGCCGGCGATGTCGGTGAACTCGTAGAAACCATCGGTGGTCTTGGCGTTCGGTGTGTCTTTGGTCAGGTACTGGGTACCGTTCTGCAAGGTCACGACAGTCTGCGTCGAGCAACCGGCCAATACCAGGAAAGTGAGCACAACCAGTGGCAGACTCAAGCTCTTTATGTTCATAACCCTTACCTTAAATCTTCAAAAATCCTACGCCAGATGCGGCTTAGGGCTACAAATATTACGCCATCGCCCACCATCTGATCACTTTTATGCAAAAAGTTGCGTGCGCCACTGATCTATTACCGATTGCAACAGCCGACTGGAGGCGGCAATCTGTATGCATAACCAGTATTTACCCAAGTGTCCTTAATGCCCGATCTCCTGGAAAACCCCTTCTACTACCTGCATAACTTCCGGCAAGTGCTCGACTGGCTGGGGCAACGTTATGCCGATTTGCTGGGCCCTGATGAAAAGCATTTCATTCAGCAATTTGACAGGTTGCCGCAAGCCTCTCAGGCACTGCTGGTGCGTATGGTGATGCGCAAGGGGGTACATTTCCGCTTGAGCAAACTCAATTATGACGAGATCGGTCCAACGCAAGACGCGGTCGTGCCGTTGCTGGAACTGGGTTGGGTGGATGAGCACGGTTTGTTGTCGTTTGAAGAGCTGTTCGCGCTGTTGCAGAAGGGCGAAGTCCTGACGGCGTTTAAACCCTGGATCGATCAACCCAAGGGCAAGAAGACCGATTGGTTGCCCGAGTTGACGGCGCAGTTCGCTGAAAGCCGCAGCTTCCAGCAGTGGTGTCCAGAGGTTGAAGACTCGCTCTACAGCCTCGCGGTCATGGACCTGTGCGACCGCCTGCGGCTGATGTTTTTCGGCAATCTGTACCAGGACTGGTCGGAGTTTGTATTGGCCGATCTGGGGATCTACACCTACGAAAAAGTCGAGTTCTGCGCCGAATCCCGTGGGTTGCGTAGTCGTGACGACATTCAAGGGGTCCTGTTCCTGCATCAATGCCAACAGGCCTTTGAGGCAGGGGAGGCGCTGAGCACCGTGCTGGAACAGATCGCGACCCTGGACACCGATAACCCCTGGCTGGAAAAGCGCCGAAGCAAGCTGCTGTTCCAGGCAGGTCAGCATTGCGAGCGCATGGCCGAACTGACCTTGGCCGAAGGGATTTACCGAGGGTGCGACTACCCCGGGGCACGGGCGCGGTTGATTCGGGTGCTGGAGCGTCAGGAAGACTTTCCCCAGGCACTGGCGCTGGCGTGTGCCGCTCAGCAGACACCGGAAAGCGCCGCTGAACAGCAACACCTGTTGCGGGTCTTGCCAAGGCTGCGGCGCAAACTGGGTGAGCCGGCACAGCCCAAACCCAAGGCAAGGGAAATCCAGCGGCTGGACCTTGAACTGCCGTTCCCGGAGCCCCTGATATCGGTGGAATACAGTGTCCAGGCGCACTTGAGTGAACACGACGCGCCGGTGCATTACGTCGAGAACAGCCTGATCAATTCACTGTTTGGTCTGTTGTGCTGGCCGGCGATTTTCGCGCCGTTGCCGGGGTCGTTCTTCCACCCGTTCCAGCGCGGCCCGGTGGATCTGCACAGCGAGGATTTCCATCAGCGGCGCATCGAACTGTTCAGCGCCTGCCTGGGTGAACTGCGGGATGAGCGCTATAAAACCACCATCCGCCAGCGTTATGCCGAGAAATGGGGGATCCAGTCACCGTTTGTGTTCTGGAGCGTGCTGACCGACGAACTCCTCGACCAGGCCCTCGACTGCCTGCCCGCCGAGCATCTGCGTCATTGGTTCGAGCGCCTGCTGCTGGACATTCGCGCCAACCGCGCCGGCATGCCGGACCTGATCCAGTTCTGGCCCGAGCAAAAGACCTACCGCATGATCGAAGTTAAAGGCCCGGGTGATCGCTTGCAGGACAACCAACTGCGCTGGCTGGAATTCTGCGGCGAGCACCAGATGCCGGTGACGGTCTGCTACGTGCGCTGGGCGGAGCAGGGAGCTTGAGCTACACCGTGGCCGTGCGGGCGCTGTGTGAATTCACGGCCAAGGTCGGCGACCTTGACCTGCGTTTTACCCCATCACCCAGCGCCCAGGAAGGTATCGTCGGCCACCGCACCGTGGCCTCGCGCCGCAACGCGCATTACCAGAACGAAGTAGCACTGGAAGGTGAATATCAGCAGCTGAAAGTCAGGGGCAGGGCAGACGGCTATGACCCGGACCGTAACCAACTTGAAGAGGTGAAGACCTACCGTGGCGACCTCGACGCCCAGCCGGACAATCACCGGCAATTGCATTGGGCCCAGGTCAAGGTCTATGGCTGGTTGATGTGCCAGAAGCTGGGCCTTGGCGAGATTGTCCTGGCGTTGGTGTATTTCGATATCGTCGGCGAACAGGAAACCTTGTTGGCTCACAGCTTTCAGGCCGGCGAACTGGAGCAGTTCTTCAACCAACAGTGTGCGCTGTTTCTTGGCTGGGCCGAACAGGAGATGCGTCAACGAGCAGCGCGCAATGCCGCGGCTCAAGCCCTGGCTTTCCCCCACGCCGAATTTCGCTGCGGCCAACGTTCCCTTGCCGAATCGGTATACAAGGCGGTCAGTACCGGGCGTTGCCTGATGGCCCAGGCGCCCACCGGCATCGGCAAGACCGTCGGCACGCTCTTCCCGATGCTCAAGGCCCTGGCGCCCCAGCAACTGGACAAGGTGTTTTTCCTCACCGCCAAAACCCCGGGGCGCAAGCTGGCGCTGGATGCATCGAAGGTCTTGTATGACAGTTGCCCGGATCTTCCCCTGCGGGTCCTTGAACTGGTGGCCAGGGACAAGGCTTGCGAACACCTGGACAAGGCCTGCCACGGCGATTCCTGCCCGCTGGCCAAGGGCTTTTATGATCGCCTTCCCGCCGCCCGTGAAGCCGCCGCCAACGTGCGCTTGCTCGACCAACGCAACCTGCGGGAAGTGGCCCTGGCGCATCAGGTATGTCCTTATTACCTGAGCCAGGAAATGGCGCGCTGGGCCGACATGGTGGTCGCCGACTACAACTACTACTTCGATTTTGGCGCCATGCTGTTCGGTTTGGCGCA
The DNA here is from genome assembly GCF_018614655.1 of Pseudomonas fluorescens. Taxonomy (GTDB): domain Bacteria; phylum Pseudomonadota; class Gammaproteobacteria; order Pseudomonadales; family Pseudomonadaceae; genus Aquipseudomonas; species Aquipseudomonas fluorescens_BX. The sequence goes on along the minus strand of NZ_JAGGOG010000013.1, from coordinate 122,290 downwards.
GCTAAACCAATGGCGAGTCGCGGTGTTGGTGGACGAAGCCCATAACCTGGTGGAACGTGGCCGCTCGATGTACAGCGCCGGTCTCGACCAGTACGCACTCAAGACCGTGCGCGATATTGCCCCCGAGGCGTTGAAGAAACCCTTGCAACGTTTGAACCGCGAATGGAACGCCGTGCACAAGGAGCAGATTGCGCCTTACCAGGCCTACCCTGACAAACCGGACAAGTTATTGCAGGCCCTGGCCTTGTGTACCAGCGCCATGGGCGACTATTTCAACGAGCATCCCGAAAGCCTCGGTGGTGAATTGCAAACCTTCTACTTCGAAGCTTTGCAATTCTCCAAAGTAGCGGAGCTGTTCAACGAACACTTCATCTTCGATATCAGCAAACGCGAGTTCAGCGGCAAGCGCAGTTCATCGCAGTTGTGTTTGCGGAACGTGGTACCCGCCGAATTCATCCGCCCTCGACTGACTGCCGCCCGCAGCAGCGTGCTGTTTTCCGCGACCTTGAGCCCGCGGCACTACTACGCCGACCTGCTTGGATTACCACCAGATACCGCCTGGATCGACGTTGAGTCGCCGTTCAAGGCTGAACAATTGCAGGTGCGCGTCATCCACCAGGTCTCCACCCGGTTTGTGCATCGCCAGGCATCCCTGGCCCCGATCGTCGAGCTGATCGCCGAACAGTTTGCGCGCCAGCCCGGCAATTACCTGGCGTTCTTCAGTAGCTTCGATTACCTGCAACAGGTGGCTCAATTACTGGCCGAGCGGTATCCGCAGATACCGCTGTGGCAACAGTCCCGTGGTATGAGTGAATCCGAGCGCCAGGGCTTTCTCGATCAGTTCACCCAGTACAGCCAAGGCGTCGGTTTTGCCGTGTTGGGCGGGGCGTTTGGCGAAGGTATCGACTTGCCAGGCACGCGCTTGATCGGGGCCTTTATTGCCACCTTGGGCTTGCCACAACTGAACCCGGTCAACGAGCAGATGAAGCTGCGCATGGGTGCCATTTTTGGTGCCGGTTATGACTACACCTATCTCTACCCCGGCATTCAGAAAGTCGTGCAAGCGGCGGGCAGGGTGATCCGCAGCCAACAGGACCGAGGGGTGGTAATGTTGATCGATGATCGCTTCGACGAGTCACGGGTCAAACAACTGTTGCCACGTTGGTGGGCGATTGGCACGCCATCAATGTAGGAGTTGTCGAGCTTTAGCGAGGCTGCGATGACGTCCGCACAGCCAGCATTGAGGGTGCCTGACCCACCGCTATCGCAGCCTCGCTAAAGCTCGATAGCTCCCACAGCCCGTTAGATCTTCATTCCTGGCCTGATGCGATTGATTTTTCAACGGCCTTGAAAGGGTTGGTTCTCAGGCCAAAAGTAAACGTTGCACCGCGCCCTGGCACGTCGACCAGGCTGATAGCCTGCCCGTGCAATTGCAGAATGCGATGCACAATGCGCAATCCCAGCCCACCATCGCGCCGGGCGCCACCAATGGTGAACGCCCGCAGGAACAAACCTTCACGCAACTCGGCCGCAATCCCCGGCCCGCTGTCGCTGACGGTCACTTCAACCCGCTCCCCCTTGGGCGCCAGGATAACCTCGATATCGCCATTGGCCGGCGTATGCCGCAATGCGTTATCCAGCAAATTGGTCAGTACTCGCTCAATCAGTCCCAAGTCCGCAAACACGGTAGGCACCACCGGAGGCAGGCTGGCGACAAGGGAAATGCCGCGTGCCTGGGCAGTCAATTCGAACTTCTGGAAAATGTCCTGCACCAGATCAGGCAGCGAAAACCCCTCAATCACCGGCTGCACAAAACCATGTTCCAGCCGCACCAGTTCCAGCAGTGACTGGGCCAAGCCACCGACCTTGCGGCTCTGGTCCAGCGCAATGCCCAAATAGCGTCGACGCTCCTCAGGACTCAGGCTGGCATCCTTGAGGGATAGGGTTTCCAGGTAGCCATGCAACGACGCTAACGGCGTGCGCAGGTCGTGGGAGATATTGGCGACCATTTCCCGGCGTTCCTGGTCCTGGTGGGTGAGGGCGCGCCATTGTTCCCCCAGGCGGTTTTCCATCTGGATGAAGGCCTGGTCCAGCACGGCGATTTCGTCCTGGCTGGACACGGCGGGCATCACGGCGGTTGCGGTTTTCGGTACGCCGTTGATATCGAATTCACCGACTTTTTCGGTCAACTGGCGCAACGGCCGGGTGATCCAGGCAAAGGCGGTCAACCCGGCGAGCAAACACAACAACGCCACCAGGGTGATGGACCACAAGGCAATGTTCAGCGCCAGGCTTGTGGCGTCTCGGGCATCGAACAGGTCGTGGGCCTCGCCCAGCAGTACCACATACAGGAAACCGGTCTGCTGACCGTTGGCGGCGCGCAACGGTGCGGCGCTGAAGACCTTGAGGCCATCGGCGCTACGCGGATCATCGCCCTGGATCGGCAGCATGGCACCGCTCAAGAAACGCCGAATAGGTTCCAGGTTGACCTGTTGTCGACGCAGATGGCCGTTGGGGGCGGCGTTGCCGACGATGCCTCCGTCGATGTCCAGCAGGTACACCTCGACACTGGGATTGACCAGCATCAGTTGGCTGAACAGGTTGCGTACCGCGTCCGGTTTCAGGCCGTCGGCGTCCATCAGTTGAGTGTCGCGGGCAATGTGCGCGGCCAGGTCGCGGGACAGGCCTTGCACCACTTCAAGCTCATGCATGCGGTTGGAGCGCACTTGCAGCCAGGCCGAGGTGCCGCTGCAGATCAGCAGCAACAGGGCAAACACCAGGGATAGCCGTTGGGTGAGGGTCAATCTCATGGCGGCTGCTCGGCAAATTTGTAGCCGCGTCCCCACACCGTGAGAATTCGCGCCGGGTTGGCCGGGTCGGTCTCGACCTTGGCCCGCAGCCGGTTGATGTGGGTATTGACCGTGTGTTCATAGCCCTCGTGACTGTAGCCCCACACCGCATTGAGCAGGTCCATGCGTGAGAACACCTTGCCGGGTTGGCGGGCGAAGAAATACAGCAGGTCAAACTCCCGAGGCGTGAGGTCCAGGTGCTGGCCGTCAAGACTGGCATCGCGGGTCAGCGGGTTGATAAACAACGGGCCGAGGTCAAGGCTGCCGGCATCCATTTTCAGGTTACGGGCCATGGCTTCGACACGGCGCAGCAGGGCCTTGACCCGCGCTACCAGCTCGGGAAAGGAAAACGGTTTGGCCAGGTAGTCATCGGCTCCCAGTTCCAGGCCGAGGATGCGATGCAGTTCGCTGGAGCGGGCGCTGGTGATGATGATCGGTGTGTAGCGGGTCATGGCCCGGGCGCGGCGGCAAATCTCCAGGCCGTCAACGCCGGGCAACATCAGGTCAAGGATCAGGGCGTCCCAGCCGCCTTGTTCCAGCAGGCGCAGGCCTTCGTTGCCGTCGGCGCTGTGGACGACCTCGAACTGTTCGTCCCGTAGGTGCAGGCAGATCAAGTCGGCGATGTGAGCGTCGTCCTCGACCACGAGAACGCGTTTGGGCTGGTCCATTGAAGAAGCCTTTCAGTTGGCAGTCGGCGCATTGTGCGGGTTTTGCAACCGTGTAGTTATCACGAATTGTTTAACTCTGCGTGAGGATTCCGCGACCCGCCAGCGCCTAGGATTAGCCATCACTGATGGTGTGGCGAGCGGGCTTGCCCGCTCGCCACAGGTTATCCATCGACCAAGAAGTAGGAGAAGCTCATGTATTCACCTCAACAGTTACTGCCGGTCGCAGCCTGCCTCCATGTTTTCCTATAAGGGTCCATTCCATGTGGCTTCTGGTTCTCGCTTACCTGGGCGGCGTGCTGACGATTGTCAGCCCGTGCATCCTGCCTGTTCTGCCTTTTGTCTTCGCTCGCACCGGGCAGCCGTTTTTGCGCAGTGGCTTGCCGCTGTTGGCGGGAATGGCCCTGACCTTCGCCGTGGTCGCCTCGCTGGCGGCGGTGGGCGGCGGTTGGGTGGTGCAAGTCAATCAGTACGGGCGTTGGCTCGCGTTGCTGTTCGTTGCACTGTTCGGGCTGACGCTGCTGCTGCCAAGGCTTGCCGAACGCCTGACACGGCCGCTGGTGGCCGCCGGCAGTCGTCTGTCGGAAGCCGCCGGGGCCGACGCCAAGCCGCGTCCCGGCGCTTCGTTTCTGATCGGCGTGGCCACCGGGCTGCTGTGGGCACCGTGCGCCGGGCCCATTCTGGGTCTGGTATTGACGGGCGCCGCGCTGCAAGGCGCGAATATCGGCACTACCTTGCTCTTGCTGGCCTACGCCGCCGGGGCCGCGACCTCCCTGGCCCTGGCGCTGCTGGTCGGCGGTAAAGTCTTCGGGTTGATGAAGCGCTCGCTGGGCGCTGGGGAATGGCTACGCCGTGGCTTGGGTGCGCTGATGCTGGCCGGTGTAGCGGCGATTGCCCTGGGCCTGGACACCGGGATCCTGGCGCGGTTATCGACCGCCTCCACCGGTGGCCTGGAGCAAAGCCTGGTTAATCAACTGAGCGCGCCGCCTGCGCAGAAGAGCGGGGCGATGATGATGGCCGCCCACCACAACGACACCTTGCCGGTGGAGGGCCCGCTGCCGCCTCTGGACGGTGCCGTGCAGTGGCTCAACTCGCCACCCCTGACCGCTGAGGCGTTGAAAGGCAAAGTGGTGCTGGTGGATTTCTGGACTTACTCCTGCATCAACTGCCTGCGCACCTTGCCTTACGTGAAGGCCTGGGCCGAGAAGTACCATGATCAAGGGTTGGTGGTGATTGGCGTGCACGCGCCGGAATTCGCCTTTGAGCGGGATGTGAACAACGTCACCAAGGCCATGAAGGACCTGGGCATCACCTACCCGGTGGCGATCGATAACAACTACAAGATCTGGCGCGCGTTCAACAACCAGTACTGGCCGGCGCACTACTTTGCCGATGCTAAGGGCCAGATTCGCTATCACCATTTTGGCGAGGGTGATTACGCCGAGTCCGAGCGGGTGATTCAGCAATTGCTGCGTGAAGCCGGTGCGACCCAGGTGGCCGGCGGTTTGATCGAGGCCGATGCCAAGGGTGTCGAGCAGGCAGCGGAGATGAACGAGGTGCAGTCGCCGGAAACCTACCTGGGCTTTCAGCGGGCCGAGCATTTTGTTTCCACCGGCACGTTGGCCACTGACAAGGTGGTGAATTACCCGTTGGCCGGCCACCTGGCACTCAATGACTGGACCCTGGAAGGCCAGTGGAACGTCGGTGGCCAGCAAGCCACGTTGGCCGCCGACCAGGGACGGATTGTGTATCGCTTTCATGCCCGTGACCTGCACCTGGTACTGGGGCCGGGCGCGGATGGTAAGCCCGTACGGTTCAAGGTCACGGTTGACGGCCAAGCGCCGCGGGATGCTCACGGTACGGATGTGGCACCCGATGGCAGCGGCACGGTGACGGATCAGCGCCTGTACCAGTTGGTACGCCAAACGGGGGCGATCAAGGACCGGACGTTCACCATCGAATTTCTTGACCCGCAGGTGTCGGCGTATGCCTTCACCTTCGGCTGATTGGGAGGACATATCATGAAAATTTTCAACTACTTGCCGGTGCTCGCCATCGCCGCCTTTGTTGGCCAATGTGCAGCTTTCTCCTTCGGCCCGGCCGACGATGCGGTCGTCATCGCACCACCCGCCCTGGATAGCCCGGCAACGTTGAGCGGTCTGCAAACTGCTGTGTTCGCCGGCGGCTGTTTCTGGGGCGTACAAGGGGTGTTTCAACATGTCCAAGGGGTGAAAAACGCCGTCTCCGGCTACGACGGCGGCGCAGCCACCACCGCTCAATACGACACCGTCAGCGAGGGCAACACCGGGCACGCAGAATCAGTCTCAGTGACCTACGACCCGGCCACCGTCAGCTACGGCAAGTTGTTGCAGATTTTCTTCTCGGTGGCCCATAACCCCACTGAACTCAATCGCCAGGGCCCGGACAGCGGCACCCAGTATCGCTCTGCGATCTTTGCCCAGAATGCCGAACAACAGAAAGTCGCCCAGGCTTACATTGCCCAACTGGACGATACCAAGGCGTTTGGCAAACCGATCGTGACCCGAATCGAGATGGACAAACCGTTCTATCCGGCGGAGTCCTACCATCAGGACTTCCTCACGGAAAACCCTTCCTACCCGTACATCGTAATCAACGACTTACCCAAGGTGGCTCAGTTGAAAAAACTGTTCCCCGAACACTATCGAGCCGAGCCGGTACTGGTAAAAAACCAGTAGTAGGAGCGCCCGCAAGGTTCATCCCCTGGCGTTAGCCAGATAGGGCGCCAGGCGCCGTCCCATTTCTTCGCCCAACGCCTGCAAGCCGCTCAGGGGGCGGATCATCACCTCAAACTCGATGATCTGCCCTTGTTCGTTGAAGCGGATCAGGTCAATGCCCTTGAGCTGTTTGTCGCCGACCCGCGCGCTGAACTCCAGCACCACGCTCAGGCCATCGCCGGTGGCCAGTTCGCGGTGGTATTTGAAGTCTTCGAAGACCTTGAACACGGTGTTGAGAATCATCGCCACCACCGGCGCGCCGGGGTAGGGGGTGTGAGCGGAACACGGCGTCGGGGGCCAGCAGTTCGGGCAGGGCACCGAGGTCGGCGGCGGCCAGCATGGCATGCCAGCGTTGCAGCGTATGGGCGGCGCGGGGGTTCAAGCTGAGGTCGGACATGGTCTGTTCCTGTTCTTATTAATGACCGGACCAAGATAAGAGCACCACTCAAGCCGGATCAATGATCCGAATTGACAGTTATATGCCTTGAATAGACAGTCCAGGCTGTAGCCGCTGACGAGGTACGAGGCTGCGATGCGTGTCCGCAGGACCGCCCTCGGGGTCGTTACGTCGGAATGCCGCACCAAACCCATCGCAGCCTCGTGCCTCGGCAGCGGCTACAACGCTGGCGGCTACACGACTTCCAGATACGAACTATGAATCGCCCGCGCCAACTCCCGCACGGTGTCGATAAACTCCGTCAGCCGGCTATGCAATCCATCCTCCAGAATCTCATCAATTCCCGTATACCGCAGCCGCGCCTCAAACTCTGCCGCCAGGCGTTGCGCCGTTCGCCCATAACTGCCCGGCAAATCCGCGAGAATATGACTCAACTCCTCGATGCAGGCATGCAACGAACGGGGCACATCGCTGCGCAACAACAGCAACTCCGACACCGAACGCGCATTCAACGCATTGGGGTACAGCTCGGTATAGGCCTCGAACGATGACAAGGCACGGAGCAGGGCGCTCCACTGGTAATAACCTCGGGCGGAAAGATCGCTGACTTCCTCAGACTCCTCGCCAAACATCTCATACCGCGCATCCAGCAGGCGCAAGGTGTTGTCGGCCCGCTCGACAAACGTTCCCAGCCGAATGAACCGATAAGCGTCATTGCGCATGATGGTCCCGGACGTTGCGCCTCGGAACAGGTGCGAGCGCTCCTTGACCCACTCACAGAAGTGGCTGATGCCATGGCGCGCCAAACCGCCGGCGGCGATGCTGCGCATTTCCAGCCAGGTGGCGTTGAGGTTTTCCCACATATCAGCGGTGATACGCCCGCGCACCGCGTGGGCGTTGCCGCGGGCAGCGCGCAGGCAGTTGTAGATACTGGCCGGGTTTTCTTCGTCGAGGGCGAAGAAGTGCAACATGCGCTCGGCGTCCAGTTGCTGGTGACGCTCCAGGTAACTCTCCAGGGTGCCGCTGCTGAGCAACGACATCGCCAGTTCATCCAGCCCGTCGCTGCGCCCGGCCTGGGGCATCAACGACAACGAATAACTGACTTCCAGCATGCGCGCCAGGTTCTCGGCACGCTCCAGGTAACGGGACATCCAATACAGATCTGCGGCGGTTCTACTCAACATGTTCAGCCCTCCACCACCCAGGTGTCCTTGGTTCCGCCGCCTTGCGACGAGTTGACGATCAATGAACCTTCGCGCAATGCGACCCGGGTCAAGCCACCCGGCACCAGGCGGGTTTCCTTGCCTGACAGCACAAAGGGCCGCAGGTCGATATGCCGGGGCGCGATGCCATTTTCGACAAAGGTCGGGCAGGTGGACAGGCTCAAGGTCGGTTGGGCGATGTAGGCGTGGGGACGGGCCTTGATCCGCTGGCGGAAGTCCTCGATTTCAGCGGCGGTGGAGGCAGGGCCTACCAGCATGCCGTAGCCGCCGGAGCCCTGGGTTTCCTTGACCACCAAGTCCTGCAGGTTGGCCAGGACGTGGGACAACTCTTCAGGCTTGCGGCACTGGAAGGTTGGCACGTTTTGCAGGATCGGCTCTTCATCCAGATAGAAACGGATCATCTGCGGCACATAGGGGTAGATCGATTTGTCGTCCGCAACGCCAGTGCCGATGGCATTGGCCAGCACCACATTGCCGGCGCAGTAGGCGGCTACCAGGCCAGGCACGCCGAGCATAGACTCGGGATTGAACGCCTGCGGGTCGAGGAATGCGTCGTCGATGCGGCGGTAAATCACGTCCACGGCTTTCGGGCCGTCGGTGGTCCGCATGAACACCTTGAGGTCGTGGACGAACAGGTCGGCGCCTTCTACCAGTTCCACGCCCATTTCCCGGGCCAGGAACGCGTGTTCGAAGAACGCGCTGTTGAACCGTCCTGGCGTCAGCACCACAACGTTGGGGTTGTCCAGGCGGCTGGAGCTTTTCAGGGTCTTGAGCAGCAGATTGGGATAGTGGTCCACCGGTGCGATGCGCTGCTTGGCGAACACTTGCGGGAACAGACGCATCATCATTTTGCGGTCTTCGAGCATGTAGCTGACACCGCTGGGCGTGCGCAGGTTGTCTTCGAGCACGTAGTAGGTGCCGTCGCCGTCGCGCACCAGGTCGACGCCGGAGATGTGCGAGTAGATATCGCGGTGCAGGTCCAGGCCGACCATCGCCTTCTGATAACCCTCGTTGGCCAGAACTTGTTCGGCGGGGATGATCCCGGCCTTGATGATGCGCTGGTCGTGGTAGATGTCGGCGAGGAACATGTTCAGCGCATTCACCCGCTGGATGCAGCCACGTTCGATGAGGCTCCATTCACTGGCGGGGATGCTGCGGGGAATGATGTCGAAGGGGATCAGGCGCTCGGTGTCTTGCTCGTCGCCGTACAGGGTGAAGGTGATCCCGGCGCGGTGAAACAGCAGATCGGCTTCACGGCGGCGCTGGGCCAGCAGTTCCGGCGGCGTATTGGCCAGCCAGCGGGAGAACTCTTGATAGTGCGCACGGCAAACGCCTTGTGCGTCATGCATTTCATCAAAGAAAGATCGAGCCATTCCAGTACCTTGTCAGTGCCGGGGGTGATTCCTGGGTTGGCACTGCCGCTTTAAAAAACGCATTTTTTTATGAGCCCCGTGGCTGATGGTGCCAGTGGGCCTGGTCCTTACTTTCTTTTGGGGTCGGCTCTGGGTCGAGGGGTAACGATTGCTCCTAAAGTGGCGAGTGGCAGCAGGGTATTGAAGGTGTAAAGCAATGCCTGTGCCTAAACGCCTATTGGGCGCTTAAAACCGCTCTGGCAGCGGGCTTTTGGCCACAGGCGCCCAGTGTCGGTGCGTGAAAATCATTGCTGATGCGCCAACTCGGTGCGTTCAACGCATTTGAACTTCGGGTCAGACGGATTCTTCTAAATGGCATTCGAACCTGGAGGGACCACCGACCGTGCCCAGAATCATTTCTCCGCAAACACCGGAGTCGGCCCTGACCGACCCTGTCGTGCAGAACGCCAAGATTTTCGGTTCACCCAAGGACCGCCTGGACTTCTACCGCAGGGAGATCCAGTACGAAACCACCATCCTGGCTAATCGCACCGATGCCTACCTGACAGCGCAATCGTTCCTGGTCATCGCCTTTGTTTCCTGCATGGGTAATCTCAACCCGGAGTGGGGCAAGTTGTTCACCCTGGTAGTGCCGGCATTCCTGGCGTTGCTCGGGGTACTCAGCTCGCTCAACGCATGGCCGGGTATTCGAGCCGCTTACGACATCATCGATCACTGGCACTTCAAGCAAAGCGAGTTGCTGCGCAGTGAGCCGCTGATGGGCCTGGCCTATGACGAGTCGCCGTTGTTTTGCGAAACGGAGTCATCCCATAAGGGCTACCGTAAATCCCTGTTGTTTTCGGTTCGCACGCCGTGGTTGTTCATGGTGTTCTGGATGCTGTTGGAAGCCTATGCTTTCTATATTCAAGTGGACAACCCAGGAGCCTAGCCATGAGTACAACCGAGAGTGAGGAGGAAGAGAACATCAACGACCCAGGCAACGAAGACCCGGGTTCGCTGATGGACGACGCGCAAGTGCCATTAATCGATCCTGATGATGAGCACGATGAGGGGAATAACTGATTACACCAGTTCAAAGGAGGTGCTTGCACGCCATGACCCACTACAACGACCTGTTTTAGCTGTAAGCGACACCCAGTGAAATTTACCGTTGAACGAGTGTTCAGTTTCAATTATGTTGGCTGCACCCCCCGACTGGCGACTGTCGGGCTTGCGCTTTTTCTGATTGAACGAGAGGCACTGGCATGCGGTTTTCACCCTTCGTTGAGCGAATTGCAGGACAGGGCGTTGCGGCCTGGGACATTCACCACGCTGCGTTCGAAGCCAGCAGCAAGGGCGAAGATGTGATCATTCTCAGTGTCGGTGATCCGGATTTCGCCACCCCGTCGTTTATCACCGATGCCGCCATCGACGCCCTGCGCCAGGGCGACACCCACTACACCGAAATCCCTGGCCGCCTGGCGTTGCGCGAGGCCATCGCGGCGCGCTACAGCCATTCCTTGGCACGCACGCTGAGTGCTGAAAGCGTCATCACGGTTGCCGGGGCGCAGAACGCGTTATTCGTGACCTCGCTGTGCCTGCTGCAGGCGGGTGATGAAGTGCTGGTCCTGGACCCGATGTACGTCACCTACGAAGCCACGCTCAAGGCCAGTGGCGCTACGTTGGTGCGGGTGCCGTGCTCGGCAGAGTCAGGCTTTCGCCTTGACCCGCAGTTGCTCGCCGCCGCGATTACGCCGCGTACCCGGGCGATTTTCTTTTCCAACCCGAACAATCCCACCGGCGTAGTCCTTAACCGCGATGAGCTCCAGACGATTGCCGACCTGGCCATCGCCCATGACCTGTGGGTGGTGGTAGACGAGGTCTACGAAAGCCTGGTATTCGACGGCGAATACCACAGCCTGGCCGCGTTGCCGGGCATGGCCGAGCGTTGCATCGTGATTGGCAGCCTGTCCAAGTCGCATGCCATGACCGGCTGGCGTATCGGCTGGATCATCGCTGCCCCGGCGATGGTTGCTCACGCCGAAACTCTGGTGCTGAGCATGCTCTATGGTTTGCCGGGATTTATCATGGAAGCCGCTCTTGCTGCGGTGCTGGCCCATGAGCAGGTCACCCAGGGCATGCGTGAAACTTACCGACGCCGCCGTGATTTGGTGGTGTCTGGGCTCAGTGGTTGCCCAGGCATCCGTGTGCAAGCTCCCCAAGCCGGGATGTTCGTGCTGGTGGATGTGCGCGACACCGGCCTCAGCTCCCTTGACTTCGCCTGGCGGCTGTTCCGTGAAGCGGGCGTGTCGGTGCTGGATGCGGCCGCATTCGGCGAGCCGGCCCAGGGTTTTGTGCGGCTGTCATTCACCTTGGGTGAAGCCCGTCTGGCCGAGGCTTGCCAGCGCATCACCGAATTTGTCGGCAAGCTGGCGGGGGAGCCACGGGCAGCTCCGGTTATCAAGATCATCACGCCACCACCCGTCGAAGCCCGCAAGATGATCGAAGTCATCGACCTGCACAAACGCTTTGGCAATATCGAAGTGCTCAAGGGCATTTCCCTGACGGCCCACGAAGGCGAGGTAATCTCGCTGATCGGTGCCAGTGGCTCGGGCAAAAGCACCTTGCTGCGTTGTATCAATATGCTGGAAGTCCCCGACCAGGGCAGCATTCATGTCGACGGCGAAAGCATCAAACTCAACTACGGCCGCCCCGGCGCACCGCTGGTGGCTGACGCCAAGCAACTGGTGCGGATTCGCTCGACCCTGGGCATGGTGTTCCAGAACTTCAACCTGTGGCCCCATCGCACCGTGCTGGAAAACCTGATCGAAGCACCGACCCAGGTCCTGGGAGAAAGCCGCGCCGAGGCCATCGAGCGGGCCGAAGCTTTGCTCGACCGTGTGGGCCTGGCGGCCAAGCGTAACGAATACCCGGCCTTTCTCTCCGGCGGCCAGCAACAGCGCGTGGCCATCGCCCGCGCCTTGGCTATGCGCCCCAAAGTCATGCTGTTCGACGAACCCACCTCGGCCCTCGACCCGGAACTGGTAGGGGAAGTGCTGCGGGTGATTCGCTCCTTGGCCGAAGAGGGTCGCACCATGATCCTGGTGACCCATGAAATGGCGTTCGCCCGGGACGTTTCCAGCAAAGTCGCTTTTCTGCATCAAGGCTTGATCGAGGAAACCGGCTCGCCGGACTCGGTGTTTATTGACCCACGCAGTGAGCGTTGCCGACAGTTCGTCAACGCGCATCAAACTCGCTAACTCCATAAAAAGACGGGGCAAGATCATGACTTCCAAACGACTGGCAAAGTGGTTGAGCGGTGCGGTGTTGATGCTGGCGGCAGGTACGGCGCTGGCAGCGGAGAAACACATCGTGTTTGCGGTGGCGGCAGAACCCTATCCTCCGTTCACCGTGAAGGGTGGCAACGGGCAATGGTCGGGTTTTGAAGTGGACCTGATCCACAAGCTCTGTGAAGGCATGAAAGCCGACTGTCAGATCAAGGAAGTGGCGTGGGACGGGATTATTCCTTCGTTGCTGGCGAAGAAGATCGACGTGATTTTCTCCTCAATGTCGGTCACCGACGAGCGTGAAAAGCAGATCGCCTTCAGCCGCGCCTACTACGACTCGCTGCTGGGTGTGGCAGGGCCCAAGGGCTCCGAAGTGGAAATCTCCCCGGCGGGCCTCAAGGGCAAGTTGATCGGCGTGCAGATCTCCACCGTCAGCGCCAACTACCTGAAGAAGTACTACGAGAACATCGCCGATCTCAAGTACTACGACACCCAGGAATCGGCCAACGCGGATCTGATCGCTGGGAGAATCGACTACATGATGGCTGACGACACCGCGATCGCGATGATGGTGAAAACCCCGGAAGCCAAGGACCTGGCCCACATTGCCAGCGTGCCGTACGACCCGATTATCGGCCGCGGCGTCGGTGCCGGCCTGCGTAAGGAAGACACCGAGCTTAAAGCCCGGCTGGACAAGGCCATCGGCGAGTTGCTGGTGAGCAAGGACTACGCTGACTTGTCCGAGAAGTACTTCGGCCTGTCCGTCAGCCCCTGCAAACGGTCGGATACACCACCCTACGTGAGCAAAGTCTGCGACAGCCCCTACGCTCAGTAAGGAAGCCTGAAATGCCGGCGATGTTCGATCTACTCAACTTCAGTGAACACGGATGGGGCAACGCACTGCTCAAAGGGTTATGGATGACCCTGCAGATCTCGGCCGGATCCTTTGTGGTCGGGCTGCTGATCGGCCTGGTAGTGGCCTGCGCCAAGCTCAGCGCGCCACGCCCGGTTGCCTGGGTGATGCGCGGCTATACCACGGTATTTCGGGCAGTGCCCGAGTTGCTGCTGATTCTGCTGCTGTATTACGCAGGTTCCATGGGGCTGAACGCGCTGATGCTGTGGCTGGGTTTTGCCCAGGTCAATATCAGCGGGCCGTTGGTGGCGATTCTGGTGCTGGGGCTGGTGCAGGGTGCGTACGCCTCGGAGATTTTCAGGGCAGCCATTCTGGCGATCCCACACGGCCAGATCGAAGCCGCACGGGCCTTTGGCTTGAGCGGTTTTGGCCTGTTCCGGCGGGTGACATTGCCGATCATGGCGCCTTACGCTTTGGCGGGCATGTCCAACCTGTGGATCAACCTGATCAAGGACAGCGCGCTGATCAGCGTGGTCGGCACCAATGAGCTGTTGTACACCGCCAAGCAGGCGGCAGGTTCGACCCGGCATTACCTGCTGTTCTACCTCACGGCCGCTGCCTTGTATTACCTGGTGACATTGGCCTCCAACTACCTGTCCGGGCGCCTGGAGCGACGTATTCGCCGCTGGATGCCTGCAGTCGAGTGAACCCCATGCCTGATTGGATAATGTATTACGCAGGGCTGATCGCCAAAGGTTTGCAGACCACCTTGTCGCTGCTGGTGGTGTCCGCTGTGCTGGGCTTTGTCCTGGCGGTGCTGGTGGCGCTGGCCCGTTTGTCCCGGCGCAAATGGCTGGCCCGCTGCGCCATGGTCTACACCAGCGCGTTGCGGGGTACGCCGCTGCTGATCCAGATCTACATTTTCTACTACGGCCTGGGAAGTCTGTTCGCCCAGTTCCCGCTGATTCGCGGCAGTTTCCTCTGGCCATTCCTGCGGGACGGTTATTGGTACATCGTCTTTGCTCTGGTGTTGTCGGTAGGCGCTTATGTGGGGGAAGTGATTCGCGGTGGCCTGCTGGCGGTGCCCAAGGGTGAAATGGAAGCCGCTTCGGCCTTCGGCATGACCTCGCGCCAGGCGCTGTTGCGGGTGCGTTTGCCAAGGGCCATGCGCCTGTTGTTGCCGACCCTGGCGGGGGAGACGGTGATGCTGCTCAAATCCACCGCCCTCGCATCGACCATTGCGGTGGTCGACCTGCTGGGCGCGGCCAACGTGGTGCGTGCACAGACCTTGCAGATCTACCAGCCGCTGTTGCTGGTAGCTGGGGTTTACCTGTGCCTGACCTTCCTGATCGAGGCGGTGTACGCCATTGCTGAACGACGGGGCACGCCGTTGCGCAGGTCCGTGGGATGAACAAAACCGACCGCTCCCTGCAAGGGATTGCCCTGTGTTCCCTGGCCTATGCCTTCCTGGCATTGCAGGACGCGGCGATCAAATGGCTGGTGGCCGACTATTCAGTGTTCACCATTCTGTTCTGGCGCAGCCTGGTGGTGGTCGCCGCCTGCGTGATCGCCGGGCGTCTGGGCCTGTTGCGCCGCGCCTGGCGATCCGGCAGCCGCCAACTGCTGATCGTGCGTGGACTGCTGTCGTTGCTGGCGTGGCTGCTGTACTACACCGCCGCCAAGGACCTGACCCTGGCGGAGATGACTACCCTGTATTTCTCCGCGCCGATCATGGTCACGCTGTTGGCGGCGCTGATCCTCAAGGAGCGCGCCAGCCGTGGGCAGTGGATTTCTCTGGTCATCGGCTTTGTCGGGGTGGTGATTGCCTGCCGGCCCAGCAACATGGTCGATCCTCTCCCGATAGCGCTGACATTGGCAGCGGCCTTGTGCTGGGCTTTTACCTATATCCAACTGCGCCAGGTCGATCCCGGCACTTCGGTGCTGGAGCAGATGTTGATCACCAATGTGGTGTTTGTGATCTGCATGGCGGTGACGTTGCCCTGGACCCACACGCCATCACCCACGCCAGCCTGGTTGGGCATGTTGGCGGCAGGGCTGGTGGGCGGCATTGGTCAGTTCTTGCTGTTCGCCAGCTTCCGCCGTGCCACCGCGACCTTGTTGGCGCCGTTCGAATACACCGGGTTGATTTGGGCGTTCCTGTTGTCGAGCCTGATCTGGGGCACCTCGATGGACATCTCGTTGATCATCGGTGCCGTGCTGATTGCCGTCAGCGGCACATTGGCCATGCTCAGCGCCCGGCATCCGGAGTCACAGGACGTGGTCGGCGCCGAATGCTCCGTGACGCAACCCCTGTACCCAGCAGCGACAGATGTGCAGCCCGTTGGCGGGGCTGAAGGTGTCGGGGTTGAGGCACCCCTCGAGCCAGAGTCCGTCGAGCATCGCCGATAAGCCGATGGCCGCCAGGCGAGTGTCGTGGATCACCAGACCTTCACTGACGGCCAGGTCGTCGAGCAGTTGGCGGATCAGCTCGAGGTAGGCACGGTAGCTTTTCTCATGAGACTCATTCACCTGAGG
Organism: Pseudomonas fluorescens; assembly: GCF_018614655.1. Classification (GTDB taxonomy): domain Bacteria; phylum Pseudomonadota; class Gammaproteobacteria; order Pseudomonadales; family Pseudomonadaceae; genus Aquipseudomonas; species Aquipseudomonas fluorescens_BX. The sequence continues at coordinate 106,373 of NZ_JAGGOG010000013.1, read as the reverse complement.
CGAGTGGCGAATCAGGCTCCAGAACACCACCCACACGCCGAGCAGCCTGGGGTCCATGATCCGTGAGGAAAACGAACCGACCAAGAACGCATCCAGCCGTGCTGCAGGGCCTTGAGCCAGCTCGACTTCCTGCCACAAAGCGGCGGTCAGCTCACTGGCCAGTTTGTGATAGGTCTCGGCGATCAAGGCATTGATGCTACCGAAATGGTGATTGAGCAAGCCGACCGAAACCCCGGCTTGCGCCGCGATGCGCCGTACGGAAATCCCGGCATGGCCATCCCGCGCCAGGCTGGTGAGAGTGGCAGCGATCAACAGGTCGCGGCGCTCGTCGGGGTCGGCACGGCGCAGTTTGGGAGGGTCGACAGTCACGGCGGTGGCCTTGGTGGAATACCAGAACAATCAGGTTAGTTGAACGGGTGTTCAATCTCTACCCGTAAACGATGAGAGGAGGGCGCGGCATGGCAAAAGACATTTCCTGGCAAGTGACCGGCGACTCGGGCAATACGTTGCAGATTGGCGCCTGGCGCTTTGAAGGCGACGGCAGTGGGCCGAAGGTGCATCTGCAAGCCGGGGTACACGCCGACGAAATCGCCGGGATGCTGGTGCTGCATCAACTGCTGCCCCGCTTGCAGGCGTGTCAGGCGCAGGGGCGACTCAAGGGCAGCATCACGGTCGTGCCCCAGGCCAACCCGTTCGGCATCGGCCAGTTTCGCCAGGGGCGATTGCTGGGGCGTTTTCACGACGCTACCGGGCAGAATTTCAACCGCGCTTTCGATCACTCCCTGGCGATGGAGCGACCGGCCAGCAACCTCGCACACTGGCAAAAGAGCCTAGTGCAACTGGCCGGCGATGCCGATCTGGTGCTGGACCTGCACACCGATGACGAGGCCTTGCCGTACCTGTACATCCACCACAACTTCTGGCCCGACGGGTTGGCATTGGCGGCAGCCTTGAAGGTGGACTTGGTGATTGTCTGGGACAAGGGCGGCGATGGTTCTTTTGAGGAAACCATCATTGCCCATGCCGCCCCGAGATTGGCGGCAACCATTGAACTGCGCGGCCAGGCGGATGTGAGCGACCCGTTGGCGCAACAGGACGCCGACGGTATCTGGGCCTGGCTCTGCGTAAGCGGGGTCATCGACGAGCCTGCGGTGATTTCAGAATGGCTCGGGCAGGTTGTGGACATGGGCTGCATGGAGACCATTCTGGCGCCTTGCGCGGGTGTGTTGGTGTTTGAAAAAGCCTTGGGTGACGAGGTCGAGGAGGGCGAGCGTTTTGCCAGGATTATCCGGCGGCCCGGCGACCCGGATTCTGAGGTTGTACTGCATGCGGCACAAACCGGGCGCCTGGTGACCCGACATCGGGAGCGCCTGGTGTCTCAGGGCTCGGTGGTGGCGAAGTTTACCGGCAGTCGGTTGTCGGAGAACTGGAGTGGTGGAACATTGGATCCTTGACGCTGACGATGGCTTGCCTGGTTACTGCACTCGGGGTAGGGTGGCCGATCGCCATCCCTTACCAAGGGAACCAACGCAAGCCTAAGGGCCATTCATGCTGGGTCAAATTTACAGCTACCTTCACCACCCGTTTCTGGGCTATCTCGATGTTCTCAATGATGTATATACCGCGCCCATCTCCAGTACTGGCGGCTTCGATGCGCCTGCGTCAGGTAGAGAAGAGGATGAGCTCAACCGCTGGTCCCTCTCAAAGTCAGTATTAAGAGCCATTGAAAACACCTCGGATGATTGGTCAATCAGAATTGCCCTTTATGGAAAGTGGGGGACAGGTAAAACCAGTGTTCTCAATTTCATAGAGACGCAAATCAACGAGCAGAATCAGCACATCTCGCCAGAACTCGACAGCACGAAAGTGGTGATCGTACGTTTTTCGGCCTGGAACGCAGCGGGTGAAGACGGGGTCATCAACCAGTTCTATAACGCCTTGCTGGATCAACTTCCCACTCAGAAAAAAGCCTATCCGGTTTTTTTTCGTCTAGGCAAACGTCTCTTCCAGCGCGTCCTGAGAGTCATCAAGACACTCTGGGCGGCAGTGGCCGCCTGCTTCGGTTCAACAGGGGAGCCGGTAACCGTTGGCACTATCGCAGCAATGCGCAAAACCCTGGACAAGGTAACGGCATGGAGCGCTTTCAATAAAAAGGATCTGGCCCGTCTGCAACATGAGCTTGATGGGTACCGGGTAGTGGTATTCATCGATGACCTGGATCGAGCTGACCCGACGATTATTCCCAAGACCATGCTTGCGCTTCGAGAGTTGCTCGACTGGCCCAAATTTGCGTTTGTGCTGGCCTTTGATCTAGACATCATCTCGGCGGCTCTTGGAGACTACTCGCGAATCTATGGACAAGACGCCCGGCGTTTTCTGGAAAAGATCATTGACTTGCAATTGACCCTGCCCGACCCGACGGAGCGAGAGAAGGAGGCGATGGGACGGAACCTTTTTGAGATCCATTGCGATTTTATTCCACAAGGAGCCATAGAGGATGTCATCCGCTGGCTCCCTGGCAACCCTAGGCTGGCCAAAGTGATTGTTCGCGAGCTGGCGCTGTTGAAAACTGTCGCTCTACGTCACGACACCGGGGAGTTGAACTGGAAGGCCATTGTCCTGCAGACGATCCTCAAGCATGAGGCACCCAAGACCTTTGAAGTGGTGAACAGCCAGTTGCTTGGCAGGGAGCAGATAGCGGTTCAGATGACGTTTGACAACGTAACGCGCGAGCAACGGGCTGCTGCTGTTAAAGCCGCTGTCACGCTGTCTTTTGATAAGGAACTGGGCGAAAAAGCGCCAGGCTATCAGTCATTGGAAAACAAGGTCCTGGCGCTACAGATGTTGCGTCAGCATGATTTTAAGCAGCGAATCAAATACGAAACGGATCTTTTGACCAAAGAGCCGAGTATCACGTTACGTGAGTACACAGCCTTTCTTGAGCAATGGCTGAGCACTCCCGATGACAGGTTGGTAAACGCTCTCTTGAAGCTGGGTACCGAGGCATCCCATGACGCTGTCGATAATGTGGCGAGACGACTGTTTGTTATTTCAATGCTGTGTTGTTCCGAAGCCATCGCCAGCGCCGCGCGGGAAGGGGACCGCAGTATCCATAATCGATTGGTCCAGCAAACACAGGAGCATTTGCAGTTATTGGAGTACCTGTGGCACAGGTGTTCGGTGCCTGTTATTCAGATAGTTTCCGAACGCTTCTCCCTGTGGCGCGAAGTCGCCCTTTTTGCCACGAAAGCTCACGAGAGTGAAGGAGAGCTGGAGAATGAGGCATTGCTTTGTCGTATTGATCAGTTGGTGCAAGAGGCTGCCAAAAAATGTGAGTCGTCGGTCCAAGTGTGTGATTACGGTCAAGCTATTCGTCAAGAGTCGAAAAAAAATATAGGTTCGGTGAGGACACGAACGTTGGCGTTGTTTGAGGTGATCTGCATCTCAATGGATGCTGGTGCAGTTCAAGACATTTTGTTGTGTTTCGGTCTTCAGGGCGCGATAGAGAAGGCCTATACCGACACCAGTGAGAAAAACCAGATGAGGCGGCTCAGGCTGACAGAACTGAGCTCGCCACTTTACGCAGAGGAAGGCCTGAAAGCGCTGTGTGAAGCTTTCGATATCTCCAGCCTGGAGCATTCCCACCAGTTGATTTTTGCCGCGAACATCGTCAGCTATCTAGACAGGCTGCGCTGGCAATGGATACAAACCTCCGGTCCTGAAGACAATGGTGCGCTGCAGGAAGTCCTCGCCCGGCTCGTACCGAGCGCATGGAACAGCGTATTAACGGTAGAGCGTGGAAGCCGACGACCACAGGTTCTGATAAAAAAACGAGATTACTTGATATCAGGCGGCTTCTTGGAAGAGTGGCTGTCCCCAGTCTTGCAGGAGTCATGAAGCACCCGAGGTGGGATCGCGTTTTGCCCGAAGATATTTAACCGTCATATTTTGGTGCACCTTCTTGATTTCGCACCGTTTTATATCGTTCCAAGCTCACACTAAAAGAAGGGGGGGAGCAACCGCTGGCAAGCTGGCTGACTGGCGCACTAATTGCCTTGAAGTATGGCAATTAGACATCATTCCCGGAGTGCGCCATGAACCTGTCAAGCAGCACCATGCAGTTATCCTCCGCCGAGAAAGCCTGGCTGCCTTGGCTGGGCAAGACCGGCAAGTTCGCCCTAGGCGGGTCCTGCCGGGTTAATCGCTCGATCTATCCAGTCATGGAGCAGACCTTCGAAGCCATCGCCGACACCCGGGTCAAACTCCTGCAAACCTGGGCCCGCGAACAATGGGAGCACCTGGCCGAACTGGCCACGGCCATTACCCGTGACAGCAGCCTGAACGACAACAGCCTGTTGCAGGACAAGCTGCGCCAGGCCAGCGACTTCTCCGAACTGTTTATCACCGATTCCACCGGCAAGGTGCTGGCGTCGACCTGGAACCAGCCCGGCCGCCACGCGCTCCATCCCAAAGCCCTTGCCGCGGGCCTGAAAGCGCCATTTCTCCACGGCCCCTACAGCGATCCGCTGACCTGGCAGATCGGCCCGTCATCCTCGCGCTTTCACGACGAAGTCACGCTGATGTTCTACCAGCCGCTGATCAGCGAGGGCAGGGTATTGGGCTGCCTTTGCGGGCGGGTGCCCAACGATATACTGGGTGATCTGATCCAGCGCGAAGCCGGGCATATCTTCCCCGAGTCCGGCGACAACTACCTGTTCATGGTGCAGTCACGCTTCGATCCGGCCATCCAGCCTGGCATCGCCCTGTCTCGCTCACGCTTCGAAGACGGCACCTTCACCCATGGCGAGAACCTCAGGAGTGGTGTGCACACACCCTGGAAAACCGTGCAGATCCAGCGTCATACCGAGCTGGAGCTGCGCTTTATCGACCCCGCCACCCAACAACTGCACCCCGGTGTGCGGGAGACCATCCGCAAGGGTTCGAACCTGTTTGTCACCTATCCCGGCTATTCCGACTACCGCCACATTCCGGTGGTGGGCAAGGGCGTGACCTTCGAACTGCCCGGCTCGCCGGACCGCTGGGGAATGATGTGTGAAGCCGACTTGGAAGAGGTTTATCGCCGTCGTTCCCTGAGCCATGGCCTGATGAAACCGTACCTGGCGACCATGAGCGGGCTGTTTGCCTGCAACTTCCTCGTCCAGCACTACAGCGGCCTGCCTCAGCCGTGGATAGATGCTTGCGAAGTCTTGAGCATGTTGACGGCGGCCGTATTGTTCAGCCGTTTGGGACCCAAGCGACTGGCCGCACGGCTCAATGAAATGACCGACGTGATCCGTACTATCGCCGAAGGCGAAGGCAACCTGCGCCAGCGCCTGGACAGTGGGCGTATGGTCAACGACGAGACCGGCGACATGAGCCGTTGGATCAACAGCTTCATCGACCGCCTGGACTCGGTAGTAGGGCAAGTGGTCAAAGCCAGTCACAGCGTAGGCCATACCAACCAGACAATGCTGGGCCGCAGCCAGGAAGCCGGGCTGATGTCCCATGAGGTGGCCGATGCCACCCACCGCATGATGATCATCGTCGAAGAGCAACTGGGGGAAATCCAGCAAGCCTCGGTCAGCGCGGAGCAGATGAAGCAAGCCATGGACGAAGTGGTCTGCCGCGCCCGGGAGCAGTTTCTGGCGGTACAGGTGGGCACCCAGTCGATTCGCGACGTGGTGCAACGTTCTTCGGAAAGTGTGCAACGCCTGGACAGCCGCATGGCGCAAATCAGCAACATTACCGGGTTGATCAGCGATATCACCAACCAGACCAACCTGCTGGCCCTCAATGCTGCGATTGAAGCGGCCCGGGCCGGGGAGCACGGGCGCGGCTTTGCTGTGGTGGCCGATGAAGTGCGGACCCTGGCCTCAAGGACCTCGAAAGCCGCCGAGGATATTCGGTACATGGTGGAAGGGCTGCAAGGGGAAACCCAACAGGCGGTGAGCTTCATGGAGAACGGCGTGACCAATGTCGATAACAGCCTGCGCCTGGCCGAGGAGGCCTCTTCGGAAAACGTCCACTTGCATCAGGCAGTGGAAAGCATGTTCAGCATCATCCAACAGCTCAACGCCCGTAGCCTCGACTACGGCAAGACCATCAAACAGGTCAGCCATTCCTCCGAGCAAATGCGCCTGACAGTGGGGGTGTTGCAGACCAGCGCGGAGACGGTGAGGGTCAACGCGAACAAGCTGCAGAAGCTGGTGGGGTTGTTTGAGGTCACTGGGGAGGTGGCTTGAATGACCTTGTGCGAGTGCCGGTTATTGCGCTAAAACTTGCTTGATGAAACGTTTCATCAGCCGACAAAAGGCATACGCAAGCGCTTGCGTAAGTAATTTTATCTGATTAGAGTCGACCCCAATCAGGTCACCCGATACGGCGTTATCGGTGATGACCCAGGTACAACAATAAAAATATCGGGGTCACCATGCACCTTGAAACCACTGCAATTCCCCTGCTTGAAATGCGCGGCATCTCCAAGACCTTCAACGGCCTGCGGGTGCTCAAGAACGTCGGCCTGAAAGTCTTTCCCGGTGAAATCCATGCCTTGATGGGCGAGAACGGCGCCGGCAAGTCGACCCTGATGAAAATCCTCTCCGGTGCCTACCAGGCCGATGATGGCGGCGAAATCCGTATCGATGGTCAGCCCGTAGCCAGTTACAACCCTGGCACCGCCAAAGCCCTCGGCATCGCCGTGATCTATCAGGAATTGAGCCTGTGCCCGAACCTGAGCGTGGCCGAGAACATCTACCTGGGCCGTGAACTGCGCCGTGGCTGGACCATCGACCGTAAGGGTATGGAGGCCGGCTGTATTGAAGTGCTGGCGCGGCTGGGGGCCGAGTTCACACCGTCAACCCGGATCAGCATGCTGTCGATTGCCGAGCGTCAACTGGTGGAAATCGCCCGCGCCCTGCATGCCCACGCCAAAATTCTGGTCATGGACGAGCCCACCACGCCGCTGTCGTCCCGCGAGACGGACCGGCTGTTTGCCTTGATCAAGCAACTGCGCAGCCAAGGCCTGGCAATCATCTACATCAGCCATCGCATGGCCGAGATCTACGAGCTGTCAGACCGCGTGTCCGTCCTGCGCGACGGCGAATACGTCGGCGAACTGGCCCGGGACGTGCTGTCTGCCGAGGTGCTGGTGAAGATGATGGTGGGCCGCGACCTCTCCGGGTTCTACAAGAAAGAACATGCCGCCTACGACCCCGGCGCCGTGGTAATGCGGGTGCGCGACATGGCCGACGGCAAACGCGTACGCCAGTGCAGCTTCGACTTGCACGCTGGCGAAGTGTTGGGTATCGCTGGGCTGGTGGGTGCCGGACGTACCGAATTGGCACGCCTGATCTTTGCCGCCGACCCGCGCACCTCCGGCACGCTGGAAGTGGTGGGCAAGACCGTGACGCAACTGCGTAATCCGGCGGATGCGATCCGTGCCGGCGTCGTCTACCTCACCGAAGATCGCAAGGCCCAGGGGCTGTTCCTCGACATGAGTGTGGCCGACAACATCAACGTCTGCGCCTGTGTGCCGGATGCCCATGCGGGCGGGGTGCTGGACCGAGGTCACGGCGCGCAGCGGGCCACTGATGCCATCAAGTCGCTGTCGATTCGCGTCGCCTCGGGCAAGGTCAGCGTCGGTGCGCTATCCGGTGGTAACCAGCAGAAGGTGCTGCTGGCGCGACTGCTGGAGGTCAAGCCCCATGTGCTGATCCTCGACGAACCTACCCGGGGCGTAGACATCGGCTCCAAATCGGAGATCTACCGAATCATCAATCAGCTGGCGAAAGCCGGCGTCGGCATCGTGGTGATCTCCAGCGAGCTGCCGGAAATCATCGGTACCTGCGACCGCGTGCTGATCATGCGCGAAGGTCAATTGGTGGCAGAAGTGGGCGGGGCGTCCGGCCACGACATCTCGCAGGAACGCATTATCGATCTCGCCACCGGTGGCGAGCAGGTGGCCGCCCATGGCTGATCCCAACAAGGTGGAGAGCAATGCGATGACCCTGGACACCCTTGCAACGGTCAGCAAGCGCGAGCGCATTCGAGAGTTGATGCGCACGGTGGGCATGCTGCCGGTATTGCTGTTGTTGCTGGTGGGCTTTGCCCTGGCCAGCGAGAACTTCCTGACGGTGCAAAACCTGTCGATCATCACCCAGCAAGCCTCGGTGAATGTGGTGCTGGCGGCGGGCATGACCTTTGTGATCCTCACCGCCGGCATTGACCTGTCGGTGGGGGCGATTCTCGCCGCGTCTGCCGTGGTTGCGCTGCAAGCATCAATGTCACCGCAGTACGGCATGCTGGGAATTTTTGCCGGTGTCGGCTTCGGCCTGTTGCTGGGCCTGGTCAACGGTGGGTTGATCGCCTTCATGCGTTTGCCGCCGTTTATCGTCACCCTCGGTGCGCTCACCGCCATGCGTGGCCTGGCGCGGTTGCTGGCAGACGACAAGACCGTATTCAACCCGGACCTGCCGTTTGCCTTTATCGGCAATGATTCGATCCTCGGCGTGCCGTGGCTGGTGGTGATCGCCGTGGCCGTCATCGGCCTGTCGTGGTTCATCCTGCGGCGGACGGTGATGGGGGTGCAGATCTATTCCGTGGGTGGCAACCCGGAAGCGGCGCGACTGTCCGGGATCAAGGTGTGGAAAGTGCTGCTGTTCGTCTATGCCATGTCCGGGGCCTTGGCCGGCTTGGGCGCAGTGATGAGCGCCTCGCGACTGTTTGCCGCTAACGGCCTGCAACTGGGGCAATCCTATGAGCTGGATGCGATTGCGGCGGTGATCCTCGGCGGCACCAGCTTTACCGGCGGCGTCGGCACCATCGGCGGCACCCTGATTGGTGCGCTGATCATTGCGGTACTGACCAACGGCCTGGTGCTGCTGGGGGTCTCGGACATCTGGCAGTACATCATCAAGGGCATCGTGATCATTGGCGCGGTGGCGCTGGATCGCTATCGCCAGTCCGGTGCGCGGACCTGATTTTTCAATGCTGTTCTCAACAACAATCACAAGAGAGCCATCATGAACTTCAAACGTATCTTTCCTGTTGTCGCCACCTTGAGCCTGGCTGTGCTGATGTCCCAAGCCGTACAGGCTCGTGAACTGAAAGCCATGGGCATCAGCATGGGGTCGTTGGGCAACCCGTATTTCGTGACCCTGGCCGACGGTGCCACGGCGCGGGCCAAGGAGCTGAACCCGTCGGTCAAAGTCACTTCGGTCTCGGCCGATTACGACCTGAGCAAACAGTTCTCGCAGATCGATAACTTCATTTCGTCCAAGGTTGACCTGATCCTGCTGAATGCCGTCGACCCGTCGGCGATGGCCTCTGCGATCAAGAAAGCCCGGAATGCAGGGATCGTGGTGGTGGCGGTGGACGTTGATGCCAAGGGTGTGAACGCCACGGTGCAGACTGATAACGTCGAGGCCGGCAAGCTGGCCTGCCAGTTCATCGTCGACAAGCTGGCGGGCAAAGGCAATGTGATCATCCAGAACGGTCCGCAAGTGACGGCGGTGACCGACCGGGTCAAAGGCTGTAAAGCAGCCCTGGCCGGCGCGCCGGATATCAAGGTGCTGTCCGATGACCAGGACGGCAAGGGCTCCCGTGAAGGCGGGCTGAACGTGATGCAGGGCTACCTGACGCGCTTCCCGAAAATCGACGGACTGTTTGCCATCAACGACCCGCAAGCCATCGGCAGTGACCTGGCCGCCCGTCAGTTGAAACGCAGCGGCATCATCATTACTTCCGTGGACGGTGCGCCGGACATCGAGAACGCCCTGAAGACCGAATCATCGATCCAGGCTTCGTCCAGCCAGGACCCATGGGCCATGGCCCAGACCGCAGTGAACGTCGGCAACGACATGCTCAACGACAAGGCCCCGGACGAAGCGGTTATCCTGCTCACGCCGAAGCTGATCACCCGCGATAACGTGGGTGCCTACAGCGGCTGGTCGAGCAAACATTGATGCAGTAGGGGAGAGCAACGTGGCAACCATGGATGATGTGGCGAGGATCGCCGGTGTGTCGACGTCGACGGTGTCCCACGTGTTGAACGGTACCCGCAAGGTCAGCCCGGAGACGGTGCAGGCGGTGCAACGGGCGATCCAGGCACTGGGTTATATCCCCAATACCCTGGCCCGCTCGCTGGCGCGGTCGACCACCAACACCATTGGCGTGGCAATCTCGGCGCTCTCCAACCATTACTTCAGCGAAACCGTGCACGCGATTGAAACCGAGTGCGCCAAGCATGGCTTCATGATGCTGTTTGTCGACACCCATGACGATCCCGAACACGAGCTGCGGGTGATCACGGCGCTGCATCATCGTCGGGTGGACGGCATCATCCTGGCGCCGTCCAACGGGTCGCTGGCCCTGGAGTACCTGCAAGCCAACTCGATTACGGCGGTGCTGGTGGACCGTATGGTCGATGAGAGGTTTGATCAGGTCGGGGTAGAGAATACCCAGTCCACTCAGGTCCTGATCACGCACCTGATCGAGCATGGGCACCGGCGTATCGGCTTCGTCGCCGGGCGCACCGGGTTGGGCACCACTGACGAGCGGGTGCAGGGTTATCAGGCCGCGTTACAGGCCGCGGGCTTGCCCCTGGACCCGGCGCTGCTGGTCAATGGCGGTTCCAACAGTGAACCGGCGCGGCAGGCCACGCGGCAGTTACTGGCGCGGCCATCGCCACCCACAGCGATCATGACCGGCAACAACCTGATGACCCTTGGCGCGATGCACGCATTGCGCGATGCGGGGATCACGGTGCCAGGGCAGATGGCGCTGGTGGGCTTCGATGATTTTGACTGGGCGGACTTCTTTGTGCCGCGCCTGACCTTGATTGCCCAGCCCGTCCAGGAATTGGGCGCGCGCGCGGTCAGTTTGCTGCTGGAACGCATGGTGTCGCCCAAACGTAAAAAACACAGCGTGCGCCTGGCACCCACTTTGCGGATTCGCCACTCATGCGGCTGTCCTTGATCGGAAAACCATCGGTATGAACAGTCCTGTTTCCCTCGGAATCGACCTCGGCACTTCGGAACTCAAGGCCATTTTGCTGGATGAGTGCGGCGTCGTCCTGGCCCATGCCGGTGCCCGGTTGACGGTGTCGCGGCGGCACAGCGGCTGGTCCGAACAGGATCCGCAAGACTGGTGGCAGGCTTGCCTCAGTGCGTTGGATCAATTGCGCCTTGAGCGGCCCGAGGCTTTCTCCCGTGTGTGCTGCATTGGCCTGTCCGGGCAGATGCATGGCGCGGTGTTGCTGGGGGATGACGACCGCGTGTTGTATCCGGCAATTCTCTGGGACGACTCCCGGGCGGTGGCCCAGGCCGAAGCCTTGGGGCGTGATTATCCAGACTTTGCCGAGGTCACCGGCAGTTTGCCAATGGCTGGGCTGACAGCGCCCAAGTTGCTTTGGATGCAGCAACATGAGCCACAGTTGTTCAACGCCATCGACTGTGTGCTGTCACCCAAGGATTACCTGCGCCTGCGCTTGAGCGGCGAACGCATCAGCGATGTTTCCGACGCGGCCGGCACCTTGTGGCTGGACGTGGCCAACCGTGAATGGTTCGAGCCCATGGTGCGTGCCACCGGGTTAAGCCTCTTGCAGATGCCAAGATTGGTGGAAGGTGGCGCAGCCAGCGCCAGCTTGAGTCAGACAGCCGCAACGTGCCTGGGCTTGCCCACAGGTCTGGTGATCGCCGGAGGAGGAGGGGACAACCCGGTGGCAGCGGTAGGTATTGGCGCAATCAACGCCGGTGACGGGTTTATCACCTTGGGCACCAGCGCTGCCATCGTCGCTATTACCGACCATGCAGCGGGCAATCCTGCCAGTGCCGTGCACAGCTTTTGCCATGCGTTGCCCAATCGTTGGTACACCATGGGTGCCATGTTGGCAGGCGCCAGTTGCTTGCGTTGGGTAACCCGGTTGACGGGGTTCGCCGAGGAACAGGCGTTGCTGGATCAGGTGCAGGCCATGTTGCCGATCGGACATCCGGTACCGCTGTCCAACCCGCTGTTTCTGCCCTACCTGGCCGGAGAACGAACACCTCACAACGATCCCTTGTTGCGCGGTGGCTTCATGAGCCTGGGTCACGACTGCACCCCGGCAATGCTCGGTTATGCGGTGATGGAAGGGGTCGGTTTCGGGTTGCTGGATGCGCTGCAGGCCGTGCAGTCCTCCGGCGCAACAGTACAGGCCTGTGCCCTGGTGGGTGGTGGTGCCCGCAGTGAGTATTGGGCGCAACTGCTGGCCAATATCCTGGAGCGGGAGGTTTATACCTTGCAAGGCAGCGAACTGAGTGCGTGCATCGGTGCGGCGAAGCTGGGGTTCATGGCGAACAGGCAGGGGCAGGAATTGTTGCGGGAGGGGATGCCAGTCAAGGCGCGTTATCTGCCGGATACGAGCCTGCGGCTTTCGCTGCAGGCTCGGTATCGCAAGTTCCAAGGGTTGTTGGCAGCGGCGAAAGCGCTGCACGAATGAAATAGCCGTAACCGCTGCGTCGCAGAGGCTACAGACGATCAATCCACACCGTCTGCGCATTGCAGAACTCGCGTACGCCAAAGTGCGACAGCTCTCGGCCGAACCCGCTTTTCTTCACGCCACCAAAGGCCACCCGTGGGTCCGAGGCGCAGTAACCATTGATAAATACTCCGCCGGTTTCCAGCCGGTCGGCGATGTGTTGTGCCAGCTCCAGGTCGGCCGTGAAAATCGTCGACGTCAGGCCAAACTCGCTGTCATTGGCAAGCGCCAGAGCGTGCTCGGCGTCGCGGGCGGTGATGATCGACGCCACCGGGCCAAACAATTCCTGTTTGAATGAAGTCATCTGATCAGTGACATCCGCCAACACGGTCGGCTGATAGTAATTCCCGGCACCGTCCACTTTGTTACCGCCCAGTAGCAGGGTGGCACCTTCGGCCAGGGTGGCCTGGACTTGTTGATCCAGCTCATCGCGCAGGTCAAAACGCGCCATGGGGCCCACGTAGGTTTCGGCAGACTGCGGGTTGCCGATAACCAATTGGCGGGTTGCCGCGACAAAACGAGCAGTGAAGGCTTCCACCACCCCTTGCTCGACGATCAGGCGCTTGGCCGCAGCACATACCTGGCCAGCGTTCTGGTAGCGGCCAATCACGGCGGCCTGCACAGCGATGTCGAGGTCGGCATCGTTAAGCACGATAAACGGATCGGAGCCGCCCAGTTCCAGCACGCACTTCTTCAAGGCTGCACCGGCCTGGGCACCAATCGCCATGCCGGCACGCACGCTGCCGGTGAGGGTCACGGCAGCGATTCGCGGATCGGCGATGGCTTTGGATACGCCGTCCTGATCGACGTTGATTACCTCGAACAGGCCCTCGGCAAACCCTGCACGCTGGAATGCATCCCGCAGCAGATAGGCGCAGCCCATCACGTTTGGCGCGTGCTTGAGCACGTAGGTATTACCCGCGAGCAGCGTGGGCACCGCACCGCGCAACACTTGCCATATCGGGAAGTTCCACGGCATCACGGCCAGGATCGGTCCCAGCGGGCGGTATTCGATGCGGGCGTGGCCGTTGTCCACCTGCACAGGCTCTGCCTGCAGCATCGCCGGACCGTTTGCGGCGTACCACTCGCAAAGCTGGGCACACTTTTCAATTTCGGCGCGGGCCTGGGTGATGGGTTTGCCCATTTCCCGGGTGATCATCTGCGCCATGGGCGTGATGCTGTCGCGCAGCACCCGGGCCAGGTCGATCAGTTTTTGCGCACGTTGTTCGACGGGGATCCGACGCCACGCGGCAAAGCCCTGGGTGGCTCGTGTCAACGCCGCATCCAGCTGGGCCTGGGTTTCAAAAGGGTACTGGCCCACCGTCTCACCGTTGGCCGGGTTGATGGAAACAGCGTAGGGAAGGGGAGTCATAGCACCGTCCTGCTCAGTGAAGAATAAGCTCAGGTTACGGTGCTGTTGCTTTTCCGGAAACTGAATAATACTAAGCCTTTCATTCACGATTGGAGAATGACTTGGATCTGGTCCAGCTGGAAATTTTCAAGGCGGTGGCGGAGCAGGGCAGCATCAGCGCCGCTGCCCAGTTGATTCATCGGGTACCGTCAAACCTCACCACCCGTATCAAGCAGTTGGAACAGGATCTGGGAGTGGACCTGTTTATTCGCGAGAAGAGCCGTTTGCGTCTGTCACCGGCGGGCTGGAGTTTTCTCGGCTACGCCCGGCGCATCCTGGAGCTGGTGCAGGAGGCGCGGATGACCGTCGCCGGCGATGAGCCTCAGGGGCCGTTCTCCCTCGGCTCCCTGGAAAGCACCGCTGCGGTGCGGATTCCCGCGTTGCTGGCGGCCTACAACCAGAAGCACCCCAAGGTCGAACTGGGCCTGGCGACAGGCCCGTCCGGGACCATGATCGACGGTGTGCTCTCCGGGCACCTGACCGCCGCGTTCGTCGACGGACCGGTGTTGCACCCAGCATTGGAAGGCGTTCCGGTGTTTGAAGAAGAAATGGTCATCATCGCGCCACTGCACCACCCGCCAATCACCCGTGGGCAGGACGTCGGCGGCGAGAACCTGTACACCTTCCGACCCAACTGCTCCTATCGGCACCACTTCGAGAGTTGGTTCACCCAGGACGGTGCGGTGCCCGGCAAGATCTTTGAGATGGAGTCGTACCACGGCATGCTCGCCTGCGTCAGCGCCGGCGCCGGGTTGGCATTGATGCCTCGTAGCATGCTGGAGAGCATGCCGGGGTTTACCGCGGTGAGTGTCTGGCCGCTGTGCGACAACTTGCGCTTTTTGCAGACGTGGCTGATCTGGCGCCGGGGCACGGTGTCCCAGAGCTTGAACATGCTGGTGCGGTTGCTGGAGGAGCAGGGGTTGGTGAGGGCGCAGGCCTGATCAGCCTGCGCCCGTCTTTCAGTGGGTACCGCGAGGAATGGTCTTGAGCAGGTCGGCCGGGCTGATGTGGCCCACCACCTGCTGCACGCCGCTACCCGGCAGCGGAAGGCCAAGGATATGGCCCTTGATCTTGCCCACCACGTGCATCTCGCACGGCTTGCAGTCGAACTTCAGCGTCAGCACTTCATCGCCGTGAATCAACTGCATCGGTGCGACCTTGGTGCGTACACCAGTGACACCCTTGGCCTGCTTGGGGCACAGGTTGAAGGAGAAACGCAGGCAGTGCTTGGTGATCATCACCGGCACTTCGCCGGTTTCTTCATGAGCCTCAAAGGCCGCATCAATCAGCTTGACGCCGTGACGGTGATAGAACTCCCGGGCCTTCTGGTTGTAGACGTTGGCCAGGAACGACAGGTGCGCTTCCGGGTACACCGGTGGTGGCGTGGTTTCAGCTTTGCGGCCACCCCGTGGATGGGCCTGGATGCGGGCAACCGTCAGCGCCTCAATCACTTCACGGCGCAGGGCCTTGAGTTGTGAGTTAGGAATGAAGAAGGCCTGCGGTGCATCCAGCTCGATCGCCGTGGCGTGGTATTGAGTGGTGCCCAACTGCCCCAACAGGTCGTGCAATTGCTCAAGGGCCTGTTCCGGCTTGTTGGCCACGCCGAACGGACCGTCCAGGGCGACGCTGGCGCTGACGCCTTCCTCGCTGGTGGCGGTCAGTTCCAGACGCTCTTCGCGCAGACGGGCGACCCATGACAGGCCGATTCGACGCTCGGCGGAGGTCTTGAGCAAGGCCTGTTGCCAGTTGTGATCCAGGTTGCGGTTCAACGGGTGATTCGGTCGCAGGCTGTGGAGCCCGGCCGGCATTTCGTTGGGCTCGACACGGTAACGGTAGCGTTTCTCACCGTCCTCCTCGAACTCGCCTTTAGGCTCGGCGATGTTGGCACGGAACCCGACGACTTCACGCTTGACCAGCACATTGAGGCCGTCGCCATTGGACAGCGGTTCGTGGGTTACCACCAGCAGGTCACGCTTGCCGGCTTTCTCCACCACACCCACCGGCAGGCCGGTGAAGGTTGGGGTGTCGAAGGCGCCGATGTCGATCTTGCGATCGCTGACGAAGTAGTCGGTGCTGCCCCGGTGGAAGGTTTTTTCCGGGTCGGGCAGGAAGAAGTGTGCGGTACGGCCGCTGGACGCACGGGCCAAGTCCGGGCGATCTTCAAGGATTTCGTCCAGGCGCTGACGATAATAGGCGGTGATGTTCTTCACATAGCCCATGTCCTTGTAGCGGCCTTCGATCTTGAACGAACGCACGCCTGCATCCACCAGCGCACGCAAGTTGGCGCTCTGGTTGTTGTCTTTCATCGACAGCAAGTGCTTTTCGAAGGCGACAACGCGGCCCTGGTCATCCTTGAGGGTGTAGGGCAGGCGGCAGGCCTGGGAGCAGTCGCCACGGTTGGCGCTGCGACCGTTCTGGGCGTGGGAGATGTTGCATTGGCCGGAGAAGGCTACACACAGCGCACCGTGGATAAAGAACTCGATGGCGGCATCGGTCTCGTCGGCAATCGCGCGGATTTCCTGCAGGTTCAGCTCGCGGGCCAATACCAGTTGGGAGAAACCCGCCTGATCGAGAAACTTCGCCCGGCCCAGGGTGCGGATGTCGGTCTGGGTGCTGGCGTGCAACTCGATCGGCGGGATGTCCAGCTCCATCACCCCCAGGTCCTGGACGATCAGCGCATCGACGCCAGCGTCATACAACTGGTGGATCAGCTTGCGGGCCGGCTCCAGCTCGTTGTCGTGCAGGATCGTGTTGATGGTGGTGAACACTCGGGCGTGATAGCGACGGGCGAACTCCACCAATTGAGCGATATCACTCACCTCGTTACTGGCGTTGTGGCGGGCGCCGAAGCTCGGGCCACCAATGTACACGGCGTCGGCGCCATGCAGGATGGCTTCGCGGGCAATGGCCACGTCACGGGCGGGGCTGAGCAATTCCAGGTGATGCTTGGGCAGAGACATAGTTTTTTTAGTCAGGCTTGTCACGGAAGAGCGCATTGTAGCCGTGAATTGCCTGACCGGCACCTGTTCAGCCTTTGGCCGCCATCGCGGTGACTTCCACACGCATGCCTTCCACCGCCAGCGCCGCAACGCCAACCGCCGCGCGTACCGGCCAGGGCTTGGCGAAGTAGCGTTTGTAGACTTCGTTGAAGGCGGCGCGGTCGGCCATATCGGTGAGGTAGATGGTCAGGTGCATGACCCGATCGATGGAACTGCCGGCACGTTCCAGGGCCACTTTGAGGGCTTGCAGGGTGCATTCGCTTTGCAGAGTGATGTCGCCCAGCTCAAGACTGCCGTCGGCGCGGGTAGGGATCTGGGTGGAAACTAGGATGCCGTTGAACCCGATGACGTCGGAGGAAATGGAGTCCGGATCGAGGTCGGGGGTGAAGGCCAGGTCTTGGTTTGGCATGGAAAATCTCTTGGTTGATGGAGCGGGGGGCTTGGTAAAGGCAGGATCATACTCAATTGCGGTCGTTCTGATCGACATAGCCGCGGCGTCAGCGTCGATGGCATGGCTGCCAACAACGCCATTATGTTGTTTTTTATAACTAAACTAAACAGTCATTTAGTTTAGTTAATCCATAACCGCATTCAGAGTAGGAGGGCAGTGTTAACCAAATGCCAAAGTGGCAGCATTTAACGCGCTATCGACAGCACTAAGTAGTTGCTGATGATCAATTTCGCGTTTGTCATGATGATGACGGCGTTGCATTACGCGTTCAATCGCATAGCGATCGACGTTCAACCAGTAAGGGTCATCAACATGTTCGGCATGTACCACCTTTGCGGCATATTTACCGGCTTCACCATCAGCTTTCAGATGGTGGAAAACACTGCAGAAATCTACCAGCTTTTTGTCTTTGGTGGCTATCCAGCAGTCTTGTGGAACTCCGTCGAGTCCGTTCTGATCCGTTATATTAGCGGCATGCAGGAGGCGGATATCAGAGGCTCCGTTGAAGGCAATCGCCTTTACATCCGCCACGGTTGTCGGCAGTTTCTCTTCACCCGTCTTGAGGAAGTTGTTTCTGACCTTGCGCCGTAACTCAATGGTTTCCCGGGAATGTGCGTCGGGCTCTGCGAAGCAGTATTTGGCGATTTCGATTTCAGTGGCACTCAGAATATCGACATGCGCCTCAAGGTTGTCGATAAACCATTTGAACTTATCGAAGGGCTTCAACTTCATTCGATCAGCAACGTTCAGATAAATCAGACTGGCATACGGTACCGCAAGTGTAACCTTGGCGTCTGACGCCAAGTCGTCATAACCGTAATCTTCTTTTTTGCCTTGGAACACGGTGTGAACTGCATTCGGCGTATCGATGAACTGGGGAAGATGTTGGGCGCAGAAAAGCTCATAAGCGTCACTTGCTTGACGTGCCAGCTCTGGAGGCATTTCGCTAAGGGCCAATCCAGGTGACAAGCAAACACTTTGAGGCGGGCAACGATGCAATAGCTTCACTAGATTATGCAGGCCTTGTTTTTTGACAGACGCCCATTTGTTGCCATGCTTGACGACTTTTTCCATGCTGATGAGCATGTTGGTGTCCAGCGAGATAGTCGTTTCGACATTCGCCGATTTGTTACGGGCAATGTGAACGGGATCGAGCGTCGACTCAGTGATACGGCTGGCTTTGATGAACAGGGTTCTGGCTTCCATGATGAATCCTTGGTTGGGTTCTGCATTCCTGGTTTCTACCAGGGCAAGTCTACCTGACGTAGGCCTGTCGCTTTAATATGATGCTACGCATAATGTATATTATGTTAAATCATGTATTACGCTAGATCCTGAATACGCTTACCTAACCGCCCATCCCCCCATGAATCACTACCGAGCATTTGATTCTGCGGCCAGATACGCTAAAACCTCTAGGTGCTACGCCAACTTGGAAGGCTGATATGGCAATAACGCAAAACAATCGTTGGGTTCAGGTCAACAGTCCACTCGGCGGCGATGTCCTGCTGCTGCAGAGTATGGCTGGCAGTGAAGAGCTGGGGCGCTTGTTCCATTATGAGTTGGACCTCACCTCCGAAGACCAGGCGATCAAATTCGACCAGTTGCTGGGCAAGCCGATGGGCCTGACCCTGGAACTTTTCGAGGGCGGCCAACGCTACTTTCACGGCATTGTCGGCAGTTGCCGACAACTGACCGGCCATGGCCAGTTCGCAGGTTATCGGGTCAGCCTGCGGCCCTGGTTCTGGCTGCTCACGCGTACCTCGGATTGCCGGATTTTCCAGAACAAGACGGTGCCGGACATCATCAAGCAGGTATTTCGCGACCTCGGTTTCTCCGACTTCGAAGACAGCCTGAGCGGTAGCTACCGCGAGTGGGAATATTGCGTGCAGTACCGCGAAACCAGCTTCGACTTCGTCAGCCGGTTGATGGAGCAGGAAGGCATCTATTATTACTTTCGCCATGAGAATGCACGTCACGTTCTGGTGTTGGCCGACGCCTATGGCGCCCATTCAACAGCGGCAGACTACGCCTCGGTGCCCTTCTTTCCCCCTGATCGGCAAATGCGCGAACGCGATCATTTCTACGATTGGCAACTGGCGCGGGAAGTACAATCCGGTTCGCTGGCGCTGAACGACTATGACTTCCAGCGCCCACGCGCCAGCCTTGATGTGCGCTCCAGTGTGCCGCGCAACCACAGCAACGGCGACTACCCGCTCTACGACTATCCCGGTGAATACGTACAAAGCAACGATGGCGAGCACTACGCGCGCACCCGCATTGAAGCCATTCATAGCCAGTTCGAGCGCGTGCAGTTGCGCGGCTGCGCCCGTGGCCTGGGCTCCGGCCATTTGTTCAGACTGACGGGCTACGACCGTGAGGACCAGAACCGCGAATACCTGGTGGTGGTCGCACGCTATCAGATCCGCCAGGAACTCTATGAAAGCGGGCACTTGGAACTGGCCGAACAGTTCATCAGCGAGCTGGACTGCATGGATGCCAGCCAGGCCTTCCGTCCCCTCCCCCTGACCCCCATGACCATCGTTCGCGGGCCGCAGACAGCCGTGGTGGTCGGCCCCGGTGGCGAGGAGATCTGGACCGACCAGTATGGCCGGGTCAAAGTGCATTTCCACTGGGATCGCCATGACCAATCCAACGAAAACAGCTCCTGCTGGATTCGTGTGTCCCAGGCCTGGGCCGGCAAGAACTGGGGGGCCATGCAGATCCCGCGGATCGGTCAGGAAGTGATCGTCAGTTTCCTCGAAGGCGACCCGGATCGGCCGATCATCACCGGCCGTGTCTACAACGCCGAACAGACCGTGCCCTACAAGCTGCCGGCCAATGCCACCCAGAGCGGAGTGAAAAGCCGCTCAAGCAAAGACGGCTCACCGGCCAACTTCAATGAAATCCGCATGGAGGACAAAAAAGGCGCGGAGCAACTGTTTATCCACGCCGAGAAGAACCAGGACATTGAGGTCGAGAACGACGAGACCCACTGGGTCGGCCATGACCGCAGCAAGACCATCGACAACGACGAAACCGTACACGTCAAACACGACCGCACAGAAACGGTGGACAACAACGAAACCATCTCCATCGGCGTGAACCGTACCGAGGATGTGGGCAATAACGAGAAAATCACCATCGGTGTCAATCGCACTGAGGATGTGGGCAGCAACGAGACCATCACCATCGGTGCGAACCGCACGGAAAAGGTCGGCGCCAATGAAAAGATCACCATCGTCAGTAACCGCACCGAAGAGGTAGGTGGCAACGAGACTATCGGCATCACCGGCAACCGGAACGAAACGGTCAAAGGCAACGAAGGGATCGAGATCAACGGCAATCAGAGTACCCAGATTGGCCAGAACGAATCCCGTGACGTCGATCGGAACCGAACCACAAGCATCAAGCAGAATGACAGCCTGGACGTTGGCAAGCACTTCGCCCTCACCGCCGGCGACTCCATTACCCTGACCACGGGCGCGTCCAGCATCACCATGAAGAAGGACGGCTCCATCACGATTCGCGGCAAGAACATCATCATCGACGGTTCCGGGGCCATTAACATCAAGGCTAACAAGAACGTGGTGATCAAAGGGCAGAAGATCCTGCAGAACTAGGACATGGAGGTATGTATATGACGGTTCAGTACCCGCTACCCACTCAGGCCCGCATTGACGGGGTCGTTATCGGCACCCTGCTCGACCTGCCGCATGCCGGCGCGCCCACGGTCACCTACCCAGGCTGCCCGAACAGCAGCGGCATCGTCGCTCGTTGCACCGCGCGGCTAAGCCCGACGGATATCGGCAGCCCGGTGGCGCTCATGTTCGAAGACGGCGACCCGATCCGCCCACTGGTGATCGGTCTTCTGCTTGGCGCACAGGCTGCACCTGTTCCCGTCGCGAGCGTGCGGCTGGATGAGCAGTGCCTGGAGTTGAGCGCCGAACGCGAGATCGTGCTGCGTTGCGGCAAAGCGAGCATCACCCTGACCCGCGCGGGCAAAGTGATTATCCAGGGCGCCTACTTGTCCAGCCGTTCCAGCGGGGTCAACCGCATCAAGGGCGGCTCGGTGCAGATCAACTAGACAGGTATTCGGCCTATGGAACTGCTCAACGCCAGCCAATTGGTTGCGGCCTATACCCTGGGCATGGATCGCGATGGCCGCGAATCCCTGGTCGTGGTGGCCAAAGGTACGTTCACTCTAGCGCTGGACGGCCGCGCCCTGACCCTCGCTGACAGTCAGCAACCGCTACTGATGGCCGACACCTTTCTCGGCGAACCGGGCCTCAGCGCCCCTTTGCAGGAAATGGACTTCGCCCCGGTCAAGCCCTTCTGCGATGTGTTGGTGTGTGGCAAAGCCTATGCGCCCGGCGGGCGGCCCGTGACGCAGTTGACTGCGGGTATTCGCGTTGGTCGGGTGAGCAAGGCTTTTTCCGTCCTGGGGCCGAGGCAGTGGCAATTGGGACTATTGGGTGTGTCTCCCGGCGTGCCGCAGCCTTTTACCGAACAGAACATCACCTATGCCCAGGCCTATGGTGGGTCCCATCCAATGGTGAACGCCCCCGAAATGCGTGACGGTTACCTGGACAACCCAAGCGGTTGCGGCTGGTATCCGCGCAGCCTTGATAAGGCGTACATCGTCGGCAGGCCTATGCCGAACACCGAGGAGTTGGGCAAACCCATCGACAACCCCTCTGGTGACTTCCGCCCTATGGCCCTAGGCCCCATCGGTCGTAGCTGGCCGCAACGCGCCCGCTTCGCCGGTACCTACGACGAAGCCTGGAAAGCCGATTGCTTTCCGTTTCTGCCAGCGGATTTCGATACCCGCTACTATCAGGCAGCCCCTGACGATCAGCAGGTCGATTACCTGCGCGGCGGCGAGGAAGTGCTACTGCTAAACCTCACCTCCCGGGAACGAGCAGGCTTTCGTATCCCTGAAATGGAGGTGCCGGTGACCTTCTTCCTGAAAAAAGGCGGCCATGAGACGGTGTCGGCGGTGATCGACACCCTGCTGATCGACACAGACGCTCGCCAGGTGCAATTGACTTGGCGTATCTCCCGTCCGCTACGGCGCAACATGTTCGAGATTGCCCAGGTGCTGGTCGGCACGATGTCCACGGGTTGGTGGCGCGCCCGTGAACTGGGCAAGGATTACTACCCGTCGCTGCGCGCCCTGGTAAACGCCAAGCGTGCCCCGGAGGAAACGCACTGATGAGTGCTCTGTGCATCATCGGCTCCGGCATGGTCAGCGCTGTCGGCCTCAGCGCACCGGCGAGCTGCGCGGCGATCCGCTGCGCCATCGACAACTTCCAGGAAACCCGTTTTATCGACCGCGGCGGCGAATGGCTGATTGCCGCCAGCGTGCCGCTGGAACAGCCCTGGCGCGGCCGCACCAAGTTGATCAAGATGGCCGCCCGGGCTATCGCCGAGGCCCTGCAAAGCACCCCCAACGTCGATCCGGAAAAAACTCCGCTGCTGCTGGGGCTGGCAGAGCCCGAGCGCCCCGGCCGCCTCGAAGGTCTCGATAAAGGGCTGCTGCACGCCATCGAAGACGAACTGGGCCTGCGCTTTCATCCCGCCTCTAATATCATCGCCCGTGGCAGAGTCAGCGCTGCCGTGGCCCTGCATGACGCGCGCGCACTGATCTACCAGGGACGCCATCGCCACGTGCTGATTGCCGGCGTCGATTCCTTCCTTAACGGACCGACGCTGACCGCGTTCGAGCAACGCGAACGCCTGCTCACCAGTCAGAACTCCAACGGTTTTATCCCCGGTGAAGGTGCTGCAGCCGTGGTGCTGGCCGCCCCCGTTGCCAATGAAAAGCCGCAATTGGCCTGCATCGGTCTGGGTTTCGGCCTGGAACAAGCCACGGTGGAGGCTGAGAATATCCCCCTACGCGCGGACGGTCTGACCCAGGCCGTCCGCGCAGCCCTGAGCGAAGCCGGCTGTGGGCTGGAGCAGATGGATTATCGTCTGACGGATATTTCCGGCGAACAGTATTACTTCAAGGAAGCCTCCCTGGCCCTGAGCCGCAACCTGCGGGTACGCAAAGAGTTCTTCCATCTCTGGCATCCGGCCGACTGCATCGGCGAAGTCGGCGCCGCCATCGGCCCGGCGATGCTCGCTGTGGCATTGGCGGCCAGCCGTAAGGGCTACGGCGAAGGACCGAATATTTTTTGCCACCTGGGCAACGACGCCGGCCAACGCGCCGTCGCACTGCTCAGTTACCAGACCGTGAGGGCTGCCTGATGGCCAACCAAGTATTTGCCAACAATATGGAAGTGTCCTGCAAATCGGCCGACGGCAAGTCGATCGCCTGCTTTCCGGATGTCTGCTTCACCCCGCCCGTGGCCCCGCCCACCCCGCTGGGTGTGCCCATCCCCTACCCCAACACCGGGATGGCCAAGGACACGACCAAGGGCAGTCGGACGGTAAAGATCAGCGGCAAGGAAGTCATGCTCAAGGATAAGAGCTACTTCAAGACGAGCTATGGGGATGAGGCTGGCAATGCGCCGAAAAAGGGGGTTGTCACCAGCAAGATCAAGGGCAAGGTGTATTTCACCTCCTGGTCGATGGATGTGAAATACGAAGGCAAGAACGTCGTCCGGCACATGGACCTGACCACCCACAATCATGCCTCCCAACCGGGTAATACCATGCCCTGGACCTATACGGACCGAATGGCACTCGCCAAGGATTTGGCCCAATGCGAGGGAGAACGAGACCGGGCGAAAGACGCTTGCGGAGACACCAAGCAGAAAATGATCTGCCCGGATATCAGCAAGCTACAGGCCGCGAGCAAAGCCCGCAAAGCGGCTAAAGACGCGGCAGGTAACGGGTTTAAAGACCATCCGGCCTATCTGGGCAAACACGCCGAAGTCCAGGGTGAGTATTCGTCTCTGGCCGAGACCATCAACAACGACCCTTGCCAAAGGGCAATGCGCTGTTTTCTCGCGCCGTTCAAACCCAACAGATGTTGCCCCGGACAAACCGGTGACCACCTGATCGACTCGGCGTCCTTTACCGAAGGGCCGGCCTTTCCCGGCCAACCCAGAAGCAAGCACCCGACCAAAGCTGGCTGGAGCAAATACCAGACCAACAAAGCCCCGGTGATGTGCGCAGAGGGGCCCAATCAAACCACCGCCACCCACGGCCAGATGCATACGCGGCGTGGGGTGGTGGCCTTGCAGGAAGCCGATGCAAAAGGTGAGTGGCCAAGGGCCAAGGCCACGCAGACTGGAGCCTTGGCGGCCAAGAAAACCTTTCCGGACTCCGACTGCAGTCAGGAGTGTCTGGAAGCTCAGTTGAACAAGTATCACGACAAAGTAAAGGATCCAGGCAAGGAAAAACCGATCAATGCCTGCGCGTCGATGACCAGCAATCAAGACGAGCGCGATAGGGCTAAGGTCGAGATGTACCCTAAAAGCCGTCGCCGTTAATTAACTCACATCAGGAGACCAACATGGATTCTCAAGACCCGCGATTCAGTGGACTCAGCATTGGTACTGGAATCATCCGCTACTCAGATCTCAGTTACTTGATTACCACAAACGACATCTCTATCAGCGAAGGTTATACAGGTTCGATACTGTTCACTCTGGATGAGGGAACCTGGTACGCCGACACAGTGCCCTGGCTTGCCTGTTCCGGAACGGTCTGCCATGTGCCAGTCGAACGTTATGTGATGCTGGGCACGGATGGATCGGTAGAAGCCAGTGGTGGCGGCACTGTACTGGAAGAATCCATCGCCAACTGCGGCGTAGACCCAAAAAAACGCGGCCCCCTGCGCGAAATCCGTGGCATCGCCAAAGGTCGAGCCTATGCCGTAGGCACCTGCCGACAAGCCTATCTTCGTGAAGACGAAGACCAATGGAGATGCATCGACCAAAGCGCCCAGGTCGGTGACACCCCGATCACCGACACCAGCTTTGAGTCCATCGACGGGTTCAGCGAACAGGAAATCTACACCGTCGGTTGGGAAGGCGAAATCTGGCAGTACGACGGCGCCCGCTTCACCCAGCAGAACAGCCCCACCAACCTGGCGCTCTACAAGGTTCGCTGTGCGCCGGACGGTTTTACCTATGCTTGCGGCCAGCTCGGGACCTTGCTTCGGGGACGCCATGATCAATGGGAAATGATCGAGCATGAAAGCACCCGAGAAGACCTTTGGGGCATGGAGGTGTTCGATGGACAGCTATACGTGTCCTCCACTCATTTCGTCTACCGGCTCGAGGACGGCAAGCTCAAGCCCGTCGATTTCGGCGACGACGTTCCGCTGACCTGTTATCACCTGAGTACGGCCGACGGGATCATGTGGTCCATCGGGCCCAAGGATGTCATGCAGTTCGATGGTTCGACCTGGACGCGGTGCCTGCGAATTGACTAACTCATGCATCAGGATCGGTGTCTGATGAACACACTCCCCATCGTGCTTGACCTGCATGCCGAAGAGGCCGGCTTTCTTACCGTGCTACGCGACTACGCATTGCGCGCGCCGCATTACGATCTGGACGAACTCGGCAAACTGGAAGACCGTATCGACGCTCATCTCGATGGCCTGCGTATCGCCGGCCCCGCAGGCCTGGAGACCCTGCTGGCCCAGCTCGGCCCACACACGGTTGGCGAGATGTTCGCCAGTGTGGTCCTGGCCTTCGAGGCACACAGTACGAACGTGTTGTCGCAACTCAGCGAACACGTGAGAAGCGCCGCGGAAACGGAGCGCGGTTATCTGATGGCCTTGGGGTGGCTCGACTGGGAGTGGGTATCGCCCTGGATCGACCGCATGCTCGCCTCCCCCAAGCCCTTGTTCCGCCGGCTTGGCCTTGCCGCCTGCGGTATGCATCGTCACGACCCGGGCCCTGCCCTGCTGACCGAACTGTCGCAAGCCGACCCCAACGTGCTGGCGCGTGCCGCCCGTACGGCCGGCGAACTGCGCCGGCATGACCTGATGCCGACCCTTCGTGCCCACCGTATACATCAAGATGCGGCCACGCGCTTTTGGGTCAATTGGGCCACCGCGCAGATGGGCGATGAGTATGCCCTGGAGCCACTGCGACAGTTCGCCGAGCAACCGGGCGAGTTCCAGTACCGTGCGCTCTGTGTCCTGTTGGCCTGGCAAGAGCGCGAACGCAGCATTGCCTGGATACACCTGTTGATACAGAACCCTGAGCAGCGGCGCCTCGGCATCCAGGCCATTGGGCTGCTGGGCGATCCCGTCGGCGTGCCGTGGCTGATCCAGCAGATGAGCGACCTGCCTTATGCCCGCGTCGCCGGCGAGGCCTTCAGCCTGATTTGCGGCGTTGACCTGGCGCAGCTTAATCTGGAATTGCAGCACCTTCCGGATTTCGATGCGGGCCCGAACGACGACGCCGAGGACTCCAATGTCGTCATGGACCCCGATGAGAACCTGCCCTGGCCTGACCCGCAGCCCATCGCGGTCTGGTGGCAGACCCATGGAGGCGATTTCCAGGCGGGCGTCGGCTATATGCTGGGGCTGCGGCAGAGCGAAAGCTGTTTCAGGCAAGCACTTACCCTGGGCCAGCAACGCCAGCGTATTGCTGCCGCCTACGGCATTGCCCGCTTTCGGCCGACCGAAGTGCTTTTCCCCACCAGCGCACCGGTCAGGCGGCAAAAGAAGTTGCTGGGGGAAGCTGTGCAATTCGGGCGATAAACTGCCGGCTCGTAGACGCGACCTCAACACACCTCAATATGCGAGTCCGTGCGGGGTTCAGTCCCGCCGCATAACACGCCCGTTTCAGGATCACGCAGGATGATCTGGCCTCGCCCGTAGCGGGTCAGGTTGCAGGCTACAGAGTGCTGGATAGTGCGAAGCCCGGCAAAAGACCTGCCAGGCAACATTTCCTCTATTGGCGATAAACCAACTCATGAATTAACGTTCAACCCACGCATCCACCCGGCTTGAACCCTGCTGCCATCTCTTCCCTTTATGGAGGACCGGCCAATGCCCTTGCTTTCACTACTCAACAAAGAAGTTAACTAACTGATTAACAGAGTAAATATGAAAGAGCATGTTCCGGTCAGCCTACTGTGCCTTGTTGTACTCGCGGGTTGTACCGTGGGGCCGAACTTTACCCGCCCCGATGTTCCTGCCGGCGCCGACTACTCTCGGGAAAAACTGCCCACCACGGCTTCGGCGGATGTGGCCGCAGGCGGCGCAGCGCAGAAGCTGGTCGCCGGCATGGACATTCCCGGGCAATGGTGGACGCTGTTCCGCTCACCGGCACTTAATGCATTGGTCGAAGAGGCACTGCGGGCCAACCCGGATGTAAGCGCGGCCCAAGCGGCGCTGCGCCAGGCCAACGAGCTGGTGTATGCCGACCAGGCCTCGCTGTTTCCGTCGGTGAGCGGCTCGGCATCGAAAACCCGGGAGAAGATATCGGGGATCACTACGGGCGCTCCGTCGTCACCGATTCTGACCGTTAACTCAGCGTCGCTGAGCGTTTCCTACGCTCCGGACGTGTTCGGTGGAACCCGTCGCCAGATCGAGTCATCCACCGCACAGGCCGAGTACGAGCGCTTCCAGCTGGAGGCCACTTACCTCACGCTGACCTCGAATGTGGTCAATACCGCCGTGAGCCTGGCGTCGGTGCGTGATCAAGTGGCGGCCACCGAGGAAATCATTCGCCTCCAGAGCGATCAGCTCGACGTCCTGCAATCCCAGCGACGGCTGGGTGCGATTGCCGATACCGATGTGCTTACCCAAGAAACCGCACTGGCACAAACCCGCGCGACCTTGCCGCCCCTGCAGAAACAGCTGGCGCAGACCCGTAACCAGTTGATGGCCTATCTCGGTCGGTTTCCCAATCAGGATCGGGGTGAGCGCTTCGTTCTGGCCTCCCTGCATTTGCCGGAAGAACTGCCGGTCAGCCTGCCCTCGGCAATCGTAGGTCAGCGCCCCGATGTACGTTCCGCGCAAGCGCAGCTGCATCAGGCCAGCGCCAATATTGGGGTGGCCATCGCCAATCAGTTGCCGCAATTCAGCATCACCGGCTCCCTGGGCTCCACGGTCGCGAGCGGGACCAAACTGTTTTCATCCGGCAGCGGAGTCTGGAGCCTAGCCGGCTCGATCACCCAGCCCATCTTTGACGCCGGGGCACTTGAGCATCGCAAACGCGCCGCCGTGGCCGCTTATGACGAGTCGGCTGCCCGTTATCGCAGCACCGTGGTGGCCGCCTTCCAAGACGTGGCCAACGCGCTGCGGGCGCTGGAAGCCGATGCCGATGCGCTCAATCAGCAGGTGGCCGCCGAACGCTCCGCTCAAGCGAGTCTGGCCCTGGTGCAGGCGCAGTTCCGTCTCGGTGCGGTGGCGTACATCAATCTGCTCACGGCCCAACAAACCTACCAGAACACCGTGGTCACACGCGTCCAGGCACAGGCTGCCCGCTACAGCGATACCGCTGCGCTCTTCCAGGCGTTGGGCGGCGGTTGGTGGAACCGTACCGATGTAGATCCAGCCACGGCGGGCAAGCCTGACCGTTTTGGCCTGCCCTCCTGGCAGGAGGTCATGCCGGCCCACAGAAAGGATGCCTCTGCCGATACGCCGCAGTTCAACTGACTTGAACCCTTTCAACAGTGAGAACACCCATGGCTGACGTCAACACTGACTCTCCCCTGCCCCCACAACCGGCTGCGCCCAAGCGTCGCCTGTGGCGGCCAATGATCCTGATGATCGTGGTGGTGCTGGTGATCGTCGCGATTATCGTCGGGGTCAAGTTCACCCAGATCTCGGCGTTGATAGCACAATCCAAAATCGCCCTGCCCGCCGCGGTGGTCACAGCCATGCCCGCGCAGTTCGCCGACTGGCAACCGAGTGTCTCCGCCGTGGGGTCGATTAAAGCGGTGCGCGGGGTCGACGTCACCACGGAGGTGGGCGGTATCGTCCGCACCCTGGGCTTCAAGCCCGGGCAGCAAGTCCCGGCCCAGGCACTACTCGTTCAGTTGAATGCCGACTCGGACATCGCCCAACTGCATTCCCTTGAGGCCACGGCTGATCTGGCGGTGATCGTGCTCAAGCGCGACAAGGCCCAACTGGCGGTGAACGCCGTGTCCCAAGCGCAAGTGGACACCGACAGCGCCGACCTGAAAGCCAAACTCGCGGCCGCAGAGCAACAGCGGGCGCTGGTGGAGAAAAAAACCATTCGTGCACCGTTTGCCGGACGTATCGGGATCACCAGCGTCAACCCCGGCCAATACCTCAACCCCGGTGACAAAATCTCCACGCTGCAAACCTTCGACCCGATCTATATCGACTTCACCGTGCCGCAAACCCAACTGGAGGCGATCAGCATCGGTCAGGCGGTCGCAGTGACGGCGGACGGCCTGTCCAATCAGACCTTTGCCGGCAAGATCACCACTGTCGACACCCAATTCGACTCGACCACACGCAACGTCACGGTAGAAGCCACCGTCGAGAACCCCAGGCAAAGCCTGGTGCCGGGCATGTTTGCCCGCGCCGTGGTGCAGTCTGGCGCGACGCAACGCTACCTCACCGTTCCACAGACATCGGTCACCTACAACCCGTACGGGACCACCGTGTTCATCGCAACAACGACGAAGAACGACAAAGGTGAAGAGGTACTGACGGCGGCGCAAACGTTCATCAAGACCGGGCCGACCCGGGGTGACCAGGTCGCGATCCTGTCCGGCGTGAAGGAAGGCGACCACGTGATCACCAGTGGGCAGATGAAGCTCAAGAACGGCTCGCCGGTGCAGATTGATAACCGTGCCGCGCCCCTGAACGACGCCGCGCCGACTCCCCAAGAACACTAAGGTGTCTCATGAAACTTACCGATACCTTCATCCAGCGACCGGTCTGGGCCATCGTCGTCTCGCTGTTCATCTTGATCCTGGGGCTGCGCTCGATCTTCGAATTGCCGGTCAACCAATGGCCGCGCACTGAAAACACGGTCGTCACCATCACCACCACCTACTACGGTGCAGACGCGTCCACCGTTGCCGGCTTTATCACCCAGCCGCTGGAGTCGGCTATCGCTCAGGCACAAGGCATTGACTACCTGTCGTCCTCAAGCATTACCAGCGTGTCGACCATTACCGCGACGTTGCGCCTCAACTACGATGCCAGCAAAGCGCTGACCGAGATCAATACCCAGGTCAACTCAGTCAAGAACCAGTTGCCGGCACAAACCCAGGAGCCGGTCTTGACCATCGCGGTCGGGCAGACCACGGACGCCATGTACCTGGGTTTCTATAGCGACACACTGCCCACCAACAACATCACCGACTACCTGGTGCGGGTGGTCAAACCCAAACTGGATTCGATCCAGGGCGTGCAAACCGCCGAGATTCTCGGCGGGCGCCAGTTCGCGCTGCGTGCCTGGATGGACCCGGACAAGCTGGCGGCACATAACGTCACCGCGCAGGACGTTTCCGCCGCGTTGGCCAATAACAACTACCTGTCCGCCGTCGGCTCGACCCGAGGGCAAACGGTCACGGTGGATCTGACTGCCGGCACCGACTTGCACACAGTAGATGAATTCAAGCGGCTGGTGATCAAGCAGAAAGGCGATGCGCTGGTGTACCTGGAGGACGTGGCGATGGTCACCCTCGGTGCGGAAAGCTACGACAGCAGCGTGGCGTTCTCCGGCAAGCGCTCGGTGTTCATCGGGATCAAGGCGGCGCCCAATGCCAACATCCTGACCGTCGCCGATAACGTGCGCAAAGCCTTCCCCGAACTGCAATCCCAACTGCCGGCGGGTGTTCGCGGCGAGATCGTCTACGACTCCACTGAGTTCATCAATACCTCGATTTACGAGGTGGTGAAGACGCTTCTAGAGGCCATGGTGATTGTCTCGGTGGTCATCTACCTGTTCCTCGGCTCGTTCCGCGCGGTGATTGTGCCCCTGGTGGCGATCCCGCTGTCGCTGGTCGGGACATTCTTCATCATGTATTTGCTCGGCTACTCCATCAATTTGCTGACCTTGCTGGCACTGGTGTTGGCGATTGGGCTGGTGGTCGACGATGCGATTATTGTGGTCGAGAACGTCGACCGGCATATCAAGGAAGAAGGTAAAGGCGTGCTGGAGGCTGCTCTGATCGCGTCGCGGGAACTGGGCGGTCCGATCATCGCCATGACGGTGGTGTTGATCGCCGCGTATGTGCCCATCGGGCTGCGCAGCGGTCTCACGGGTGCGCTGTTCAAGGAATTCTGTTTCTCGTTGGCCGGTGCGGTGACCGTATCGGCCGTCGTGGCGTTGACCCTTTCGCCGATGATGACCTCGAAGCTGTTCAAGTCAGGTCAGGAAGAAGGCCGCTTCGCGCGCCGGCTCGACCAGTATTTCGACTGGCTGCGTGGTCGTTACCATCGGGTGTTGTCCGCCGGTTTGAACGTCTGGCCGGTGCTGGTGACCTTTGGCTTTATCCTGTTCCTGCTGGTGGCCGCCAGCGGCATGACCGCCAAAAGCGAGCTGTCGCCGACCGAGGACCAGGGGTTGGTGTTCATGCAGATCAAAGGCCCACCGACGGCCTCGCCCCAGCAGATGGAAAGGATCGCCGACCAGGCCTTCCAGATTGCCAAACAAGAGCCCGAATACGCACAGATGTTCCAACTGACGGGGCTGCCGGCGCTCAACCAGGGTCTGGGCGGCGTGTTGCTCAAGTCCTGGGGGGACCGGAGCCGATCGCAAGCCGACCTGATCAAGCAGCTCCAGCAGCAATGGAACCAGGTGCCCGGTGCGACGATCGCGGCCTTTCCACTGCCGTCGTTACCGGGTGCACAGGGCTTGCCGGTACAGTTTGTGATTACCACCACCGAGTCCATCGAGAACTTGAATGATGTGGCCCAGGCCGTGATGGCCGAGGCGCAAAAACAACAGCTGTTCTGGTTCTCCGACATGGATTTGAAACTCGACAAACCGCAAGCCAAGTTGGTGGTCGACCGGGAGAACATCGCCGCGCTTGGCATGACCCAGGCAGATGTCGGCGCGGCGCTGTCGGCGGCGTTGGGCGGCAACTACGTGAACTACTTCTCGACGGCCGGGCGCTCCTACAAAGTGATTCCCCAGGTGCTGCAGGTTGACCGTCTCAACCCTGAACAAATACTCGATTACTACATTCGCACCCCCTCAGGCGGGATGATTCCCGCGCGCACGGTGGCGCATATCGAGACCTCCACCCAGCCGGAGTCGATCAACCACTTCCAGCAACTCAATTCGGCCACCCTGTCGGGTGTCAGCGGCGTAGCCCAAGGCGAGCTCCTGGCGAAGCTGGAGACGATTCTGACTAACATCGCCCCGTCCGGGTACACCTCTGATTTCTCGGGAGAGTCCCGCCAGTTCATGCAGGAATCGGGCGGGTTCGTCGGCCTGCTCCTGTTCTCGATCCTTATCGTCTACCTGGCACTGGCCTTCCAGTTCGAGAGTTTCCGAGACCCGGTGGTGATCCTGTTCTCAGTGCCCCCGGCGCTCTTTGGCGCGCTGGCCTTCATCACCATGGGGTTCGCGTCCATCAACGTCTACACGCAGGTAGGCCTGGTGACGCTGCTTGGGCTGATCACCAAACACGGGATTCTGATCGTCCAGTTCGCCAACGAACTGCAACGTGCCGGCCACAGCAAGCGGGAGGCCATTGAAGAAGCCGCCGCGGTGCGTCTGCGCCCGATTCTGATGACCACCGCCGCCATGGTTCTGGGCGTGGTGCCACTGGTTTGGGCTAGTGGTGCCGGTGCTGCGGGGCGTCATGACATGGGCCTGGTGATCTTCGCCGGGTTGTCGATCGGCACCCTGTTGACGCTGTTCATGGTGCCGGCCATGTACCTGTTTATTGGCGAGACTCACCACCAGGAGCAAGAACAGCCGCTGCTTGACGAGCAGCCTGCAAGATAACCTTAAGAAAAACGACGTTTTCTGTAGCCGCTGGCGCAGCCTGCGATCGGCTGCGCAGCAGTCGCCAGGATCTTGAAACTGCCGAAGGTCCTTCGGCCCTTATCGCAGCCTCGTGCCTCGGCAGCGGCTACAACGGGCCAAATGTATGACCTGACAGGGTTCTTGCGTGGTGACGCGCAAGACGGTATCTACAGGACAACCTAACGCCAAAAAGCGTTAGCTCGGGCAAGCCCAGCTGTTGGCCGCCCGAGCGATCTGGCTGGCCAGTTGGCCAATGGCTTTCTGATGCGCCAGCACCAAGGCATCCATGCTCACCCCGGCCGGCTCGTGAATCACGCTGGCGCAGGTCAGGTTACGGCGTTTCTGGCCCTCGCTGCGCTGGCTCAAACTCCATACCACATCGATCAAGGCATACTGCCCCGGCAACGAGTCAAAACGGCGCACATCGGTTTGCAGCGACACTACCGGCTTGTCGGCGGACTTGGGCAGCCCTGCCAGATTACGGGTGCCCAGCTTCAACTCCAACTGCCCGGCCAAGGCGTCATGGAACTCGTCGGCGAGAGGCGCCCCCCAGCGTTCGGTCTCGAGGATCATCAGCCCACCGCTGCTCTGGCGCACCACCATCTGTGGCTGGTCGACCTGCACCGGCATGCGCACGCCCAGCATCTGGAACTGAAAGGCCGGCGCCGCCACGGTTTGTCGCTGTTCAGGCGCGGTGGGCACCAAGGTGTAGTAATGGGTCGGCGCCGAGCTGCAGGCCGCCAGGCCCAGAGTGGCCAGCAAGGCCAGGGAACGAAGGGTCATGGCGGTCATTCCTGATCAATTTCACGAGAGGTTGAAGGCGTCGGCGGGTAGGCATCCGGCTTGCCGTCCTTGAGACGGCCACGAATCAAGGCTTCCGGGTGGCGTCCGAGGAAGTCAGTGAGCACACGCACCGAGCGCGCCGTGCGCTGCACTTCATCCATGGCCTGGCCCAACTGCTGGCGCTGTGGCGAATCTTCGGCAAAGCTGTCGTTGGCCGTGGCCAGGGTCTTGCGAGTCTGTACCAGGGTGTCACGCATCTCTGGCAGTACCTGACCGTTGACGTTCGCCAGGGTCTTGTTCAACTGGCCGAGGCTGCCGTTGAGGTTGTCGGCAATCTGGTCGATCGGGATCTTGCTGAGCTTGTCGACGAAGGCCTGCAACTGCTCCTGCGCCTTGTCCAGGCTGCCGGGTACCGTAGGAATGAGCATTGGCCGTGCAGTCGCGTCGAAGGCGACTGGCTTGGCGTTGGGCACAAAGTTCATGGAAATGTACAACTGCCCCGTCAGCAGGTTCGCGCTGCGGGCCTGGGCGCGCAGGCCGTGCTTGACCATCTGCTCCATCAGTCGCGCGCCTTTGGCGTCATCGTCATCGCCCATCAGGGCCAACTTGTCGTGTGCCTTGCCCAGGCGGTTGGGATAGATGACCGCCCCGATTACCGTGGGAAAGGTCTCAGCCTTGGCGTCGTAGTCCAGGTCCACCGAGACCACACGACCCACGTTCACCCCCAGAAACTCCACCGCGGCGTTTACCGTCAGGCCACGCAGGGACTGGTCGAACCGCATCTGCACATAACGGCCTTCGCCGTCCGGCCGTGCCAGTGCGGTTTCCAGGTCATCGAACAGGGTGAACTCGGCGCGCTCATCGGCCAGGGACTTGTCGACGCTGTAGTTGGGTTCGATGAAGGCAACGCCGCCGGCCAGGATCGAAGCCACCGACTGGGTGTTCACCTTCAGGCCGTTGGCACCGAGGCTGACATCCACGCCGCTGGCGTTCCAGAATCGACTGTCCTTGCGCACATACTGATCGTTAGGGGCATTGACGAAAATATCGATGTCTACGCCTTTGCCGTCGCCGGCTAACTGATAGGACACCACCTGCCCGACCTGAATGCGCCGGTAGTAGACGGCGGAACCGATGTCCAGTGAGCCCAGGTCAGCAGTGTGCAGGGTGAAGCGCTTGCCTTTTTGTCCATAGGTGATGGCCGGCGGGTTTTCCAGGCCGACGAAGTTTTTTCCGGTTTCCTTGTCCTCGCCCGGGTCGGCGCCGATGAAGGCACCGGACAACAGCGTATCGACTCCCGACACTCCGCCGGCACCGATACGCGGGCGCACCACCCAGAAGCGCGTGTCGCGTGTGGTGAACGCCGCAGCGGACTGGTCCAGCTCGATGGTTGCGTCAATGTGGGCACGGTCGTCGCTCAAGGCGATCGCCGTGACCTTGCCGATCACTACGTTCTTGTACTTGACCTGAGTCTTGTTGGCCTCAAGCCCTTCGGCAGTGAGAAAGGTGACGACGATCTGCGGACCCACCGACATCGCCTTATGAACCACCATCGACAGGCCGATCAGGGCCGCCACGATGGGCACCAGCCAGACCAGTGAAACGTTGAAGCGTCGGCTCCGGACCTCAGGGCTCGAAGGCGTGGGGGTGGAGCGTGGGTGATCAGGCATCTTCAACCTCTGCGTCCCAGATAAGCCGGGGATCAAAACTCATGGCAGCCAACATCGTCAGTACCACAACCAAACCAAAAAACAGGATACCCAGGCGCGGCTCGATACTGCTCAGCGAGCGGAACTGCACCAGGGCCGCGATCAGCGCAACCACCAGTACATCGAGCATCGACCAGTAGCCGATCACCTCGATCAGGCGGTATAGCCTGGACCGCTCGCGCATGGCCCACCGGCTGCGCATCTGGCACGTCACCAGCAATGTACCCAGCACCAGGAACTTCAGGCACGGCACCGCAATGCTGGCGATAAAAATCAACAGGGCGATGTCCCAGGAACCGCTTTCCCAAAACTCGATCACCCCACTCATGATGGTGTTTTCACTGCCACTGCCGAACATGTCGGTGTACATCACAGGTAGCAGGTTAGCGGGGATATAGAAAATCAGGCTGGCCAGCAGCAACGCCCAAGTGCGCGCCAGGCTTTCCGGCTTGCGCCGGTGCACCGCTGAGTTGCAGCGTGGGCAGGTGTGGACGTCCTCGGCACAGGCCTGGCCGCAGGTATGGCACAGCGTCAGCTGGAGGTCGCGGGCATAGGGCGGCAGGCTCATGGGATGACCCCTTCAAGGTCGTGCCAGAGACGGCGAATACCCTTGCCGGAAATCAGGATGATCAGCACCGTCAGCATCGACAGCGCCCACAGGCCAAGACCAGGATGCACATCGAGCATCCCCCCAAGCTTGATGATCGCTACCAGGATGCCCAGCAGGCAGACCTCCAGCATGCTCCAGGGGCGCAGATGCTCCAGCGCCCGCATGCAGGCCTTGAAGCCGGGCGCGGCGACGCCCGCCACCGCAAAGCTCAGCACCCAACACAACAGGATGATTTGCAGCATCGGGGCCAGGATGATGGTCAGGCCGGCTACGGCCGCGATGACACTGATACGTCCCTGGGCAAGCGCCTCCACCGACTGCCACAACGTGGCCTCGTTGCCCAGGCCTTGCAGGCTGATGGACATCACCGGGAACGCGTTGGCAAAACAAAAGACAATCGCGGCACAGATGGAAAGCGCCAGCAGTTGTTGGGTGCTCAGGTGTCCGCCGCGATCGAGGACAGCACCACAACGCAGACAAAAAGCCTTCTGCCCACGCACCAGCGGTGTGGGCTGGTAAACGGAATCGCAGTGCTCGCAGATGATCCAGTCGGATTTATTCATGAGGTTCTTTGCGCGGATCGTGTCGAAGTAAGCAAGTAACATGCGATAGGTCGCAGGCATGCTACCAGATATGACGGTAACGACACGAGCCGCGCACTGCCCCTGTGGCGAGGGGGCTTGCCCCCGTTGGGCTGCGCAGCGGCCCTAATAAGATCGCCGAGTTTTTCAGATAGACCGAGATAACAGGTTTTAGGGCGGCTTCGCCACCCAAGGGGGCGATACGGCGATCCGGCAAGCCCCCTCGTCACAGGGCCAGTGTTCGCTCTTAACTGACCTCAGTACCCGCTGCCCGCCGCAGCATTCCCCGCCACAATCGCAACCCCCGAACTGCTACCCAGCCGTGTAGCACCGGCTTCGATCATTGCCACCGCCGTCGGATAATCCCGCACCCCACCCGATGCCTTGACCCCTACCCCCTCGCCCACGACTTTGCGCATCAATGCCACATCCTCGACCGTCGCACCGCTGCGGCTGAATCCGGTAGACGTCTTGACGAACGCCACCCCCAGGTCCCGGCAGATGTCACAGGCCTGAATCTTCTGTTCATCGGTAAGCAGGCAGGTTTCCAGAATGACCTTCAAGGGCACAACGCCACACGCTTGATGCACCTGGGCAATATCGTCACGCACCAGCTCCAGCAAACCCTCTTTCAGCCAGCCAATGTTTAGCACCATGTCGATCTCCCCTGCCCCGGCGGCTATCGCGCGTTGGGCTTCGAAGGCCTTGGTATCGCTCAAGCCGGCACCCAGTGGAAAGCCGACCACCGCGCAAATCACCACCGCATCACCGGTGAGGCAAGACGCGGCATAAGGCACCTGCGCCGAGTTCAGGCACACTGAATAAAACCCATGTTCCTGGGCCTCTTCACATAACGTGCGAATCTGCTGCCGGGAGGCATCTGGCGCCAACAAGGTGTGATCGATGTAGCTGGCCAATGCTGCAGGTTGAAGATTCTTCATTTAGCGTGCCCTTGCCTGTATGTTGCCAATGGTCATGCGTCGCCGTGTCGGGTGATCGCACAAATACGTTACAATATTCACATATAATGTTACTTATACAACACCAATAATCAAGCCCTGGAATGCCCGTGGACAGTAAAAAAGCCGAGCGACTCAAGCTTATCCAGCAAGCCTTGCAGGACCAGAGCGCCATTCACCTGCGGGAAATGGCAGCCCTGCTGGATGTTTCCGAGATGACCCTGCGCCGCGACCTGAACCACTTCAGCGATCATCTGCGGTTGTTGGGCGGCTATATCACTCGGGTTGGCAGCGATGCCGGTGATTATCGCGTGGCCGACCAGGACACCCGTCACGTCGAGGAAAAACGCCGTATCGGCAAACTGGCCGCCCGGCTGATCCAGCCCGGTGACACGGTGTTTTTCGACTGCGGCACCACCACGCCCTTTATCATTGACTTCCTGCCTGATGAGCTGGAGTTCACTGCGGTGTGCAGCTCGCTGAACGTGCTGCTCAAGCTGTACAACAAACCCAATTGCCACATCGTCATGTGTGGCGGCACCTTTCACCGCCAGAACCAGGTGTTTGAAAGCACTGCCGAAAGCAGCATCCTCGACAATGTGCGACTGACCTGGGCCTTTGTTTCCGCCGCCGGTGTCAGCCAAGAGTTCGGCGTGACCTGTTTTAACTTCAACGAAGTGCAGGTCAAGCAAAAGGTCCTGCGTCAGGCCCAGCAACGGGTACTGCTGGCCGACTTCAGCAAGTTCGATACCGTGCGCACAGCCCATTTCGCCACCCTGGGCGACTTTCAGTACGTGGTCAGCGACAAGAAAATCCCCCGAGCCTACAAAGACGTCATCGAAACCAGCGGCGCGCAGTTACTGGTTTAACCCAGCAGTACGTGCCGCTCTTTGGCGCTCAGGTAGCCGGTGGTCACGCTGAATGCCGCGCTGGCCCCCGCCGCCAGGGAACGCACATTGCCCTTGGCCTTCTCGGCGTTGTAACCCTCGGGTTCACAGGTAGACGGCAAGACAAACGCCGCCACTTGTTGATCCGGGTTATGCAGCACCCAGCGCGCCGCATGTTCGAACTGCTCGGGTCGATAGCGCGTGTAGAACGCGGCGCCGCCGGGATGATCCAGCAGAAAATGCGCCTGTCCCAGGGCATCGGTGCCCACACCGTCGAAGAAAAACACAATCTCGGGGTCATACAGCCCGGGCTGATCCAGTTGCGCCAACTGCTGCGGATGCTCGGCCAATTGCGCCATATAGGCGCTCCAGTCCGGCGTCGGCTTGACGTGATCCGGCACGCTGCTGCGCAAACGCAGGCGCTCCATGCCTAGTGGTTCGACGAACCGCCCGCCGTCGACGTAGGCGTAGTTCATATGGGCCATGTACATCAGCTCCATGGGTTTGCCGGCCAGATTGGTCACGTCCATGGCGATATCGAACAGCGCCGAGCCGGCCCGCAAGGTGACGCTGGGGCGAGCCCGGTAGCGATCACCGAAGCCTTGGGCGTATTCATACTCGCCACCCAGGCGCAGCCAGCCGTCGTCGATTTCCAGCCAGGCCGTGTCCATCGGGGCGCACGGCATCTCTCCATGCAAGGCGTGATCATCCGTCGGCGCCGGACAGCCGTTGCGCAGCAAGCCACTGTGGAACATGAAGCAGCCATACGTGCCGATCACCGTGGGGCTCGGCCGAGGCTGGTCGAACAGGTTGGTCATGGTCAGATCACAGCCATCGAACACGGCCGACCAGATCATCTGCCCCTGATACGGCAACACCACCAGCCGTCCCCGGCTGTTTTCCAGGCTCAGGGCCAGGACGCCGGAAGGGTAAGCCCAGGCGCTGACCTTGAAATCCGCCGATTGCAGCAAGGTCTTTTCCTGCTCGCCAAACAGCGCCTGATACAGCGGGATGCGCGTACTCATGAGGTCACCGCCGCGGCGCCTGCCGGCAGTTTGTCCGACTGGCGCAGGCACTTGAGGGCATACATCACAATCACGATAAAGCACAGCAACGGCACGCTGTAGGCCAGTTGCATATTGCCGCCGCTGGCGTCCGACAGCAGGCCCTGGAAGATCGGAATCACCCCGCCGCCGACAATGCTCATCACCAGCAGCGAACCGCCGACACCGGTGTCTTCACCCAAACCGTCGATGGTCAGGCCATAGATGGTCGGCCAGCATGGGCCGAGGAAAATACTCACGCCCACCGCCGCATACACCGCCGAGATATTCGGCACCAGGATGGTGTAGGCCAGCAACACGATGCACAGCACCCCGTAAATCGCCAGGACCTTGGCCGGGTGCAGCCTGCGCATCAGCAGGTTGGCAATCATTTTGCCGACGAAGTACGCCGCGAACGTGGTCAGCAGGAACCACGAGGCACTGCGCTCATTCATGCCGCCCATTTGCATCGCCAGGCGAATAGTAAAACTCCACACGCCCACTTGGGCGCCGACGTAGAGAAACTGCGCCAACACGCCAAAGGTGAAACGCGGGTTACGCCACAAGCGCCCCAGGCTCTGGCGCACGCTGCTGCGCTGGCCGTCGGCTTTCTGGTTACCTTTACAGGCCGGGAAACGGGTGAAGGCAATCAGGATGAACATCAGCACCAGCACCGCGATCATCCATTTGTAGGGCAACAGCGTGGACTGGATCATTTGCAGTTGCTGGATCGCCGCGTCCGAAACGCTCATCTGCTTGAGCTGATCCGTGGTGGCGTCGGTGTCCTTGAACATCACGAAGCTGCCGACGTACACCCCGGCCATGGCGCCAAACGGGTGAAAGGTCTGGGAGATGTTCAAGCGCCGGGTCCCGGTTTCCCGTGGGCCCATCAAGGTCGAATAGGTATTGCAGGCGGTTTCCAGGAACGACAGGCCGGCGGCAATCACAAACAGTGCCAGCAGGAACATGCTGTACTTGGCCGTGGACGCCGCCGGGAAGAACAACAGGCAACCCAGCATGTACAACAACAAGCCGATCAGGATGGTGCTTTTATAGCTGAACCGCCGCACCACCATGGCCGCCGGAATAGCTACAAAAAAGTAGCCCAGGTAGAACGCCGACTGCACGAAGGCCGTCTGGAAATCGCTGAGCAGGAAGGCCTTCTTGAAGTGAGCGATCAGCACGTCGTTCATGCTCGCCGCCGCCCACAATGCAAAGATGCTGCACAGCAGGATAAAGGCGAACCAGGGCGTGCGGTTCAGGTAGAAACCATCGGGTGTCTGTTGCAGCGCAGGTTTGTTCATTATTGTTCTCCGGGCCGAGTTGAAGGTATTACCGCTGTTGCTGGAAGCGCACAAAGGCCTCGCGATCGGGATAGGACGTCTGGGTGCCGAGGGCCGTGACCGAGCAGGCGGAATAGGCCACGGCCTGTTCCATTGCCCGGCGAATATCGCCGTCATGGTTCCAGTGCTGGATGAAGCAACCGATGAACGCATCCCCGGCGCCGGTGGTGTCTCGGGCCGCAACCCGCAGGCCATTGACCTGGAACTCACCCTCCTTCCCTACGTACAGCGCACCTTCCTGGCCGA
The DNA here is from genome assembly GCF_018614655.1 of Pseudomonas fluorescens. Taxonomy (GTDB): domain Bacteria; phylum Pseudomonadota; class Gammaproteobacteria; order Pseudomonadales; family Pseudomonadaceae; genus Aquipseudomonas; species Aquipseudomonas fluorescens_BX. The sequence continues at coordinate 64,953 of NZ_JAGGOG010000013.1, read as the reverse complement.
GGGTGACGATGACGTGGCGAATACCGCTGGCTACCAAGGTTCGGGCCGCCGCGCGGGCCGAGTCTGGCGAGTCGACGTTCTGCCCGGTAATCAGCGCCAGTTCCGACTCGTTGGGTACCAGGAAATCCAACTGTGCCAAGTGTTCGGCACTCAAGCCTGCCAACGCGGGGGCCGGGTTGAGCAACACGGGAATGCCGTGCTGTCGGCCAAACTCGATGGCGTAGTAGACCGTGGCCAGGTTGATTTCCAACTGCAGCACAATCAGCGAGCAATCGCGCAAGTCCGCGGCCGCCGCGTCGATATCCGCCGGCAACAAATGGGCGTTGGCGCCTTTGACGATAAGAATGCTGTTGTGGGAGTCGGCCTGGACGAAGATCGGCGCCACGCCGCTGGAGACACCCGGCACCCGCTGCACATAACGGGTATCGATGCCAAACCGCTGGAAGTTGTCCAGGGTGTTATCGGCAAACATGTCATCGCCGACTTTACTTAGCATCAGCACATCGGCCCCCAGCTTGGCCGCAGCCACCGCCTGGTTGGCGCCTTTGCCGCCACAACCGAGGGCAAAACCCGGCGCTTCCAGGGTTTCACCCTGGGCGGGCATGCGGTCGATGTAGGTGATCAGATCCACCATATTGCTGCCGATGACTGCGATCTTGCTCATTGCTATCCCACCTTGTTGCGAGCACGACCAGGCAGGTCGTGACGCTGTTGTTTTGTTATTTAAATAACATTAGGTGTGATTATTCAATCTATTTTTGACTAGCACTGATCAAAGGCTGTAGCCGCTGCCGAGGCACGAGGCTGCGATGCGGTTCGCAGGACCGCCCTCTGGGGCCGCTGCGTCGGGATGCCGCACCAAGCCCGTCGCAGCCTCGTGCCTCGGCAGCGGCTACAGGTTTGGGTGGGATGTCTAGAAGGAAGCCGCCAGCAACTCTTGGGTATACGGGTGCTGGGGCGACTCAAACACCGTGTTCGCAGTCCCCTGCTCCACCACCTGGCCATCCTTGAGCACAATCAGGTCATGGGCCAGCGCCCGGACTACCGCCAGGTCGTGGCTGATAAACAGATACGTCAGGCCGTACTGCGCCTGCAGATGGCGCAGCAAGTCGACAATCTGCCGCTGCACGGTGCGGTCCAGGGCCGAGGTAGGCTCATCCAGCAGGATCAGTTCCGGTTTGAGCACCAGCGCCCTGGCGATGGCAATACGTTGGCGCTGCCCACCGGAAAACTCGTGGGGGTAGCGATGTCGGGTCGCCGGATCCAGGCCCACCTCTCCCAGCACCTCGATCACCGCGTGCTCACGCTGTTGCGCATTCAAATCGCTGTGCACCTGCAAGCCTTCGGCGATGATCTGTTCCACACTCAAACGTGGGCTGAGGCTGCCGAACGGGTCCTGGAACACCACCTGCATGCGCTTGCGCAGCGGTCGCAACGCCTTGCCATTCAGTCGTTCCAGCGCCTGCCCCTGAAACTCGATGCTGCCCCGGGCATCCACTAGCCGCAGGATCGCCTGGCCAAGGGTGGACTTGCCGGAGCCCGACTCGCCGACAATGCCCAGGGTCTTGCCTCGCTGCAGACTGAAGTCGACACGGTTTACCGCCTGCAGATACGACGTGCGCAACCAATTGGCCTTGAGGGCAAACCGTACGCTCAAGTCCCTGACCGTCAGCAACGTTTCGCCCTCGCCCTCGGGTACCGCACAGCCTCCCGGCTCGGCGTTGAGCAACTCGATGCTGTAAGGATGTTGCGGTGCAGTGAACAATTGCTCGCAAGACGCCTGTTCAACGATCACCCCGCCGCGCATCACTGCCACCCGTTGGGCGATGCTGCGAACCAGGTTCAGGTCATGGCTGATGATCAGCAACGCCATGCCCAAGCGCAGTTGCAGGTGTTTGAGCAGCATCAGGATCTTGCGCTGCACTGTTACATCCAGCGCGGTGGTGGGTTCGTCGGCGATCAGCAGCTGCGGCTCGCAGGCCAGCGCCATGGCGATCATCACCCGCTGGCGTTGCCCGCCGGACAGTTGGTGTGGGTAAGCCTTCAAGCGGTTTTTACCTTGAGCAATTCCCACCAGATCCAGCAGCTCGATGATCCGCCGCCGCGCCGCTTCGCCCGCCAGTCCCTTGTGTACGGCCAGGGTCTCACCCAGTTGACGCTCGACCGTGTGCAGCGGGTTGAGGGAGTTCATCGGTTCCTGGAAGATCATCGCAATGCGGTTGCCCCGCAGTTGCCGCAGACGCTGGGGCGATGCTCCCAACAGTTCCTCGCCGACATAGCGAATACTGCCCCGGATACGGCTGGTGGACGGTTCAAGCAACTGCAGAATGCTATGGGCCGTCACCGACTTACCGGAGCCGGATTCCCCCACCAACGCCAGGCACTCGCCGGGGCGAATATCCAGGTCGATGCCATGCACCACTTCACTGCCATTGAACGCCACCCGCAGGTTGCGCAATTCCATCAGGTTCTCGGTCATCTCAGGTTCTCGGATCGAAAGCATCACGGCAGGCCTCACCGATAAACACCAGCAGCGACAGAATCAGCGCCAGCACACAAAACGCCGTTAGCCCAAGCCAGGGCGCTTGCAGGTTGTTTTTTCCCTGACTGATCAACTCTCCCAGCGACGCACTGCCGGCGGGCATGCCAAAACCCAGGAAATCCAGGGCTGACAAGGTGGCAATCGCCCCGGTGAGAATGAACGGCAGGTAGGTCAAGGTCGCGCTCATGGCGTTGGGCAGAATATGCCGCCACATCACCTGGGCATCGCCCACTCCCAGCGCCCGCGCCGCCTTGACGTATTCCAGGCCACGGCTGCGCAGGAACTCGGCGCGCACCACGTCCACCAGGCTGAGCCAGGAAAACAGCGCCATGATTCCCAGCAACCACCAGAAATTCGGCTCGACGAAGCCCGACAGGATGATCAGCAGGTACAGCACCGGCAGCCCCGACCAGACCTCCAGCAAACGCTGCCCCAGCAAGTCAATCCAACCGCCGTAATAGCCTTGCAGCGCCCCCGCAGCGATACCCATCACGGCACTGAGCGCCGTCAACGCGAGGGCGAACAGCAACGAAATACGCGTGCCGAAAATCACCCGCGCCAGCACGTCCCGAGCCTGGTCGTCGGTACCCAGCCAGTTCTCACCGCTTGGCGGGCTGGGCGCCGGTTGCGTCAGGTCAAAGTTGGCGGTGTCGAAGCCGAAGGCAATCGGCGGGAACAGCATCCAGCCGCCCTGCCCCTCGATCACTTGCTTGACCTGAGCACTGCGGTAATCCGGTTGAAACGGCAACTCGCCGCCAAAGTCCTGCTCGACGTAGCGCTTGAAGGCGGGAAAGAACCATTGGCCTTGATACGACACCAGCAACGGTTTGTCATTGGCCACCAGCTCACCGCCGAGGCTCAGGGTAAATACGCCGAGAAATAGCCACAACGACCACCAGCCACGGCGATGGGTCTTGAAACGCGCCCAGCGGCGACGGCCCAAGGGAGACAAGGTCAACATCAGACAGCCCTCTGGGAAAAATCGATACGCGGGTCCACCAGGGTGTAACACAGGTCCCCCAGCAGTTTTATCAGCAAGCCAAACAGGGTGAAGATGAACAGCGAGCCGAACACCACCGGATAGTCCCGGGCAACGGCCGCTTCGTAGCTCATGCGCCCAAGGCCGTCGAGGGAGAAAATCACCTCGATCAACAACGAGCCGCCGAAAAATACCGTCACCAGTGCCTGGGGCAATCCAGCCACCACCAGCAGCATCGCGTTGCGAAACACATGGCCGTACAACACCTGCTGTTCGCTCAGCCCCTTGGCGCGCGCGGTCACCACGTATTGTCGGGAGATTTCGCCAAGGAAGCTGTTTTTGGTCAGCAGGGTCAGGGTTGCAAACCCGCCGATCACCAGCGCGCTGACCGGCAACACCAGGTGCCAGAAGTAGTCCGCCACCTTGCCCCATGGCGACAGCTGGGCGAAGTTTTCCGAGACCAGGCCACGCACGGGGAACCAGTCCAGGGCCGAACCGCCGCCAAAGGTGATGATCAGCAACAGCGCAAACAGAAAACCCGGCAGTGCATAGCCAATGATGATCGCCGCACTGCTCCACACATCGAAGGCCGTGCCGTTATGCACGGCCTTGCGAATCCCCAGGGGAATCGACACCAGGTAGGTGATCAGCGTGGCCCATAAGCCCAGTGATAACGTCACCGGCAGCTTTTGCAGAATCAAGTCAGTGACCTTGGCACCGCGAAAGAAACTCGAGCCAAAATCCAGCCGTGCATACTGTTTGAGCATCAGCCACAGACGCTCCCCCGCAGGTTTATCGAAGCCGTACTGGCGCTCGATATCGGCCAGCAGTTTCGGGTCCAGGCCGCGCGTGACACGGGATTCGCCGCCCACGGTCTCGACATGCCCACCACCCACCGCACCGCTCACACCAATCCCCTGCAAGCGCGCGATGGCCTGCTCCACCGGGCCACCCGGTGCGGCCTGCACAATCACGAAGTTGACCAGCAGGATGCACAACAAGGTCGGCACAATCAGCAGCAAACGCCGCAGGCTATAACCCCACATGGGAATAGTCTCCGGTGCGTGTTTGCTGTTGAGACTGGGTCAAGGCTGTTGGGCTGATCTCCCACCAGGTTTCCAGGCCTGCGTCGTACAGCGGCGCCACCTTCGGTCGGCCGAAACGGTTCCACCAGACCGTGGAAATGCCCGGCGGGTAGTAGTTGGGAATCCAGTAATAACTCCACTGCAGCACCCGATCCAGCGCATGGGCGTAATGCAACATCGTCGTGCGACTGTCAGCCTGGATCAGCCCGGTGAGTAAGGCATCCACGGCGGGGTCGCGCAAGGTCATGTAGTTGTTGGAGCCCGGGTCATCGGCACTTTCACTGGCAAAATAGTTGAACATTTCGCGCCCCGGTGCCTGGGACACCGGGTAGGCGTTGACGATCATGTCGTAGTCGCGGCTGCGGACCCGGTTGGCGTATTGCGCGGTGTCCACCTGACGAATATCAAAGCCGATGCCGATCTGCGCCAGGTTACGTTTGAACGGCAGCAGCAAGCGCTCGAAACCTTTCTGGCCATTGAGAAAGGTGAAGTGCAGCGCTTCACCCTCGGCGTTGACCAACTGATCGCCCCGGGGTTTCCAACCTGCCTCTTCCAACAACTTCAACGCTTGCAACTGCAGGCTGCGAATATTGCCGCTGCCATCGGTATGGGGCGGCTGGAACACCTGGGTGAAGACTTCGTCGGGGATTTTACCGCGCCAGGGTTCGAGGATTTTCAGCTCTTCGGCGTCCGGCAATTGGGTGGCCGAGAGTTCACTGTGGGAGAAATAGCTGCGTTGGCGCAGGTACATGCTGCGCATCATCTGCCGGTTGCTCCATTCAAAATCCCACAGCAAGGCAATCGCCTGGCGTACCCGACGGTCCTGGAACAGCGGTTTTTTCAGGTTGAACACGAAGCCTTGAGATCCACGTGCCGCGCCGGGGGCCAAGTGTTCTCGTACCAGGCGCCCATCGTTTAATGCGGGCCCGTCATAACCGATGGTGTAGGCCGTGGCGGAGAACTCGCGGTTGTAATCGTAGGCACCGGCCTTGAGCACTTGCTGGGAGACGCTGGTGTCGGCGAAAAACTCGACGCTCAGGCGATCAAAGTTGTAGAGGCCGCGCGTGACCGGCAAGTCCTTGGCCCACCAGTCCTTGACGCGTTCGAAATGCACGCTGCGCCCGGCATCCACCTGGCTGATCCGATACGGCCCGCTGCCCAGCGGCGCTTCAAAACCGCCACCGTCGGCGAAGTTGCGGGTGCGCCACCAGTGTTCCGGCAGCACCGGCAAAGTCGCCAGGTCCAGCGGCAGGGTTCGGCTCTCGTTGTTCTTGAACACGAAGCGCACTTGCGTTGGAGACTCCACCACCACCTCGGCCACGTCCGCGAACTGCAAGCGGTATTGCAGACTGCCTTGGGTCGTCAACAGTTCGAAGGTGTAGCGCACGTCTTCAGCGGTGATCGGGCTGCCATCGTCAAAACGTGCCGCGGGGTTGAGGTAAAAGCGTAACCAGCTACGATCCGGTGCCAGTTCCATCTGTTGGGCGACCAGGCCGTAGACGCTGTATGGCTCGTCAAACGAGCGGTAGGCCAGTGGCGAGTACAACCAGCCCTCAATCTCGGCCACGCCGGTGCCCTTGTCGATATACGGGAGCATGTGGTCGTACTGGCCACTTTCCAGGGAGGAGCGGCTCAGGCTGCCGCCCTTGGGGGCATTCGGGTTGGCGTAGTCCAGGTGGGTAAAGCCGGGCCCGTACTTGGGCGCATCGCCGTACACCGTCAGCGCCGGTTGCGGCGTGGCGTAGACGGCCGGGCTTAACCAGAAACACAGCGCCAGGGTGGTCAATCGGCGGAGCATCGGGTTGATCCTCATGCAAGGCGCCGATCCGCTGCACTTATTGAATATGTGCAGCGGGCCGGCGTTTTTTATAGGGCAGGTCTTAGATCCATTGCTTCTTAAAATCACAAGTTGTAGCTGAGCCGGGTATAGAGAATCCGTCCAAACGGATCGGCGTATTTCGGGTCATAGCCGCTCTGGAAGGTGTAGGTCTGGTTGCTGAACGGCGGCTCGCGGTCAAACAGGTTCTTCACGCCGAGGGTGACGGCCAGGGTCTTGCGCCAGGTGTAGGTGCCGGCCAGGTCCCAGACGTTGTAGGAACCGACGGAGTCGTGGGTGTCACGGTCAGAGTCGTGGTAACCGCTGGTGTAGCGGTTGGTCAGGCTCGCGCCCAACGGTCCATAGTTCCAGGTACCGGTCAGGCTATGCCGCCAGCGCGCCACGGCGCCCGCCGTGGAGAACTCACCGCCACGAAAATCACCGAGCTTGTCGATGTATTCGCCCTTGAGCTCCTGCTGATATTTGTATTGGTTGACGTAGGTGCCTTGCAGGCCGAGCCCGAAATCACCGACGGCGGTACTCGGGAAGCGGTAGTCGAAATTGACGTCGACGCCGTTGGTCTTGGTTTTACCCAGGTTGGCAAGGCCGGTGACGATGTGGTCGATAGTGCCATCGGCCTTGCGAATCAGGCGTGCGGAGTACTGGTCCGGGTCCTCGAACACCGATGACTCGGGGAACTCGGCGATCTGGTTGGCGATGGTGATCCACCAGAAGTCCAGCCCAGCGGTCAGGCGCTCGATGGGTTGATAGACGAAGCCGAAGGTCACGTTACGCGCGGTTTCCGGGCTCAGGTTGCCGTTGCCGCCGCTTTGCCGGCGGAACTGCTGGGCACAGTCACGGTTAGCGAGCCCGCCATTGGCCGGGTTACCGCCGGGGCATAGACGTGGGTCGTTGTAATTGGCCACGGTGTAGCTGGTGTAAGTCGGGTTGTACAACTCATACAGCGAGGGTGCACGGAAGCCTTCACTGTAGGCTCCGCGCACCACCAGTTCCTTGAAAGGCTGGAAGCGGAACGAGTATTTCGGGTTGGTGGTGCTGCCAAAGTCGCTGTATTTGTCATGGCGTATGGCGGCGGACAACTCCAGGCTGTCGAGCACCGGCACATTGACCTCGGCGTATTGCGCCGAGACGCTGCGATCGCCGTGTACCGCGCCGTTCGGGTCCACGCCCAGGCTTTGCACGGTTTCGGCAAACTGGGCGAAGTCCTGGTGGAAGTCTTCCTTGCGGTATTCACCGCCCAGCGCCAGCGCCGAGGGGCCTGCGCCAAACCAATCGCCGATTTCCCGGCTGACGCGTCCGTCAATGGCTTTGACTCGACCCACCGCCGTTGCGTAGTCACCGTCAACGCGGCTGGAGGCCAGCAACGCCCTGCCCGCTTCGGTCTGCGGGCCGAATGGGTTGATCACGCCGTTGGCAATGCCCTGGCTGATGGACTGGTCGTTCACATAGCCGTCGAGGATGGTTTGCACCACTTTGTTCTGGTTATACGAGGCGCCGACGTTGTAGTCCCAGCCGGCAGCGGTGCCATCGAAACTCAGCAACAGGCGCTGGCTGACGTTGTCGTCTTCGTGCTGGCGTGCCCCGGCGTCGGTTTCACGCCAGTTCACATCCACCGGTTGTGTCGGGTCCAGGGCGAAACCGCTGGGCCCCGGGGTGATGCCATTGCCGGGGTAGAACGGCGTGCCAGGGTTGACCTGATTGCCCATCAGGGTGCCTGGGCCGATTTGCGTGCGGTTCTCGTTGCGGGCCCAGAAATACTCAAGGCTAACGTTGTGATCATCAGCAAGCTTGCCGGTGGCTTTGGCAAAAGCCGAGGTCTTTTCGGTTTCCGGCACCAGGTCCAGGTAACTCCACAGGCTCTGGCGGCAGATGCCATTGCGCGATAACAGGCCCGGTGAATTGCAGCCCGAGCCCGCCAACGGGTTGGTGGCATGGCTGCCCTGGCTCCAGTTGGCCGGCGCCGCAGTGCCCGAGGTGTAATCCAGGCCGCGGCCGGGCTGATAGTTATAGGTGTAGTCGCGGTCCTTGGCGGCCAGGCGGGTCTGTTTGTCGTAGCTGACCACACCAAACACGTTGAAACGGTCGTCTTCCAGGTCACCGAAACCATAGCTGCCACTGAAGTTGTGGCTGTCACCGCCGCCGCTGTGGGTGGGCGTATCATAACCGGTGGAGAGCTGGCCGCCGGTCACACTTTTCTTGGTGATGAAGTTGATCACCCCGCCGATGGCATCGGTGCCGTACAGCGCCGAGGCACCGTCACGCAGCACTTCTACACGATCAATCGCGGCGAATGGAATGGTGTTCAGGTCCACCCCGGAGCCGTTTGAATTGCTGACGGCGTTATTGCCCAGACGCCTGCCATTGAGCAGCACCAGGGTCTTGTTCGCGCCGATCCCCCGCAGGTCGGCAAACGATGCGCCACCGCTGCTGGAACCCACGGAGCGCCCGGAGCCGACCGAGGACTGGTTGGCGGAAATACGGTTGATCAACTCTTCGGTGGTGGTGACGCCCTGCTCGCGCAGTTGCTCGACGCGCAGGATGGTCACGGGGACAGCCGTCTCGGCATCGGCGCGGCGGATGGCAGTGCCAGTGACTTCCACTCGCTGTAATTGGGGCTCGGTGCCAGAGTTGTGGTCGGCCAGCGCGGGCATGGCATTGATGGCCAGCAACAAGGCCATGCCCAGTGGAGCTTCAAGTGGTCTGAATCGTGTCATCGCGACATCCCTGCGGTGTGGTTATGCAGGGATGTGCGTTGGGGGTGGGGTTTTTATAGGGTGGGGATTAGACCGTTGGGTAATGAGCTTATGCGATGGCATCGCTGGGCCTCGACAGCTCCTACATCGGGTATAGGGTTACCCCCCAAAATGATAACTCACATCCAGCCACCACTGCCGCCCATACGGGTCATAATTACCGGTCGGATAATTAGGCCACCCCGCCGAATCGTCATGCTTGATCTGGTTCAACAGGTTATTCACGGTCAGCCCCACACTCGCCCGGTCACTGAGCTGATAACGCGCGCTGGCGTTAAACACCGTCCACGGCGACAAACGCCCATCGCCCGCCGCATTGGTCACGCTGCCATAACGGATACCGGTCAGCGTTGCAGTGGTCTTCTCGTAGTCCCAGGTCAAGCTGGCGTTGACCTTGCTGCGCCAGTCGAAAACAGTCCGTGAACTGCGCCAGTCCTGGGTCGGCGCGTCGTCCGACTCCTTGTAGAAGTTGGACAGCACCAGCGTATAGCCCAGACCGGCATTGAAGGCCCCGTAACGCCCCGCGCCCCAGCGAATATTGCTCTTGAAATCCAGCCCGCTGACCCGCTGGCTGGCCGCGTTGATCGCATTGACCTTTACCCGCTGCAACTTGTTGGGGTCCACCGCTGCGTTCCCCGGATTACGGTCAATGCGCGCAAGCGTCGCCTGGCAACTGGCCGAGTTGATGTCCTGTTGGCCGCTGCGGCAGGCGTTTTCATCTTGCAGCAGGCGGTTTTCGTCGACGTTGGTCAGCAGGTCGTCGATTTGTACGCGCCAGTAATCGGCGGAGAAATCAAAATTGCGCGAGGGCGACCACACGAAACCATAGGTCCAGGATTTGCCACGTTCGGACTTGAGGTCGCTGCTGCCACTCTGGGTATAGTTGACGATGCCCTTGTCACAGGCGCCGTCCACGCCCTTGCTGCAACCGTAGTAGTCGATCTGCGAGGGGTAGTAACCGTTGCTGTCGGACTGGTAGATGTAGTTGAGGTCCGGCGCGCGGAAGCTGGTGCCGTAGCTACCGCGCACCAACAGGCTGTTCACCGGGCGCCATTCCAGGCCCAGGTTATAGGTGGTCTGTTGTTCGGTCCGGCCGCTGAATTTGTATTGGTCCCAGCGCCCAGCGGTGGTTGCCAGCAAGGTGTCGGTGACCGGAATACTGAACTCGCCGCCCGCTGCGTAACGCTTGCGCGAGCCGCCTGAACTTTGCGCCGGGGCAAGGCCATAGAATTCGCCGTCATTGAGGCCGCCGTCCGGGTCTACGCGGTATTCCTGTTTGCCCGACTCCAGTACCCCGGCAAACCCAACAGGCCCTGCGGGCAGGTCGAACAGTTCACCATTGAGGGACGCCGTGTAGTTCTGCGACACCGAGCGACTGGTCTGGGTCTGGTTGGTCCGAAACTGTTGCCACTCTTCAGGGGTCAAGGCGCGGTCCAGGCGCGCGGGGTCCGGGGCGAACACCGGGTGACCATCCTGCTCACCCACTTGCGGCCCCAGGTAAAAGTCGCGAATGCTCGACTGCGGCGTGTAACGGGTTGTACGTACGCTGCGGTACACCGAGCGGTTGGCGGCCAACTCGTAGCTCCAACTGCTGTCGGCGATCTTGTCCGACAAGCCGAGGGTGCCGGTCCATGAGGTGTCGGTCCATTTACTGTTGTTGGTGCTACGCCCGCCGATTTCTTCTTCGCCGAAACGCCGGTACCAACGCTCCAGCTTGCCGGTGTTCTGGTTGATGAAGTCCGGTGAGGTAAAGGTCGGGCCGCGGGTGTTGTTCTGGATATGGTCCAGGCCGTACATCAGGTCGGCGAACACCTGGCCGCTGTCGCTGAAATGCCAGGTGCCGCGGGTGTAGCCATCGTAGTTTTCCTTTTGCGTCTGGATCGTCCAGTAGTCGTTGTAGATCTGATCGGTGCGGCAGCGGCCGCCACCGTTGACCAACTTGTTGCCGAACACGCCCTGATACCCGCCGCAGCCTGGTCCCCGGTACTGGCCGCTGCTCAAGTCGCGGCGATAGCCCACATCGGCCAGGGTCGCGCCGCCGTTCATGAAACCACGGTCGCTGGCCCAGATCGGATCGCGCTGGGTCAACTCCAGGCCAAACAACCCATCAAAATCCCCCCAACTGCCGCCACCGCTGAGCTGCAGCCGTTGATTGTCACCGCCGCCCCGCTCCGTGGTACCGCCTTTGAGATTGACGTCGATGCCGCTGATCTTGTTCTTGAGGATGATGTTAACCACCCCGGCAATCGCGTCCGAACCGTAGACCGCCGAGGCACCGCTGCTGAGGATTTCAATGCGGTCGATGATCGCCGAAGGAATATTCGCCAGGTTGGTGAAGTTGACCTTGCCGTCATAGGGCGTCGGGTAATCGGCCACGCGCCGGCCATTGATCAGTACCAACGTGTGGTTGGGCCCCAAGCCCCGCAGGTTCAGCGCGCTGGCGGCGGGTTGCCAGGTGTTGCCGTAGTCTTCGCCCTGGCTCATGCCGGTATTTTGGGTCTGGCTGGCCAGTGCGTCGTAGACGTTGCGATACCCCTTGGCTTCCATTTCTTCGTGGGTGATCACGTTCACCGGGGTCGCACCGTCGGTTTGTGCGCGGGCGATGCGCGAGCCGGTCACCGTGACTTTTTCCAGGCGGTAGTCGGCGCTTGTCTGCACGGACGGGCTGTCGTTGCTCTTGGTCGGGGCCGCGCGTACTGTCAGCCCCTGTTCGCTGTTATCCACTTGCAGCCCACTGCCCTGCAACGCCTTGTCCACCGCCTGCTGACTGTCCAGCGCGCCGCGAATGGCCCCACTGCGCTTGCCTTGCACCAGGGGTTGGCTGAAGGAAATCATCACCCCGGTCTGGCGTGAAATATCCAGCAGCACCTCGTCCAACGGGCCGCCGGCGATATCAAAGGTGAAGACTTTTTGGGCGGGTTCCTGGGCCAGGACCAGTGGCGGGCAGATCCCCATCGCCAGGACTGCAGCCAGCGTCAACCGGGGTAATTGTTGTTTGAATGAGTGCATCGAGGGCCTCCCTGTTAAGTGCGTCTACAGGGAATGAGCAGCGGTCGACGGTTTTTTATAGGGCGGCCGATAGGCCAAGAAGTTATGGGGTTATAACCCGGTTAACGCGGGTCGATGCTGACCCAGTACGGGCTGTGGTACGTCACGCGGATCGGCAAGGAATGCTGCAGCAACAACAAGGTGCGGTCGGTGTCGTCCAGCGGATAAATACCGCTCAGGCGCAACCCGGCCACCTGTGGACTCAGGCGCAGGATCCCTGGGCGATAGTTGCCCAGGCTGTCGATCACTTCGGCCAAGGTACGGTCATGAACTTCAAGCCGTCCCCGGGTCCAGGCACTTTCATCGCCTTTGGTGCGTTCCATGGCAAGGATCGTATGCTCATCGAAGCGCACACTCTGGCCAGCCTCGACCACCTGCCGGGTACCCTCGCGGGTGACCACCTCCACCCGCGAATGCAGCATCACCAAACGGGTGGAGTCTTCGCCGTGCTGTACCAGAAATTGCGTGCCCAGGGCACGGATCTGGCCGTGATCGGTCTGCACCACAAAGGGCCGGCCCACATCCTTGGCCACATCCACCCACAACTCCCCCGCACGCAATGCCAACAACCGCTGGTGGGCGTCGAACAGGTTAGTCACGCGGCTGCGGGCGTTCAGCGTCAGGAGGCTGCCATCTTCCAGCGTAAATGGCTTGCGCTCGCCAGTGCCGGTGTACAGTTCAGCGGAAGACCATCGCCAGCCCTCACTGCGCCCCAACAGCACCGCCGCCAGCGCCACCACCAGACTGCCAGCGACAAAGCGCCGTCGGCTCGAGGGTGCATTCACACTGTGCAAGACGCTTTGGCTTGGCACCCGGCGCAATGCGCTGGTGTGCAACAACCTCAAGCCACCGCTCATTTGATCGATGACCTGTTGATGCCGGATATCGGCCCCGCACCAGGCCTCGAACGCCTCACGCTCCTGATCAGTCACATGTTCCGACTGTAGCAACGCCATCCACAGTGCTGCTTCATCCACCACCGCAGCATCAGGGCGCGACAGCCTCATGGCTGGGCCATCACTTGGTAACAGCGCTTGAACACATCGGCCATGTATTGCTGCACCCGACTGGTCGACACCTGCAAGCGTTCGCCAATCTGGCTGTAGGTCAGGCCGTCCAGTTGATGGTAAAGAAACGCCGCCTTGGCTTTGGCTGACAGGCCATCCAACAGCCGGTCCAGCGCCAATAAGGCTTCAATGACCAGTGCTCGTTCCTCAGGAGAAGGATGCACCGGCACAGGTGCGTGGGCCAGGCTTTCGAGGTAGGCGCGCTCCAAGTCCTGCCGGCGCCAGCCTTCATACACCAGGCGCCTGGCGATGGTGGTCAACAACGCCCGGGGCTCACGGATGGCCGTCGGGTCCGGCAGCGACAACACCCGCAGGAAGGTTTCCGAGGCAATATCCTGGGCACTGTGATGACAGCCCAGCGTACGGCTGACAGAACCGCACAACCACTGATAATCCTTTTGGAACATTTGCCCAATCAACACGTGATTGGGGGGCTGTTGAACACCCATGCCTTGCTCCCTTACGAGACATCTCACCGGTCTCAAAAATCGTCTATTGGCGCTGACCCGAAACGGGCTCAGGCTCGAAGGGGCGACTTTGCAGCAGAGATGATCAGCTTTGGAAGTAATAAAAAGTAAGATATAGCTGTAAAACGGATATAAGAAACCGTGCTTATCGTTTTGGCTGATAAACAGTATTGGCATGCACTCGTTCAGCCTCTCGGTGGTCGCTTTATAGAATGGCAACCACAGTCAAACCGCCACAGCCGTGGTGATGGAGGTTGTCATGCGTTACTTGCTCATTGCCCTGCTGAGTGTGTTCGGCAGCCTTGCCATGGCCCAGGGAGAAGCGCCAGCAGCCAACGCCAGCGCTACTGTCCAGGCCAGCGACGCCGATGATTCTTCCCAGGACCTGGACATTGCCAAGGTCGTGCGTGGTAGCAGTGAGTCATCGAAAGAGTGCGGGCCGGTCAAGGGGCATCTGGTCTACGTTGACAGTCATGGTGTGCGGCATGAGTTGGACTATGTGCGGTTGGGGGATGCTTGTCAGCATGGCTGATGGGGGCATATCCGTTGCTGCGGTCACGGCGGCTATTGGTTCCGCTCTTACAGCGGCTCACTTTGCAAAAGCGGCAAAGTAAGCAAAACGCTCTTGCCCCACCACTCGGTGCCTCGCTGTGGCTCGGCATGCCCTCACTCCGGCATTGCGGCGGCCCACGGAGCAATGCCTACGTTCAGCCAGCGTGGTTTAACGGGGCGCCTAAGATCAAAAACAGAGCGAGGCGGCCTAGTAGCCGACCTAGTATCTGAAACGTATGCGTTTCCTCCTCACACCTTCGCGTAGCAGCTGTCGAGCGCCAGCGAGGCTGCGTGCTCTTGATCTGCTTTTGATCTTGATCTTGATCTTGATCTTGATCTGAGGCGCCCCGTTAAACCACGCTGGCCGAACGCAGGTATTACGCAGTGGGCATCCCGGCATGGATGCCGGGATAGCCGCGTTGGGCCATGGATGGCCCGTCGCGGCGGCCCACGGAGTAATGCCGGAGTGAGGGCACGCCGAGCCTGAGCGAGGTGCCGAGTGGTGGGGCAAGAGCCCTTTTGGTTACTTTTGGGGCTCTTTTCCAAAAGTGACCCGCTGTAAGAGCGGAACCAATAGTGGCCATTACCGCAGCAACGGATCTGCCCCCCCCCATCGCATCCTCACCCACCAAGATCAAAGATCAAAGATCAAACCGATCCACCGCCATCCGCCGCTCATTATCATCGCGTACGTCATAACTCGCGGTGGTCTGGATATTGGTGTGATGCGCCAACTTCTGGGCGATAGACAGGTCATGCTCCTCAATCACCCGAGTAATAAACGAGCGCCGAAAATCGTGGGGCATGATCTTCACCCCCACTTGCTGCCCGCGCTGACGGGCGATGTAGTAAATCGCGTGTTTGGTGATACGTTCCCGGGTGATGTGGCTACCCCGACGGATGCGGTTGAACAGGAAGGCATCGTCCTGCTCCCCCTCTTTAAGCTGTTCGCGACGAAACGCCAACCAAGCCTGCAGTTTGGCAAAGGCCCAAGCCGGAGCGTACTTGATCAGCTCCTTGTTGCCCTTGCCGATCACCCGCAGGCTGCGCTCGTCGAAGTTGATCTGCGCCAGGTCGAGGTTGACCGACTCGGACTTACGCATCCCCGAACCATACAGAATCCCAATGACTGCTGCGTCCCGCAGACCCTGAGGGCGCGGGTCGGCCGCACAAACGTCCATCAATTCACGAATCAGTGAGCGTCGCAGGTTGCGACCCTGGCTCAAGCGCGTGCCGGGGGTGGCCTTGACCGAGCGCATCTTCAACAGGTGGTCCTGGCTGATCAGACTCATCCGCCAGGCTTCGTTCATCACCCCGCGCACCGCGTTGACATACAACGACGAGGTGTTGGGCGCGTAACCGTCCTCTCGCAGCACGGCCACCAGGGCCATGACCTGTTCGGGTTGCAGCAAGTGCCAAGGGATGTCTTCCAGGTTGACCTCTTCAAAGCCCAGGCGGTCGGCGGCATCTTGCAGCACGTAGCGCATGGTCAGTTGGCTTGAAGGGGCCAGACGGGTGAGGTAAAGGGTCAGCGGGTTACGGGTAGACTCAGTCAAGGTAGATCAGCCTTTGGATTAAATACAGCGACTAACCAATTGTTTAATCGATGTATTTAGTGGTTTGGCGAGCGCGGAGTCTAACGCAGGTTCTGCGCCCCCGCCAAACCACGGGCTTATTGCTGATCGTCCGGCGGGTCGTCGGAGCGCTCTTGGGACTGGCTCCAGGTGGTGTCTTGCTTGGCCATCAGCGCGAACCACTGCTGACGCAGGAAGTCCAGGTACGGCTGGGGGGCCTTGGCGAAATCGTCCTCATCGCCATAACACCCCGGCAATGGCAGCTCGGTGCCCTGTTCCTTGAACTGGCTGACCAGCGCCTGTTGCCCGGTGGTGCTGCAATCCTTGGGCAGCGGCATGCCTTGGAGCGCCCCGGCGTCTTCATCCCACCAACTGGCACCATAGCGGTCGATGCCCCGCAAGCGGTACCGCTGCGACTTGCCCACGTGCATGATCAGCTTGAATTCATTGGGGCTGACATCGCTGGTACAGGTGCGGGAATAGCCGACGGTGGCCTGGGTGATACCGTCCCCCAGCAGGTCAGTGACTTGGGTTGCCTCGGGATTGAAGTGCACACCCGCATCAAACTCACAGTGCTGCACGTCGTCGTAGAGCATCCATACCCGCTTGGGTCGGCTGCCATCGAGCAAGTACTGAGCGGCGTAGACGAAGGCCGACTGCGCGCCATCGTCGTCGCGTTCACTGGTTTGTTCCCCCAGTACCAACAGGTTTTTGCCCTGCCGATCCATCCAGGTATAGGCACCCACCTGCTTGCCGCGCAGCTCGACACCATCCGGCAGTTGATCCAGCGGCGTCAGCACCACTCGGTCATCGGCCGACACGGTGGCAGCACAGGCCATCGTCATCCACATCACCATCAGGGCCGGCCGTATTTGACCGCGTAAACGTTGCACGCTGTTCATTCGTCTATCCAGGCGAGAGATGGCTTACTTTACCGACACTTGCAGGACAATGGAGAGAAGATTCGTCAGCAAAATCGGCCCTATGCTAATGTCCGATCCTGCTTCCTACGACGAGTTTTTTCAATGCCACGGACTGCCGCCTTCGAAAAGCCGCGCTGGCTGCTGGATGCATCTGTAGTACCGCGAGAAGTTGCACAGCGCAGAACGCTCTAGTTCAGCCGTGCAACACGGCATTCATAGTTAAGGCTTACAGTGTGAAAAGGTTCTCGTTTGCCGCTCTCGTGTTGGTTTAGCTGAACACTTGCTGTCTGCTCGCTAAATAAACGAGTTTTTCATCTGCGTTTCATATTCGTTATACATTTTTGCGCTTAATCTTGGCCGCAGGATTTGAGAACAAACTGCATCTTGATGACTAACCTGTTGATTCGGCTTTATCTTTGAGTTTTTTCAGCTTTACTCTTGATTCTCACGGAAGGCTTTACCAGACCCACCAGGAACCGCTCATGACTGTCATGAAAGCTCTCGATGTTTAATCAGCGTGGACGATCTATGCCTGTTGATTGCCCTTGTTCTCAAGCTCTAACTTGCTCTAAACCCGAGGTAATGAATCTTTGAAACCCTACCCAATTCATTGCGTGTCGATCGTTATCCCGGTCTACAACGAAGAACAGAGCCTGCCCGAACTACTGCGTCGCACCAGCGCCGCCTGCAAGCAGTTGGCTTATGAATACGAAATCATCCTGGTGGACGACGGTAGCCGCGACACTAGCGCCCAACTGCTGGAGGACGCGGCAGCCGAACCCGACAGCAACGTGGTGGCGGTGATCCTCAACCGTAACTACGGCCAACATGCCGCCATCATGGCGGGCTTCGAGCACTGCCGCGGTGACGTGGTGATCACCCTCGACGCTGACCTGCAAAACCCGCCGGAAGAAATCCCGCGCCTGGTCGAGCAAGCCGCCCTGGGCTACGACGTGGTTGCCACCGTTCGCAACAACCGCCAGGACTCGGCCTTCCGCCGCTGGCCTTCACGCCTGATCAACCTGGCGGTGCAGCGCTCCACCGGCGTTGCCATGAGTGACTACGGCTGCATGCTGCGCGCTTACCGCCGCACCATCGTCGACGCGATGCTGGCCTGCCGCGAGCGCAGCACCTTTATCCCGATCCTGGCCAACAGCTTCGCCCGCCACACCACGGAAATCCTGGTGCATCACGCCGAGCGTGAACATGGCGAGTCCAAATACAGCCCGATGCGCCTGATCAGCCTGATGTTCGACCTGCTGACCTGCATGACCACCACGCCCTTGCGCCTGTTGAGCATCGTGGGTTTCAGCCTGGCGGCCCTGGGCATGATCTTCGCCTTTGCGCTGATCGTGATGCGCCTGGCCTTCGGTGCCGATTGGGCCGGTGACGGTACCTTTGTGCTGTTCGCCGTATTGTTCGTGTTTACCGGTGGCCAGTTCATCGGGATGGGCCTGCTGGGTGAATACCTGGGCCGCATGTACAGCGACGTGCGGGCACGCCCACGGTTCTTTATTGAAAAAGTGCTGCGCAACCAACCGGCAGTGCCTGCTCCTACCGTCATTGTCGACGGCCTGAGCTCCTCTCATTCCTCCCTTTCTCCTTCCGATCAGGTTTCGTCATGAATCCAAAAGCTGTTGTCTTCGCCTACCACGATATTGGCTGTGCAGGCATTGAAGCCCTGCTCGATGCGGGTTACGACATCGCCGCCGTGTTTACCCATGCCGATGACCCCAAGGAAAACAACTTCTACGGTTCCGTGGCACAGCTGTGCGCCCGCAACGGCATTCCAGTGCACGCACCGGAAGACGCCAACCATCCGCTGTGGGTCGAGCGCATCGCCAAGCTGAACCCCGAGTACATCTTCTCCTTCTACTACCGCAATCTGCTCAGCGAAGCCCTGCTGGCCACCGCGAGCAAAGGTGCATTCAACCTGCACGGCTCCTTGCTGCCGAAATACCGTGGCCGCGCACCGGCCAACTGGGTGCTGGTCAAGGGCGAAACCGAAACCGGCGTGACCCTGCACCGCATGGTCAAGCGTGCCGATGCCGGCGCGATCCTGGCCCAGCACAAAGTCGCTATCGAACGCACCGACACCGGCCTGACTTTGCATGCCAAGCTGCGTGAAGCTGCCAGCACTCTGCTGCGTGATGCGCTGCCTCAACTGGCCCAGGGCAATCTGACTGAAACCGCCCAGAACGAAAGCCAAGCCACGTGCTTCGGTCGCCGCACCGCTGCCGACGGCAAGATTGAGTGGAAAAAGCCGGCTGAAGAACTGTTCAACCTGGTTCGCGCTGTTACCCAGCCGTACCCGGGTGCGTTCTGCGCCGTGGGCGAGCACAAGCTGATCGTCTGGAGTGCCGAAGTCGTCAAAGGCAACGAAGGTCAGGCCCCTGGCCGTGTGATCAGTGTCAACCCGCTGCGTATCGCTTGCGGTGAAGACTCGCTGGTAATCACCTTCGGTCAACGTAACGAAAACGGCCTGTACCTGGCCGGCCCTTCCCTGGCCGATGAGTTGGGCCTGGTGGACGGTTCCGTGCTGCGCGGCGCCGAGTCGGGTCGCAAGCCGCGTCGTACTCGCGTGCTGATCCTGGGCGTCAACGGTTTTATCGGTAACCACCTGTCCGAGCGCCTGCTGCGTGACGACCGTTACGAAGTCTACGGCCTGGACATCGGCTCCGACGCCATCGAGCGCCTGCGCAGCCACCCGAACTTCCATTACGTGGAAGGCGACATCAGCATTCACTCCGAGTGGATCGAATACCACATCAAGAAGTGCGACGTGGTCCTGCCACTGGTAGCCATCGCCACCCCGATCGAATACACCCGTAACCCGCTGCGCGTGTTCGAACTGGACTTCGAAGAGAACCTGAAACTGGTTCGCTACTGCGTCAAGTACAACAAGCGCGTGATCTTCCCGTCGACGTCCGAAGTCTATGGCATGTGCCAGGACGAAAACTTCGACGAAGACACCTCCAACCTGGTGGTCGGCCCGATCAACAAGCAGCGCTGGATCTACTCGGTCTCCAAGCAACTGCTGGACCGGGTGATCTGGGCTTACGGCGCCAAGGGCCTGAACTTCACCCTGTTCCGTCCGTTCAACTGGATGGGCCCGCGTCTGGACCGCCTGGACTCGGCGCGTATCGGCAGCTCCCGGGCCATTACCCAACTGATTCTGAACCTGGTGGAAGGTACGCCGATCCGCCTGTTCGACGGTGGCGAGCAGAAGCGCTGCTTCACCGACATCGCCGACGGCATCGAAGCGCTGGCGCGGATCATCGACAACGACAATGACGTCTGCAACGGTCAGATCATCAACATCGGCAACCCGGACAACGAAGCGAGCATCCGCCAGTTGGGCGAAGAGCTGCTGCGTCAGTTCGAAGCTCACCCGCTGCGCGCCAACTTCCCTCCGTTCGCCGGTTTCCGTGACGTGGAAAGCAAGGCGTTCTACGGCACCGGTTACCAGGACGTCGCGCACCGCAAGCCAAGCATCGAAAACGCCAAGCGCCTGCTGGACTGGGCGCCAACCGTGGAAATGAGCGAAACCATCGGCAACACTCTGGACTTCTTCTTGCGCGAGGCCATGCTCGAAATCGCGCAGTCTGCCGAAGAAGCCAACTGATGGAGGCAGGTCTACGCATTGACGTCGACACCTACCGAGGCACCCGTGATGGGGTGCCGAAGTTGTTGGAACTGCTCGATGAAGCCGGGATCAAGGCGACGTTCTTTTTCAGTGTCGGGCCGGACAACATGGGGCGTCATTTGTGGCGCCTGATCCGCCCGCAATTTCTGTGGAAGATGTTGCGCTCCAATGCAGCCGGTTTATATGGCTGGGACATTTTGCTGGCCGGCACCGCCTGGCCAGGCAAACCCATTGGCCGTGACCTGGGGCATCTGATGTGCCAGGCCAAGGCGGCCGGCCATGAAGTGGGCCTGCACGCCTGGGATCACCACGGCTGGCAGGCCAACACCGGGCGCTGGAGCGATGCCCAGTTGATCGAGCAGATTCGCCGTGGCGTCGACACCTTGAGCGACATTCTGGGTGATCGCGTGGACTGCTCGGCGGCCGCCGGCTGGCGTGCCGATGAGCGCGTGGTGCAAGCCAAGCAAGGTTTCAATTTCCGCTACAACAGTGATTGCCGCGGTGACAGCCTGTTTCGACCAACCCTGGCCGATGGCAGCGCTGGTACCCCACAAATTCCGGTGGACCTGCCGACCTTCGACGAAGTCGTCGGGCCGGTGGTGGCTGCCAAAGATTTCAATGCCTACATCCTTGATCGGTTTACCGAATCGAAGTTGAACGTCTATACGATCCACGCAGAAGTAGAAGGGATTCTGATGGCCGATGAGTTTCGTCAGTTGCTGGCTCAGGCTGGGCAGCGCGGCATTAACTTCCAACCGTTGGGTAACCTGTTACCCGCCGACCTTGCCACCCTGCCCCAGCAACAGCTGGTGCGCGGTGCATTGAGTGGTCGTGAGGGTTGGCTGGGAGTGCAACAGGCATGATCCGCCGTTGGGCCTTGCCCCTGCTCCTGTTGGCTTTTGGTGTGTTCTACCTGCTGCCGCTGGCCACCCATGGCCTGTGGATTCCCGACGAAACACGCTATGCGCAAATCAGCCAGGAAATGCTGCTGACCGGCAAGTGGGCATCGCCGCACTTCATGGGCATCCGCTACTTCGAAAAACCGGCGGCCGGCTACTGGATGATCGCGCTGGGCCAGGCAATTTTTGGCCAGAACCTGTTCGGCGTGCGCTTCGCCTCGGCCCTGAGCACCGGCTTGAGCATCCTGCTGGTGTATTTCGTGGCCCGGCGGCTGTGGAACGACCCGCGCAAGAGCCTGGCCAGCGCCGTGCTGTACATGAGTTTTGTCAGCGTGGCGTTTCTGGGTGGCTATGCCAACCTGGATCCGCAGTTCACCTTCTGGGTCAACCTGACGGGCGCCGCCTTGTGGTTCTGTTTCGACAGCACGACACGTCGGGGCAAGTTGTGGTCCTGGGCCCTGTTGGGTTTCGCCTGTGGCATGGGGTTCATGACCAAGGGTTTCCTGGCCTGGTTGCTGCCGGTACTGATCGCCCTGCCCTACGCGATCTGGCACAAACGCTTTCGTGAGTTGCTGGGCTATGGCCTGGTGGCCGTGGTGGTGGCAATTGTCGTGAGCCTGCCTTGGGCGCTGACCGTGCATGTCCAGGAACCGGACTACTGGAACTTCTTTTTCTGGCACGAGCACATCCAGCGCTTTGCCGGTGACGATGCCCAGCACGCAGAGCCCATCTGGTATTACCTGCCGCTGCTGGCCGTGTTCTGTCTGCCGTGGATGGCCTTGCTGCCGTCGACCCTGAAACAGGCGTGGCAGGAAAAACGTACACACAAGACCGCCTACCTGCTGCTCTGGTGGTTGATGCCCCTGGCGTTCTTCAGCCTGGCCAAAGGCAAACTGCCGTCCTACATCATGCCGTGCCTGGTGCCCCTGGCCCTGCTGATGGGCAATACCCTGGCGGACAAACTGGCGCAGGCCCGTGGTCGTGTGCTGCGTATCAACGGTTGGCTGAACCTGATCCTCGGCGTGCTGGCGTTGCTGGCCCTGACTTGGTTCCAACTGAAGAAGCCGGTGTACGAACACAACGAAGAGTGGCTGAGCCTGGTGCTGGTGTTCGTGTTCCTGTTCGGCTGGATCATCGCCAACCTGCTGCAAGCGGCTCGTCCGTTGCACCTGTGGGCCGCACCGGTGGTTGGCACCTGGCTGCTGGTGGCACTGGTTCCGGCCGCGCTGCCTCACTCGGTGGTTTATAACAAGACCCCCGACCAGTTCATCATTGATCACATCCCGGAGTTCAAGCAGGCCACACAACTGCTGAGCAACGATCTGGGGGCCGCCTCCGCCTTGTCCTGGCGCCTGGCCCACCCGCAAATCATGCTCTACAACACCGTCGGTGAAGTGAAATACGGCATCGCCTTCCCGGATACTGCCTATCGCCAGATCGATACCGCCGAAGTCCAGCAATGGATGACGGATGCGCGCAAACAAGGCCCGGTGGGTGTCGTCATGCGGGTCAAGGGCGACGATGAGCAGCGCGAAGTGGACTTGCTGCCCCAGGATGGCAAGCGCTACGAGCAGGGCAATCTCGTGATCCTGTTTTTCCCGCAGAGTGCGCCATGACCTCCTTGCTCCTGTTGCTGGCGGCCTGCCTGTTGACCTGTATGGGCCAGGTGTCCCAGAAGTTTGCCGTCGAGCGCTGGCGCGACCAGCCCGATGGTTGGGCAGCCAAATTGCGCTCCCCGTGGCTGTGGTCGGCACTGATCTGCCTGGGCCTGGGTTTGCTGGTGTGGCTGCTGGTGTTGCAACGCATGGAAGTCGGTGTCGCCTACCCCATGCTCAGCCTGAACTTTGTGCTGGTGACGTTGGTAGCGCGCTTTGTCTTTCATGAACCCATTGACGGTCGGCACTGGCTGGGCGTGGCCTTGGTGATTGCCGGTGTCGTGTTGCTGGGGCGCCAGGTATGAGCCGGGTTCGCGGTTTTGCCTTGGCCCTGGGCAGCGTTGCGTTGGTCAGCAGCGCCCAGTTGGGCATGCGCTGGAGCATGACCCGCCTGCCGTTGCCCGCCGAGTGGCTGAATGCTCTCAACAGCGGCGCCATCGACCTCGGTGCGCTGGGTGTGGTGATCCTGGCGATCATCGCCTATGCCCTGTCGATGCTCTGCTGGCTGGGCGCCCTGCGGGACCTGCCCTTGGGCCGTGCCTATTCGCTGCTGAGCATCAGCTATGCGCTGGTGTACCTGCTGGCTGCCAGCCTGCCGGTATTCAACGAGCACTTTTCACTTTCTAAAACGGCGGGGGTGGCCTTGGTCATCTTCGGTGTCCTGACTATCAACTCTCGTCGTGCTAGCACCACAAGTCCCAGGAATGCCCCATGAAAATCAGTGTATTTGGTAGTGGTTACGTCGGCCTGGTACAGGCCACCGTACTGGCCGAAGTTGGTCACGATGTCATCTGCATGGATGTTGACGAGAAAAAGGTCCAGTTGCTGCAACAAGGCCACGTGAGCATCTTCGAGCCAGGGCTTGCGGCCATGGTCAAGGAAAACCTCGAGAGCAAGCGCCTGCAATTCACCTATGACGAGAAGCTCGCTGTCGAGCATGGTGAAGTGCTGTTCATTGCCGTGGGCACGCCTTCGGATGAAGACGGTTCGGCAGACCTGAAATACGTGCTGTCGGTGGGCGATGCCGTCGCCCGTCACCGCGTCGCACCGGTCATCCTGGTGGAGAAATCAACCGTGCCTGTCGGCACTGGCGATACGCTGCGCGCACATATGGAAAAAGTCCTGCACGCGGCCGGACGCAGCCTTGAGTTCGATATCGTCTCCAACCCGGAATTCCTCAAGGAAGGCTCGGCCGTCGCCGATTGCCGCCGTCCAGACCGTATCGTCATCGGCTGCGAGCGCGAAGAAGTGCGCGAGGTGATGCGCGATCTGTATGCACCGTTCAACCGCAACCATGACCGCATCATCTTCATGGACCTGCGCAGCGCCGAGCTGACCAAGTACGCCGCCAACTGCATGCTGGCCACCAAGATCAGCTTTATCAACCAAATTGCCGAACTGGCGGAACACCTGGGCGCCGACATCGAAGCTGTACGCCTGGGCATCGGCGCCGACTCGCGCATCGGTTACCACTTTATCTACCCGGGCTGCGGTTATGGCGGCTCGTGCTTCCCCAAGGACATGCGCGCCCTGATCCACAGTGCCAAGGAAGCCAACTGCTCCAGTGACCTGCTCGAAGCGGTGGAAGCCATCAACCAGCGGCAGAAGAGCAAGCTGTTCGAACGCATCAATGCTTTCTTCAAGGGTGAGCTGCGCGGCAAGACCTTCGCCCTGTGGGGTTTGGCGTTCAAGCCCAACACCGACGACATGCGCGATGCGCCAAGCCGGGTGCTGATGGAAGCCCTGTGGGCGGCCGGCGCCAATGTTCGGGCGTTTGACCCCGAAGCCATGCAGGAAACCCAACGTTTGTACGGCGACGACCCGCGCCTGATGCTGATGGGCACACCGGAATCGACCCTGAATGGTTCCGACGCCCTGATCATCTGCACCGAATGGCAGCAATTCAAGGCTCCGGATTTCGATTTTATTCACGGGCGCCTCAAAACGCCGGTGATCTTCGACGGGCGCAACCTGTACGACGGCGAACGCCTGGCACGTAAAGGTTTCCAGTACTTCCCGATAGGCCGTGGTGACTCGTGCAACCTGCCGATTCCGCAACAGCAATGGGTGTCTGCGGTCAAGGAAGCGTAAACCGTGGATAAAGCTCTCCAGCCCCTGCTCAGTCCGACAATTCGCCGACACTCATTGGGGCTGGGGCTCCTGGCGTTGATCCTGTTTGTCGCCGGTAACTGGAACCAGGCAATCATTGGCTTTGATTCACGCTTCGTGCTCTTCGCCCAGGAAATGCTGCGCCATGGCCCGGGGTTTTTCCCTACCACCTATGGCCAACCCTATGCCGACTACTCGGCGACCTCGACGCTGTTTGTCTGGCTGCTGTCGCTACCGTTTGGTGAGGTGACCAGCTTCACCGCGTGGCTGCCGACAGCGATTGCTTCGGTCGTGATCGTGACGCTGATCTACCGGCTGACAGCGCCCTACTCCCCGCGCTGGGCGTTGCTGAGCGTTGCATTGCTGTTGCTCAGCAGCACCTTCATCAGCGAAACCCGTGCGGTGTCGCTCGATCAGATGCTGGCCGCGGTGGCCCTGACCGTGTTCTATCTGGCTTATGCCCATGATCACTTCGGTGCCAGCAAACGCCTGCACTGGCTTTTGCTGTTGGTCATCCTGGGGTTTGCCATTCGAGGTCCCATCGGCCTGGTGATTCCGACGGGCATGCTTTGCAGCTATTACCTGATCAATCGGCAGTGGCGCCAACTGTTCACCTTCGGCCTGTTGGCCCTGGCGTTGCTGGCAGCGTGCAGCAGTCTGTTGCTCTTGCTGGCCAAGCTCAGCGGCGGCGAACCGCTCATGCGGGAAGTCATCCGCATGCAGTTCCTCGGCCGCATGGATGGCACCGAAGGCGCCAGCCCGTTGCTGTATTACTTCACCAGTTCCATGGGCAACTATGCCCTGGCCTATCCCATGGCGGTATTGGTACTGATTGGGGTACTGGCGGGTGGTCGTCGGCCGGTGGATCCTGCTTTGCAATTGGTGCTGTATTGCGCGGCTGCCGGTTTGATCGTGATGATTGGCCTGTCGGTTCCGCAGGCGAAAAAAACCCGTTACGTGCTGCCAATGTTGCCCATGGCGGCGATCATTGCGGCTTATCCGTTCCAGGTGGCTCAGGGACGGTTGTTCGCCTCGCTGCGAGTTCTGATGCTGGGGCTGTGGACGCTGATCCCGGGGCTGTTGATCGCGGGGCTGTTCGTGGCTCGTCATCGCTTCGCCAAGGATTTGGGCAGCCTCAACCCCATCTTCGGGATTTTGATAGCGCTCCAGGTGCTGAGCCTGGGGCTGCTGTTCAAACCACGCCTGCGCTACCTGGGCCCGGCCTTCGGTGCGGTGTTGGCGGTGTGGGCCACCTATATCGTGATGGTCGAGCCGCTGCAGCGCAGCCTGTATGACACTCGCACCTTTACGGTTCAGGCTCATACGTTGATCAAGGCGCAACCGGCGCCGATTGTGCTGCATGCGTTGGGCAAGGACGCGAAAGCGATCAAGTTCATGGTCAACCTTGATTGTGACCGGGTGCCGTTGTTTACCCAGCAGCCTGGCGATCTGACGCTCATCCAGGCACCGGCCTGGCTGGTGATGAGTCAGGTTGATTTTGAAGCGCTGACTGATCCACGCCTGCGTTCGTTGTCTCCGGTGCTGATTGGACAGTTTGACAAGGACCCCTACGTGCTTCTGCATCTGGTCAAGGATTCCCAGCCTTAGGTATCCGGGCGCCAAATGCCGTCCGCAAAGATGTAGAGATACCCATGCCTATAAGGGCGCTTGTTTGGTTACAATCGGCGCCCTCTGCCACTTCCCCAAGGAACCCCAATGTCCGGGCTTGAACTGTTTGCCGCCGCGCTGGGGGTGATCGCCGTCTGGCTGACAGTCAAACAGAACCCTTGGTGCTGGCCCATCGGCCTGGTCATGGTATTGCTGTACACCTGGGTGTTCTTCGATGTGAAGCTGTATTCCGACATGTTGCTGCAAGTGGTCTACGCCGCCCTGCAACTCTACGGTTGGTGGCAATGGACCCGGGCCGGTGAGGTCAAGCAAGGCCGCCAGGTCACCAGCCTCGGACTGCAATCGATCCTCCTGAGCCTGGCCATCGGCGCCGTGGGCAGCCTGCTACTGGGGGCTGCCATGGCCCACTGGACCGACGCTGCGCAGCCTTGGCTGGACGCAGCACTGACCGGTTTCAGCCTGGTGGCGCAAATGTGGATGGCGCAGAAACGCGTGCAGTGCTGGCCGTTGTGGATTGCCGTGGACGTGATCTTTGTCGGCTTGTTCCTCTACAAAGGCCTGTACCTCACCGCCGCACTGTATGCCCTGTTCACCGTGATTGCCGTGCAAGGCTGGCGGGAATGGCGCGCTGACCCGGCGTTGCAGGTATGAAGGTAGTGGTCATGGCCGGCCCCGAATCCAGTGGTAAAAGCTGGTTGGCCGGTGAATTACAGGCGCATTTTGGTGGCCTGATGGTCGGGGAATATGTGCGCTATTTCATCGATCACCACCAGCGCGATACCACCCTGGACGATATCCCGGACATTGCCCACGGCCAGTTGGCCTGGGAAGACGCGGCTCGCGCCAAACAGCCTGCGCTGTTGATCCTCGATACGAACCTGCTGACCAACAAGTTGTGGAGCCTGACACTGTTTGGCGACTACCCGAAATGGCTCGACAGTGAGTTGCTGGCTCGTCACTACGACCTGCACCTGCTGCTGTCCCCCGAAGACGTTGGCTGGGCGGAAGATGGGCAGCGCTGCCAACCGGAGCTGACGGATCGCCTGGCGTTTTTCCAGGCAAGCCGAGAATGGCTGGAGCAACACCAGCAGCCACTGCGGGTGATCCGAGGGGATTGGGAGGAACGCCGTGCCAAGGCGTTCTCAGCCGTCGAGCAGCTGCTTATTGGCTCTGCTCGCTGATCACCTGTAGTTGATACTGCGGATCCGCCTTGATCTGCTGCTCGGTAAAGGGCAGCGGGCTCAACGTCTTCTGCGAAAACGCCTGGGTCTGGTCCTTCGAATACAGCGAAGCCGGGTCGCTGGACAACGAGAACGCCAACACCCCATCAGCACGCGGCCCCTGGTCGTCGAAGGTGACAATCTGCAAGTAGCTGCTGCCACTGATCACTTCACGTTTGCCGTCTTCCCGAGGCACGCTCTGCATCGCGTTATAAATACCCAGTTCTTGCGGCCCGCCGTGGAGCGGGATCTTGCCGGACACCTGAACATCACCCCAACGGCTGTTCTGGTTCAACCCAAGTTTTGTCACCTCAGCCGCGGACGCCAACATGGCCTCACGCAGCGCCTTGGCCACCGGAGCCCGGTCGATGGCCAGCCCACGCGGCGTGGTGAGCGGCTGCGCCGGGTCGAAACTGACTTGCCACGCCTCAGGCACTTGCTGCATCTGTTTGAACAGGTTGATGAAGTGCACAAGGCCCAGGCCGCTTTCAAGATTGGCTTTCTGGTCCCAGTTTTTCAGGCTGGTGCACACCGATTGCAAAGTGACGGCATCAGCGCCCAGGTCCTGCTCGCAGAACTTCAGCACATCCGGCATGACTTGGCTGGCGAGGTACACCTGATTATCCATGACCATGTGCTGCAAGTCGGTGGGGGTGATCGGTTGCTTATCCAGCGCCTGCAAGCGCTGCAAAGCGAAGCGTGCACGTGGCCCCAAGGCGATCTTGTCCTGGCTGATCACGGGTGAGAACCCTGTCAGCAGCGCCTTGGGGTTGACCATCCATGCCGAGTCATTGGAGTGCTGCACATAATCCGTGCGCGCAAGCTGCGGTAATTGGTCGGCGGGGAAAATACCCGCCTGCGCCGCACGCGGATCCACGTCCCAGGCGCAAGCGCTATGAGAGCCATCGAGCATGATCAATTGCAGGCCCGCACGCGGGTCGCTGCATTGCGCCAGTTTCTTCGCGCTGACGTTAGGCACCACCGACAGGTTCATATACAGGCTCTGGCCCTGATCATCCGCCGCCAGGGTGTTCACCCACGGGATCCCTTGCAGCGTATGCACGGAGGTTTGCAATTCATTGAGGCTGTCGGCGCGGTTCATCGCATACCACTGCTGCAGCACCCGGTCGTTACCCAGGTTGGCGTCACGCAGGCTGAACGCATATTGGTTGTTCCAATCCAACTTGCCCGGCCATTGCACCACCGGGCCGAACTGCGAGCTGTAGACCGTACGCGACTCGCTCCTGGTGCTGCCATCAGCGGTTTTCACTTGCACTGCAAGGGTGGTTTTTTCCATCGGCAAAGACTTTCCGTCCAACAGGTAGCGGGTCGGATCTTTCGGGTCCAGGGTCAAGCGGTACAAGGTGAAGTGCTTGGAGGTGTCCACTGTGTGGGTCCAGGCCACATGCTGGTTAAAGCCGATATTGATCACCGGCAACCCCGGCAAGGCAGCGCCCATCACGTCCAGTTGACCGGGAATGGTCAGGTGCATTTCATAGAAACGCATACCGCCGACCCAGGGAAAATGCGGGTTGGCCAACAACATGCCACGGCCGTTGAACGAACGGTCGCGCCCCACCGCCACCGCGTTACTGCCGCGATCGAGGGCAAACCGCTGTTGATTGGCGGCCGCGACTTCAAACGCCTGGGTGTCAGGCTGCGAACCCGCTGTGGTTTGAGGAGGCGTGGCGCCTGCCAGGGCTTCGGCGAACTGACCGACACCACCTTCCACCAGTAACCGTCGAGTCAACTTGACCACGTCCTCGGGAGTGATAGCCCGCACCCAGGCGCCTTGGCACTGCTCGGGCAGGCCGGTGGCCGTGCGTTCTTTCAAATAACGGTTGTAGCCTGCGACATAACCTTCGATCCGCTGCTGCATCTGTGGGGCCTGAGCCTTCCAGAATGCCGAGACCGCCTCGGGCGTATTGAGCCAGGTAAAGAACACATCGCTGGTGAGATTGTTACGCCGCTCCAGGGTCGATTTCTCGGCACCAAAATACCGGGCGCGCTCACCGTTCACGGTTACCACTTCGTTGGCCAGCAGGCACAGATTGTCCTGGGCGTAGGCGTAGCCAATACCGTAACCCAGACCGCGCTCATCATTGGCACGAATGTGCGGGACACCAAAACCGGTACGGCGAATCTCGGCCTTCGCCTCGCTGACCTGTACCCGGGCCGACACTGAAAGGCTCAAACCGAGGCATACCCCCGCTACACATACCCTGCACAATCCGTTGGAAATATTCACGCTGACTCCACACTCAACCCGGAAAAAATACGACGTGGCCCAACAGACCACCGCGACCTTCCAGTAGAGACGTAAAAAGCGGGAATAATTTAGCGGGCACAGGCGTTTATTCGCCGGCGTTCACATATCACAGACCTGATACCGACAAACTTTCTACATGTTGCGCTTCATGATTTGCGCTGCTCGTTCGTCTTAGTCACTAAGAGCGCCATCATTTTCCTGATCAGGCTCTGAAAAGGAGTTTTGCATGTACAACCCGCAACGGCCCACGGAAGGTCACCCATCAACGCACGATGCTGCTTTTGGCACCGGCGCCCAAGCGTTCGGCAAGGAGCTGGAGCGACACGGCAACCAGCGCATTCGCTACTTGCTCAAGTGTTTTGGCCTGCGTACCAGCCTGATCCGGCTGAAGGTCATCGACGCCCTCCTCACTGCCGCCGACAACCAGCGCACCCTGGGTGTTCGAGGGGTGCACAGCCATTTACTGGATCTGGGCATCCCGCTGTCGTTTCTCAGCGTGCGCGAGGTGCTCAAGCGCCTGTGCAGCGAGGGCGTGATCACCCTCAATGCCGATAAAAGCTACAGCCTGCACGAGCAGGCTGCCAAGGTCCTCGAAGGTCACGCCTGACTCAAGCGTTGGGCTTGACCTTGCGGCGCATGACGCCGTTGATCACCACCACGACCACCGCCACGCCAATGGCGATGTACTGGAATGTTTTTTCGCTGATAGCCCCGGTGTTCTGCAAATAGGACAGGCCAAACATCGTCCCCAGGACGACCAGGGAAATCAGAATCGAGTATTTCAAACGTTGCGACTGGGTCATGACGGGTTCCTGAACTTGAAGATATGTATCCACTTTGTATCCACAACCATGCCAAGCGCATACCCGGTTACGGGGATGGCGCGGGGTTGTCGGGGTCTCATGTTACAGGCGATGAAAAGCTTTGGCTTGTCTTGCGCCTGATTGAACTTGTGAGAACCCTAGAGGATTTACAAATGCTCCGTCGAATCACACTGCTGATTCCCCTGCTGATCATGTTGAGCATGAGCGGCTGCATCATCTTCCCCCACGGGGGCGGCTGGCATGACCATGACCATCGTTATAGCGATGGCGGACCGGGGTACTACCATCGCTGTTCACGCGGCATAAACAACAAACCCGATATTCAATCGGGTTTGTTTGTCACTTCAGGTTCCTAATTGTTCGCGCCATGCACCCAGCGCTGATGCAACCACCTTGCAAACGCATCCAAAGCAAAACCCAGCAGCCCGATCAGCAACACCATCGCCATCAGCTCTGAATAGGCCAGCCGATCACGGGTGTCGAGGATGTAGTAACCCAACCCCGCACTGACCCCGAGCATCTCGCACGGCACCAGCACGATCCACAGGATCCCGATGGCCAGGCGCACGCCGGTCAGCACATGCCCCATCACCCCGGGAATAATCACCCGACGCAAGGTTTCCCAGCGCGTGGCGCTCAGGCTTTTGCTCAGTTGCAGCCAGCGCGGGTCCAACTGACGCACACCGGCCGCCGTATTGAGCAGGATCGGCCAGACAGCGGCGAAGGCCAGCAGGAAATAGATCGGCTGGTCCCCTACCCCCATCAGCATCACCACGATAGGCATCCACGACAGCGGTGAAATCATCCGTAAGAACTGGAACGCCGGCGTGGTGGCCGCCTCCAGGTTGCGCGAACTGCCCACCAGCAAACCCAACGGCACGCCCACCAGCAAGGCCAGGAACAACCCTACAAAGATCCGCTTGAGGCTGACGGCGATATGCAGGTACAGCTCGCTGCGCCCCAATAGCTCCCACAAACTGGTCAGGGTGGCCGACAACGAGAACCGCGCAGACAAGCCACCCGCCTCGCCAAACACGGTCACCCCCAGCCACCAGAGCAACAACAACCCTGCCAATCCGGTGATGCCGAGCAACCAGCCCGGCCACACCACGGTTTTGCCGTTGTTCAAACGCCAATCTCCTCGCTGCGCTCAAAGCTGTCGGCCAAGCCGAAGGTTTTCATGCCGCCCACCGCTTCGATGGCCTTGCGCACAAAGCGGTCATCCACCAGGTCCTTGGCAACGAACGCCGGGTCCAGGTCAGCGAGAAAGCGCTTGTCGCCTTCGATCAGCGTGTCTTTCAGGCGACGTACCAGTTCCTCGGTGTAGCTGGGAAACGGGTACGGTTGGAAGTCGATACGGTGCTCATCCCAATTGGCGTGCTGGATGGCGCCATCGGCCAGATAGGTTGCGCGGTCGCTGGCCGGCGGCGCTAACACTTTGCTCAACACCGGTTCAGCGTGCGGGGTGTAGCGATTCGGACCGTCCTTGGACAGTAGCTTCACCGCTTCTTCGCGGTTATCACGGGTCCATACCTGCGCCTTGACGATGGCATTGACCACCTTCTGTGACCATTCCGGGCGATTGGTCAGGTCGTGCTCATGCATGAACACCACGCAGCACGCGTGATTGCGCCACACATCGCCGGTGAAACGCTGCACGCGTCCGACATTGAGGTTCTCCGCCAGGGCGTTGAACGGCTCGGCGACGATATAGCCGTCGATACGTTTGCTGGCCAGCGCCGGCGGCATGTCCGACGGCGGCAACACGATCAGGTTGACCTCGTTGGCCGCCAGGTTGCTGCCGGCGGCGCGGCTGACCGGGGTCAGGCCGTTGTCGCGAAACAGTTGCTGCACCACCACGTTGTGGATCGAGTACCAGAACGGAATCGCCACGGATTTGCCGCCCAACTGCTTCACATCGGTAATGCCTGGCGACACGGTCAGGCCCGAGCCGCCCACATGGTTCCACGCCACCACTTTGGCCGGCACCTTGCTGCCATAGCGCGCCCAGATGGTCATCGGCGACAACAGGTGAATCACGTTGACCTGGCCCGAGATAAACGCCTCGATCACCTGAGCCCAACTGCGCAGCAGCACCGGACGTTCGGCCTTGATGCCTTCGGCTTCGAACAAGCCGTTGTTATGAGCGACCAGCAACGGTGTGGCGTCGGTGATCGGCAGGTAACCGATGCGCACCGGTGCGTCCGGTTCGGCCGCCGCGCGAGCTTGCAGGCTGCTCAGCAGCGGCAAAGCGCCGGCCGCGCTGAGAACGGCCGAGAGTTTGAGAAAGTCACGGCGCGAGTGGGTCAGGTCATCCAGACACATGTTGAGGCTCCAGCAGTTCAGGGGTATGGGGTGAAGGGCGGCTCGCCCGCCGTAGGGTTTTGAGAATGTCGATACGCAGGGCACCGATTTCCTCGACCTGCTCTTCCCGCGGTTGCGGCAGGTCGATGCGCCATTCTCCCAGGGTTCGCGCCGGGCGGTTACCCAGTAGCAGAATCCGATCGGAAAGCAGCAGCGCTTCATCGATGTCGTGGGTAATCAGTACCGCTGCCGAACCTTGCTCGCGGTTGACCTTGAGCAGCAGGTGTTGCATGTCGGCACGGGTCACTTCATCCAGGGCGCCAAAGGGCTCATCCAGCAGCAACACCTGGGGCTGGCGGGCCAGGCAGCGAGCCAGCGCCGTGCGCTGGGCCATGCCGCCGGACAGTTGCGCCGGGAACTGCAAGCGGGCGTGCTCCAGGCCAACGGCGGCAATGGCGTGGTCCACCCGGGCACGGCGCTCTTCACCACTCAAGTGCGGCTGGCGGGCGAAGTCCAGGCCGAAGGCGACGTTTTTTTCCAGGCTTAACCACGGCAGCAGGCTGGGGTCCTGAAACGCCACCGCCACCCGTGGGTGTGGGCCATCCAACGGCTCGCCGAGCAGGCGGATGCTGCCGCCCTGGGGCGCCTGCAAACCAGCGAGTACCCGCAGCAGGCTGGATTTGCCAACACCGCTGGGGCCGAGGATCGACACCACTTCGCCGGGCTGCAGTTGCAGGTCGAAACCTTCCAGTACCGGTCCGCTGGCGTAACCCAGGCAGATCCCCTGAGCCTGCAAGACCGCCTGACTCATAAGGCGGCCTGACGTGCCAACTCGGTGCGCAACTGCACCAGGCTAGGCGTGACAATCGGCACAAATGCCGACTCTCTCCAGCGCCGGGCAAAGCCGCTACCGTGGGCGGTCAGGTAGGCTTTGCCGCCGCTGGCCTGTAGCTCAAGTTGCACCGCGCTGGCGACGGTTTCCGCCAGGGCGATGCGCAAGCGGAACAGCGGTGCAGGCTCGGCACCGAAGCGGCCGGACAACAACCCTTGCTTGAGCTCGGTGACCAGATGATCCAGGGTCGCCCGCAGCGCCTCCAATTCCTCACGCAAGACCGTACGACTGGAGCCCAGATGATTGGCCACCTCCGCCAGGGAGCGCCGGGCCAGGCCGATGGCCATGCCGCATTGCAAGCCAAGGAAGGCTGGACGTACCGCCGGCAGGAACTTGCGGGCATCTTCATGCAGCAGCCAGTGGCGGCTCAACTCAACGCCTTCCAGGCCAAGGGCAGCGGTGTTGCTCGATTGCAGGCCGAGCAGTTCCAGGTCACGGGAACGTTGCAGGCCAGCCACCGAGTCGGGGATTGCCATGATGAAGGGCGTACCGCCCTGGTTATGTTCGATCGCGGCGGCCACTACAAAGCCGTTCTTGCGCAGGTTGGTCACCCAATGCAGGCGGCCGTTGAAGGTCCAGCCGTCATCAGTCGGCTCGGCATTGATCTGCAAGGTCTCGATGCCGGAAAGAAATTTCATCGCGTTGGAAAGCCCGGTGGCCCCGGCGAGTTTGCCGCTGAGCAGGTCCGGCAGCAGCTGTTCGCGCAGGCGCTCATTGGGGCTCAGTAGCAGGTACTCGATAAACGATCGCTGTCCCCAGCAAACAAAGGCCGCCGCCAGGGAATGACTGGCCACATCGGCGATGGCTTCTACGGCACCGGCCACGTCACCGCCCAGGCCGCCGAGGCTTTTCGGTACACCGATTCGTAATACATTGGCTTCTGCCAGCCGTGGCAACACTTCTTGTGGATCGCAACTGCCCACATCCAGGGCTTGCGCTTGAACATCGAGCCAGCGGCTCAAGATAGGGTCAAGCATGGGTATCTCTCCTTGTTACAGCATGTTTACCAGTGCTGGCGCCAACGCGCCGCTTCTACCTCAGCGCCTCGAGCAGCTTCAGCCGACAGGTTTTTCCCAACGGTATTGCGCCAGTTCCGGGTTCAGCGGGGTACGGGCAAACACATTGGCGAAGTTACACAGCGTGGCCAGGCTGACACCCAGAATAACTTCCAGAGCATGACCGTCCGTGTAACCGGCTGCACGGAATTGTTCGTAACCAACGTTGCTGACATCACCACGGGTGGCGATCACTTCCCGGGTAAAGGCGGCCAGTGTCTCATAACGCTCGTTGGGCAGCTCCCCGCGCTTGCGCAGGGCATCGATCACTTCCTCCGAGAGCTTGGCCTTGTTACGCGCGACCGCCGTGTGCCCAGCGACGCAGAAATCGCAACCATGGGTAGTCGCGGCAATCAATTGCACCACTTCCCTTTCCGCCAAACTCAGTTCAGCCTTGGCGTTGAGGCCGGAGACGGTGACGTAGGTTTCCAGCGCGGCCGGAGCATTGGCCAGCACCGCCAGCAGATTAGGGATGAAACCAGAACCCTTGAGGGCATTTTCGAGGAACGGTTTGGCCGCTTCCGGTGCGGTTTCCAGGGTCAGCATGGGTACACGGGACATGGAGTGGTCTCCTGATTGATTCGTGCTCCAAGTCTGTTGGTTATAAAAAAACCTCTCAATAGTCTAAAGTAGCGATTACTTGCTCTAGAGTCTTTCCATTAGATGAATTCGTCCAATTCACTCCTCGATTGGTTATTAGATAGCCTCGAACTCGATACCAGCCTGTTCCACGTCGGTCGCTACTGCGGCGGCTGGCATGCCAGTACCCACGGTCTGGCCAACGCCAGTTTTCACCTGGTGGTACAGGGGCAGTGTTGGCTGCATGTGGACGGCAATGACACCCCGGTGCTGTTGAACAACGGCGACGCCCTGTTTCTACTGCAAGACCTGGGCTTTCGGCTGTCCAGCGAGGCCACCGCCGAGGGCGCCCGACAATGCCCGCGCCGCCCGATGCTGCCACTCGATGCCGAAGCCACCGACGGTGTGGGCCTGGTGTGCGGCTTCTTTCACTTTCATTCGGGCTTGTCGGCGATGATTGTGGACGCCCTGCCCAACTGGATCATCCTGCGGGCCGGCGACCCATCACTGGTGGCCGCACGCAACCTGTTCGAACTGATTCTGCAGGAATGCCAGCGCAAACCCGCGCCGTCCTCGGCACTGCTGGAGCGCCTCTGCCACCTGTTGTTTCTCTATGTGTTGCGCCAACAGGTGGTGGACAACACCGACCTCGGCGGCTTGGCGGCGCTGGCTCGACAACCGGCGTTTGCCGGCCTGCTGGAGCGATTGATCGCCCACCCGGCCGAGCCATGGAGCCTGGAGAGCATGGCGACCTGTACGGGCTTGTCCCGTTCGGCGTTTTTCAAGCGGTTCAATGAACTGTGCGGGCAATCACCGGGGCAGGTGCTGTTGATGATGCGCATGCGTCACGCCTGCCAGTTGTTCAAGAGCAACCAGACGGTGGCGGATGTTTCGCTGGCGGTGGGGTATCAATCAGTGGCGGCGTTTACCCGGGCCTTCCACAAGGTCACCGGACAACAACCCGGCGCCTATCGAAAGGCTCAAGGATAACGCTGCAACCCATTGCCCGGGCGGTTGCACAGCTCCACCAGCCAATCCACAAACACACGCACCCGCTGGGACAACTGGCGATGCGGCGGGTACAGCGCGGTCAACGGCAATGGCGGCGGCAGCAGGGCCGGCAGCACCTCCACCAGGGTGCCCGCCTGCAGTTCGCGCCTGGCATGATAATACGGCGTCTGCACCAGCCCATAACCGGCCGCACACGCCGCCAGATAGCCATCGGCACTGTTGACGGCGATCTTCTTGGGCAGGTCTACCAGACGTATTTCGTTGTCTATCTGGAATTCCAGACCGTAGCGCTTACCGCTGGCGCTGGAGAAATACTCGACGACTTGATGGCCGGCCAGCTCGTCCAGGTTGCTGGGCACACCCACGCGCAGCAGGTAATCGGGGCTGGCGCAGGTCACTTGATCCATCATCGCCAGCGGCCTTGCCACCAGTGATTCGTCCAGGGCCAGGCCGCCGCGCAAGACGCAATCCACGCCTTCGCGGATCAGGTCTACAGGACGGTCATTGAGGCCGATTTCCAGGTCGATCTGCGGGTAGCGTGCGGTGAACTCGGGCAATGCCGGAATCACGATAAATCGCCCGATTCCCGCCGGCATATCAAGACGCAACGTGCCGCGCGGGTTGCGACGGCTGGTGGAGAACACTGCTTCGGTTTCCTCCAGGTCCGCCAACAGGCTGACGCAGCGTTGATAGTAGGCAGCGCCGTCCAGGGTCGGGCTGACCTGGCGCGTGGTACGTTGCAATAGTTGCACGCCCAAATGCGCTTCCAACTGCTTGATCAGAATCGTCACCGACGCACGCGGCAGTTGCAGGC
This sequence comes from Pseudomonas fluorescens, assembly GCF_018614655.1. Taxonomy (GTDB): domain Bacteria; phylum Pseudomonadota; class Gammaproteobacteria; order Pseudomonadales; family Pseudomonadaceae; genus Aquipseudomonas; species Aquipseudomonas fluorescens_BX. The sequence continues at coordinate 27,220 of NZ_JAGGOG010000013.1, read as the reverse complement.
TGTCGGCCGCCTTGGCGAACCCGCCCAATTCGACAATCCGCGTAAAGACCCGCATGGCGTTGAAACGGCCCATGGGATGGCCTCCTCAATGGATTATTTAGAATTTACTAATAGTGATAGCGTTTTTAGCCGGTTTATCTTGGTTTTGTCGAGGAGAACAATGGAACCCTTCCCCCTCAACGGAGCTGGACCCATGCACACTCGTCAACTCGGCAAGAACGGCCCCCACGTTTGCGCCATCGGCCTCGGCTGCATGGGCATGACTGATTTCTACACCACCGGCACTGATACCACGGAGGCCACCGCCACCTTGCACCGCGCCCTGGAGCTGGGGATCAACTTCCTCGACACCGCCGACATGTACGGTCCCCATACCAACGAAACCCTGATCGGCAAGGCCATTGCCGGCAAGCGCGACCAGGTGTTCCTGGCCAGCAAGTTCGGCATCGTGCGTGACCCGGCCAACCCGGCGCTACGTGGCGTGAATGGGCGGCCGGAATACATTCGTCAGTCCATCGACGGGACGTTGCAACGCTTGGGTATCGACACGCTGGACTTGTACTACCAGCACCGCATCGACCCCGACGTGGCCATCGAGGAAACCGTCGGCGCCATGGCCGAATTGGTCAAACAAGGCAAAGTGCGTTACCTGGGCTTGAGCGAAGCCTCGGTCGCCACCCTGGAGCGGGCGCACAAGGTCCACCCCATCAGTGCGCTGCAAAGTGAATACTCCTTGTGGAGTCGGGACCAGGAAGACAACGGGTGCCTGGCGGCCTGCCAACGCCTGGGGATCGCCTTCGTCCCGTACAGCCCGCTGGGTCGTGGTTTTCTGACTGGCGCGCTGAAAAGCCCGGATGACTTTGCGGCGGATGACTACCGTCGCTTCAGCCCGCGCTTTCAGGGCGAGAACTTTACGAAGAACCTGTTAATGGTGGATCAGGTGCAAGCGCTGGCAGCCGAGAAAGGTGTGAGCGCGGGCCAGTTGGCGTTGGCATGGGTGTTGGCACAGGGGGATTACCTGATCCCGATTCCGGGGACCAAGCAGCGTAAATACCTGGAAGAGAATGTGGCGGCGCTGGAGGTCAAGCTGAGTTCGCAAGAGCTGGCGGCACTGGAGGCGATATTTCCCGCCAATGCCACGGCGGGCCAGCGGTATCCGGAAGCCGTGATGCAGTTGCTCGATAAATAACGAGCACGAAACGAACCTGTGGCGAGGGGGCTTGCCCCCGTTGGGCTGCGGAGCAGCCCCAGATAAAACGACTGCTTTCTTTCAGGAAGACCGAACAGGCAGGTTTTAGGACTGCTTCGCAGCCCAACGGGGGCAAGCCCCCTCGCCACAGGGGTTATTTGTCTTTGAACTCCGGCGCGCGCTTGGCCACGAACGCCGCCATCCCTTCCTTCTGATCCTGTGTGGCAAACGCCGCATGGAACACCCGACGCTCAAAACGCACACCTTCAGACAGGCTGACTTCAAAGGCGCGGTTGACACTTTCCTTGACCATCATGCTGATGGGCACTGATTTACTGGCGATCAATGTCGCGACTTTCAGTGCTTCTTCGAGCAACTCATCCGCCGGCACGATCCGCGCGACGATGCCACAGCGCTCGGCTTCCACCGCATCAATAAACCGTCCGGTGAGGCACATTTCCATGGCCTTGGCCTTACCCACTGCGCGGGTCAGGCGCTGGGTGCCGCCCATGCCCGGCAGCACACCCAGGTTGACTTCCGGCTGGCCAAACTTGGCGGTGTCGCCCGCCAGGATGAAGTCGCACATCAGCGCCAGCTCACAGCCGCCACCCAAGGCAAAACCGTTGACTGCCGCGATGATCGGCTTGCGACGGTTGGCCACGCGGTCACTGTCGCTGAACAGGTCGTCCAGGTAGATCTGCGGGTAGGTCAGCTCAGCCATTTCCTTGATGTCGGCACCCGCGGCAAAGGCTTTTTTCGAGCCGGTGATCACGATGCAGCCGATCTGGGGATTGGCCTCCAGACTGTCCAGCGCCTGGTTCACTTCACTGACCAACTGCGCGTTCAGAGCGTTCAGCGCTTGCGGGCGGTTCAGGGTAATCAGCCCGACCCGGTCCTGAACGTCCAGCAAAATGGTTTCGTAACTCATCTAGTGCTCCTCAGAGATTGCGTGAGATGACCATGCGTTGAATATCGCTGGTGCCTTCGTAAATCTGGCAGACCCGCACATCGCGATAGATCCGCTCCAGGGGAAAGTCGCTCAGGTAACCGTAGCCGCCGAGGGTTTGCAAGGCTGCCGAACAGACCTTTTCGGCCATTTCCGAAGCAAACAGCTTAGCCATGGACGCTTCCACCAGTGCCGGCTTGCCGCTGTCACGCAGGGCCGCGGCGTAGTGCACCATTTGCCGAGCGACCGCAATCTGGGTTGCCATGTCCGCCAAGCGAAAGGCGACCGCCTGGTGTTCGATCAGCGCCTTGCCGAAACTTTCGCGCTCGCGGGCGTAATCGCGGGCCGCCTCAAACGCCGCCCGGGCCATGCCCACCGACTGCGAGGCGATGCCGACACGACCGCCCTCCAGGTTGGCCAGGGCGATCTTGTAGCCTTCGCCCTCCTCGCCCAGACGGTTGGCCACCGGCACCTTCACATCCTCGAAGAGAATCTGGCAGGTGTCGGATGCATGTTGGCCGAGCTTGTCCTCGACCCGCGCCACCTTGTAGCCCGGCGAGTCGGTGGGCACGATAAACGCACTGATGCCACGCTTGCCGGCCGCCGGATCCGTCACGGCAAACACGATCACGATCCCGGCGTTTTGCCCGGAAGTGATGAATTGTTTGCAGCCGTTCAACACGTAATGGTCACCGTCCAGGCGGGCACGGGTTTTCAGGCTGCTGGCGTCGGAACCGGCCTGAGGCTCGGTCAGCGCGAAGGCACCGAGCATGGCGCCGCTGGCCAGAGGCTTGAGAAATTGCTCTTTCTGCGGGTCCGTGCCGAACTTGAGGATCGGCACACAACCCACCGAGTTGTGCACGCTCATGATGGTCGAGCAGGCGCCATCACCGGCGGCGACTTCTTCCAGCGCCATGGCGTAGGCCAGGTAACCGGTGTCGCAACCGCCCCATTGTTCGGGAACCAGCATGCCGAAGAAGCCCAACTCGGCCATTTCGCCAACGGCCTCCGTGGGGAAGCGGTGATCGCGATCCCACTCGGCGGCGAACGGTTTAAGCCGCTCCTGGGCAAATTGCCGCGCCGCTTCGCTGATTTGCAGTTGTTCGTCATTGGGTAGCATGGGCGCTCCTTAGTACAGGCATTCAACGGCCATGGCCGTGGCTTCGCCGCCGCCGATGCAGATGGCCGCGACACCGCGCTTCAAACCTTGCTGGCGCAGGGCCGACAACAGTGTCACCAGAATCCGCGCACCCGATGCTCCAATCGGATGCCCCAGCGCACAAGCGCCGCCGTGGATGTTGACCTTGCTGTGAGGGATCTCCAGCTTGCTCATGGTTACCAGGCTGACCACGGCAAAGGCTTCGTTGATTTCAAACAAGTCCACTTCACCCAGGTTCCAACCGGTCTTGCTCATCAGCTTGCGAATTGCCCCCACTGGCGCTACCGGAAACAGGCCAGGCTCATCGGCAAACGCCGCGTGGCCATGAATCACCGCCAAAGGTTTAAGCCCGCGCTTTTGCGCTTCGGACTGGCGCATCAACAGCAACGCCGCCGCGCCGTCGGAAATTGAGCTGGAGTTGGCCGCCGTCACCGTGCCGCCCTCGCGGAATGCAGGTTTCAGCGTCGCGATCTTGTCCAGCTTGGCCTTCGGGGGCTGTTCATCGTGGCTGATGGTTTTCTGTTCCTTGCCGACGGTGACCTGCACCGGGACGATCTCCGCGGCGAAGTTGCCCTCAGTGATGGCCTGTTGAGCGCGGGTCAGGGAGGCAATGGCGAATGCATCCTGGGCTTCACGGGTGAAGCCGTTATGTTCGGCGCAGTCTTCGGCAAAGGTGCCCATCAGGCGGCCCTTGTCGTAGGCGTCTTCCAGGCCATCGAGGAACATATGGTCGATGACCCGGCCATGGCCCATGCGGTAACCACTGCGGGCGCGGTCCAGCAGGTACGGGGCGTTGGACATGCTTTCCATGCCACCGGCGATGATCACGTCGACGCTGCCTGCCAGCAGAGAGTCATGGGCGAGGATGGTGGCTTCCATGCCCGAACCGCACATTTTGTTGAGGGTGGTGCAGCGGGTGGATTTGTCCAGCCCGGCACCCAGCGCAGCCTGACGTGCGGGCGCCTGGCCCAACCCGGCGGGCAGCACACAACCGAACAGCACTTCATCCACCGCATCACTGGCGATACCGGCGCGTTCAACCGCTGCGCGAATCGCCGCCGAGCCAAGTTGCGACGCGGTCAGCCCCTTGAGGTCGCCCTGGAAACCGCCCATGGGCGTGCGGACGGCGCTGACGATAACGATGGGGTCGTGATTAGTAGTCATCACAAATACTCCTTATTTGGCGGCCATGCGCAAGGCACCGTCGAGACGGATCACCTCGCCGTTGAGCATGCTATTTTCAATGATATGCCGGACCAGCGCGGCGTACTCGCTCGGCTTGCCCAGGCGTGGCGGAAACGGCACGCCGGCGGCCAGGGACTCGCGCACCTCTGGGGTCATGCCGGCCATCATCGGCGTCTCGAAAAGACCGGGAGCGATGGTCATCACCCGAATGCCGAAACGCGCCAGTTCCCGGGCGGCGGGCAACGTCAGGCTGGCAATCGCGCCCTTGGAGGCCGCATAAGCCGCCTGGCCGATCTGGCCATCGAAGGCGGCCACCGAGGCGGTGTTAATGATCACGCCGCGCTCGCCGTCTGCATTGGCCTCGGTTTCGGCGATGGCCGCTGCACACAGGCGCAACAGGTTGAAGCTGCCAATCAAGTTGACGTTGATCACCTGGGAGAAACTGCCCAGGGCATGAGGACCGTTCTTGCCAAGGATCTTCTCGCCACGCACCACTCCGGCGCAGTTCACCAGCCCATGCAAACCACCGAAGGCGGCAACGGTGGCCTGCACGGCCGCTTCGGCGGCGGCTTCCTGGCTGATGTCAGCCACGGTGCTGCGGGCCTGATCGCCCAGTCTGGTGGCCTGGGCGGCAACGGCGTCGGCGTTCAGGTCGACCAGCATCACCTTGGCACCGGCCGCCACGAGCATTTCTGCGGTGGCTGCACCGAGGCCCGAGGCGCCACCGCTGACCAGAAAAACCTTGTTCTCAATCTGCATCACTGTTTCCTTGAAAGATGAGGTCAAGCCGTAGGGGCAGCAGCTTGCGCCGCCTGGACCTTGGCAATTTCCTGATTACGCAAAATAAAGCGTTGCAGCTTGCCGCTCGGGGTCTTGGGCAGCTCACTGACAAATTCGATTTCCCGTGGGTACGCGTGGGCCGCCAAGCGCTTGCGCACGTGTTGGCGCAGCTCCTCGGCCAGTTCCGGCGCGGCGCGGTATTGCGCGCTGAGCACCACAAACGCCTTGACCAGCTCGGTACGCTCCGGGCACGGCTTGCCCACCACCGCCGCTTCCACCACCGCAGGGTGTTCGATCAGCGCACTTTCCACATCGAAGGGGCCAACCCGGTAGCCGGAGGTGGTGATCACATCGTCGCTGCGCCCGACAAAGCTGATGCTGCCGTCGGGATTCAATTCCACGGTGTCGCCGCTGAGGTAGTACTGGCCGACGAAGGCCTTGGTCTTGACCCCTTCGTAGCCGGCGAACCAGCACATCGGTGACTGGTCGCGGTCGATGGCCAGAATCCCCGGCTGGCCGGCGGGCAATTCCTGGTGGTTATCGTCCAGCACCACAATGCGATGGCCCGGCGAGGCGAAGCCGGCCGAGCCGACGTGCACCGGGTGATCCAGGCCATGGTGGTTGCACAGGACCATGCCCAGTTCGGTCTGGCCGTAATGGTCGTGGATGGTGACGCCCAGGTTGTCGGCGAACCAGCGGATCACTTCCGGGTTCAAGGGTTCGCCGGCGCTGCTGACAATCCGCAGCTTGCCCTTGATCGAGCCGGCGAAGTGTTCGCCACCGGCAATCAGCAACCGATAGGCCGTGGGTGAACCGGTGAGGTTGGTGATGCCGTATTTATTGATGACCCGGCAGGTGCTTTCCAAGGTGAACGGGCCATCGTAAAAGGTGATCGGATGGCCCATGGACAAGGGACCGGTCACGCCAAAGTAGATGCCATAGGCCCATCCTGGATCGGCCACGTTCCAGAAGGCATCGTCGGGACGCAGGTCTACGGCATCACGGGTGTAGCTCTGGAACGCGACAATCGCCTTGAGCGGCACCGCCAAGGCTTTCGACGGGCCAGTGGTGCCTGAGGTGAACATCAACAGAAAGGGATCATCGGCGCCCAGCAGCACCGGCTCGCAGACGTTGGAATGATTGGGCAACTCCGCCCAGAAACTGAAGTCGCCACGCACAATACCTTCGCCCTTGGGGCCGGCGACGGTGACGATGGTTGGGCAGTCGGCAACTTCATTGAGTTTGTGCCGGTTGACCGCATCGGTGACTACCAGCGCGGCACCGGAGCTACTCAGGCGGTGCTCGATGGCCTTGGGGCCGAACGCGGTGAACAGCGGCTGATAGACCGCGCCGATGCGCCAGGTGGCAAACACCACCACCAGCAACTCGGCAGTACGCGGCAACAGGCCGGCCACTTTGTCACCCCGCTTGACGCCCTGGGCCAGGAGGAAATTGGCGAAGCGCGCCGCCTGATCCTGCAACTCGCTGAAGGTGCACGTGGCGCTGCGGCCATCCTTGCCCTCCCAGAACAGCGCAATACGCCCTGGCAACGCATGCCGGTCGCAGCATTCAACGCAGGCATTGAGCCCTTGCAGGCTGCCGGACAGTGCGGCATCGACCGTTTGCTGGTAGTTGAACTGGGTGGTGGCCGTCGAGTAATCACGCATCGCTTCAAATCCCTCTGTGTTTTTGTTTTCAGGATGGGCTACGTAAACCGGGGAAATAGTCGCCCCAGAGCGCCCGACGGACAATGGTCAAAGCCTTCAACATGGCTGACTGGTTTGGCCAATAGCCTGGGTCATAGAGCCCGCCGATCACGTGGTCGACACTGGCGATTGGACGCTGTGCCGCCAGGCTTCTAATCTGATGGCCTGCACTTGCGATGAAGCCCTCCGATGATCGTCCGTCCAAAACCCAAACTGCTCGGCATCCTGTTCTCGCTCAAAGGCTCGATTGCCAAGCGCATCGCCATGCGCAGCCTGATGGTCACGTTGCTGGCCTCGGTGATCGTGCTGGTGGAAACCCTGCACCCGGCGTATTTCTCCAAGGTCAACGCCACGCCCTTCACCTTGTTGGGCCTGTCGCTGTCGATCTTCATGAGTTTTCGCAACAACGCCTGCTACGACCGCTGGTGGGAAGGTCGCAAGCAACTGGGTCAGATGATCATTGAGATACGCTCGTTGATCCGTGAAACCCAGGTCTTGCGTGACCCCACCGAGCGTGCCGGCGTGCTCCGGGGGTTGTGCGGGTTTGCCCACGGCCTGGTTGCGCACCTGCGGCGCGAAGATGAGGTGCGCGTCATCCAGCCATGGATCGCCGTGACCCCAGGCCACCCCAACCTTCCCGACAGCGTCCTGCAAGCGGTCGGCGCCCAGTGTTCGACGGCGGCAGAACAAGGTCGGATCAGCGACTGGCGCTACACTCAGTTGGAAACCCGGCTGGTGGGCCTGAGTCAGGTCCAGGCGGCCTGCGAGCGGATAAAAAGTACCCCGCTGCCCTTCCCCTACACCTTGCTGCTGCACCGCACCATTTACCTGTTCTGCATTCTGCTGCCCTTCGCCATGGCAGAGCCCCTGGGCTGGCTCACGCCGATCTTCACCGCTATCGTCAGTTACACCTTCTTTGGACTGGACGCGATCGGCGATGATCTGGAGGACCCGTTCGGCTTCGACGAAAACGATCTACCCTGCGATGCCATCGTGCGCACCCTGGAACGGGAAATCCTCGCCGCCCTCGGCGAAACCCAACTGCCGCCGGCCCTGGAGCCCGTGGACTATGTGCTGACGTGATGCAGGTTTGACACATCGAGTGGTCTGACCGAAGCTGATGGCTTTGTAATAGCTGCCCAGCTTTTGGACGCCCGAATGTCAAAGTCTCGCCGTTACTCCATCATCGGCTTGTGCGCCCTGTTGTTTATCGTGCTGATCACCTGGTATTTCACCCGCACCGCTCAAGTGGCCGTGCCACCCGCCATTGCCCATGGCTATTCCAAAGCCTTGAAACAAGCCCATAACGGCGAACCAGGCGCCGCACGGGTGTTGTATCAACAACTGGGGCGCCCGGACTTGTCCGATGTACGCCGGGCGGCCCTGCATGTCGAACTGCCGAACTACCCCAGCCCTCAGGCCTTGAAGCTGGCAGACAAGGACCTGGCCAACGAAGCCCCGATGGTGCGCCAGGCGGCCATCCATAGCGTTGTCGGACTGGTGCCCAGCGGCCAGCGCACCTTGTTGCTCGGCCCTCTGCTGGAAGATCCCGAACAAAGCGTACGGTTTGCCGCCGCCAACGCCTTGCTGGGCCTTTCGCCCGACACCCTCGGTTTGTATTTCGGCCCGTTGCAACGAGTGCTCGATGAATTCGAGAAGCAGCTCAAGGGCCAACCCGAAACCGCCGAGGGCTGGATCCAACTGGCCCGCCTATACATTCACAACGCGCGCCTGGTAGAGGCGCAAAGTGCTTTGGAACAGGCCTTACGCCTTGCGCCGGACAACCTGCCGGCCGTCGTGGCGCAGATCGAGTTGCTGGACAAACAAGGCAAGGTCGACGATTCCCGTCAATTACTGGCCAACCAACTCCAGGCCCATCCTGAGTCGGCCTACCTGCAACACGCCCTGGGCATGTGGTTGTTGCACCATGGCGAACGCGAATACGCCCTGCTCGGTCTGTCCAAGGCCGTGGAGCTTGAGCCGGACAATCAGGATTACCGCTACGACCTGGCCACTACCTTGCACGCCCAGCAGGAACTGGAAGCTGCCCAGCGTCAGTTGGAAGAGATCGTCCAGCGCCACCCGGAGAACCGCAAGGCACGGGTGCTGCTGGTTAACTACTGGACGCAAAGCGGCCAGTTGCAAAACGTCCAGGTATTATTGGCACAGCTGGAACAGCAGAACCCCGACGATCCTGCGCTGCAACAGGGTCTGTAGCCCTGCAAAGGTTGGAACTGCGCGCCACTTTGCATAATTGAAAGATAACGTTGAACGGCCCCACGGCTCCACGGTCAAGTGAATAAGGCACGCCTCACCCGGCGTACCCTTCTACTGAAACGTGAAACGAGGGCACTCCTTGTCTACATCCAAAGAGCTGTTCACAGCAAAAGCAGCAACCGGTATCGAAGGGCTCGATGACATCCTTTCCGGCGGGCTGTCCCGTAGCCATCTGTTCCTGCTCGAAGGCGAACCCGGCACCGGCAAAACCACCGTGGCCCTGCATTTTCTCCAGGCAGGGGCCAGGGCGGGCGAGCGCTCGCTGTACATCACGCTGTCGGAAACCGAGCGTGAACTGCGCCAAGGCGCCAAATCCCACGGCTGGGACCTGGATGAAAACATCCATATCTTCGAGCTGACCCCGCCGGAAAGCCTGCTCAACGCCGAGCACCAGCAAAGCCTGCTGTACTCCTCGGACCTGGAACTGGGGGAAGCCACCCGACAGATCTTCGAAGTGGTGGAGCGGGTCCAGCCGACCCGCGTGGTCATCGATAGCCTCTCGGAAATCCGCCTGCTTGCGCAAAGCTCCTTGCGTTATCGCCGGCAGATCCTGGCGATCAAGCACTACTTCGTACGCTACGACGCCACCGTCCTGCTGCTGGACGACCTGACCACCGAGTCCCTCGATAAAACCGTACACAGCGTGGCTCATGGGGTGATTCGCCTGGAAGAACTGACCCCCAACTACGGCGCTGAACGGCGGCGTGTACGGATTGTGAAGTACCGGGGGCAGAAATACCGCGGTGGTTTTCATGACTTCACCATCATGGAAGATGGCGTCCATGTGTTCCCTCGCCTGGTGGCGGCCGAGCACCGTGGCGGCTACAGCCGCGAAACCTTGACCAGTGGCATCCGCGAAATGGACGCACTCCTGGGGGGCGGTATCGAGACCGGGTCCAGCACCCTGATCCTCGGCCCTGCGGGTACCGGCAAGTCGCTGATCTCGATGATCTTTGCTGCGGCCGCCGTGGCACGAGGCGAAAAAGCGGCGTTGTTCATTTTTGATGAAGAACTGGGGCTGCTGTTCGAGCGAATGAAGAACATGGGCATCGACCTGGAGGCCCTGCAACAAACAGGCAATCTGCTGATTGAGCAGGTAGATGCCGCGGAGCTGTCCCCTGGGGAGTTCTCGCACCGGGTCCGACGTTGCATCGATGAGCGCGGGATCAAGACCGTGGTGATCGACAGTATCAACGGCTATCAGGCCGCCATGCCGGAAGAGAACGCCCTGATCCTGCACATGCACGAACTGCTGCTCTACCTCAACCGCCGAGGCGCCGCGACCTTCATGACCGTGGCCCAGCACGGCCTGGTGGGTGATATGCAGGCGCCAGTGGACATTACCTACCTGGCCGACACGGTCATCCTGCTGCGCTACTTTGAAGCGCTGGGTAAAGTCCGCCGGGCCATTTCGATCATCAAGAAACGTACCGGCAGCCATGAGTCGACCATTCGTGAATACCGCATTGGTGGCCGAGGCATGACCATCGGCGAACCTCTCGAGGCCTTTCAAGGTGTGCTGCGCGGCGTACCAAACTATATGGGTGCGGGCAGTCCATTGCTGCAGGATGAAGGAATATGAGTGGCTTGCCAGCCATCTCCGAGCGCGCGATCATTCTCGCGCCGCTGGGACGCGACAGCGCACTGGCGCTAATGATGCTCAATGAAGCAGGCTTCTGCGGCATCATCGCCTCCCACTTGCAGATGTTATGTGACGAACTCGAACAGGGCGCCGGCCTGCTGATCATCGCCGTCGAAGCCCTGCGCGGTGTCAACCTGAACCCGCTGCTCGACTACCTGCATCAACAGCCTGCCTGGTCGGACCTGCCTATCGTGCTGATGACTCACCACGGCGGTGCGGAGCAAAACGCTTCCTCGCACCTGAGCACACTGCTGGGCAACATCACCTTGCTGGAGCGCCCTTTTCATCCGGTGACCCTGATCAGCCTCGTGACCACGGCCCTGCGTGGTCGACGCCGACAATATGAGGCCCGGGACCGCTTGATCGACCTGAGCCAGGGCGAGTTGCGCCTGCAACGTACCCTGGAGACCCTCGAGCAGCAGGTTGAAGAGCGCACCGCACAGTTGCGTAACAACGAGGAGGCGCTGCGCCAATCACAGAAAATGGAAGCCGTCGGGCAGTTGACCGGCGGTATCGCCCATGACTTCAACAATATGCTTACCGGGATCATCGGCAGCCTGGAGTTGCTGCGCAGGCGACTGGCCCGAGGCCGGCTGGAAGACCTCGACAGCTTGATCGACCTGGGCGTCACTTCAGCCAACCGCGCCGCCGGCCTGACCCACCGCCTGCTGGCGTTTTCCCGTCGCCAGTCACTGGATTCAAAGCCGGTGGAGATCAATCACTTGGTGACATCCATGAGCGAGTTGCTGCAGCGCAGCCTCAACGAAAGCATCGTCCTGGATATGCGCCTGAACGAACCGCTCTGGGTTGCCGAGGCCGACCCCAATCAACTGGAAAGCGCCCTGCTCAACCTGGCGATCAACGCCCGGGACGCGATGCCCGACGGCGGCCAACTGGTGGTGGAAACCAGCAATCGCCATCTGGACAGCGTTTTTACATCGGCTTATGGCACCCTCACCCCCGGTGACTACGTGGAGCTGAGCGTCAGTGATACCGGCTGCGGCATGCCCGATAGCGTGATCAGCCGCGCATTCGACCCCTTCTTTACCACCAAACCCATTGGCCAAGGGACTGGCCTGGGCTTGTCGATGATCTACGGCTTCGCCCGACAGTCCCACGGCCATGTGACCATTCACAGCGTTGTCGGCGAAGGCACCACCGTCAGCCTGTTCCTGCCGCGCTGTGCCGGTGAAGTGGCAGTTGATGGCCCCCTCGATCCTGCCCTGCAGCCTTACGCCAATATCGGTGAAACGGTGTTGATCGTCGAGGATGACCCGGCAGTGCGGGCGCTGGTGAGTCAGGTGTTAAGCGAGCTGGGTTACGCCTTTGTCGAAGCCGGGGATGCCGACAGTGCCATGCCGATTATCGAATCCGGCCAGCGGATTGACCTGATGATCAGCGACGTAGGCCTGCCGGGGATGAATGGTCGGCAACTGGCAGAAATCGGGCGACAGGTTCGTCCGGACTTGAAGGTGTTGTTTATCACAGGGTATGCCGAGCACGCGGCGGTGCGCGGCGGGTTTCTGGATCCGGGGATGCAGTTGATCACCAAGCCGTTTACGTTTGATTTGTTGACGGCGAAAGTGCGGGAGATGATTCGGGCGTAATGACATAAGTACGGCTATTGCCTGTAAGGCACGCTGGCAGGGCAAAACGCTGAAACTATTACTTCTCCGCGAGTTGGAATCGCCCATGGGGTTTGGGTACGAAGGTTTACGTCAAAGGGAATGAGATGTTCCCCCAAGATGTCCCAATAACCAGAATGAGCCCGCCAATGATCACTTCCAGCAGCGTTATTCAAACACCCCGTCAAATGCCCTTGAATGGCGCCTCAGCACAGGTTCCCGTCGAATCGCCACAGATCACCCGGCACAAGCGCGATACCGAAACATCTGCCGAGCCTGACGACGACACCCTTGCAAGGGATGACAGCTACATGGCGGAGCGTGTTGCCAACGGGATGATTGCGAGAAACTCCAGACCAGACGCCAGCCGCCAGGCTCGTTTGGATATTGACCCTTACTCGACGTTCGGCCAGTGGTGGGCGCAACTGGGTCGAGCCATGTCCAATCCGGCTGTTCGTGAATGGGCGATTGCGCAGGGAATCACGGATCCCCGCACGATCAGTATCTCTCCCGAAAAAGGTGAAATCTCCTTTCAGACCAAACCCGACAGGTTAATAAAGACCTTTGGGCCAGGCGACAAGGAGTGGTCAGCCGTCAGCGGCCCTATTTTGGCCGCCGCAAAAATCATAGCCGCCGGCAGCGATTCCTCCAGCTTTCATCCTGCATTATCTCCAACCGTGGACAATGCGCCATTATCGCTGGTACTGCGTTTTTACGGAGTGCCGCAGACGTTGTCGCCCAACGAAGCACTCGAGTACGCCCGCATGCTGCAACGCGACAAAACCTTCCCGGACGCACCATCGGCGTTGAGTGAGGTACGTAGCGAGGACGCGCTCAAACAGCAAACTTCTCTACTGGGCGACCATATCACCGAGCACGAAGCAAAACGCACGCTCAAGTTTGTATTCAATCACATGCAGAGCAACCAGCTTGCAAACTCGTTGATTGACGAACACCTGGACGGGCAGATGTTCCTGGTCCATCCCGACAGCACCTATCCAAAAGATAAACAAAACAACTTGGGCCAAACAAGCCTCAAGCAATATGTGGAACACAACGGTTGGAAGGTGCCCACTAACAGTCATGAGCTGAACAACCTTGCCGCTGCCCTCCTCAACCCTGCCCCCACAAGCCTGCCCAACGCTAATTATGCCGGCGCACTGGCATGGCCGATCCCGCTTGACAGCGCCAGCGAGTCACACCTCAAGACCATCCTGCGTCAAGGCAAGATCGGTGATATTGACCTGAGCCCCTTCAAGAACGTGCTGGAATACTTGATGGGCGACATGACGCCGACATATGCCGAATCGCGGAATAACCCGCGACAAATAATCGACAAGTTGATCCAGTCGCCCAAGGGCCAGGCCCTGGGCAAAGCGATTCAAACCCTGTTCGACGCTCGATCAGTCAAAGGCAGTGCCGATGACTGGTTGTTGGCTGCCTTGAGTCTTCATCAAGACGATAAGGCGGACACCCCGGGGGAGTCTCCAAAAGCCAGCATCGCGGGCAGGTCGTTTGCGGTACCTGATCAGGTTAACCGCAGTGCTTCATCGTTCATCTTCCGTCTGGCCGAAGGTGAGGTTTTCGCAGGCAAGGCATCAACCTTAGATAAGGCGTGGGTTCAAACTCATCTCCTGCTATCAACCCGCGCTCCGGAGTTTCTGGTCAAGGACATCCCGGATAAAGTGGCCTTCGGCTCCCACAGTTGGGTCAGCTTTGCCACCGCCGTGGGGCGCCTTGAGGCCATCGCGCCCGGCTCAACGGCGACGATGAACTACGCCGACGTCATGCGTCACGCGTCCGTTGCACCTATCACGGAGGCAGAACGCCAGATCGAATACCTCGCTCAGCAAGAAGCGCTCAAGGATTGGGGCGCTGCCAACGGCCTGTCCTACCCGCAGACCGCCGCACAAATGAACACCGTGCGTGAGGCCTTTAATGCGCAGGTCAATGAGTTGAAAGCCGCCTCTGAAGCGCTAAGCACCCCGATGCCAACAGGCAAAGACTTGGCATTAAAATATTTGACAACTGCCATGCCGGACATGGACCCGGCACTGTTTGATAAAAAATGCATAACCGCGTCTCCAGTCAACCTGGACTATCCCGGACCTTATTCACTCCTGGACTTGTATCTGAAAAATGAATACATACTCAAAGCACCCACCGACGGAACACTCGGCGCTTTGTCCAACTTTCCAGCCATCATCTCTCTCACCAATTTCGGCGAGCCAAACTCTAGCCGCTGGGTATCTTCCTCAAGCGACGTAAGCATCAACGAATTCCAAACAAAGTACGCCTCCAAACAACTACCATCCCTTCCAACCGCCTTCGATGATGCGTTCTCAAAATACATTACCACGACAGAAAAAAGTATCGCCACCCAAATAAAATACCTGATATCGCAACAGCCGCTACATATACAACAAGCCATTGAAAACGGTGAACTCACTATTCTGCGAAAGGACAAGCTTGATTACACGCTCAGAACTGTAAAGTCGCACGATTTTTGGACACCCCATACCAAAGAGCGCGAGAACAACAACCTATTACTAAAGATCAAAAACAATGGCAGGGTTAGCATTTATGAAGTCGATCTGAAAAAAGGTCTATTCACGGACCGCTCACACCTAGGGGATCTACAGCCCGGAAAATATCCAGCCGGTCAAAAGCGGCCTGACACTGAGTATGTTGAAGTTAAACCCCGCACGCCCAGCAAATACTCATCTGACATTACTCATGAAAAAACCAGCCCCACCGACATTCCCTACAGTTTTAAGAGCGAGCGATCATCATACATCGCAGATGCTTATGTAAAAAACATTGATCTTCCCGAGCTCAAAAACCAAGCCAAGGGGATGACGACGTTTGATAGCCAGATCGTGCTCTCCAAAAAAATCAACGAATTCATGCTCAACCTGATTCCTGGTAGATCAGCAATTGTCAATTTTATGGACGGTAAAATCGTCGAGGGCCTTACAGATCTGGCAATCGACGCATTAGGTTTTGTGGTAGGCATCGGCGCGGCCGTAAAGGGTGCTAAGGCGGCGTCAGTTGCAGCGTCGGCGCTTAGCAAAGTACTCCGAACTACCAAAATTGTGGGACGGGCGGCCATTGGCGCCCTGAATCCCCTGGATGGTGCCGTTGACCTGTTTCGGGGAGGCGCCAAATTGGCACGCCATGGTTTTAATAAGCTATCCAAAGGGCTGACTAAGGTCGATGCGCTTTCACTGGCTAAAGTACCTGGCATTGCCGAGGGTTCCTTGAAAGCAATCAACAACGTTGAGGACGTCAAGGTATTCGCGAAACTTGACGACGCCACTGGGAATTGGCACGCCATAGATCCGAAATCAGGAAAGGCCTACGGAGGACCACTCGAAAACTTCCAGCCCAAAGTACTTTCAAGTGACGAGCTGAAGGGAAATATCGAAAAATTATATAAAGTGATAGATGGAAAGTCCGAACTAAGAATTTGTTATGCTACCGCCCTGCGTAGCGCACAGGCAGATAAGAAAATCACTGAAAAAACATTCAAAACCCTTATTTCAGAGGTGTTGAATGGCGGCACTCCCCGCTACAATGAACTGATGAACATTAACCCCAGCACACTGAAAGACACTTTCAGGGCGGCAGATGTTTCCGAGTCAGGAGTCGTAACTTTTGTCAGCAAGGGTGGATACAACGAGGGAAAAGTCACTCATGCGGTATATATTCAAAAAGCCAGCGATGGCGAACTCTATCTTTATCACTCCAATTCACATACCTTGGACCAGCACCTTGGCGGTCTGACCACACCACCGGCGACAGCAGGCGAAGCCAATGTTTACAAGCTCGGCATTGAGCAACAAGCAGGTATTCAAAACTTCATGAACTCGGCACAGGGCTATAGCATGGTGTTCACGCCCACCAGTAGCCTGAACGCACGGGTCACGGCATTGGCCAAGTAGCTTCACAAGAAACCGGGAGCAGGCTCAGAAAGAGCCTGAACCGCCTCACTGACAGGTACTCACGCCAATAACTTCTGAATATGCTCCTGCAACGTATCCAGATCAAACGGCTTGGCCAGGATCGGAGCATTACGAGTAATCGGACTGTTGCAGTCCAGAATCTCCTGCGGATAGCCACTGATAAAGATGACTTTCAGCTCAGGCCGCAGTTTGACCGCCGGTTCAGCGATCTGCACCCCGGAAATGCCACCCGGCAGACGGTAGTCGGTCACCATCAAGTCCAGGTGCGGCTTGGACGCAAGAATCTCGAACGCCTGCTCACCGTCCTCTGCTTTCAACACCCGATACCCCAAGCCCGATAAATACTCGCCCAGGACAAACAGAATCGAAGGGTCATCCTCGACGATCAGTACAACATCTTGTGCATCTTCACTCATGGGAAGCCTTTGTCCGGTCAATTGCTGCTGATACGACCATCGGGTCACACAGAGGTTGCGTCAGATAATCGATTGATTTCACCCACCGGACTCCAGAGGCAGGCACACCCGAAACAACGCGCCCTCGCCTATCCGGCTCTCGACCTCAATCGTCCCGCCGTGAGCCGCGACGATCTGCTCGGAAATAAACAGCCCCAGCCCCAGGCCCGCCACGGAATGGTTGGCGGAAACCCGCTCGAACTGTTGAAAAATTCGCTTCTGGTTGTCTTCGCTGATGCCAATCCCGTGGTCACGCACCTCAACCCGGGCCTCACCATGCTCGGCGTACACCCGCACTTCCACGGGGCTCTTGGCTCCATAGCGTAAGGCATTGGTCAACAGGTTGGACACCACTTGTTCGATCCTGAATTCATCCCAGTTACCTTCCACCGGTTGCGGCGCTTCAAACTGCACCGAAGATTCGGCCGCCGCCACTTGCGGGGCGAAGTTCTCCAGAAGGTTGCGTACTAACTGGGCCAGGTCGAAATGCCCCGGGCGAATCGACAGCTTGCCGGTGCGGATTCGCGACACGTCAAGCATGTCTTCGATCAGGCGGATCAGGCTCTGGATCTGCCGCTCATCACGGTCGACCATGGCGTGCATCTTGTCCAGGGTAAAGGCTGCGGCGTTGTCCCGGGCCAGGTGCATCTTGCGCAACTGGGTTTCCAGGATGAGACCGTTGAGGGGGGTGCGCACCTCGTGGGCAACGATCGACATGAAGTCATCGCGCATGCGTACCGCTTGTTCCAGTTGCGCCTGGGTCGCCTGCAGGCGCGTCAGCAACAGCTCCTGCTCGCGACGGCTCTGCTCCAGGGCCTCGACCTGCAGTTTCATGGCCTTGCTCTGGCGGTACAGGTCGACGAAGACATTGACCTTGCTCTTGACCGCATGGATATCCAGCGGCTTGTGCAGGAAGTCCACCGCACCACTTTCGTAGCCTTTGAACGCATAGTTGAGTTCACGGCCGGCTGCGCTGACAAACACGATGGGGATGTTCTTGGTCTTCTCGGTGCCACGCATCAACTCGGCCAACTCGAAACCGTTCATACCAGGCATTTGCACGTCGAGAATCGCCATGGCGAACTCGTGCTCCAGCAACAGCGACAAGGCCTCATCGGCGCTCAGCGCCTTGTAGACCTGGCGGTCCTCGCGTTTGATCAAGGCCTCAAGGGCCAACAGGTTTTCCGGCAGATCGTCAACGATCAGCAGTTTGGCCTGGACATTACTTAACATGAGGAAGATTCCAGGGTGGCCAGCAAATCGCCAATGCGGCTCAAGGTGAGAATATGGTCAGGTGTGTGCAGCGCCAGAGCGGCCCGGGGCATGACGTCTACCCGCGCCTGCGAAGGATCCTGGACCACCGTGACACCGCCGCGCTGCTTGACGTGAGCCAGACCGCGCGCACCATCCTGATTGGCGCCGGTGAGCAGGATCGCCAGCAGGTTCGGGCCGTAGGCGTCAGCGGCCGATTCAAACAGATAATCAATGGCTGGCCGGGAGTGATGCACACGCTCCTCCTGACTCAACGACAGGCTACGATCGTGCTCCACCGATAAATGGTAGCCAGGGCCGGCAAAATACAGAGTGCCGGCCTCGATCGCTTCCTTGTCTCGCGCCTCCACCACTGGCATCGACACCCGCCGGGCAAAGACCTCGGCCAACTGGCTGCGGCGCTCTTCCGGCAGGTGCAGTACGGTGATGATCGGCAGGCGGAAGCCCTGAGGCAACGTGCCATAAATGCTCAACAACGCCTCGACCCCGCCTGCGGATGCGCCAACGACAATGGCTTCGATACCGGGTACAACCACCGGTGTGGCAGCAACTTCATTCATGATTTTCGGTAGATCCGTTCTTGTTTGACCAAGGGTTCGAACTGTTTGCTGTAGGCGGAAAAATCCAGGGTTTCCTTGCTGCCCAGCACCAGGAAGCCGCGATGGCACAGCGACTCATGAAACAATCCAAACGCTCTGTCTTGTAATTTTTTATTGAAATAAATCAATACATTACGACATGAAATTAATTGAGTTTCTGAAAAGACACTGTCGGTTGCCAGGCTGTGGTCGGCGAATGTCACATTTTCCCGCAGCGTCTTGTCGAAAATCGCGTAATCGTAGGCCGCCGTGTAGTAGTCGGCAAACGAGCGCTGCCCACCCGCTTGCTGGTAGTTGTGGGTGTAGGCGCGGATATTCTCCAAGGAGAAGATCCCCTGCTTGGCCTTTTCCAGGGAACTGGGGTTGATATCAGTGGCGTAAATGATAGTGCGCTCCAGCAAACCCTCCTCCCTCAGCAGGATGGCCATGGAATACACCTCCTCCCCCGTGCTGCAACCGGCGATCCAGATCTTGATCGACGGATAGGTCTTGAGCAGCGGCACCACTTCCTGACGAATCGCCAGGAAGTGCGACGGGTCGCGAAACATCTCGCTGACCGGGATGGTCAGGAACTGCAGCAACTGCATGAACGCCGTGGGATCGTGCAGCACCCGCTCCTGCAAGGCCGAAATGGTCTTGCAGTCGAACTGGCGCAAGGCGTGCGCCACGCGGCGCTTGACCGAGGCTGCGGAGTAGTCACGAAAGTCATAGCTGTACTTGAGGTAGATCGCCTCAATCAACAAGCGCAGTTCAATATCAGTACTTCGGTCCAATTAGTGTATTTCCACTTAAATGCGTTCCATCTTCGGCAACCACACGCGAATCAACGAGAACAGTCGATCAAGGTCGATGGGCTTGGCCAGGTAATCGTTAGAGCCTGCCGCCAGGCAGCGCTCCTGATCGTCCTTCATGGCCTTGGCCGTCACAGCAATGATTGGCAGCTTGCGCCAGCGCGGGTCCTGGCGGATCAGCGCGGTGGCTTCATAGCCGTCCATCTCCGGCATCATCACGTCCATCAGCACCAGGTCGATATCGTCGACTTCATTGAGTTTCTCGATCGCCTCACGGCCATTACGGCC
The DNA here is from genome assembly GCF_018614655.1 of Pseudomonas fluorescens. Classification (GTDB taxonomy): domain Bacteria; phylum Pseudomonadota; class Gammaproteobacteria; order Pseudomonadales; family Pseudomonadaceae; genus Aquipseudomonas; species Aquipseudomonas fluorescens_BX. The sequence goes on along the minus strand of NZ_JAGGOG010000013.1, from coordinate 7,341 downwards.
AATGACCACAATCGCCCCCTTGTGTTCCAGGGCACTGGTGAGGGCGAAGATGTTGCGTACATCGTCGTCCACCAACAGCACCTTGCGCCCCTCGAAGACCTTGTCGCGGCTGCGGGCGGTCTTGAGCATCTTCTGGCGCTCTTGGGACAACTGGGATTCGACTTTGTGCAGAAACAACGTCACTTCGTCCAGCAACCGTTCAGGTGAGCGGGCGCCCTTGATGATGATCGAGCGTGAATATTTGCGCAGCTCCGCCTCTTCATCCCGGGTCAGGTTGCGCCCGGTGTAGACAATCACTGGCGGGAACGAGCAGATATCCTCGGTGGCCATGCGCTTGAGCAGCTCGTTGCCGAGCATGTCCGGCAGCTTGAGGTCGATGATCATGCAGTCATAAATGTTGCTGCGTAGCAGGTCCAAGGCCTCCTGGGCGAAGCCAACGGCGGTGATTTCGATGTCATCGTCGCCAATCAGGCGGGCAATGCTGTCGCGCTGCAAATCATCGTCTTCCACCAGCAGGATACGTTTGACCTTTTGCGTCAGCTTGGCTTCCAGGCGCGCAAACACGTCCTTGAGCTCTTCGCGGGTGGTGGGTTTGACCGCATAACCGATGGCGCCCATGTGCATGGCGGCTTCGACACGGTCTTCCACGGAAATCACATGCACCGGGATATGCCGGGTTTGGGCGTGTTCCTTGAGGCGTTGCAACACGGTCAGTCCGGAGTGGTCCGGCAGGCGCATGTCCAGCAAGATCGCGTCCGGCAGATACTGTTCGGCCAGGCTGTAACCCTCGTCCGCGCCATGAGCCACCAAACAGTGGTAACCCAACTCGTGGGCCAGGTCGAAGAGGATGCGCGCAAAATTCGGCTCGTCCTCCACCACCAGAATGCAGCGAGTGGCAAACGGCGCCTTTTCGCGATCGTCGGCAAAGCGCGGGATCAGTGCTTCGTCGGCCACCGGCAGTGGTGAAACCTTGATCGACACTGTGGGCGCAGGAGTAACCACCACCGCGCGGGAGCGCTCGATAGCCGGAGCGTCTTCGTCACGTTCGACATACTGTTCCGGCAACACCAGGGTAAAGATACTGCCCTGGCCCGGCTCACTGGTGACGCTGATGTAGCCCCCCAGCAACGTGGCCAGGTCTCGGGAAATCGAGAGCCCCAGGCCAGTGCCGCCATAACGGCGGTTGGTGGTGCCATCGGCCTGGCGGAAGGCTTCGAAAATACTTTCCTGCTGGTCCGGGGCAATACCGATCCCGGAATCGCGCACGGTGAAGGCAATGCCCTCCCCGGGCTGACGGGAAACGCTCAGGCTGACCTGGCCCTTCTCGGTGAATTTGACGGCGTTGGACAGCAGGTTCTTGAGGATTTGCTCCAGGCGCTGGCGGTCGGTGAACAGCATCAGTGGCGCACCCTCCTGCACCTCCACCTGGAACCCCAGTTTGCGGTCGGCCGCCAAGGGTTCGAACATCCCGCGCAGACCATCCGCGAGGCGCGCCACGCTGGTGTTCTCCGGGCGCACTTCCAGTTTGCCGGCCTCGACCTTGGCAATATCCAGGATGTCGTTTATCAGGTTGAGCAAATCGTTACCCGCCGAATAGATCGATTCGGCAAACTTGACCTGTTCGGCGCTGAGATTTTCCTCGGCGTTCTCCGCCAGCAACTTGGCCAGGATCAGCGAACTGTTGAGCGGTGTGCGCAGCTCGTGGGACATGTTGGCGAGGAACTCGGACTTGTACTTGCTGGAGCGCTGCAATTCGTCGGCGCGATCCTCCAGTTCGACCTGCACACGATTGAGTTCAACGTTCTTGCGGTCCATGGCGTCGCGCTGGTCGGCCAGGATCTGGGTCTGCTCGGCCAGTTGCTCGTTGGTCTGCTCAAGCTCCGCCTGCTGGGTTTCCAGGTAAGCCTGGGATTCCTTGAGGATGCGTGACTGTTCTTCCAGTTCCTCGTTGGCGGTCTTGAGTTCTTCCTGTTGCACTTGCAGCTCTTCATTGAGCTGCTGGGTCTCGGCCAGCACTTCCTGTAGGCGCTGGCGATAACGCGCCGCTTCGATGGAGGTACCGATATTGCCGGCGATCAGCTCCATCAATTCGACATCACGCTCATCCAGCGGGCGCAAGAAGCCCAGCTCGAGCACCCCGTTGACCCGGTCATCGTCACTGGTAGGCACCACCAGCACGCTGCGTGGCGCCCCGTCGCCAAGGCCGGAACTGACCTTGAAGTAGTCCACAGGCACATCATCCAGGCGAATCAGGCGGCGTTGTTGAGCAGACTGGCCGACGATGCCTTCGTCGTTGTAGATCGATTGCTCCTGCTGCTCCTGCTCACGGGAGAACCCGTACGCGGCCACGCGCGTCAGGCCACCGTGCTCTTCGCGAACATACAGGGCGGCAACCACCGAGCCCATGTATTGGGCGAAGAATTGCAGGATGTTACGACCCAGCAGGTTCAAGGTCAGTTGGCCAAGCACCTGTTCCGCCAGTTCGGTCTGGCCGTTGCGCAGCCAGGCTTGTTGCTCCAGGCGCTTTGAAATCTTCATTTGTGACGCGAGGTTTGAACTATAACTATCTGAAAGTAATAGTAAATTTTTTCTACCTGCGTAGGCTAGAAAACCACTCAGGCCCAGGACAAACAACAGATAGAGGGTGACACTCAGGACGGTGGTGCGGGTGACGTCCTCATTGCGAGTGATGCGAAACTGTTGCTCCATCGCCACCGCCTGGTCGTACTCCTTGCGGATTTCATCGGTCAGGCGCTTGCCCCGCCCAGCCTGTACGGCAGCCCGGTAATCGCCGTTCTGGCGGCGCATTTCGATCATTTCCTGGGCGTACTTATTCCACTCATTCTGCAAGGACTCCAGACGCTGGAGACGGTCGACCTGCTGCGGGTTGTCCGACACCAGCGCCTGCAGCCCACGCAGGTCGGAAATGATCCGTGGCTGGGCCACTTCATACGGGTCGAGGAAATGCTCGTCGCCAGTGATCAGGAAACCACGCATGCCGGTTTCCAGGTCAATGGTCAGTTTCGAGGTTTCGTTGAGATTGGTGATCACACGATCGGTGTGCTCCACCCACTGGATCACCGACAGCAAATAGGTAATCAGGCATACAAAAAACACCGCACTGAGTACACCAACCCCCAGCGGCAACGCCACGTTGCGGCTCAGGAGTTTGCGGAAACTGTTCTCATCGATAGACGACGCGGGAGTCATGGGCATGCCTTGGCCAAGTGCGGAAAAACCGCGAGTTTGCCCCAAAGCCGATGTCGAGGGCTATGTTTCTGACGTGTATCAAGCGTGTCACCCACATAAAACCTGACAACTGCCAGCACTGCCAGGCGGAACGCAGTTATCTGTTTTGAACACCCAACGATACGCCTCGGGTACAGGGAAGCTCCTTTGGGAAGGCGTTTTTCCGGAACATTCAAACAGGTAATCCGAGATGAATGCAGTCAACAGCCTACATCTGTCCCCCACCACCAACCTCCAACCAGCACCTGTCACCACCTCCGATACAATTGCTTCCCCGCCTGGGAGTACAAGCGCGACAACCACTTCCACCCTCAACACCCCCCAAGCGCTGCAACAGGCACTCGGCGACCAAGGTAACCGGCACAACCTGGCGCAAGCACTTTATACAGTCGCCCAAGGCTTACCCAAAAACGCCGATGAGCAGGCCGTATTGGCCGCTCTGAAAAACCAGCAAATGGACATTCATCCTGCCTCCAGCTACCCCCAGGAAACTCCGCAGGCAAGCAGGCGAAGCGTCAGCCTTGAATCATTCATCACCCAGAGTCGCCTGGCCCTGCCAAAAACCCAAAACCACTGTGTCTACCTGGCAGATGCTGTAGCCCAGAAAGCACTGCAACATCCTTTAGGCAATTTTGGTGGTGGTCTGTCCTGGCCAATCCCCTTGAGCGTGGAGGATCAAAGCAAGGTCGGCACCCTGGTAGATAAGAATACGGCGGACTTGCCGGGCCTCCCACTACAGGACGTACACAAGGGCGCGCTTGGTTACCTGCTCAGTAGTACCCCCTTGTCCACTGCTGAACTGCAAGATCCTGCCAAAGCGCTGGAAAAACTTGTTGCCTCCCCCGCAGCACAAGCGTTGGGCCAAGCCATCCAGACTCAACTGAACGGTATTCCCACCGCCAACAGCGTCACTGATTATGTACTGGCAGCCATCAACATAGGCCTTGATGCGGACTCCCTGTTTGTGGCGCAGAGAAACAGCGTCGCAGGATTTGACTTGGCAAAGGAACAACACTGGGGCAAACCAGCCTCATCTGTCGTCAATAACCTGAGCCTGCATCTGGTCAGCGAAGGCAAAGCTACAAATGCAACGGCCAAGCTTGCCACTCACCTGCTGCTGGCACGTACCGCACCTCAGTTTCTGGTCAAGGAGATTCCTGCCTCCACCGTTTACGGTAGCCAGGCATGGGCCAACTTCTGCATTGCGGTCGCCAAAGTGGAAGCTGAAGCCCCTGGAACCGCCGCCAACATGACGTTTGCTCAGGTCATGAAAGCCAGTGGCGGATCCGACGCGGCCGCACCCGAGTCTGCGCAGAAAGCCGCGCTGGTGGACTGGGCCGTCGCCAATGGCATCGTTCCTAAGATTAACGACGATACCTATACGCCCGCTCAACTGGAGACGGTAAGAGTCGCCTTCAATCAACAACAAAGTGAACGGATAGCAGCCTCGGGCTTGTTGGACACGCCGATCCCGAGCCGAAAAGAAATTGCGCTGGCCAAGCTTAAGCAGGAGTTTGGGGACAAGGTCCCGTTTGAAGAAAAACTCTTGCGCCTTGACGAGCCCGGCACACCCTACGCCGAACCGCTCTACAACCCGAATCGACGCCCTGCCGGCCTGCATTCGATGCTCGATATTGCCATGATGGAGTTAGGCGACGCCCGATGGAAAACAACCGACGAGCGCATTCCTATTGTCGCGATCAACGCGCCTCTCGAGCTCGAGGTAAACAAGACATTCAACGATCAATTCAAAACAGCCATCGAGTCGCGCCAAACAGGTATTGGCACGACCATCAAACACCTTATTGCCCAGCTCCCATTGGCCGACAGGCAAAACCTGGAACATGGAAAGCTCGAATTTTTCCAGAAAAAAACTTACGCCTTGGGTTTGGACTTCACGTCTAAAACACTTCACGACAAAGACAACAAACTGTTGGTTAAAACCACTGGGGTAAATGGGGAGACCGTCTATGAAATTGACATCAAGAAAGGCGCAATCACCGCTGTTTCAGCATCTGCACTAACTAGGACCAGGGAGCGGCAAGCCAATAAGGTAGAAAAAATAGAACTGTTCACACCGTCCAAAACCAGCGAATCAGACCTGAGCCAAACACCGCAAGGCGGCTCATCGACCGTGCCTCCCAGCTTTTCCTCCACTCGAACACAGTCCATCGCCGATGTATTTGTTGAGCATCTTGATATCGACAGTGAAGACGTGGTGAAACAAGCCAAGGGAGCCAGCACACTCGATAAACAGAAAGAACATGAATGGAAAGTCGCGGACTTTTTCCTGAACCTGGTGCCGCTCAGGTCGGCCATTGTCAACTTTCAGAACGGCAACTACCTGGACGGTGCGACAGACTTGGCGATGGATGTCTTTGGCTTCGTGACGGCCGGCGTGGGAGTGGCAGCAAAAGTCGCTAAGGTCGGAGCCACAGCCGCCAGCACGGCCGCCAAGGCCGTGAAAGTGGCAAAAATCATTGGCGTGGGCACGATCAACGCATTCAATCCGGCGGGCGGTGTCGGGGATCTGCTTGTGGGTGCAGGAAGGGTTGTGGCAGGTGGCGTGAAGGTCGCAGCAAGGGGCTTGGGTTCCGCTGGCAACGCTGGCTTGTCGCTGGTGTCCGATGGGATCAATAAAATCCGAGGCGCATCGGGTGGCTATGATCTGGTAGAGGCCAGCAAGCGCTATGGTATTTCGGCAACAGGCACCTTCAACTATGCAGACAAGACTATGGAAGGAAGTGCCGTCCTGCAAAATGGTAAATGGTATGGCTACGACCCCATAAGCATGCAACCTTTTGGAACCCCGTTGAAAGAGTTCACCCCTAAAATCGGTGCGATAGAGGGGGAAGTCAAGGGCATTAACCACTTCATCAATAAGATCGGCAGCATAGTTGCCCCCACGCCTCCCACGCAGGATTTGGCCTTGGTATTTGAAAAGACCGTCGGCCAGGCAAAATTCACCGGACTTGATGCCTACAACCATGGTTATCAAACAGGAAACTCCGATATCGTCAGCGGATACTTTCCAACAATGAGTGTCACCCAGTTGGCGGAGCTGGCGGTATTGCCAAACCGCACATCAGAAGAAATAGGCTGCATTGTCAGGCTCATGGAAAAAAATAGAATCAGCACTTCAATCTCCAACTCAAAACACTTCAGCATTGATGTAAGAGCTGGCGGCGCAGACAGCGAAATCCGAGCAATGCCACAGGGCTTTTATCTCGGTAACTTCGATGCCCTTAACGAAGGCGAATGCGCAGCGCTATCCAACGCCATGGCGCTGGCGATTCAATACAAAAAAGAACACATCCTCATTGACAACCTTTTCATGACCACGGCCAAACCCGACGCACTTGAAACCATAAACTTTCGCAGCAGGCTCAGCGCCTTCCAAGAGGTGCTGGGGTATAATTTCCACGGCACTCAAACACCTCGACAAGTACATTATCAGACAATAATTTCCGACTTGGCTAATGCACAAACCTCGAAGACATTCATGATTCGTGACAAGGGGCACGGCCTTGTCGCGGGCGTGACGGTAGAAAACAATAACCGGGAATGGTTCTACTTCAACCCCAACTATGGACTGGCTAGATTCAAGAACCAACAGTCGATGGAAATCGCATTGGAGCGTACATTAAACAGCGGAAAATCTGCTACCTTCGCCCAGCCCTATGGTATAGATCGCGCAAACCCTGAATATAAAGTTTCCGAGTTCAACGAGCTGGAGCTGATAAACACCACCCAAAACATTCATAGCCTTTCCAGTTTATTCTCGAAAGCGGCGTAATTCACAAACTAAAACATTCAACACCGAGTACCTGGCACTCCCGCCAGGTACTCACTATCGAGCGCACAAGGTGCGCCCCTGACACGTCGAAAGCCCGAATCACCGACCGAACAAAAACGCCTTTACCACGCGACGACCAGACGGGACATTCCTGCCCGGAGACGGCACAATGCTGCCTCAGTTTCGGGAACTTGCCGTGATCGCCATGACTCACTAGTGTCCTGAGCGGTTAATCCATTAATTTATTTTTGGTCGCACTCAGCTTTGCTTTATGCACCGAACTGATGATGGATTTA
>NZ_JAGGOG010000012.1:8964-34254 GCF_018614655.1 Pseudomonas fluorescens | reverse complement strand
TTACAGCGACTCACTTTGCAAAAGCGGCAAAGTAAGCAAAACGCTCTTGCCCCACCACTCGGTGCCTCGCCTAGGCTCGGCATGCCCTCACTCCGGCATTGCTCCGTGGGCCGCCGCAATGGGCCATCCCTGGCCCAGTGCGGCTAAACCGGCGTCCTGCCGGTTTACCCACGGATCAATGCCTACGTTCAGCCAGCGTGGTTTAACGGGGCGCCCAAGATCAAAAACAAAGCGAGGCGGCCTAGTAGCCGACCTATTCTTTGAAGCATCTGCGTTTCTTCCTCCCCACCCTCGCGTAGCAGCTGTCGAGCACCAGCGAGGCTGCGTGCTCTTGATCTGCTTTTGATCTTGATCTTGATCTGAGGCGCCCCGTTAAACCACGCTGGCCGAATGCAGGTATTACGCAGTGGGTAAACCGGCAGGACGCCGGTTTAGCCGCGTTGGGCCATGGATGGCCCGTCGCGGCGGCCCACGGAGTAATGCCGGAGTGAGGGCACGCCGAGCCCTGGCGAGGTGCCGAGTGGTGGGGCAAGAGCGTTTTGCTTACTTTGCCGCTTTTGCAAAGTGAGTCGCTGTAAAAGCGAAACCAATAGCAGCCGTAACCGCAGCAACGGATATGTACTCAACCAACCAACCAACCAACCAACCAACCAACCAACCAACCAACCAAGCAACCAAGCAACCAAGCATAAAAAAAGGTACGACCCTCACAGGTCGCACCTCTTTTATCGCAGCCGAACTATCAGCTACCCAATGCCTTGGAAGCCAACCAGAACAACCCGGCCGACAAGGCCACAGTCGCCGGTAGCGTCAGTACCCAAGCCATCAGAATGGTCTTCACCGTACCGCCTTGCAGCCCACTCTTGTTGGCTACCATGGTCCCTGCCACACCCGACGACAACACGTGAGTGGTCGAAACAGGCAGGCTATAGATGTTGGCCAGACCAATCATAGTGGCGGTAGTGATCTGCGCCGACATGCCCTGGGAATAGGTCATGCCTTGCTTGCCGATCTTCTCGCCAATGGTCAGTACCACACGCTTCCAGCCCACCATGGTGCCCAGGCCAAGGGCCAGGGCCACGGCCAGAATCACCCAGAACGGAGCGTATTCGGTGGTGGCGGTCAGGTCTTTGCGCAGTTTGTCCAGGTCGGATTTCTCTCGGGCGTCAAGACCAGGCAATTTGCCGACTTTTTTCGCCGTGTCGTCCAGGCAGAGCAGGTAGCGACGCACTTCAATGCGGTGATCGGAGGTCAGAGAATGGTAGTCGGAGACGCCCTTCAATGTACCGAGCAGGGCGTTGATGGTGGGTTCGGTCTGTTGCGGGTTGCAACGGAACTTGCCCGGCAGGTCGTCTTTGACGCTTTTGCCCAGGGCGAGGAATTCGCCTAGGGTTTCGTGGTTACGCTGGTAGAACTGATTGAGGTGCAGGGTGGCGTCGCGTGTGCGCTCGATCTGGTAAGTGGTGCTGCCCAGATCGAGTACGAACTGCGCGGGCACGATACCAATCAGCACCAGCATGATCAGGCCGATACCTTTCTGACCGTCGTTGGAACCGTGCACGAAGCTCACGGCCATGGCGGAAATCACCAGCACCAGCCGGTTCCAGAACGGTGGGTGTTTCTTGTCGTCCAGTTTGCGGCGTTGGTCCGGAGTCTTGTGCATCTTGGACAGCGGACGCCACCACTTCAGGCCGATCAGCACCAGGGCTGCCACCAGGAAGCCGGCCATGGGCGAGAACACCAGCGAGGCGCCGATATCCACGGCCTTCTGCCAGTTGACCCCGTCAGCCAGTGGGATGTCGTTGATCAGGGCGTTGGCCAGGCCGACACCGAGGATCGAGCCGATCAGGGTGTGGGAGCTGGACGCCGGGATCCCGAAATACCAGGTGCCCAGGTTCCAGGTGATCGCCGCCGCCAGCAATGAGAAGACCATGGCCAAGCCGTGGCCGGTATTCACATTGATCAGCAACTCCACCGGCAGCAAATGCACGATGGCATAGGCGACACCTACGCCGCCGAGCAATACGCCGAGGAAGTTGAATACCCCGGAGAAGAACACGGCCAGGTGAGGTGGCATGGCTTTGGTATAGATGACTGTGGCCACCGCGTTAGCGGTGTCATGAAAGCCATTGATGAACTCGAAGGCGAGGACAAAGGCCAGGGCGAGCAACAGGCTCACTAGAACCCAAGCATCCAGTCCGCTGAATAAATCGATCATGAAGGTTTTCTGACCCGGTCGTAAGGGGGCGCGATTATGCCAGAAAACCTTGGTAATCGATGCACTAGCTGCTCATCGGTAACATTCTTCAACGAAAAAGTTTGTGGGACGGGCACAGATCCCAGGGTTTACGGGGCTTTGGCAAGTCATTGATTTATAAAGCCAAGGCCCGATCTGTCGGGATGTGGCAGGTGTCAGGATAACGTCTGAAACAATCGTATGAAATTTCGACAAGACAGGGGCGGGCGCCTGCTGGAGGGTTTGCCGAAGCAGTTGTGAGGGCAAATATAAAGGTGCAAGCGGGATGTCCTCCCGGCCGCCATGCGTTGGCGGGGAGGTGGCGAACCCAGGGGACTCAACCCGAAGCGCTTATGGCTCTTCGGTTTTGAGGTCCTGTTCGATCTTTTGAATTTCCTGTGCAAAAGCCTGGTCCAGCAGGCTGGCCCGTTTGCGCCATGGCTTGCGCTCAGGTTCTGGCTGGGCGGCGTAGGTGGTGACTTCCCCGCCGTAAACATCCTTGTAACGTTGTTCCTGGCGCTCAAGTTCCGCGCGCAGTTCGTCTTTCGTCACATTGTTACCTAATTGAGTTGAGTTTGATTCCAGTGCTGCACAATGCCAGAAAGTCGGCCTCGGGTTCTCATCACATTGAACGGCCAGGCTGCTCAGTATTTGAGGGTACACGCGATAAACCACTTCTTTATTGCAGGCGGTCACAGCACCGGAGAAGAACAGCTGTCGTAGCAGCCGTTTTCTTACAGGTCGCAGTAAATAGGCAAACATTTGAAATGAGTGTCAGGTACTTGCGACGATGGGTGCATAAAGCAGGTACACGACCTACGGGGAATGGTGCGGGGTTTGAGGCCCATTCACATCCTCGCAGGATGCATTATAGCGATGCATTTGAATAACACTATCACCGGCAAGTTAAAAATCGTCAACTTTGTGTGAGAGTTTTGTTACGTATAGAGGTGGGTATTTCCAAAGTTCGGGTGCGGTACTTGCTTACTCTTCGACAAACAGCAGTTCAGGCAATTACTTCATTCATCCAATCACTGACTCGAAGAGTCGGGTGGCTTCAACCCCGTGTGGTGAAGCCGATCGGCCTGACCTGAAAAAGGACGGTCTCGGAAAATTGCGATTATCGAATGATCGTCCGATAATCGCCCAATGTTGACGGCCCCGCCTTGTGTATCGATTGCCAGGCGGCTTGTAATAGCGGTTGAATCTTGAGAAGGACCTGAAATGAACGATCAATTGCGCAACTCCTTCGCGTCAGTGGCGCCACCGATCGTTGCCTCTCCTGCCAAGCGCATCCAGGCGTTCACCGGTGATCCGGATTTCATGACCTCTCTGGCCCGTGGCCTGGCAGTGGTACAAGCGTTCCAGGAACGCAAGCGTCACCTGACCATCGCCCAAATCAGCCATCGCACGGAAATTCCCCGCGCTGCTGTACGCCGTTGCCTGCATACCTTGATCAAACTTGGCTACGCCACCACCGATGGACGCACCTATTCGCTGCTGCCCAAGGTTCTGACCCTCGGCCATGCCTATCTTTCCTCCACGCCTTTGGCGGTTTCCGCTCAGCCTTATCTGGATCGCATGAGCGAGCAGCTCCATGAAGCCTGCAACATGGCGACCCTGGAAGGTGACGACATCCTTTATATCGCCCGTTCGGCGACCACCCAGCGACTGATCTCCGTCGACCTGTCGGTGGGCGGGCGCTTGCCGGCTTATTGCACGTCCATGGGCCGGATCCTGCTGGCGGCGCTCGATGATGCCTCGTTGCAGGACTACCTTGATCACGCCGACCTGCAAACCAAGACCAGCCGCACCGTGACCACGCCCCAAGCCTTGCTCGAATGTTTGCAACAAGTGCGTCAGCAGGGGTGGTGCATCGTCGACCAGGAACTGGAGCAAGGCCTGCGTTCCATCGCGGTGCCGGTGTATGACGCCTCGGGCCAGGTACTGGCCGCGCTGAATGTCAGCACTCATGCCGGGCGGGTCAGCCGCAGCGAGTTGGAGCAGCGTTTCCTGCCGAGCATGCTCAGCGCCAGCCGTGAATTGAGCACCCAGTTGTTTGCTTAAGCTGTTCGGTGACCGCACAGATCCCGGTTTGATGAATTGACGATGTTTCCTCTGGCTCATTAATGTCGCGGCAGCGCATTTGACCGCGATGGTTCAAATCGCACCCCAATAATAATGATGAGGCTCAGCCTCGTTCGCCCGCCCCTTGGTGTGGAAATAAAAATAATGAATCAGCCTTCTCCTGCTGTCGGCACGTGCCTGGACGTGCAGTCCTTTATCAATGCCCAGCCGCTGTCGCGTTATCAGTGGCGGGTGGTGATCCTGTGTTTCCTGATTGTCTTTCTCGATGGCCTCGACACCGCGGCCATGGGCTTTATCGCGCCGGCGCTGTCTCAAGATTGGGGCATCGACCGTGCCAGCCTGGGACCGGTGATGAGTGCCGCGTTGATTGGCATGGTGTTCGGTGCACTGGGTTCCGGCCCATTGGCTGACCGCTTTGGCCGCAAAGTGGTGTTGGTCGGTGCGGTGCTGGTGTTTGGCGCCTTCAGCCTGGCTTCGGCCTACAGCAGCAACGTTGATCAACTGTTGGTGCTTCGCTTTCTTACCGGCCTGGGCCTGGGGGCGGGCATGCCGAATGCCACGACCTTGCTGTCGGAATACACCCCGGAGCGTCATAAGTCGCTGCTGGTGACCAGCATGTTTTGCGGCTTCAACCTGGGCATGGCCGGTGGCGGGTTTATTTCGGCCAAGCTGATTCCTGCTTTTGGCTGGCACAGTCTGTTGATGATCGGCGGCATCTTGCCGTTGATCCTGACGGTGGTGTTGCTGGTATGGCTGCCGGAGTCGGCGCGGTACCTGGTGGTGCGCAACCGCGGTACCGACAAGGTGCGCAAGACGTTGTCACCCATCGACCCGGGCATCGTCGCCCAAGCGTCCAGCTTCAGTGTCCCCGAGCAGAAGACCGTCAAGGCCCGCAACGTATTTGCGGTGATCTTCTCCGGCACCTACAGCGCCGGCACCTTGCTCTTGTGGCTGACGTACTTCATGGGCCTGGTGATTGTGTACCTGCTGACGAGTTGGCTACCGACCCTGATGCGCGACAGCGGCGCGAGCATGGAGCAGGCCGCGTTTATCGGCGCGCTGTTCCAGTTTGGCGGCGTATTGAGCGCCGTCGGCGTCGGCTGGGCGATGGACCGGTTCAACCCCCACAAGGTCATCGGCACCTTCTACTTGCTGGCCGGGGTGTTTGCCTACGCAGTGGGGCAGAGCCTGGGCAACATCACCTTGTTGGCGACCCTGGTGCTGATCGCCGGCATGTGTGTCAACGGTGCGCAATCGGCCATGCCGTCCCTCGCCGCACGGTTCTATCCGACCCAGGGGCGCGCCACGGGCGTGTCATGGATGCTCGGTATCGGCCGTTTTGGTGCGATTCTCGGGGCATGGATGGGCGCGACCTTGCTGGGCCTGGGCTGGAACTTCGAGCAAGTATTGACCGCGTTGGTGGTCCCAGCCGCAGTGGCGACCGCCGCAGTGGTGATCAAGGGTATGGTCAGCCATGCGGATGCGACCTGACAGCAATCGATAGCTTGCCAACAATCTGTTCGATAATCGAACACTCAGTCGATTATCGGATTGTTTGGCTTTTTCTCCCAGCTTAATCTTCAAGCACTTCGGCGCCATCCACGGCGCCTTTTTCGATCCAACCGGGAGCCCAACCCCATGGCTGAAATCCTATCGCTGGCTGATGCGGTGAAGCAGTTCGTCAATGACGGCGATACCGTCGCGCTCGAAGGCTTTACCCACCTGATCCCTACGGCGGCAGGTCATGAAATCATTCGTCAGGGCAAGAAAGACCTGACCCTGGTCCGCATGACGCCCGACCTGATCTACGACCAACTGATCGGGGCCGGCTGCGCACGCAAGCTGATTTTCTCCTGGGGTGGCAACCCGGGGGTGGGTTCCCTGCATCGCCTGCGGGATGCGGTAGAGAAGCAATGGCCACAGCCGCTGGAGATCGAAGAACACAGCCATGCTGACCTGGCCAATGCCTACGTCGCCGGTGCCTCCGGCTTGCCATTCGCGGTGTTGCGGGCGTACGCCGGTTCCGACCTGCCCAAGGTCAATCCGCTGATCAAGACCGTGACCTGTCCGTTCACCGGCGAAGTGCTGGCCGCGGTACCGTCGGTACGCCCGGACATCACCGTGATCCACGCACAGAAGGCCGATCGCAAGGGCAACGTGTTGCTCTGGGGCATTCTCGGGGTGCAGAAAGAAGCGGCTCTGGCGGCCAAGCGCTGCATCGTCACTGTTGAAGAAATCGTCGATGACTTGAATGCGCCGATGAACGCCTGTGTGCTGCCGACCTGGGCCCTGACTGCTGTTTGCCACGTACCCGGAGGCGCGCATCCGTCCTACGCACACGGTTACACCGAGCGCGATAACCGTTTCTATCAAGCCTGGGACCCGATCGCTCGGGACCGTGGGACTTTTACCGCCTGGATCGACGAATACATCCACGGCACTGCCAACTTCAGTGAATTCCAGGCCAAACTGGCTGCCGCGCAGGAGGCCAAGTAATGGCTTACTCAACCAACGAGATGATGACCGTCGCCGCCGCGCGCCGTCTGAAGAATGGCTCGGTATGCTTCGTCGGCATCGGCCTGCCGTCCAAGGCCGCCAACCTGGCCCGCTTGACGTCGTCACCGGACGTGGTGCTGATCTACGAGTCGGGCCCGATTGGCGCCAAGCCTTCGGTGTTGCCGCTGTCCATCGGTGACGGCGAACTGGCGGAAACCGCTGATACCGTCGTCCCCACCGGTGAGATCTTTCGCTACTGGTTGCAGGGCGGGCGTATTGATGTCGGCTTCCTCGGTGCGGCCCAGGTGGACCGTTTCGGCAATATCAACACCACCGTGGTGGGGGATTATCACCAGCCCAAAGTGCGCCTGCCGGGTGCCGGTGGCGCACCGGAGATCGCCGGCTCCGCCAAGAGCGTGCTGATCATCCTTAAGCAATCGGCCCGTTCGTTTGTCGACAAGCTCGATTTCATCACCTCGGTGGGTCATGGCGAAGGTGCAGACTCGCGCAAGCGTCTCGGTCTGCCAGGCGCGGGCCCGGTAGGAATCATTACCGACCTGTGCATCATGGAACCGGAGGAGGGCAGTCACGAATTTGTAGTGACCGCGTTGCACCCGGGCGTGACCCGTGAGCAAGTAGTAGCGGCCACCGGTTGGGCGATTCGTTTTGCCGACCAGGTCAGCACCAGCGCCGAACCCACCGAAATCGAACTGACCGCCCTGCGCGATCTTGAAGCCCGCACGGCCGCCGCCCACGGCCAAACTCCCGGAGAAGCGTGATGCGCGACGTATTTATCTGTGACGCCATTCGTACCCCCATCGGCCGTTTCGGCGGTGGGCTGTCCACCGTGCGCGCCGATGACCTGGCGGCACTGCCGATCAAGGCGCTGATGGAGCGTAACCCGTCTGTGGACTGGAACGCTGTCGACGAAGTATTCCTCGGCTGCGCCAACCAGGCCGGTGAAGACAACCGCAACGTGGCCCGCATGGCGCTGCTGCTGGCCGGCTTGCCGGAAAGCATTCCCGGCGTGACCCTCAATCGGCTGTGCGCTTCGGGCATGGACGCCATTGGCACCGCGTTTCGCGCGATTGCCAGCGGCGAGATGGAACTGGCGATTGCCGGGGGCGTCGAGTCGATGTCCCGCGCACCGTTCGTGATGGGCAAGGCCGATGCCGCGTTCTCGCGCAACATGAAGCTGGAAGACACCACCATTGGCTGGCGTTTTATCAACCCGTTGATGAAGGCCCAGTACGGCGTCGATCCGATGCCGCAGACGGCTGACAACGTGGCCGACGACTATAAAGTCTCCCGCGTCGATCAGGACGCTTTCGCCTTGCGCAGCCAGCAACGTACCGCTGCCGCACAAGCTGCCGGTTTTTTCGCCGAAGAAATCGTTCCGGTGCGTGTCGCCCATAAAAAAGGCGAAACCGTGGTCGAGCACGATGAGCATCCACGGGCCGATACCACGCTGGAAGCCTTGACCAGACTCAAACCGGTCAATGGCCCGGACAAGACGGTCACCGCCGGCAATGCCTCCGGTGTGAACGATGGCGCCGCCGCGCTGATTCTTGCGTCTGCCGAAGCGGTGAAAAAACATGGCCTGACTGCGCGTGCGCGGGTGTTGGGCATGGCCAGCGCCGGTGTTGCTCCGCGTGTGATGGGTATCGGTCCCGTGCCTGCGGTGCGCAAGTTGGTGGAACGCCTGGGCCTGGCCGTCACCGATTTTGATGTGATCGAACTCAACGAAGCCTTCGCCAGCCAAGGCCTGGCGGTACTGCGTGAACTGGGGATCGCGAACGACGCACCTCAGGTCAACCCGAACGGCGGCGCTATCGCCTTGGGTCATCCACTGGGTATGAGCGGTGCGCGTCTGGTACTGACGGCCCTGCATCAGCTTGAAAAAACCGGTGGCAGTAAAGGCTTGGCGACCATGTGTGTCGGCGTTGGCCAAGGCCTGGCGCTGGCCATTGAGCGCGTCTGAGAACCTTAAGAACAATGAGGATTGATTCATGAGTGACAAGCCCGGTTACCGGCGCCCGCAAGCGGGTACTCAGCCTGACTACCTGCACCCGGCCTACCAGTCGACGAACCTGCGTTCGCCGTCCAAACCGTTGGTGTTTTTGCCCCATTCCTTGTCGGAAATCACCGGCCCGACTATCGGCGCTGAAAACCTGCAAGAGAAGGACAACGACCTGACCGCCCAACACGCTGGCGAACCTCAGGGCGAGCGCATCATCATTCACGGCCGCGTGCTGGATGAAAACGGCCTGCCCGTTCCCGGCATTCTGGTGGAAATCTGGCAGGCCAACGCCGCCGGTCGCTACAACCACAAGCGTGATGTGCACGATGCGCCGCTGGACCCGAACTTCACCGGCACCGGCCGCACGGTCACCGATGCCGATGGCTGGTACCAGTTTCAGACCATCAAGCCCGGCGCCTACCCGTGGGGTAACCACCACAATGCCTGGCGCCCGGCGCATATCCACTTCTCGCTATTCGGCCCCAGTGTCCTGACACGCCTGGTGACCCAAATGTATTTTCCGGGCGACCCATTGCTGGCCTACGACCCGATTTACAACTGCGTTCCAGACACCTCGGCCAAAGAACGCCTGATTGCCAGCTTCGACCTGGAAAAAACCATTCCGCACTATGCCCTCGGCTACCGCTGGGACATCGTCCTGCGCGGCCGCGATGCCACGCCGATGGAGAAATAAGATGACCCTCAACGCGACTACGTCCCACACCGTCGGGCCCTATTACCACATCGGCCTGACCTGGCTGAACCGCGAAGACCTGACCGTTCCCGACACCCTCGGCGAACGCGTGGCGATTACCGGGCAAGTGGTGGACGGTAATGGCGACTTCGTCAACGACGCCATGCTGGAAGTCTGGCAGGCCAATGCTGCCGGCAAATATGACCACCCTGAAGATGAACAGGACAAAGCGCTGGACCCGAACTTCGAAGGTTTTGGTCGGGTGCCGGTGGACGCCGAAGGACGGTTTCGGTTTACCACGATCAAGCCGGGCAGCGTGCCGGGGTTGAAAGGTACGACCCAGGCGCCGCATTTGGTGGTGCTGGTGTTTGCCCGTGGGCTGGTGAAACATTTGTTGACGCGGATTTATTTTGACGGTGATGCGGCGAACGGGGATGACCCGTTGTTGGCGTGCGTGCCCGAGGAGCGGCGGGACACGTTGATTGCCAAGGCTGATGCGCAGGGTGTGTATCAGTGGAATGTGATCTTGCAGGGCACAGACGAAGAGACGGTGTTCTTTGATTATTGAGTTCCTGTAGGAGCGAGCTTGCTCGCGAAGATCGTCAACGATAACGCGGATTTTCTGATAAACGCGGTGTCCTTGAGTTCTTCGCGAGCAAGCTCGCTCCTACAGGGATGAGGCCCGTCCAGGCAACACATATCCAAAAGTCTGCTTGCGGAACATGGTTGTTGCAAAGTATGTCTAGGCTATAACCGTTCCCACTGAGTGAAAAACCATGACAACAAAAACGAGTTACTACACCGGAGAAGAACGCAGCAAACGGATTTTTGCCATCGTCGGTGCGTCCTCAGGCAACCTGGTCGAATGGTTCGACTTCTACGTTTATGCCTTCTGCGCCATCTACTTCGCCCCGGCGTTTTTCCCCTCGGACGATCCCACGGTTCAACTGCTCAACACCGCCGGTGTGTTCGCCGCCGGCTTCCTGATGCGTCCTATCGGTGGTTGGCTGTTTGGCCGGGTGGCCGACAAGCACGGTCGCAAAAACTCCATGATGATCTCGGTGCTGATGATGTGCGCCGGCTCCCTGGTCATTGCCTTTTTGCCCACTTATAAAGACATCGGCGCCTGGGCCCCGGCCTTGCTGCTGGTGGCGCGGCTATTCCAAGGGCTTTCGGTAGGCGGCGAATACGGCACCACCGCGACCTACATGAGTGAAGTCGCTCTCAAGGGCCAACGTGGTTTCTTCGCCTCGTTCCAGTACGTGACTCTGATCGGCGGGCAACTGCTGGCGGTGTTGGTGGTGGTGATCCTGCAACAGATCCTCACCGAAGAAGAGCTGCGGGCCTGGGGCTGGCGGATTCCATTCGTGATCGGCGCCATTGCGGCGGTGATTTCGCTGTTGCTGCGCCGCACGCTGAAAGAAACCACCAGCAAGGAAATGCGTGAAGACAAGGACGCCGGCAGCATTGCCGCGTTGTTCCGCGACCACAAGGCCGCCTTCATCACCGTACTCGGCTACACCGCCGGCGGTTCGCTGATCTTCTACACCTTTACCACCTACATGCAGAAGTACCTGGTGAACACCGCCGGGATGCACGCCAAGACGGCCAGTTACATCATGACCGGTGCGCTGTTCTTCTACATGTGTATGCAACCGCTGTTCGGCATGTTGGCGGACAAGATCGGTCGGCGTAATTCGATGCTGTGGTTCGGCGCCCTGGGTACGCTGTTGACCGTGCCCATCCTGCTGACCTTGAAAACCGTCACCAGCCCGTTCCTGGCCTTTGTGCTGATCACCCTGGCGCTGGCCATTGTCAGTTTCTACACCTCTATCAGCGGCCTGGTGAAAGCGGAAATGTTTCCGCCACAAGTGCGTGCGTTGGGTGTGGGCCTGGCCTATGCGGTGGCTAACGCGATCTTCGGTGGTTCGGCGGAGTACGTCGCCTTGGGTCTCAAGTCCTTGGGCATGGAAAACACCTTCTATTGGTACGTCACCGCCATGATGGCGGTGGCCTTCCTGTTCAGCTTGCGCCTGCCGAAACAGGCGGCGTATTTGCACCACGATCTGTAAACGGTGGGCGCATGCCTCTGGAAGGCATGCGCCACCGGGGGATGGTTTATGACATTGCGCACGAGCAATCAGTTGTTCGACGCCTATTTCACGGCCAATAGCATGGCCGAGGTGTTCTGCGATCAAGGGCGCCTGCAGGGCATGCTGGATTTTGAGGCCGCGCTGGCTCGGGCCGAGGCTCAGGTGGGGGTGATTCCGCAAGCGGCCGTCGCGCCCATTGCCCAGGCATGCCTGGCTTCGCTCTACGACGTTGATGCCCTCGGGGAAGCAATTGCCACGGCAGGGAATTCGGCGATTCCGTTGGTCAAGGCGCTGGGCAAGCTGATTGCCAGTGAAGATGCCGGGGCCGAACGTTATGTGCACTTGGGCGCCACCAGCCAGGATGTGATGGACACCGGCCTGGTGCTGCAATTGCGCAATGCCGTGGCGCTGATCGAAAGCGACCTGTCACGCCTGGGGGAAATCCTTGCGCTACAGGCGGTACGTTACGCCGCGATTCCATTGGCTGGCCGCACCTGGTTGCAGCATGCGACGCCCGTCACCCTGGGCATGAAAATCGCCGGTTGGCTGGGTGCGGTGACTCGCAATCGACAACGTCTCACGCAGCTCAAGCCTCGTTTGTTGGTGCTGCAATTTGGCGGTGCCTCCGGAACCCTGGCGGCCTTGGGTGAACAGGCGATGCCCGTGGCCGAAGCATTGGCCGCCGAGCTGCAACTGAGCTTGCCGGAGCAACCTTGGCACACCCAGCGCGATCGGCTGGTGGAGTTTTCCTCGGTACTGGGTTTGATCGCCGGCAGCCTGGGCAAGCTGGGCCGGGACATCAGCCTGCTGATGCAGACCGAAGCCGCGGAAGTGTTCGAGCCGTCGGCTCCCGGCAAGGGGGGGTCCTCGACCATGCCCCACAAACGCAATCCAGTGGGTGCCGCTGTTCTGATCAGCGCCGCGACCCGTGTCCCCGGTCTGGTGGCGACAATGTTCAGCGCCATGCCCCAGGAACACGAGCGCAGCCTGGGCCTGTGGCACGCGGAGTGGGAAACCTTACCGCAGATTTGCCGATTGGTGTCCGGTGCCTTGCATCAAGCGTTACTGGTGAGCGAAGGCTTGGAGGTGGACGCTGAACGCATGGCGCAAAACCTCGACCTGACACAAGGCCTGGTGCTGGCCGAAGCCGTCAGTATCGTCCTCGCCCAGCGCCTTGGCCGTGAAACCGCTCACCATTTATTGGAGCAGTGCTGCAAACGGGCAGTTGCCGAACATCGCCATCTGCGTGCGGTGCTCGCCGATGAGCCACAAGTGATTGCCGAGCTGTCGTCCGTCGAACTTGATCGCTTGCTGGACCCGGCGCATTACCTGGGCCTGGCCCGCACCTGGGTCGCCCGCGCGGTGGCCGAACATGTTGCATTGATTGCCTGAGGAGGCTGCTGTGGGATTTGTACAACTCGCCGATGGCGAACTGAACTACCAACTGGATGGCCCTGAAGACGCACCGGTATTGGTGCTGTCCAACTCGTTGGGTACCGACTTGCATATGTGGGATACCCAGATTCCGGCCTTCGCAGAGCATTTTCGGGTGCTGCGTTTCGACACCCGCGGGCATGGCAAATCCCTGGTCACCGAAGGGCCCTACAGCATCGAGCAACTGGGCCGGGATGTTTTGGCGCTGCTGGATGCACTGCATATCGAACGGGCGCATTTCTGTGGGCTGTCCATGGGGGGGCTGATTGGGCAATGGTTGGGCATTAACGCCAGTGAACGCCTCGAGCGTCTGGTGGTGTGCAATACGGCGGCGAAGATCGGTACGCCTGAGGTGTGGAACCCTCGGATTGAGATGGTCCTGCGGGATGGCCCGGCGGCGATGGTTGCGTTGCGCGATGCCTCGATTGCTCGCTGGTTCACTGTAGATTTTGCCGAGGCCCATCCCCATCAGGCCAAGCTGATCACCGACATGCTCGCGGCCACATCGCCCCAAGGTTATGCCGCCAACTGCGCGGCGGTACGTGACGCCGATTTCCGCGAGCAACTGTCGTCGATCAAGGCGCCGACGCTGGTGATTGCCGGTACCGAAGACGCGGTCACACCGCCGTCCGGTGGGCACTTTATCCAGGCACATGTGCGGGGCGCCGAGTACGCCGAGTTCTATGCCGCGCACCTCTCCAACGTGCAAGCCGGTGCCGCGTTCAGCGACCGGGTGCTGGAATTTCTGTTAGCCCGCTGAGGAGTCTTTTGTGGACGAGAAACAACGTTACGCCGACGGCCTGCAAGTGCGTCGTGAAGTGCTGGGTGATGCCCATGTCGACCGTAGCCTGAATGCCCTGACCGAGTTCAATGCTGAGTTTCAGGAAATGATCACCCGTCACGCCTGGGGTGATATCTGGACCCGCCCGGGCTTGCCCCGGCACACCCGTAGCCTGATCACCATCGCCATGCTGATCGGCATGAACCGCAGTGAAGAGCTGAAGCTGCACCTGCGGGCCGCGGCCAGCAACGGCGTGACCCGGGCCGAGATCAAGGAAGTGCTGATGCAGAGCGCGATCTACTGCGGGATTCCGGCGGCCAATGCGACCTTTCATCTGGCGGAATCGGTGTGGGATGAGCTGGGGGTTGAGTCGCGAGAGTGAGGCTTAGTGCCATGCCTCTGAAGGTCTTTGAAAAAACAGGTCAAGTAAGAACGAGCACTGAGCGAATACTTTTTGGCGTTCGGTTGTCCTGTAGATACCGTCTTGCGCGTCACTAGGCAAGAGCCCTGTCAGGTCATACATTTGGCCCGTTGTAGCCGCTGCCGAGGCACGAGGCTGCGATAAGGGCCGAAGGACCTTCAGCGGTTTCAAGACCTGGCGACTGCTGTGCAGCCGATCGCAGGCTGCGCCAGCGGCTACAGGTGATCGGCAGCGGCTACAAAAAGCAGATAGCCCCCTCGCCACAGGTTCGGCGTTAGCCGTAAGGCTGTTTTTCAAAGGCCTTGAAAGGGATGAGGCTCAGTGCGAGTCGGCACTCCACACCCAATTCCACACGCCAGGGAGGTGCACCACTTCGTTGACGTCCTTCACCGTGCGAGCCGTGGCTGCGCGCTCTAGTGCCTCGCGATTGGTGTAAAACGCTGGCTCGGCAGTGCGCACGCCCGTGGCTTGGGCACTGTCCATCAGGATCTGCAAGTACTCCTGCAGATGCCGCGCGGTATAGCGGTTGATGTCATGAAAGGTCACCACCACCGGTATCACGCCGTCTACCGTCGGTAATTCACCCTGGGCGATCAATTCGCGCACCTGCGACAGCTGCCGCAGCAGATTGGCCCGTCGACGCGGGCTGCCATTGAAGCCCCAGATCTTGCCGTCATTGGCGCTTAAATCCGTCAGCAATACGTGCATGCCGTGGCGCTGGTAGGCAGCGAAGGTGCGCCGGTCATAGTTCCAGAACGGCGGGCGTACCAGGGTGGGCGGCGCACCGGTGATCGAGGCAATATCGGTCACGCCCTGGGTGAGGGTGCGTTCAAGCTCCGCGTCGTTCAGCCAGCGGTGGTTGGTATGAAATGCCGTGGCGGTGTGGAATGCCAGGATATGCCCACCTGCGTACTCACGCTCCATGGTCTTGCGACCCCGGGAGCTGCCGCCTGAGCGAGCCGCTTCGGTCTGCAGGAAAAATACCGCTTTGATGCCCGGCAACACGGGGTTGTTCGCCAGATCAGCGACCACCGAACGGCTTGGGTTGTTATAGCCCGAGGCACTGGGGCCATCATCGAAGGTCAGCAGAAAACGGATCGGCGCCTGAGCTTGCAGGCGTTGTTCGGTCTGTGGTGTCAGGGCGATGGGGGCGCCGATGCAGCCGCTGAGGCTCAAGACAAGGGCAAGCAGAGCGGACGTAAGGACGAAGAATTTCATTGTGTAGGCCGGGCTCATCGGGAGACCGCCGCTGAGTCAGCTCAGCAGCGGCAGGCGCGCACCATACAACAAGGTCGCCGTGGGTTTACAGCAGACTTATCGGGTAGCTGACGATTAACCGGTTTTCATCAAACTCGTTGTTGTTGTAGTCGCGGCGCATGCTGGAGTTGCGCAGTCGTACGTTGAGGTTTTTCAAGGTGCCACTTTGCACGGTGTAGGCCACCTCACTTTCCCTGCCCCATTCCTTGCCGTCGGTCACGGTGCCGCTGTGCACGTTGCTGCCGCTGATATAGCGGTTCATTACTGTCAGGCCCGGAACGCCGAGCGCCGCAAAGTTGTAGTCGTGGCGCACTTGCCAGGATTTCTCCTGGGCGTTGTCGTAGCTGGCGTTGTAGCTGTCGTTGGCCAGGGTGCCGCCGCTGGTGCCGTTGACGCGCATCCAGGCGCTGTTGCCGGTGAGTTTTTGCAGGCCGACATAGAAGGTGTTGCCACCGTACTTGGCCGAGAACAGGCCGGACCAGGTTTTATTGTCCAGGCTGCCTGCGCGGGCGCTGCCGTCGTCCTTGCCGTAGAAGAACCCGAGGTTGGCGCCCAAGGTCCAGTCACCCACAGGCTGGCTGTGGATCAGGTTGAGGTATTGCTGGCTGTAGATGTCCTTGAGCTGGGCGTTCCACACGCCGACCTGTGTGCGCTTGTCATTGAAGGCGTATTCGGCGCCCTGGAAGTTGAAGCGGTCCGAGGTGAACGCCGTTTTACCGAACATCGACATGTCGGTCATGCTGCTGTCGTCCCGCGGGCTGTTGGCGCGGAACTGGCCACCGTAGAGGGTCAGGCCGTCGATCTCTTTGGAGGTGATCTGCCCGCCGCGCAAAGTTTGCGGCAGCGAACGGCCGTCGTCGGAACGCAGGATCGGCAGCACGGGCATCCATTCGCCGACCTTGAGTTCGGTCTTCGATAACCGGGCCTTGAACGCCACTCCCAGGCGGCCGAAGTCATCGGCAGGTCGCCCGTCATGGTCCAGCGGCAACAATTGAGTGCCGCCAGTACCGCGCCCGCCATCCAGTTTCAGCGAGTACAACCCCAACACGTCCACGCCGAAGCCTACCGTGCCCTGGGTAAAGCCTGACTTGGCATCGAGAATAAAACTTTGCGTCCACTCCTGCGCACCGCCCTGGGCCTTGGTCGGGTTGGTGTAATTACGGTTGAAGAAGAAATTGCGCAGGTTGAGGTTGGCGCTGGCGTCTTCCAGGAAACCGTGTTCTTCAGCCATGGCCGGAAGAGCGAGGCTGGCGACGGCGGTGGCCAACAACAACTGACGGGCGGGGAGGGTGCTCATGGAGTCGGGTCTCTCTAATTGTTAGGGATGAAGCAGGGTGTTGCCGCAACGAGGGTCGCAGACAAGATTCAATCCTGGGGAAAACGGGCGGCTGTCGTCAGCCGGAAAGCGCGGTGTGGGCAGTCATGATTGCGTACCTGTTGTTATTGGTTTTGCAGGTGCGGGCCATGGTGCGGGGCAGCGGTGCCAGGATTCAATCGGCTCGGGCGGGTTTTGGGCGGTGATCGAACGAAAGTAGCCAGGCGCTGCACCGGATGCTGGAAAACAAAAAGCCCACCAAAAGGTGGGCTTCTATTTTTGCGGTGTTATCAGAACAACTTTAACGTCGGCGCTTCTTCTTTCAACGGCTCATTTTTCGCCGTCTGTTCGTTCCAGCCACCACCCAGTGCCTTATACAAAGTCACTTCGCTGGTCAGTTGTGCCAGGCGGTCGGTGATCAGCGTTTGCTGGGCACTGAACAGCTGACGCTGGGCGTCGAGGAAGGTCAGGTTGCTGTCGATACCAATGCGGTAGCGACGCTCGGCCAGACGGTAGTAGTCCTGGTTGGCGGCGACGAAATCACGCTGGGCCTGCAACTGTTGGTTGTAGGTCGCGCGTGCTGTCAGGCCGTCGGAGACTTCCTGGAAGCCGGTCTGGATCGCTTTCTCGTAGGTCGCGACGTTGATCTCTTTCTGGATTTTCGAGTAATCCAGGCTGGCGCGCAGGCTGCCAGCGTTGAAGATCGGAATGTTGATCTGCGGCGCAAACGACCAGGTGCCCGAGCCACCCTTGAACAGGCCGCCGAGGTCCGGGCTCAGGGTGCCGGCGTTGGCCGTCAGGCTGATGCTCGGGAAAAACGCAGCCCGTGCCGCGCCAATGTTGGCGTTGGCAGCCTTGAGATTGTACTCGGCTTGCAGGATGTCGGGACGACGTTGCAGCAGGTCCGAAGGCAGACCGGCCGGTACTTCGCTCAACAGGTCATCAGCCAATGGGCGGCTGACAAGGTTTGCCGGCAGGCCGGTGCCCAGCAGCAGGGTCAGGCTGTTTTCGTCCTGGGCCACCTGGCGAGTGTAGCGTGCCAGTTGAACCCGGGCGCTTTCCACCGAGGTACGCGACTGGCTCAAGTCCAGAGCCGAGGCCACGCCGACTTCGTTGCTGCGGGAGGTGAGCCGGTAGCTCTCCTCATACGCACCCAGGGTGTCCTGGGTGAGTTTCAGCAGTTCCTTGTCGGCCTGCCAGGTCAGGTAGGCGTTGGCCACGCTGGCCACCAGGCTGATCTGAGTGCTGCGGCGCGCTTCTTCGGTCGCGAAGTACTTCTGCAGCGCTTCTTCGCTCAGGCTGCGAACCCGACCGAACAGGTCAAGTTCATAGGAGCTGACGCCGAGGGTG
Organism: Pseudomonas fluorescens; assembly: GCF_018614655.1. GTDB lineage: Bacteria > Pseudomonadota > Gammaproteobacteria > Pseudomonadales > Pseudomonadaceae > Aquipseudomonas > Aquipseudomonas fluorescens_BX. The sequence continues at coordinate 16,069 of NZ_JAGGOG010000012.1, read as the reverse complement.
ACCGATGCCGAACTGGTGATGCTCTCCGAACCCGTTGACGACATATTCGCCGGCATACGCTGGCGACTGCTGCTGCCATTGGCCGAAACCGCCGGGAACAGGTCGGCGCGCTGGATGCGGTACTGGGCAGCGTAGGCGTCGATGTTCAGGGCCGCGACACGCAGGTCACGGTTGTTCACCAAGGCAGTCTGGATCAGCTGTTGCAGGGCAGGGTCATGGAAAAACTGCTTCCAGCCTTGCTCGGCAGCGGCCTGGCCCGGTGCCTGGGCCGACGAATACGCCGGCCCCTGCGGGAACTGCGCGGCCACCGGCGCTTCGGGGCGCTGATAGTCAGGTATCAGCGAGCAGCCACTGAGCACGAATGCCGTAACTGCCAGGGAAAGTAGCGACTTGCTCATCGGCCAGCCTCATTGTGTGGAGTTTCAGTGTCATCCGGTTTGTCCGCATCTTTCCTGCGGCCCATGGACGATACCGTGACGAAGAACAGTGGTACCCAGAAGATCGCCAGGATGGTGGCGGTGATCATACCGCCGATCACTACGGTACCGATGGCGTGTTGGCTTCCCGAACCCGCGCCCGTGGAGATGGCCAGCGGCAGCACGCCGAGAATAAACGCCAGGGACGTCATGATGATTGGACGCAGACGCATGCGGCAGGCCTCAATGGCGGCCTCCTGCAAGCTCTTGCCCTGTTCATGAAGGTCTTTGGCGAACTCGACGATCAGAATGGCGTTTTTCGCCGCCAGACCAATGGTGGTCAACAGACCCACCAGGAAGTATACGTCGTTGGACAGGCCGCGCAGCGTGGTAGCCAGCAGTGCACCGATAATCCCCAGAGGCACTACCAGAACGACCGCGATCGGAATCGACCAGCTTTCGTACAGCGCCGCCAGACACAGGAACACCATCAGCAACGACAGGGCAAACAAGGCGGGTGCCTGGGAGCCTGCCAGACGTTCCTCGTAAGACAGGCCGGTCCAGGAGATACCGACACCTTTTGGCAGTTTCGCGGCGATGCGCTCGACTTCCGCCATGGCCTCACCGGTACTGTAGCCCGGCGCCGGAGCCCCGAGAACCTCCATTGCTTCCACACCGTTGTAACGGGCCAGTTTCGGCGAACCGTATACCCACTCACCCTTGGCGAAGGCAGAGAACGGCACCATGGTTCCGGCGCTGTTGCGCACGTACCATTTCTTCAGGTCTTCCGGACTCATGCGAGAGTTGTCGCGACCTTGCAGGAACACCTTCTTCACCCGACCGCGGTCGATGAAGTCGTTGACGTAGCTACTGCCCAGCGCAATCGACAGGGTGTTGTTGATGTCGGACAGGGTCACGCCCAGGGCGCTGGCCTTCTCGTCGTCGATTTCCAACTGGTATTGCGGCTCGTCGTTCAGGCCGTTTGGACGGACCTGGCTGAGGATCTTGCTTTGCGCGGCCATGCCCAGGAACTGGTTACGAGCTTCCATCAGCTTCTCATGGCCGATACCGGCACGGTCTTGCAGGAACACGTCGAAACCGGTGGCGTTACCCAGCTCCAGTACGGCCGGAGGAGCAAAGGCGAACACCATTGCATCGCGGAAGCTGAAGAAGTGCATCTGTGCGCGTTGGGCCAGCTTGAATACGCTGTTGTCAGCGTTACGTTCGTCCCATGGCTTGAGCATGATGAACGCCATACCCGAGCTCTGGCCACGACCGGCGAAGTTGAAGCCTGTCACCGTAAACACGGAGCTCACCGCGTCGCCTTCACCGCCGTCTTTTACCGGGCGCAAGAGGTACTCGCGCATTTCGTCGACGACCACCTGAGTACGCTCGGCACTCGAGCCGGCTGGCGTCTGGACCTGGGCAAACAGCACGCCTTGGTCTTCTTCCGGAAGGAACGAGGACGGGATACGCAGGAACATCCAGATCATGCCCGCGAAGATGATCACGTAGATCAGCAGGTACGGTGCCTTGTGCCGCAGGATATTGCCCACGCCACGCTCGTAGCTCTTCACGCTGCGGTCAAAATTGCGGTTGAACCAGCCGAAGAACCCGCGTTTTGGAGTGCCGTGTTCACCCTTGGGAATGGCCTTGAGCATGGTGGCGCACAGGGCAGGGGTGAAGATCAGGGCGACCAGTACCGACAGCGCCATGGCCGACACGATGGTGATCGAGAACTGTTTGTAGATTACGCCGGTGGAGCCGCCGAAGAACGCCATCGGCAACAGTACGGCCGACAGCACCAGCGCGATACCCACCAGCGCACCCTGGATCTGCCCCATCGATTTGATGGTGGCATCCTTGGGTGACAGGCCTTCCTCACTCATCACCCGTTCGACGTTCTCCACCACGACGATGGCATCGTCCACCAGCAAGCCGATAGCGAGCACCATGGCGAACATGGTCAGGGTGTTGATGCTGAAACCGAAGGCTGCGAGGATCCCGAAGGTACCCAACAATACCACCGGTACCGTCATGGTCGTGATCACGGTGGCGCGGAAGTTCTGCAGGAACAGGAACATTACCAGGAACACCAGCACGATCGCTTCGACCAGGGTTTCAACTACACCCTTGATCGACTCGGTCACCACCGGAGTAGTGTCGTACGGGAATACCACTTTCATCCCAGCAGGGAAGAAGGGTTCCAGGTCGGCGATGGTCTGGCGCAGCGCTTTTGCGGTGTCCAGGGCGTTGGCGCCGTTGGCCAGCTTCACTGCCAGACCGGAAGCCGGGCTGCCGTTGAACTGGGCGCTGATGCTGTAGTTTTCACCACCGAGGCCAACATCGGCCACATCACCGACGCGCACTTGCGAGCCGTCAGCATTGACCTTGAGCAGGACTGCCTTGAACTGCTCGGCAGTCTGCAGGCGGGTCTTGCCAATGATCGTGGCGTTCAGCTGTGTGCCCGGTGCTGCCGGCAAACCACCCAGTTGCCCGGAGGACACCTGGACGTTCTGTGCGGCAATGGCGTTCTTCACGTCGACCGGAGTCAGGTTGAAGTTGTTCAGCTTGGCCGGGTCGAGCCAGATACGCATGGCGTACTGGGCACCGAAGACCTGGAAGTCACCGACACCGGCAGTCCGCGAGATCGGGTCCTGCATGTTGGACACGATGTAGTTGGACAGGTCGTCCTTGGACATGCTGCCGTCGGTGGATACCACACCGATCACCAGCAGGAAGTTTTTCACGGCCTTGGTGACGCGGATACCCTGTTGCTGCACTTCTTGAGGCAGCAGTGGGGTGGCCAGGTTCAGCTTGTTCTGCACCTGAACCTGAGCGGTGTCCGAGTTGGTGCCTTGTTCGAACGTAGCGGTAATGGTCATGCTGCCGTCGGAGTTACTTTCCGAGGAAACATAACGCAGGTTATCGATACCGTTGAGCTGCTGCTCGATAACCTGCACCACGGTGTCCTGCACGGTTTGTGCAGAGGCGCCTGGGTAGGTCACGGAGATGGCGATCGCCGGTGGGGCGATGCTCGGGTATTGGTTAATGGGTAACTTGAGGATCGATAGAGCACCGACCAGCATGATCACCAGGGCGATTACCCAGGCGAAAATCGGACGGTTGATGAAAAAGTTCGACATGGTTTACTCCCCTTTGCCGCCCGCAGCTTTATCAGTTGCCGGGGCAGGGGCCGGGTTTGCTGCCTTTACGTTAGTGGCTTCGGTGGCCTTGACTTCAACGCCAGGACGGACGAATTGCAGGCCTTCCGTGATCACGCGATCACCGGCTTTCAGGCCATCTTCGATCAGCCACTGGCTGCCAACAGTACGGCTGGCCTTGAGCTGACGCAGTTCGACCTTGTTGTCCGCACCGACGACCAATGCAGTCGGGGTGCCTTTGAGGTCACGGGTCACACCCTGTTGCGGGGCGAGAATCGCCGCACTGTTCACACCGGCCTGCAATTGCGCGTGGACAAACATGCCCGGCAGCAGGGTGTGGTCAGGGTTGGGGAACACGGCACGAATGGTCACGGAACCTGTGGTTTCGTCGACCGAGACTTCCGAGAATTCCAGCTTGCCGTCGAGGCTGTACGCGCTGCCATCTTCCAGGGTCAGCTTGACCTTGGCCGAATTGTCACCGGCTTTTTGCAGGCGACCGCTTTCCAGCTCGCGGCGCAACTCCAGCAGTTCAACCGAGGACTGGGTGACGTCGACGTAGATCGGGTCCAGTTGCTGGATCACCGCCATGGCGTTGGTCTGGCCGTTGCTGACCAGGGCGCCTTCGGTGACCGAGGAGCGGCCGATACGGCCGGTCAGCGGTGCGTAGACCTTGGTGTAGCGCACGTTGATATCGGCGCTTTGCAAGTTGGCTTCCGATGTCAGGCGGTTGGCGACGGCAGTGTCGTATTCCTGGCGGCTGACAGCCTGTTCATTGACCAACTGCTTGTAGCGATCGGAAATCGACTTGGTCTGTTGCAGGTTGGCCTGGGCGCTTTTCAGAGTGGCCTCATAGACCGACGGATCAATCTGATAGAGCTGCTGGCCTTCCTTGACGTCGCCGCCTTCCTTGAACAGGCGCTTGAGAATGATGCCGTTGACCTGAGGACGGACTTCCGCGATGCGGTAAGCCGTGGTGCGGCCCGGGAGCTCGGACGTCAGGGTGAAGGCTTGAGGTTGAATGGTGACCACGCCGACCTGAGGGGTTTGAGCGGGCGGAGCCGCTTCTTCCTTTTTACATCCGCTGAGCAGCGATGCCAGGGCGACGGCAGTGACCAGAGCGGTAACAGCTGGCTTAAGTTGCATGAAGATCCTCGGGTCAGGCGCGCAGAGTGCGCACAAGAATGGTGGAAGGGTAAAAAACAGGCACTGAGTGGATAAGTAGCTTGCTACGCAATATACTTACGTTCATGGTTGTTTGTAAACTCTTGACAGGCGTCCAGGATTCGTAACAAAGGAGCCTCGAAAGCCATGATTTTAGTACGTTCGAAGCCCTTGAAGGCCTCGTCCCATAATTATTCAGATGATCCTTAGCGATCACCCCATGTGTTCTGATTGAGGTTTTACTGCCATGGTCCGTCGTACCAAAGAGGAAGCTCAGGAAACGCGCAAACAGATACTTGAAGCCGCCGAGCAAGCCTTTTACGAGCGCGGGGTTGCGCGTACCACCCTGGCGGATATCGCGGCGTTGGCCGGTGTGACGCGCGGTGCCATCTACTGGCATTTCAGTAATAAGGCCGACCTGGTGCAGGCGATGCTCGACACCTTGCATGAGCCGCTGGACGAAATGGCCAGGGCCAGCGAGAGCGAGGACGAAGTCGACCCGCTGGGCTGTATGCGCAAGCTGCTGATCCATCTGTTCCATCAAGTGGCCCTGGATCCGAAAACCCGGCGCATCAATGAGATTTTGTTTCATAAGTGCGAATTCACCGATGAAATGTGTGATCTGCGCCGTCAGCGTCAGACGGCCAGCCTTGAATGCAATTTGCGCATCGGGTTGGCCCTGCGTAACGCGGTCCATCGCGGGCAGCTACCGGAAAACCTCGACACCGTACGTGCGGCGGTGTGCATGCATGCCTATATCGACGGGATCCTGGGCCAGTGGCTGCTGGTACCGGACAGTTTTCAGCTACACCAGGAGGCTGAACGTTGGGTCGATATCGGGTTGGACATGCTGCGCTTGAGCCCTGGGCTGCGCAATTAAGACAAAATGCGTAATTGAGTCTAGTTGTGTCAACAGTAAAGACTCAAGACACTCAATCGAACCTGCGCGTAATTTTCTGGGGTGAGGTTATACGCCAGGTTGATACGTAGCCGGCTAAGTATTTTGTAGCGATATTGTTGCAAGGCTGTGAAGGAGTGTTTCCCCTCGCCTTTGTAAGAGTGAACTTGCTTCGGGCGCCGTCTCTCCTGCGGGTTCAAGCGCAAGCTGTTACTGAGCAGTGAATATCTTTGTCTTCCTTAGGGCGTTGAGATGCGGCGCATGTCTCGTTGAGATTCAAGCGCCTCAGGTTCCGCGCCTTCCTTGAAGGGCGACTTCATTACCAATCAAGGCGTTGCACCATGAAAAAAGCCGGCAGTCCCAAACGAGGCTGCCGGCTTTCAGTTGTCATCAGATCACGCTACTGGGTCATTACGCCGCGTGAGTCAGTTCTTGCTCCAGAGGCAGGCTCGGAATTGCTACCCAGGTATTGATACCACCCTCGGTTTCAACAACGACGCTCAGGTCCAGCTCTGGATGTATATCGTTGATGGAAGGCAGCGTCATTTCATCGGCAAACAACTCGCCCGATGCATCCTGTAGCAAGTCGGACAACGACAGAGCCAGGGGCATCACGTCACTGGTGGTGTCGTCTTGTACTGCGGTCATTAATATTGATTCATCAATGCCAATGTGCAGAGTGAAAGGCACCGAGTCGCTTACACCATCGGATACAGTGAACACATTGTGACCAGAAGCCAGCGAGCGGTTGCTATCTATACCCACTTCCCATGTACCGTCTGACTGCACTACACCGCTACCGACCAGCAAGCGATTTCCACCAGTGCTCACAAACAAAAACACCGGCGCATCCGGTTCACCACGGCCGTGGAAGACTGGCCGATGCTCGTCAGTGGCGCTACCGTCGGCAATCATTCCCGTCATCGGGCCTGTCTGGTCAAACGCTGACTCGATCACCAACGTTGCCGCTTGCGGGGCGTTGATCACGGTCAACACGAACGGGTCGGACATCACACCATCCCCTCCCACGGTGAAAACGTGTTCGCCTGGTGCGAGGGCACGTGGCGAGAGCAAGCTCCAACTGCCATCTTCATCCACCACGGCACTCACCATGTACCTGCCGTCTACGTACAGGGATACCGTGGTGTTCGGTTCTCCACGACCCAGCAGCGTCGGCCGCGCGTCGTCGGTGATAGCACCATTGCCAATCAAGCCAATGTCGGCACCGATATTGTCCACAGCAGATTCGATTACTGGTTTGCCGGAGGTCGCTTCGATCACGTTCAACACGAACGGTTCCGAACGCTCGCCGTTGTTGTCCGTTAGCGTAAACACGTGATTACCTGGCGACAGAAAAACCTGATCGCTGATCGTCCAGTTGCCGTTCGCATCTACCAGGGTAGTAGCAAGGCGAGTGTCGCCCTCATAAAGGTAAATGCGAATACCTGGTTCGCCCTTGCCGGAGA
>NZ_JAGGOG010000012.1:0-8865 GCF_018614655.1 Pseudomonas fluorescens | reverse complement strand
CCGCCGCTGATGACCGTGCCCGATTCACCGTTATCGTCGTAAATCGATTCGATTACTGGCTTGCCAGAGGGTTTTTCAGGAACTCCGGTCACGTTCAGCACAAACGGCTCCGAATGTTCACCTCCGTGGGCTCTCACTGTGAATACGTGCTCGCCAGACGACAGTTGATTTGAATCAATCGTCCAATTGCCGTCTGCATCCGCTAAGGCCCTGGAGACAACCTGATTGTCTTCATACAGGTAAACGTAGGTGCCAGGCTCACCCTTGCCGGTGAAAGTCGGGGTGTCGTCGTCAGTATTACCATCGCTGATGATCGTGCCTGTTTCGCCCACATTGTCGTAAGCCGAGGTGATTATGGGTTGGGCGACTTCCATCGCCGTTACCGTCACATGGAACGGTTCGGAACCCTCACCTGCTTCGTTGACCACGGTAAAGGCATGTTCACCTGGCTCGATCAGGGTGTCGAAGAAAAATACCTGCAGGCTCCAGCCGCCTGCCTTGTCGACGAGCGTCTGTCCCAGTACCTGGCCGTTGTCGTAGATCGTCACTATTGAACCTGGCTCACCTCTGCCACGCAACGACGGAGCGGGATCGTCCATGCTGCCGCCGTTATTGACGATTTGCGAAGCGCCGTGTGTATCCAGTATCGCGGTGATCGACGGCGCTGATAACAGACCCGCCCCCAGACCGACCGGGTTGCTGCTGTTTAACATTTCGACCAGCGCACTTCCGACTCCTGCTTCAACAATCAACTGTGCTGGATTAATACTCTTGTCATTCGGGTTCATTTGAGATCCTTGATTATTTGTAATTGGATGTAATGATCTCTCCGGGCATGTACCTAACCGAAAAATGATCAGGGCTCCATCTGGGCAGAGAAAATCCTGAGCCACACAGGACATCTCCATGGATCCTGACTCTTGAGTGCACTGAACGAGGGGCGTTACATTTTTCTTGCGAAAAAGTTTCCGCTTAACTGAATGTATGATCACCGCCAACATTTGTGTGAGCAGTCGTTGTGCTGGCGAGGGAGTATTGGCGGGGGGCGACGCAAGCGTCGCTACGCTATATGGCGTCAATGGAAACGGCCCTCAACGAGGGCGCGTGACCGGATTGGTAGCAGCTTGGATTGACCTCAATACTGAGGCGCGGTAATCCGGCTAAGTCGTATAGCCTGAACCACCGTATACGGCGCCGTACGTAGGGTGATGAGAGGGCGGTGGTTGTGAGGCCACCCCACTCGATTCAGCAGATCAGAGTGCCAGGGTCGGATAGTCGATGTAGCCGACCGGACCTTTGGCGTAGAACGTTTCAGGATGCGCTTCGTTCAGTGGTGCATCGGCCTTCAGGCGAGCCGGCAGGTCCGGGTTGGCAATGAATGGCACACCAAAGGCTACCGCGTCTGCTTTGCCAGAGGCCAGCCAGGCATTGGCGCTGTCCTTGGTGAAGCGTTCGTTGACGATGTACGGGCCACCGAACGCTGCCTTGAGTTGTGGGCCCAGGCTGTCGCCGGCTTCTTTTTCACGGGAGCAAATGAAGGCGATGCCACGCTTGCCCAATTCACGAGCGAGGTAGGTGAAGGTTTCCGACAGGTTTTCATCGCCCATGTCGTGGGAATCAGCGCGTGGTGCCAAGTGCACGCCTACGCGGCCAGCGCCCCAGACTTCGATCACAGCGTCGGTCACTTCCAGCATTAAGCGTGCACGGTTTTCCAGGGAGCCGCCGTAGAGGTCGGTGCGCTGGTTGGTGCTGCTTTGCAGGAATTGATCAAGCAGGTAACCGTTGGCACCGTGCACTTCCACACCGTCAAAGCCGGCGGCCTTGGCGTTCTCGGCGCCTACGCGGTAAGCGTCGACGATGTCGGCAATTTCAGCGATCTCAAGAGCGCGCGGGGTAGGGTAGTCGGCCAGCGGACGTACCAGGCTGACGTGGCCTTTGGGTTGGATGGCACTTGGCGCAACTGGGGTTTCACCGTCCAGGTACGATTCGTGGGAGATCCGGCCGACGTGCCACAGTTGCAGGAAGATCTTGCCGCCTGCGCCGTGCACGGCCTTGGTTACGTTGGCCCAGCCGCGTACCTGGTCGTTGGACCAGATGCCCGGGGTGTCCGGATAACCCACGCCCATTGGCGTCACGGAAGTCGCTTCGCTGAGGATCAGCCCGGCGGACGCACGTTGTACGTAGTATTCAGCCATCAGCGCATTGGGAACGCGACCGGCGTCGGCACGGCAGCGGGTCAGCGGCGCCATGATGATGCGGTTCGACAGTTCCAGGTCGCCCAGTTTGATTGGGTCGAAAATAGTCGTCATGGGAAACACCCTTCTCTTTAGTTGATCAATTAGTCGCGGGAGCCAGGTCGGCATCGCCGCTCTGGCGGAAAGTAATCAGGGTCACCAGCAGGGCAAGGACCGCCAGGGCCGCAGCGGCCAACGGCACGCTGGTCAGGCCGAAACCGTGGGCAATCACGCTGCCGCCGACCCAGGCGCCGAGGGCATTGCCGACGTTGAAAGCGCCGATGTTCAAGGTGGACACCAGGTTGGGGGCTGCCTTGCCGAAGGTCACCACGTTGATCTGCAGCGCCGGTACGGCGGCAAACGAGGCGGTGGCCCAGAGGAACAGGGTGATTTCAGTCGGGATCACCGCGACGCTGGTCCAGGTCAGTACCGTGGAGACCACCGCCATACTGATAAACACGCCGATCAGGGTGGCCGCCAGGCGTTTGTCCGCCAGCTTGCCGCCGATGATGTTACCGACGGTCAAGCCGAGGCCGATCAGCAGCAGGGTCCAGGTCACGCCTTTGGGCGAGACGCCAGTGACATCTCCCAGCAACGGTGCAACGTAGGTGAAGAGGGTGAACATGGATGCCGAAAACAGCGCGGTCATGGTCAACGACAGCCAAATGCCCGCGCCCTTGAGAGCCTTGAGTTCGGCACGCATGTCGAGCTTTTCTTCATCGCGCTTGGCCGGCAGGAAGCGGATCAGACCGATCAGGGCGATCACACCAATCACGGTTACCGCCCAGAAGGTCGAGCGCCAGCCGGCTTCCTGACCCAGTGCGGTGCCCAGCGGCACACCGAGGACGTTAGCCAGGGTCAGGCCGGTGAACATCAGGGCCACGGCCGAAGCGCGCTTGTTGGCCGGCACCAGGTTGGCTGCCACCACTGAACCGATACCAAAGAAGGCACCGTGGCACAGCGCGGTGACCACACGGGCAAACATCAGCACGTTGTAGTCGCTGGCCATGGCGCAGAGCAGGTTGCCGATGATGAAAATGCCCATCAACACTACCAGTGCGGCCTTGCGGGGCAGCTTGGCGGTGGCCAGTGCCATGAAGGGCGCACCGATGGCTACGCCCAGGGCGTAGCCGGTCACCAGCCATCCGGCGCCGGGAATCGATACACCCAGGTCGGCCGCCACATCGGGCAGCAAACCCATGATGACGAACTCGGTGGTACCGATGGCGAAGGCGCTTAAGGCCAGGATGAGTAGCGAGAGGGGCATTGTCAGGTCCTTGTTACAGCGGTGTGCTGAGTTCTTCGGTGAGCGCTTTGAGGAAGGCTTGGATCACGTCCTCGTTGCGTTTGAAAAAATGCCATTGGCCGGCCTTCTGGCTGCTGATCAGTCCCGCCCGTTGCAAGTTGGCCAGGTGGGCCGACACGGTCGACTGGGACAAGCCGCAGCGTTGGTCGATCTGCCCGGCGCAAATGCCGTACTCGTGGTTGTGTAATTGCTCGGGGAACTGCACTTTCGGGTCTTTCAGCCAGTTGAGGATGTCTCGCCGTACTGGGTGCGCCAGGGCTTTTATTATTTCGTCGAGGTCGATGGACATGGCAGGGGTGCTCGGTTTTGGTAAAACGTTATATCGCGATGAAGCGAACTTTAAATCGGTACATTCCGATATACCAATATGATTTTGGTCTTAGGTCAGATTAAATCTGTATATCGGGTTATAACGATACGTTGACGGCAGTGCTAGACTGCGCGCCATGAATTATCTCGCACATCTGCACCTGGGCGGCCAACTTCCTGCTCAACTGCTCGGCAGCCTGTATGGCGACTTCGTTAAAGGTCGCCTGCAAGGCCAGTTCAGCCCGCAAATCGAGTCGGCGATTCAACTGCATCGCTCAATCGATCGCTACACCGACAGCCACCCGCTGGTAGGAGAGGCGCTGTCGCGTTTCAGCCTGACCCGTCGGCGCTACGCCGGGATTGTCCTCGATGTGTTTTTCGATCACTGCCTAGCGCGGGATTGGGCGTTGTATGCCGATCAGCCATTGGAGCGGTTTACGTCGCAGGTGTACCGGGTGCTCGCTGAAGAAACCGCGCTACCTGGGCGGTTGGCGCAGATTGCTCCGTATATGGCAGCAGACGACTGGTTGGGCTCTTACCGCGAGTTTGCGGTGATGGAACAGGTACTTCGGGGAATCGCTCGGCGCCTGACACGGCCTGAGGAGTTGAGCCATGCCATGCAGGAGTTGCGGCAGTTGTATGGGCCGCTGAGTGAGGATTTTCGGGTGTTCTATCCACAATTGCAGGTGTTTTCGAACAGCCAGCTGGCGGTGCAGATCTGAATGTGGGAGCTGGCTTGCCTGCGATAGCGGTCTGCCAGTTGATATCTCTATTGCTGACCCACCGCTTTCGCGAGCAAGCCCGCTCCCACATTTGAACCGTGTTCACATCACTTCAAGCTGCGAATGCTGGCCGTGCAGGCATCAACTCGGTCTCAGGCACCGCCCCAAACAACGCCTTCTGCACCGCTTGCTGCGCCTGAAACGCCAGCGCCGCACGCTCCTGCCCGTTACAGGCAATCGGCTTGAGCAGATGGATCTCCACATCCCCCTGATCATTACCAAATAGCCGCATCAGGTGCGAGAGCAAATCATCATCCCCAATAAACGGCGCCAGCGGATCAATCTGCCCATCGCGCAGATAACGAATCGCCACGGGCTGCAACGACACCTGGGCATCAATCGCACTGGCCAATAACCGCCCATGGAAAGTACGCAGGGCGCGGCCGTCGGTGGTAGTGCCCTCCGGGAACATCAGCAGCGGGTTCTTTTGCTCCAGATGTCGGGTCATCTGCTTGCGGATCAACTGGCTGTCACCCGAACCACGGCGGATAAACAGGCTGCCGGCCTTCGCTGCCAGCCAGCCAGCCACCGGCCAGGTGCGCACCTCAGCTTTGGACAGAAACGACATCGGCGCCACCATCCCCAGCAACGGGATATCGGTCCAGGACACATGATTGCTGACCCACAACATTGACTGTTGCGGCAACTCACCGTGAACCGTCACGCGAAAGGGCAGGGCATTGCCCAGCCGTGCCATGAAAAACCGCGACCAGCGCTGGCGCCGGACCATGGAGTTGGCGACCCCCAGGCGTTCGAACAGGCCAAACACACCGGCCATGCTCAGACCCAGGGCCACCACCAACAGCACGCGGGCGATCCGCCCGTAGACCCGAAGGCGGCTCATCACATGGCTGCCTTGAAGTGGCGGGCATAACGCGGGCACAGTTCGTCGCGCTTGAGCAGGATAAATACGTCGGCCACCTGGAAGTCTTCATCCCAGCACGGCTCGCCGCAAATCTTCGCACCCAGGCGCATGTAGGCCTTGAGTAAGGGCGGCATTTCGGCGATGACGTTGGACGGCAGGTCCAGCGCCGGCAGCGGCTTTTTCGGCTCGGCCCGCAGGTGTTCGTTGCACAGGTAGCGTTCACGCAGGCGCTGCATGATGGCGTGGGCCTGGATGCCGCCGTCGTGCATCGGGATGCTCGCGCAACCCATCAGGTAGCTGTAGCCGCCCTGGTTGAGGACTTCGGCCAATTCGCCCCACAATACGGCGATGGTGCCGCCGTTGCGGTAGGCCGGGTCGACGCAGGTGCGGCCGATTTCCAGGATCGGGCCTTTGAGGTGCAGCAGGCCGTGAAGGCTGAATTCTTCTTCACTGTAGAAGCGGCCCAAGGTGCTGGCGGCCTGGTGGTCGAGCAAACGGGTGGTGGCGACGAGTCGACCGCTGTTCAAATCCCGCACGCCGATGTGGCTGCAGTGAACATCATAGTCATCCATGTCCAGGCCCAGTTCCGCGCCTTTCAGCTTGGCGTTGAACTCGCCGCTGAACACGTTGAACCGCAGGGCCTGGGCTTCCTGCAAAGCCTGGGCGCCGATCAGGCGTTCGGCTTGCAGGCGGCGTTCATTGCCGGTGTCGCTGATGCGGGCGATCTGAGTCATGGCGAGTCTCCGAGTGCCGGCCAGGGTTGCGGCCGGTCGACTTGTTTGTGCAAAGTCAGGCTATGTACCCCCGGTGTCATCTCCATGAAGTTACGATGACGCTTAGATGACAGCCCTTTGAGGACGCCCCCATGCCTTGGCCCGCCTTGCTCGATTGCCCCGACCGTCTGCCCGCCCATGCCGACTTGGCCGAGGGCTATAGCGCTTTGTTACAGCGGCTGGGGCCTGTGGCCCCTTTCGAATTGGCAGTGCGGGGCGGGCATCTCATGACGACGCCGGGTCTGGCGTTTCTGGTGGGTTACCAAGCGGCGTTGCGCGCTCTGTGGCCCAGCGCACCCCATAGCCTCGGTGCCTTGTGTGTGACGGAGCAGCGCAGCCTGCGGCCGGTGGATCTGCAAACGCGCCTGGATGATTTGCGCCTGACGGGCCGCAAGGATTTCGTCACCGCCGGTGATGCTGCCGACTGGCTGTTGGTGGCCGCCCGTTGCGAAGGTCCTGATGAGAAACCGCGACTGAGCCTGGCGGTGGTCCTGGCCGGTGATTCGGGTGTGCGTCTGGAACCGCTGCCGGCCATCGCGCTGATGCCGGACATCAGTCATGGCCGGGTGCACCTGGATAACGTGTTGTGCGAGCGTTTGCCGGGAGACGGTTGGGACCATTACGTCAAACCCTTCCGCACCCTGGAAGACACGTATGTACTCAGTGCAATGACCGCCTGGCTCTATGGCGTCGGCCAGGAATGCGATTGGCCGCAGGGCCTGCGCCTGCAGTTGCTGGCATTGTTGGCGGGGTGCGCAGAGGTCAGTCGCCAGCCGACGGCGTCCGGGGCCGGGCATGTATTGCTGGGGGGCTTGTTTGCGCAGTTTGAGGCACTCAAAGGGCAGGTTAATGAGGCGCTGGTTAAAGGCCCTGAATCCTGGGCCACGATGTGGCAGCGCGATCAGGTGGTGCTGGACCTGGCGGCGGGCGCGAGGGCCAAACGGCTGGAGAAGGCTCTCAATCCTGCGCACAGCTGAGGTGTCGCCAAACCGTCATTTTCCTCGGCTAGGCTCGCGGGCTTGAATGCCCCCCGAGTTCCTCTCCATGGTCAAAGGCCTGTTTTGCGTCGCCTTGCTGTTATTCACCGCCACTGCCCGCGCCGAAAACTGGCCCACTAAAGACTGGTCTCAGGGGCAGTTACTCAGCGGTTCTGCCGTTCAGGCCCTGGAGGCCTACGCCTTTCCTGCGCGCGACGATGTCACCCGCAAGGGCATCCGTACCGATGCCTTACTGGTGATCCGTGACGGCCAGGTGATCTACGAACGCTATGCCACTCCAACCACCGCCAACACCCCGCACCTGACCTGGTCCATCAGCAAAAGCATCATGGCTACGGTGCTGGGCGTGGCCTTCAGCGATTACCGCTTTAAATTGAAAGACCCGGTCGCGCGCTTTTACCCGCCGATGAAACAACACCCGATGGTCACCATGGCCGACCTGCTGCACTGGGCCTCTGGCCTGGATTGGCAGGAAGACTATGAGTTCGCCCCGTTGAAGTCCTCAGTGGTGGCGATGCTCTATACCCGTGGCCGGGGCGATATGGCCGAGTTTGCGGCCGACACCGGCACCTTCAGCGGCCCCGGGCAGACTTTTCGTTATTCCAGCGGCGATACCAATCTGCTGTCCGCCGCTCTCAAAGGCATGCTCGGTCACAAGGCCTATGTCGATTACCCATGGACCGCGTTGTTCAAGCCTTTGGGTATTCGCAACGCCACCTGGGAAACCGATGCCGACGAAACCTTTGTCGCCTCGTCCTATGCCTACCTCACCGCCCGGGACCTGGCGAGGATCGGTCTGTTGATGCAACGGGACGGGCGCTGGGGCGAGCGGCAGTTGGTGCCCAAAGATTGGGTCGACTTCAACCGCCAGCCTTTCGATAAATACAGGGCGGGCCAGGACGAAGCGGTCCCCGGCGGCCACTGGTGGCTCAACCGCGAAGTGCAGGGCGCTGCCAGACCCTGGCCGGATGCCCCCGCTGATACCTTTGCGGCCCTTGGCCACTGGGGCCAGGCGCTGTATGTGATGCCCGACGCACAGTTGGTGATCGTGCGCTACGGTGATGACCGCGACGGCAGTTACCGTCACAACGAACTGCTCAAACGGGTAGTGGCCGCCGTGGCCCAACAGGTGCAGCCATGATCCGTCGCCATCCATTGATCAGCCTGTTGATCCTGTTGTTGCTCGCGCTGCTGGGTTGGATCTGGCACGAGCGGGTCAACCTGCAAGCCTTCCCCGACATCATTGCCGCCTACACCGCCAAGGAGTACTGCTCCTGCCGCTATGTGGAAGGCAACCCCGGCGAGTATTGCCAGGGTTATGTGAAGCAGTACGTGCCCACCAGCGCCTTTGCCGACGACCCGCAAAAGCGCCTCGTCACCGCCAGCGGACTGGGCCGCACCCACAGTGCCCAGTGGCTGGGTGAACGCCAGGGCTGCCGCCTGACGCCCTGATTGCGGCTGCTGCTGATCGGCTTTCTGTGGCGAGGGGGCTCGCCCCCGTTGGGCTGCGAAGCAGCCCCAAAACCTTCCACCCCAGTCTGTCTGGAAAAATGAAGCGGTCTTGCTGGGGCTGCTGCGCAGCCCAACGGGGTGTAGAA
>NZ_JAGGOG010000011.1 GCF_018614655.1 Pseudomonas fluorescens | reverse complement strand
GGCCTGGTGGAGCCGCTTGACCCAGCAGCGGTTCTGGTAACAAAACCACTGGCTTGTGAAGATCAAAAGGTCGAGCGAATACGGTTGTAGCCGTTGCCGAGCTACAGGTTGGGGCAGCGCAGCCGATCACCTGTAGCCGCTGGCGCAGCCTGCGATCGGCTGTGTAGCAGTCGCCAGGATCCTGAAGGTCCTGCGGCCCTTATCGCAGCCTCGTGCCTCGACAGCGGCTACAACGGGCCAAATGTATGACCTGGCAGGGCTCTTGCCTGGTGACGCGCAAGACGGTATCTACAGGGCCGCTGCCGATCACCTGTAGCCGCTGGCGCAGCCTGCGATCGGCTGCGCAGCAGTCGTCAGGATCTTGAAACGGCCGAAGGTCCTGCGGCCCTTATCGCAGCCTCGTACCTCGGCAGCGGCTACAACGGGCCAAATGTATGACCTGACAGGGCTCTTGCCTGGTGACGCGCAAGACGGTATCTACAGGGCTGCAGCCGATCACCTGTAGCCGCTGGCGCAGCCTGCGATCGGCTGCGCAGCAGTCGCCAGGGTCTTGAAACGGCCGAAGGTCCTGCGGCCCTTATCGCAGCCGCGTGCCTCGACAGCGGCTACAACGGGCCAAATCTACAGGACAACCGAACGCCCAGAAGCATTCCGGCCGCTGCATTACAGAGGTGTCAGCACATTCATTACGGTGTCCAGGGCCACGCGGGTATCGTCCAGCTGAACCAGCGAGGCATGACGGGCGCCGAGGGCATCACGATTCTTGATCGCCGTCAGTATCGCTTTGTGCCGGGGCAGGCTGAGCCCCTGGATGTCGGGGCGACGGTTGGTGATGTTGATGGACTCTCGAAGTGGCAGCGACAGCATGTTGCACATGTAGGCAAGCAAGTCGTTACGGGTTGCATCGGCAATCGCCCGGTGGAAGTCCAGGTCGGCTTGCAGCAGGGCGTCGTGGGTCTGGGCGGTTTCCATGCCCAGGTAGGCCTTTTCGATGACGGCGATGTCGGTGTCGGTGGCGGTGGACGCGGCCATGGCGGCGATTTCCGGCTCCAGGATTCGGCGTACACCGGCCAGGGTGTTGAAAAACTCGCTGTGGGGCGTCGACTGCATCAGCCAGGACAGCACGTCAGGGTCCAGCAAGTGCCACTGTGCCCGTGGGCGTACCACCGCGCCAACCTTTGGCTTGGAAATCACCAGCCCCTTGGCACTCAGCACCCGAGTTGCCTCACGCAACACCGACCGGCTGACTTTGTATTCCTCGCACAGGGTAGCCTCCATGGGCAATCGTTCTTCCGGCTTGAAGCGTCCGGAAACGATGTGCATGCCCAAGTCTTGAACGATTTGGGCGTGCATGCTCTTGCGCGGCTTGGTCGGCTGCTGATCCATAACAGGGAAGCTACTCTGGCGAAATACGCGGCATCATAGCACCGCTCCTATCCCAATTAGTGGGAATGACGCGGCACCTCGGCGCCACGGCAGCCCACCAGGAAGTCGAAGTCGCAGCCTTGGTCCGCCTGCAATACGTGGTCGATATACAACTGCCGATAGCCCCCGACAATCAGTTGCTGTGGCGGTGCAAGGTCCGCCATCCGTGCCGCCAGTTCGGCGTCCGGAATGTCCAGGTGCAACCGCCCGTTGGCGCAATCGAGTTCGATCCAGTCGCCTTCCTTAACCGTGGCCAACGGTCCGCCGGCAGCCGCTTCCGGTGCCACGTGCAGCACCACGGTGCCGTATGCCGTACCGCTCATGCGCGCATCGGAAATACGCACCATGTCGGTTACCCCCAAGGCCAGCAGTTTGGCCGGCAAGCCCATGTTGCCCACCTCCGCCATGCCGGGGTAACCCTTGGGCCCACAGTTTTTCATCACCAGAATCGAGTTGGCATCGACGTCCAGTTCCGGGTCGTTGATCCGTGCCTTGTACATGTCGAAGTTCTCGAACACCACCGCCCGCCCGCGATGTTGCATCAGTTCGGCGCTGGCGGCCGAAGGCTTGAGCACTGCACCCAGTGGGGCGAGGTTGCCACGCAGCACACAGATACCGCCGTCGGCGCGGATCGGGTTTTCGAGGGTTCGGATGACCTCGTCCTGGCCGTAGATCGGTGCATCCTTGGTGTTTTCGCCGATGGACTTGCCATTGACGGTCAAGGCGTTGGGGTGTGGGATCAGGTTGGCTTCACCGAGGCGGCGCAGCACTGCAGGTAGGCCGCCGGCATAATAGAACTCTTCCATCAGGAAGCGCCCGGACGGTTGCAGGTCGACGATGGTCGGCATGCCGCGGCCCATGCGGGTCCAGTCATCCAGGTCCAGCTCGACGCCGATACGCCCGGCGATGGCTTTCAAGTGAATCACCGCGTTGGTCGAGCCGCCGATGGCCGCGTTGACGCGGATGGCGTTTTCGAAGGCTTCCTTGGTGAGGATCTTCGACAGTTTCAAGTCTTCGCGGACCATCTCCACCGCGCGCATGCCAGACATGTGCGCGAGTACGTAACGTCGCGCATCCACCGCCGGAATCGCCGCGTTGTGGGGCAGGGAGGTGCCCAGTGCTTCGGCCATGCAGGCCATTGTCGAGGCGGTGCCCATGGTGTTGCAGGTGCCTGCCGAGCGCGACATGCCGCCTTCGGCCGCGAGGAAATCGTCGAGGGTGATGGTGCCCGCCTTGACCTGTTCGCTGAGCTGCCACACCACGGTGCCGGAGCCGATGTCCTGGCCCTTGTGCTTGCCGTTGAGCATTGGCCCGCCGGTGACAACGATGGCCGGGACGTCGCAACTGGCGGCGCCCATCAGCAGCGCCGGGGTGGTTTTGTCGCAGCCGGTCAGCAGCACCACGCCGTCGATGGGGTTGCCGCGAATGGCTTCCTCCACGTCCATGCTGGCCAGGTTACGGGTGAGCATGGCGGTGGGGCGCAGGTTCGATTCGCCGTTGGAGAACACTGGGAACTCCACGGGGAAGCCACCGGCTTCAATCACCCCGCGTTTGACATGCTCGGCAATCTGGCGGAAGTGCGCATTGCACGGGGTCAGCTCTGACCATGTGTTGCAGATCCCGATGATGGGCTTGCCATGGAATTGGTGGTCGGCAATGCCTTGGTTCTTCATCCAGCTGCGGTACATGAAGCCGTTTTTATCGGCGGTACCAAACCATTGGGCGGAGCGTAGGCCAGGCTTTTTATCAGGCATGATCACTTCTCTTATTGTATGACTATATGTTCTCTTTGGCGCTAACATAAGCGCTAACTCTTCTGTTTGGAAGTGTTGTTTATCAAATAGTACTACTATATAGTCATTTGCAACTGAGGTATGACCCTGGCGATTTTCCGCGAGAGGCGTCCCCCGAGCTCTATAAAAACAACAATCGGAGATCGATCTCATGAGCCAGGAACTGCGGCTTATTCGTCGCATCACACTGAAACTGATTCCCTTCCTGATCTTGCTGTATCTGATCGCTTATGTGGACCGTTCTGCCGTCGGCTTCGCCAAATTGCACATGGGCGCCGATGTCGGCATCGGTGACGCGGCTTATGGGTTGGGGGCGGGCCTGTTCTTCATTGGCTACTTTCTCCTGGAAATCCCCAGCAACCTGATGCTCGACCGCTTCGGCGCCCGGCGTTGGTTTGCACGCATCATGGTTACCTGGGGCGCCATCACCATCGGCATGGCGTTTGTCCAGGGGCCCCACAGCTTCTATGTAATGCGCTTTCTGCTGGGCGCAGCCGAAGCCGGGTTCTTTCCTGGCGTTCTCTACTACATCACCCAATGGTTCCCGGTGCGCCACCGCGGCAAGATCCTGGGGCTGTTCATCCTTTCGCAACCCATCGCGATGATGATCACCGGCCCCGTGTCGGGCGGGTTGCTGGGCATGGACGGTATGCTTGGCCTGCATGGCTGGCAGTGGCTGTTCATCGTCATCGGTACGCCGGCGATTCTTCTGACCTGGCCGGTACTGCGTTACCTGCCGGATGGGCCACACCAGGTCAAATGGATGGATCAGGCCGAGAAGGACTGGTTGACCGGGGAGCTGAACAAGGACCTGCAAGCCTACGGCCAGACCCGTCACGGTAATCCGCTGCATGCCCTGAAGGACAAACGCGTGTTGCTGCTGGCGCTGTTCTACCTGCCGGTGACCTTGAGCATTTATGGCCTGGGCCTGTGGCTGCCGACCTTGATCAAGCAGTTCGGCGGCAGCGACCTGACCACCGGGTTCGTGTCCTCGGTGCCGTACGTTTTCGGGATCATTGGTTTGCTGATCATTCCGCGCAGCTCCGACCGATTGAATGATCGCTACGGCCACCTGGCGGTGCTGTACGTGTTGGGTGCAATCGGTCTGTTTTTCAGCGCCTGGCTGACGGCTCCTGTGCTGCAGCTGGCGGCGCTGTGCCTGGTAGCATTCGCACTGTTCTCCTGCACGGCGGTGTTCTGGACCTTGCCGGGGCGTTTTTTTGCCGGCGCCAGCGCGGCGGCAGGCATCGCCTTGATCAATTCGGTGGGCAACCTCGGCGGTTACATCGGCCCGTTCGTGATCGGCGCACTCAAGGAGTACACCGGCAACTTGGCGTCGGGCTTGTACTTCCTGGCGTGCGTGATGGTGTTCGGGCTGTTGTTGACCGGGGTGGTCTATCGATTGCTGGAGCGCAAGCACGTGCTGCCGGCCGACCAGTTCGCCGCCAGCGCTCGTGGCGCCACACGTACTTAATTGCATGCCTTTCAAGGCCTTACAAAAACAGCCGTATTTGGAGAGCGAACACTGACTTTGTGGCGAGGGGGCTTGCCGGACCGCCGTATCGCCCCCGTTGGGCTGCGCAGCGGCCCTAAAACCTGCCATCTCGGTCTATCTGAAAAACTCAGCGATCCTGATGGGGCCGCTTCGCGGCCCAACGGGGGCAAGCCCCCTCGCCACAGGGGTTGTGTTCGCCTTTCAGTGACCAGCCAAAAAACACCTTGAAAGGGCGTGGTACTTAATTGGCAATCAGGAGAACACTCATGGGTTTAGTGCAGTTTGAATTGAGTAACGGCGAGCGCCGGGTAGGCGTGGTCGAGGGCGGGCAGGTTCGCGAGGTGCAATCCGCACGCACGGTACGGGACCTGGCACTTGCCGCCATCGAGGCAGGCCTGACCTTGCACCAGCAAATAGAACGTCTGGGCCTGGCGGCCAGCCACGACTACGCCGAACTGCTGGCCAAGCAAAGAATTTTGCCCCCGCTGGATCACCCGGACCCGGCGCATATGTTGGTCAGCGGTACCGGCCTGACCCATCTGGGCAGTGCATCGGCGCGGGACAAGATGCACCAGCAGGCCGGTGACGAGAGCACGATGACCGACACCATGCGCATCTTCAAATGGGGGGTGGAGGGCGGCAAACCCGCCTCTGGCCAGGCAGGTGTGCAACCGGAGTGGTTCTACAAAGGCGACGGCAGCATCGTCGTGCGCCCGGGCCATCCGTTCCCGGTGCCGGCGTTTGCCGAAGACGCCGGCGAAGAGCCGGAAATCGCCGGGCTGTACGTCATTGGTCACGACGGTAAGCCGTATCGGCTGGGCTACGCGGTGGGCAATGAGTTTTCCGACCACGTGATGGAACGCAAGAATTACCTGTACCTGGCCCACTCCAAACTGCGCAGTTGTAGCTATGGTCCCGAGTTGCGTCTGGGTGAGCTGCCCAGGCATCTGGCGGGCACCAGCCGCATCGTGCGCAACGGCGAGGTGCTGTGGCAGAACGAATTCCTCAGTGGCGAAGCGAACATGTGCCACAGCCTGGAAAACCTTGAATATCACCATTTCAAATACAGTCAGTTCCTGCGGCCAGGGGATGTACATATCCATTTCTTCGGCACGGCAACCTTGTCGTTTGCCGACGGCATTCGTACCCAGCCAGGCGATGTGTTCGAAATCAGCCAGGCTGAATTCGGCGCGCCATTGATCAACGGCATTGCCAGGGTCGATGGGGTTGTGGCACCCGGTGACGTAGGCACCCTTTAAAGGAGACAGGCATGACCCAGATTTGCGGCCACAACTATATCGGCAGCCAGCGCAGCGCGACCGGCAGCGTTACGCTTCAAAGTATCGACGCCACCACCGGCGAGGCCTTGCCCTATGATTTCTACCAGGCAACGGCGCAGGAAGTCGACGCCGCTGCCAACGCCGCCGCGACGGCTTACCCGGCCTATCGAACCCTGAGTGCGCAGCATCGTGCATCGTTTCTGGAGGCGATAGCCGATGAACTGGACGCCCTTGGCGATGATTTTGTCGCCTTGGTCTGCCGAGAAACGGCATTGCCCGCCGGGCGTATCCAGGGCGAGCGCGGCCGTACCAGCGGCCAGATGCGGCTGTTCGCCAAGGTGCTGCGGCGCGGCGACTTCTACGGTGCGCGTATCGATCAGGCGCTGCCGGATCGTCAGCCATTGCCACGCCCGGATTTGCGCCAGTACCGTATTGGCCTTGGGCCGGTCGCGGTGTTTGGGGCGAGCAACTTTCCCTTGGCATTTTCCACTGCCGGCGGCGACACCGCTGCAGCGCTGGCGGCCGGTTGCCCGGTGGTGTTCAAGGCCCACAGCGGCCACATGGCCACCGCCGAGCGGGTTGCCGATGCGATCATCCGGGCAGCCCACAGCACCGGCATGCCAGATGGCGTGTTCAACATGATCTTCGGTGCCGGAGTGGGTGAAGCGCTGGTCAAGCACCCGGCGATCCAGGCCGTGGGTTTCACGGGCTCGCTCAAGGGCGGCCGAGCCCTGTGTGATATGGCGGCCGCACGCCCGCAACCGATCCCGGTGTTCGCCGAGATGTCCAGCATCAACCCCGTCATCGTCTTGCCCCAGGCCCTGCAAACACGGGCAGACACCGTCGCCCGCGATCTGGTCGCCTCGGTGGTACAAGGCTGCGGCCAGTTCTGCACGAATCCGGGCCTGGTGATCGGTATTGCCTCGCCGGCGTTCACCGCCTTCACCCAACAGGTCGCCCAACTGATCGGTAACCAAGCGACGCAAACCATGCTCAACGCCGGCACGTTGAGCAGCTATGGCAAAGGCTTGCACACGCTGCTCGCCCATCCTGGCATTGAGCACCTGGCGGGCCAGGCGCAAGCCGGCAATCAGGCGCAACCACAGCTGTTTAAAGCGGATGCCAGCCTGCTGATCAACGGCGATGAGGTGTTGCAGGAAGAAGTGTTCGGCCCCACCACGGTGTTCGTGGAAGTCGCCGACCAGGCGCAACTGAGTGCCGCGTTGCACGGCCTGCACGGCCAACTTACGGCAACGATCATTGGCGAGCCTGCGGATTT
This sequence comes from Pseudomonas fluorescens, assembly GCF_018614655.1. Taxonomy (GTDB): domain Bacteria; phylum Pseudomonadota; class Gammaproteobacteria; order Pseudomonadales; family Pseudomonadaceae; genus Aquipseudomonas; species Aquipseudomonas fluorescens_BX. Next base: position 351,085 of record NZ_JAGGOG010000011.1, on the reverse strand, counting down.
TGTGCAGTTCGGCGAATTGACACCGCTGTTGGAGCAAAAGGTCGGCCGCATCCTGCTCAACGGCTACCCCACCGGCGTCGAGGTGTGTGACGCCATGGTGCATGGCGGGCCTTATCCGGCGACTTCCGATGCCCGTGGTACCTCGGTAGGTACCTTGGCGATTGACCGTTTCCTGCGACCTGTGTGCTTTCAAAATTACCCTGATAGCCTGCTCCCCGACGCGTTGAAAAATGCCAACCCCTTGCGCATTCAGCGTCTGGTGGATGGGCAGCCGTCTCGCGAGGCCTTGTAACGCTAGTAAGCAAAGCAAACAACAAGAAGGCAGGAGGTTTCATGTCGTGGACCGCAGTTACCCCGCACCGAGCGCGACTGGGCGAAGGCCCGTTCTGGGACGTGCCGGGCCAGGCGCTGTATTGGGTGGATATCATCGGCCAGCAGGCGCTGCGCCTGAAGGGCGGGCAACTGCACATCTGGCAACTGCCTGAGCCCGTCTCGGCGTTTATCCCGTGTGCAAGCGGTGATGCGCTGGTGACCCTGAGCAGTGGCGTGTATCGGCTCGACCTCGATTCGGCGCGGGCCGATCCACGGCTGACTTTGCTCTGCGTCGCCGACCCGCAACCGGGCAACCGTGCCAATGAAGCGCGCTGCGATGCCCAAGGCCGGCTCTGGCTGGGCACCATGCAAAACAACATCGGGGCGCACGGTGAAGACCTGCCGGTGGTGCGGCGTTCCGGCGGGTTGTTCCGGGTCGATGCCGACGGGCAGGTCACGCCGTTGCTGCACGGCCTGGGGATTCCCAACACTTTGCTGTGGAACGACGCTACCACCCACGTGCATTTCGGCGACAGCCTGGACGGCACGCTGTATCAATTTCCGATTACTGAAGATGGCCAGCTCGGACCCGCGCAAGTCTGGTTCGGGCCACACACGCGTGGCGGCCCGGACGGCTCTGCCATGGACGCCGAAGGCTACATCTGGAACGCCCGCTGGGACGGCAGTTGCCTGCTCCGGTTGACGCCGGGCGGCGAAGTCGACCGTGTGATCGAGCTGCCGGTCAGCCGTCCTACCAGTTGCGTCTTCGCAGGCCAGGACCTCAAGACCTTGTACATCACCAGTGCCATCAGCCCGCTGAATCACCCGCTGGACGGCGCGGTACTGGCTATCGAGGTCGATGTCCCGGGGAGACTCTGTCACCGGTTTGCAGGATAACCAACAGGCTTCACCGCTGTTTAACGCACTCAAAAAAAACAACAAGGAGTCACCCTATGAATCGTCGTCGTGGTATCCGTTCCCTGTGCTGCGCCGCTGTGGCGGTGTCCGCCGTCAGCCTCAGCAGCCTGTTGCTGGCTGCTGAGCCGGTGAAGATCGGCTTTCTGGTCAAGCAGGCGGAGGAGCCCTGGTTCCAGACCGAATGGGCTTTCGCCGAAAAGGCCGGCAAGGACAAGGGCTTTGAAGTGATCAAGATCGCCGTACCCGATGGCGAGAAAACCCTCTCGGCCATCGATAGCCTGGCCGCCAACGGCGCCAAGGGCTTTGTGATTTGCCCGCCGGACGTGTCCCTCGGCCCGGCCATCATGGCCAAGGCCAAAGCCAATGGCTTGAAAGTGATCGCCGTGGATGACCGTTTTGTCGATGCCAAGGGCAACTTCATGGAGGACGTGCCTTACCTGGGCATGGCCGCCTTTGAAGTCGGTGAAAAGCAGGGCAGCGCCATGGCCACTGAAGCGAAAAAACGCGGCTGGGACTGGAAAGACACCTATGCGGTGATCAACACCTACAACGAACTCGACACCGGTAAGAAGCGCACCGACGGTTCGGTCAAATCCCTGAAAGCGGCGGGTATTCCAGACGACCATATTCTGTTCGCCGCCCTCAAGACCCTCGACGTACCCGGCAGCATGGACGCCACCAACTCGGCGCTGGTGAAACTGCCCAGTGGCGCAAAAAACCTGATCATCGGCGGCATGAATGACAACACCGTGCTCGGTGGCGTACGCGCGACCGAAAGCGCCGGCTTTGCCGCCGCCAATGTCATCGGTATCGGCATCAACGGCACCGACGCCATCGGCGAGTTGAAGAAAGCCAACAGCGGCTTCTTCGGTTCCATGCTGCCCAGCCCCCACATCGAGGGCTACAACACCGCCAGCATGATGTTCGAGTGGATCACCACCGGTAAGGAACCGCCGAAATACACGGCGATGGACGAAGTGACGCTGATCACCCGCGAGAACTTCAAGCAGGAGCTGGAAAAGATCGGTCTGTGGAACTGAAGACCGCTGACGTTCCCCGGCGGCCCTGCTGACAGGGCTGCCTGACCTGTGTGATGAGGTGGTTATGCACGCGCAACTGAAACAACTCGACAGCGTGGGCGCGAGCCTGCGCTTCAACGGCATCGGCAAGACCTTTCCCGGGGTCAAGGCGCTGGATGGCATCAGTTTTACCGCCCACCCCGGGCAGGTCCACGCCTTGATGGGCGAGAACGGCGCCGGCAAATCCACACTGCTGAAAATCCTCGGTGGCGCGTATGTGCCGAGCAGCGGCAACGTGCAGATCGGCGCGCACACCATGGCCTTCAAGTGCGCGGCTGACAGCATCGCCAGCGGCGTCGCGGTGATTCACCAGGAGTTGCACCTGGTGCCGGAAATGAGCGTGGCCGAAAACCTGTTCCTCGGGCATCTGCCGGCCAGCTTTGGCTTGATCAATCGCAGCGCGTTGCGCCAGCAGGCACTGGCTTGTCTCAAGGGCCTGGCGGACGAAATCGACCCTCAGGAGAAAGTCGGCGGGCTGTCCCTGGGCCAGCGTCAGTTGGTGGAAATCGCCAAGGCGTTGTCCCGTGGCGCTCACGTCATTGCATTCGACGAACCCACCAGCAGCCTGTCGGCGCGGGAGATCGACCGCTTGATGGCGATCATCGGTCGCTTGCGGGACGAGGGCAAAGTGGTGCTGTACGTGTCCCATCGCATGGAAGAGGTGTTCCGCATCTGCAACGCGGTGACGGTGTTCAAGGACGGTCGCTACGTGCGTACGTTCGAGGACATGAGCACGCTGACCCACGATCAACTGGTGACCTGCATGGTCGGTCGCGACATTCAGGACATCTACGATTACCGCCCGCGTGCTCGGGGTGCGGTGGCGCTCAAGGTTAATGGCCTGCTCGGCCCCGGCTTGCGTGAACCTGTGAGTTTCGAGGCGCACCAGGGCGAGATTCTCGGCCTGTTCGGGCTGGTGGGCGCCGGGCGTACCGAGCTGCTGCGGCTATTGGGCGGCCTTGCGCGCACCACGGCCGGCAGCCTCGACTTGTGCGGTGAAGCACTGCGCCTGCGTTCACCCCGAGATGCCATCGACGCCGGTATCTTGCTGTGCCCCGAAGATCGCAAGAAGGAGGGCATCGTGCCGCTGTCCAGCGTCGCCGAGAACATCAATATCAGCGCGCGCAGTGCGCATTCGCGCTTTGGTTGGTTGTTGCGCGGCAACTGGGAGAAGGACAACGCCGCCCGGCAGATCAAGGCGCTGAAGGTCAAGACGCCCACGGCGACGCAGAAGATCATGTACCTGTCCGGTGGCAATCAGCAGAAGGCCATTCTGGGCCGTTGGCTGTCGATGCCGATGAAAGTCCTGCTGCTCGACGAGCCCACCCGTGGCATCGATATCGGCGCGAAGGCCGAGATTTACCAGATCATCCATGACCTGGCGGCCCGCGGGATTGCGGTGATTGTGGTATCCAGCGACCTGATGGAAGTGATGGGGGTTTCCGACCGCATCCTGGTGCTGTGTGAAGGTGCGATGCGCGGCGAGATGCAGCGCGAGCACGCCAATGAATCCAACCTGCTGCAAATGGCCCTGCCGCGCCTGCGCGCCGACAGCCAGGGGAACTAACGAGGTGACTATGACAAGCCAAAACACTGCTTTGCCCACGGAGCGCAAGCCCCTGGACCTGCGCAGCCTGCTCGACAACTGGGCGATGCTGTTGGCGGCGGTGGGGATCTTCGTGCTCTGCACCTTGCTGATCGACAACTTCCTGTCGCCGCTCAACATGCGCGGCCTGGGGTTGGCGATCTCCACCACCGGGATTGCCGCGTGCACCATGTTGTATTGCCTGGCGTCGGGGCATTTCGACCTGTCAGTGGGCTCGGTGATTGCCTGCGCCGGGGTGGTGGCCGCGATCGTGATGCGTGACACCGACAGCGTCCTGCTGGGTATCGGTGCCGCGCTGCTGATGGGTCTGGTGGTGGGGTTGATCAACGGAATTGTGATTGCCAAGCTGCGGGTCAACGCGCTCATCACGACGCTGGCGACCATGCAGATCGTGCGGGGCCTGGCCTATATCTTTGCCAATGGCAAGGCGGTGGGCGTGTCCCAGGATTCGTTCTTTGTCTTTGGCAACGGCCAGTTGTTTGGCGTGCCGGTGCCGATTCTGATCACCATCGTGTGCTTCCTGTTTTTCGGCTGGCTGCTCAATTACACCACCTACGGGCGCAACACCATGGCCATCGGCGGCAACCCGGAAGCGGCGTTGCTGGCGGGGGTGAACGTTGACCGCACCAAGATCATCATTTTCGCCGTACACGGGGTGATCGGCGCCTTGGCCGGCGTCATTCTTGCCTCGCGCATGACCTCGGGCCAGCCGATGATTGGCCAGGGGTTCGAGTTGACGGTGATTTCTGCCTGCGTACTGGGCGGGGTGTCGTTGAGCGGCGGGATTGGCATGATTCGCCACGTGATTGCCGGGGTGTTGATTCTGGCGATCATCGAGAATGCGATGAACCTGAAGAACATCGATACCTTCTACCAGTATGTGATCCGGGGCTCGATTTTGCTGCTGGCGGTGGTGATCGACCGAATGAAACAACGCTGATCATCCGCCGCAACCTTGGGTTGCGGCGGAAACCTGTTCAGTCGGCGGAGAATTTCAGCACGGTGTTTTGGGTATAGGTCTGGCCAGGGTCGAGACGGGTTGACGGGAAGTTCGGCTGGTTGGGTGCGTCGGGGTAATGCTGGGTTTCCAGGGTAAACGCACTCCAGTGGGCGTAAGGTTTGCCCCCCTTGCCCTTGACCGACCCGTCGAGGAAGTTGCTGGTATAGAACTGCACGCCGGGTTCACTGGTATAGAGCTGCAAGCGGCGACCGGACTGCGGGTCGCGAACCTCTGCGGCCAGTTTGCCGACATCACCCTGGGTATCCAGCACCCAGTTGAAGTCAAAGCCACCTTGTTTCGGTTCGGCGAATTTCAGCTGGGGATGATCGTCCTTGATGTGTTGGCCGATGGCGGTGGGTTTGAGAAAGTCCATCGGCGTGCCGGCGACCGGAGCCAGTTCGCCGGTGGGAATCAAGGTGCTGTTGACCGGGGTGTAATGGCTGGCATTCAGGGTGGCCAGCTGCTTGAGCACGTCACCGTGACCGGCGCCGGCGAGGTTGAAGTAACTGTGGTTGGTGAGGTTCAGCACCGTGGGTTTATCGGTGGTGGCCTTGTAGTCGATGTGCAGCTCGTTGTTGTCGTTGAGGCTATAGGTGACATCGACTTTCAGGTTGCCGGGAAAGCCCATTTCGCCGTCCTTCGACAGGTAGCTCAAGGTCACGCCTACCGCGTCCTTTTGCTTGACCGGCTGAGCTTTCCACACGTGCTTGTCGAAGCCTTGCGCGCCGCCATGCAACGAGTTCGGCCCGTCGTTGAGGGGCACTTGAAAGTGTTTGCCGTCCAGCTCGAACGCGCCCTTGGCCAGGCGGTTGCCAAAACGGCCGATGGTCGCGCCAAAGAACGCGGTGCCGGCCTGATAGCCCTGGACGTCATCGAAGCCCAGTACCACGTCGGCGAACTGGCCGTGTTTGTCCGGTACTTTCAACGACTGCAATACAGCGCCGTAGGTGATGACCGTGGCTTGCACGCCATGGCTGTTACGCAACACGTACTGCTCGACGGCTGTACCGTCGTTGGTTTTGCCGAAGGGTTTATGTTCGCTGGACAGGCCAGCCGCTTGAACGCCGAGGCTGGCCATCGCCAGGGAGAGGCCGAGGCCGGTAAGCAGGAATCGGGATTGCCGCATGACTGAGCTACCTTTTATTGTTGTTAGGTAAATAGTTCGACTATTTATTGTGTTTTGATCAGATGCAGTGCTGATATATAGACAAAATTGCGAAATTTTCAATATAAAATAAGACTAAATACAGCGGAGTGACCGTCACATGAACACTGAAAAACGACCTGTCGCCCGGGCGACGTACCCGGACCTGCGCGATAAAACCGTGTTGATTTCCGGCGGCGCTTCAGGGATTGGCGAATCCATGGTGCGTGCCTTTGCACGACAAGGTGCCAAGGTGGCTTTCGTGGACCGGGCGCAAGGGCAGGGCGACCGATTGGCGGCGATATTGTCCGCCGAGGGCCATACCGTCGAATTCGCCCATTGCGATATCACCGACGAGATCGCCTATAAAGCTGCGATAGGCTGCCTTGCGCAGACCCTGGGGCCGATCGACGTGCTGGTGAACAATGCCGCCAATGACGTTCGGCACACCCTGGATGAAATCGATTCAGACATGTTCGACCAACTGATTTCAGTCAACCTGAAGCACGCTTTTTTTGCTGCCAGGGCTGTGGTGCCGATGATGAAGGCAGCGGGGGGAGGGTCGATCATTAACCTGGGCTCCGTTGGCTGGATGATGGCCTCCAGCGGTTATCCGGTATACGCCGCCAGCAAAGCAGCGGCCCACGGCATGACCCGCGCGCTGGCACGGGAGTTGGGGCCCAGCCGGATCAGGGTCAATACGCTGGTGCCGGGCTGGGTGATGACCGAAAAACAACTGGCGATGTGGGTAGATGATGCGGCCCGGGAACTGATCAGCCGCAGCCAGTGCTTGCCGGGCAGTGTGGAGCCTGAACATATCGCCAACATGGCGCTGTTTCTGGCGTCTGATGTATCGGCGATGTGCTCGGCACAGAATTTTATTGTGGATGGAGGATGGGTGTAGGTATTGCTGACGCTGATCGAGTTACCTTGCAACGTTCTGAACGGTGCCAGGCACGGTCAACGGTGGGCGTTGACATCTGCTCATTCAGGCTTCGTCCCAGGGTTGGCCACAGGCACTTGCACGGCGAGCGTCGTCTCGTGCGGCGCTACGTTGGGTGCTTCTGGCGTGATGTCGCCGAGGCGAGCGGTTTGGCCCAGATCACTGTATTCCTCGCGCAGTTTCCGGAGGTCCCGCGACCCCAGTTCATCCAGAGACAAGGTCGCGTTCTGTGCTTCCTTGGTCGCACGAATCAGTTCGTCGAGCTTCAAGTGCAGAATGTCATTGTCGCGATTTTGGGTATTTTGAATCAGGAAAACCATCAGGAACGTGATGATCGTTGTTGAAGTATTGATGATTAATTGCCAGGTGTCGTTATAGTGAAAATAAGGTCCGGTAACCGCCCATATAGCGATTAGCGTTACGGCCACCAGAAAGGTCTTGGAGCTACCCGCCCGGTTGGACAGTGCTTGGCAGAATTTCGCGAACTTCATGATGGGTAACTCCTGTTGTGGTCTTCCGTAGACCGCACTGAAATCCAGAAATTCTTTTTACAAATCGGGCCTTCTTTACAAGAACCGATCAGGAAAAGAACACGCGCGCAGGAGGGATGATCATGTCAGTCGCCGCTTCTACCCTCGGCTACCTTAAACACGATTGCTGGCATATTGGGTCCGCAGAGTGTTGACGCAGTAGGTCACCACACGGGCATTCTTGGGTAGGCATCAATTACCCCACAGATGAACGTCGGGTCGACTGCCTGGAGATCACCATTTCCTCCAATATTTCACGGATGAGCCGATTGATCCCAGGCTCTCCGTGATACTGGGCGCGATTGATGTTTGCGATGGTGAACTGATCTGCATCACTGGCCAATACGGTTACCGACAGGCTGCCATCCGGATTGATCACGCAGTTGACGGCGCAGTTAGGTAGGCGCGTTGAAAGGGCGATTTCAATTTCTGCTTTGGTTAGCGTGTCCATCAGTTCACCGGGCAAGAAGTCTGAACACAAGAAGGCTAGCTCAAAAAATATCTTCGTAAATAATGGCAGGGTAATGGCAAGCGTTGAACGCACTGGCCGGTTACCGGCGCGCAGAGCGAGCGCTCATAGGACGTAACCGTTCGTCAGCTGCGGTGCTGATTTCTTGAACATACGCTGAGTACTTCCGGACAGATAAATCATGGTGACGGAAATTTCCTTAGGGTGCAGCACAACGGCTGCCCCCTGCACGAGCCACGTCCTCAAGGAGAACAGTGATGAAAAAGCTTTATGCCTGCCTCGGTTTGTGCGGCTTGCTGATGCTGCACGGCTGTTTCGACAGTTCAGATAATACAACCAAGGATAATACCCCTGGGACGAAGTCCTCGGTGCAAATGCAGGAGGGCCGCTCACAGGAAAACTCACCGGAAGGTAAGTAGCGGGATAAAAATCTTATATTCAATTGGTTGAACGCTATATGCAGTTTCGTTTTCCGCTCCACGATTCACAAAAAAGCCACTCAAACGAGTGGCTTTTTTGTGGTTGGTCGCTTAGGCCAACCGCCATTTCAGTTGGGCTAAAAGTTCGCCTCGGCCTGTGTATCGCTCAAGGTCCATGTCTCATTGGTAAAGCTCGATGGATCCTCCTTAACGGCGACTTGAAGGGCGTTGTTGACGGCCTGTTCATAGATATTAAGTCCGAGCCTCAATCCTCGATTTTTTGGTTCGCAGAAGGTCACTTCCAGCTTGAATGAACCGAGGGACGTCTTAATTTTGCTGGGCTTCAGGCTCGAGCTGAACTTTGCGATCAGCTTGTTCAGCAGGTAGGTAACTGCCCCTGCCGTCAACGCTGCGCTGAACGTGGCCGCAACAATGACTGCGATGGTTTCGCCGGGTGCCGAGGCTTCGATGTCCAGTTCTAACGACGCAGGTTCCCCATCCTCCCATTTGCCTGCCGAGGTGTAGTTGATTGTCTTGCTGACCGTGCCGCCGCTGAACGTGACGGTTGCCGGGTTGCTGGCATTGTGCGCGATGATTGTGCCGGTGGCCTGGTAGCTGTCGAACCATACTTGATACTCATCCACCGGTGTCAGTTCCGCCGTGCCGATGTCCATGCCGCTGACGCGGTTGATGAAAACAGGGTTGCCATCGCTGTCGTTCAATATTTCATGAGGGTTACCGGCCAGTTTATTATCGACCAGCAGTGCTCCAGCTGTACCCCCGTTTTTCGGTGCACCGAACAGGCCCTTTTCGTTGAGGCTGACCTTTTGCCCCAGCTCGATTGGCACAGCCTTGCCACCGGAGGTGAAGGAGATAGCGCCCTCCGTCTCGGTGATGTTGCCGTAGTTCAGCTGGTACGCCGGCAGTGCGATATCGAAGGTGTTTTTGTATTCGTAGCTCGGGGTGCCAACAGTGGCGAGCACTCCTCTTGATTGCCAGATAATGGTGAATGCGCCATTGACCTTTTTCGCAAGGTAGAGACTGTAGTTGTTGCTTTTCTGGGCATCGATTTGAGCCAGGTCGATATAGACGACGATCGTTTCCGTGGACATTTTGATTCTCCTGTGGCGTCACGGCGAGTACCGCGACATCTCGAAATTACGCTGCTGATCCAGGGAGCAGAATCACTCCGATGGGGTAGTGTCTGTTTCAAGAGTACTGATTTGTCCTGCCAGTTCGGCTACCGAGCGCACGTGTAGCAAACCGAAGATATTGCGTCGGTGTTTGCGCACGGTGAGTGGACTGATCCCCAGGGCTCTCCCGATTTCCTTGCTGGACAAGCCGCTCACCACAAGACCGGAAATCTGTTTTTGACGGTGACTCAGGGCAGTCCAGGCGGATCCGAAACCCGGTCCTGGAGAATGCTCGGTGCAGTCGCCAGGACGGCATAGGCAGCCAGTTGCGCTGCACTGTTGAGTAGCAGTTTGTAGAGGATATTGGATCGGTGCTTTCTGACTGTGAAATAGGCAATGCCCAGCGCTTCAGCGATGCGTCTGCAGTCCAGCCCCTGCCCAATCAATGAAACAACTTCATGTTCGCGTTTGGTCAAACGCTGCGGGAGATCTCGCTCCCGGGTCATAAATGAACGGTGAACAGATCGTGAGACACCTGTATGGCATCCGCGCTGTGGGCGCCAAACAAAGACAGATCCATCTAAGACAATTCCCTTTGGAAGATTTATCTCAACAGACCGAAACTGTGGACGAGGTACGTGTCCAGTCCATTAAGTCAGCCGCACCTGAGCCATGCGTCATGGAGGCGACAACGAAGTCGCAGTGATAGCGTTGAGTGGGGGTCTCTTCGCGTGATGACCTGATCGTAGCCAGCGTTTGAGGGAATGCAAAAAAAGCGCGGCGAATAGCAGATTTGACCTGGGACGCCAGGACCCAGGAACGGCCTATTTGCCGAATTGTTATGCGATCTGTAATGCCCGTTCATTTACTTGGTAATAAACAAATTCAACTCAAGCCGTTTGCCCCTGATAGAGAGGACAACCAGGCAGGTATCGACAACGTTCTTCTACGCTTTACTCATCATCCTTCTTGTCATCGAGCGACAGTTACCATAAGGCCTGACAGCTTTCATCTCTCATTCAGGATTGGCTTCGCTTTTGCTTTTCATGAAAACACCGTCGGCTTGTGTTTTGAAATCAGAGTGCAGACTGATCGGTGGAGCACCAGCCATTGCGACCCTTTTGCTTGGCCAGGTAGAGCATCGCGTCAGCCGACTTCAGCAAGTCGCCGGGGGTGACCTGTTCTGTGGCTGGATGGCTTGCCGTGATACCAGCACTGGCGGTGATGTACCCGAGAGGATGTCCGGCGTGCTCGATTTTCAGTGCTCGAATGGCTTCCAGAATATCGTTGGCGACCACCGTTGCCCCCGCATTGTTTGTGTTTGGGAGTAACACGGTAAATTCCTCTCCGCCATACCTGACCGCCAAGTCCCCTGGTCTTTTGATGGCTTGCGCAATCGCCTGACCCACTGCGCTCAGGCACTCATCGCCGGCGGCGTGTCCATAGGTGTCGTTATAGCGTTTGAAGTAATCGACATCGAGCATGATCAAGGCGAGGAACGATCCCTGGCGCCTGGCCAGACGAATTTCTTCAATCAGTACGGTGTCCAGCCGCCGGCGATTGCTCAACCCCGTGAGGCTGTCGGTCATCGCCATATCTTGCATGGCTTGATGGGCGTGGCGTAACGCTTTTTCCGCCAACATTCTTTGACGTAGCTGGCTCAAGACGATCAGTCCGAATATGGCGAGCACGGCAATCAAAAACACCAGCACAAATCCGGTTTTCCAGAGGTCGTGCCGCCAGGGTGCGATGATGGACTCACGAGAAAGCCCTGCCTCTACGACGAGGGGGTAGGTGGTCAATGCTCTATAACCGTAAAGCCGATCGGTGTCGTCGATGACGGCTTTGACCTCAGCGACGCCTGCGTTGGAAACCGGCAAGTAGCTTTTGAATATCTCGCTGTCCGCCAAGCTTTTACCGACTACGGATGCGATGAACGGGCGCCGTACCAGGATGGTGCCGTTACGCATGGCTAAAACCAGAGAACCCTTGTCATCGATTTTGAAGTCGCCGTAGTAATCCACGAAGTAACTGAGTTTGATCGTCCCCAGCAGAACGCCTGCGAAGGAGCCATCAGCGTTGTTCAATCGGCGAGAGATGGGAATGATGAGTTCGTCGGTGGACCGGCTTCTGACGACTTCGCCGATATGTACATTCCGATCATCGTGGGTGCGGTGATACTGGAAATAATCGCGGTCGGCATTGTTCGCGGTGTCCGGGGTCACGCTTTTGTCCGTCACCACCCACTGACCGTCAGGGCCGTAGATAAACAGCCCATGAAGCTGCGGCATTATTTGGGTTTGCTGGACCAGTAGCTGGTGAATGCGAGGTACATTGATGCCTTGCAATCCGTCGCTTTCCACCCGCTCACTGAGGGCGGCAGTCAGCACATCGACTTGTCGAATGGCGTCTTCGGCATGCTGGGCCGTCGCACGCGCCAGGTTGGTCACGGAGTCCTGGGCAGAGGCGAAGGCTGAGCGATAGTCACGCCATGTCCGCCAACCCTCAACGGCGATGAACGCAATGACGACCACCAGCATGAAGCTCACGGTGAGTCGAAAAGTCGTTCTCGCCCGCACCGCTTTTGCGGAGTCTGGCTCAGTGGCGTTGTCGTCCTTGGGCGTTGGCTGTTCGCGTCCGAGCATCGGGTGTCCTTCTATGGCTGGCGCGTGTAGCGCGCGCGGCCTTTTGATCGTTCAAGAGAAGACTTAATCGGGAAAATACTTTCGTGCCTCTTCAGTGGTATAGCGCAGGAAGATCTGCATAGCCTGTGGAATTAGGCTCGTGTGAGCAAAAAAGCATACAGCGACCTGTTCTGCAGGGTATAGCAGGGCAGGATGGATAGGCACTCGTCGGTGTTTTCAGCGCAGCCCAATGGTAACCTCAGCCCGCCGACCATCAGACGGAATTGGGAACCATGGAGGAGGGTGATGACTACAGCGTCAAGCCACCGCTGGAAATGCTCAACGTATTCAACCTTTGCGTGCTCCAGCTTGCCCGCCTTGCTCGATCACGCGGGGGCTCTCATTTCATCGCCGAGGGCCTGCAGACATTTCGTCGACTGGTACCGTTCACCTCGGCTTGGTGGGGCGAGATGTCCAGCGCGGACGCCAAGGCTGCGCCGCAAAGCTGGATGCACGGGCGCATCAACCTGCCTGAGTCGTTTGCCGCCGAATGGAGCACCATTGCCGGCCGCGACAGTTTCGCCCATGACACGCTGAATCGGCCGGGCAAGGTCGTGCGCGACAGTGAGTTCACCGACCCTGACGAGCAGGTGAATGTGTTTGCACGGCGCCATGACCTCTACCACCTGATGTGCATCACCTTCGAACTGCCTGAAAGCGGTCTGATGTTCTTTGTCTGTCTCTACCGTGGCCTTGGTGCGCCCGCTTTCAACGAGACAGAGGACGGTCTGTTTTCGGCCTTCTGTGATCACCTGTTGCAGTTGTGGCGGTTTCAGGTGCAGGACATGATCCGTTTCGACACGGACAACGGGGCGACCGACTTCGGTGTCGCCCGTCTGGACGGCAGCCTGTTGTATGTAGGGGCCAGGCTGTGCGCTGCCATTGAGCGTGAATCGCCCGGCTGGAGCGGTTCAATGCTGCCTGATCCGCTGATCGCGCAACTGCACACTGCACCGAGCGTGGTGCGCCTGGGCCGTTCGTCATTGACACTCAGTCCCCATGCAGAGCAAGTGATTCTGTCACTTGAGGTGCCGTCGGGCGGGGCAGTGCTAGCGCCACGCGAGCGCACCGCCGCGATGCTGTTCGCCGCCGGCCACTCCTACAAGGAAATCGCCAAAATGCTCTCGTTGAGCCCGGCGACGGTGCGTACCTACCTGCGCAACTGCTACCTGCAACTGGGGGTCAAAAGCAAAGTGGAGCTAGGTTCCGTGTTGCGTTCGGTTGCTCGTCGCGATTAGAGGTGGCCGCCTCGGTATTTCAGCTAATTGCCTTACCCCTCCTCATTTGTGGAGGTCCGTTCTTTGGTCGCTCTCTATAGGGTATGCCTATCCCAAGCCTCCCGATAAAAACAAGAGAGTGTTCCGATGCAACGATTTATTCCAAGCCTGTTGGCTGCCGCTGTGGCGTTTTCCTCGGTGCACGCGATAGCCGCCGCTGACCTTGTGCTGTTCAACGGCAAGGTATTCACCGCCGAGTCCGGTCAAGAATTGGTTCAGGCGGTGGCAGTGCAAGACGGTAAGATTCTTAAAGTGGGCAGCGATGCTGAGATCACGGCCTTGGCCGACGACCATACACAACGTATCGATCTGGCCGGCAAGGTGCTGATGCCGGGCATGATTGACAGCCATAGCCATCCGGTGGTCGCAGCCTTTGATAGCCTGGGCGCGAACTTGCTGGACGAGGTCAAACCGCTACCCGCGCTTGAGCAGTGGATCATCGAACAGGACCAGGCGGGCAACGCGAGGGCAGGGGACGTGGTCAGCATCGCCGGAGTCAGCTCGGCCTATTGGCAACAGAGCAAGGAACTTGGCAAGCGCTTCAATCAGGGCCGTTGGGCCGAACAGCCGCTGGTGCTGAGTGGGATTGACGGTCACACCGGCTGGGCCAACAGCGCCATGCTCAAGCGCCTGAAAATTGATGCTGCGCTGGTGAAAAGCCTGCCGGAAGCGGAGATCGGCTACGTAGGCCACGAGGCGGACTTCACGCCCAATGGTTATTTTGCCGAGTCCCGTTGGGACCAGGTGCGCAGCCAGATTCCAGCGCCCAGCGCCGAGATCATGTTGAAGGCTGCCCGCCTGGCCGTGCAGGTCAATAATCAATATGGCGTCACCGCCTGGATGGACGCGGCGTCGAATGCGGGCCAAGGCGATTCGCTGTTTGATTTCACGGCAACGGAACAGAGTTACGGTGTGCTGCCGCTCTACCGCGAACTGGCGGAGAAGGGCGAGCTCAGCGCGCATGTCGCCGCATTGCTGATTACCAACCCGAAAAGCAAACCCGCCGACCTGGAAGTACTGGCCAAGGTGATGAAAAAATTCGAGGGCGTGCCCAACCTGACCTTTCCGGGCATCAAGGTCTTTGCAGACGGCATCATGGAGTTTCCAGGGCAAACCGCTGCGGTGATCGACCCGTTCAAAAACAGCCTGAAAAGTGGCCAGTTGTTAATCGACCCGGCGCATTTTGGCGAGCTGGTGGTGGCAGCGCAAAAGCGCGACTGGATCGTGCACATGCATGCCGTTGGCGATCGCGCGGTGCGTGAGTCACTCAATGCCTTTGAATATGCGCGCCAGCTCGATCCGACGCCAATGCCCCATAGCATCAGCCATCTGCAACTGGTCAACCCCAAGGAGTTTGCGCGCTTCAAGCAGCTTGGTGTGATTGCGTCCATGCAACTGCTCTGGGCCACCGGTGAGGATTACACGGTGAAGCTGGTCAAACCCTATGTCAGTGCCTTTGCCTACCGTTACCAGTATCCCGCGCAGTCCTTGCATAAGGCCGGCGCCATGATTGCCGGGGCCAGTGATTGGCCGGTGTCCAGCCCCAACCCGTGGAATGCCATTGCCCAGGCCAGCACGCGAAAAGGCCCGCTCGGGGTGTTGAACGCCAAGGAAAGCATTGATCGCCAGACCATGTTCTACGCCTACACCCTCAATGCCGCCAAAGCCCTGCGCCTGGACCAGCAGATTGGCTCGCTGGCACCCGGCAAACAGGCTGACCTGATCATCCTTGATCGCGATGTGTTCAAGGTCAGCGACGACGAACTGTTCGACACCAAGGTGCTGAAGACCTTCTTCGCGGGCAAACAGGTCTACGCGCCCGCGTCCTGACGATCGACCCTTCCTGAATAGCACAGCCTCTCGCGCTGCGAGGCGCTTGGCACGGTTGTGCCCGAATTTCCCCGCTCACTCATAAAAATAAGAGATACCCATGAAAGCACTCTCAGCCATTCTTGTGTTGGTGCCACTGACCACGCAGGCGCTGCCACTCAATGATGACGTCAACCTGCAGATCAGCCTGGCCACCGTCAGCGACTATCGCACCCGGGGCATCTCGCAGACCTTGGGTGATCCGGCGGCGCAGGTGGGCGCCACGCTGTTACACAGCAGCGGCCTGTATGCTGGCGTCTGGACCTCGAATGTCGATTTTGGCGATGACTTCAAGACACGCGAAGAGTTTGAATACTACGCGGGCTACAACTGGCAGATGACCGATGCCATCAGCCTCGATCTGGGTTACATCAAGTACAGCTATCCCAAGGAAAGCCAGTTCAACCTGAGCGAGCTCTACGCGATCCTCGACACCTATGGTGTGCAGCTCGGCGCGTATTACTCCGGTGATACACCGAATGCCTTCGGCGACAATCAGGCCACCCTCTACACCTACCTCGGCTACACCACCACCTTGCCGGGCGAGCTCGGCTTGAAACTGCGTTATGGGCACAACGACGTTAAGGATCCGGCCTTTTGGTCTACCCGTGGCGCTACCCGCGATGCCTACCACGAGTGGGAAGTCGCCTTGACCCATGATTTCGTGGGCGTGACCTGGGGCCTCAGCTATATAGATACTGATCTGTCGAAAAGCGAATGCGCGGGCTGGTTCGGCTATGGTGACCTGTGCACAGCCACTGTCGTGGCCAGTGCCAGCAAGACGTTCTAAGTCCAATTCCAAACCAGCAGCGCCACATAAGCACCCATTTGCCAGCGCTAGAAGTAATACCCAATGTTCACGTTGGTGCGGTAATACCACTCGTTACTGCCCACCGAACTGGTATTGGTAAAGCCGCTACCGTTTTCCGCGCCGCCATAGGGGTTGGCATTTTTGGCCCAGGTAAAGTCGACCCAAGCCATGATCGGCATCGCCAGAAATTGCGCGCCGACGGTGTACATCTGTGAGTCGTCCCAACCGCTTTTGTCTTTCATCAACCGACTGTAGTCGTTATAGAGCTTGATCTTCTTCAACTGGCCGAGCTTGGGCGTGTTGATGTCGTAGCTGATATTCAACGAAGCAATAGTCGCTTTGGAGGCGATGAGGTAGGCCGGGGTCAGGCCGTTGCCGCCCATGAGCACCGAGTCTTTGCTGACACCGGCCGGGTTTTTCGGGTCGTACTCGTAGCGAATGCCTTGGGTGGTGACGGTCCAGGCTCCGCTGTTGATGATTGCGTGGAGCCCACCGGCCCAGTAATCACCGTCGTCCTTGGTGGTGGCGTTGTACAGCTGGGCGGTGGCCAGCGAGGCACCGATTTCGGTCTTCCAGTCGCCACTGGTGAAGCGACGGGCAACCCGGGCGTTGAGCTGGTTGTGCTTTTCGTTGTCCTGGCCTGATTGGGTAAAGGCAATGGCGTTGTCGTCGAGGTCTGAGTAGCGCCCGACTTCCGGTGAGTAGCGAATGCTCGAGGGCAACATACGTGGGAAGTAGGCCAGTTGCACGTCCCAGTCCTGGTCCTTGTAGCTGTATTTGAGGCCTGAGCCAGCGCTGGAACCATAGCCCATGAAAAACGGGATGTGGTAGCTCCAGCCAAATTGTGGATAGGGCTCAAGGCCAAACGGTTTGAAGGGCGCGCCCAGTTGCAGGTTGGAATTCTCGTTCAGGCGATAAGCCACGAAGCCGCGATCGATGGAGCGTTTGCCATCGTCCTGGAACCAGTAGCCGATGTCGCTGTAGAGGTTTTTGTAGGTGGCCTGCACGTCGAGACGGAAGGTATCGAACAAGAACCGTCCGTTGTTCTCGGTGGTGTCCCAGTGCTCGTCACGGTAGTTGGTTCGCAAGGCGCCACCGATGTCCAGGCTGCTCTGGCCGTCATCACTGCGCCAGGCAATATGGGGAAAGGGCTTGTTGGCGGCGTTGGTGCGCACCGGTTCGGACGGGATGGGCTCTGCGGCAAAACTGGCACAGCTGATACACATTAATCCCACGCAGACGACCTGGTTTTTCATCTTGATCCCACCTGTGAAGTTGGTCACGGCTTGTTTTTGGCAACACTTTCCCGCTTGCCTGATGGGGCAATAAAAAATTGCGGGTGAGGTCTTGCCGTATTTAAGCGCTGGTTATTTTTATTGTTTCGAGTGTGATACGCCGTATGGCCTATGAACTCTCAAGAGGTAGAGCAGGAACTGTGCCAGTCATTGGAATCGCAGTTTTCATATAAATACTCTTTTAAAAACAGTTGTTTATATGGGAAACAGATTTTTCTGTGTCGCCGGTGAAACACGGCTTTTATTGCGTCACCGGTTTGCACAGTGTCAGTGCGGGGTTGGGTATTAGTGAGGCATTTGAAACCACCCAACTCCCTGTAGCCGCTGGCGCAGCCTGCGATCGGCTGCGCAGCAGTCGTCAGGATCTTGAAACCGCCGAAGGTCCTGCGGTCCTTATCGCAGCCTCGTGCCTCGGCAGCGGCTACAGAGCCGTGTCGATCACAGGGAATGTGTCGATCACCTGTAGCCGCTGGCGCAGCCTGCGATCGGCTGCGCAGCAGTCGTCAGGATCTTGAAACCGCCGAATGTCCTTCGGCCCTTATCGCAGCCTCGTGCCTCGGCAGCGGTTACAGAGCCGTGTCGATCACAGGGAATGTGTCGATCACCTGTAGCCGCTGGCGTAGCCTGCGATCGGCTGCGCAGCAGTCGTAAGGATCTTGAAACCGCCGAAGGTCCTGCGGTCCTTATCGCAGCCTCGTGCCTCGGCAGCGGCTACAGAGCCGTGTCGATCACAGGGAATGTGTCGATCACCTGTAGCCGCTGGCGCAGCCTGCGATCGGCTGCGCAGCAGTCGTCAGGATCTTGAAACCGCTGAAGGTCCTTCGGCCCTTATCGCAGCCTCATGCCTCGGCAGCGGTTACAGGGCAAACAACAGGTGATTGGTGTCAGAGATCAAGCACCAGCCGCTGGCTCTTGCAGCCAGAAACGCAGACCATCATCGACCGATTTGCCGCGCGCTCGGCCTTGGTCAACACCCCGTCGCGATGGTCGATGTCACCTTCCAATACACGGGTTTCACAGGAGCCACAAACCCCTTCGCGACAGCTGTAGTCGATGTCGCAACCAACCTGCAGCAAGGCGTCCAGCAAACTCAATCCCGGCTCGACTGACAGCGTCTTGCCCGACTTTTTCAACTCGACGCTGTAGCCATGTTGTGCGTCTTGCGAGGGCGGCAATTCGGCTGCCGCAAAGCGTTCGATATGGGCATGTGGGTAACCCAACTCCTCGCAGGTACTTTCGAAGGCATCGAGCATGGGCGTTGGGCCACAGCAATAAAAATGCGTGTCCTTTGGCTGGCCGGCGAGGTAGATGGCCAAGTCAGGGAACGTCCCCTTTTCGTCATTGAAGTGGTACGTCACCCTGGCGTTGAGGCCGCCCAGATCTTCCACCAGCGCGGCTTCCTGGCGGGAGCGGGCGCAATAGATCAGTTCGGCGGATTTACCCAGCGCCAGCAACTGGCGAAACATGCAGTAGATCGGCGTGATCCCGATGCCGCCGGCTACCAGCACGCTGTGGCTGGCGTTCAGGTCCAGGGCGAAGTTGTTGCGCGGCGCCGAGATCGACAGCTGCATGCCTACCCGCAACTGGCTATGGACGTACTCCGAGCCGCCACGGCTGTTGCGATCACGCAGCACGCCAATGACATAGCGGCCCTGATCGCGGGGCGAATTGAGCAGGGAGTAACTGCGCACCAGGCCATTGGCCAGGTGCAGGTCGATGTGCGAACCGGCCTCGAACGGGGCGAACACCGTGTCGCCCAAGGGCCGCAATTCAACGCTGATGATGCCTTCGGCTTCATAGCGCAGCGCCTGTACGCGCGCGGTGAGCAGGGAGGGTTTGGACATCGTTCACCTCTTTGGGGCAGTACGCAGGTCAATATCCAGCCGGGCTGCGGCCTCGATCTCGACCCGCAATGTAGGGAACACCAGGCTACTGACCTCCACCAGCGTGGACGTCGGAAACAATGCCTGCCCGGCGAAAAAGTCTCGCCGGGCACGGCCGACCTGGTCTTTGTCGGCAATGTCAGTGAGGTACACCGTGAGCCGGTAGATCGTGCCGATATGTCCGCCAGCGGCCTCGACCAATGCGCGGATTTTGCCCAGCACGATCAGGGTCTGGGCGTAGCAGTCCAGCGTCGGATCCTGCTGCGTGGCCGGGTGGGCGGTCATGCCGGACATCACCACCTCGTTGCCGATCAGCAACGCGTTGGACCACGTGGCGTTGGCCGGCTCACGTACGGCGTCGGCCTCTACCTGCTGCACGGTGTAGCTCATGACAACTGCTTCGCGTCGATCAGCTCCAACTGCGCCTTGGCTGCGTTCTTCAGGTAACGGCGCAGCCGCACCACGCCCAAGTCATGCTGGTAGAGGTTTTCGCGCTGGTTGGCGTCAGGCTCCATGAACTCCAGCAGCACCCGGTCTTGCTCCAGAACCGCCCAGTGGCGCGCCTCCAGACGGTTTTTGTAGAGGAAGCGCCAGGTGTCACGCTGCCAGCCGGTCAATGGGCGGCAGCGCCAGTGGAACACGGCCGCCAGGGAACGACTGCTGGGGGTGTAGCTGCCGATGATGGTGAAGTTGCCGCCCGGGCCGCCGGTCTTCGGGTACGGAATTTCCAGGCGCAGCCAATGGCAGCCGTTGTCCATGAACTCGGTCCAGTCGAAGTTCACCCCGCGCTGGCCTTCCTTTTCGAAGAAGAATCCCTGGTCGGTGTCGCGGGTGACGAACTTGGCGGTGGCTTCGCCTTCGCTCATCGAGTGGGACATTTTGTGCAGGTAGGTGCCGTGCATCGGGTCCATGACGTTATCGATCACGTAACGGTAATCGCCTTTCCACTCGGTGTAGCAGACGAAGCTGCTCCACTCAGGGGAGGTCAGTTGCTCCGGCAGGATCAACTCTGGGGGTTGCTCCACGTTAGGCTCGGCGGCGTTGTAGAGAAAAATGGCCCCCGCGGCTTCACGGGTGTGGAACATCCGCGTCGGCCGGCTGCCCTCAAGCTTGCAGCCAGGGCTGCCCGGGACTTTGGTGACCGTGCCGTCACAACGCACTTCAACGCCGTGATAGGGGCACTGCAAGCGGTCGCCCAGTACCGGGCCCTGGGACAACGGAGCACCGCGGTGAGGGCAATGGTCTTCCAGCGCGTGGACGCTGCCATCGTTGTCACGCCACAGGGCGATCTTGTAGCCCAGGCGACGGATTGAAACCGGTTTTTCTCCCAGTTGATCGCTGGGCAGCACGGGGAACCAAAGGTTTTTCAAACCATTGGCGAGAAGGTGTTCAGCAGGGTCGACGGTCAAGTGCGCGTTCATTTTTATCATTACCTCTGTCGGGTCATTCGCCCAACCGGGCCATCAGGGTTGTATAGGCTTCTGGCGTCCACTCTCCGGTGGTCAGCGGGCAGGGCGGGCCGGCCAGGTTCAGGTGCGCGAGCAGTGCAGGCAGCTCCGTTACGCCATTGCCAAAGGCCCGCTCGATGGAGTCTCCCAGCAATTCTTCGAACTGGGTGTTGGGCCGTTTGCGCGCCTGATGGGGCTGCAGGTAGGGTTCGGTTGTGCTCATCTCATTGACCTCCGTTGCGTACCCGTTCGCGGATCATTTCGCGCACGGGGATAAAGTCGTAAGTAGGGAAAACTTCAGTGCTGAACACGCCCCAGGCCGAGCGTTCGAGCTCGACGTTGAGGCTGGGCAGCAGGCTGGGCGCCAGGCGCAGGGTGACGATCTGGCCCAGGCCCATGGCCACGGTCCACGACACCACCTCGACGCCCTGGGGCGGAAAGCGCTCCCACCAGTCCTGTTGCTTCATGTGGCCCTGAATGTCTTCCAGGTTTTTAGATTGGTCGTGCTTGAGCAGCACCGTGACCAGTAAGATTTCGTTCATGGTCAGGCCGCACGCTCGGTAGGTACGGTCCAGGCGTCGTAGCCGTAGACCCAGTCGGCATTGCCGCCGTCCTTGAGCCACTGGTTGCCTCGTGAGCCGATCTGGATCTGGCTGGTGCGTTCCAGCCGCGCCTGTTGATAGGCCTGCAGTGCACCCTCAATGGAGGCTGGGTCCTGCAGATCCTGCAAGTAACGGGCAAGCACCACGGCGTCCTCGATAGCTTGGCCGGCACCTTGAGCCATGAACGGCATCATCGGGTGGCAGGCATCCCCAAGCAGGGTGATCGCGCCTTGAGACCAGAAGGGTAGCGGGTCGCGTTCATACAACGCAGTCTTGAGCACCTCAGTACAGGCGTCGAGCAGGGCCCGGGCGTCGGGGTGGAACGCCTGGTAATGACTGCGCAGTTCTTCGGCATCACCTGCGCTGGTCCAGGACTCTTCGTGCCAGCTGTCCTGGGCGGTGGTGGCGAAGATGAAAATATCCTTACCCTGGTTCAGCGGGAAGGTGACGATCTGGCTCTGTGGGGTAGGGCCCCACCATTTGGTGAACGCCTGGATATTCGGAACGTGAGCCACACGCTCGACCGGCACCACCGCACGGTAGGCCACCACGCCGGTGAAGTGTGGGTGTTCGTCGCCAAATAGCGCACTGCGCACCACGGAGTGGATGCCATCGGCACCGATCAACAGGTCGCAGCGGTGCCGGCTGCCATCCTTGAAGTGCAGGTCGATACCGTCAGCGCCTTGCACCACACGCTCGGCGCGCTTGGCAAACTGCACCTGTGACAGCGGGAACACCTCGGCCAGGGCGGCCAGCAGGTCGGCGCGGTGAATGGTCAGTTGCGGCGCACCGTACTTCTGTTCGGCAGCGTCGGACATTTCCAGGCGCGAGGTTTCCTCACCGCTGTCCCACATCCGGCTGATGCGGTGCGTTGGCCGCGCGGCGGGAATACGCACCGCCGCACCGACGCCCAGGCCATCGAGGGCCCGCACGGCGTTGGGCGTGAGGTTGATGTCGGCACCGACCCGCAGGAATGCCTTGGACTGCTCGAATACGGTGACCTGGTGACCGGCGCGGTGCAGGGCGATAGCGGCGGTCAGGCCGCCAATGCCGGCGCCGGCAATCGCAATGTTCAGGGAAGACATGGACGACTCCTGCTCAAGGTTTCGGTTTGTCGGTGAGGAACTTGCCTTGCGGCGCCTCGACGTGTTGCTGGCGACGGGTGTTGCCGTCGATACCACCGGCAATCGCCCATTCGGCAAACACCGTCGGGCCGGGCTCGAAGGTGCGCGGCTGCCACTCGCCGGTCAGTTGATCTTCGTCGGCGTAATACTCCACCAGCGCTCCGGCGGGGTTCTTGAAGTACCAGAAGAACGCTGAAGACACCGGATGACGCCCCGGGCCGATTTCCGTGGTCCAGCCGCTGCGGGAGATGTGCATGCCGCCGCCGAATACTTCGTGCACATCGCGTACGGTAAACGCCACGTGGTTCAGCCCGGCCCGTGGTGCAGGCAGTTGCAACATGAACAGATCATGGTGGCCGCCTTCTTCGGCGGTGCGCAAAAAGGCTCCACGGTCCGGGTAGCGGTCTGAAGCCTGGAAGCCAAAGCGTTGGTGGTAGAAGGCTTCGCAAGCGTTCACGTCCTTGACGAAGAACACCACGTGGCCAACTTCAATCGGCGTGGCCCGTTCATAGATCGGCGCGGCCTTGTTGATCCGGCCTTTGGTCTGCCAGGTGTTGTGGCCGCTGCACTCGATGTCGATCTCGCGCTTGCGGGTCACTTGCAGGCGGATCGCCAAACCGTTGGGGTCGGTGCAGCCAATACGCCCGTCGGTTTCGACAAACCCCGAGTCGCGAACAATACGCTCGCGGTACAGCGCCAGATCGGCGGTGCTTTCTACGCCCCAGACCACTTCGCGCACGGTGGAGCCTGCTTCAATCGCCTCAGGCAACCCCGGTTTGTTCAGGTCGGCAAGTACCACCCGGCAGCCGTTGAGGGTTTCGAAGATCACTTCGTCTGCCTGTGTGCTGACAGGTGTCAGGCCCCAGTCGCTGAAAAAACGCACGCAGGTGTCGAGGTCTTCGACGCCATAGGTGACTTCATCGATGCCTAAAACGCTCATTGCCCTACCTCGTGTGGCACACCGGCCCAAGCCAGCGGCTGCTCGTTCATGCCCCAATAGAGGCTCTTTTGTTCCATGTACTGCAGGATCCCCAGGCGACCTTTTTCGCGGCCCAGGCCGCTGTCGCGCCAGCCGCCGAAAGGCGTGGAAATCGAGAACTGCTTGTAGGTGTTGATCCACACCGTACCGGCTTGCAGCCGTCGACCGAGGGCCCAGGCGCGTTTGTAGTCGCGGCTCCAGATCCCGGCGGCCAGGGCATAGAGGCTGTCGTTGGCTTGTTCCAGCAACTGCGCTTCATCGTCGAACGGCATGGCCACCAGCACCGGGCCGAAAATCTCTTCCTGGCACACTTGCTGGTGGTTGCTCAAACCCTCGAGGATGGTCGGCGGGTAGTAGTAACCCTGGTCATAAGGTTCGCCGCTCAAGCGCTGGCCACCCAGGCGCAGACGGCCGCCTTCGGCAAGGCCAAGAGTGACATAGCGCTCCACCGACTCACGGTGCCCGGCGCTGATCAACGGGCCCATTTGGGTGTCTTCCCGCGCCGGGTCGCCGACTCGCAAGCCAGCGGCGGCGGCGACCAGCCGCTGCATGAACGGCTCGTACAGCGCGCGGGCGACGAACAGCCGGGAACCGGCAATGCACGCTTCGCCAGAGGAACTGAAAATGCCGTACAGCACACCGGCCACCGCGTGGTCGAGATCGGCGTCATCCAGCACGATGGTGGGTGACTTGCCGCCCAATTCCAGGGACACCGGCATCATCTTGTCAGCGGCAATGTGAGCGATGTGCTTGCCGGTGGTGGTGCCGCCGGTAAACGACACGCGCTTGACCAAGGGGTGGCGGGTCAGGGCATCGCCCAGCAGCGAGCCTTTGCCGGGCAGCACGCTGATCAGGCCTTTGGGCAGGCCGGCCTCTTCACACAACTGCGCGAGTTTCAGGGCCAGCAGCGGGGTGATCTCTGCCGGTTTGATCACCACCGCATTACCCGCGGCGAGGGCCGGCGCGACTTTTTGTGCTTCGCTGGCAATCGGCGAGTTCCACGGGGTGATCGCAACCACCACGCCCATGGGTTCGTAGACGCTCATGGTGACGAAATCACCGCGTGACGGGGTGATGGTTTCTTCCAGGGTTTCGCAGGCCGCGGCGAAAAACTGAAAGGTGCCGGCGGCGCTGGCTACCAGCGCACGGGTTTCGCTGATCGGCTTACCGTTGTCCTGGCGCTGCAGTTGCGCCAACTCCTCGGCGTGTTCGCGAATCAGCCCGGCGATGCGGTACAGCACAGCCGCTCGCTCGTGGGGTTTGCGCTGAGCCCAACCGCTGTGCAAAAACGCCTGATGCGCACCCTGGATGGCGTCTTCGACATCCTGCACATCGGCAGCATTGAGCCAGGCTACGGCTTCGCCAGTGGCAGGGTAGCGGCTGGCGTAGCGTTCGCCACGGCCCAGACGCCAGTGGCCGGCGATGCAGATGGGTAAAGTCTGTTCGAGGGTCATCGACGGGCTCCTAAATGGAAATCGCGTGGGCATGGTTGCCCAAGGCACGGACCACGCTGTACACAGTCAGCGCCGAGGTCTTGGGGTTGGCCAGCAAGGGCTTGCCCCGTAGGCTCAACTCAAAGCCGCCAAAGGCGCCCCGGGCTTCGAAGTGGTGAACGTTCTCTTCGCTGTGAGGGTCGGCAATCAGGGTGACCTGGGTGCGATCCAGGCCAATTCCGGCCAGGGACAAGGTAGCGGCGACGTTGGCGTTTTTCGGGTACAGCCGCGCCGCTTCGCGAGCGCTGCCCTGAAAAATCACGGTCGCTTCGGTGATGCTGTCGAGGTCGCAGGCCTGCTCGCCGGGGGTATTTTTCCAGGCCCGCGCCGGTTTGCGGCCGGTGTAGTTGACCGAGTCCAGCCCACCGACTTTGGCCGCTGACAGCGCGTCAATCCCGCCAATGGCGCCGGGCAGCAACTCGATGCGGGTGTGGCCGCGCTCGGCAGCGGCTTCCAGGCGCTCGACCAGACCGACTTGCGACAATGCACCCACCGAGACAATCAGGCAGGCAATGCCGCGCTCCAGGGCCGGCAGCACGTGTTCTTCAATGGCCCGGTGGCCGGCGCACTCGACCAACAGGTCGGGGCGCGCGTCGGCGGGCAATGCCGTCAACACCTGCGGCGGTTGCTTGAAACTGGCCAGCCGCTGGCGGACCAGCGCTTCGGAACCCTCGGAGGCGATGACGTAGTCGACGCACAACTGCGGGTCTTTCTCCAACAGCTCAAGCACACCGACGCCAATGGCGCCGCAGCCGATCATGGTGATATGCAGCATGGGGCAATCCTCAGGCGTTGGCCTTCTGGGCTTTGGTTTCGCTGTTGGGCGGGCCGGCGAACTGGGTGGCGAAGTTGCCGACGCTGAGCATGTCGACTTCCAGCAGAAACGGACCGGGCTGGCTCAGGGCGTTGTCGACGACGCGGCCAAAATCCTTGAGGTCGGTGACCAGCCCGTGGCGCAGCCCCATGGACGCGGCGAGTTGGGTGTAGTCCGGGGTGTGCAGGTCGACGTAGCAATGGCGGCTGCCGTAGACCGCGTCCTGGATGTTGCGAATCACGCCGTAGCGCTGGTCGTTCATCAGCAGGATCACCAGGTTGGCCTTCTCCTGAACCAGGGTCGCCAGTTCGCCCAGGTTCAAAATGAAGCCGCCGTCACCGGCCAGGGCGAAAACCTTGCGCTCCGGCGCCGTTTCAGCGGCGGCCACGGCCGCACCGATGCCCATCGCCAGGCCTTGGCCAATACCGCCACCCAAGGCGTGCACGCCGGCACGTGGGTGGTAAAGCGTCAGCAGGCGGTTGCCCCAGATGCTGTTGGACAACGTCACGTCGCGCACCCAGGAGAAGTTGCGCCCGGTGCTGGCTTGCAGTTGCTCGACCATGGCCGAGTAGGGGCCCAGGTCAGCGATCAATTGGCGTCGGGATTGCTCGCGAACGGCCTTGAGTTCATTCAGGAAGTTCGGGTCGATCTGCAAGCGTCCTTCCAGACGGTCCGCCAGGCCTTCGAGGGCCAACGCCGCGTCACCGCAGATGAACAGCTCGCTGGCATAACTACGGCCTTCGATCGCCGGGTTGGCGTCGATGCGCAGGGTGTTTTGCGGCAATTTCAGCGCGTACTTGAAGGTTTCGTTACTGCGCAGGCGGGAGCCGGCGATCAGCAGCGCGTCACAGGTTTGCAGGAACTGCTCGACCCGTTTGTTTTGCGAAAAAGCGCCGAGGCAGCGTTCGTCGTCCTCGTTGACCACACCACGGCCCTGGGTCGAGGTGATGACACCCACACCCATCGCCAGCAGGCGTTTAACCGCATGCCCGGCATGCCGTGCGCCACCGCCGAGCCAGAGCATCGGGCGCTTGGCACTGGCCAGTCGCTCGGCCACCAGGTCGAGGGCTTCGCGGGTCGGGACTGCGACCGGGATCGGCAGGGGCGTCAGGTCGGTGGGCATTGGAATGAAGGTCGACTGGATGTCGATCGGGATCTCGACGCTGACAGGTCCGGTAGGCGCCGTCAGTGCAGTCTGCACCGCGAGCTTCAGGGTGCTGATGGCGGTCTCGACACTGCGCACGCGAAACGCGGCTTTTGACACGGCCTTGAGCATGTTCAATTGGTCACGGGCTTCGTGGATGTAGGCCAGTTCCTGGTCCAGGTACGGCGTTTCGATCTGCCCGGTGATGTGCAGCAGCGGCGTGCCGGCGGTTTGGGCTTCAACCAGGGCACCGGCGGCGTTGCCGGCAGCGGTGCCGGTGGAAGTCAGGCACACGCCCAGGCCACCGGTGGTGCGGGCATAGGCGTCGGCCATGTTGGCTGCACCGGCTTCACCCCGGGCCATGACGAAGCGGATATTGCCGCGCGCGGCGAAGGCATCGAGGATCGGCATGTTGTGGATCGAGATCACGCCAAAAGCGGCTTTGACATCGCACTGCTCAAGAAAGGCAGTGATGGCAGCGCCAACGGTGACAGTATTTTCATTACGCATGGCGGGACAGGCCTCCGGATACATCGATATGGCTGCCTGTGGTGTAAGCCGACAGAGGCGAGGCCAGAAACAGGATCGCGCGGGCCGCTTCAATCGGCAGGCCCAGGCGCCCCAAGGGAATGTGTTTTTTATGCGCCAGTTGGGCGGTCCACTGGCTCCAGTCCAGGTCCCGTTCTTCACGGGCCTCGAAACGGCGGCGCCATTGGCCGGACTCCACCAGGCCGATGAGGATGCCGTTGACCCGGATGCCGTCAGGCGCAAACTCGGTGGCCATCGAGCGCACCAGGTTCATCACCCCGGCGCGGGCGGCAGAGGTGGCGACCATGTGCGGCTCCGGCTGGCTGGCCAGCAGCGAGTTGACGCACACGATGGCCGCGTCGGTCTGTGCCTTGAGCTGCGCCTTGAAGGCGCGGACCGGGTGGATCACCGAGAAGAACTTCAGGTTCAGCTCTTCGGTCCAGGCCTCATCGGTGGTGTCCTGGAAGGTTGAAACGCGGCCTTGCCCGGCGTTGTTGATCAACACGCTGGCGGCGCCCAGTGCACGCTCGCTGGCGGCTGCAAAGGCCTTGACCGATTGGGCGTCGAGTACGTTGCAGGCCTCGGCCAGCAGGCGTGCCTCGGGGAAGCGTTGACGCAGGTGCGCTTCAGCACTGCGCAGACGTTCTTCATTGCGCCCGCAAAAGGCGACGGCCGCGCCGGCTTCCAGCAGCAACTCGACGCATGCCAGGCCAATGCCGGAAGAGCCGCCCGTGACGATCGCCGTGCGACCATGCAGTTGATAAAGGCTCATCTCAATCTCTCATCAGTGCGGTGACACGGTGCTGCCCGTCGTGGGCACCGCCGTTGTAGTTGAGCAGGTGGGACAGCTCATCGGCGCTGCGTCGCACTTGCGACAGCAGTTCCTGAAAGTTCACATGGCCGATCTGGGTGGTGGGGATGGTCACGCCCAGCGCGGCAGCAATGCGTCCGCTCTGGTCGCGTACCGGTGCGGCGACGGTGGAGATCGCCGACTCGAAGAACCCTTCGCCACTGACGAAGCCACGCTGACGGTCGGCTTGAACCATATCGAACAGTTCCATCACGGTTTTCGGCGTGCATGTGGAGTGCTGTTCCAGGTGTTCCTCCGGGTACAACTCGCGCAACTCGGTCAAGGACAGGTCTTCCAGCAGGATGCGTCCCAGCACCGTGGCGTGGGCCGGCAGGCGGGTGCCGACATTGACCGCACTGGAAAACACCGACGGCGGCGAGACCTTGGCCACATAGACAATCGAACGCCCGTCACGCACCACCAGGTTGCTGGGGTAGTTGAGCCGGTCGCACAGCCGCGCCAGCAACGGTTGACCCAGTTCGGTCAGCTCCAGGGACGCGAGGTATTCAAAGCCCAGGCGCAGGACCGACATGCCCAGGCGGTATTCATTGCCGCTGCGGGTGACAAAACCCATGGTTTCCAGGGTGGTGAGCAGGCGAAAGATCGTCGAGCGTGGCAGGGCCAGCCGCCGCGCCAGTTCCGGTGCGGTCAGGGTGCGATTGCGCCGGGTGAATTCGCAGAGCAGCAGCAGACCGCGCTCCAGGCCTGGCACGATGTATTTGTCCTGAGCGTCCTTCAGCAGATCTGAGTCGTTCATAGGGTTTTACCTGTCAGGGATTCTTTGATGGCAAAGGCCAGGCGGCCTGCAACCACCAGCGGTTGTTCGATGGGGCTGGCGTGCCCGGCGTCGGGGATCAGGCTGAAGTGCGCGCCCAGGGCCTTGGCCAGAGGCAGGCAGCTTTCCGGCGGGGTAATGCCGTCGTCCTGGCCGCAGTGCACTTCACACGGCATCGACAGCGGGGCATGGCGCAACAGGTCGTCGCCACACAGCAGTTCGATGGCCTGGCGATAACCTGCGGGGTTGAGCCGCGCCATGTTCCAGCGCACCCACGCCAGAGCCTGTGGCGAGGCCTTTGCGGACACCATATGGGCGCTGCGTTGCTCGGCGTTGCCTTGGATGCCCACCTGTTCCAGCGACCGCAGGCGTTTGCTGCGCACCTCCTGGCGTTGCTGGCTACGGGACGGATCGCCGTAGCCACGGGCCGGACTGATCAGTACCAGGCGGCTGACCCGGTTGGCATGCAAGCGGGCAAACGCTACGGCGGTCAGGGCGCCCAGGGAGTGGCCGACCAGCACGCAGTGCTCGATGTGCAGGCCGTCGAGCAATTGCAAAAGGCGTTGGGCATAGGATTCGGCCTTCGGTGCGGGGGCTTCCAGCGGCGTGGAATCGCCATAGCCTGGGGCATCCCAGGCGATCACCCGAGCGCCGGGGGCCAATTGTTGCGCCACCTGCAACCACGAGGCGGCACCCGAGCCGATGCCGTGGAGCAGAACAATGGCCGGGCCGCTGCCGCATTCGCGCAGGGCTTGCTGGCCACCGTCGATCTTCAGCGTGTGCTGAGGAAAGTCGGCGACCAGGTGGGCCTCGAGGGCAGCGGTCAATGGCGTGTGGTCGACGCTGGGCAACATGGGCTTATCCGCGCTTGATCGAGGCCAGAGGGTGCTCTGGCGGGTAAGTCGGGGTGACGGGCTTTTTCGCCCCGAGCATCACGCACATCAGCGCGTCTTCGTCACCGATGTTGATTTCTTCGCGGTAGACGCCTGGCGGTACGGAGATCACGTCGCGGTCAGTGAGGATGGTTTCAAAGCGTTCACCGTCCTTCTCGATCACCACCTTGAGTTTGCCCCGCAGCACAAAGAACACTTCTTCGACGTCGGTGTGCAGGTGCGGTGGCCCCTCGTGGCCGGCCGGAATCACCATGGTGGAAAAGGTGAAGTGCTCCGACGGGATGGTGTTCATGTCGGTGCTGACCCCGGTGCCGCCCGTGCCGATGTAGCGCATTTGTGCGCGGCGGAACTTGGGGTCGTAGTCGGCCTGGAACTTCAAGGCATCCCAGTCGTATTTACGCGTCTCGTAGCGCGCGATACGGGTGCTCATCCAGCTTTCCAGGCTCGCGCCGGCGGGGCGTTCCCAGGTTTTCGGGGTGTCTTGCGAAGCGGATAGGTCGGTCATGGCAGTCTCCAGATCAAGGCATGACGAACCCGCCGTTGACCGGCAGGGTTTGTCCAGTGATAAAGCGGGCAAGGTCGGACAGCGCAAACAGCACTGCGCCGCTGACGTCTTCGGGCAATTGCGGGCGTTTCAGGGCGCGCTGGTCGTTGTACAAACGGTGGCGTGCTTCAGGCACGTAGGCGGTGGCTTCCACCAACACCAGGCCGGGAGCGATGGCGTTGACGGTGATGTTGTCGGCCCCCAGTTCGCGGGCCAGGCTGCGGGTCATGGCGATGATCGCGCCCTTGCTGGCGACGTAAGCCAGCAGGTTCGGTGCACCCCACAGCGGCGTGTCGGAGGCCAGGTTGACAATGGCCCCGTGGCCGCTGGCGCGCAGGGCCGGCAGGCAGGCAGTGGTCATCAGCCAGGTGCCGCGCACGTTGACTTGCATGACCTGGTCCCAAGTCTCAAGGCTCAATTCTTCGCAGCTTTTGCCGCCGGAATTGGTGATCGAAGCGTTGTTGACCAACCCATCCAGCCCACCGAGTACCCGCAGGGTTTCACTGATGCAGGCGTCGATGGAGGCGGGCTGTGCGAGGTCAACCGTCACGGCTTGAACATCCAGGCCCAGGGCCTGCAACTCGGCGGCTGCCTGTTGCACGCGCTCGGCCAGCACGTCAGCAATCACCACCCGGGCACCGGCGTGGCCGATGGCTTGGGCGAAGGCGTAACCCAGGCCACGCGCACCGCCGGTGACCAGCACACGGCGACCTTCGAGTAAACGATTGAGGTTCGGCATCATTGGGTACTCAACATGGCTTTGGGCATGTAGTGCAGGACGCGTTTTTCGGCCCAGACCACGGCGCCGTAGGCAATCACGCCGATCAGGGTGAGCATGACGATGGCGACGAACACACCTGCGGTGTTGCCTTGGCCTTCGGCGTCCACCAGCAGGAAGCCCAGGCCCTGATTGCCACCCACCAGTTCACCGACGGTGACGCCGATCACTGCCAGGGTCGAAGCGATGCGCAAGCCGGAGAACAGCGCGGCCATGGCCGAAGGAAATTCCACCAGGCGAAAGATCTTCCAGCGGCTGGCGTTCATGGTGCGCACCAGGTTGATCATGTCGGGGTCAACGGTACGGATCGCCGACAGCACGTTGATCATCACCGGGAAAAACACGATCAGGATGGCGATCAGGATTTTCGGGTAGATGGTGTAGCCCAGCCACATCACGAACAGCGGCGCGAAGGCTACTTTCGGTGCGATCTGCAAGGCTAGGATGTACGGCGACAACATGGCCTCGGCCGCCGGCGACAAGCCGAGCGAGACCCCAATCACCACGCCCAGCAGGGCGCCCAGGCCGAAGCCGACGATGATCTCCAACGCGGTGATCAGGGTATGTTGCAGCAGGCCGCCGGTGTGC
The DNA here is from genome assembly GCF_018614655.1 of Pseudomonas fluorescens. GTDB lineage: Bacteria > Pseudomonadota > Gammaproteobacteria > Pseudomonadales > Pseudomonadaceae > Aquipseudomonas > Aquipseudomonas fluorescens_BX. Next base: position 319,153 of record NZ_JAGGOG010000011.1, on the reverse strand, counting down.
CACATCACCAGGCTTTCCTGGGCCACGCGGCTCAGTTGGGGCATGACGAACTCGGGCATGCCCAGCAGTCCCGGGCCCCATTGCCAGAGCGCCAGGAATAGCATCAACAGCACAACGCTGCCGAGCATGGAGGTATTAAGGTTTTTCATCGTGTCGTTACCTTGTGGTCACAGGCCGTCATTGCGCAGCAATCGGCGGGTCGACGAACTGGTTGGTGTAGAGCTCGTCGAGCTTGGGTTCCTGGCTGACGATGCCTTCGCTGACGTAGAACTGACGGACCTTGTCCAGGCGTGCCGGGTCGATGTGGCCGAGTACGCTCTGGTTGGCATAAACGTGCTCGACGTAAAGCTTGAACACTTTTTCCAGGGAGTCTTCCTTGCCGGCGTAGGCCGGGACCGCCTTGGCGAAGGTCACGGCGGCGGCACGCGGGTCGGCAATGATGTCGCGCATGCCTTGCAGGGTGGCCTGGACCACGCCACGCACCACTTGTGGGTGGTTTTTAATCGCGTCATCGGAGGCGAGGATGGCCTGGGCCATGCTTTCGAAAATCTGGTCCTGGGGAATCAGCTTGAGGTTCAGTCCGGCCTCCTGGGCATTGACCACCCAGTCCGGTACACCTGCCATGGCCTGGGCCTTGTTGGCCGAGAACAACTGCCAGACCCCGGCGGGGCCGGCGGCCTGGATGTTGACGTCGTTCTTGCCCAAGCCGGCTTTGCGCAGGGTGGCGAGGAGGGCGTAGTAGGTGGTGTCGGAGTAGGACATCACCGTCATGGTCTTGCCCTTGAGGTCGCTGACGGTGTTGATGTTGTCGCTGGCGTTGGTGGCAATCATCGTCACGCCACCGGCTCCCAGTACGGCCACTGCGCGCACCGGAATGCCATTGGCCCGGACCACGATTGGCGTGTCGCCAATCGCACCGCCGAGCAAGGCATTGCCGGCGCCGATCTGCTTGGCCACGTCGACACCGCCCTTGGCGGCAATGAACGTCAGGTTCAGGTCCTGAGCGGTGTAGTAGCCTTTTTCCTTGGCAATGATCCAGGGCGCAAAGGCCGGCGAGTTGGGCGGTGCCGGCAGCAGGTAGGTGACGTCGGTGGGCTGCGCCTGGACGCCGGCGGCCAGGCCGAGGCCAAGACCGAACACGCAGAATCGTTGAAACAGAGAGTTGAGCATGGACACTCCGGAATCAGATAAGGACGATGATCAATGCAATTCGGTGTCGGCGCCTACTTGCAACAACTCCATCAGGCGGCCTACCAGTGGGCCGATTTCCGGCAGCTTGCGGCGCTCCAGCGGGTTGTCGCGAAACGGCAGGTCGATGGTGATTTCTTCGATGATGGTGCCGGGGCGGGCGCTCATGACCAGCAGCCGATCGGACATGGCGATGCCTTCGATCAAGTCGTGGGTGATGAATAACGCGGTCTTCTTTTCATCGAACAGCATCCGCGCCATGTCCTGTTGCAGGATCATCTTGGTCTGGGCATCGAGGGCGGAAAACGGCTCATCGAGAAACAGCACCTGCGGATCAATTGCCAGGGTGCGGGCCAGTGCCGCACGCTGACGCATGCCACCGGACAATTGGAAAGGGTAGTGATCGGCGAAGCCCTGCAGATGGCAGCGGTCCAGCAGTTCCGTCGCCACGGCCTCACGCTTGGCCCGAGCGACGCCTTGAATCTCCAGGCCCAGTTCGACGTTACGGCGAATGCTGCGCCACGGCATCAGCAAGTCTTTCTGCAGCATGAAGGCGACTTTGCGGACGGGACCGGTGACCGCTTCACCACCGACAAACACTTCGCCTTCACTGGGGAGATACAGGCCTGAGCCCATATTAAGGATGGTGCTCTTGCCACAGCCCGACGGGCCAATGATCGACACCACTTCGCCGCGCCGAATCTTGAAATTCACCTCGCGTATGGCGAAAGGGGCCTCGGACTTTCCTTTGGCCGGGAAACATTTACCGACGTTACGAAATTCAATTTCGGTCGGTTCCAGCTCTTCCTTGTGAACAGGCTTATTCCATTGTGCGGCGACGGCGTACATCTCATTCACAGCCATGGGAGGGGTCTCTGGTCTGTTTTATAGGTGATACGTCGTTTAGTGCATGAACAATGCCAGATGTTTTTACTGAAGCGTATTTGTAGGAAAATTCTTTGTTATTAATAAGTTATAAGAATATAGGGAGGATTTTAATGTTTCATATATGAAACATGGTTTCTTATCTGGCACGAAAATGCACAGTGGCGATGCATTTCAGCCTCGACCTGCCTCATGAGGTAACGCGGGGCGAAGAGGGGCGTTTTATGGGTGAAACCGATTGAGGCTTCCAGTGATCCTGCATGCGATCAATTTGCGGGCTGGGGGCGACGGGGCTGTCCGGTAGTTACCTTTGTTCACTTCCGTTTAAAAAAGATTGAATATTCACAGAAAATGTTATTTAAATACCAAAATAATAGCGACACGACCTGCCTGGTCGTGGCTGCAAAAAAATGGGATGGCACTGTGAATGACTATTGAAGAGCGTTTGATGGAGAAGGCGAAGCGTGCTGCTGAGTGCACCTATTCGCCGTACTCCCATTTTCCCGTCGGTGCGGCGTTGCTGACCGCCAACGGCGAAGTGGTACAGGGCTGCAACGTGGAGAACATCTCTTACGGGCTGACCAACTGTGCCGAGCGTAGCGCTTTATTCAGTGCCATTAGTCAGGGCCATGCGCCGGGAAGCTTCAAGGCCATGGCGATCTACGCGCCAAACGTTTCACTTATAAGCCCTTGCGGTGCCTGCCGCCAGGTGATGCTGGAGTTGATGGCCAAGGATGCGGTGGTGATCTGCCAGGGCAATGACCCGGCGGCCACACGTATCTGGACCCTGGAGCAATTGCTGCCGGGCGCCTTCGACGCTTTCTAATCCTGGGCAGGCCTACGGGCCTGCATCCGCGTGGTCCAATGTTGAGGCGCCTGCATGATCAGTCTTGTCGGAATAGCGACACTTATTGCCATTGCCATTGCTTTATCCCACCAACGACGTTCGATTAACTGGCGCACTGTTTCGGTAGCGTTTGTGATCCAGGTCTTGATCGGCGCCTTTGCGTTGTACGTGCCATGGGGCCAGACGGTGCTGGCCTCGCTGTCCAATGCCGTGGCATCGCTGCAGCTCTACGCCAACAAGGGCATCGAGTTTCTCTTCGGTGGCCTGAGTTCACCGCACATGTTTGAAGTGTTCGGCAATGGCGGGTTTGTGTTCGCCATCAGGGTATTGCCGATGATTGTGTTCTTCGGCAGCTTTATTTCGGTGCTGTATTACATCGGCGTGATGGGCTGGATCATCCGACTGGTGGGTGGTGCCCTGCGTCTGTTGCTGGGCACCAGTCGTGTCGAGTCGATGGTGGTGACGTCGGCGATTTTCGTTGGCCAATCGGAGGTGCCGCTGGTGGTACGGCCGTTCATTGCCAAGCTGACACGCTCAGAGTTATTCGCGGTAATGGTCGGTGGTTTCGCTGCCGTGGCCGGTTCCGTATTGCTGGGTTATGCGGGGCTGGGCGTGGAGCTCAAGTACCTGATCGCGGCGTGTTTCATGTCGGCGCCGGGGGCCTTGCTGATGGCCAAGCTGATGGAGCCGGAAACCGAAGTCGCCCGGGCCGAACATCTGGTTGAAGAGCTGGGCCAGGCAGAGAACCGCCCCGCGAATATCATCGATGCCGCTGCCGAAGGGGCTCAGGTTGGCTTGCGCCTGGCCTTGTCCGTGGGCGCCATGTTGCTGGCTTTTATCGCCTTGATCGCACTCTTCAATGGGCTTCTGGGCTGGGCAGGCAACTGGTTTGGCTTTCCGCAATTGACCTTGCAATTGATCCTCGGGCACGTGCTGGCGCCCATCGCTTTTCTGCTTGGGGTGCCGTGGCATGAAGCGGTGATGGCGGGTGGTTTCATCGGTGAAAAACTGGTGCTCAACGAGTTCGTCGCCTATGCCGACCTTTCTAACTACCTGACCCCGGCCAAGGCCGCCGAAGCCGGTGTGCCGCTATTGTCGGTCCACACCCAAGTGATCGTCACCTTCGCCCTGTGCGGCTTTGCCAATCTGTCCTCGATCGCCATTCAACTGGGCGGCCTGACGGGCATCGCGCCGCAACGTCGCCACGAACTGGCGCGGCTGGGCTTGCGGGCCATGATCGGCGGCACGCTCTCTAACCTGATGAGTGCGGCCATTGTCGGCTTTTTCATTTCGCTGTAAAGGAGTGCGGTATGTGGTTGCCACAAGAAGTGATTCGCCGTAAACGCGACGGGCACGCCCTGGCGGCGGCTGACATTCAACGGTTTGTCGCCGGCATTGCCGACGCCAGCCTCAGCGACGGGCAGGTGGCGGCGTTCGCCATGGCGGTGTTTATCAAGGGCATGGACGTGACCGAGCGCATTGCCTTGACCGAGGCGATGCGCGACTCCGGCCAAGTGCTGAGCTGGGAATTGCCAGGGCCGATAGTGGACAAGCATTCCACGGGCGGCGTCGGCGACCTGATCAGTCTGCTGCTGGCGCCCTTGCTGGCGGCCTGTGGTTGCTACGTACCGATGATTTCCGGGCGTGGCCTGGGGCATACCGGCGGCACCCTGGACAAGCTCGAGAGCATCCCCGGCTACGACTGCCAACCCAGCCCTGAGCGGCTGCGCGCGGTGGTGGCCGAAGTCGGTTGCGCCATCATCGGCCAGACCGCCAACCTCGCGCCGGCGGACAAGCGATTGTACGTGATCCGCGATGTGACCGGGTCGGTGGAGTCGATTGATCTGATCACCGCGTCGATCCTCGGCAAGAAACTTGCCGCCGGCCTCGACGTATTGATCATGGATGTGAAGACCGGCAACGGCGCGTTCATGGCCGAGCCTGAGCAGGCTCGGGAACTGGCGGCCAGTATCGTTGCGGTGGCCAACGGTGCCGGGGTCAACACCCGCGCCCTGATCACCGACATGAACCAGCCGCTGGCGCGCAGCGCCGGCAATGCGCTGGAGGTCGCCGAAGCGGTGGCCTTGCTCAAGGGTGAGGTGCGCAGTGAACGCCTGTGGGCGGTTACGTTGGCGCTGGCCAGTCAGGTACTGACGATGGCCGGCCTGGCGAGCGATGACGCACAGGCCCGTGATCAACTGCACCAGGCCTGGCAGAGCGGGGCGGCCCTGCAGCGATTCGAGCAGATGGTCAGTGCCTTGGGCGGCCCGCAGGGCTTTACCCACAACCCCGACGAGCATTTACCCAAGGCTGCTGTGTCGGTGCCGGTGTGGTCCGAGGAAGAAGGACGTATCACCGAGATCGACACCCGCGCGGTGGGCCTGGCGGTGGTGGCGCTGGGCGGTGGACGCAGTCATCCGGATGACGTGCTGGACCTGTCCGTGGGCTTCAGCGAGTTGGCCTTTGTCGGTGAGCCGGTGAATGCGCAACGGCCCCTGGGTTGGGTCCACGCGCGCAATCCAGAGCAGGCCGAGCAGGGCGCATCCGCCTTGCGCGCAGCCTATCGGTTGGGCGGCGAAAGCCTTGCCGCGCGCGCCTTGATCCAGGACATCCTATGAACAAAGCCATCGTGTTGGTGCTGGACTCTCTGGGCATCGGTGCCAGTGCCGACGCTGCTCTTTTTGGCGATACAGGCGCCGATACATTGCGCCATATCGCGCAGGCGTGCGCCCGTGGCGAGGCCGATGGGGCGTTGCGCAGGGGGCCACTGTCATTACCGAACCTGGGTCGGTTGGGGTTGGGTGCCGCAGCGGCGGCCAGTGGCGACGGGCCGTTGCCGGGCAACTGGGGGGACGCTGCGCCGATCGGGGCCTTCGGTCATGCACGAGAACAATCCTCAGGCAAAGATACGCCGTCCGGGCACTGGGAAATGATGGGCGTGCCGGTGTTGTTCGACTGGGGTTATTTCGAGCAGCCGGTCGATTCTTTCCCGCCGCAGTTGCTGGCCGACCTGATTGAGCAGGCTGGGTTGCCGGGGATATTGGGCAATTGCCATGCCTCGGGCACCACCGTGCTGGATGAGTTGGGCGAGGCACACATCCGCAGCGGGCAGCCGATTTGCTACACCTCGGCCGACAGCGTGCTGCAGATCGCCGCCCACGAAAGCCATTTCGGGCTTGAAGCGCTGTACCGGGTGTGCGAAATCGCACGCAGACTGTGCGATGAATACACAGTCGGACGGGTGATTGCCCGACCGTTCACGGGGGAGCGCGCGGGTGAGTTTCGCCGCACCGGCAACCGCCGTGACTACACCGTACCGCCGTCCTCGGCAACGCTGCTTGATCGCCTGTGCGACGCCGGCGGCACCGTGCATGCGGTGGGCAAGATCGGCGATATTTTCGCCCATCGAGGCATCAGCCGTTTGTACAAGGCGGATGGCAACGATGCGTTGTTCGATGCCACGCTCAAGGCCTTCCAGGAAGCGCCAGACAATAGCCTGGTGTTCGCCAACTTCGTCGACTTCGACATGCTCTACGGACACCGTCGGGACCTGGCCGGATACGCTGCCGCGCTGGAGGCCTTCGACCGCAGGCTGCCGGAACTGCTGGCGCTGATGGACCCGCAGACGTTGCTGATCATCAGCGCCGACCACGGTTGCGACCCGTCGCGACCTGGCAGCGATCATACCCGCGAGCACGTGCCTGTATTGGCCTTTGGTGCCGGCGTGGCGGCTGGATGGTTGGGTGAGCGAGGCAGCTTTGCCGATATCGGCCAGACACTGGCTGCACATTTGGGAGTGGCGCCGTTGGAGTGGGGAGCCTCTTTTTTGTTACGGGATCGTCCTTCATCGCCTTGAGGGTAAACCCCCTCGATTGACACAATAGGTGATCGACACATTCCCTGTAGCTGCTGCCGAGGCACGAGGCTGCGATAAGGGCCGAAGGACCTTCAACGGTTTCAAGATCCTGACGACTGCTGCGCAGCCGATCGCAGGCTGCGCCAGCGGCTACAGGTGATCGGCATGGCCCCTGTAGGTACCGTCCTGCCCATCTCGGGGTAAGCGGCGTTTTTGCTTAAGTGAACAGCCTTGCGGCTCGATTGACAGGATTGTGCAAGAAATTGCTAGTTTCGTTCTATCTCCAAGTTACCCCTGCCTGATCAAATACGCTGTCAGACAACTTGCACATGTATCCGCAAAGAATCGGTTGTGGGTTGTTCATAACTTAGTCTGTTTGTTTTAAATAAAAATCCTTATCATTAAGCTTTGGCCGGTTATGTAAAGTTTGGCCGCCGCTACTTGGTTGTTTGCGGTGCCTGCGAGTAATGTGTGTCATCAATAGATTGAAACGGGAACAGGCTGCAGGTGGTGTGCGGTATGGCATCTGTCGCGTCGATCACCAGGATGGAGTTATTTAATGAGCACTTCTGAAGTCTCGCTGTCTCGGCGTCAGTTTATTGTGGGCTCCAGCGTATTGGTTATTGGTGCCTATCTTCCGGGCAAGGGCGCGCAAGCCAAGTCCGGCGTTAATAACGAAGCCGCTTTTGTACCCAATGCCTTTGTGCAGATTGGTGAAGACGGCATCGTTACGGTATTGAGCAAGCATTCCGAAATAGGCCAGGGCGTGTACACCGGCATGGCTACATTAGTGGCCGAAGAGCTGGACGCCGACTGGTCGCAGATGCGAGTCGTCGCGGCACCGGTGGACACGGCGGTGTACAAGAACCTGACCTTTGGTTTTCAGGGCACCGGTGGTTCCAGCTCGGTGGCCAATGCCTACCAACAGATGCGCAGCATGGGCGCCATGGCGCGGGCCATGCTGGTCCAGGCGGCGGCGAAGGAATGGCAAGTGCCGGCGCAGCAGATCAGCGTCAAGCAGGGGCGCATCAGCCACGCGGCCAGTGGGCGTGAAGCCGGCTTCGGCGAGTTCGCGGCGCAGGCCGCCCGCTTGAGTGCCCCGGATCCTGCCTCGTTGACCCTCAAGGACCCGGCGAACTTCACCCTGATCGGTAAACAAACGGGCGTGCACCGTGTTGATTCGTTGGGCAAGACCAACGGCACGGCGCAGTTTTCCGAAGACATCCACGAACCCGACATGCTCACCGTCACCCTGGCCAAATCACCGCGTTTTGGCGGCAAGGTCCGCCGCTTCGACGCCACCGAAGCCCTGGCGGTGCCCGGGGTGGTGGCGGTCAAGCAGGTCGATACCGGCGTGGCCGTTTACGCCAAGGGTACGTGGGCGGCGATTCAAGGCCGCAACAAGCTGAAAGTCGAGTGGGACGACAGCCAGGCAGAAATGCGCAGCACTGAGCAGATCTTCACTGAGTTCCGTGAAGTGGCGCAGAAAACCGGGGTGACGGCAAAAGTCGTCGGGACGCCCGATGACGCTTTCAAAAACGCCGACAAGGTGATCGAAGCCGAGTACAGCTTCCCCTATGTGGCCCACGCGCCGATGGAGCCGCTGGGCGGCTATCTGTTCTGGGACGGCAACACCGTCAAGGCCCGCTATGGTTGCCAGATCCAGACCCTGGACCACAAACAGCTGTGCGATCTGTTCCAGTTGCCACCGGAAAAGGTCGAGATCGAAACCATCATGGCGGGCGGCAGCTTCGGTCGCCGTATCGATTTGGGTAACCTGGTGCTGGGGCCGGACCTGGCGGCCGACATGGCCGCAGCGGCCAAGGGCATCGGTCCCGGCCATGGAATCAAGGTGGTCTGGACCCGCGAAGACGACCTGCGCAACGGCTGGTACCGGCCGATGATCCTGCACCGCCTGCGCGGAGCGATCCGTGGCGGCAAAGTGGTCGCCTGGACCGACACCATTGTTGGCCATTCCTGGACGCGCAACAGCGCCATGGATGCGCTGGTGGTCAATGGCGTCGACCTGATGATGGTCGAAGGCGCCAGCGAGATTCCCTACACCTTCGAGCACTTTCGTTGCGACGCGCATATTGTCCCGGGCAAGGTACCGACCACCTCGTTGCGTTCGGTGGCCAGCACCCATACCGGGCATGCCGTCGAGAGTTTTATTGACCAATTGCTGCACGAAAGTGGACAAGACCCGGTAGACGGGCGCCTGGCCCTGATGGGCAATGCGCCTCGCGAGGCGGGTGTACTGCGTGCGGTGGCCAAGGCCGCTAACTGGCAAGGCCCGGGCGTGATCGAGGGCAGGGCGCGTGGCGTCGGTGTGGCCAAGGCTTTTGGTACCTATGTGGCGCAGATCGCCGAGGTGTCCCTGGGCGAGGGCGGCGTGCCGCGGGTGCATAAGGTCTGGTGTGCGGTGGATTGCGGCATCGTGGTCAACCCCGATGTGGTGCGTGCCCAGATCGAAGGCGGCATCGGCTACGGCCTGGGCATTGCCTTGCACGGCAACATCAGCCTCAAGGACGGGATTGTCGAGCAGAGCAATTTTCACAACTACCGACCCCTGCGTATCGACGAAATGCCGCAGATCGAGGTGATCATCGTGGCGTCCGGCGAGGTGCCCACCGGGGTGGGCGAACTGGGTGTGCCGGTCATCGCTCCGGCGGTGGGCAACGCCCTGGCCCAGCTTGGACTGCCCCGTTCGTCCCTCAGCCTGCCTCTGCAGCGGCCCAGCGTATAAGGAATAACCATGATCAATCTGACCGTGAATGACCAGGTGCTGTCCTTCGAGGGCGACCCCAACATGCCACTGCTGTGGTTCCTGCGTGACGAAGCCGGCATGACCGGGACCAAGTATGGCTGCGGCATGGCCATGTGCGGTGCCTGCACCGTGCACATGGACGGTGTGGCGGTGCGCTCTTGCGTGCTGCCCGTGTCTGCCGCGCAGGGCAAGAAGCTGACCACCATCGAAGGCGTCGGCGCCACGCCGGTGGGCCAGGCGGTGCAGCAGGCCTGGGTCAATCTGGATGTGGTGCAGTGCGGTTACTGCCAGTCCGGGCAAATCATGAGTGCCAGTGCACTGTTGATGCAGAAGAGCACGCCGAGCGATGCCGATATCGATGCGGCCATGTCGGGTAACGTCTGCCGGTGTGCCACCTATGTGCGGATTCGTGCCGCCATCCACGAGGCTTCCGGTGCCCTCGACAAAGGGCAGCCGTCATGACTGGCGCGTGGAAGCGCCTGTTGTGGTTGCTGGTCGCATTGACGGCGTTGGTGGTCGTCTATGTCCTGTATGTCGTGCTACGGCCGGTAGGAGCTGAACCTGCCGCGCCGATTGCCGGTGCGCCGGCACAGATCACCGACCCTCTGGCCCGTGGCGAATACCTGGCCCGGGCGGCTGATTGCGTGGCCTGCCATACCCAGCCTGGCGGCCAACCCTTTGCCGGGGGCCTGGCGTTCAAATTGCCGTTTGGTGTGATCTACGGCACCAATATCACTCCCGACCGGGAAACCGGCATCGGCAACTTGAGCGATGACCAGTTCGTGCGGGCAGTGCGCGATGGCGTCGGGCCTGAGGGCAACCTCTACCCAGCCATGCCTTACACCTCTTATGCGGCGTTGAGCCGCGAGGATGTGTTGGCGATCAAGGCTTACCTGTTCAGCCTGGCGCCGGTCAAACAGCCGAACCCGCGCAACGAGCTGCCATTCCCGTTCAACCAGCGCTGGGGCATGTCTTTCTGGAAGGTGGCGTTCTTCGATAACCGACGCTTTGCCGCCAACCCGGAAAAGAGTGAGGAATGGAACCGCGGCGCCTACCTGGCCACCGCATTGGGCCACTGTGGCGAATGCCATACCCCGCGTAACCTGGCATTTGCGATGAAACCCGGCCAGTACCTGTCTGGCGAAGTGATCCAGGGTTGGTACGCCGCCAATATCACCCCGCACCCACAGAGCGGTATCGGCGGTTGGAGCCAGGAGCAACTGGCCGCTTACCTGGCAACCGGTCACGCGCCAGGGCGCAGCAGTGCTTCCGGGCCCATGGCGGAAGCGGTGGAGCACAGCCTGCAGTACCTGGCACCCGCTGACATCCAGGCCCTCGTGACTTACTTGCGCGACATACCGGCCCTTGCCGGTGACGCAGCGGTCGCCGTCAACCTCAAGCCTGAAGGCGCCCTGGCAGCCAGCGTTGTGGCTCCGGCACAACAGCAGGATGCGTTTGGTCAGCGGCTGTTTGCGCAAAACTGCGCGGGTTGCCATCTGTGGAACGGGCAGGGGCGCCAGTCGTCTTATGCGTCATTGGTGGGCAGTACCGCCAGCAACGATCCGCAAGGACGCAGCGTGGTTCAGGTGATTCTCAAGGGTACGCGTATCAGCATCGGCGACCACCACGAGTCCATGCCGGCCTTCGGTCAAAGCCATTCCGACGAGGAAGTGGCGGCTATCGCCAACTATGTGGTCACGCAGTTCGGTGGCAAGAAAGGCTCCGTCACACCTGGTCAGGTGGCCGAGCAGCGTAAGCAATAGCGGGGCTGCGATGGGTTTGGGGCGGTATTCCCGAGGGCGGTCCTGCGGACACGCATCGCAGCCTCGTGCCTCGGCAGCGGCTACAAGGGTTGTCGATCACCTGCAGCCTGCGATCGGCTGCGCAGCAGTCGTCAGGATCTTGAAACCGTTGAAGGTCCTCCGGCCCTTATCGCAGCCTCGTGCCTCGGCAGCGGCTACAGGCACTCTTTGTTGGCATTATTACGCGTTTCGCAAGTCTCTATTCCAAATGTTAGCTAGCTAACTATCTGCAATGCCTGATACGTTTCAGCCCTCTAGGTCGCACCTCTGCGGCCTGAACGCCAGATCAACATGGCGACAATCACAATGCCTATCGTGAGAGGTCTGTATGGAACCTGGCAGTTATCAGTTGAGCATGAGCGTGCTCATGACCCCCGACAAAGCCAACTTTTCGGGCAACGTCCATGGCGGGGCGTTGCTCAAGATGCTCGATGAAGTGGCCTTTGCCTGCGCCAAGCGTTATGCCGGTCGTTACGTGGTGACCCTGTCGGTGGATCAGGTGATTTTCAAGGAACCGATTCACGTCGGTGAGCTGGTGACCTTCCTCGCGTCCGTCAACTACACCGGGCGCACTTCCCTGGAAGTCGGCGTGAAAGTGATGACCGAAAATATCCACGAGCGAACGGTACGCCACACCAACAGTTGTTATTTCACCATGGTCGCGATCGACACCGACGGGCGCCCATGCCCCGTGCGCCCGTTGCTGCCGGACACCCCAGGCGAATTACGCCGTTTTGCCCAGGCGCAATTGCGCAAGCAACGGCGCCAGGAGCTGCAAGCGCGCTACGCCGAGATTCGTGAATTGGGCGCCGCCTGCTAGGCCCTGTCTTTTCTGTCGGGCCTCAAGGGTGAACCTGAGCCCGCAACGAGGAATAACAATGAAAGTGTCACTCCTGAGCCGGTATGCCGTCTTCGCGGTATGTGTGCTGTTTACGTTGGGCAGCCTGTTTTTCCTGCCGCTGTCACCCTGGCTGACCGGGTTGACACTGGTCACCGGTGTGCTCAGCCTTATCGGCTTTAATGACCTGCTGCAAACCCATCATTCCGTACGTCGCAACTACCCGATTCTGGGCAATATCCGCTACCTGGTGGAAACCATTCGCCCGGAGATCCGCCAGTACCTGCTGGAGGGCGACGATGAACAATTGCCGTTTTCCCGAACCCAGCGTTCGATCGTTTATCAGCGCGCGAAAAACCAGCCGGCGGAAAAAGCCTTCGGCACGCTGACTGACGTCTACAAGCCCGGTTTCGAATTCATCAGCCACTCCATGTTGCCCAGTGATCATTGCGACCCGCAGCAATTTCGCGTGGTGGTGGGCGGCCCCGAATGCCTGCAGCCCTACAGCGCGTCGGTGTTCAACATCTCGGCCATGAGTTTCGGCGCCCTCAGCGCGAATGCCATCCGTGCCTTGAACAAAGGGGCGAGTCTGGGCGGCTTCGCCCATGACACCGGTGAAGGCAGCATCAGCCCCTACCATCGCGAGTTTGCCGGCGACCTGATCTGGGAAATCGGCAGCGGTTACTTTGGCTGCCGTACCTTGAACGGTCACTTCGATCCGGAACGCTTTGCCGAGCAGGCACGCCAGCCGCAAGTCAAAATGATCGAGATCAAGCTGAGCCAAGGTGCCAAGCCGGGCCACGGTGGGATCTTGCCCAAGCACAAGGTGACTGAAGAAATCGCCAGCACCCGGGGCGTGCAAATGGGCAGCGATTGCGTGTCTCCCGCGCGGCACTCCGAGTTCAGTACACCGATGGAGCTGCTGGCGTTCATCGTGCGCTTGCGCAATCTTTCCGGGGGTAAACCGGTGGGTTTCAAGCTGTGCCTGGGCCATCCGTGGGAGTTCATGGCCATCGTCAAGGCCATGCTGGAGACCGGCATCCTGCCGGACTTCATCGTGGTCGACGGCAAGGAAGGCGGCACCGGTGCAGCACCTCGCGAGTTCACGGACAACATCGGCATGCCCATGCGCGAAGGCTTGCTGTTCGTGCACAACACCCTGGTCGGCGCAGGTTTGCGGGGGCATATCAAACTGGGGGCCAGCGGCAAGATTGTCAGCGCCTTCGACATCGCCAGCGTGCTGGCCATCGGTGCCGACTGGGTCAACTCGGCCCGGGGCTTTATGTTTGCCATCGGCTGCATCCAGTCGCAAAGCTGCCATACCAACAAATGCCCCACCGGCGTCGCGACCCAGGACCCGCTGCGCCAGCGCGCCCTGCAAGTGCCGGACAAGGCCGAGCGGGTGCACAACTTTCATCGCAACACCCTGGTGGCGCTCGGTGAAATGCTCAGTGCCGCGGGCCTGACTCATCCCGCGCAATTGCAGCCCAAGCATCTGGTACGGCGCATGACCACCACCGAGGTACGGTTGTTTTCACAGATTCACGTGTTCCTCGAACCTGGGGAATTGCTCAAGGAATCGATCAATTCCGAGTTCTACGCCGGCATGTGGCGCGCAGCCCAGCCCCATAGCTTTGCGCCCCTGGCTGTTGCGGCGCCGGCCAAGGTCGACCGGCGTGAGGCCTCAGCAACAGCCTGAGAGTACGGGCAAGTCCCGTTCGACCACGGGCGTCATCTTACCCAACACCAGGTCCGCGGCTTTCTCGCCGATCATGATCGCGCCGGCATTGGTATTGCCGGTAATCAGGGTCGGCATGATTGACGCATCGGCCACTCGCAACCCCATCAGGCCATGGACCCGCAGTTGGTCATCAACCACCGCCATAGGGTCATTGCCCATTTTGCAGGTGCCCACCGGGTGAAACACGGTGCCCAGATTTTCCCTGATCCACTGCTCGATCTGCTCAGTGCTGCTGACCTTCGACCCAGGCACCAGCTCGCCTTGCAAACGCTCGGCAAAGGCGGGGGTTGCCGCCAATCGGCGCACCAGGCGAAAGCCTTCTACCAAGGTGTGCAGATCGTCCGGATGGCTGAGGAAGTTGCCGTCCACCTGAGGTTTGTCCCTTGGATCCGCCGAACGCAAGCGCACTTGTCCACGGCTTTTGGGGTGCATCACCGCCACGTGCAGGCTGATGCCGTGGCCCACGGGAATCAGGCGTTGGGGCTGGTTCTTCAAGGCCGGTGCAACGATCAATCCCAGCTGCGGTGCAGTATCTGTGGGATTGAGGCGTAAAAAGGCACCTGACTCCACGGTGTTCGAGGTCAACGGGCCTCGTCGCGCCGTCAGGTACTGAAAGGGCGAGGCCGCCAACGGCCATATCCCATGCCGGGACAGCCCGTAACCCAGGTCGCTGTCGCTGCGGTACATCAAGACAATGTCCTGGTGATCCTGCAGGTTTTGACCGACGCCGGGCAGTTCGTGGTGCTGGGTAATGCCGTGCCGCGCCAGTTCCTCGGCCGGCCCGATCCCGGACAGCAACAACAGTTGTGGCGAGTTGATGCTGCCGGCGCTGAGGATCACTTCACGCCGGGCTTTGAGCTCAAACACCTGTCCTCCTTGGTTGACCTCGACACCGTAGGCGCGCTTGCCATTGAGCAGGACTCGATGCGTCAGTGCTTCGCTGAGTACGGTTAGGTTCGGCCGCGACAATGCCGGGTAGAGAAACGCCCGGGCAGCGCTGCAGCGCTCGCCATTGATCTGGGTGACATGAAACGCGCCATAGCCTTCCTGCTCCTCAGCGTTGAAGTCGCTGTTGTAGCTCCAGCCCATTTGCGCCGCCGCCTCATAGAACACTGAGTTGACCGCACTTGGGCTGCGTTGGTGGGTGACGTTCAGTTCACCGTTCTGCCCATGCCATGGCGAGGCACCGGGCTCGAAATGCTCGGAGCGCCGAAAGTATGGCAACAGATCGTCATAGCCCCAGCCCCGATTACCAGCCGCGCCCCAGCGGTCGTAATCGCTGCGGTGCCCGCGCACATAGATCATGCCGTTGATCGCACTCGAACCGCCCCAGACCCGACCGCGCGGGCAGGGGATGGGTTTTTCACTGCTGGTGGACTGAGCCTCGAACTGATGCATCCAGTTCCATTTCGGGTTGGCGATCAACCGGATGATGCCCGCCGGGGTGCGGATGTAGGCGCCGGGAAACAGCGTGCGATCACTGGGCCCGGCCTCCACCAGGCACACCGAAATCCCGGGCTCGGCAGACAGTCGGTTGGCCAGCACACAGCCGGCCGAACCTGCGCCGACCACGATGTAGTCGAACGTGTGCGCAGGGGATTGAGTCATGACAGTTACCTCTTCTGGGTGCGGACTTATCCGCGATAGGCATTGAATCCACGAACCTGTAGCCGCTGCCGAGGCACGAGGCTGCGATGCGGGCCGCAGGACCGCCCTCGGGGGTCGCTTCGGTCGAGCGCGACCCCGGTCCCATCGCAGCCTCGTGCCTCGACAGCGGCTACCGGTTTTTGGCCAGTGGTTCTACAGCCCCAGCATCGAGCCGACATCCAGCATCACTTGCAGCCCGACAACGAAGCCATTCCCGCTCAGTTCCCGGGCGCCAGGGTTATAGAAATTGTCCGGATTGATCAGGTACTGCACGCTTGGCTCAATGGACAAGTTGCGGCTAAGGGCAAAGTGACCGTTGGCTTCCAAGGCATACACATCCCGGTCGCCCAGGCGCGGGTCGCCGTTGTTGTCGGTGCGCATCCGTTGCTGGAATTCCAGCTGGTGCGGGTTGATCCGCAGGTAGCTGGTCTTGAAATTGAGCTTGTCCTGGGGCCGGTCGAAGGGCGCGAGGTAGGTCAGCCCGGCTTCGGCGAAATGGCTGAAGGGCTGTTTGTTATCGGCCGCTGCCGACAGCGAGCCGAACACTTGCAAGCCTTGCAGGTTGGCGCGCCACAGCGTCTGGCGGAACTTGAAGAAGGCGCCCGCAGTGCCGTGATCACTGGCGCCGGTCAAGGGATCGACCTGCTTCGAGGAGTTGAAGTAAGCGTTGAGTTCGTACTGGGTGGTGTCATCGCCCGGCTTGCTGCCGATCCCCAGCAGGAAGCTGGTGCCGCTGGCGTCGTCGGTGCTGAAGTCCAGGCCCTTGCGCTTTTTCAGGTAGTCCACTGGGTTGGATTCGAACGCCCCGGCGTGTACGTACAGGTTTGGGTTTACCTGGTATTTCAGGTAGCCGCCCCAGGCGCCATAAGGCGGTGGCAGTACGCCGGTGGAGGAGTCGATGATCGGGTCGTTGCAGGTGACCACGGTGTCGCAGTTGTAGATATAGAAATAGCGCCGGGCATTGGTGCGCCCCAGGTGCAGGTCGAGCTGGCCGTTGAGCCATTTTTGTTCGAAGGTCAGCAGGCTCAACTGGTTGCTGGTGATGTCGTTGTGAATCGGTGCCCCGGCGAAGTAGCTGCCGGCGGCGCCTTGCCAGTTGCGTGAAGTGGGTTGTCCGGTGCTCTGGTCGAGGATGAACACGGTTTCTTCGACATGAAACGCCGAGCCATCGAGGCCTACCAGCGTGCCGAGGTTGACGTCGGCACCGATAAACAGGTCGCCACTGTTGCCAAAGCTGTTGGGCCTTGGGCCGGTGTCGAGGTTCTTCATCGACAGGCTCCAGAACTGCACATGGGGCTGGACGCCGTAGCCGGCCAGTTGTTCGCCCAGGTCTGCCAGCGGGCCTTCACGGGTTTGCGCCCAGGCCTGGGGATACAGGGACACCGCGAGCAAAAAGGCGCACAAACGCATTGGAGTGTTCATGGTCAGGGACTCTTTTTATTGTTGTTGTGATGAGCGGGTGGTTCATTGATGCGCCAGTGACGGAGTGGGATTGACCAGCACCTTGATCTGGCTCTTGTCGGCTGACAGGCCCTCGAAGCCTTGTTCGACGGCATGCTCCAACGCCACGCAGCGGGTCACGATCCGAGTGAGGTCCAGGCGCCCGCTGGCCAGCAACTCGATCAGCGCCGGGTAGGCATGGCGATACCCGACGCTGCCCAGCAGCCGGAGTTCGTTGTTGACCAGGTGAAAGGCATCGATCTGCACCTCACCCATCAAGCCCACCAGCACCGCTTCGCCGCCTTTGCGCAGGCAGTGCAGGGCGTTGGTCAAGGTCTGTTGGCTGCCGGCGGCCTCGAACGCGCTGTCGACACCGCCGTCGCTCAAGGCTCGCAGGCGCGGCAGCAGGTCGGCGTCGCGGCCGTCGAGCGCTTCTCGGGCGCCGAGCTCACGGGCCAGTTGCAAGCGTTGCGGGCTGATGTCCACCGCGTAAATGCGCTCCACACCGCGCAGACGCGCGAGCATGATCAACAGCAGGCCGATAGGGCCGAGGCCGAACACCACGCAACTGTCGCCGGCCTGCAAGCTGCTTTGGTTCAGTGCATGGAAGGCCACGGCGGCGGGCTCCAAGACGGCGGCCTGCTTGAAGCTCACTGCATCCGGCAGTGGATGGAGCATGTAGACCGGCACCACCACACGCTCCGCAAAGCCGCCGTCGCCCATCAGGCCAATAAATCCCATGGACTGGCACAGGTTGTAACTGCCCTCCAGGCAATACGCACAGTGGCCGCAGCGGTACTCGGGTTCCACCGCGACACGGCTCCCGACCCGCACATGGGTGACGCCCTCGCCGAGGGCGATCACCTGGCCGCAAAACTCGTGGCCCAGGGTCAACGGAGCACGGCAACCGGACAGCGGATGAGGTGTGTGCTGCGGAATTGAATGCGGGCCGTCCTGGTATTCGTGCAGGTCGCTGCCGCAGATCCCGCAATAGGCCACTTGCACCAATACTTCGCCGAGGCCGGGGGACGGTTCAGGCAGCTCGCTCAGGCGCAGGTCTTTGGCGGCATGCCAACGCAATGCTTTCATGGCTGGTTTCCTTGCAGGAGGGGCGTGGCTGCCACCTGACGGCGCAGCACAGCGGGGGCAGTTTCCTTGAGGAACAAGGACAGAACAGCGGCCAGCAGCGCGCCGGCACACGACATCCACATCACGATGGACAGGCCAAAACGATCGGCGGCAAAACCGGCCACGGTGGGCGCGACAAAACCACCGACCAGCTCACCAATGCCCATGATCATGCCCAGGGCCGTGGCCATCACTTCACGGGGAACGGTCTCCGCTGGAATAGTCGCCATAAACAGCGTGAAGCAGCCCAACCCGGTGTAGGTCAGCACCATCAGCACGCCAAGGATCAGTGGTGAGGGCGCAAACAACAGGGCCATCGGGCAGCAGGCGGCCACCAGCGAAAACAGTACCAGTGTTGGGCGGCGGCCGATGCGGTCGGAAATCGCCGGTACGGCAAAACCCCAGAGCACCCAGGCGGCGCCCAGGCAACTCATGATCGCGCCCATGCTCGGTGGGCTATAGCCGCGAACGCTGACAAGGAAGGTGGGGGTGAAGGAGATCAGGATGATGAACCAGGTCAGGAACACACAGCTGATCAGGGTGCAGAGCACGATGTTGCGGCTTTTCAGCAAGGCCAGGCGATGGCCGGGTTGAGGGTTGCTGATCTTCGACGCCAGGCGCGGTTCGTCGTTGCGCACATAGCGCCAGATTAACCAGGCAATCAGCAGGCCGGGCACCAGCGACACAATGAACGCATGCCGCCAGCCATAGGCTTCAGCCAGGGCAATCAACACCGGTGGGCCAATGACCGCGCCCAGCAGGCCTGCTGCCGAACCCTGCAGTAAGCCCATGTTCAGGCCCCGTCGATGGGACGAGGAGGCTTCTACCATCAGCGACTGGGACAGCGGCAGAATCGGGCCTTCGGCCAGGCCCATGATCCCGCGAAACAGCAGCAGGCTGAGAAACCCGGTGACCAGCCCCGACAGCGCCGAACACAGGGAAAACAGAATCACCGCGATGATCAGCAGCGGTTTGCGCACGCCTCGACGGTCTGACCAAGCCCCCACCAGCGCACCGGACAGCGCCCAGGCCAGGGCCAGCACCGAGGACAGCATGCCCAGGTGGCTATTGCTCAGTTGCAGTTCCGTGGCCATGAACGGAAACAGAAACGCGAGGGCCAAACGATCGAAAAACACGAAGCCAAAGGTCAGGAACAGCACGCACAGCAAGGTGTTTTCGTAACCGGCTTTATTATTGTTGTCAGCCATGGTGGTACTCCGAAAAACGCATTTAGCGAAACAGCCGATCCACAGCGTCGGCTCCCAGGCCGACCTTGTCGTAGTGCTTGCGGCATAGGTCGATGTAGGAGTGCACGTCGAAATAACCGTTGGGTTCACCCTGTTCGTCGAGCCAGATCAGCGGCCCCTTGACGATGAAAAACACGCGCATCGGCTCCGGGTGGTCATAGGCCACCAGCGTGTGGCCTTCGCCCGGAGTCTCGTAGACAAAATCGCCGGCGGTGGCGGTCCAGTCGTGTTCCAGGTAGCCCCATTTTCCGGAGAGGGTGTAGGCGAATACTTCGTGGGGGTGGTAATGCCGATTGACCAGGCCCGCGCGGCTGGACATCAGGATGTCGCACCAGCGGTTTTCACTCGGGGAAATCCACAGTGGGCGTGAAGACACGGTTTCGGTGAACGGCACATAGAGCCGCAGGTCGTCACTGGCGGCGTTGGGCAGGTAAACCTCGGGCTTGGCGTCGGGCTTGAAGCAGTTGGCGATCGGCTGCAAGTCTTTCCAAAATTCGGTGCTGGCTAATTCGGGCATGTTCGGCCTCTGCTTGTGGGGGATACACGGCCACTCTAGGTCTTGAACGCGTGGGCGGTTTGATCGCAACCGACGTGATGATTGCCTGTATCGGACGCCGCTTTTACCGGTTGCCCGGTGGTCGATTACGCCTGGGCAATGAGTTGACATCGGCAATTGTTCAGATATTAATGAGTTCTCTGGAAACCCCGGAATTGGCCTCGCCCGGGCCAGGGCAACCTCCCGCTGCCATGAGAAGAATAAAAATGACTCCATGCGCCATGCTCGACACTCGGCGAGCCAGTACCGACAACATTCCCCTGGACCAGCGCCTGGCCTTTTGGGAGCAGTACAACGCGTCCACCCTGGTGGGCCTCAAATGCTCGTCCTACAGTGAGGGCGGGTTTACCGCGACCCAGGACAACCTGAGCCTGGAAAGCATGCACCTGGCGCATATCGTCGGTAACGAACACGTGGTGGAGCGCGACGGTTCGATGATTCGAGCGGTGCCCAAGGCCTCGATTTTCGTGTCGTTTGTGACGGGCAGTGGTTCGTTTTTCTTTCAGAACGGGCACTGCCAGCTGCTGGAACCCGGCGAGTTGATGGTCTATCGCACTGACAAACCCTACCTGTTCGGGTTTTCCGGGCCCATGCGCCAATTCATCTTCGATGTGCCCCAGGAAATCTTTGCCAGCCGCTGTTTGAGCCGCTTCGACAATGCACTGAAAATCAGCGCCCACACCGGCGTGCAGCGCTTGCTGTTACGCACACTCGGCGAGCGCACCCGAGACTTTTTCCAGCAGCCGTTGAGTCAGGAAGCGGGGAGCTATCAGGACGATGCGTTCGAGTTACTGGGCAATATCATTGCTGGCCAAGTCGGTCATCGCCGGATCAACGCCTTGAGCGCCTCTTACCTGTTGGCGGCCAAGCAATGCATCCGCGACCAACTGGCCGACCCGACTTTGAGTTGTGAGCGGGTGGCGATCCAGACCGGGATCTCTACCCGGCACCTGGCGCGGTTGTTTGCCCTGGAAGACACCCAGCCACGGCGTTTCATTCTAGAGAAACGCCTACAACAAGCGTATGGCCTGTTAAGCAGTCAACAGGTCAGGGGCCTGGACGTGGGGGAGGTTGCCTACCGCCACGGTTTTACCAGCCAGGCGCACTTCTCCCGGGCGTTCAAGGCGCGTTATGGGCAGACACCCAGCGAAGTGCGCGCGTTGGCGTTGGGTGATTAAGAAAAATCCGAGGGGGTTCTCGTCTACTGTTGCGCATGGAACATCAGGCGTTGTGTTCAAGTTCGCATCGTAAGGACCAGCTCTTTCAAGGTCTTTGAAAAAACAGTTTTTCGGCTAATACCGGTCAATTAAAAGTGAACACTAAACCTGTGGCGATCCGGCAAGCCCCCTCGCCACAAGGTCAGTGTTCGCTTTTAATTGAATGGAACCAGGTAGCAGCTGTTTGCTCATAGGCCCTGAAAAGGCTCATCGTGAGGGGCATTGATGGCTATTACGCTTTTAGATCGTTACCGCGGCAGCCTCCTGGGCCTGGCCTGCGGTGATGCAGTAGGGACTACGGTTGAATTCAAGCCTCGTGGCTCTTTTGCTACAGTCACAGATATGGTTGGGGGTGGGCCGTTCCAGCTGAGGCCAGGCCAATGGACGGATGACACGTCGATGGCGCTTTGTCTGGCCGAAAGCTTGTTGCGCAAGAATGGTTTTGACGCCGCCGATCAAATGGGGCGTTATCTAAACTGGTGGAAAAGGGGCTACCTGAGTTCAACCGGAGAGTGCTTCGACATTGGGATGACCGTTCGAGAGGCAGTGGCAGCATTCCAGAAAAGTGCCAACCCGTACGCGGGCTCAACAGACCCATACTCGGCAGGCAATGGTTCGATGATGCGCCTGGCCCCCGTGGTGCTGTTTTACTTTCCTCATATCGATCGTATTCGCGAACGCACCATCGACTGCTCTCGCACTACTCACGGGGCAATGGAGGCGATTGAGTGTTGCTTGGTCTTGGCGGAATGCATCGCAAATTCGCTGCTCGGAGTGCCGAAAGAGCAGGTTTCTCGGGTAGCCTATCTGAGTTTGAGAGAGCCTAAGGTAATGGCGATTGCCTGCGGGAGTTATCTGGGGAAAACCCGCGACGAAATCATGGGTTCTGGTTACTCGGTGGCATCGCTGGAAGCAGCGCTTTGGTGTTTTCACCACACTGACAGTTTTGCTGAGGCGGTGCTGGTCGCGACAAATCTGGGCGATGACGCGGACACGACTGCCGCCATTGTCGGCCAGTTGGCTGGTGCCTATTACGGTGTTCAGGGCATCCCGGTCGACTGGTTGAAAATATTGTGGATGCGTGAGGATATCCAGAAGACAGCCGACACTTTACTTCAGGCTGCTGATCTTAATGCTGCCGCGATCTATCACTTTTAAGGATTTTGAAAAACCGGAGGTCCTGTGGCGTTTTTTTCCGCCATAAGAACACCCCACAGCGTCAAGCCGTTGCGATCTGCAAAAACCGGATATCAGTCTGCACACAACGGATATTGAAGACCCCGCCAACCGATGAAACTGGAGCTGCCCAATAAAAACAATGGAGGCTCAGACCATGTCGATCGGCGTCGAGTATCTCAATTCCTTGCTCGAAGAAAACCGTGAAGCAGGCATCTATCGCTGCAAGCGCGAGATGTTTACCGACCCCCGCCTGTTCGACCTCGAGATGAAACACATCTTCGAAGGCAACTGGCTCTACCTGGCCCACGAAAGCCAGATCCCGCAAAACAACGATTACATCACCCTGCAGATGGGACGCCAGCCGATCTTCATCGCGCGCAACAAGGAAGGCGTGCTCAACGCCTTTCTCAATGCCTGCAGTCACCGTGGTGCGATGCTGTGCCGGCACAAGCGCGGCAACAAGGCGTCCTATACATGCCCCTTCCACGGCTGGACCTTCAATAATTCCGGCAAGTTGCTCAAGGTCAAGGACCCGAGCAATGCCGGCTACCCCGAAAGCTTCAACTGCGAGGGCTCCCATGATCTGACCCGGGTGGCCCGGTTCGAATCCTACCGTGGGTTCCTGTTTGGCAGCCTGAACCCGGAGGTGGTGCCGTTGGTCGAGCACCTCGGCGAGTCGGCGAAGATCATCGACATGATCGTTGATCAATCCCCCGATGGCCTGGAAGTGCTGCGCGGCTCGTCCAGCTACATCTACGAAGGCAATTGGAAATTGACCGCCGAAAACGGTGCCGACGGTTATCACGTCAGTTCCGTGCATTGGAACTATGCCGCGACGCAGAACCAGCGCAAGGAACGCCAGTGCGGCGACAGCAACCCGACCATGAGTGCCGGGGGCTGGGCTAAAAGCGGAGGAGGGTTCTACTCGTTCGACAAAGGGCACATGTTGCTGTGGACGCGCTGGGCCAACCCTGAGGATCGTCCTCTGTATGAACGCCGCGACCAGTTGGTCAGTGATTTTGGCCAGGCGCGTGCTGACTGGATGATCGGTCACTCACGCAATCTGTGCCTGTACCCCAACGTCTACCTGATGGACCAGTTCAGTTCGCAGATTCGTATTGCCAGGCCCATTTCGGTCAACCAGACCGAGATCACCATCTACTGCATCGCACCGGTAGGCGAAAGCGCAGAAGCCCGGGCCCGGCGCATTCGTCAGTACGAGGATTTTTTCAACGTCAGTGGCATGGCAACACCTGATGATCTGGAGGAGTTCCGCTCTTGCCAGGTTGGCTATCAAGGCAACGCCACGGCGTGGAACGATATGTCACGGGGCGCCGAGCACTGGGTCGAAGGCCCCGATGACGCCGCCCTGGAGATTGACCTGCACCCGTTGCTTAGCGGTGTTCGTACCGAGGACGAAGGCCTGTTCGTCCAGCAGCATAAGTACTGGCAGGACACCCTGCTGCAAGCCGTGGCCACCGAGCAGGCGGGCAAGATTCCCGTGCGGGAGTTCCCATGAGCATCGCTTACGACAGCGTTCGCGACTTCCTGTTTCGCGAAGCCCGTTACCTCGACGACAAGCAATGGGACCCATGGCTTGAGCTATACGCCGCCGATGCCACGTTCTGGATGCCGGCCTGGGATGACGATGACGAGCTGACCGAGAACCCGCAAAGCGAGATTTCGCTGATCTGGTACGGCAGTCGCGAAGGGCTGGAAGACCGTGTTTTCCGGATCAAGACCGAGCGCTCCAGTGCGAGTATTCCGGACACCCGCACCTCTCATAACCTGAGCAATATCGAGATCATCGAGCAGCGCGCAGACCAGTGCCTGGTACGGTTTAACTGGCACACCCTGAGCTTTCGCTACAAGACCGTCGACAGCTATTTCGGCACCAGCTTCTACACCCTGGATACACGCGGGGAGCAGCCGCTGATCAAGGCCAAGAAAGTCGTGCTGAAAAACGATTATGTCCGTCAGGTCATCGATATCTATCACTTGTGAACCGGGTTGAATACGGTCATGCGAGGTATGCCATGAGCCACAAGATTGCACTGAACTTTGAAGACGGCGTGACCCGTTTTATCGACGTCACCCCGAGCGAAACCGTGGCCGACGCGGCCTATCGTCAAGGCATCAATATTCCACTGGATTGCCGCGATGGCGCTTGTGGGACCTGCAAGTGCTTTGCCGAATCCGGTGAATATGACTTGGGTGAGGAATACATCGA
Source organism: Pseudomonas fluorescens (assembly GCF_018614655.1). Taxonomy (GTDB): domain Bacteria; phylum Pseudomonadota; class Gammaproteobacteria; order Pseudomonadales; family Pseudomonadaceae; genus Aquipseudomonas; species Aquipseudomonas fluorescens_BX. The sequence goes on along the minus strand of NZ_JAGGOG010000011.1, from coordinate 294,585 downwards.
CGACGCCTTGACCGCCGAGGAGGCTGTGGAAGGCTATGTATTGACCTGTCAGATGCGCGCCAAGGGCGATTGTGTGGTGCGAGTCCCGGCCTCTTCGCAGGTCTGCAAGACTGGGCAATCCACCTATCAGGGCGCGATACAAGAGGTGCGGCGTTTGTCTGACAGCACACTGTCATTGCTGCTCCAGGGCGAGACGCTGGCGGGTCTGACATTTCTGCCGGGCCAGTACGTGAACCTTCAGGTGCCGGGCAGCGATCAAAGTCGTGCGTACTCGTTCAGTTCAGTTCAGAGAGACGGCCGGGTCAGCTTTCTGATCCGCAATGTGTCCGGCGGCCTGATGAGCCGCTTTCTCACCGAGCTGGCCAAGGTGGGCGATCCCATGAGCCTGGCCGGACCGTTGGGCAACTTCTATCTGCGACCGATCAAACGCCCTCTGTTATTGCTGGCTGGGGGCACTGGTCTGGCGCCGTTCACGGCCATGCTCGACACCATCGCCGAGCTGGGCAGTGATCATCCACTGCACCTGATCTACGGCGTGACCCACGATGGGGACCTGGTGGAAATGGATCGCCTGAAGGCATTGGCCGAGCGTATTCCCAACTTTACCTTCAGCGCCTGTGTGGCGAACCCGGACAGTCAATGGCCGCAAAAAGGCTATGTCACCCAGCATATCGGTGCCGAGCATCTGAACGACGGTGACGTGGACATCTACCTGTGCGGGCCGCCACCGATGGTGGAAGCCGTGAGTCATTACCTGCGTGAGCAGGGCATCGCTCCCGCCAACTTCTACTACGAAAAATTCGCCGCCAGCGCGGCGTGAGTCAGCCAAGCGTTTTTGAGGTCGCCATGAACATGAGATTCAACGGTAAGGTCGCGCTGGTCACCGGGGCGGCGCAAGGTATAGGGCGTGGTGTGGTCGAGCGCTTGCTGCTCGAAGGCGCTCAGGTGGTGGCTGTCGACCGTTCCGAGCTGGTCCACGAACTGCCGGCCGAGGTGCTCGCCCTGACTGCCGACCTGGAACGTTATGAAGATTGCCAGCTCGTCATGACCAAGGCGATACAGCACTTTGGCCGGTTGGACATCCTGGTCAACAACGTCGGCGGTACGATTTGGGCCAAACCTTTCGAGCATTACTTGCCAGATGAAATCGAGGCTGAGGTGCGCCGCTCGCTGTTTCCGACCTTGTGGTGTTGCCACAGCGTGCTGCCCCATATGCTGGAACGAGGGAGCGGGGTGATCGTCAACGTTTCGTCCATTGCCACGCGCGGGGTTAACCGGGTGCCCTATGGTGCCGCCAAAGGCGGCGTGAATGCGTTGACGGCGTGTCTGGCCTTCGAAACGGCAGGGCGCGGGGTGCGTATCAACGCCACCGCGCCCGGAGGAACCGAGGCGCCTGCGCGGCGTATTCCGCGTAATAGCAGCGTTGCGACCGAGCAAGAGCAGCAGTGGTACGCGCAGATTGTCGAGCAGACGAAGGACAGCAGCTTGATGAAGCGCTACGGGACGATCGACGAGCAGGTCGGAGTCATCCTGTTCCTGGCGTCCGACGAGGCGTCCTATATCACCGGCGTCACGCTGCCGGTGGGTGGGGGCGATCTGGGTTAACAGAACATTTGAATACCCTGGAGGTATCGTACTCAACCCAATCCGTATTGGCGCCCAGGCTGAACGTGTCCGAGAATCGATAACCTGCCTGTGACGTACTCCCGCGTTGCAAGCCTGATTCATAAAAACAATAGAAGGGTGATCGCCGTGAATATGCCCCTGCTCAGTGAGCGTAGCGAGGTGTTCAAGAACGCCGACCCGCATGCGGTTTCCTGCTATGTGAATCAGCATGTCGGCAGTCACTGCATTCAGTTGCCACGCAAGGCCGATGCCCAGGCCCGGTTGAGTCACCGAAAATTTGCCAGCCTGGACCTGTGCCGTATCAGCTACGGCACCAGCGTGCGCGTGGTCTCCCACGCGCTGGAGGACATCTTCCACTTGCAGGTCTTGTTACGCGGCAACTGCCTGTGGCGTGGCCCCGCCGGGGTCCATCACCTGGTACCGGGGGAGTTGCTGTTGATCAACCCCGATGATCCTGTGGACCTGACGTACTCCCAGGATTGCGAGAAATTCATTCTGAAGGTGCCGACGCAGTTGCTCGAGTCCATCTGCCAGGAGCAGCGCTGGCTCTACCCACGCGAAGGGATACGTTTTCTGCAACAGCGCTATTCACTGGACCAGTTGAAAACATTCGTTCCGTTGCTCGCCACCCTCTGCACCGAAGCCGAAGACGGGGAGGCGTTGGTCCGGGTGCAGGAGCACTATGCACAGATCGTGGCCAGCAAGATGCTGACCCTGATGCGCAACAATGTACGGCGTGAACACCTGGCGTGTTCCAACAGCACCTTCGAACGGCTGGTGGATTACATCATGCGCAACCTGCAACAGGATATCAGCGTCCAGAGCCTTGCCGAGCAGGCACAACTCAGCGTGCGCTCCTTGTACAGCCTGTTCGAAAAGCACATGTCCACCACGCCACAGCGGTTTATCCGCGAGCAGAAGTTGTCACGTGTACACGCCTGCCTGGCCGACCCCAACTGCAATGTGCGGAATGTCACCGAGTTGGCACTTGATTACGGGTTTGCGCATCTTGGGCGTTTTGCCGAGCACTACCGCAAGCAGTTTTCCGAGCGGCCTTCCGACACGTTCAAACACCGTGGGCCGGCTCATTGCGCACCCTGATCGTACCGCGCTCGAGCATGCCTTCGAGCAACAGTCTGGCTGATTCCTGCTTCCCGTAATGAGCCGCCACATAGGCTTGCAGCAAATCGGTGAAGTCCTGGGCAATACCCGGGCCTTTGAGGGTGGCGACACGTTCTCCGTCCATGTACACCGGCGCTGAGGGGTTTTCCCCGGCGCCCGGCAGGGAAATACCGATGTTCGCCAACCGGCTCTCTCCAGGGCCGTTGACCACGCAGCCCATGACCGCCACGTGCATATGCTCCACCCCGGGATACAGACCTTTCCAGACCGGTGTCTGCACCCGCAGAAACGCCTCGATCTGCTGTGCCAGTTCCTGAAACAAACTGCTGGTGGTACGGCCGCAGCCGGGGCAGGCCACGACGGATGGGGTGAAGGCGCGCAGGCCCATGGTTTGCAGAATCTGTTGCGCAACCAACACTTCGCGGTTGCGATCGCCGTTGGGCTCCGGTGTGAGGGAAATGCGCAAGGTGTCGCCGATACCTTCCTGCAACAGCACCGCCAATGCGGTGGAGGAGGCGACGATGCCTTTGGAGCCCATGCCAGCCTCGGTCAGCCCCAGGTGCAACGGAAACTCGCAACGCCCGGCCAGATTGCGGTACACCGCGATCAAGTCCTGCACATGACTGACCTTGGCTGACAACACAATGTGATCCGCCGGCAGGCCGACTTCGATGGCGCGGCAGGCGTTTTCCAATGCCGAGACCACCAGGGCCTCGCGCATGACCGCATCCGCGCTCAGCGGCTGGGCGAGCATTGCGTTGGTGTCCATCATGCGCGCGAGCAAGTCGGGATCAAGGCTGCCCCAGTTGGGTGTGAAGAAGGGGCGTAACTTGTTGGCGCGCGCTGCCTGATCAATCGATCTGGACGATGGCGAAGCTTTTCTGGAGGCCTGACTATTACGACTTTGGCGTGACGCTCATAAGCTGGTTCTGTCGATCAACGCCTGATGTTCAAGGGCCTGATTTGAGTTTCTGAACCGGAGCAACACGATGAAAATACTGCAAAAGAAAATAGCCTTGGTCACCGGATCGTCCAAGGGCATAGGTGCCGCCATTGCCAAGCTACTCGCCGCGCAAGGCGCGACGGTGATCGTTAATTACACCCGTAGCCAGGCCGAGGCCGATCAGGTGGTTGCAGAAGTTGTGGCCGCTGGCGGCCGGGCGCATGCGATCAAGGCCGATGTGTCTGATGCACTGGAGATCAAGGCGCTGTTCAAGGCCATCGTCCACCAGCACGGGCACCTCGATATTTTGGTGAACAACGCCGGTGTGTATGCCACCGGCGCTTTGGCCGATGTCAGCGAGGCTGAATTCCATCGTCAGTTCAACCTGAACGTCCTGGGCTTGATCCAGTGCACCCAGGCCGCTGTCGAGGTGTTCAACCCCAAGGGCGGCAGCATCGTCAATATCAGTTCCAGCGTCACCTCGTTCACCCCGGCCAATTCAACGGTGTACACCGCTTCCAAAGGCGCGGTGGACGCGATCACGCGCACCCTGGCCAATGAACTGGGACCGAGGAACATTCGGGTCAACTCGGTCAATCCGGGCCTGGTGGTCACCGAGGGCGTTCACGACAGTGGTTTCCTCGAAGATGCCTTCCGCCAGAAGATCGAGGCCATCACGCCTCTGGGCCGTATCGGCACCCCGCAAGACATCGCACCCGCCGTGGCCTTTCTGGCTTCGGACGATGCCGGTTGGATCACCGGCGAAACCCTGGTGATTGGTGGTGGGCTGCACTAGGCCGGTTGCCCGCGCTGGTAGTGGCGGGGCGATTGCGACATGACCCGTTTGAAGGCAGTGCTGAAGGCGCTTTCCGATTCATAACCCAGGGAAAAGGCAATGGTGGACACCGAATCAGGGGTGTTCCTCAGGCGGTCCCCGGCCAGCAGCATGCGCCAGTGGGTCAGGTATTCCATGGGGGCAGACCCCACCATCTGCTTGAAGCGCAGGGCGAAGGCGGAGCGCGACATGGTTGCCAGTCGCGCCAGACCCTCGACCGTCCAGCGATGGGCCGGGTCGGCGTGCATGGCACTCAGGGCCGCGCTGAGGTTGCGGTCTGCCAGGCCGAAAAACCAGCCCATACCGTTGTTGTCGAGGGTGGCGAGGTGAGCCCGCAGCACCTCCACCAACATGATGTGCGCCAGGTGTTCATTCATCAGCGACCGGCCGGCCTGACGTTGTTGCAGTTCCGTGGTGAAGCGTTCCAGGGCCCAACGCAGGAGCGAGGCTTCGGGTGAGTCGCCCGGCACATGCACCAGTGAGGGCAGGGTGCTGAGCAGGAACTGGGTCGGGACCCCGGTGAAGTCGAAACGTCCGCCCACCAGTTGTACGTCGTCGCCGCCGTAATCGAGGGTGAGTTCGTCCTGGGCCAGGACCTGAAAGTGACCGTTGGAATCCATGACGGACACTGACAGGTCGCTGGAGAGGGTAAACGGCTCGCCCCGGGTCATCAGGAAGCAATCGCCTTGCTGCAATTGTTGCGGTGCTTGCTCGCCCTCGACGTGCAACCAGCAACAGCCCTTCACCACGGCGGTGAACTTGATGCCTTCGATCCTTGGAAAGCTGAAGGCCCAATCGCCGCCCAGCCGCAATGTTGCCGAGTGGTAGTTGCGAATTCTCAGCAGTGACAACACACCGGAAAGTGGGTCCACGGGTCACCTTTTTGGACGATTGACAAGATTTTCGCAGCCTAGCACAGGAATTGTCCTGGTCGGCCGCCCTGTTTAAACAGAGGCCTTGAGGATGAACATCACACTGGCCCCGTCTTACTTAACGCCATTGGGGTAACAAATGGAGGTTATCGCCAGGTATCGGCCCGGTCCCTAGACTTCAAGCACCTTAATGAATTGAATATTGAGAACAAAACCATGCGCTTACGTGATCTGGGTATCGTGATTGGGACGGGTAAACCGGGTGTCAATAATGCGATTACCGACGTGCCCGGCGTGCGAGTCGGCCATCACACCCTCAACACTCAATCGGGCGAAACCTCGATTCACACCGGCGTGACCGTCATCGAGCCGCGCGCCGTCGCGGCGCACCTGGAACCCTGTTTTGCCGGGGTCCATGTGCTGAATGGCAACGGTGATGCCACCGGTCTGGAGTGGATTCGCGAGGCGGGTTTGCTGACCACACCCATCGCTTACACCAACACCCATAGCGTTGGTGTGGTGCGCGATGCGTTGGTTGCGGCCGAACGGGAGATGGCCCGGCAGCACACCTACTGGTGCATGCCGGTGGTGCTGGAAACCTACGACGGGATTTTGAGCGATATCTGGGACCAGCACGTCACGGCCGAGCATGTGCAGTTGGCGCTGAAGGACGCACGCAGTGGTTCGGTAGAGGAAGGCTGCGTCGGTGGTGGTACCGGGATGATCTGCCATGAGTTCAAGGGCGGCATCGGCACTTCCTCACGAGTATTGAGTGCAGAGCAGGGCGGTTGGACCGTGGGCGCGCTGGTACAGGCCAACTATGGCGCGCGTTCGTCGCTTCGGGTCGCGGGTTATCCGGTAGGCACGGTGTTGAACGATGTGCCGTCGCCCTATGACGGCCCGGTGAACGTCGGCGTGCCGGGTATGGGCTCCATCGTGATCACCATCGCCACGGACGCGCCGCTGTTGCCCCATCAGTGCACACGGCTGGCGCAGCGGGCCAGTGTGGGTCTGGCGCGGGTGGGCGGCGGCACGGAAGACGACAGTGGCGATATCTTCATCGCTTTTTCGGTGGGTAACACGGGTTTGCCGGTGGCTAATCTGGGTCATCCTGGAGCGCCGACGACGCCGTTGCAGATGGTCAATAATGACTACATCTCCGCGTTGTTCGTAGCGGCGGCGGATGCGGTGGAGGAGGCGATTGTTAACGCCATGTTGGCCGCCAACGACCTTGAAGGGCGAGGCCGCCGGGCCTTGGCGCTCAAGCCCGAGCAGCTGTTGCGGGCGATGAAAAAAGTCGGCTGGCAGCCAAATCTGTAGGAGCGAGCTTGCTCGCGAAAAGAGTCAACGATAACGCGGGTATCCAGGGTGAGCGCGGTGCCTGTTCGTTCTTCGCGAGCAAGCTCGCTCCTACAGTAGCTGGTAGTCCGGGCTCATTCCTGGGCTTGCAGAAACAGTAAAAACAACTCCGACTGGGATTTGATCCCCAGCTTGCTGTACATGTGCTTGCGGTGGACTTTCACGGTCTCGGCGGAAATCGCAAGCTTGCGGGCGATCTCTTTATTGGAGCAGCCGCTGAGCATCAGCCGGCCCACCTCCATTTCCCGGGCCGACAGCGATGAGCTGATCTGCCGGGCAGTGGATTCCAGATGGTTCTCCCAGTTGGGTGGTAGCTCCGGGGCGTGTTTGAGTTCCTGTTCGAAGACCGAGCGCTGGCGCATTAGTGCGGCTACCCAGGGGTGGATCAAACCCAGCAGAGCAACCTGTTCGGTGCTGAAGGGGGCCTGGCTGCCCAGGGACAGGCTCAGGGTGCGTTCGGCATCCAACTGGACGTTGATGTGGACTTCATCGGCGAGGACGTTCAGGCGAAAGTAGCGTTGGTAGTAGTCGGTCTGCTCGAAGCACTCGGGGGCGACATCTTCCAGGCGGAACAGGCCGCTTTTGGGCGCCTCCCGATTGGCCAGGTAAAAGGGATCGAGCAAGTACAGGCCTTTGAGATACTCCTGGAACAGCAAGTCCAGGCCGTCATCGAGACCGGGAGATTCGGCCAATACCTGAGGTTTACCCGAGCTGAAAATCAGCACCACCCAGTTGTCCGCCGGTACATAACGGCGCAGCAGACGCACCAGCGCCGTCCAGAAGTTGGGTTGGTCCAGGGTCTCGATCAGCCGGCCAACGGCGTCGTGCCAGGCTAAGTCCTGCAACGTCAGATTGGTCTCGCTACCCATTGAGGGGTACCCCATCGAAGTGATTTTTTGCCGCGACGCGGCGCTCCATACTCGGTTCGCCCCGGCAGATTTGGTGTGCACCTGGGCTTTCTAAATGGGTACAAGGATAAGCGATGAAGATTGAACTCATGCAACTGGCCGGTCGTGACGGTGACACTGCTTATAACCTGGCACGTACGCTGAAAGCCATTGCCAGCTGTGAGGCAGGCTCTGACCTGTTGGTATTTCCGGAAACCCACTTGATGGGCTTCGTGGGCGGTGAGCAACTGGCGGGCGTGGCAGAACCCCTGGACGGACCGACCTTGCAAGCTGTCCAGCAGGCGGTTCGCGAGCGTAATGTCTCAGTGGTCGTCGGCCTTGTCGAAAATGATCGCGGGACCTATTACAACACCTCGGTCCTGATGACCCCTGAAGGTATCGCACTGAGTTATCGCAAGACCCACTTGTGGCCCGACGAGCGCGGCGACATCACCCCAGGCGACCGTTTCGTCACTGCGCTGTGGAAAGGCGTACGGGTCGGCATTCTGATTTGCTACGACATTGAATTGCCGGAAACCGCCCGTGCGGTGGCTCAACTCGGCGCCGAACTGATCATCGTCACCAACGGCAATATGGACCCCTACGGCCCGGTGCACCGTACTGCGATCATGGCTCGCGCCCAGGAAAACCAGGCGTTTGCGGTGATGGTCAATCGTGTGGAGGGCGGGCCGGATGACCTGGTGTTTGCTGGTGGTAGCGCGGCAGTCGATCCGTTCGGTCGAGTGCTGTTTGAAGCTGGGCGCGAGGAGTGTCGGCAGGTTGTCGTCCTGGACCTTGAACAGCTCAAGGCCGCCCGCCGTGACTACCACTACCTCAGCGACCGCCGCCTGATGCTTGTCGGCGAGCAGGTTGAACACGCCGATGGCCGCCGTGAACTGCTGATCCCCTGATTTTTCTCCCTACAACAATAATCAGCAGGTGAGCGTGCGCGCCTGCCCAGGAGTTTCTTGATGAACCGTATTCGTTGTATGCAACTGGCCCTGGCCTCACTGTTCAGTATCGGTCTGGCGGGTGCCGAGGCCGCCGAGCCGAAGGTGAATATCTATAACTGGTACGACTTCATCGCCCCGGATGCGATGAAGAACTTCCAGGCCCAGACGGGTATCGGTTCTACCTTTGACGTGTTCGACAACGCCGACGTCATGCAGGGCAAGCTCATGGCCGGGCGCAGCAACTATGACGTGGTGGTGGCCAGCGGTGACGTCATGCCAAACCTGATCAAGGCCGGCGTGCTCAAGGAACTGGATCGCACGCAACTACCCAACTGGTCCCACCTCGACCCCGAGATTCTCGCCAAGGTGCAACGCAACGACCCGGGCAATCGTTACGCCGTGCCGTACCTGTGGGGCACCACCGGGCTGGGTTATGACGTGGAAAAGGTCAAGGCAATCCTCGGTGAACAAGCGCCGGTCGGCTCCTGGGACCTGATCTTCAAGGAAGAAAACATCGCCAAGCTGAGCCAGTGCGGCGTGGCGACGCTGGATGCGCCCGGCGATATCATTCCCATCGCCTTGCACTACCTGGGGCTGCCCTATAACAGCCAGAACCCCGAGGACTACCGCAAGGCCGAGGCGTTGTTGCTGAAGGTGCGCCCCTACATTCGCTACTTCGATTCCTCACGCTTTATCAGCGACCTGGCCAACGGCAACGTCTGTGTGGTGTTGGGTTGGGCGGGAGGGGTGATGGATGCCCGCAAAGCCTCGGAAGCAGCTGGTAATGGCCGTCAGATCGAGTACAGCATTCCCCGCGAGGGCGCGCCACTCTGGGTCGAAAGCCTGGTGTTGCTCAACGATGCGCCTCACCCTGAGCAAGGGTTGGCGTTCATCAATTACATGCTCGACCCGCAGGTGATCGCTCGCTCGTCCAACTACTTGAGCTATGCCAACGCCAACAAGGATGCGACCAGCCTGGTGGAGGAGAAGATTCGCCGCAACCCTGGGGTTTATCCTTCGAAAGAGGTGCTGGATACCTTGTTCACCCTGGAGACCATGCCACTGAAGGTAGAGCGTATTCGCACTCGGATGTGGAGCAAGATCAAGAGCGGTAGTTGAGTACCAAACCCGGATCGAAAAGTCGCTCCGGGCCACTACTGCAAGCGCACCATCTGCTACTCTGCGATCGTTCATTATCGCCTGTCGCTTGTGGAACTCATCATGACAACGCTCAATCCGAACATCGATCCCCAGTCCGTCTGCAGCCCCATCACCAGCAGCGCCATTTTCATGGTTGCCACCCTGGCCCCCGGCAATGATGCCGCCAAGACCGTGCGCGAATGGTGCGGCGACGTCGCCGCCCTCACGCGCTCGGTCGGCAAGCGGGTGCCGGCGGGTAACCTGACGTGCGTCTGCGGTTTTGGTGCCACCGCCTGGGACGCCCTGTTCGGTAGCCCGCGCCCTGCGTCGCTGCACCCGTTTCATGAAGTCGGTGTAGCGGGGCGCATGGCGGTCTCCACCCCTGGGGATGTGTTGCTGCACATTCGTGCCGATCAGATGGACCTGTGTTTTGAGCTGGCCACGCAAATCATGTCGGCCCTCGGCGATGCCGTGACTGTCGTTGACGAGGTACAAGGTTTCCGTAATTTCGATATGCGCAGCATCATTGGTTTTGTCGATGGCACGGAGAACCCGACCGGGCGCAAGGCTGTCGGCTTCACCATTGTCGGCGATGAAGACCCGACCTTCAGTGGCGGCAGCTATGTGCTGGTGCAGAAGTATTTGCACAACATGAAGGCCTGGAATGAGTTGTCCACGGAAGCGCAAGAGCGTGTGATCGGGCGTACCAAACTGTCCGATATCGAACTCGGCGAAGAGGTTAAACCGGCCAACTCCCACAGTGCCTTGACCACCATCACCAAGGACGGCGAGGAAGTGAAAATCCTGCGGGACAATATGCCGTTTGGTCGGCCTGGCGCCGGGGAGTTCGGGACGTATTTCATCGGTTACGCGCGCTCGCCGGAGCCGCTGGAACTGATGCTTGAGAACATGTTTGTCGGGCGACCCGCCGGCAACTATGACCGGCTGCTGGACTTCAGCACGGCGGTGACCGGCAGTTTGTTCTTCGTGCCGTCCGCCGATCTGCTGGAAGAATTGGCTGACCGCGAGCCTTGAATGCGTTGGCTGATAATCCGGCGAGTGATCGCCGGATTATTTATTCAGGGGCCTTGCTCTCTGCACCAAACAACCTCTTGGCTTCGGCAAAACACTTCTCGGCGATGGCCGAGCGTGGTTCGGTCTTGCGCATCACCAGCCCCAGGGGCGCCAGGACACTGGCATCGGGGAGGTTGATGAAGGCCAGGGTATCAATCGGCTTTTCCCAGCCACTGTCCAGGGGCATGATCGAGCAGCAAAAGCCTTCATGAATCGCCTGGAACAGCTGGTGTGTCGAGTCGGTCTCAAGGATGGGCTGCGGGTCGAGCCCACGGCTGCGAAAGCTCAGGTCAATGGATTTGCGATAGTGCATGCCATTGCTGATCATCCCTAACGGCAGTTGGGCGGCGTCCTCCCAGCTCATCTCGGTGCTTTCGAACTGGAAATGGCGCGTGTCGTACAGCAAGCCGACGCGAGTCTCTCCCAATTCGAAAAAATCCAGCAGATGGGAGCTGACATGATCGAGGTAGCAAATCCCCAGATCCAGTTGATTGTTGCCCAGACCTTCGATGATTCGGTCCGAACTCATGGACGACAGGCTGAACTTGAGTTCCGGGAACGTCTGGGAAAGCCCTTGCACATAGTTGATCGGGTTAAAGCCACTCAAGGGCACCAGGCCCAGGCGCAAGTTACCCACCAGTTGGCCACGGCAGGCAGCGGCTTCGGCGAACAGCCCGTCATGGGCGGCCAGTAGGGTTCGTGCCCACGCCAGGACTCGCTCGCCGGCCTGGGTGAAACCTTCGAAACGCTGGCCACGGGTCACCAGTTCCAGGCCCAGCTCATCCTCCAGGTTACGCAAACGCATGGACAGGGTCGGCTGGGTGATATGGCAGCGCGCGGCGGCCTGTCCGAAGTGGCGGGTCTGTTCCAGGGCGATCAGGAATTTGAGTTGCTTGATGTCCACAAAGGCACCTGCTGACAAAACACGGGGAGTAGGGTGAGCAGACGATCTCATCGATCCTCTCACCCGTCCAATCACAAGGACTTAACGCTTGATCGACCGACTCTATCACGCCCGCCGCCCGCCCGAAAATGGCGCGATAGACGCGCTCGATAACCCGGTTGGCCAGAACGATTAGACAGCCACTTTTCAGCGCCTTAGCCTCTGGCCATTGCTTTTATTATTGCCTGCCGGAGAGTGTCATGAGCGTGAAGTCGGATACGCCGTTTGTCCCGTTGAATATTGCCGTGCTGACCGTCAGTGATACCCGAGCCTATGCTGATGACACCTCCGGACAGTTGCTGGTCAGTCGATTGCTGGAGGCCGGTCACACCCTGAGTGCGCGCAACCTGCTCAAGGATGACCTGTATAAAATCCGCGCCCAGGTGGCCCACTGGATCGCCGAGGATGAGATTCAGGTCGTGCTGATCACCGGCGGCACCGGGTTTACCGGGCGTGACAGCACACCGGAGGCCGTGAGCTGCTTGCTGGACAAACAGATCGACGGTTTCGGCGAGTTGTTCCGGGCCATCTCCATCCTCGATATCGGCACCTCCACGGTGCAAAGCCGGGCACTGGCTGGGCTGTCCAATGGCACGTTGGTGTGCTGCCTGCCGGGCTCGACAGGCGCTTGTCGCACCGCATGGGAAGGGATCCTGGCCGAGCAGTTGGATGCGCGCCACCGGCCTTGTAATTTCGTCCCGCACCTCAAGTCCGTCAAAGCCTGCGAGTCACGGGGATGAGCATGTCACCGCTGATGCCGGTGGAAGAGGCCATCACCCGTTTGCTGGAAATGGCCGCGGTCCAACGTCTTGATGACAGCGAGCCTGTGCTGTTGGCGGACGCTCGGCAGCGGGTGTTGGCCAGTGACCTGGTCGCTACCCTCGACCTGCCGCCGTGGCCCAACAGCGCCATGGATGGCTACGCCGTGAACGTAGACGGCTGGGACGGACAGCCACTGGTGGTGTCGCAACGGATTTTCGCCGGGGTTGCGCCACAAGCGTTACTGCCGGGAACCTGTGCCCGGATTTTTACCGGTGCGCCGGTCCCTGAGGGTGCCAATAGTGTCGAGATGCAAGAGAACGTCGAGGTGCTGGACGACGGTCGCATTGCGTTCAAAAAGCCGTTGGTAGCGGGCCAGAATATTCGGCCCCAAGGCCAGGAAAACCGTGTCGGGCAAGTCTTGCTCAAGGCCGGCAAACGCTTGGGTCCCTTCGAGTTGGCCATCGCCGCAGGGCAGGGCTGCACCCATGTGCATGTGGTGCGTCGGCCACGGGTCGCATTGCTTTCCACCGGTGATGAACTGGCCGAACCGGGCACACTGCTCAAGCCTGGCTGTATCTACAACAGCAATCGGACGTTGCTCAGCCATTGGTTGAGCGCATTGGGCTGTGAGGTCATTGATGGCGGTGTGCTCCCCGATCAGCCGCAACAGACGCGACTCAAACTTGAACAGCTGCAGTACTCGACGGACTTGATCCTCACCACCGGCGGCGTGTCGGCAGGCGATGCCGATTGCCTTGGGCAGGTGCTGCGCGAGTGCGGCAAGCCGGTGTTCTGGAAACTTGCGATAAAGCCCGGCAAACCGCTGACTGTGGGCTACTTTGGCAGCGTGCCGGTGATCGGCCTGCCCGGCAATCCGATGTCGGCGCTGGTGACGTTCGGGCTGTTGGCCCGGGCCTATTTGCTGCGTATCCAGGGGGTCGAAGACGTCACCCCCCTGAGCTTCCCGGTCAGTGTCGGATTTGACTGGCACAAGGCCGGAGGCCGTCGGGAATACCTCAGGGCCAGGCTGGAGGACGGCCGTGCCGTGCCCTATGGCAACCAGAGTTCAGGGATTTTACTGAGCGCATCCTGGGCGGATGGGTTGGTGGAGATTCCGGAGGACGGCACGTTGAAGGCCGGTGATAGCGCGCGGTTTATTCCATTCTGCGGTTTGTTCTGAGGGGGAACGGCTTGTAGATACCGTCTTGTGCGTCACCAGGCAAGAGCCCTGTCAGGTCATACATTTGGCTCGTTGTAGCCGCTGCCGAGGCACGAGGCTGCGATAAGGTCCGAAGGACCTTCAGCGGTTTCAAGAGACTGACGACTGCTGCGCAGCCGATCGCAGGCTGCGCCAGCGGCTACAGGTGTTCGACACATTCCCTGTAGCCGCTGCCGAGGCACGAGGCTGCGATAAGGGCCGAAGGACCTTCAACGGTTCAAGACCTGACGACTGCTGCGCAGCCGATCGCAGGCTGCGCCAGCGGCTACAGCTGATCGCCACCGCCCTGTAGCCGCTGCCGAGGCACGAGGCTGCGATAAGGGCCGAAGGACCTTCGGCAGTTTCAAGATCCTGGCGACTGCTGCGCAGCCGATCGCAGGCTGCGCCAGCGGCTACAGCTGATCGCCACCGCCCTGTAGCCGCTGCCGAGGCACGAGGCTGCGATAAGGGCCGAAGGACCTTCAGCGGTTTCAAGAGACTGGCGACTGCTGCGCAGCCGATCGCAGGCTGCGCCAGCGGCTACAGGTGATCGACACAACGCCTGTAGCCGCTGCCGAGGCACGAGGCTGCGATAAGGGCCGAAGGACCTTCAGCGGTTTCAAGAGACTGGCGACTGCTGCGCAGCCGATCGCAGGCTGCGCCAGCGGCTACAAGGTTTTGGCAGGGTCAAGAAGCCTGGACTCAGCCTCCGGTTACCGGAGGGAAGAAGGCAATCTCGTCGAAATCCTCGACAGGGGCGTCGAGTTTGCACAGTTCCTGGTTCACGGCGCACATCAGCCCGGTCTCGCTGAAGATATCCGCCCAGATCCCGCCCCGGGCAATCAGTTGCTGGCGCACATCGTCGACGCAGCGCAATGAGGCTTCCAGCGGCATTTTCTCGCCGTCCACACCCAGCTGTTCCCGATACCGCGCAAAGTAGTTGAGCAGAATCATTGGACGTCTCCAGCGGCAAAACTGCCCGATCTTCCGCCGTGCTTTTTCAGCAACTGGATCTTTTCGATCACCATGCCCCGGTCCACGGCCTTGCACATGTCGTAGATGGTCAGCGCAGCCACGCTTGCAGCGGTCAGGGCTTCCAGTTCCACACCGGTCCGGCCGTTGAGTCGGCAGGTGCTGACGATTTTCACACTGTCGGGCTCGACGGCCTTCACCTCGATGTGAATCGAGCTGAGCATCAGCGGGTGGCACAAGGGAATGAGTTCGTGGGTTTTCTTCGCGGCCATGATCCCGGCAATGCGGGCCACGGCGAACACGTCACCCTTGGGGTGACCATTTTGCTGGATCAGTTTGAGTGTCGAGGGTTGCATACGGACCCAGGCCTGGGCTTGGGCCTCACGGTCCGTCACGTCCTTTTCGCTGACGTCGACCATGTTGGCTCGACCTTCGGCATCCAGATGGGTCAGAAGGGGTTGCTTCAAATCGCTCATGGTGTGTCTCCGTCCCTTCCCGGGAGTCGTAACGTGGGCCGGTTATCCGCCGGTCATGCTCATGAAACGGACAATTTGCACATCGTCATTGAGTTCAAAGTTGTGCCGGTATGGCTTGATCTTCATGGCCTCGACGATCGCCTGCTCCAGGCGTTGGGGCTCGCCCGGATAGCGACGCAGCACTTCCTTGAGATCCACGCCATGTTCATTGCCCAGGCACAGCAGGAGCCGGCCTTCGACGGTCAGGCGCACCCGGTTGCAGGTCGCGCAAAAGTTGTGGCTGTGGGGCGAGATGAACCCCAGGCGAATATGCGGCGCCTCGGCCAGGCGCCAATAGCGCGACGGGCCTTGGGTGGATTCGGCAGAGTCGATGAGGGTGTAGCGTTCGGCAATTCGCTCGCGCACCTGGGCGCTGGAGAAAAAGGCGTCGGCGCGGCTGTGTTCGCTGATCACGCCCAGGGGCATTTCTTCGATGAACGAGATGTCCAGCCCACGATCAATTGCAAACTCGACCAGGTCGTTGATCTCGTGATCGTTGCGGCCCTTCATGACCACGCAGTTGAGCTTGGTGTGTTCAAAGCCGGCGGCGTTCGCTGCATCGATACCTTTGATGACCTGCGCCAGGTCTCCGGTACGGGTCAGTTGGCGAAACGGCTCGGGGTCCAGGCTGTCCAGGCTGATGTTCAGGCGCTTGAGGCCAGCGTCGAACAGCGGCGATGCCAGCTTGCCCAATTGTGAGCCATTGGTGGTCATGCACAGTTCCCGCAGCCCCGGCAGCGTCGCGATGCGCCGGCACAGTTCAACCACGCCGGGGCGAATCAACGGCTCACCCCCGGTCAGGCGGATTTTTCGGGTGCCCAGGGCCACAAAACGTTCCGCCACCAGATAGAGCTCTTCCAGGGACAGGATCTGTTGGCGCGGCAAGAACTGCATGTCCTCGGCCATGCAATAGACGCAGCGGAAATCGCAGCGGTCGGTCACCGACATTCTGAGGTAGTCGACCCGTCGAGAAAAACTATCCATCAATATTCGATCTGACATCACCACCTCCGCCAGCGGTCCAGGTGCATCAACCCTGGTGCCGGTTTTTATAAGGCCGCCAGTCTATAAAGGGCCTTGTTAAATCGAGGTTAAAGTCATTTGAAGTTATCGTCTAATCGCTATTAACAACCGGTTGATCAATCCTGTCTATCAGGCCTTAAAGTTGCTGTTTTAAATTAATAATATATTGATTTATAAGAAGATAAGTCTTGATAGATGACGTCGATGATTTAGTCGTTATTTGTGATTGGACGCCCAGGGCGAACACGCAATAGGCTTGATTCGTGGTTCTGGTTTTGGCCGGCTGAACGGTGCTTTGGCGCTGTGTAAATAATCTAAGCTGGATTAACCCAAGTCACATTTTGTATGTAGATAAGAATAGCTACCAACAAGAGTTTCAAATTAGGCAGCCGCCTACGTGTGACGTCCTGGAGAATTATCATGAGTGAAGTTGAGCGTTATAAACCGTATAAGGGGGCTGCCGCCGGTTGGGGCGCTTTGATGGCCGTGACCAAGTACTGGTTAGGCAGCGAAAACGCGTTCAAGAACATTCGGGCGATGCTCAAGACCAACCAGAACGGCGGCTTCGACTGCCCGGGCTGCGCGTGGGGCGAGTCGCCGGAAGACGGCCTGGTCAAGTTCTGTGAGAACGGCGCCAAGGCGGTCAACTGGGAGGCCACTGGCCGTCTGGTCAATCCTGCGTTTTTCAGTAAGTACACCGTCTCGTCGTTGGCGGCACAAAGTGATTATTGGCTCGAATACCAAGGGCGCCTGACGCACCCCATGCGTTATGACGCGTTGGTTGATCGTTACGTTGAAACCAGCTGGGACGAAGCGTTTGCCTTGATCGCCCAGCACCTCAAGGGCCTGGAATCGCCTGACCAAGCGGAGTTCTACACCTCCGGCCGGGCCAGCAACGAGGCGGCTTACCTCTATCAGCTGTTCGTTCGTGCCTACGGCACCAATAACTTCCCCGATTGCTCGAACATGTGCCACGAAGCCAGCGGCCTGGGCATGGGCGACAGCGTTGGCGTGGGCAAGGGCACGGTGACCTTTGATGACCTGGAACACGCCGACGCCATTTTCGTGATTGGCCAGAACCCCGGCACCAACCACCCGCGCATGCTTGAACCCTTGCGTGAAGCGGTGAAACGCGGCGCCCAGGTGGTGTGTTTCAACCCCCTCAAGGAACGGGGCCTGGAACGCTTCCAGCACCCGCAGCATCCGCTGGAAATGCTCACCAACAGCTCCGAGCCGACCTCGTCGGCGTACTTTTGCCCGGCCCTGGGCGGCGACATGGCCGCGATGCGCGGTATCGCCAAGTTCCTTCTGCAGTGGGAGCGCGAAGCGCTGGCCACTGGCGGCGAGGCAGTCTTCGACCGCGAGTTCATTGCCGAGCACACCTCGGGCCTGGACACCTACCTGGCGGAGCTAGATGCCACGTCGTGGGAGCACATTGTCGAGCAGTCCGGCCTGACCCTGGAAGACATCGAACTGGCCGCCCGCATGTACCGCAAGGCCAAGCGCGTGATCATGTGTTGGGCCATGGGCGTGACCCAGCACACGCACTCGGTGCTGATCGTGCAGGAAATCATCAACGTGCAGCTGCTGCGCGGCAATATCGGCCGCCCGGGCGCCGGCCTGTCGCCGGTGCGTGGCCACAGTAACGTGCAGGGCGACCGCACCATGGGCATCAACGAACTGGCGCCGCCCGAGTTCATTGACGCACTGGAAGCGCGCTTTGATTTCAAGGTGCCGCGCAAGCACGGGCACAACACCATCCTGGCGATCGAGGCGATGGAAGAGGGGCGCTCGAAGGTCTTTATCGGCCTGGGGGGCAACTTCGCCCAAGCCACGCCTGACAGCCCGCGTACTCATGAGGCCCTGCGCAAGTGCGAGCTGACCGTGCACATTGCCACCAAGCTCAATCGCAGCCACTTGGTTACCGGTCGGGACGCGTTGATTCTGCCGTGCCTGGGCCGCACCGATATCGACATGCAGCAGGAGGGCCCACAGGGCGTGACGGTGGAAGACACCTTCAGCATGGTGCACATCTCCCACGGCCAACTGAAACCCAAGTCCGCGCTGATGCGCTCGGAGCCGGCGATCATTGCCGGGATTGCCAATGCCACCTTGGGCAAGCACCCCATCGACTGGCTCTGGACCGTCGCCGACTATGGCCGCATCCGTGACTTGATCGCCGACACCATCCCCGGTTTCGAGGACTTCAATACCAAGCTGTTGCACCCCGGCGGTTTCCACCTGGGCAACGCGGCGGCCGAACGTATCTGGCACACCGCGACCGGCAAGGCGATGTTCGTGCCCAGCGAGTTGCCGGAGCACCTGATCCCCGAAGGCGTGCGCAACCTGGACGTGAAGCCGGACCTGATCCTGCAGACCCTGCGTTCCCACGACCAGTACAACACCACGTTGTATGGCCTGGACGACCGCTATCGCGGGGTGTACGGCATGCGCGAAGTGCTGTTTATCAACGAAGAAGATATCCGCCGGCTGGGCTACGAGCCTGGGCAGAAGGTCGATATGGTCTCGTTGTGGGGTGATGGGCGCGAGCGCCGCGTAACGGGCTTTACGCTGATTGCCTATGACATCCCAACGGGGCAGGCGGCGGCCTATTACCCGGAAACCAACCCGCTGGTACCGCTGGGCAGCTACGGCGACCGTACCTTTACGCCCACCTCGAAGTTCATCTCGATTCGGCTTGAGCCGGCGCAGGTGAGCAACCTGATTCAAGCCATCGGCGCTTGAGCCTGGCCGGGGTGGCGGCAGCGCCACCCCGGTAACACCCGATTATCTGGACATCCAACCGCCGCGAACCGTGAGGTTTTCGGTGAACGGCTTTCGCATGCCCGCGTATCGAGCCAACTTGAGGGAATCGCCATGTTTAATCCCGAAGCGCTGGACCTTGCACGCATACAATTTGCGTTTACGGTCTCGTTTCATATCATTTTTCCCGCCATCACCATCGGCCTGGCCAGTTTCCTGGCGGTGCTCGAAGGCCTGTGGCTGAAAACCAACCAGTCGGTCTACAAGGACCTGTACCACTTCTGGTCGAAAATCTTTGCCGTCAACTTTGGCATGGGCGTGGTCTCCGGACTGGTCATGGCCTACGAGTTCGGCACCAACTGGAGCCGCTTCTCGGACTTTGCCGGGAGCATTACCGGGCCCTTGCTCACCTATGAAGTCCTGACCGCGTTTTTCCTTGAGGCGGGGTTCCTGGGGGTGATGCTGTTTGGCTGGAACCGGGTAGGGCGTGGGTTGCACTTCTTTTCCACGGTGATGGTTGCCATCGGTACGTTGATCTCGACGTTCTGGATCCTGGCCTCCAACAGCTGGATGCAGACACCCCAAGGCTTCTCCATCGTCGATGGCCGCGTAGTGCCGTTGGACTGGCTGGCCATTGTGTTCAACCCCTCGTTCCCGTTCCGCCTGATGCACATGGCAATTGCCGCGTTTGTCGCCACGGCGTTCTTTGTCGGCGCTTCGGCGGCCTGGCATTTGCTGCGTAAAAACGACACGCCGGCGGTGCGCACCATGCTCTCGATGGCGATGTGGATGGCGCTGATCGTGGCACCGATCCAGGCCGTGGTGGGTGATGCTCATGGCCTCAATACCCTGGAGCATCAACCAGCCAAAATCGCCGCGATGGAAGGGCACTGGGAAAACGTCGGTAATGAACCGACGCCACTGGTGTTGTTCGGCATCCCGGACATGGAAGCCGAGAAGACCCGTTATGCGATCGAAGTGCCGTACCTGGGCAGCCTGATCCTGACCCACAGCCTGGATAAGCAGATCCCCGCGCTCAAAAGCTTTCCGAAGGAAGACCGCCCCAACGCAACGATCATTTTCTTCAGCTTCCGGATCATGGCCGGGCTGGGCATGTTGATGATCTTCACCGGATTGCTGGGCCTGGCGTTGCGCCGTAACGGCGCGCTGTACCGCAACCGGCTGTTCCTGCGCCTGGTGTTGTTCATGGGGCCGACCGGCTTGATCGCGATGTTGGCGGGCTGGATCACCACTGAAGTCGGGCGTCAGCCGTGGGTGGTGTATGGGCTGATGCGCACGGCGGATGCGGCGTCCAATCACACCGTCACGCAGCTCAGCATCTCCCTGGCGTTGTTTGTGGTGATCTACTTCTCGGTGTTCGCCGTGGGCATCGGCTACATGATGAAACTGGTGCGCAAGGGCCCGCAGCCTCATCACGATCATCCGCCTCAGGGCGGCCCTGGCCAGGAGCGCACACCACGCCGTCCCCTGTCCGCTGTCACCGAGACGCTGGCGTCCGGCGACCACACCAACTGATCAAGGGGAATGAGCATGGGTATTCAAGGTATAGATCTGTCGTTGATCTGGGGCGTCATCATCGCCTTCGGGGTGATGATGTACGTGATCATGGACGGCTTCGACCTGGGGTTGGGCATCCTGTTTCCGCTGATCCCGGATGAGCAGGAGCGCGACGTGATGATGAACACGGTAGCGCCGGTCTGGGACGGCAACGAAACCTGGCTGATCCTCGGCGGGGCGGCGTTGTACGGGGCGTTTCCGCTGGCGTACTCGGTGATCCTGGAAGCGTTGTACCTGCCGCTGATTTTCATGCTGGCCGGGTTGATCTTTCGCGGCGTGGCGTTTGAGTTCCGCTTCAAGGCCAGCCCCCAAAAGCGGCATATCTGGGACATGGCCTTTATCGGCGGTTCGTTCCTGGCGACGTTTTGCCAGAGCATCGTGATCGGCACTTATATCTCCGGCATTCCTGTGGTGGATCGCCAGTTTGCCGGCGGCACTTTGGACTGGCTGTCGCCGTTCCCGTTGTTCTGCGGCCTGGGGCTGGTGGTGGCTTACGCGTTGCTCGGCAGCACCTGGTTGCTGGTCAAGACCGAGGGCATGCTGGAGTCGCGGATGCGCCATTACACGCGCTTCCTGGCGTTTGCCTTGACGGCGGTGGTCGCGGTGCTGTGTGTCTGGACGCCTTGGCTGCACCCTGAAATCGCGACACGCTGGTTCGCCCACGCCCATATCGTGGTGTTTGGCGGGCTGATGCTGTTGGGTGTGCTGGCGCTGGTTGGCTTGTTGCAGACCTTGCGTCAACACCATTCCCACTGGCCGTTCGTCTTTACCCTGGCGCTGGTGTTTCTGGGCTATATCGGCCTGGCCTTCAGCATCTGGCCGAACATCGTCCCGCCGTCCATCAGCTTGTGGGAGGCCGCATCGCCGCCTTCCAGCCAGTTGTTCATCCTGATTGGCACCTTGTTCATCCTGCCGATCATCTTGATGTACACCTGCTGGAGCTACTACGTGTTCCGCGGCAAAGTGAGGATTGGCGATGGCTACCATTGAGACTGCAAAACCCATTCCTTTTTACAAGCATGTGGCCCAGCTAAGCCTGCTGTTTCTAGGGGGCCTGATCATGCTGGCAGCCGCCACTGGACTGATGATGGAGTTCGCCCATGGAACGCTCTAAGTGTCGCAGACTCAAAACCAGTCTGGCCCCTGGTACACGCGGCTGCTCTGGTTGATTGGCATCTGGTTCGCCAGCGTGATTGCACTCGGCATCGTGGCCAGCGGTTTTCGCTGGATGATGCACATGGCCGGCATGACCACCCATTGATGGCTACGTGATGATTTGAGAAGAGGCGTCAGGCACTAATGGCCTGGCGCCGGATCGAGGAGAGACAAATGTCGGTACGCATTGATAAATCGCATCCCGTTGAGTACAGGACGAAAAAAGGCGTGGTCGTGCAGATTGGTTTCAGCTGGAGCCCGCCGCTCGACGTGCCTGTTGGCGCGACGCTCACGCTGGCAGAGTCACCACCGCTGATGGCCTATGTAGAGGGGGACCAATGGGACAGTTACGAACAGGCGTTCAAAGAGGCGCAAGAGGCGGCGGAGCGGTGGGTAGGCTCGAGGCGATAAAAACGCCGAGACACTGGCGACCACCAGGCCAAAGATCAGATGGCTCCACGCCTGCGCCGGCAGTTGCATGGCCGCAGAGAACGCGGAACTCGGTTCAGGCTATCGAGCTGGAAGATGATCCGCAGTTGGTGAGCTTTCTGGTGACGCGGGCGGTGCATTGACAGGAGAAAGAGCTGCCTCCTGCTAATGAGGCAGCTCGAGGTTTTGGCTTATTTGTAGCGCTGCTCAAACACCGCCACCTGATCCGGCTTGATCAACTGGAAGGGCACCCAGACCTCCGGGTCCACCGGTTCGCCCTTGATCATCTTGATCGCCGCTTGCAACGCGCTGCTGGCTTGCGCCCTGGGATCCTGGAATACCGACGCCGCAAGCATCCCGCGTTTGATGGCCGCCAGACCGTCAGGCAGGCCGTCGATGCCGACAATGGCAATCTCGCCCTTGGCCTTGCCGGCTTGTTGCAGAGCCATGGCGGCGCCGATGGCCATTTCGTCGTTGTTGGCGACGATGGCGTCGAAGTGGGTACCGGCCAGCAGCCAGTTGCTGGTCAGGTCCATGCCTTTGTTGCGCTGCCACTCGGCACTTTGCTGCTCAACGATCTTGATCCCGGGATAGTCCTTGAGCACCTGTTTGACGCCTTCGGTGCGGTCATGGGTAGCGTTCTGTGCGAGGTCGCCCATGATGATCGCGAGGGTGCCTTTACCCCCCAGTTTTTCCGCCAGGAAGCGCATCTGCAACTGTCCGGCTTCGATGTCATTGGACGCCACCGTGACCACGCCTTTGGGCAAGTTGCGTTCGTCCGGGTGGCGATTGACGTAGACCAAGGGCTTGTTCGCGGCGACAGCGGCACGGGTCATGCTGGCCGTGGCAGCGGTGTCCACGGGCAAGACGATGACGGCGTCGACCTTCTGATTGAGAAACCCTTCGACCTGATTGAGTTGGCGCACTACATCGCCCTGGGCGTCTTCGAACTGGATCTGGACGTCTTCCTTTTTCGCCGCCTCTTCAAGACCGTTGCGCACATAGGTCATGAAATTGTCGTCGACTCTGGCGATGCTGACGCCAATGCGATAACTGGCAAACGTCCATTGACTGAAGAGCACTAACAGCGCGGCAAAAAACAACGAGGTACGACGCATGATGGTTTTCCTTTTGTTGTTATGAGTTGAAATTCATCAAGATCAGTGGTGCAGGGTGAACGCTTGCCGAAAGCGCTCAAGGGCCGCTTCGCTGTCGCCGCTGGCCCAGCCTTCGAGCCCGACGACTCCGGTGTATCCCATGTCGAACAAAGCCTTGGCAATCGCCGGGTAATGGATTTCACCGGTGCCGGGCTCCTTGCGGCCCGGCACATCGGCCACCTGGATTTCGCCGATGGCGCTGCCGGCGCGCTGGATCAGTTCGATCAGGTTACCTTCACCGATCTGGGCATGATAAAGGTCCAGGTTCATCTTCAAATGTGGGCTGCCCACGGCCTCGATCAACGCCAGGGTATCGTCGGCGCGGGCGAAGGGTGTGCCGGGATGGTCGACCTCGGTGTTGAGGTTCTCCAGCAGGAACACCCGACCGGCGTCTTCTCCCAGGAGAGCGATTTTCTCCAGGGTCTTGCAGGCGCTCAGCCACATGCGTCCTGTGGTATGGGCCACGGGTTTGACTGGCAGGCCTCGATCTCCCAGGCCGGTGCCGTGCAGGTTGAGGCTGGGGCAATTCAACTGGGCAGCAATGGCCAGGGATTCTCGCGCACTGTCCAGCAGTTGCTGGATGTCGTCGGCATCGGTCAGGTTGCCGCAGATGTAGCCGGTCATGGAGGTGAAATCAGCGCCGGTAGCGACCAGGGCCGCGATGTCCTTTTTCGTCCAGTCCCAGATTTCGGCACTGAAACCCAAGCCGTGAATCCGGTTGACGCGCTCGGTGAAGGGCAGGTCGAGGAAGACCATCTCGGCACTGACGGCCAGCTTGAACGGTATGAAGCTCATGAGCGGGCTCCTGGTACGGCCACCGGTTTGCCTTGCTGGAAGGATTCGATACAGGCGCGGGCAATGGCCAGTGCTGCTCGTGCATCTTCGCCGCTGGCCAGGGGTTTGGCGCCGGTACGCACGCAGTCGACAAAGTGGTTGAGCTCGGCGATGTAGGCGTCGCGCAGCAGGTCGGTGTCCATGCGCTGGGTATCGGCCTGGATGCCACTGGCGAGGTAGCGCACCAGGTCGGAGTCGTTGAGGCCGCCCATGGTGAGCATGCCTGCGCTGCCGAACACTTCACCACGCACATCGTAGCCATAGACCGCCTGGAAATTGGCCTCGGCGGTGGCGATGGCGCCGTTGTCGAAACGGATCGTCACCACCGCCGTGTCCAGAAACCCTTTGTCCTTGTACGCCGGGGCGATCAGCGCATCCGCCATGACCTGTACCTGAACGGCTTCGGCGCCGGGGTTGAGGTAGCGCAGGGTGTCGAAGTCATGAATCAGGGTTTCGAGAAAAATCACCCATTGCGGTGAAGCCGCCGGGTTGTTCAGGGCCGGGTCGCGGGTCAGCGAGCGCAGCAGTTGCGGCGTGCCGATACGGCCGGCGACCACATCCAGGTGAGCCGCGCGGAAGCTTTTGGCAAAGCGCCGGTTGAAACCGACTTGCAGCGCGACCTGGGCGTCAGCGGCTGCGGCGATGGCGCGGTCGGCTTCGTCAAGGGTGATGGCCATGGGTTTTTCACAAAAGACCGCCTTGCCGGCGCGGGCGGCGCTGATCACCAGTTCGGCATGGCTGCGGGCGGGGGCGGCGATCAATACGGCGTCTATTTCCGGGTCTTCAAGCAGTTGCTGTGGGTCGGTGTAGACCCGCGCGACACCTAACTCCGCCGCCAGGCGAGCGGCCTGGCCGGGTGTTGGGTCGGCGATGGCGGCCAGGCAGGCACCGGGAATGTGCCGAGCGGCGGTCAGGCCGTGAAAGCTGCCCATACGACCGGCACCGATAAGGCCGAGGCGGATGATCTTGGAAGTAATGCCCATGGATGACTCCTTTTCTTGTTGTTCAATGGCGCCGCGACAGGTGTTCTGCGCGGGTAGGGACAACAGAGCAAGCGTCATGCCATTTATTAACCTATTGAAAGTTATGGATTTATTCTTTTAATTGTTAAATAAGTGTTCATGTAAAAGACATGTCTATACTGACATGTCAAAAATATGAACATTGGGGTGAACGTCGATGCGGGTAAACCCACAGCCCATGGCCTTCAGCGCTGAAGACCTGGATTACATTACCGCCCTGGGGCCTGCGTCCTTGAGTGGCGAGCCCATTGCCGCACTCGAACAGGCATGGCAAGCGTGCCAGAAAGGGCGCACCGCACGGCCGACCGGCGTCAGGCAAGTGATCTGGGACTCATGGCGGCGCAGTGTCGAGGCCGGCCTTGAGCCGGACGATGGCAATTACCGGTTTGTCGCGCCTGACAGCCTGTCGGCCACGCTGGCGGACAATCGGGTGTTGATCGCCGCCGCGGCAGAAGTCATGCGGGGGTTGCTGGCCTATAACCCCAGGGGCCATATCAACCTGACCGATGCCGAAGGCACGACCCTGTATTTCTGCGGCCTGGACCTTACCCCGGTGGGCAGTCGACTGCTGGAGTCGGTACAGGGCACCAACTGCACCGGGCTGGCGATTGCCGAAGACCGGTTGATGTATGTGCTGGCCGAGGAAAACTTCGGCACCGGCTTGCGTCGACGGCGCATGCATTGCGCCGCTGCGCCCATCCGGGATGATCAGGGCAGGACACTGGCGATGCTGACCCTGACCGCCGAGCCGGGCTGGTTTCACTTCCATACCCTGGGCACCGTCCAGGCTGCCGCCGAAGCGGTCTCGCGGCAGATGGCGCTGCAAACCCTGTTGGAAGAGCAGCAAACCGTGCTTGAAGTGCTCAATGAGGGCTTGGTGGTGCTGGATGAGCGCGGCCGCATCAAGGCGCTCAACCGCTATGCCCGGCAACTGTTTCGCGTGGGACGGGACTTGCTCGGCAGTCCGTTCCAGCGCCTGGGCCAGAGTGAACTGAGCGCTGAAATCCTGATGCGTGGCGGGGAAGGGCTGCGGGACCTGGACTGCACGTTCGAACTGCATGATCGCAGTCACCTGGCGTGCCTGGTTTCCGTCTGTGCACTGGAGCAGGGTGGGCGTGTGGTGTCCTTGCGTGAAAACCGGCGCATCCGGGAAATCACCCGGCGGATCATCGGCACCCAGGCCCGCTACACCTTCGAGACTATCCAGGGGACTTCGCGTGCCATCCAGGACGCCTTGCACCTGGGACGCATCGCCAGTCGCAGTGACTCGACCACCTTGATCCTGGGTGAAAGCGGCACCGGTAAGGAACTGTTCGCCCAGGCGATCCATAACGCCAGTGATCGCTGCAGCGGACCGTTCGTGGCCGTCAATTGCGGGGCGATTCCGCGGGACTTGGTGCAGAGTGAATTGTTCGGGCATGTCGAGGGTGCCTTCACCGGATCAACCCGTGGCGGTTCTGCGGGCAAGTTCGAATTGGCCGATGGCGGCACCATCTTTCTCGACGAAATCGGTGACATGTCGTTCGACGCCCAGGTCAGTCTGTTGCGGGTCTTGCAGGAAGGTGAAGTGACACGTGTGGGGGCCAGGAAATCCCGTCAGGTGGACGTGCGCATCATCGCCGCCACCCACCGCAACCTGAGCCAGGCGGTGGCCGAAGGCGCCTTCCGGGAAGACCTTTACTACCGGCTCAACGTGCTCAACCTGACGGTGCCGCCGCTACGGATGCGCCGGGACGATATTCCCTTGCTGGCGCGGCATTTTCTGGGTCGTTGCGCGCGGTCGATGCGCAAGTCAGTGCAGGGGATTGCGCCCGAGGCGTTGGAGATCCTGGCGGCCTACGGGTGGCCCGGCAATGTCCGCGAGCTGGAAAACACCATTGAACGTGCGACCAACCTGGCGGTGACCGAACTGATCCAGGCGGCGGACCTGCCCCTGGAAATCAAGCAACGCCCCCGTCAGCCGGCGCCGGGCAGTGTGCTGCAGCCACAGGCCGCCCAGGACCTGGGTACCCATGAAATGAACGCGATCATCGCGGCCCTCAATGACACCGGTGGCAATATCCGCCTGGCCGCCAGGCAACTGAATGTGTCCCGTGGCGGGCTGTACAACAAGATGAGCCGATTCGGGTTGAATGCCGGGGATTTCCGTATTGTGGGATCAAGCATTCTGTGAAGTGATGATTTGCAGTGGAATATAAATCCGGTGCCGTAGTGGATCGAACTCCGGCGTAGTCTGCAATTGCACCAGCAAGTCCACCAGTGCCGGGGCGAGCAAGCGTGGCTGGGCGTCGATGACCAGGCTGATCAGCCCATCTGCCAGGGCTTGTCGCGATAGCTGCGTGGATTCCTGCAGGATGCAGCACAGCGACGGACGCTTGGGCAACTGCGACAACGCGTTGATGACGCCGTCGCCACCGCCACCGACCACGCACAGCGCGCGTAAATCCTTGTGGCGGGCCAGCAGTTCCAGCGTGGCCTCTTCGGTGATATCGCAGTTATCCAGGTTGATCACCGCTTCGAGCATCTGCAACCCCGGTGCATGCTCCGCCAGGTAACTGCGCAGGCCTTCGACCCGAGCCTGATGGCCGAGAAAACGATGGCCGCCCAGTAGCACGGCAACGCTGCCTTTGCGTGCGCCACAGGTGTGAGCCACCAGCCAGCCCATGGTGCGCCCGAGCTGATGATTGTCCTGGCCGACATAGGGCTCGGCGGCGGCCTCATGGATATCGGACAGCAGGGCAACCACCGGAACGCCAGCCTCCCTGATCTGCGCGATGGCGGCATTGATCTGTGGGTGCGCGAAGCTGACCACCGCCAGGCCGTCGCACTGCACCGCCAATTGTTCAATCTGGGCAATGATAGCGCCGGGTGTGCGATCAACGATGTACTCGAACTGACAGCTCACGTTAGCGCCTTCCTGACGCTGCGCCGCCTCGTTGATGGCGGCGGCCACGTTGGCATAGAACGCTTGAGCGGTACCCAGCAACAGGATGCCGAAACGGTAGCTGGGCCGACGTTCGCGAATGCGTTGGCCAATCAGCCTTGCGGCAAAATAACCGACGGCTTCGGCGGCCTGGAATACCTGCTCGGCAGTCGTCGGACTGACGGGCGCTCGCGCGTTGAGCACCCGGTCCACGGTGGCGACACTCAAACCGGCATGCTCGGCGACGGTGGCAATGGTTGGGCGTTTTCTATCGTTCATGGTGAGCCCCGAAAGCGTCTTGATAGAAAACTATCAAGCTGTATTGGGCCTGGATGATAGCTTGATAGGGAATGTATTCAAGGGATTGAGGACGGTTTGTGCGCTCTCTATATTTTCCCAAGCGATGACCTCCCACCTTCAGGCGAGCGCCTGAAATCATCCCGCTTGCGGAGAACAATAAAAATGCCTGAACACAACGCCGCTTTTGAACAACCTGCCGACGCCCGACCTCGAGATTATCGGCTGACTGGGCCCGAAGCCGCCCGGGCGGCACACAAAGGACTGGTGTCGGCCGACTGGTACCAGTCGCCGGTTTCCCGTAAACGCATGAAGGAGTTGATGCAGCGCCGCGATGGCCCGGCCTTGCGGGACACTGCGATCTGGCTGTTGGCGCTGCTGGTGACCGGGTTTGGTGGCTACTGGTTCTGGGGCTCGTGGGCTTGCGTGCCGTTTTTCTTCGCCTACGGGTTGCTCTACGGCACCGCATCGAATGCCCGTTGGCACGAAACGGGGCACGGCACGGCGTTCAAGACCCGCTGGATGAGTGATGTGATCTATCAGGTGTCGAGCTTCATGTTCATGTTCGAGCCCCATGTGTGGCGCTGGAGCCATGCACGGCACCACACCGACACGATCATCGTAGGACGAGATCCGGAAATCGTCGAACCGCGTCCGCCGAGCCTGATCATGATGGTGCTGAGCCTGTTTCGGATGCCTTATGCGTTGAAGACCATGGTTTCGGTCTGCCGGCATGCGGCGGGACGTATGAGCGAGGAGGAGCAAACTTTCATCCCCGAATCCGAATGGCCCAGGGTAGTACGCGATGCGCGTATCTGGATCGTGATCTACGCGCTCACCGTGGGGGCTGCGCTGTACCTGCACAGCTGGTTACCACTGATGTTTATTGGCCTTCCCACCCTCTATGGCGGCTGGCTGTCCTACCTGTTCGGGTTGTCGCAGCATGTGGGCCTGGCAGAGGATGTACTCGATCACCGCAGCAACTGCCGCACGATTTACATGAACCCGCTGCTGCGCTTTCTGTACCTGGACATGAACTATCACCTTGAGCACCACATGTACCCGATGGTGCCGTTTCATGCACTGGCGCAGTTGCATGAGGAAATCCGTCACGACTGCCCGCCGCCCTATACCAGCCTGTTCGACGCATTCAGGGAAATTCTCCCGACGATCTGGCAGCAGCGCAAAGACCCGAGTCACTTCGTCCGGCGCCCGGTACCCCAAGGCTCGCAGCCCGAGGCCGCTGTTGTGGCGCAACCAGAAGCCCTGGCTGGCTGACACCTTCGATACCTGCACAACAACAAGAGAAAAAAGCCATGACTGATCAATGGATCGATGTGTGCGCCGTGGACGATATTGATGAAGAAGACGTCATCCGTTTCGACCACGCCCAGCGCACCTATGCTGTTTACCGTTCGGCCGACAGTGAGTTCTTCGCCACCGATGGTCTGTGTAGCCACGAAGCGATCCACCTGGCCGATGGGCTGGTGATGGACCATGTCATCGAATGCCCCAAGCATAACGGTCGCTTCGACTACCGCTCCGGCAAGGCGTTGGGAGCACCGGCGTGCATCAACCTCAAGACGTATCCGGTCCGGGTCGAGGCGGGACGTCTGCTGCTCGCTATCACGGTTTAAGAGTGAGGAATATGCACCATGAGTCCTGACAATGCGCCACTGGTTATCGTAGGGGCGGGGCATGCCGGTGGCAGGGCAGCCTTGACCCTGCGCGAGGAAGGTTATTGCGGTCGCCTGGTGCTGATCGGGGATGAGTTGCACCCGCCCTACGAACGTCCGCCGCTGTCCAAGGGGCTGCTGCAAGGTACCGTTGAGTTGGCCGGATGCAGCCTGTGCGACAGCGCTCGGCTTACCGAGTTGGGTATTGAATACCTGGCGGGCAATCCGGTGAAATCCCTGGACCCGGCGCAGCACCGCCTGCAACTGGCCGACGGCCGCTGGCTGGACTATGGGCGTTTGTTGTTGGCCACCGGGGGCAGGGCGCGGCGCTTGCCTCATGTGCCGGAACACTGGGCCAATGTGCTTTATCTGCGCACCCATGACGAGGCCCTGGCCCTGCGTGCGGTGTTGCGCCCCGGTACCCGTCTGGTGGTGGTCGGGGGCGGCTTTATCGGCCTCGAAGTTGCAGCCACCGCGCGGGCCCTGGGCTGCAGTGTGACGCTGCTTGAAGCGGGATCGCGCCTGGCAGGAAGAGTGCTGCCGCAACGCCTGTCCGATGCCTTGCTGGCGTTGCATCGCAGCCACGGTGTGGACGTGCGCTTGAACGTGGCCATCGAAACGGTGCAGGGCAGCCTGCAGGCCGAAGCCGTGCAGTTGGTCGATGGCCAGGTGTTGCCTTGCGACTTGGTGGTTGTGGGGATCGGCATGCTGCCCAACACGGAACTGGCGGCCGCCGCAGGGCTTGAGGTTGGGCAGGGCATTCGTGTCGATGCGCAGTTGCGCACCAGCGCACCTGATGTGTTTGCGGCGGGGGATGTCTGTGAGTTTCGCCTGCAGCCTGAAGGGGGTTTCCAGCGTCAGGAAACCTGGCGCAACGCCGAGACCCAAGGTCGTCATGCGGCCCTGAACCTGCTGGGCGGCGAGTTGCCCTTCGAGGTCATTCCCGGCTTCTGGTCTGATCAATACGACTGGAGCCTGCAAACAGTCGGGGTGATTTTCACGACAGAGCCTGCGGCGAGCCGAATATTTCCGGACGGTGGTTTCCTGCTGTTCTATCTCGATTCCGAGCAACGCTTGCTAGGGGCGTGCGGTTGGGGTCCTGGCAACAGCGTCGCCAGGGACATCAAGCTATGCGAGCGGCTGATCGCTCATCCTGGTCCGCTTTCGGCGTGCGCACTGGCCGATGCCAGCGTAGCGCTCAAACAATTATTGAGAAGCTGACATGAGTGAGTTCCTGATATTTCAATCCCTGTGGGCCATGCAAGATCACCGCGGCCATTGCGAGTTGCCCCTGCAAGCACAGCTCGAGAAGATTGCCGCAGCCGGCTACGACGGCATTACCGACCATTTCTGGGATGCCCGACATGCTGCTAGCCTGCACGCTGGCGCCAAGGCCTACGGCCTCCAGATCGAAGGCCAGGTGTTCCCCCGCAGCGTGGATGACCTGGCGGCAGCGCTGGAAGTGGCTTGCCGTCATGGCTGTCATCACCTCACCCTGCAGGCGGATGTCCGGCCACGCACCCTGGTTCAGGCGATCAAACTGATCGAAGGTTGGCAGCGCCTGGCCGAACAGGTGGACTTTCCGATCCTGCTGGAAACCCATCGTTATCGTCTGACCAGCGACTTGCTGTTTACCCTCGACCTGTTGGAAGAAATACCGGATCTCAAGTTGTTGGCTGACCTGTCCCACTACGTGGTCGGTCGTGAGTTACCCGAGCCGGCGGCAGCCGAGGACGATGAGCAAATTCGTACTCTTTTGCGCCACAGTTGGGGCTTCCACGGTCGTGTCTCCAACGGTGAACAGGTCCAGGTGCCCTTGAGCTTCCCCCAGCACCGACCCTGGCTGGAGCGTTTCCTCGGCTGGTGGCGCTACGGAATCGAGGATTGGCTGGCCCGCGCCGAGCGGCCCGACAGTCTGTCTTTTACCTGTGAGCTGGGGCCGCCGCCCTACGCGATAACGGGGAGCGAGGGGCGCGACATCAGCGATCGCTGGGCCGAGGCGTTGCTGCTCAAGGACCTGATGCGTGAGGTGTGGAGTGAGTGCCAGGCACGTCCATAAAGAGGAGGGTGGCTGCATTCCGTCTGGCGGTCGGCTACATTGACTATCCGTCACCCACGCCGGAGCCTTGCCACGATGGACCTTTCAACGCTGCTTCTCTATATCCTCGCCGTCAGCGCCGTGATGATGACGCCTGGGCCTTCAATGCTCCTGGCGTTGAGCAATGGCGCCTCCAGGGGCATGCGGGTCGCCGGCTTCGGCATCGCGGGCGCGGCCTTGTCCGACCTGCTGTTGATCGGCGCCGTGGGTCTGGGGCTGGGGGCTTTACTCCAGGCCTCCGAACATCTGTTCTCACTGGTCAAATGGGTGGGCGCGCTGTACCTGCTGTACTTGGCCTGGGTGTTGTGGCGCGCGCCCACCCGGGCGTTGTCCGCGTCTGAAGTGACGAGCACCGCAAGTGGCCGTTCGGCGTTCCTGCGGGCGTTGTTCGTCGGGCTGTCGAACCCCAAAGGGTTGATCTTCTTTTCGGCGTTCCTGCCGCAATTCATCCAACCTGCCGAACCCGTTGCCCAGCAGTACCTGATATTGGCGGTGATCAGCGTGCTGATCGACTGCGTGATGATGAGCGTCTACGCCATCGGTGGGCGCCACGCCATGCGCAGGTTTTCATCCAGGGTGATGCAGTGGGTCAACCGCAGTTGCGCGGGCATCCTGGTGCTGCTGGCGTTGGGGCTGACCTTGTATCGGCGCCAGGACGCCCATTGATCATGGCCGCTGCGGCTTGACCGACGTGCCAAAGGTATTGCCCATGCGCACGCGGGTGGCGGCCGGCGTCGAGAGGCCGACCTGATTTGGTGGGCGATTTTCGATGGGCACGTTCTGCGCTTCTTTATTCTTCTGTGTGGCCTTGGCTGCCTGCGGGTTGTTGCCCATCTGTTGGCTCAGGCAACCATAGTCCGGCGCCTTATAGCCATCGACCTTGACCTCGGTACAGCCGCTAGGGGCCTCCTCGGCAATGGCGACCAACGGCACGCCAGCGCACAGCAGCAGGCCGGCAAGGGTCAGGAGAAGCTTCATTTTTCGCCTCCATGCGGCCTCGAAGAAGTAAGCCGTTATGGGCTGCAAGTGTAGTGCACGGCACTTGGCGAAACGGTGATGTTTTTTTGCAATCACCGTAACATCAGATTCATAAACTGGCCTCAGGATGACGGTTTTCTAGGACACGTCAGCCGTGCAGCGATGCAGAGCAAGGGTCGAGCGGGGGGCTTGGAGGCACGCGGCTTTCGTGGGCGCTTGCCTGCTCCTGCTGTTTCTGGCGTTACCGGTGCTCGTGCGTGCGGCGCCGCTTGAAGTGTCGCCCTTGATCAATCTGGACCTGCCGGCACAGAACCTGGCGCCTGCCCTGGAAGCGTTCAGTCGGGCGACCGGGATGGCGGTGCTGGTGGACCGTGAACTGACGCGGGGACGGCGCTCGATTGGGGTACACGGGCGTTACAGTGCACCGCAGGCCTTGGGCGTATTACTGACAGGAACTGGCTTGATGGCGCGTTATGCCCGCAGCGATGCGTTCACCCTGCAGGTACCCGAGGTCAGTACGCCTGCGTTGACTCGGGGGCCAAAGGCGCGTGGCACGACGCGAATCAACAGCAGCTACGCCACGGCCTTGCAACGGGCCATCGAGCGCAGCTTGTGCCGTTCGCCGCTGACCCGCCCGGGCAGCTTTCGCGCCCTGGTTCAGGTGTGGGTCAACCATGACGGTCTCATCGAACACAGTTTCCTGGTCACCTCAACCGGTGATGTTCAGCGCGACGAGGTGTTGGTTCGTACCCTCGCCAGTACCCACGTCGAACGTCCGGCACCGAGCTCGTTGCGCTTGCCGGTCACTTTACTTTTGATGCCCGACACCACAGGAAAACGCATGGAATGCACAGCAGGGGAAGGAGTTTCGGGGGCATGAAAGACACCGGGCACAGTCCGATGGTCAGGTTGTTCCTGGCGTCCTACGAGGACTTCAGGGTGCGCTTGCGCAAACGCCTGGGGTCGGAGGACCTGGCCAACGATGTCCTGCATGAAACCTACCTGCGGGTCGACCGCATGGACGAGCCGCCGAACCTGCTGCAACCCAATGCCTATCTGTACCGCATCGCCTTGAACATCGCCGCTGACCGGCGCCAGGCGGATGCCCGGCTGTTGACCGGCAGTGAAGTCGAAGAGCTGCTGCAGACAGTGGACGAAGCCCAGGACCCCTCTCGGGTGGTGGGTGGCCAGAAAGAAATCCAGTCTCTGGTCAAGGCCCTCTACGAACTGCCGGCGCGGCGACGCAAGATCCTCATTGCCGCTCGGTTGGAAGAGGCGCCGCACCTGGAAATTTCCCAGCGTTTCGGCATCTCTACCCGCATGGTCGAGAAGGAAATCAAGGCGGCCCTGGGGCACTGCGCACAGCGTCTTGAAAGAAAAGTGGTCCAGCGGTTCGGTCCCGGTGCCGGAAAACCGTCTTAAGTGTTGAGCCCCTAGAAAAACCCGTGAGTACCTGCGCGCTTGAACATTTTTAACCTCTCCACTGCTCGGGATACACCAGACAGCCAACTGCGCGGCGAAGCCCGGGACTGGCTGGTTCTCCTGACCTCGGGCCAGGCCACCGTCGCCGATGCCAAGGCCTTGCGCCAGTGGTGCGCCCAGAGCCCCGAGCATGCCCAGGCCTTCGAGCAGGCCAAGGTGTTGTGGCACCAATTGGCACCTGCCGCCGAGCAGCAGCAACCGCGTCATTTCGGGCGGCGTGCCTTTCTGGGCGGAGCGATTGCAGCGTCGGCGGCGCTGTTTATGGTACGGCTCTCGGTGCCCGGCGGTTTTGCCGGGCTCACGGCGGACTATCGCACCGAAGTGGGCGAACAACGCCGGGTCGAGTTGGGTGACGGCGTCAGCCTGGAGCTCAATACTCAGACCCGTATCAGCCGTCGCGAGCAGGGCATCGAGTTGCTGGAAGGAGAGGTCGAGGTGATGGCCGGTGCCGAGCAGCCGCTGAGGGTCCAGGCGGGCACCGGCTGGGTTACCGCCGCCCGGGCGCGCTTCAATGTTCGCAATACCGATTACAGCGTCTGCGTGACCTGTATCGACG
Source organism: Pseudomonas fluorescens (assembly GCF_018614655.1). Classification (GTDB taxonomy): domain Bacteria; phylum Pseudomonadota; class Gammaproteobacteria; order Pseudomonadales; family Pseudomonadaceae; genus Aquipseudomonas; species Aquipseudomonas fluorescens_BX. The sequence continues at coordinate 259,413 of NZ_JAGGOG010000011.1, read as the reverse complement.
GTTCACTGTTGGTACAGGTCGCCGGGCGCAGTGTGCGCCTGGGCAGCGGCAGCCAATTGAGTTACGACGCTGCCGGGCTGGGTGAACCGGTGACCGTGGATACCCAGGCGGTGATCGCCTGGCGCGAGCAGGTGCTGGTGTTCAACAACGCGACCCTGAACACTGTGATTGACGAGATCAACCGTTATCGCCCGGGGATGCTGGTGCTGCTCAATGCCGAGCTGGGCAAGCGGCGGGTGCAGGCGCGTTTCAACCTCAACCAGTTGGCGGGTGTGGCGTTGCTGATTCGGGATGCCTACGGTGCCAAGTGCACGGAGTTGCCGGGTGGGGTGGTGTTGTTGAGTTAGCTTTTTGTAGCCGCTATTGCAAAGGCCCCAACACCTGCCGATACCGTTCAACCCCCTGAGGCGTCTCACGCACCAGGCGGATCTCCATCCCCTGCGGATTCTCCTGCCGGTTCCCGCTCAATTGCCGCCACCCTTTGTCCGCATCCCAGACCCGAACCTGCACATCACTCACCTGGTTCAGCACCGCCACCGCATCCCGGGGCGCGGGCAGTGGGTACCTGTCCTGTGGCGGCGCGACCGCCCGGTACAACGTGTCGCCCTTGAGCCACCAATGCACCCGTTGCAAGCCGATGTCCGGGTTCGCTGCACTGCGGATCAGCTCCAGGCGAAAGCCCTTGCTGTCGGAACTGCGCACCGTCAATGCTGGCAGGGCACCCGGAGCCGGGCCCGGGGTTTCGGCGTTGTCCGGTAGCGCCAACTCAATCCCGGCCCGCAGGCTGACGTCTTGTTGCAACTGATTCAGTGCCCTCAACAACACCTCGGTCTGTTCGGTGCTGGCTTGCAAGTGACTGTCGGCGCGGGTGACGCTGTCCAGGCCACGCCAGGCGATCAGGCTGACCACCGCCATCAGCATGATCGCCACCATGACCTCGATCAGCGTGAAACCGTTCTGCCGGTTCTTCATGGCTGGTTCACCACCCGCAGCAATCCAGCGGCGTCCCTTTGCAGGCTGAGGCTATGTTGCCCATCGGATAACACCACGTGCAGGGGCGGGTTGATCCATTCGGCATTGAGTATCAGGATTTGCCGGGGCTCGATGCGTACTTGCATCGGCGTGCTGTCCCAGGGGCGCGGGCGCAGTTGCTCGTCGCGGTTGAAGTACTCCACGCCGAGGCCGTCGTCCGTCGGTCGGCTGAAACGGAAACCCTTGGCGTCCGCCCGCCAGGTGATTGCGCGGCCGTCGGCACGGGCTTCGGCCTGGGCCACTTGCAACAGCTGGCTCAAACGCTCGGCATCCTTGCGCAGCAGGCGCAGTGGGTCTGGCTTGATGCTCAGGCTGATGGCGGCGCTGGCGATGCCGATGATCACCAGCACCACCATCAGCTCGATCAAGGTGAAGCCCTGTTGTTTGACTCGGGTCATGGTGCGCTCCCAGGCGTTGATTCGATCCTGCACGATGAACATGATGAGTCTGTGAAATAAAAACGTGCGAATTGATCTGTAGGCTGTCGGGACGGACAAACAGGAGGTCCCGCCCATGGCATTCGCCCATCGTTTTTCACCCGCCCAGGCCGTCCAGGCGTTGGCGTTGCTGACGGCACTGGCCGGGGTGGTGATCTGGACGCCGCTGCTGCTGACGTCCGCCGAATCCCACACCCCGGCGATCGCACCCCAGGCGCTGGCCGCCCGCAGCGATAACCCGGCGCGGCAATGGTTTTCCAATGTTCCGGCACCGCTGGACGTCAAGGTCACCGGCGTCCTGGCCGGTGCCCGTGGCGCGGTGGCGATCCTCAGCCTCAACGACGGCCCGCCCCGCAGCTTTCTGTCGGGCGAACGCCTCAGTCCGGGGGTACGCCTGGCGGCGATTGAAGGCGATGGGGTGGTGATCGAGCGCGGCAGTGAAAAGGTCCGGGTGAACCTCGCTAGGCAGCCAGACGCTCCTGTCTTGCCAACGCTCACTCGGCAATAACCTTGCTCACGGCGCCGCTTTCAAGGGCGGGCGCCCTAATAAGGTTTCCAGGCGCGCCAGGGGAGGTGCTTCGCGGGCGCTGTCCAGCACCTGCACGCTGACCCTGAACAGCCGGTCATCAGTGCTGGGATTGATCACCTGTTCGCAGCGCAGCCTGAGCCGCCCCTGATCACACTCGAAGACCTTTTTACCGGGACTCAAGCGACCCTCAAGGCGCAACTCCGCCAGGCGACTCTGTGCCGCCAACAGGGCCATCGACTTGTCCCGCAACAGCCCGTTGCTCTGGGTCATCAAGCCTGCCACGCGTACGGCTGCGGCCATCGCCACGGCAATAATCGCCAGCGCTACCAGCACTTCAATCAGGGTAAAGCCTTGCTCGTTGCGAGGGCCGCCCATGACGTGCTCCTGGTCGGGAAACAGCCCCGCAGATTAGCCCCGGAAGTTGACCGTTTGGTGACTAAAGCTCCCGAGGATTTTCAATACGACTGACATGTGTTCTTGCAACACTGCGCGGCGAAAAGCACTCAAGCCCAGGAATGTCGAGATGGATATCGCGCGCTTCACGTCCCCGTTGCCAGGCCCTCGCGGCCAGCGTGGCTTCACCCTGATCGAGATTATGGTGGTGGTGGTCATTCTCGGCATCCTGGCGGCGATGGTGGTGCCCAAGGTGCTTGATCGACCGGACCAGGCGCGTGCCACGGCCGCCAAGCAAGACATCGGCGGACTGATGCAGGCGCTGAAACTCTACCGCCTCGACCACGGCAGTTATCCGACAGCCACCCAAGGCCTGAAGGTGCTGGTGGAGCGCCCGGCGAATGCGAAAGACAGCAACTGGCGCGCCTATCTGGAGCGCTTGCCCAATGACCCTTGGGGTCGGCCTTACCACTACCTCAACCCGGGCGCCAATGGCGAAATCGATGTGTTCTCCCTGGGCGCCGACGGCCAACCGGATGGTGACGGTGTGAATGCCGATATCGGTTCCTGGCAGCTTTGATGAATGTCCATTCACAACGGGGTATGGCGATTATCAGCGCTTTGTTGATCGCCGCCGTGGTCGCGGTGATCGCCGGTGCGATGCTCACCCGGCAAACCGTCTTCATGCGCAGCCTGGAAGCCGAGCAACTGCGTATCCAGGGCCGCTGGGTATTGCAGGGCGGGCTGGAGATCAGCCGCCAGATGCTTTGGGATGCACGTCAGCGAGATGTTCTGACCCGACTTGACCAACCCTGGGCCAGGCCCATTGTCGGGCCCAAGGCGGCGAACCTTGGGGCGGCTTTCGAGGGGCGCCTGGTCGATGAGCAAGGCAAGTTCAACCTGAGCAACCTGGTCATCCGTCAGCAGCCGGACTTGGCCCAATTGCGCAGTTTCGAGCGCCTGTGCCAGTTGATCGGCGTTGATCCCGGCCTCAGTCAGCGCATCAGTCAGCGGGTGATCAGTTCCTATGATCAACGCTTGAGCAAACCGGGCTCCAGCGGGGCGGGCTTCAATAGCGGTCGAGACACGTCCCCAGGGGCGGATGACGACGTGCTGCCGGCCAAGCGGCCGATGTTGCGCAGCCTGGAAGACCTGGCGGATATCGACGGCCTGGGCCCGCGCCTGCTGCAACGGATGGCGGCCTATATCAGTGTGTTGCCCGGTAATACCTGGGTCAACGGCAACACCGCCAGCGCCGAAGTGCTCAGTGCCGTAGTGCCGGGGCTCGATCTGTCCCGGGCGCGAGCGCTGGTGGCCGAACGTGACGGCGGGCGCTGGTTCATCAATCGCGGGGACTTCGTCAACCGCTTGCGTTTGCCGCAGGTGGCGATGGACGAGGTTCAGGTAGGGATTACCAGTGAGTGGTTTCGCCTCCATGGCCAGGCCCGGCATGAGCAGCGCCGGGTCACACTTGACGCGCTGTTGTATCGCCCCGAGGACCGACAGCCCCAGGTGATCTGGTCACGGGTGGGTGCATGAGTCGCCTGCGTATTGCCTTGCCGCCGCTGGATCAGCTAAGTGTCGAAAGCCTGGTGCAGTTCGTTCGGCTGGACCGTGCCGGACGCATCACCGATGAAGGCCGCAGCAGCCTGGTGCAGTTGGGGCAGGCGCACAAGGCGGTGGCAACCGAGTGTTTTCTGCATCCCCGAGACAGTCAGCTGACCAGCCTGGAGTTGCCGCAGCTACCGGCGGCGAAAGTGGCCGCGGCGGTTGGGTGTGCGGCCCAGGCGTTGATTCTGGGGCCGATCGAACAGATGCACGTCGCCCACGGTCCTCGGGAGACTACCGGCCTGGTTCAGGTGGGTTGGTTGCCCCTGGTTAGCCTTGAGCAGTTGAACCGGGTCTTGACCCAGGCGCAGTTGAAAGTGCGCGGCCTGTACCCGGCGCCTTATGCCTTGCCGGTCCCTGCCGCAGGGCAATTGACCGTCGCACTGGTCGATGAACAGTTGTTGCTGCGCCACAGTTTGCAACAGGGCGCGGTGCATCCACTGGGGCCGCAGGCGCTGGACGAACTGCTGCGCAGCGGCACCGACCTGCACCAAGTGGCCGAAGGTGCGACGCAGCGCTTGAGTGGCACGCCGCCGGCCTGGGGTCTGCACGGCCGGCTCGAGGCCCCGGATGCAGGCGCCGCCGGTTGGGGCAGGGCGCTGGCCCTTACCGCGTTGGCGCTGACGGTCTGGACGCTGGGGCTGAACCTGTATGCCGCACGCCAGGTAGATGAAGGGCAACGACTCAAGGCGCACATGAGTGAGCAGGTCAAGCAGGCCTTCCCCGAACTGTCGATCATTCTCAACCCGTTGCAGCAGGCCCGCCAGCAACTGGCCGCGCGCCAGAATGGCGCGGTCGCAGACCCCGGCCAGCGCTTCACCAGCCTGTTGCAACTGGCGGGCAGCAACATGCCGTTTATGGTGGGCAGCGTTGAAACCCTGGTCTTCGAAGAAGGTCGGCTGCACCTGAGTCTGTTGGCTGACAGTCGCAGCCCTGCCGTGGAGGGTGACTGGCAAGCGATGTTGGCCGAGGCCGGTTTCAGCGCCACTCGCGACGATCAGGGCTGGACCCTCGTCCCGGCCACCGAGCAGGTCGACGCCGACGAATCTGCCGGAGACGACGATGATGAAGATGAAGATGAATAATTCTGCGTATCGCGCCCGCTGGCAACGCCTGCGCAACCAGGGCCAAGTGTTCTGGAATGGCCTGGCCTTGCGGGAAAAGCGCTTGGTCATGGGCGCGGCCCTGGTGCTGGTGGGCCTGCTGTCGTGGCTGCTGCTGATCCAGCCACCGCTGAAGAAACTCGATTACTGGCAAGCCGAGACTCCGAAACTGCGGGCCCAGGCCGAGACCTTGCAGGCTTTATTGCAGACCGCCACCCCCAACCATCGAGCGCTCGCCGGGCAAGACCTGGAGGCAGCCCTGCGTCAGGCCCTCGACGACGCCGGGCTCAAGGGATGCTATCAATTACAGGCCGCCGAAGACGCTGGCCCCGGCAGTTGGCGCCTGACCTTTCAAGAGGCACCGGCGGATGCCGTGGTGGGCTGGCTGCTGGACAACACCCGCGCATTTTCCCTGGACGTGTCCGAGGCCCGCTTGCAACGGGCAGGCACGGCCATCGCTGAAGACGCGGCCGGCACATTATCCGGCACCGTTCGCATGGATCAGGCGCCTGGCGCTAAGGAAGCTTCATGAAGTGGTCTGTTTCCAACGCTGCGCGTTACCGCACGGTCGCGCCCCTGTTGCTGCTGGCATTGGGGGCGTGCAGCACCAATCAATCACCCACACCCAAACCCTTGCTGGTGGACAGTCAGCTCGGCCAGCCTTTGGCCGATACCCGACGTAGCGGCGACACAACGCTCGATCATAAACCGACGCTCAGCCCACTGGAGCAACGGCCTCGGGTGCTGCATCCGGTGACCAACAACGCCGCTGGCCATGCAGTCGCCCCCAGCAGAGCGGTGCGCAACCCCTTGGGTGACCAACCGGTGCAATTGAACTTTGTCGACGCGGATATTCAGGCGGTGGTTCGTGCCCTGTCCCGTGCCACTGGCCAGCAATTCCTGGTGGACCCCCGGGTCAAGGGCAACCTGACCCTGGTCAGCGAAGGCCAGGTGCCGGCGCACCAGGCCTACGATATGTTGCTGGCGGCACTGCGCATGCAGGGCTTCAGCGTGGTGGACGTCGACGGGGTGTCCCAGGTGGTGCCGGAAGCCGATGCCAAACTGTTGGGCGGACCGGTCTACACACCTGGCAGCGCCGGTGGCAACGGCATGCAGACCCGTACCTTTCGCCTGCAATACGAAAACGCGGTCAACCTGATTCCGGTATTGCGCCCGATTGTGTCGCCGAACAACCCGATCAACGCATACCCCGGCAACAACAGCATCGTCATCACCGACTACGCCGAAAACCTGACACGGGTGGCGCAGATCATCGCCGGTATCGACACCCCGAGCGCGATTGACACCGATGTGGTGGCGGTGCAGAACGGGATTGCCGTGGACATCGCGGCGATGGTTTCCGAACTGCTGGAAAACCAGGGCGCCGACCAGACCCAGAAAATCAATGTGATCGGCGACCCGCGCTCCAACTCGATCATCATCCGCGCCGGCAGCCCGGAGCGCACGGAGCTGGCGCGCAACCTGATCTACAAACTGGACAATGCCCAGAGCAACCCGAGCAATATGCACGTGGTGTACCTGCGCAACGCCCAGGCCGGCAAGTTGGCTCAGTCCCTGCGCGGTTTGCTGACCGGTGAAAGCGAGAGCGGCGTGAGCGACAACGCCCGTTCCAAGCTGAGCAGCATGGGTGGCAACGGGCAGAGCGGCCAGGGCAGTTCGCAAGGCAGCAGCGGTACGTCCACCGGCAGTGGCAGCTCCTCGGGCAGCAGTGGCTATGGCCAGGGTACCAGTGCCTCCAGCAGCCAGGGTGCGAGCCCTTCGCCTAACGATCAGAACACCGCGTTCAGTGCCGGTGGCGTGACGATTCAGGCGGACGCGACCACCAACACCCTGTTGATCTCGGCGCCTGATCCGCTGTACCGCAACCTGCGGGAAGTCATCGACATGCTCGACCAGCGCCGGGCGCAGGTGGTGATCGAAAGCCTGATCGTCGAAGTGGGCGAGGACGATGCCAGTGAGTTCGGCGTGCAGTGGCAGGCGGGCAATCTGGGAGGTAAGGGCGGGTTTGGCGGGGTCAATCTCGGTGGCAGCGGACTCAATGGTGCACCCGCCAGCAAGACCAGCATTGACGTGCTGCCCAAGGGCCTGAATATCGGCCTGGTCAACGGTACCGTCGACATTCCAGGGATCGGCAAGGTGCTCGACCTCAAGGTCCTGGCCCGTGCACTCAAGAGCAAGGGCGGCACCAATGTGTTGTCGACACCTAACTTGCTGACCCTGGATAACGAGGCAGCGAGTATTTTTGTCGGGCAGACCATCCCTTTTGTCACCGGCAGTTATGTGACCGGGGGCGGTGGGACCAGCAATAACCCGTTCCAGACGGTGCAGCGCGAGGAGGTGGGGCTCAAGCTCAATGTGCGGCCGCAGATTTCCGAGGGCGGTACAGTGAAGCTGGACATCTACCAGGAGGTCAGCAGTGTCGATTCGCGGGCCTCGGTAGAGGCCGGGACGGTGACCAACAAACGCGCGATCGATACCAGCATCTTGCTGGATGATGGGCAGATCATGGTGCTGGGGGGGCTGTTGCAGGACGGGTATAGCCAGAGCAACGACGCGGTGCCATGGCTGTCGGATATTCCGGGGCTGGGGGCGTTGTTCAGGAACGAAAAGCGCAGTGTGACGAAGACCAATCTAATGGTGTTTTTGCGGCCTTATATTATTCGGGACAGTGGGGCGGGGCGCAGCATTACGTTGAACCGGTATGAGTTTATGCGCCGGGCGCAAGGAGAGTTGCAACCGGAGCGTAGTTGGGCCATGCCGGATGTGCAGGCGCCGCAGTTGCCTTCGGTGGAGAAGGCGATTCCGGGGGCGACGCGAGCGGTGATCAGGGCGGTGCCGATTGAGGGGAGTACACGCCAGTGATGATGGCGGACGCCCAAAGGAAGGTGTTATGAGCTTGCTGCCTTACGTCTGGGCCAAGTCCCAGCGCATCCTCCTGCGCCCGGGTGAGGAGGGCCCGTTGCTGACCATTTGCCCCTCGACCCCCGGCTGGTCCATCAATGAAGTCCATCGCCAGTTCGGCCCAACCTCTCTGGAGCACGTGCGCGACGACGAACTTGACGGCCTGCTGGCCAGTTCTTATGCCGACACTGGCAGCGCCGCCGCCGTGGTGGGCGCCGCTGAGAACGAAGTCGATCTCGACCGCCTGATGCAAGATATGCCGGAAATCACTGACCTGCTGGACACCCAGGACGGTGCGCCGGTGATTCGCATGATCAACGCCTTGCTGACCCAGGCCGCCCGCGACGAAGCCAGTGATATCCACATTGAGCCCTATGAAAGTCACTCTGTGGTGCGCTACCGCGTCGACGGCACCTTGCGTGATGTGGTGTCGCCCCGCAAGGCGCTGCACGGCGCATTGGTGTCGCGGATCAAGATCATGGCCCAGCTCGACATCGCCGAAAAACGCCTGCCCCAGGACGGTCGCATTGCCCTGCGGGTAGCAGGGCGGCCTATCGATATTCGGGTATCGACGGTGCCCACCGGCCATGGCGAACGGGTGGTGATGCGTTTGCTGGATAAGCAGGCCGGACGGTTGCAACTGGAAACCCTGGGCATGGAGGCGCAGCTATTGGCCAGGCTCGATACGCTGATTCGCCAGCCCCATGGCATCGTGCTGGTCACCGGGCCCACGGGCAGCGGCAAGACCACCAGTTTGTACGCCGCCCTGGCGCGGCTGGACGCCAGCACCAGCAATATCCTCACCGTGGAAGACCCGGTGGAATACGACTTGCCGGGTATCAGCCAGATCCAGGTCAACGCCAAGATCGACATGACGTTCGCCCTGGCCTTGCGGGCGATTCTGCGGCAGGACCCGGACATCATCATGATCGGTGAAATTCGTGACCTGGAAACTGCACAAATCGCCGTGCAAGCCTCGCTGACCGGGCATTTGGTGCTCGCGACCCTGCATACCAACGACGCGGTGTCGGCGGTCAACCGCTTGATCGACATGGGCGTCGAACCCTTTTTGCTGGCCTCATCTCTGCTCGGTGTGTTGGCCCAGCGCCTGGTGCGCCGCCTGTGCCCGCACTGCAAGGAAGAAGACCCCGCGAACCCCGGCACCTGGCGCCCGGTGGGCTGCGTTCACTGCAACCAGATCGGCTACAGCGGTCGAACGGGCATCCACGAATTGTTCTGCATTGACGATGACCTGCGCGGCCTGATCCACCAGGGCGCCGGCGAGCAGGATCTGCGAGCTGCCGCGCGGCGGGCAGGGATGTTGAGCATGCGTGAGGACGGCGAACGCTGGGTGCGCAGCGGCGCCACCGCACCCGAAGAAATCCTGCGTGTGACACGGGACGCCTGATGAATCGCTACCGCTATGAAGCCGCCGATGCCACCGGCAAACTCGAATCCGGCCACCTGGAAGCCGATAGCCAGAGCGGCGCCTTTGCCCACTTGCGCAGCCGCGGGCTGACCGCCTTGTTGGTGCAGATCGAGGACAACCACCCCACGGCCAACACGGGTGGATTGTTCAGTGCCAAGCTATCGGACAACGACTTGGCGTGGGCCACTCGCCAACTGGCGAGTTTGCTGGGGGCCAGCCTGCCGTTGGAAGCGGCCCTCAGTGCCACGGTGGAGCAGGCCGAGCGCAAGCACATCGCGCAGATCCTCAGTAGCGTGCGTGCCGATGTGCGCAGCGGTATGCGTCTGGCCGACGCCTTGGCGGCGCGGCCGCGGGATTTTCCGTCGATCTACCGGGCGCTGATCGCGGCGGGGGAGGAGTCCGGTGACCTGGCCCAGGTCATGGAGCGCCTGGCGGACTACATCGAGGAGCGCAACAATTTGCGGGGCAAGATCCTCACGGCGTTCATCTATCCGGGGGTGGTCGGGCTGGTGTCCATCGGCATCGTGATTTTCCTGTTGAGCTACGTGGTGCCGCAAGTGGTCAGTGCCTTTTCCCAGGCGCGCCAGGACCTGCCGGGGCTGACCCTGGCGATGCTCAATGCCAGCGACTTTATCCGCGCCTGGGGCTGGTTGTGTTTTGCCGTGCTGGTAGGCGGCTTCTGGAGTTGGCGCCTGTACCTGCGCAACCCGGTGGCGCGCTTGAGCTGGCACAGTCGAGTCCTGCGGTTGCCGCTGATCGGGCGCTTTGTACTGGGGCTCAATACCGCACGGTTTGCCTCCACACTGGCGATTCTGGGTGGCGCCGGGGTGCCGTTGTTGCGGGCGTTGGAGGCGGCGCGTCAGACCTTGTCCAACGATCGCCTGAGCCAATGCGTCACCGAGGCCACTGCCAAGGTGCGCGAAGGCGTCAACCTGGCACCGGCCCTGGCGGTGGAAAAGGTGTTCCCGCCGGTGCTCATCCACCTGATTGCCAGCGGCGAAAAAACCGGCTCGTTGCCGCCGATGCTTGAACGCGCCGCGCAAACCCTGTCCCGGGACATAGAGCGGCGGGCCATGGGCATGACGGCGTTACTCGAACCCTTGATGATCGTGGTGATGGGCGCGGTGGTGCTGGTGATCGTCATGGCGGTGTTGTTGCCGATCATCGAGATCAATCAGTTGGTCACCTAGACCGCAACGTCACCGGGCAAACGTGGGGTCGTTCCATTTGATCCCCCCGTAGCAGCTGTCGAGCCTTGGCGAGGCTGCGTAGGGTGCAACTCGGCTTGGGAACAGTGGCGCGGCCTACGTAGCCTCGCCAAGGCTCGACAACTGCTACGGCGAATAACTCCGCCCCTGGAACCCGACTCCACACTACCCAACCTCGGGTTCCTTGTTCTGTCATCTGCAACACCCTTCGACACAGCGCATGCGGCCTGCAGCCAAGGGCTGAAAAAATCGAGTGAAACCTCGCTGTCACCTGGGCCGAAACCGTCCGCTTTTGTTGCCGAAACACCCGAGAATCTATTTGAAAATCAAGGGTTTTCTCCCGAGGTTTTTTCCTTTAGCTGTCATCGGAAACTGCGAACTTCTTCGCCATGGCCTCACCTTCAAGTCACCCCTGATCCAGGCTTGGGACCGGAGCGCCATAGCGTCATGCAAGAGCCATCTACTCAACGTACGAATACGACGAAAGGAGCATCTTCATGTTTAAGCGCAATGTTCTCGCGGTATCCATGACCCTCGCTGCCCTGTGCACCGCCCAGGCGGCCATGGCTGACATCAACGGTGGCGGTGCAACGCTGCCACAGCCGCTGTACCAGACTGCCGGTGTATTGACTGCCGGTTTTGCCCCGTACATCGGTGTGGGTAGCGGTAAAGGCAAGCTGGCTTTCCTGAACAACGACTACAGCCAATTGGGTGCCGGTACCAAGAACGTGCATTGGGCGGGTAGCGACTCCAAGCTGACTAACACTGAACTGACTAACTACGCCAGCGCCCACGGCGCGGCCTGGGGCAAGTTGATCCAGGTGCCGTCGGTGGCCACGTCGGTTGCCATTCCGTTCAACAAGGCAGGCGCCACCGCAGTCAACCTGAGCGTCAATGAGCTGTGCGGTGTGTTCTCCGGTCGTTTGACCACCTGGGACCAGATCCCTACCTCCGGCCGCACCGGTAACCTGACGGTGGTTTACCGCAACGAGAGCAGCGGTACCACTGAGCTGTTCACCCGCTTCCTGAAAGCCAAGTGCGCCGAAACCGGCACCTTCGCCGTCACCACCAACTTCGCCAGCAGCTACTCGGGTGGCCTGCCAGCTGGTGCCGTACCTGCAGTCACCAGCCAAGGCGTCATGGATGCGCTGAATGCTGCTGACAGCCGCATCACTTACATGAGCCCTGACTACGCCGCACCGACCCTGGCCGGCCTGGATGACGCTACCAAAGTCGCCCAGATCGGTGGTGTTTCGCCTAACCCTGCCAACGTCTCGGTTGCCATCGGCAACGTTGCCCCGCCTGCCGTCGCTGACCGTGGCACCCAGAACCTCTGGGTTCCAGTGTTTGGCGCTGCCGACCCACTTGATCCAAGCGTCGTGCCTTACCCAACCGATGGCTACCCAATCCTGGGCTTCACCAACCTGATCTTCAGCCAGTGCTACGCCGATGCGACCCAAACCTCGCAAGTGCGTGCTTTCTTCAGCCGTCACTACGGTTCGAGCACATTGACCAACAACGACAACGCCATCAAGAACAACCGCTTCGTGCCACTGCCAGCCAACTGGAAAACCGCCGTTCGTGACACCTTCGTCACTGCAACCAACGGCTTGAGCATCGGCAACACCAGCGTCTGCAACGCCATCGGTCGTCCGCTGTAACCCTTGCTTTCATTGATACGCAATGCCTGATCAGCAACGGCCTGTGCCGTTGCTGATTTTTTTTGCGCAACGTTCTCGCGGCGTGCAGCGCGTCCATATGAATTTTCCGTGACAGAAGTTCAGTCCCGCCCCTCGCCAACGGCCTAACTCCCATACGTGACGCGCGTCTTCGGCAATGACAAAGAAGGATGAGTCCAGATGGTCCGCTGCAAACCAACGGTAAATGTGAATGCCCAAGGCCCTGGCGGCCAGACGATCCTGCGCCTCAAGCCGCTGGCCCATGCCATCGCCTTGTTGCTGGTAGCGGGCAGTGCCCAGGGTGCCACGGCGTTCAGTTCCGGTTGGTTCGCGGCCAAAGGTGCCTCCCAGGCGGCGACGGCCGCACGTCCTGGTGCCCAGGTGCCGGGGATGCCGCCACCGTTGTCTCAGCAGACCCGGGTCAACCAGCAGTTGCAGCGCTCCTTGAGCACCCTCAATACCAGCGTCGCCGCTATTGCTGCCCAGCAGGCGGCCCAGGCTGCGGGTCGGCAGGCTGCGTTGGGGCAGATCTCGAACGTCCCCGACGGCCTCGGCAAGGGCGGGCTGCAGGTGGACAACAGCCTGACCCAGGGCTGGACCAATGCCAAAAAACCGGTGCAGAACCAGGCGAGTGGCAAAACTACAGTGACCATTGAGCAGACCGCCGACAAGGCGATCCTCAACTGGGAGACTTTCAACGTCGGGCGCAACACCACTGTCGACTTCCAGCAGCAGTCGAACTGGGCCGCGCTGAACCGGGTCAATGATCCCAACGCCCGGCCCAGCGAAATCCAGGGCCAGATCAAGGGCGCGGGCACGGTGATGATAATGAACCGTAACGGCGTGGTCTTCAGTGGCACCAGCCAGGTCAACGTGCGCAACCTGGTGGCTGCTGCCGCGACTATCACCGATGAGCAGTTCACCCAGCGCGGGATTTATGTGGATGCCAACGGTACTCAGCCGACCTTCACCGAAGCGGCGGGCAAGGTCGAGGTGCAGCGCGGTGCTCTGATCCAGACCCACAACGCGGCCACGGCCACCGACGCCGGTGGCTACGCTTTGCTGCTGGGTTCGGAGGTGGAAAACGCCGGCACGATCATCACCGCCAAGGGCCAGGCCACCCTGGCGGCCGGTGACAGTTTCTATATCCGCCGGGGCGTTGGCACGGCGGGCAATGACCGCTCCACCACCCGTGGCAATGAAGTGGCAGCCAGCCTCAAGGCTGGCAGCACGTCGGGCAAGGTCAGCAACAACGGCCTGATCATGGCGTCCACGGGCGACATCACCCTCACCGGGCACCAGGTGCAGCAGAACGGCGTCGTGTTGACCAGTACCTCGGTGGATACGCGTGGCACCATTCACTTGCTCAACTCGGCCACCGATAAAACCGGCAGTGTGACCCTGGGGCAGGGCGGTACTACCGCGATCCTGCTGGACAGCAGCGCCAGCACGGCCCTCAACAGCCAGCGGGATAACGGCTTGGTCAAGCTCGACGGCTTGCCGGTCAACCTGATTACCGGGCAATTCAACAACCTCAGCAGCGTCAGCGATCGCACCGATCAATCCCGGGTGGAGATCGTCAGCGGCGGCACTGTGGATTTCCAGAAAGGCTCGATCACCCTGGCCACCGGTGGTCAAGTGGCGGTCACCGCTGGCCAGCGCAGCCTGGTGCGTGACGGCGCGATGATCGATGTGTCCGGCGCCGTCGGCGTCAAGGTGGCGATGGAATCCAACAACATCAAGATCAACGTCCAGGGCAATGAGCAGCGCGATGCCTCGGTCAACCGCGAAGGCGGCAAGTTGATCAACAACGATGTCTGGGTCGACTTGCGGGACCTGGTGTTCGTCCCGGCGGGTACCAATGGCTACGCCACGGACCGTTGGTACACCGCCGGTGGCCTGTTGGAAGTGGGTGGCTACCTTGGGACCCAAGGCCATTCGGTGGGCGAGTGGATGGCCCAGGGTGGCACGCTGACCTTTACCGGTAAGGAGCTGGTGACCCAGGTCGGCGCGCAGCTTAACCTGTCGGGCGGTACCGTGGATGTGCAGGATGGCTATATTCAGCAAAGCTGGCTCAAGGGGCCGGATGGACGCCTCTATGAACTGTCGAAAGCGCCGGGGGACATCCTCTACACCGGCTTCTACAAAGGGTTTGAAGACACCAGTGCACGCTGGGGGCGCACCGATCTCTACTACAACCCATTGATCGCTTCGCAACGTCGATACGAGGCCGGTTACATCGTAGGCCGTGACGCTGGCAAGTTGGTGGTTGGCACCTCGAACGCTGTCCTGGAAGGCCAGTTGATCAGCGATGTGTTCCAGGGCGATCGCCAGGTCCAGGCGCCGAATATCAACCTCGACGGTTATCAGCAATCACAGAAGGCCATGGCCCAACGGGCGCAGTTGATCATTGGTCAGTACACGCCGATCTTCAACAAAAGCACCGGCACCTTGCGTTACACCCTGACACCGGCCATGGATCAGGTCCTGATCGACAGCAACACGCAAAAAATCGCCGAAGGCCTGGACCTGACCGCTGCACTGCCGGCTGCGCGCCAGGGCAAGTTGGTGCTCGACAGCGACCAGCTCAACGGCTTCGGGTTGGGGGCGATCAAGGTCGGCGCCCGGCAGCAGATTGAGGTCAAGGGTGCGCTCAAGGTGGCCGACGGGGGGGATATCACCTTGTTCGGGCCACAGGTCACGCTCAATGCCAACCTGACCGCCAAGGGTGGCAGCATCAATGCCGGGAACGTGCTCAATCAGGTCAACCTCAACAGCAACAATGTCGTCGGTGATGTGATCCTGGCGGGCCAGGGGCGAGTCGACGTGGCTGCCGGGGTCAAGCTGGATGCCTCCGGACGCTGGAACAATCTCACGCTGGAGCCCTCGGTTACCGAGGGCGTGGCTTATGCCAACGGTGGCAAGGTGTCGCTGCGCAGTACCGGTGACGTGAAACTGGCGTCCGGGAGCCTGGTGGATACGTCATCGGGGGCAACCATCGGACTGGATGGCAAGGTCAGCGGCGGCAAGGGCGGCAGTGTGACCTTGGGGGCGTTTGGTGCGCTTGAGCTGGGCGGCGAGATTCGTGGCTATGGCGTCAACGGCGGCGGCACCCTGGCCTTGCAGGCGCGCAAGGTGCTGATCGGCAAGAGCGCCAGCACGCCGGATGCTGACACCCTGCAACTGGGCGCAGACTTTTTCAACAAGGGTTTTTCGGCCTATGACATCACCGGCAATGAAGGGCTGATCGTCGCCGACGGCGCCCAGGTGGATGTCAGCCTGCCGGCTTACCGTTTGGGTGAACAGGCAACCACCGCCCCGAGCGGTAGCGAGCTGGC
The DNA here is from genome assembly GCF_018614655.1 of Pseudomonas fluorescens. Classification (GTDB taxonomy): domain Bacteria; phylum Pseudomonadota; class Gammaproteobacteria; order Pseudomonadales; family Pseudomonadaceae; genus Aquipseudomonas; species Aquipseudomonas fluorescens_BX. The sequence continues at coordinate 243,735 of NZ_JAGGOG010000011.1, read as the reverse complement.
CAGCGTCATGGAACGCTGGACCCCCGAGTTGTATCAGCAGGATGCAGTCAAGGGCGTGCTGACCCAGCGCCGCGGCGCCGGGTTGACGCTGACCGCGGGTCATCAGGAAACCACCGCCGCGCAATTGGCGACCACCGCACTGACAGTGGGCCAGGGCGCGGTAATCAATGTTGATCCAGGCCAGGCAATCAACCTGCGCAGCGTCGGCCAACTGACCTTGGATGGGACGCTCAATGCCTGGGGCGGGAGTGTCAACCTTGGCGGCCTGACCATGCCGCCACAGGCGCTGGAACAAGCGAATGCCATCGGCCATGGTCGCGCCATCCAGGTGGGCGAACACGCACGGATTGACGTCTCGGCCCGAGCCGCGACCGCTGTCGATAACCGTGGGCGCACTTACGGCCTGGTACGTGATGGCGGCAAGATCACCGTGGGCGGCGATATCGACTTGGCCACCGGCATTGCCAAGGCCAGCGATGTGTTTGTGGTGGTGCGTGAAGGCGCGCGGCTGGAAGCCTCGGGTACTCAAGCTTTGTTGAATATCCCGGGGCAGGGCGCGGTGCAGGTGGCGAGCAACGGCGGCAGCATCAGCCTGGCCTCCAACAATAGCCTGTACCTGGACGGCAGTTTTGTCGCCCAGGCCGGTGGCGCCACCGCCGCAGGCGGTACCTTGGCGGTCGCGCTGGAGAGCCCCAATTACTTGACGCGTGCGGTGACCGACCGGGTGCTGAAAGCCCGTGAACTGGTGCTCAGCCAAACCCACGAGGTGGGCACGACCGAGGCCGATAGCCTGGAATATGGCCACGCGCGTTTGGGCGTGGATCAGGTCACGGCGGGCGGGTTCGATAACCTGGCACTGCTGAGCCGTGGCCTGTTGAGTTTCGACGGCGACGTTGCGTTGAACATGGGCCAGAGCCTGCGCCTGTACAGCGGCGCCTTGAGCCTGGGTGATAACGTGGCGGGCACCTCCCAGGTCAATCTGTCGGCGCCGTACCTGTTGTTGGCCGGCATGCTCTCACCCGTGGATGCCCGGGAAGGGTACGTGCGTGCGCTGTCTACCGGGCTACCGTCCCAGCGGGCAACCAGTGCGCATTTCAATGCCACTGGCAATCTGCTGGATGTGCGGGGCAGCGTGGTATTCGGCAGCAAGGGCAACGTGCGCCAGGCTGACAACAGTCTGGTGAGTGTCGAGCGCCGTGGTTTTGACCAGGTGCAACTGACCAGCCAGGGTGACTTGCGCTTTCTGGCCGGTGCTGAAGGCGTCCCTGTGGCCCAGGACATCTCCACACAGCTGCTGACCCAGGGCGACATGACCTTGCGGGCGGCGCAGTTGTACCCCGGCACCGAAGTCGGCGCGCGGGTGCTCGCCGGCTACCTGAGCGAATTCAGCAGCACCGACATCAGGTTCGACCCCTCGCGCACATTGACTATCGGCCGTACCGGCGCGACGGACGTGGCGGTGCCGTATTCAGCGTTTGGTCGCTTGCAATTGGGTGCCGCAACTGTCCGCCAGGGCGGTGTGGTCCGAGCTCCGCTCGGGCTGATCAATATTGGCGGTATGGGCAGCAACCGGGTCGAGTTGCTGCCCGGCAGCGTGACGTCGGTGAGTGGCAAGGGCCTGGTCCTGCCTTACGGCGGCACGGTCGATAACCAGGTCTATCAATACAACGGCAAGACGGTGACTTTTCTCGGGCAGGGCGCGATCGTCAACCCCAACAGTGACCTCAGTGTCGGGGTGATCCTGGGGGGCAAGTCGGTGGCGGTATTGCCCGAGGCCACGCTGGACCTCTCCGGTGGTGGTGAGTTGCTGGGGGCGGGGTTTGTCTCCGGGCGCGGCGGTTCCACGGATGCGCGTTATAACCCGCTGGTGCAGTTCGGCGTCCAGGGTGGTTTTGTCTTGCCAGGCCTTGCGACCAACCCGGTTTACGCGATCGTGCCTGGGGTCCAGCCCGCCGTCGCACCCGTGGCGGCGGAGGGTGGCGCGGTGGCGCCGCTGATCGGCCAACAAGTCACCATCGGGGCCGGTGTACCTGGGCTGCCGGCGGGTACCTATACCTTGATGCCTTCCACCTACGCACTGATGCCCGGGGCGTTTCGCGTAGAGATCAACGGCCTGGCGGGACTGGGGGGCGACACCTCGACGCAACGGATGCGCAATGGTTCCTGGGCCACGGCCGGGCATTTGTCGATTGCCAACACTGCGATCAACAACCGCGTGGCGAGCCAATTGATCCTGACGTCGGCCGATACCTTGCGCCGTTATTCGCAATACAACGAAACCGGTTACGCGCAGTTCGCCGTCGCCGATGCCGCCAAGCTCGGGGTGCCGCGTCCGCTGCTGCCAGTGGATGCCAAGACCTTGAAGCTGGCGCTACGGGCAGGGGATGGCGAACACGCGTTCTCATTCCAGGGGATCGGCCGTTTCGACGCCGCTGCCGGCGGCTACGGCGGCACGGTGGCGGTGCTCAACCCGGGCTGGAACGGCATCGAAGTGGTCGGCGCAGGCCAATCCGCCACCCAAGGGTTCGGCGGGATTACCCTCAATGACGACAGCCTCAATGCACTGGGGGCCTCGCGCTTGATGGTCGGTGGCCTGACGCTGGTGCGATACGGGCAGGGTGGCAACTACATCACCTTGGCCGAGGGCAGCAACGGTGCCAATAACGCGATCATCTTGCGTGAAGGCGCCACCCTTGCCGCCCCGGAAGTGTTCTTGATGAGCAACACCGGCGCGATCACCCTCGAACAGGGCGCGTCGATCAACAGCATGGATCGCGGCAAGGCCAGCTACGACGCCCGCGACGGTTTTATCTACCAGGTCAGCAACATGCTGGCGGTGTCCAATGGCTCGCTCAATGTCATTAGCCAGATTCAACCGGGCGGGCAGGTCAGTGGTGGGATCAAGGTCGGTGTGTGCAACAGTGCCCCGTGCAGCGGGGAAACCGCGTTGTATTCCGAAGGCAGTATCGTGGCGATGACGGACAAGACCTTCGAGTTGGGGGACCAGGTGCGTTATGGCACCCGTCACTTCAACCTGGGGTTGAGCACCATTAACCTCGGCAGCCCCGAAGCTTTGGCGGCTGCGGCGGCCAGCAATCGCCTGCCGGCTGGTATGACCCTTACCCAGCCATTACTCGATCGCCTGTTGCGCGGTGACACTCAGTTTGGTGCGCCGGCCCTGGAGACCCTGCAACTCTCGGCCCGGGACAGTTTCAACTTTTACGGCAGCGCCGCGCTCGACACTTACGACCCGCTGACCGGCAAGTCGTTGCTGAGCAACCTGATGCTCTCCACACCCGCGATTTATGGCTCGGGCGCCGCCGATGATGTGGCCACCCTGCATACGGCCAACTTGATCTGGCTGGGCGCGCAAACGCCGCCAGGCGCCGTGGTGGCCGGCGGTGCCGGTACCGGCAGCGGGCGGCTGAATATCAACGCCGAGCGCATCGAGTTCGGCTACGGCACCTTTGCCCAGCCGAGCACCACCAGCACATTCGACCGCCTCGCCCTGGGCTTTTCCAACGTCAACCTCAACGCCAGCGAGCGCATCACCGCCGACCACAAAGGCAGCTTGTCGGTCTATCAGAGCCAGGGCGCTTATGACCCGCTCAAGGGCTTCCAGTACAGCGGTGGCAACCTCAACATCCTCACGCCGCTGATGACCGGTGAAGGGGGCTCGGTGAACCGCATTACCGCAGGCGGCGCCATTGACGTAGCGGTCTCGGCTGGTAGCCGTGGCACGGTCAACGGCCAAGGCGCCGAGTTGTCCCTGCAAGGCGACAGCATTCGCCTGGCCAGTGCGGTGGTGCTGCCCAGCGGCAAGGTCAGCCTCGGGGCCCGTGGCGATGTGGTGCTGACGGATGGGGCGCTGATCGACGTCGCTGGCCGTGCCATCGCGTTCAACGATGTGACCCAGTACGGCTGGGGTGGCAACGTGCTGCTCGATAGCCGTAGCGGCAACATCCTCCAGGCGGCGGGCTCGACCATCGACCTGTCCGCCAAACACAATCAGGCCGGCAAGTTGCGGGCGGTGGCATTGGATACGGCGGGTGGGATCGTCGACCTGCAAGGCAAGATCCTTGGCAGCAGCAGTGGTTATTACGATGCCGGCGGCACCTTGATGCCGTATCAGGCCGGCACCGTGGAGATCCAGGCGCAGCGCCTGGCGGGCAGCGGTTCCCTGGACCAACAGTTCGCCTCCCTCAATCAACGCTTGAACGACGGCCAGGTATTCGGCGCGCGCAGCTTCCAGCTCAAGCAGGGCGACCTGACCATCGGCAACGGCCTCAAGGCCGGCGCAATCAGCGTTTCGCTGGACAACGGCAGTTTGCGCGTCAACGGGTTGCTGGACGCCAGTGGCGAACGGGTCGGCAGCATTAACCTGGCGGGCAACAATGGCCTGATCCTGGGCGGCGGTGCCGTGCTGGATGCCCACGGCAGCAAACTGCGGGTCGACAGTTACGGCAAGATCATCGATTCGCCGAACCGGGCCATGGTGGTCCTGGGTTCCGGCAGCGGTGTACTGACGTTGGCCGATGGCGTACGCATCGACTTGCGCCATGGCACGCAAGCCACAGCAGGCAACGACGGCCTCAATCGCGGCAGCCTGGAGTTGAACGCGCCACGCCTGATCAACCCCGATGGCACCAGCAATGACATCGCCATCAATGCCCGTGGCCGCCTGGATATCCAGGGCGCACGCTCGATCACGCTCAACGGCATGGCACGCTATGACGATGCGCCGGTAAAAACCACGCCCACGGCCAGTGGCCGACCGTATCAGGTTATCGATCAAGCCTACCTGGACACTAAACATGCGTTGAGCACCGGATTTATCAACGCCGCGCTGCTTAACAGCGACCTGCTGCAGAACAAGCTTGCCGGTTTGAATAACGCCGCCTATGCCGATGTATTCCACCTGCGGCCCGGGGTAGAAATCGTCAGCAAGACCCCGGACGGTGACCTGGTGGTGCAGGGCGATGTCGACCTGTCCGGCTATCGCTATGCGAGCCTCAATCCCCACAGCCAGAAAACTTCGGTCTATGGTTCGGGGGAGTCCGGCAGCCTGACCTTACGCGCCGGTGGTGACCTGAATATCTACGGCAGCATCAACGATGGTTTCGCTCCGCCGCCTGAAACCGTGGATGACAAAGGTTGGGTGCTGTTACCGGGTATCGACTTTACCGGCGGCACTGTCGTGGTGCCGGGCAATGGCGTGACACTCGCCGACGGCACGGCCTTTCCAGCGGGCACGGTGTTGAACTATGACCTGCCGATCAAGGGTATGACCGTGGCGGCCGGTACCCGCTTGCCGGTACGCGCCACCCTGGCTCAGGACCTGTTGTTGCCATCCGGTACGGTGCTGGCGGCGGCGGTACTGGATGCCTCCGGCAATGTACTGCTGGCGGCCGGTACCTTGCTGGCCCAGGCGCAGACACTGGCGGCTGGCTCGCAACTTGAAGCGGGCAGCCTGTTGACTCAAGGCACTGCACTCAAGGCCATGACATGGCCCAAGGGCGTACCACTGCCGTCGCTGTTTGCCGCCTCAAGTGCCGCCCGCAATGTCGTCACCCTCAACGGCAATATACCGCTGGCGCAAGGTGCACTGATTCCATCCGGCACCAACGTCAAGCTGCTGGACGGCGTGAGTTCAGTGCAGTTGCGTCCGGAAGTGGCGGGCCGCCAGGGCAAGCTCTGGGCCATCTCGCCGATGCTGGCTGAAGGTTCGCAATCCTGGTCACTGCGACTGGTGGCCGGGGCCGACACTGACGCGGCGGACAGCGGTATTTTGCAGGCGCACCCAAGCAGTGGCGACCTGCACCTTGCGGACAGTCACTACGGCATGTATGCCAATAAACTGCCGGCCAAAGGCGTGCAGACCTGGACTGCCGCATCGGTGGAAGTCCTTGCCAGCCTGGGTGTGGAGGTCAAGGTGGGCGAGCCGATCTCCCAGGCCATACTCGATGAGTTGGGCGGCGGCACGATTGAAAGCTTCTGTGCCGACACACCCGAGTTCTGTGCGATCAAGGTCACGTATGTCTGGACCCAAAGTGCGGCGGACGAACTCGCTGGGAACGGCATCATCGTCCAGGTCGGGGCGGTGATTGATCAGAAATTCATTGAAGACCTGGGCGAACCGACGATCCCCACCGTCGAGGCGCTGTGTGAACAAACCCCTTCTTTCTGCCTGGCCCAGAGCGAGACGACGTACGAGGCAACGCCCTCGAGCACGCGCTTCAGCGTCATCCGTACCGGCACCGGCGACCTGCAATTGTTGAGCGCCGGCAACTTGAGCATGGATTCGCTGTACGGGGTCTACACCGCCGGCACGTCTTCCACCGCCACCCAGGCCGGTGATCCCTACAACCAGCCCAAGGCGTTGGGGCCTGGCAAGACGGTGCTGAACGATCCGGCCGGTTACTACGAACGCTTCGTCAATGGTGGGACCGAGAGCCTGTACCGTGCCTGGTACCCGGAGGCGGGTGGCAACCTGTTCCTGAAGGTGGGTGGCAGTCTGACGGGGAACATCGTCGCGCCCAGCTCGGGGAGTGGCGTCGGGCGCCCCAACCCAGTGGACAGTGGCAATGATTCGGCGGATGTGGGTAATTGGCTATGGCGCCAGGGCAGCGGCAATGTGAATACGGGCGGGCAAGTGCAGCCGACGGCCTGGTGGATCAATTTCGGCAGCTACACCTCGACGGCCATGGCTGACCAGCGGGTGGATCAACTGGTTGGGTTTACCGGGTTTGGCACGTTGGGTGGGGGCGACCTGGATGTTCAGGTGGGCGGTGACGCGGGGCTGTTACGCAGCATGCTAGGCAGCACACTGAGTTCCAGCGTCAACCCGCGTAGCCAGGGCCTGGTGCTGGCCGTCGGCAGCACCGGTCGGGTTGCCAGTGACGGCAGCCTGCAACTGACCGGCGGTGGCGACCTGCGGGTGAATATTGGTGGCGCCTTGAATGCGGCCAGCGATCTGACGACCGGCCGGCAGAACGGCATGCTGGTGGATGTGCGCGGCAATGCACGGTTGAGCAGTGGTGCCATGGGCCAGATCGACCTGCACTATGGCAGCGTGGCCACCGACCACAGCACGGGTGAAACCCGGGCGTTCGATCCGCTGCAGGCCACCCGTGGCATGGCGGCGGGCGGCATGACCCTGGTTCCGGGCGATGCCACTTTCAGCCTGGCGACACTGGGCGATCTGGTACTGCAGGATGTGGTCGATCCAGGCCGTGTGGTGCTGCAAAACAGCTCAGCGTTTACTCGCGGCAGCGCAGGGCAAAATGACCTGCAATACGGCGCCGGTACCAGTTGGTTTTCGCTGTGGACCGACCGCACGGCCATCGACCTGTTTTCAGCGGGGGGGAATTTGACCCCAAATACCGCCCAGGCGACCTCTGACCTAGCAATCGTCTATCCGTCGACTCTTCGTGCGACGGCTGCCAGCGGCAGTTTTTATTACGGCAAAGCCTCCGCTTCCGCCCAGTCTGACTTGGCTTACCGCTCCCCGCTCTTGCTCGCGCCGGGCACCCACGGCCAGTTGCAGTTCCTGGCGCACGACTCGATCTATGCCGCCGGGATGTTTGTCACCCCTTCGGCAGCCGATCCGAGCGTCATGGCGACCCCTTGGCGTCCGGCGTTTGTCGGCAACCTTGGCGGCACGCCGGTCATCGATGGCAGCAACCTGTCGGCCAACGGCAACCCTGTGAAGACCAATAGCCCGCTGCCGTTGTTTGCCTTTGGCTCCGGCAGCGCGTCGGCGGCCTACAGCGCCTCTTCCGAGCCGGCACGTTTCTATGCCTTGACCGGGGACTTGCTGGGGGTCAGCAGTGGCCGAATTATCACCTTTGGTTCTAACCCCGATAACCTGCATTCGGGGCAGACCTGGTACGAGGGTGGTGGGCCGGTCTGGATGAAGGCCGGGCGAGATATTGTCAGCAGCGGCAGCCGTTTTGACCTGGTCAGCAGCCCCGAAAATGCCCAATCCAAGGGCAACCTGTTCATCCACTACAACCCGAATGACATCTCCATCGTGTCTGCTGGGCGCGACATCCTCTACAGCAACTTCCAGGTCGCCGGGCCTGGTGGATTGGAGGTGACGGCTGGCGGCAATATCCTGATGTCTGGGCGCCCGGTCTCCAGTGGCGGCGAAGTCAGCATCACGAGCCTCGGGCCTGTCGTCCCCGGCGATAACCGCCCCGGCGCGAGCATCGTCATGCAAGCGGGCGCCGGCCCCAATGGCCCCGACTACCGCCGTTTTGTCGAGGCCTACCTCGACCGGGCCAATCAGCTCTCAAGCGGCGAGCCGGTGTCGATCCAGGGCGCCAAGGTTGCCAAGACCTACGAGAAAGAACTGGCCACCTGGCTGGCCGAGCGCTTCGGTTTTATCGGCGACACCGACCAGGCCCGTGCCTATTACGCGGCACTGCCGGCCGAGCAACAACGGGTGTTTGCCCGTGATGTTTACTTCGCTGAACTCAAGGCTGCCGGCCGTGAGTACAACCAGGACGGCGGCGTACGCCAAGGCAGTTATGTGCGTGGCCGGGCGGCGATCGCCGGGTTATTCCCGGACAAGGACGTGGCCGGCAACCCGATCACCTACAAAGGCGATATCACACTGTTTGGCGGCTCGGGTGTACACACCGATTTCGGTGGTTCGATTCAGATGCTCACACCGGGTGGCGGCCAGGTCTTCGGCATCGAGGGCGCCGCACCACCGTCGACGGCGGGGGTGATCACCCAGGGCGTCGGCGATATCCAGCTGTATTCCATGGGCAGCATTCTGCTGGGCCAGAGCCGGATCATGACCACCTTTGGCGGGTCGATCATGGGTTGGTCGGCCGAGGGCGATATCAACGCCGGCCGGGGATCCAAGACCACCGTGGTGTATACGCCGCCTCGGCGGATCTATGACAACTGGGGCAACGTCAGCCTGTCGCCGTCGGTGCCGAGTACCGGTGCGGGGATTGCGACACTTAACCCGATTCCGGAAGTACCGGCGGGGGATATCGACCTGATCGCGCCGTTGGGCACCATCGATGCGGGCGAGGCGGGGATTCGGGTGTCGGGCAACATCAACATTGCGGCGTTACGGGTGGTGAACGCGGCGAATATCCAGACCCAGGGCAAGTCGTCCGGGGTGCCGGTGTCGGCGGCGGTGAACACCGGGGCGATGACGTCGGCCAGTGCGGCGGGGGCGGCAGCGTCCCAGGCGGCGGAGGATGCGGCGCGTAATCAACAGGCGGCGGCGCGCCAGGGCAGGGCGTCGATTGTCACGGTTGAGGTGTTGGGGTTTGGGACGGAGCCGGTGCAACGGAGGCCGGATTCGGCTTCGACGTCGCCGGTTTATAACCCGGACAGTCCGGTGCAGGTGCTTGGGGCTGGGCCACTGAGTGACCAGGCGCGGGCGCAGTTGACGGATGAGGAGCGGCGGCAGATTAGTTTGTAGGGTTTTCAGGGACCTCTCGTTGTATTTGGGGCGATCGGTGATCGCCCATTTTTTTGTGGGGGGGGGAGAGGGCTGGCCGGGGGTACATATCCGTTTTTTCGGTGACGGCTGAGTATGGTTCCGCTCTTACAGCGGCTCACTTTTGAACAGCCGGAATGCCGGCCCAGTCAAAAGTAAGCAAAACGCTCTTGCCCCACCACTCGGCACCTCGCCTAGGCTCGGTGTGCCCTCACTCCGGCATTACTCCGTGGGCCGCCGCGACGGGCCATCCATGGCCCAACGCGGCTATCCCGGCATCCATGCCGGGATGCCCACTGCGTAATACCTGCGTTCGGCCAGCGTGGTTTAACGGGGCGCCTCAGATCAAGATCAAGATCAAAAGCAGATCAAGAGCACGCAGCCTCGCTGGCGCTCGACAGCTGCTACGCGAAGGTGTGAGGAGGAAACGCATACGCTTCAGATACTAGGTCGGCTACTAGGCCGCCTCGCTCTGTTTTTGATCTTAGGCGCCCCGTTAAACCACGCTGGCTGAACGTAGGCATTGCTCCGTGGGTAAACCGGCAGGACGCCGGTTTAGCCGCACTGGGCCAGGGATGGCCCATTGCGGCGGCCCACGGAGCAATGCCGAAGTGAGGGCATGCCGAGCCTAGGCGAGGTGCCGAGTGGTGGGGCAAGAGCCCTTTTGGTTACTTTTGGCTGGGCCGGCATTCCGGGCTCTTTTCCAAAAGTGACCCGCTGTAAGAGCGGAACCATACGTAGCCGTGACCGCAGCAACGGATATGTACACCAACCAACCCGCCCCACCCGAATGAAGCTTTTATGACAAAAGTTCGGTAGCCCCCAGCCACTCCCGTCTTGCCTATGTAACGCGCTTGAGGAGGCCGCAAGGCAACTTTCCGGCCAGTGACAAGATGCCAGGAGTGGAGCAAATGGGCACTATGGAACGCTACTCGAAAGTGGGTATGCAGGAGCTGGATCAGCGCCTGTCAAAGATCGTCGAAGCCGCCCGCAAAAAACCGGTCTCGGTCTATCGCTACGGCGCGCCCTGGGTCTGGATCGTCTCCCAGGACGACTGGCAAGGCGCCTTGAAAGAAGTCTCCAGCTACATCCCCGCGGGCCATTCGCTGGTGCTGCTGCGCCCGCAGATCGACGACGTGTTCGACCAACACCGCGACCTGCTCCAGGCCCTCAACGTGGAGCCCGGCCTGGTGATCGCGCCGCGCACGGTGCTGCAGGTTCTCTTGCTGCAACTGCTCTATTCAGTGCCCAGCGAGCAGCAACTGCACGAGCAGCTCAATTACAACCTGCTGTTCCGCTGGTTCGTCGGCCTGGATCTGAGTCAGAAAGTCTGGAGCGCTACCACCTTGCGGCGTGACATCGCCACGCTGCTGGACGACCCACGCGCGGTACAGCTGATCCAGAAAATCATCGGTGAAGTGTTCTGCGGCGCCTTGCTGCACATGCCGGAGTTCTCGCTGAACTTCGCCCTGCTGCACACCTGGCTGGCGCGTCACGGCGCTACCTCGACCACCAGCAATTGAGTCGGCCAAACGCTGTGCAAACAGCGACGGCCAGTTCCGGGCATCCGGGTATTTCGAGCATTTCAGGGGGCGGTGTGGAGCATCTGTTCAAGTCAACGTGGCCGCTCGGCACCGGGCGTTGCCTGGCGCTGTGCTGGTGGGCGCTGGGGGCGCTGGCGCAGCCGGTGCAAGCTGACGAGGAGGGCGCTCAGCCTGAGGCCCCCGCGCGTTTGGTGGATGTAAATGAGTACTTCGTGCGCGGTAATACCGTGCTCGATGCGCGGGCCATCGAGGAGGCGGTGTATCCGTTTCTGGGACCGCAAAAGTCCCTGGGGGATATCGAAGGCGCCCGTGATGCCTTGCAGAAGATCTACCAGGAGCGCGGCTACCAGTCGGTGTTTGTCGAGTTGCCGGAGCAGAAGGTCGATGACGGCATCGTCTACCTGCAAGTCAGCGAAACCAAGATCGGCCGGGTACGGGTGGTGGGTGCCAAACATTATTCGCCGGTAGACATTCGCGACGAAGTACCGGCGCTGAAGGAGGGCGCGGTACCGGATTTTGCCAGCGTGCAAACCCAACTGGCCGGTCTCAATCGGGGGGCTGGGCGCCAGGTCACGCCGTTGGTTCGCGAAGGCCAGCGTCCGGGCACCATGGATGTTGACCTGCAAGTGGAAGACCAGAATCCCTGGCACGCCAGCATCGGCCTGAATAACGACTACAGCGCCGACACCGAGAAGCTGCGCAGCGTTGCCACCTTGGGTTATGACAACCTCTGGCAACTGGGCCACAGCATTTCCCTGACCTACTTCACTGCGCCCCAGGACAGTTCCAATGCCAAGGTCTGGTCGGGCTCCTACAGTGCGCCATTGAACGAGCGCTGGACCTTGCAATTCTCCGGTTATCAGTCCGACAGCAATATCGCCACGATCGGCGGCAGTAACGTGTTGGGCAAGGGCCATTCCTATGGCGTGTCGGCCATTTATAACCTGCCGGCCAGCGCCAACTGGGCCAACTCGCTGTCGGTGGGTGTGGACTTCAAGGACTTCGACGAGCAGATGCGTTTCGGTGGCAGCAGCGATCAGATCCCGCTCAAGTACGCGCCCATGACCTTTGGCTACAACGGCTATCGCTACAACGAACACTCGCAGTTGGGGTTGGGTCTGAACCTGGTGGTCGGCACCCGCCGCTTTTTCGGCTACGGCAGCGACGACAAGGAGTTCCAATACAAACGCGACCAGGCCAGTGCCAGTTTTGCCGTGCTCAAGGGCGACCTGAATTACACCTACACCTTCGCCAATGACTGGCAGTCGGCATCCAAGGCCGGTTTTCAGCTGGCGTCCGGGCCGCTGGTTTCCAACGAACAGTATTCCGCCGGTGGCGCCACCTCGATACGCGGCTACCTCGCCGCCGAGCGCACCGGGGACGAAGGCTTTCTGTTGTCCCAGGAGCTGCGCACGCCCTCCCTGGCCAAATTCCTCGGCAGTTATGTGCAGGAGTGGCGCTTCTATGCGTTCGCCGAAGGTTCACGCCTGCGCCTGCACGACCCACTGCCCGAGCAGGAAGACGAATACAGCCTGGCCAGTGTCGGCCTGGGCACCCGCGCCAGTTTGAGCAAGTGGTTATCCGGCAGCCTGGACTGGGGCTACCCACTGCTCAATGGACCGAACACCCAGAAACAGGACTCGCGACTGCACTTCAGTGTGCAGGCGACTTTCTGACCCTTTTGACGGAGATCCCTTCACATGCAACGCCTATTTCTGAGCCTGTTGATCTGCCTGGGTTTCGCACTCCCGGCCACCGCCCATGCCTGGTGGCAGGACGATTGGCACTACCGCAAACAGATCTCGGTGGACACCACCGCCCAAGGTGCGGCGATCAGCCAGGCACTGGGCCGTACCGCGCTGCTGGTGCGTCTGCACACGGGTAACTTCACCTTCGATGGGGTCAAGGACGACGGTTCCGACCTGCGCTTTGTCAGTGCCGATGACAAGACCGTGCTCAACCACCAGATCGAAAGTTTTGACCCATTGATGGGCATGGCATTGATCTGGGTCGATGTGCCCAAGGTGGAAGGCGCCCAGCGCCAGGATCTGTGGATGTACTACGGCAACCAGAAGGCGACGGCCACGGCCAACGGCCAGTTGACCTTCGACCCGAACTACACCGCGCTCTACCATTTCGACGGTACCAACGGCATGCCGCCACGGGACACCACGGCCTATGGCAATACCGCGCTGAACGCCACCGGCGCCAGTATCGACGGGGTGATCGGCCGTGCGTTGCAGTTCAGCGGCCAACCGTTGCTGTTACCGGCCAGCCCATCGTTGCAACACAACGCCGGCGGGGCCTTTACCTTTAGCGTCTGGTTGCGCCTGGACCAGGCCAGTGGCGAGCAAATGGTGCTGGTTCGCCGCGAAGGCACCCAGAGTCTGTTGCTGGGCTTGAACGAGGGCATGCCGTTTGTGGAAGTCGACGGTCAGCGGGCGGTCTCGACCCAGCCATTGAATCCCGGGCAATGGCAGCACCTGGCGTTCACCGTCGAGGGCGAAAAAGTCACGCTCTACGTCAATGGCCGTGAAACCGCGAGCCTCGCGGCGGCGATACCGGCGTTCAACTCACAAATGGCGATTGGCGCCGACCTGCCAGCGGTAGCCGGTGCACCTGCGAGCCCTTACTTGCCGTTCACCGGCGCCATGGATGAGCTACGCCTGTCCAAGGTCGCGCGTCCGGCCAGCCTGTTGCTGGCCGATGCCAGCGCCCAGGGCGCCGAGTCGAAACTGGTGGTCTATGGCGTCGATGAAGAACAGTCAGGTTTCGGCTTCGGCAGCCTGGGTTTCTTGCTCAAGGCCGTGCCGGTGGACGCCTGGGTGATCATCCTGGTGCTGGTGGCGATGATGTTTCAGTCGTGGATCATCATGTACCGCAAGAACCGCATGGTCGGCCAGGTCAGCCGTGCCAACGAGCTGTTTCGCGAGCAGTTCGCGCAGATCGGTACACGCCTGGAAATGTTCGCCGACGACCAGCCATTGGCGCAACGCCTGCACCATTCTTCGCTGTGGCGCCTGTACCTGGTGGCGGTCAAGGAGATCCGTACCCGTCGCGCCCAGGGCGCTGACACCTCGTCGGTCTCGGCGGCCACCATCGAAGCCATCCGCTGTTCCATGGACGGTGTGCGCACCCGTGAGAACCAGCAACTGAGTTCCAAACTCTCAACCCTGTCCAACGCGATTGCCGGCGGGCCTTACATCGGCCTGCTCGGGACGGTGTTGGGGATCATGGTGGTGTTCCTCGGCACGGCCATGGCCGGTGACGTGAACATCAACGCCATCGCCCCAGGCATGGCGGCGGCCTTGCTGGCCACGGCCATGGGGCTGTTCGTCGCAATCCCCGCGCTGTTTGGCTACAACCGCCTGATTACCCGCAACAAGGAAGTCAGTGCCGACATGCGTGTGTTCGTGGACGAGTTCATCACCCGCCTGGCGGAGATGCACGGCGAGAGCCAGTCCAGTGAAGCAGCGCATCAGCGCAGCCATCATGTCACCGTTCCGGCCTGAGGAGAATCAGCATGGCTTCCGTGAATGCTTCCCACGACGATGACGATGATGTCGCCGTCGACAGCATCAACATTACGCCCCTGGTGGATGTGCTGATGGTGGTGCTGGTGATGTTCATCCTCACCGCCACCGCCCAGGTCTCGGGCATTCAGATCCACCTGCCCAAGGCCAGCGCCTCGGTGTCGTTGTCCGAGGCCAAAACCAAGGCCATTTCGGTGAATGACGGCGGCCAGGTGTTCCTCGATGCCTACCCGGTGACCCTCGGTGAGCTGGAAGAGCGCTTGCGTATCGAAAAAGCGCAGAACCCGGACTTCCCGGTCATCGTGCGCGGCGACGCGATGGTGCAGTACCAGAAGGTGATCGAGGTGCTCGACTTGCTGCGGCGTCTGGAGCTGTCGCAGGTCGGGCTGGTCACCGGCAAACCGAGCCAGGGCTGAGTGATGACTGCACAGATGCCGATCCCGCCTGCACCGGTGAAGAACACGCCGCTGTTGCGCCTGCTGAAGTGGGGCGCAGGCCTGCTGCTGGGGGCCGTGGCCGCCTGGTTTCTCTGGCAATGGGCCAATGACATGAGCGGTGTGCGCCGCGAGGCGCCCAAGGTGCCGATGATTATCCCGTTGCCACCGCCGCCACCACCGCCACCGGAAAAGCCCAGGGAGCCCGAGCCCAAGGTGGAAGAGAAGATCCCCGAACCGGAACCCACGCCTGCCCCCGAGGAGGTCAAGCCCGAGCAAGAGGCCCCACCGTCTCCGGCTGACGACCTGGCCAACCCGATGCAGATCGACGGCGATGCCCAGTCCGGCACCGACGGTTTCAACATCGGCGCGGGCAAAGGCGGCGGCATGGCAGGTTCCGGTGGCGGTGGCCTTGGCACCGGTACGTTCAAGCAATACCTGGCGGGAGTGTTCCAGCGCCTGCTGCGTGAAGACCCGGAGTTGCGCAAGAAGGCCTACGCGGTGCAGGCCGACCTGTGGCTGAGCGCGGACGGCGAGGTGACGCGCGTGGAGCTGGCCAAATCCAGCGGCGATGCCGACACCGACACCCAGGTAGTGGCCGCACTGCGGGCCACGCCACGCCTGAAAGAACGGACACCGGCCTCTCTGACCCTGCCGGTACGCCTGTCCCTCAAGGGTCGGCGACCGGATTGATCGAACCCTTTTTTGCAGTTCTCTACAGGAGTTGTGTGCAGATGATTTCCCATGTGAATCGATTGACCCTGGCGGTCGGCATGGTCATTGCGACCCTGGTCGGCCAGGCGACGGCAGCGCCTGCCGCGCCCTCGGAAAACGCCACGATCAACCTGATCCGCCTGCTGGTGCAGCAGGGTGTGCTCAAGCAGGAACAGGCCGACGGTCTTATCGCCCAGGCCGAAAAGGAAGCCCAGCAAGCCCACCAGGCCAGCACCGCCACGGCGGTTGCGGCAGGTCCGGCGACGGCCCCGGGGGATGTGCGGGTGCAGTACGTGCCGGCCGCGGTACGCGATCAGATTCGCGATCAGGTCAAGGCCGAAGTCATGGCCACCGCCAAACAGGAAAACTGGGCCCAGCCCAATACCTTTCCCGATTGGGTCTCGCGCATCAGCTTCGATGGCGATATCCGCCTGCGGGACGAATCGCGCTACTTCTCCGGCAACAACAGCAATGAGATTGTCGACTACGCCAAGCTCAACGACTCGGGCCCTTACGACGTCAACAAGGACACCAACAGCCGGCTGCCGCCCTTGCTCAACACCCGCGAGGACCGCTCCAACAGCATGCGCCTGCGGGCGCGGCTGGGCATGAAAGCGGTGGTGGCGCCGGACTGGACCGCCGGCATTCGCATCGGCACCGGCTCCGACAACAACCCGGTGTCGACCACTCAGGCCCTCGGTGGCGGGTTTGGCAAAAAGGACATCTGGCTCGACCAGGGCTACCTGACCTGGAAGGCCACCCACGACCTGACCCTGACCGGTGGGCGGTTCGCCAACCCGTTCTTCTCCACCGACATGATGTATTCCAACGACCTCAACTTCGACGGTGTGGCGGCGCTCTTCAATCACACGCTCAGCAGCGACTGGGACGTGTTCGGCACCCTCGGTGCGTTCCCGGTGGAATACAGCTCCGACACCGCTAGCAATAATGGCCTGGACAAGGAAGACAGCGACAACAAATGGCTGTTCGGTGGCCAGATCGGCGCTAACTGGAAGATCAACAACACGAACAGCCTCAAGGGCGCATTGGCCTACTACCGTTTCGACAGTATCGAAGGCCAGCGCTCCAGCCCTTGTGCACCGTGGGCCGGGCAGCCGAGCTGCGACAGCGATGGCTCGCGCTCGGCCTTCATGCAAAAGGGCAACAGCGTGTTCCTGCTGCGCAACATCAGCGCCAACCCGGCCACCCCTGGCCTGACCCCGCAGCCGCAGTACGTGGGCCTGGCCTCCAAGTTCGACGTGCTTGACCTCAACCTGGTCTGGGACAGTGAGCTGGCGAATGACTTCAAGCTGCGCAGCCAGACCAACTTCATTCACAACCTGGCCTACGACAAGGGCGAGATGCTCAAACGCAGCGAAGGCGAAATCGTCAACAACATCAACCGCGATGGCCAGTTCGAAAGTGGCGCCAACGCCATGATGGTGCAGTTCACCCTGGGCCGAGCGCTGGAGATGAAAAAGGCCGGCGACTGGAACGTATTGGCGGGCTACAAGTACATCCAGCCGGACGCCTTGCCCGATGGTTTCAACGACTCCTCATTCCACCTCGGCGGCACCAACGCCAAGGGCTATTTCATTGGTGGCAACTACGGCATCGACAAGAACATCTATGCCAGTGCTCGTTGGCTCAGCGCCTCCGAAGTGTATGGCGCACCGTTTGAAGTCGACGTCATGCAACTGGAACTCAACACGCGCTTCTGACGCGCAGGGAGACACCACATGAACACGCGAATTTGCGGCCTGTTATTGGTGATTGGCAGCCTGGCCGCCACCGGTGCCTCTGCCGAAGGCATGGAGGAGCGCCTGCGGACTCAACTGCGCAGCACCACCGCGCAGTTACAGGCCTTGCAAAGCGAACAGGCCCAGGCCAGTGCCGCACGCATCGCCGCCGAGAACCAGGCCAAACAGGCCCTGGCGCAGATCAAGCAATTGACTGGCGAACTGGACAAGGCCCGAGGTGTGGCCGAGCAACTGGTGGGGCAGCAGCAGAGCCTGCACAGCCAGGCCCAGGCGCAGGTGGCGGCCAGCAATGAACAGACCGGCAAGTTCAAGAAAGCCTATGAAGAACTGCTGGTGCTGGCCAAGGGTAAAGAGACCGAACGCGCGCGGTTGCAGGTGCAATTGAGCGAACGTGACGCACAAGTGCAGCAATGTTCAGCCAAGAATCAACAGATGTACGGCGTGGCCCAGCAGCTGTTGGCGGCCTACGAAAAAATCGACGTGGCCGAGGTCATGAGCATCCGCCAACCGTTCGCCAGCGGCGCACGGGTCAAGTTCGAAGAACTGGCCCAGGGCTTTGGCGACCAGCTGTACCAGAGCCGTTTTGACGCGCCCCAGGCTGTCGTCAATCACTGATCAACCAGGAAGCGATAAACCATGAGCGAATTGATCACCAGCGTGACGCCCCAAGGCCTGACCGAGTTGCTGCAAGCAGCCGGATACCGGGTCAACCAGACCGACCAGAACGGCATTGTGCAATTGCTCAGCGCCAGCCAGGGCATCGGCTTTGCCGTGCGGTTTGGCAACCCGGCGGCAGAGCAGGGCAGCTACATGGACTTCACCTACAGTTGCGCGCTGCGAGTCCAGGGCCAGTTGCCGGAAGGCCTGGCCCACGTGTGGAACGCCTCGCGGCGTTTTGCGCGGTTGTCGTTGCAGGGCGAATTCCTGCTGATGGAAATGGACGTGGTGGTGGCCGGCGTCGGCGCCAGTCATCTGCGCAGTCAATTGGAACTGTGGGATCGGCTGCTGCAAGAGTTCATCGTCTACCTGCGTGAGTACAGCCAGAATGCCGCGCAGCCTGATGCCGCCCCGACCGTGGATACCCGTGAAGAGGCACCGGCCCTGTGAAAAAACCAACCCTGGTGATCGGCGCTGGAGCACTGGTGTTGCTGGTGGTAGCGGTTACGCTGAGCCTGCGCCCAGGCAGTGATCCGGTGGCTGCCCAGCAACCGGCGCCTGTCATCAATGATGGACCCGCCGTGGCCCGCCTGGGCAATCAACAGGTGGCGCTGGCGGAGCTCAAGGCCTTGCTGGCGACCTTGCCGGTGGAATCTCGCGAGCAACTGCGGGGCAATCGTGGCGCGCTGGAAACCTGGATCCGCTCGCGACTGGCGCAAAAGGCCGTGCTGGAGCAGGCCGACGCCCAGGGCTGGCGCCAGCGCCCGGAGGTGGAGCAACAAACCCGCGCCGCCACCGAGCAGATTGTGTTTCGCGACTACATGCTGTCGGTCAGTCAGGTTCCAGCCGACTACCCAAGCGAGGCAGAACTGCAACAAGCCTATGACAGTGGCAAGGCTGGGTGGGTGACCCCGCCGTTGTACCGGATCAGTCAGATATTTCTCGCGGTGAATGACCCACAAAGCCTCGACGCGGTGCGCCGCCAGGCCCAGGAACTGAGCCGCCAGGCGCAGGCAGCACCGGGGGAGTTCGCCGCGCTGGCCGGGCAGTACTCCCAGGATGCCGACAGTGCCCCGCGCGGCGGCGATTCGGGTTTGCAACCGTTGCAGCAACTGGTGCCTGAGGTACGGGGCGCTGTCTCGCGGCTGAAAGTCGGCGCGGTGTCGGACGCAGTACAAAGTGCGGCGGGCTTTCATGTGCTCAAGCTCACCGGGCAACAGCCGGCGGGTACCGCCAGCCTCGACGACCTGCGCGAGCGCCTGACCCAGGCCTTGCGCGCCCAGCGCCAGGAACAGATCGCCAAGGCGTACCTGGAGGGCATGCTCAATACCGCGACCTTGAGCATTGATGGCGCCGAACTGAACAAGGTTCTGGACTAGAAAGCGGATGCAAAGTCCCATACGACAGGGAGTCCCCCATGGTATTACTGGAACCCGCTGTACCCCAAGATGGCGCGCCGTATCGCACCCACAGTCACCAGCGGAACGCCTGGCTTGCCCAGACCGCCACGATCGTCAACAGCGATTCGGAAGTGATCGGTTACTTTCTCACCAGCGCCCGCTGTGGCTGCTTCATGCAGGCGGCACGCCGGCTCAATATCAAGGCGACCTTGCTGCGCAAGCGCCTGGCACAGCTGGAAAACTACTTTGGGCGTACGCTATTCAGCTATCAGGGCAACGGGATACTGCTCAGTCGTGAAGGTCAGCAGTTGCAGGCTCATCTGGTTGCCAGGGCCCATGAGTGGCGCCTGCCGGTGATTGAGCAACCGCTGATCCGCCTGGCGGTGGCCGAGCCGATCCTGCATGACATCCTCGGGCGCGACCTGATTGCGTTGTTGCGGCGCAATGCGAGCGTGCGGCTGGAGATTATCGCCATCGACAGCGAGCTGGCCTTGCAATCCGTGGAGGCCGATGTGGTGCTGTGGCTATCGGCAACGGACGCCTCAACGCCCGGCCCCGGTTGTGCGACCCAGCCGCCACGGGCCCTGGCGAGTCTGAATTACCTGCCGCATATCGCCAAACGCTACTCGCGGCTGACGACTCGCCCGGACAGCCTCGACGATTTGGCTGACTACACGTTGGTGCAATGGCAGCCGGACCAGCAGGTCGAAGCCCTGCAGCCCTGGAACACCCTGGTGCGCGAGCGTCTGGCCGCCGTGGTGCGGGTGCACGTCTATTCCCTGATGCTGGAAATGATTCGCTGCGGTGCGTGCATTGGTTTGTTGCCACGTTATATGAGTTGCGTCGACCGTGGGCTGATCGCCTTGCCCGGGTTGCTGGCCGAGAACATGCGGCGTCGGGTGTGGATGGCGGTGAATGCTGACGTGCGGCATCCGGAGGAGGTGGACATGATGGTCGAGTTGATCGTCAGTACGTTTGAGGGCAGGCGGGACTGGTTTGATTGATCGGGTGGAACAGGTGTAGCCGCTGCCGAGGCACGAGGCTGCGATAGGTGGCGAAGCCGCCCCAAGAGGGCGGTCTGCGGACACGCATCGCAGCCTCGTGCCTCGGCAGCGGCTACAAATCAGCGTCCTTCAAACACCGGCGGCCGCCGCTGCGCAAACGCCGCCAACCCCTCGCCAAAATCCGCGCTCTCACAGGCCTGGCGCCGCAACTCGGCAATCTGCTCCATGGCTTGCACGGGCATCGGTTGCAGGTCTTCGAGAATCCGCAGTTGCGCCTTCACCGCCTGGATCGCCAGCGGCGCCTTGGCGGCAATGCCCTGGGCCATTTCCAGGGCGGTGGATTCCAGGACATCGGTGGCCACCAGTCGATTGATCACACCAAAACGCTCGGCCCGTTGTGCATCCAGTTTTTGTGCGCAGAAGAACATTTCCTTGAGCACATGGATCGGCAGGTTGTTGAAGAACCGCAGCAGGCCGCTGGTGGTGTAGGGCAGGCCGATATTGGCCGGGGTCATGGCAAAGCTGGCGCTGTGATCGGCGACCACCAGGTCGCAGCTCATGGCCAGGTCGACGGCGCCGCCCCACGCGGAGCCCGAGATGGCGGCGATAACCACGCCGGGGTAGGCGCGGATCCTGCGCAGCACGCGCTCCAGGGGTTTGCCGTAGGCCACCGGGTCGCGATCGTGGGACAGTTCGCCGATGTCGTGACCGGCGCTCCATACTGACTGGCCGACTTCAGCGCCGAGGATCACCACGCCAACACGCTGTTCGGCGAGGGCGGCCAAGCTTTCATCGACAGCGTTGAGCAGTTGCGCGCTCAGGGCATTGCGCTGGCTGGGGTTGCTGAAGAGCAGGCGGGCGATGCGCGGCTCGAGCATCTGGACCGTGACGTAGTTGGAAGTCATTGGGCGGTTCCTGTTGAGTGTTGGTAGAGAACGTTGGCCTTGAGCAGGGCCTGGATCGACGCAGGGTCGAAGCCGGCCTCTTGCAGCACCGCCACGCTGTGCTCGCCCAGCAGGGGCGGTGGGCGTTGTTCGCGGCCTGGGACGGCGCCTGCATTATTGAAAATCGGCGTCACCACCTGGCGCAATGCACCCAGGGTGGGATGACTGAGGGTTTGGGTCAACTGGCTGTGCAGCACCTGTGGGTCATTGAAAACTTCGTCCAGGGTATTGATCGGCCCAGCGGGCAATCCTGCGCCGATAAACAGTTCGGTCCATTCCCGTTTGCTGCGGGTTTTCAGGCGGCTTTCGAGGATGGCTTTCAGTTCATTCCGGTGTTCTACCCGGGCTTCATTGCAGGCGAAACGTGGATCGTCCGGCAGATGCGCAAGGTCGAGCAAGGTACATAAGCGGCGCCACATGGCGGAGGTGATCGGCGCCAGGTTCAGCGGCCCGTCCAGGGTCTGGAATACCCCGTAAGGGGCGATCACCGAGTGCGCGTTGCCGGTGCGTCGCGGCACATCCCCCAGGCTCAGGAAACGCTGGCCATGGACACTGAGCAAGCCCACCAGGCTGGCCAGCAACGAGGTGTTGACGTGCTGGCCGTGCCCGGTGCGTTCGCGCTCCAGCAGGGCCGCCAATACTGCGCTCACCAGCCACATACCCGAGGTCAGGTCACCAATGGCGGTGCCGGTGCGGGTCGGGTCGCCGTCGCTGAAACCGGTCAGGCTCATCAGGCCCGAATAGCCTTGGGCGATCTGATCGAACCCCGGCCAACTGCTCATGGGTCCGTCGCTGCCAAAGGCGTTGATACTGCCCAGGATCAGTCGTGGATTACGTGCGCTGAGTACTTCATAGCCCAGGCCCATGCTGTCCAGGGTGCCGGGCTTGAAGTTCTCGATGACCACGTCGGCGTTGTCGATCAGTTGCTGGAGGGTGTCCAGGCCATGGGGGGAGCGAAAGTCCACGCACAGGCCGCGCTTGTTGCGATTGCACGACAGGTAATAAGTGCTGACGCCCCGGTCGAACGGCCCCCAGGTGCGGCTCATGTCGCCGGCGGGGCCGGGCTCGACCTTGATCACATCAGCTCCCAGGTCTGCCAGCACCATGGTGCAGAACGGTCCCGAGAGGGCGCGGCTCAGGTCGATGATCTTGATGCCTTGCAACGCTTGCATGGGTTTCTCCAGTCAGGGTTATTGCGGCAATGTCTGGTGGCGGGTTTCGACGGCGAACGGCAGGATCAATATGCCCAACACAAAGGCGGCCGCCGTCCAGGCGATCGGTGCGCCGATGGAGCCATACCAATGAATCGCGGCGGCCAGCAGGAAGTTGACCCCGGCACCGATGAAGCGCCCCACTGACGCATTGAAAGCAAAGGCGGTGGCGCGAATCCGGGTGGGGTACTGTTCGGGCAACCACAGGGAAAAGATCGCGAAGTTGCCGCCAAAAAAGCCGAGGAACAGCAACGACACCATGAACAGGTGCAGGCCGTTATCCAGGTAGAACACCCAGCCGAAGGCGAAGACGATCGAGGCCGCCATACCGGCAAAGTAGATGCCCAGCGCCTTGCGTCGGCCGACCCGTTCGGCCAGCCACGGTGCGACGAGGCAGCCGAGGATGGTGCTCAACGACAACACTGCCGCGCCAATCGAGGCCAGGTGTACCGCACCGACATGGTCGATGCCTGCGCGGGTCGCCAGGGTGACCACGGCGGTGGCTTCATACACAGAGCCCGCCCACAGCCCGACGATGGCTACCCCCACCAGGGCCGAGCTGGTCAACGTGCGACGGCGAAATGCAGGGGCAAAGATTTCCCACCACGCAGCACGTGTGGTCGCGGCGGGTTTTACCTGGCGAATCTGCTGGGGCTCCTTGACCTTCAACGCGGTATAGATCGCCACGACGGCCGGGAATAGCCCGCACAAAAACATCACCCGCCAGCCATAGGTGGCGCCGACGGTGTAGTTGAGCAAGGCGGCAATGAAAAAGCCCAGGTAGTAGCCGGTCTGCAAATACCCGGCACCCATTTTGCGTCGGTCTTCCGGCCAACTCTCGGCCACATACGTACCGGCCAGGGCCCATTCGCCACCGACGCCGATCCCGGCAATCAAGCGGAAAATCGCCAACTGCCAGATGTTGTCGGAGAACGCCGCCGCGCCGGTAAACAACGAATACACCAGGATGCTCACGGCCAGCACCTTGACCCGCCCGAAGCGGTCCGCCAGCGGTCCCCAGATGAATGAAAGCCCCCAACCCACCAGGAACAACCCAAACATGATCGAACCGTACATGGCGATGTTGGCGGGAGTAGGGGCGAGGCCCGAGTTGGGCAGCAACTCGGTGAGGGCAGGAATCAACACCAGGGCAAAAATCACCGAGTCCACGCCATCCAGGACCCAGCCCAGGTACACCGCCCAGAAGCCGCGAATCTGCTCGCGGGACAGGGGGGTCTTGATTGGTTTTATGCTCGTTGCCGATGCGGTTAACGCTTTGGACATGACGATCTCCCATTGACCCTGCTCGGGCCTATAGAAGCGCGGCGAGGCGCTTCGTTTATTGTGAAATCAATCTATGCCCGTGACCCATAAGCCACAAATATGAAATTCCTTTGGTTCCATCGGATCTTTATATAGAGTCGGTTTTTTCAGGAGATGCCCATGGACCTGCGCCAGCTGCGGTACTTCATCAAGGTGGTCGAGTGCGCCAACATCACCCGCGCCAGCGAAGCCCTGCACATCGCCCAACCGGCCATCAGCCAGCAGATGCGCAATCTGGAGCGGGACATGGACATGCAACTGCTCGAACGCAGTGTGCATGGCGTGGTACCCACTGCCGCGGGGCAAACCTTGTATCGGCATGCCATTGAGTTATTGCGCCAGGCCGATGGCACTCGGGAACTGCTGCGTCAGGATGCTGAATATCCGCAGGGCAAGGTGTCGGTGGGCATGCCGTCGAGTACGGCGCGGATGTTGGCGATTCCCTTGGCGCGGACCATTCGCAGTCGTTATCCGGGGATCAAGCTGGAGTTGATCGATGCGCCGAGTGCTGAGCTGGGAGGGTTGATCACGGTGGGGCGGGTGGCGATGGCGGTGATTGTCGATGGGGTGCAGACCCGTGGTTTGGCGTCGCGGCGGTTGCTCAGTGAAATTCTGTACTTGGTGGCGTGGCCGGAGTTTTTGCTGCCGGATGGGCCGGTGAGTATTGAGGCGTTGGCGAAGATGCCGCTGGTGTTGCCGTGTGTGCCGAACACCATTCGCAGTCGGGTGGATGCGGCGATGCAAGAGGCGGGGTTGCCGTTTGAGGTGGAGTTTGAGGCGAACTCTACGGATTTGTTGTTTTCGGCGGTGTTGGCGAGGTTGGGGGTGACGGTGTTGCCTTGGGCGGCGGCGCACGTGGAGTTGGAGCAACGCAGGCTTAAGTTGGCGAGGATTGATCATCGGTTGTTTACGCGGGAGTTGTCGTTGTGCTGGCCGGATACGGGGGTGCAGAGTAATGCGGTGGAGAAGGTCAGGGAGACGATTTTTGAGTTGTTTGAGGGGTTTGAGGGGGAGCGGGGGTGGGCTAGGGGGGATTGAGTACATATCCGTTGCTGCGGTGATGGCGGCTTATGGTTCCGCTCTTACAGCGGGTCACTTTTGGCAAACGCCCCAAAAGTAACCAAAAGGTCTTTGCCCCACCACTCGGTGCCTCGCCTAGGCTCGGCATGCCCTCACTTCGGCATTGCTCCGTGGGCCGCCGCAATGGGCCATCCCTGGCCCAGTGCGGCTAAACCGGCGTCCTGCCGGTTTACCCACGGACCAATGCCTACGTTCAGCCATCGTGGTTTAACGGGGCGCCTAGGATCAAAAACAGAGCAAAAGCGAGGCGGCCTAGTAGCCGACCTATTCTTTGAAGCGTATGCGTTTCCTCCTCACACCTTCGCGTAGCAGCTGTCGAGCGCCAGCGAGGCTGCGTGCTCTTGATCTTGCTGTTGATCTGCTTTTGATCTTGATCTTGATCTGAGGCGCCCCGTTAAACCACGCTGGCCGGAATCCGATATTGATTTGGGGGGTAAACCGGCAGGACGCCGGTTTAGCCGCCCTCGGCCATGGATGGCCGATGGCGGCGGCCCCCCAAATCAATGTCGGATTACGGGCACACCGAGCCTGAGCGAGGTGCCGAGTGGTGGGGCAAGAGCGTTTTGCTTACTTTGCCGCTTTTGCAAAGTGAGTCGCCGTAAGGGCGAAACCAATAGCCGCCGTAACCGCAGCAATGGATATGCCCCCAATCAAAGCACCAAATGACACCGCACCTCCTGATGCCCACTCCCCACCAACCCCTGCCTCTGCTCACACCCCTGCGTACGCCTCGAACACCGCTCCAGAAAAAAACACCCACTGGGCAACACCCGATTCCCCGGCAGTTCCGTCGCCGCGCTGACATACGCATCATCCAACGCCACCCCCAATTTCGGCACCGCCTCCAGCAGCAACTGCGTATACGGATGCCGCGGCTGCCCCAGCACCTGCTCGGCATCCCCCAGCTCTACAATCTGCCCCAGATACATTACCGCCACCCGGTCAGCCATGTGCCGCACCACCGAAACGTTGTGGGAGATCAGGATATAGGTCAGGCCCAACCGCCGTTGCAACTCCGCTAACAGGTTGAGGATCTGCGCCTGCACCGAGATGTCCAGAGCCGAGGTCGGTTCGTCGAGCACCAGAATGCTCGGGTTCGACGCCAGGGCCCGGGCAATGGCGATCCGTTGCCGTTGCCCGCCGGAGAATTGGTGCGGGTAGCGGTCCAGGTACTCGGCGCGAATGCCCACTTGCTCGGCCACCTTGGCGGCGATGGCGCGCATTTCGCGTCTGGGGGTATCGCCCAGGGCGAACAGCGGTTCGGTGATGATCTTCCAGATAGGCAGGCGCGGGTCGAGGGACGATTGCGGGTCCTGGAACACGATCTGCACATGGCGATGGCGCTCCCGGGCGTTGTTGTAGACCCAGTCCACCTCGCCGCCGCTAGGCGCCACCAGGCCCATCAGCAGTTGGGCGAGGGTGCTTTTACCGCAGCCGGACTCGCCGACAATCCCCAGGGTTTCTCCCGGGCGCACCTGCAAGTCGATGCCGTTAAGGGCATGGGCATAGCCCCGGGGCCGGCCCAGCCAGTCGTTCTTTACCGGGAACTTCACCTGCACGTCCCTGAGGGTCAGCAAGGGATCTTGGGAAACCGTCATCACACAGACTCCTTGGCGGACAACCAGCACGCACTTTTGCGCAGGCGGGCCGGATCGATCAGGTTAAGGCGCGGGCGTTCGGCACATTGGGTCATGGCGTGGGGGCAGCGTTCGCGAAAGGTACAGCCCGAGGGCAGGGCGGCCAGGTTGGGCACTTGGCCGGGGATGGTCAGCAGGTCTTCGCCGGGTTGTACCTGCTCCGGCAGGCCGCTGAGCAAGCCTTGGGTGTAGGGATGCCGGGGATCGCCCATGACTTGGGCGGTGGGGCCTTCTTCGACCACGGCGCCGGTGTACATCACGTACACCCGGTCGCAGAACTGCGAGACCACCGCCATGTCGTGGGTGATCAGCAGGATCGCGGTGCCGCGTTGGCGTGCCTTTTCCCGCAGCAGCAACAGCACCTGGCGCTGCACCGTGACGTCGAGGGCCGTGGTCGGTTCGTCGGCGATCAGCAGTTGTGGATCGCAGGAAAACGCCAAGGCAATCATTACTCGCTGACGCATGCCACCGGACAGTTCGAAGGGGTAACTGTCGAGGATCTGCTCGGGGTCGGCGATGTGCATGTCCTTGAGCAGGGCGATAGCCTTGGCCCGGGCCTCGGCTTTGCTCAGGCGCTGGTGATGGATGATCACGTCGAGCATTTGCCGGCCGATGCGCCGCGTCGGGTTGAGGGCGGTCATGGGCTCCTGGAAGATCATCGCGGCGTCACGGCCACGGACCTGCAACAGGTCTTTTTCCTGGGCACCGAGCATGTCGCGGCCGAGCATATGCAAGCTGCCCTGGGTGATCCGGTAACTGCGCTCCGGCAGCAGGCGCAAGCTGAGCATCGCGGTGACCGATTTACCCGAACCGGACTCGCCCACCACGCCGACGATTTCGCCGGGATTGACGTGCAGTGACACACCGTTAAGGGCTTGGACATTGTTGCGGTAAGCCGGGAATTCCAGGCTCAGGTTGTCGATGGCGAGGACCGCTGGACTGGACATGCTCATTTCCCCTGTTGCCGTGGATCAAGCAGGTCACGCACACCGTCACCCAGCAAGTTGAAACCGGTGGCGGTGATCAGGATCGCCAGCCCCGGGAAGGTCGAGTACCACCAGTTGTCGAGGATGAAATTACGCCCGGTGGCGACCATCGCGCCCCATTCGGCGGTGGGCTGTTGTGCGCCCAGGCCGATAAAGCCGAGGGCCGAGGCCATGAGAATGGCGCTGCCGATGTCCAGGCTCAGTTGCACCAGCAAGGGCGGCATGGCGTTGCGGCCCACGTGCCAGGAGACGATATGCCAACGCCCGGCACCGAAGGTCTGGGACGCCTTGACGTAACCCATCTGGCGGATGCTCAAGGCTTGGCCACGGGCCAGGCGTACGTAGAACGGAATGCGCACCACGGTGATCGCCAGCATCGCGTTGAACAGGCTCGGGCCCAGCGCGGCGGCCAGGGCCATGATCAGCACCAGGGACGGCACCGAGAGCATGATGTCCATCAGGCGCATGATCAGGCCGTCGAAACGCCCGCCGATGATCCCCGACAGACAGCCCAGCAGGCCGCCTGCCAGGCACGAGGCAAAGGCCACGAACAGGCCGACGCCCACCGATTGACGGCTGCCATGCAATACACGGCTGAACAGGTCGCGGCCCACTTCATCGGTGCCGAACCAGTGCTCGGCCGAGGGGGCGGCGAGGCGTTGGGCCAGGTTGAGGGCGTTGGGGTCGTGGCTGGCCAGCCAAGGCGCGAACGCCATGCAGATCAGTACGATCAGGGTGATGGTCAGGCCGGCAATGGTCAGCGGGCTGCGCCGTACTTGATAAGCCAGGTACGCCAGGCGCGCGTGCAGGGTCGGGCGTTGGGCCAACGGCACGGGCAGGGGGATAGTCACAGGCGTGGTCATCTCAATTCACCTCGCCGATACGCGGATCGATCACCCGGTACAGCAGGTCGATCGCCATGTTCAGCAGCACATAAATAAACGACACGAGGATCGCGAAGCCCATCACCGCCGGGAAATCCAGGGACTGAATCGACTTGACCACATAGGCGCCCATGCCGGGCCAGGCGAACACGGTTTCGGTGAGCACGGCGCCGTAGAGCAAGTCACCGAGGGTCAGGCCGAGGACGGTGACCGAGGGAATCAGCGCGTTGGGCAGCGCGTGCCGCAGAATCACCGCCCAACGTGACAGGCCGTAGGCACGCGCGGTGCGGATATAGTCTTCGCCCAACTGATCCAGCATTGCCGAACGGATCTGCCGCGCCACCACGCCGAGGTTGACGAAACCCAGGGTGATCGCCGGCAGGATCAGGTGTTGCAGGGCGTTGAGAAACAGCGGGATATCCCCGGCCAGCAACGCGTCCACCAGGTAGAACCCGGTGATGGTGTGGGGCGGCTCCAGGCCTTCGTCCAGTCGACCGCTGCCGGGCAGCCAGCCGAGTTGGCCGTAGAACAACACGATCAGCCCCAACCCAAGCCAGAACGCCGGGGTGGAAATGCCGGTGACGGCCAACGTGCGGGCGATCTGGTCGATGGCACGGTTGTGATAGACCGCCGATAACACCCCAAGCGGAACGCCCACCAGCACTGACAGCAGCAGGGCGGCAAGGGCCAGTTCCAGGGTGGCCGGGAAGAACGCTTGCAGGTCCTCCAGCACCGGGCGGCTGGTGCGGATCGAGGTGCCGAGGTCGCCGTGCAGCAGGTCACTCATGTAGCGGCCGTACTGTTGATACAGCGGCAGGTCGAGGCCCAGTTGATGGCGGATGTTCTCGACAATGGCATCGCTGGCCCGGTCGCCGGCGATCAGCCGCGCGGGGTCACCCGGGATCAGGTGGGAGATGCAAAAGGTGATCACTGAAACACCGATCACGACCAACAGCAGGCCGAACAGGCGTTTGCGCAGAATATTCAGGAAGGCCATGGGGGCTCCTCGTTGTGGCGAGCAGGTTTTCTGTGTGTGGGGCATATCTGTGGCGAGCGGGCTTACCTGTGGCGAGCGGGGAGCGGGTTACTTACTGATCTGCGCCACGTTAAACACCTGCTCCAACATCGGATGGAACACATACCCCTTCACCGAATCACGCATCGGCAGGCTGTAGTTCTTCTGATACAGGTAGGCGTAGACCGCGTCCTTGAGCACGATCTTCTGCGCTTGCTGGTACAGCTCGATACGCTTGGCGGTGTCGTTATTGGCCGCAGCATCACGCACCAGCGTGTCCACCTGGGGGTTGCTATAGAACGAACGATTGCCCGCCAGCCCTTGCAAGTTGGAGTCGAACCAGAAGTTCATGAACATGTAGGGATCGGCGAAGTCCGGGCTCCAGGAACCGATGGCGACGTCGAAGTCGCCCTTGCCCAGGCGCTCACGCATCGTGGCATTGGCCAGTTTCTCCATCTTCAGGTTGATCCCCAATGGCGCCAGGCCGGCTTGCAGGGTCAGGCCGATGGACTCCCAGTTGGCGTCTTTATCCGAATAGACAAAGTTCAGGTTGCTGATTTTCTGCGGCAGTTTCTTGAGGTTGGCCTCTGCGGCGGCCACGTCCTGTTTCATCACCGGCAGGCTGGCGTCATGGGCCCACATGCCATCCGGGATTGGCCCGTTCATCAACTTGGCCTGCCCCTTGAGGATGCCATCGACGATGCCTTTGTAATCCAGCGCATCGACGATGGCCTGGCGTGCGTCACGGTTGTCCAGCGGGGCTTTTTTGTTGTTCAGGTACAGGTACGTTACCCGCAGCGACGGGAATTTTTCGACGACAATCCCTGGTTTGCTGGCCAGCGTGCTGAGCTGGTCTTCGGGCATGTCCTCGATGATGTCCAGGTCACCCCGTTCCAGTTGCAGGCGCCGTACCGAGGCTTCGCTGATGATCTTGATCACCACCTTATTCAGACTTGGCTTGGGCCCGGCGTAGTAGGTGTTGGGCTCCAGGGTCAGGGCCTGGCCTTTCTGCCAGTTGCTCAGGCGAAACGCACCGGAGCCGGCGGTGTGGGTCGACAGGTAGGCGTTGATATCGCCCTGTTTGGCCACGTCCGGGTTGATGATGCCGGCGCCGTTGTGGGCGAGGGTGAAGAGGAAGGGCGCATAGGGTTTGGTCAGGGTGAAGCGCACGGTCATCGGGTCGACGACACTGACGGCCATGTCATCCGGAAAGGCGCCGGAAGGGCCTTGCTTGAGCTTCATCAGGCGGTCGAAGGAGAACTTCACCGCATTGGCATCCACTGCCGCGCCGTCGTCGAATTTGTTGCCGGGCTTGAGCTTGAAGTCCCACACCAGATTGTCCGGCGAAATGCTCCAGCTCTCGGCCAGGTCGCCCTGGACTTCGGTGCTGCCTTTACCGTTTTCAACCTTGTAGGCCACCAGTTTCTGGTACGCCGGGTAGGTCACCGCCCAATCGTTGTTGTCGATGGTTACGGCGGGGTCGAGGGTTTGCGGGTCGGCGGCCTTGCCGATCATCAGGGTGTCCTTGGGCGCGGCGGCGCTTGCCGATTGCCAGGCGCCAAGGCTCAGCGCGGCGCACAACAGGGACAGGGCGAGGGTCTTGCGGGTAGTCACGGTATTAAGGGTCATGCCGGTTTCCTTGATCATCAGATGAGGGGAACGTCGTCAGGTTTTTTATTAAATGTATAACCGGGCAGTTGGAGCTAAGGCGTGCTGCTTATTGTTGTGGTGTGGCGGTAAACGGTCAGCGGGGCTCCTCGATCAGGGGGAAGTGTTCGGCGTCCGGCAGCTCGTAGTGCCACCATTCGGTGGTGATGGCCTTGAAGCCGGCACTCAGCATGATCCCCATCAACAACAGGCGATTGCGTTGCACCTGGGGCGGCAAGTCGGGGTAGAACGGGTGGGACTTGGGTTCCATGGCGTCGAAGGCGGTGCCCATGTCCAGGGCTTCGCCGTGTTCGTCCACCAGGGTCAGGTCGATGGCCACGCCTCGGGTGTGATGTGATCCCAGTCGCGGGTCGCTTACGTAGTTGGGGTCGGGCAGAACCTGCCAGAGCAATTGCTGGGCGTACGCGGGCCGATAGGCATCCAGGATGCGCAGGGTCAACCCGGCCTGGCGCGCTGCCTGGCTGGCCTTGCGCAGGCAGGCGGCCGCGTCGACATGCAGCAGGCAACGGTTATTGCGATAGATCACACGGCCGGCCAGGTTGTCGGCGCTGGCGTAGATCAGGTCGATCTGCACCGGGTACACCTGGGGGTCGATCTCTACCAAGGGACTGTTATTCACGCAAACACATCCTCTCAAGGGTCAGGATTCAAACTGGCCGAAGGCCTGTTGCAGGGCACGGTTTTTCGCCAGGCGCGCATCCAGGCGCTCGCCGTACTGTTCGGCGACAGCAGAGACGATCAAGTTGAACAGGCAGGCCAGCGGTGCCAGGGAATCCCAGAACTGGCCTACATCGGTTTTCAGTTGCAGCAGGTCCAGCTCGTAATCCCGGGCCCAGGGGCATTGCAGATCGGTGATCAAGGCCAGCGGCAATTGGTGCAAGTTGGCGGTTTCACAGAACGTCGGCGTTACGGCGGAGTAGGCACGGAAGTCGGAAATGATCGCGTAGGGTTTTTCAAAACCCGAGTTCAGGGTCTCGGCGTAGATCCCCGATAGGCCATCGACGTAATAGACCTTGGGCCGAATGTATTCCAGGTGGCTGTGGAAGGCGCTGAGGATGCCGCGGGTGGACTGGATGCCGAGGATAAACACGGCATCAGCCTCGACAATCTGCTGCACGATAGCGTTGAAAGCCTGGCTGCGGGCCAGGCCATAAACATGCTGGATGGCCTCGATTTCCCGGTTCAGGGAGCGGTCGAGGGCGTCTTCCTGATCATTCTCGTTGCGAAAGGCTCCTAGCCGGTCAGTGATCAACCACGACGCTGGTGTGTCGCCGCGTAAACCTTGCTTGACGTCATCCAGGTTGCGATAGCCCAGGGTACGCAAGAAGCGGCCTACCGAAATGCCGGTGGTCCCGGCTTGCTGGGCGATGCTGTCGGCGGTCTCGAACGGCAATTGCTGCAGATTGCCCAGCAGATAAGTGGCAATGCGCTTACCGGTGGGCGTCAGCGTGGGGAACTGTTGTTCCAGCGTCAGTTGGAAGCTGTTCTTGTCCATGACGGTCTCGAAAAGGGTGACAGCAAATGTTATCTGGATTTCATATTTGTTGATGTTGTTAGAAACATAACATTGGCAGTTACAACAATACAATGACTTTTCCGCTGATCAATTAAGCGCCGCAGAACAAAATGTGGGAGCGGTGGTGCGACGATTCGACTTGCTCGTTCCCACACAAACCCACTCCCACAGTTGAATCGTTAGCGACCTTTCTTTTGCGTATCCAACGCCGTAGCAATCACCGTCCCCATGGCGGTCGGTTGAGGATCGTTCTGGTGGGCCACCGCATCAATCGCCCATTGCTCAAGGCGCACCCGATCTTTCTGGAACACCATCATGTGGGTCGAACCACCGAACTCGAAGTGGCCGATTTCCGTGCCGCGAGTAATCGCTACCGGAGCACTGCCTTCGTTGACGATAAACTGCGGTTCAATGATGCAGGTCGACACCTCGACCATGCCGATGCAGATCAGCGCCACATAGCCGCAGGTGGCGTGCTCGAAAATAAAGATAGCGCGAGCCGCCACATGCCCCAGGTAGGGCTGCGACTCGGTGCCTTCCCAAGTGCCTTCACCTTCACCCTGAGCCGGGCGTTGGGCGAAGTAAGTGCCCGGTTGCACCCATGAGCGCAGGATGGTGCCGTCCAGCGGTGCGTTCCAGCGGTGGTAGTGGGTGGCGGACAAGAATCCCTGATAGATCTGGCCGCCTTCAAACGGCTTTGCCCATTGTGCCTGGCCGGCAAAAAGATCCAGCAGCGAATAGTTGACGTCCTTGATCCAGAAGTCGGTCTCGAAGGCGATAGTGTTTTCGTATTGCCACGGCGTGGTCTCACAACCAATGTCGATCTGGGTCAGTGGGTCGCCCTGGAAAGGGCGTGCACCGGGCACGAATTTTCGGATGAAAAACGAGTTCCAGGAATCGAAGCCATAACCCGGCTGCTCGGGGTCGCACTCCATCTGGTCCCACACGCCTGCGGCCCAGGCAGCTTTGGAAATCCACGAGCCTTCTTTCTCGGGATCGCTGATGTCCAGTTTGTCGAGGGAGTCGGGGCTTTTGAGGAAGGTGTTCCAGGTATCCAGCACTTTCTTGAATTGCTGGTTGAACGTCGCGTCGTGAAACATCGCGACGCCGGCTTCAGTGGCCATGGAAATGGCGAGGAAGGCGTTCATCGGCGTTCCCACCTGCGCCGTGGCATTGAACGAGGAGGAGGTGGTGACAATCTCGTTGAGGATCTCGAAGAAACTGTCGTAGTCCTTGATCCACACGGCGTCGCCATCCTGGTCCTTGATCTGTTCCAGGGTCTCGGGGTCCAGGGTCAAGACATAGGCATTGGACTGGTCGATCATCGACACCACCCACATGCGGTACACGCTATTGGTGGTCACCCAGTGCTTGAATTCGGTGAGTTGCGGGCGCATTGGCGTGAGCGTACCGGCTTTCTTCTTGGCGGCGATGAAGTCGCGCAGAGGCACCAGGAACTTGGCGGTGGCCCACACCCGGTTGGGCACCCAGAAACCCATCTGCACGGGGCCGGCGTTATCGAGGGTGAGGAGGTTGGATCGAGTGCTCTCTACACGGGGCGGGGTTGACGGGTGTTTAGACGAGGCGGTGGAACGATCGAATTGAGCCATTTTGTTAGTCCTTTAAGATAGACGCTTGCGAGAACTCCGTTTAAGCGAAGTTCAGCGTAGCTACCGCAGGACCCGGGGGTTGTAATCGTTGGCTATAAATGGCCCAGACAAGGGTGCATAAGCGCCCATGCTCAACTGACAAAAATGATCTTCGACACCAGTTCGACAATATTTTTCGCCTGCATTTTCTTCATCAAGCGCGCCCGGTGGACTTCCACGGTGCGGTGGGAGATTTCCAGTTGCTTGGCGATTTCCTTGGACTTGAGTCCGTTGACGATAAGCATCGCGATTTCCCGCTCCCGGGGCGTGAGGTCACCGGTGGCGTGGTGCGTACGGTTCAGGCGTTCGAAGTGCCAGACCATCAGCTTGAACGGGTCGTCCGGGGTCAGGGTGTAGCCATGGGACTTGGCCCAGAACACCTCGCCGTTCTTGTGTTGCATGAAGCGCTCATCGGAATAGGAGTCGCTGGGGCTGTTGTGCAACCAGTCGAGACTGCGCTTGCCGATGGCCTGGTAGTCCGCCTGGGAGGGGTAGATCAGCAGGGTCAACTGATTGAGCAGCTCGTCGCGCTGATAGCCGAACAGCTGCAGGAAGGCTTCATTGCAGTCGAGCATCATCCGGTGGCTGGTGATCAGCTGCGGGGCGGGTGACACCTTGAACGCCAGGCATTCGATGTCTTGGAGTTGTTGTGCAAAGACGGTCATTGGGCATCCTGCCTCAGGTTGAATCCGGCCATGGCGAACACCGACTGTCGCAGCGGCTACTTACCCTTGTAAGTAGTTGCACGAACTAGCGGGAAATTGGCACGGTAGTTCATTGTAGGGAAAGTTCGAGCCAAGAGAAGAAGAAATTAAACATGCCTGTTGATTGCGTATCGATTGTTGCTGCCGGTCACTCCCGTTTTGGTCGCCTGGACGGTGCCAAGCTGGAAGACCTGATCGTCCAGGTTACCCGCGAGGCCCTGGCGGACGCGGCCATTGACGCCTCGGAGATCGATGCGCTGTTTCTTGGGCACTTCAACTCGGGGATGGTCCCTGACGGTTTTCCTGCCTCGCTGATGTTGCAAGCCGATCCCGGCCTGCGGTTCAAACCGGCCACCCGTTGTGAGAACGCCTGTGCCTCGGGTTCGGCGGCGATTCAGGCGGGAATCAACGCGATTCTCTCCGGTTCAGCCGAACTGGTACTGGTGGTGGGTGCGGAAAAAATGACCGGTAACTCCACCGCCGAGGTCACCCGGGCGCTGGCCGGCGCCGGCTATCAGAACGATGCGGCTGAAGCCGGTTTGAGTTTCCCGCAGTTGTTCGGCATGGCCGCGCGGCAGTACGCCGAACGCTACCACTGCCCGATGGCCTCGATGGCGGCCATCGCCACCAAGAACCATTCCAATGCCATGGCCAATCCTTTGGCGCAGATGCGCAAGGTCATGGATTTCGAACATTGCAACAACGTTTCCCAGAGCAACCCGTATGTGGCGGACTCTCTGCGCCTGACGGATTGTTCATTGATCAGCGACGGTGCCGCCGCCATCATCCTGGCCTCGCCCAAGCGTGCCCGGCTGTTTCGGCGTGACGTGCAGATTCGGTCGATGACTCAGGTCAATGATTTCCTGCCGATTGCCCAGCGCGACATCCTCGCCTTTGACGGCCCGCAGCGGGCGATTCACTCGGCCTTGCGCGGGGCCAATGTGACCCTGGCAGACCTGAGTTTTGCCGAGGTCCACGACTGCTTCACCATCGCCGAACTGCTGATCTACGAAGCCATGGGCCTGGCGCCCAAGGGCGAAGGGCATCGGGCGCTGGATTCCGGTGTAGTGCGCGCTGGCGGGCGCTTGCCGGTGAACCTGTCCGGCGGACTTAAGGCCAAAGGGCATCCGGTGGGCGCCACCGGGGTCTCGATGCATGCCCTGGCGTTTCGTCAATTGACGGGGGAGCCCATTGGTCTGTCGGTGCCCAACCCCGAGTTTGGCCTGGTGTTCAATATGGGCGGGATGGCGGTCGCCAGCTATGCCTCGGTGCTGCAAGTACGCCGGAGCTGAGGATGAATATCGCCAATTGGCTGCACGATACCAGCCGCCGCTATCCGCACCGCCCGGCGCTGTTTGAAGGCGCCCGCCAAGTCGCCGACTACGCCACCTTTGCCACCCGCGTTCGTCAACGTGCCGCGCACCTGATGGACGCTCACGGCATCGTGCCGGGCGACCACGTGGCGCTGTTGATGAAGAACTGTTGTGAATACCTGGAATTGCTCTACGCCATTTGGTGGGTCGGCGCGGTGGCGGTGCCGGTCAACAGCAAACTGCACCCTGGCGAAGCCGCCTGGATTGCCGAAAACGCCGAGGCCCGGTTGATCTTCACCGACGGCGGCCAGGTGTTTTCATCCCTGGGTTTGCCTGCCGGGTGTCGCGAGCTGGACGGACGGGCGCAGCCGGCTATCGCCAGCAGTTTGGGATTGGAATACCCCTGCGTTCGTCAGGACCACGACCTGGCCTGGCTGTTCTACACCTCCGGCACCACCGGGCGGTCCAAGGGCGTGATGTTGTCCCACGGCAACCTGATCGCCATGTCGCTGTGCTACGCCACGGACGTGGACCCGGTCAGCGCCGAGGACGCCGCGGTGTATGCCGCGCCGATGTCCCATGGCGCCGGTCTCTACAACTTTATTCATGTGCGCTGCGGCGCTCGCCATGTGGTCCCAGAGTCCTGTGGTTTTGATGCCGCCGAACTGTTCGGGCTGGCGGCGGAACTGGGCAATGTCTCGTTGTTCGCCGCGCCGACCATGGTCAAACGCATGGTGGAACAGGCGCGTCGCCAGGGATACGCAGGCGAGGGGATCAAGACCATCGTCTACGGCGGTGGCCCGATGTACCTGGCCGACCTGAGGGATGCCGTGGACACCTTCGGCCCGCGCCTGGTGCAGATCTATGGCCAGGGCGAGAGCCCGATGACCATCAGCGTCTTGCCCCGTGAGCTGATCGCCGACCGGCAACGGTCTGATTGGCCCACGCTGGCGGCGTCTGTTGGCCAGGCGCAATCCTGTGTGGAAATCCGCATCCTGGATGCCAACCATCACCCTGCGCCATGCGGCGAGCGCGGAGAAATCGCCGTGCGTGGCGCCACCGTGATGCAGGGTTATTGGCATAACGAAACCGCTTCCCGCCAAACGCTGGTAGAGGGCTGGTTACTGACCGGCGACATCGGCTTTATGGACCCGGCCGGCTACCTGACACTCACCGACCGCTCCAAGGATGTGATCATCACCGGCGGCAGCAATGTGTACCCGCGGGAAGTCGAGGAAGTGCTGGCGCAGCACCCGGATGTGTTTGAAGTCTGCGTGGTTGGTGAACCGGATACGCAGTGGGGCGAGTCAGTGGTAGCCTTCGTGGTTTCCCGGGACGCACAGGCGCTCAATGAAGCGCTGCTCAATGCCTGGTTTATCGAGCGCATGGCCTCGTTTAAAAAACCCAAGAAGTACCTGTTTCGTAGCGACTTGCCGAAGAACAGCTACGGCAAGGTGCTCAAGACCGAATTGCGGCAGTGGTTGAAAGACACGAGCGTTACCGCCGTTCCCTGAAGCGTTTTCCATGGACAGACATCAGACAGGAGTCCTCTAGATGGGCATTCAACAGCAAGACACGGCCCGCAAGCGGCGCCGTGCGTTTATCGGTGCCACCTCCGGCCACCTGATCGAGTGGTACGACTACGGCGTCTACGGTTTTCTCGCCGTGTATATCGGCCAGGCATTCTTCGTTTCCGACGACCCCACCACCAGCCTGCTGGCGAGTTTTGCCGCGTTTGCCCTGAGTTTTTTCATCCGACCTCTGGGTGGGCTGTTCTTCGGCCCGCTGGCGGACAAGATCGGCCGACGCAAAACCCTGATCACCGTGCTGGTGATGATGACCGGTTCGACGTGCCTGCTGGGCTTGTTGCCGACCTACGCCAGTATTGGGATCGCCGCGCCCATCCTGTTGGTATTGGTGCGTTGCGTGCAGGGCTTCTCGGCGGGTGGTGAAATTGGCACGGTGACGAGCTTCATCTCCGAATACGCCGGCCCCGGTCGACGTGGATTCGCCACCTGCTGGCTGATGGTGACGGCGGTACTCGGCCTGCTGGTAGGGGGCGCAGTGGCCAACGGCATGACCTGGATCCTCGGCGCCGAGCTGATGCAAGAGTGGGCCTGGCGCATTCCGTTTCTGATCGCCGCGCCCTTGGGCATGATCTCCATGTACATCCGCCTCAAGCTCGAAGACAGCCCCGAATTCCTCGCCTTGCAGCGCGCAGGGCAGACCTCCCGGGCACCACTGCGTGAAGTCTGGCAGTGGAAACGGGCGATTGCCCTGGTGTTCTTCATCATCACCTTGCACAGCTCGATCTTCTATCTGGTACTGACCTTCGCCTCGACCTACATGGCGAAAATCCTCAAGTTCGACAGCGGCACCACATTGCTTTACGTGTTTGTCGCCAGCTTCTCGGCGGCTTTTGTGATGCCGTTTGGCGGCGCGTTCACCGACAAGTACGGGCGTAAGCCGTTCTTGCTGGTGGTCGGTACGCTGGCCACGTTGGCGATGTTTTGGCTGTTCAAGTCGGCCCCGACGGCGACGACCAGCTCGTTCTTCTTCCCGCTGATGGCGGTGGCGATCCTGTTCGGACTGTATGCCTCCTCAACGTACGCGCTGATGAGTGAACTGCTGCCCACACGCATCCGCTCCACCGGGATTGCCGTGGCCTACAACGTCCCGGTGGCGGTGTTCGGTGGCAGTGCACCGCTGATCTCCACCTGGCTGATCAAGGCCACCGGCGACATCACGTCGCCCTGGTACTTTTATGTCGGCACGGGTGTGGTATCGCTGATCGCCCTGGTGATTTTGCGCAAGGAAGATTTTGTCGCCAGTGGCAGTGCGGTGGTAACGCCTGTGGATGGGCGAGGGGAGTTGGGTCACACCGCTCCTCTGTAGCCGCTGCCGAGGCACGAGGCTGCGATGCGGGCCGCAGGACCGCCGCCTGGGGCCGCTTACAAACAGTTTCAGGGTTTTCGGTGGATTCAATAGATGACCATCGCAGGTCGCGGGTCTATCAACCCGCCGCTTGCGGCTGGATCTGCAAATCTCCATCCACATCCTTCACCAACCCACTCGCCACCAGCAGCGGCAACAACCGCTTGTGCAACTGCGGCTCCACAAACTCCTTCACCGTCGCCAGCACCAGGGTGCCGCTCAGGGGCAGTTCGGCTTTGGTGTACGACAGCCAGGCTTTTTTCAGCATCAGCAGCACATCGCTGCCCGCAGTGGAGGCGAAGCGACGGTTGGCCGTCTGGCCCTGGAAGTCGAAGGTGTGCTGAAAGTCGTAACCAGTCTCGTCGCCGCTACTGGCCACGCAACGTACACAGGCGCAGGGACCTGCGGCGAAGGCGGCAATCAGATAGCTGTTGAAATCCACCACGGGCTTGAGCGACAGGCGCTTGTCCACTTCAAACAGGTCCCCGGTCATTTTTTCGTCAGTGTTCAACGTCCTATTCCTTGCAAAGTCGGTGGT
Source organism: Pseudomonas fluorescens (assembly GCF_018614655.1). Lineage (GTDB taxonomy): Bacteria > Pseudomonadota > Gammaproteobacteria > Pseudomonadales > Pseudomonadaceae > Aquipseudomonas > Aquipseudomonas fluorescens_BX. The sequence continues at coordinate 203,821 of NZ_JAGGOG010000011.1, read as the reverse complement.
TTTTTCAAGCGCGGCACCATACCAGCCGAAAGGCGCGTGCGGGTAGTTTTTGCGTCAGGGGGGCAGGGGGGTGCTGAAGGTTGTCGCTCTTTATTGAATATCAATAGATCCCGATATTCTTTTCCGGTCTCAGGATTGGTCATTACTCTCGTGGGCCTTCTCGACCTCACGACAGATCCCTCATGAAACCGGCCATTCCCTTCAAGCGTTCCGCGCTGACCCTCCTGACCACTTCCCTTGCTGCCATCAGCGCACTGCTCAGCCCCGGTGCCCAGGCCGAAGGCAAGATCAGCATTGCCCAGCAGTTTGGCATCGGTTACCTGATCCTCGATGTGGTGCGTGACCAGCACCTCATCGAGAAGCAGGGCAAGGCGCAGGGCCTGGATATCCAGGTGGAGTGGAACAGCATCTCCGGCGCCACCGCGATGAATGAATCACTGTTGGCCGGTGCACTGGACGTGGTGTCGGCAGGCGTGCCGCCGATGCTCACCCTGTGGGACCGCACCAAGGGCAAACAGAACGTCAAGGCCATTGCTTCCCTGGGCTCGATGCCCAACTACCTGCTGACCAACAACCCGAACGTGAAGAGCCTCAAGGACTTTACCGAAAAGGACCGTATCGCCGTGCCAGCTGCCGGTGTGGGTTTCCAGTCGCGCACGCTGCAAATCGAGACGGCCAAGCAATTTGGCAATGACCAGTACAAGAAATTCGACGACATCTCCATCAGCCTGGCACACCCGGATGCGACGGCGGCCCTGATTGCCGGCGGTTCGGAGATCAACGCGCACTTTTCCAGCCCGCCGTTCCAGTACCAGGAATTGTTGAATCCCAAGGTGCACAAGGTGCTCAGTTCCTACGACATCCTCGGCGGCCAGGCCACGTTCAACGTGCTGTACACCACACAGAAGTTCCACGACGAAAACCCGAAGACCTACAAGGCGTTTTATGACGCCCTGGCCGAAGCCGAGCAGATCATCAAGGCTGACAAGCCGGCGGCGGCCCAGGCTTATATCCGTGTCGAGCAATCGAAACTGCCATTGCCGCTGGTGGAGAAAATCGTCGAAGACCCGGAAATCGACTTCACCATCGTGCCCCAGCGCACCTTTATCTACGCCGAGAAACTGCAGGAGCTGGGGGTGTTGAAGAACAAGGCGGGCAGTTGGAAGGATTATTTCTTTGAAGAGGCCCATGGGGGTGAGGGGAGCTGAACTAGCGAAAAAATTCCCCCGGCGTGGCGTCGAACTGTTGCCGGAATGCAGCGATAAATGCAGAAGTCGATTCGTAGCCACAGGCCAATGCCACATCAGTTACCCGGTCACCTTGTTCCAGCGCGGGCAGGGCACTTAATAACCGCAGCCGCTGACGCCACGCCCTGAACGTCAACCCGGTATCACTGAGGAACAGACGGCTCAGGGTTTTCTCGCTGACTTCCAGCTCCTGGCTCCACTGGCTCAAGGTGGTCTGCTGCTCCGGGTGCTGGTCCAGGCTGCGGTAAATTTGCCGCAGACGACTGTCGTGGGGCAGCGGCAACATCAAGTCGACCTTCGGCGCGGCGGCCAGTTGATCCAGCACCACCTGGGCCAGCCGACCCTGCGGGCCGTCCTCGACGTACTCCGCCGGCAACTCGCTGAAGCTGCGAATCAACTCGCGCAATAAACTGCTCACCTCCAATACCTGGCAGCGCTCGGCAGCCCAGGCGGTGACGCTGCAATCCAGATACAAGCTGCGCATCTCGGTATGGGGCGAACTGAACACCCGGTGCGGCATCCCGGCGGGAATCCACACCGCCCGTTGCGGCGGCGCGACGAAACGTCCGACACTGGTCTGGATCTCCAACACCCCGGAAATGGCGTAAGACAACTGCACCCACGGATGACTGTGGCGGCGGGTCAGGGCACGGTTGGGCAATGATTCAGTACGCCCATACACCGGGCGCGGCAGGCTGGACAGCCCGGGAATACTGCGGCGGACGGCTTTCTCATGTCCTTTAGGCGGCATTTAGTGGCTCATTGGCGTTAGTCGGTAACAAGCCGTTACGTTAGAGTCGCCACGATGCTCTTGGCAACCCCCTGGAAGATCCTGCTTATGACCCGCCCGCGCTTTTTGCCTGACAACTTCACCCTGACCCTGATTGGCACGGTGATTTTCGCCTCGTTGCTGCCCGTCAGCGGTCAGGCGTCCGTGGCCTTTGGCTGGCTGACCAATCTGGCCATTGCGCTGCTGTTTTTCCTGCATGGCGCCAAGTTGTCACGCCAGGCCATCGTCGCCGGCGCCGGTCATTGGCGTCTGCACCTGCTGGTGTTCAGCCTGACCTTCGTGCTGTTTCCGCTGTTGGGCCTGGCGCTTAAGCCGCTGCTGTCGCCGCTGATTGGCAAAGACCTGTACATGGGCATGCTTTACCTGTGTGCGCTGCCGGCCACGGTGCAATCGGCGATTGCCTTTACCTCCCTGGCCCGGGGCAACATCCCGGCGGCGATTTGCAGCGCGGCGGCGTCGAGCCTGTTCGGGATCTTCCTGACGCCGTTGCTGGTGACCTTGCTGCTCAATGTCCATGGCGACGGCGGTTCCACCGTTGATGCGATCCTGAAAATCAGCATGCAATTGCTGCTGCCGTTTATTGCCGGTCAAATTGCTCGGCGCTGGATTGGCGAGTGGGTTGGCCGTAACAAGACCTGGCTGAAGTTCGTCGACCAGGGCTCGATTCTATTGGTGGTCTACGGCGCGTTCAGTGAAGCGGTGAACGAGGGTATCTGGCACCAGATTCCGCTGTGGGAACTGGGCGGGTTGGTGGTGGCGTGCTGCGTACTGCTGGCATTGGTACTGGTGGCGTCGACGGTATTGGGCAAGGCCTTTGGTTTTAGTCAGGAAGACCGCATCACCATCCTGTTTTGTTGCTCGAAGAAAAGCCTGGCCACCGGGGTGCCCATGGCGCAGGTGTTGTTTGCGGGGGCGACCATGGGCGTGTTGATCCTGCCGTTGATGCTGTTTCACCAGATTCAGTTGATGGTGTGTGCGGCGTTGGCGCAGCGCTATGCCCAGCGGCCGGAGTCGATTCCTGAGTTGATGGGGCAGGTGGATCCCTGATTTGCTGAGATCTGGTTGGCAATCTGAAAAAATAAGTGGGGTCGGGCAGCGTAAAGACTAAAGCTGGCGACCAGACTGACGACGTAATCCTTAACTTCCCAAGTAAGGAGCGTCGGTATGAACCTCAAACGTTTGTCAGTGGTTACGGGGCTGTTTTTCATCATGGTGGGGAGCTGTGGTGCGGCGTCACAAGTGGGACAGGGGGTGATTCAGTTTCACGGCAGTATTGTGGAGCCGGGATGTGCCAGTGGTGTTTCCGGGACGGTCATGGAACTCAAGGGTTGTTCACCTGCCAGCCGCGGCAGCCAGATCAATGTACGCAGCATTCAGCCAGTCAGTAGCGTGACGGCGCTCGACCATTCGGCGGTCAACGTCAGGCTGGTGGCCGACAGCGGTGTGGGCGGGCGCTATTACGACCAGCAATACATGCTGGTGGACAATGCCGGCAAGCCGGTCCATTCCGGAACTTATCTGATTACCCTCACTTCGCCCTGACAGGTTTCGCTACCCATCCTTGCGCCCGACATTTATCGTTGGCACTGCAATAGAGGCTTCGGCCTCTATTTTTGTTGCGGTAACATTCAGCTCTCCCTGCTGTCTTTCACGATGTCCCCACGTCGGGGCGGTCGGTCCATTGGCCTGTCTGTTCATCCATAGAGCTTTAAATGACCATCTCAGCGGCTACACCCCAGGCCAACTGGCAGCCCGTCATCGCGCTGGCGCTGGCCGCCTTTGTCTTCAACACCACTGAATTCGTCCCGGTCGGCCTGCTCAGCGCTATCGGCACCAGCTTCGACCTGCCCACGGCCAAGGTCGGACTGATGCTCACCATCTATGCCTGGGTTGTCTCCCTGACCTCGCTGCCCGTGATGCTGATGACCCGCAACGTCGAGCGGCGCAAGCTATTGATCGTGCTGTTCGGCCTGTTCATCGTCAGCCATATCCTTTCCAGCGTGGCCACCGGCTTTGGCATCCTGATGGTCAGTCGTATCGGTATTGCGCTGTCCCATGCGTTGTTCTGGTCTATCACCGCCTCCCTGGCTGTACGCCTGGCCCCGGAAGGCAAGCAGGTCCAGGCCCTTGGTTTGTTGGCCACCGGTACCTCGTTGGCGATGGTCTTGGGTATCCCGCTCGGTCGCTTGCTGGGCGAAGCCATGGGCTGGCGCACCACTTTTGTCGTCATCGCCTGTTTCGCCGCAGCCCTGGTGTTCTGGCTGGCGCGGACCTTGCCGTTGCTGCCAAGCCAGAACTCCGGCTCCCTGAGAAGCCTGCCCCTGTTGTTCAAGCGCCCGGCACTGGTGGCGCTTTATGTGTTGACTGCGATGGTAGTCACTGCTCAATTCACCGCCTACAGCTACATCGAACCCTTCGTCGAAGGCGTCGCCGGCATGAGCGGCAACACGGTAACCCTGGTGCTGCTGGTGTTCGGCGGGGCGGGCATCATCGGTTCGCTGCTGTTCAGCCTGTTGCACCGTTTTAATCCTTATCGCTTCCTGATTACCGCCGTCACCGTGCTCACTCTGTGCCTGGCCTTGTTGCTGCCGTTGAGCGGCGAGGTGTCTTACCTGGTGACGCTGAGCGTGTTCTGGGGCATGGCGATCATGGCTTTCGGCCTGGCGTTGCAATCCAAAGTGTTGGTGTTGGCACCTGATGCCACGGATGTGGCCATGGCGATGTTTTCCGGTATCTACAACATCGGCATTGGCGGCGGGGCGTTGCTGGGCAGTTGGGTGGGCGGGCAGTTTGGCTTTGCTTACATTGGTGCGGCGGGCGGGTTTCTGGCGGCGTTGGCGTTGGGTATCTACTGCTTGGCGATCTATCGGTTTGGCCAGGGAGGCGCTCGGCAATAGGGCATGGGGGGGCCAAATGCACAGATGCGCCTGGAATATCAATTCACTAGTGTCGAAATGATGTCATTGACGCATGGACGAGTTGCGCAACCTGCCGGGCAAGGAAGCCGCTCCGACGGCGCCGCACTTTGGGCGATACCGATTGCTTGATTCGAACCGTTAATTGCGAGCGCGCCACACCGAGCCATTCGCTGACCCGCTTCACTGGCCGTCCTTAAGTCTGGATAACATCCAGCAACTGCGGTTTGGTAATCGCCAGATAGTCCTGTGTATTCAAAACTATGGACGCATCCAATCGACCAGCATTGAAGGCGATCTTTTCGTTGCGTGAGGTCAGCGTCGGATCAACGATCAATTGAATTCGCTCATCGAAGACGAAGGGAGGGATGGCACCGATCTGGCACCCGGTAAGCTCCATGGCGCTTTCCGGGTTTACCAGTACCGCTTTTTTTCCTCCCAGAGCCGCTCCGACTTTCTTCATGTCGAGCTTATAGTTACCCGGAAGTATCACCAGAGCGTACATTTCAGCCTGCCCCTTGAGTGAGCAGAGCATAGCTTTGGCCCCTTGACCAGGCGTAGTACCTCGGATTTCAGCAACCTGTCCTGACTGCCCCTCAGCGCTGTGCATTAACACTTGGTAGGACGCTGAGGAGGCATCCAGTAGCTCCACTAGGCGGTCAAACATGGGATACATATAGATTTCCTCAGTTAGGAATGAACAAGTCGTAGGAAAGTTTGCTGATCAGTATTGCCAGCAAGATCAGGAACAGAGTCCGAACAAACGGGACACCTTTATGAATAGCCAGCCAGGTACCTGTCAGTGCGCCTAATATGTTAAATACCGCCATCGGAATAGCAATCAAGTAGAGAACATTGCCTGTAGGAATGAAGAATATCAACGCTGCTACGTTAGTTCCGATGTTGACCAGCTTGGCCGAGGCTGAAGCATGAAGGAAATCGAAGGCAAAAAAGCGGATGAACAAAAAGATCAGAAAACTACCAGTGCCTGGGCCAAACAGTCCGTCGTAAAAGCCAATGGCACCACCGATGACAATCGCCAGCACTTTCTCCTTGGTGCCAACGTGCATGGGCTTGTGCAAAGTACCGAAGTCCTTTTTAAAGAACGTGTAGATCGCCATCAGCACGATCAATACCAATACCGTTGGGCGCACTACTGACTGGGGTACGAACGACACCGTTGCCGCACCAAAGAAAGCCATGATAAAGGCTGCGCAGGCGGCAGGAATCACCAGCCTCCAATCGATGACCACCTTACGCACGAAAGACTTGGCCGCGAAGGCGGTGCCGCAAGCTGCCGCTACTTTGTTGGTGCCCAACAGTGCTGCCGGTTGTGCTGTAGGCAGAACGTTGAACAATGCGGGAATCTGGATCAACCCGCCGCCCCCCACAGCAGCATCGATCAAGCCAGCAGCGAAGCCGAATACGCAAAGAATAACTATATCGACCATGGAATCAGGCTCTAACGATGAAATGGCGGTGAGCATCCATCGGTATCACGCGTGCCAGGTCGCTAACCCCAAAAGCACGTATCATCCAGCGATCCTGGCCATCATAGCGAGGAGTAAAACCATCCCTGGCGTGCAGGACTTTTTGATTCTTGAAGATAAGCATATCCCCAGGCTGCAACAGAATATGGTGTGTAACATCTGGATGATTGGCGGCAGCATCGAACAGTTCCATAGCCCGCTTCGCACGGGGGCAGGTCGCTATAACACTGGCCCTGTTGTAGCGACAATGAAGATCACCGGTTGGGCCTCTATACAATAACGGGACGTTTTCTAACACATCACCCTGTTTCCCGAAGGAGGCGGGTCTGCGGATAGTAAAGTGCGGTCGTGACAATTCCTCTTCAACCGAAGTTGACAACATGGCCAGCACATCTCCAATGTCGACGATACGCGTTGGCACGCTGAGATCGCAGCGGAGTCCGGTTAAAGACAGGTACTCAGGACAAGTTGATAACTGCGAAACGGGTTCGCAGGCTAAAGGCAGATGAGGATTATCGACATGCATACCCAACTCTAGATGTGAGCCATATGAACTTTTTTCAGTCTTGGCTTTATGTTTTGGCGCGACGTGGCGAAATACTGTTCCTTCGCTTTCACCCTCATACGCCACTGGTTGAACTTGCAAGGCTTGTAATACAGACAGGATAACTCCAGCCAAAACCGGTATGCTGTCAATATCTGGATCCATGTTGTATGGCGTGGAAGGTAACTGTATATCCAGCGGTAGCCCCCTGATTATTATCGCCACCTCGTTCGACTCTGGAAAAGCGCGTAGCCGATGGACTTTTTGGGCGCTCAGGGAGTTCTCTAGAAACTGCCCTAAAGCAGGCATAAGACGAATGCCTGAGGAACTGTCAGTTACCGCTAGCGATGCCAGGCCGGCTTGAAATGTTCTCTGTTCTTCAAAAGATATGTGGATTTGCGGTATCTCTTTACGATAACGCTTGGCTAATTCTTCTGTTGGTCGCCAAAGAAGTTCTTCGTTAGTGAAATTTGTTGATTTGTCAAAAATAGCATCCTGCTTTGACATAACTATCTGTTGCTCCTTGCAAACGTAGATTCAATCCAACACTAATGTGGCTATATCTATAACATAAAATTATCAATCCGGCCCCATTCATTTTTTAAATACGCCCGCCGCTACTCGGGCATGTGTTACCGGTTGACGGAGATTGAAATTCCAGTATAAGGATTTTGAGGTTTTGTGTGAGATGAAGCATTGTAAAAATTAAGTAGATCCGGTGTCCATCTATCCGGGTACGTACTAATACTTACATTGAATACCTAAGAGAGATCGTTCGATGTTGACAGATACTTAGACTAACTTTTTTATAAGGGCTCAGTGTTGGCCTGGCCTTTACTTGTGCAACGCGGTTATCCAGTAAACACGTATTACCGTTAACGACCCTCACGAGCAAGCTCACTCCTACAGTAAGCTCATGCGTCGAGCTGCCGGTACTAACCGGCCCGACCTTCCTCCTCCCGCAACTGCCCACTCATCCCATCACAACTGTTGGCCCAGTCCGTCAGCCACTGCGGCATCGGCGGCGACAGTTCGCTCACCCCCAACTCCCGTAGAAATTCTGCGGGTGGGATTGTGCCCTTGGCCGAGCGAAACAACCCGCGCATCACCACCACGCCCACCACACGACCGTTACTGATAAACCGATGCTCCATCAGGCTCCATTTCTCGTCCCAGCCCAGCATGCGCGTGTGAATTTCAAAGGCCTCGAACAGTTTCAGTTCCCGCCGAAACTTGCCCCAGGTGTCGCCTACAATCGGCACCGCTTTGTGGCGCAGAGCGACGCGGAATGCGCCGGTACGCAGAACGAAGTCCATGCGCCCGACATCCGCCAGGGTGAAGTACCGGCCATTGGTGACGTGTCGGTTCAGGTCCAGGTCGGTCGGCCATACCCGCATCCGTATAACGGTGGTTGCGGCACCGTCGACGGGCTTGCGCCAGGGGCGGCGGAACAGCATGTACAACAAGCGAAACCACAGATTCATAAAAGTGCCCAGCAGTGATAAGTGGCTGCACTGTAGTGAGTGTGGATCGGGTAAGGTAGGTGCGCAAATGACTTTTTCCATGCGAAAAGCGCAAGAAGGTTTCTTTATGCACATTACCTTGCTCCTGGCCGATCAATGTTCCGCTGCCGGTGCCACCACGGCATTGGAGATGCTCAATGCTGCCAACCTGTTTGCAGAGGTCGCGCCGTTTGAGGTGGTGGCGGTTTCGCTGGATGGCCGGGAGGCGAACGCCTGGGGAGGGCAGCGGCTGCAGGTGGACCGTGCCATGGCGCAGGTCGGGCGAACCGATCTGGTGTTGATTCCGGGTTTTTTGTTCACCCTCAAGCAGGCCATGCCGACGTTTCCCGCGTACGGTCCATGGCTGCGCCAGCAACACGCCCAGGGTGCGGTGGTGGCGTCGATGTGTACGGCGGCGTTCATGTTGGCGGAGGTCGGGCTGTTGGATGGAGTACGGGCGACCACCCATTGGGCATTTGCCGATTACTTTCGGCACCGGTATGCCGAAGTGGTGCTGGATGAGGCGCAGATGCTGTGCGAAGAAAACCGCGTGATCACCTGCGGCGGCGCGACGGCGGCGATGGACCTGTTGCTGCATCTGATTCGTCGCTTCGGCTCGCCGGAGCTGGCGCAAACCTGCAGTAAGTACCTGCTGATCGACAAGGTGCGCAGCGAGCAATCGGTCTACGCCATGTGGTCGCTGCCCAAGGCTCACGGCGACGGTGACATCCTGCGGGTGCAGCATTGGCTGGAACAGCATTTCCCCCAGCCGCTGGTGATCGATGACGTGGCCCAGCGCTTCGGCTTTGGCGTGCGCAATTTCAAGCGGCGCTTCAAGGATGCCACTGGCTACACGCCGATTGCTTACCTGCAAACCCTGCGTCTGGAGCGGGCCAAGCAGTTGTTGGAGTCCAGCCGCATGACGTTGGAGAGCATCACCTACGCGGTGGGCTATGAAGACAGCAACTCGTTTCGCCGGCTGTTCCAGCAGCGGGTCGGCCTGTTGCCGGCGGCGTACCGCAAGCGTTTCCAGGCGAATATGGGTTGAGTCAACGCCGCAACCGGGGCTCGCATCTTGATGCAGTCCACCTGATCCGGGACGAAAAAAAACCGGCTGATCAGGCCGGTTTGGGGGGGAGCCGCGAACAACACTGGGTTATGCGCGGTTTTCCATCAGACGGTCAGCGCCACCTTCGGCTACACGACGTTCCAACAGGCGATCCGAACCACCTTCGGCAATGCGGCGATCCTGCAGGCGGTCAGAACCACCCTCGGCCACTCGGCTTTCCATCAAGCGATCCGCGCCGCCTTCAGCGACAACAGGGTGGGCAAAAGCATTTACAGCGAGTACCGAAAAAGCGAGGCCGAGAAAGAGTTGGCGTTTCATGAGGGTGTGCTCCGGGATGTCTTGGTGGGTATGGGTTTGATGGTACGCCGTGGATTTTTTAAGAGAACTTCATTGGGATGATGGTGACTATCGACGTCAGCGATGGACCGGTTGTCCGGGCCATCGCGTGGTTGATCACGGCATTTCTGGCAGCTCACGCGGCCTGAGGTCGAACACCAGCACCTCGGCGTCGTCCCCGTGGCTCAGCTGAATCTCGCGCTCATCGCGTAGCCGTGCGCCGTCGCCTTCCTGCAAGCGTTGGCCGTTGACTTCAACGCTGCCCCGCGCCACATGGATGTAGGCATAGCGCTCCGGGGCCAGGCTCAGGCTGGCAGCTTCATCACCGTTGAACAGCCCTGCGTAAACCCGTGCATCCTGGCGAACGCTAAGGGCGCCGTCGGTGCCGTCGGGGGCGATGATCAACTGCAGGCGGCCACGTTTTTGTTCCGCGCTGAAATGCTCCTGCTGATAACGCGGTTCTGCACCACCGACGTTGGGCACAATCCAGATTTGCAGGAAGTGCACGCCTTCGGTCGGGCTGTGGTTGAACTCGCTATGGGCCACGCCGCTGCCCGCACTCATCAACTGCACATCACCTGGGCGGATCACCGAGCCGGTGCCGAGGGTGTCCTTGTGTTCCAGGGCGCCTTCGAGCACATAGGAGAAAATCTCCATGTCCCGGTGCGGGTGTTGGCCGAAGCCTTTGCCTGCGGCGACGCGGTCATCGTTGATCACCAGCAGGTCGGAAAAACCCTGTTCCCGCGGGTTCCAGTAATTGGCGAAGGAAAAGGTATGGAACGACTTCAACCAACCGTGGTTGGCGGCGCCGCGTTCCGAGGCTTTGCGAAGGGTCAGCATGGGTCTTCTCCTCAAGGGGGAGCGGAAGCGCTCCCGGGTTGAAAAGAAGGTTAATGGTTTATAGATAATTCATTAAGAAGCTGAAAACTGAATAACTGTCGCGTTGAAGTTGACAATGGCTATCTGCATTTTTCTCAACTGATGGCGGTAGCGCAACTGACGACTACGCCAGGTCATCGGGTTAACCCCTTCACTGCGGCTGAACATGTGACTGAAATGCGCCTGGTCACAGAATCCGCATTCCTGGCCAATTTGCGTCAGGCTCAGCTCGGAGCCCGCGATCAACACCTTGGCCCGCTGGATACGCTGCTGACGAATCCATTCCCTGGGTGACAAGCCGGTGGTGGACTTGAACGCCCGGGAGAAATGGCTGCGCGACAGCGCACACGCCCGGGCCAGCTCCGTCACTTCCAGGCTTTCCCCAAGGTTGGCGAGGATCAGTTGCTTGACCATGCGCTCGCGGTGGGCGCACAGGATGCCGGTGGTTGAAGCAGAGTGCTCGGGATGGGCCATGGTCGGTTTCCGGGGCTGGGGCAGCGCAATTTCCCTAGAGATTGCTTTACTCAACCGCAGATTGCCAGTGCGGCGTGGATCGGTCGCACACAGCACATACATGCAATTTTTCCGCCTCGAAGCATTGCAGACTGGCGGCACCGTTCGAGCATTCAGGGGAGGCGCAAGCATGGACTCATCGCTGCAAAATTCACCGGCGTCAGGCGAAGTGGTTTACCTGCTGATGCCGGCCATGACCCGCCTGTTTGCGCCCTGGCTTGAAGCCTTCGTCAAGGAATCCCTATGAACGCCGACCTGATTCTGTTCAATGGCCAGTTCCACACCGTGGACCGTGAAAACCCGCTCGCCAGTGCCGTGGCCATCAGCCAGGGGCGTTTCGTCGCTGTGGGTACCGACGCCGAGGCCATGGCCCTGCGCGGCAGTGGTACCCAGGTCATCGACCTCAAGGGACGCACGGTGATCCCCGGTCTTAACGACTCCCACCTGCACCTGATCCGTGGTGGCCTGAATTACAACCTGGAACTGCGCTGGGAAGGCGTGCCATCCCTGGCCGACGCGTTGCGCATGCTCAAGGACCAGGCCGACCGTACGCCAACGCCGCAATGGGTACGGGTGGTGGGTGGCTGGAATGAATTCCAGTTCGCCGAAAAACGCATGCCCACCCTGGAAGAACTGAACCAGGCCGCGCCCGACACCCCGGTGTTTGTCCTGCACCTGTACGACCGCGCCTTGCTCAACCGCGCGGCATTGCGGGTGGCTGGCTACACCAAAGACACACCCAACCCGCCCGGTGGCGAGATTGTCCGCGACAACAACGGCAACCCTACCGGCATGCTGGTAGCACGGCCCAACGCGATGATCCTCTACGCGACCCTGGCCAAAGGCCCGAAACTGCCCCTGGAATATCAGGTCAATTCCACCCGCCAGTTCATGCGTGAACTCAATCGCCTGGGCCTGACCAGCGCCATCGATGCCGGCGGTGGTTTCCAGAATTACCCCGACGATTACGCGGTGATCGAGCAGTTGGCCAAGGACCAGCAACTGACGGTGCGTATTGCCTACAACCTGTTCACCCAGAAGCCCAAGGAAGAGCTCAGCGACTTCAAGAACTGGACCGGCAGCGTCACCTTGCACCAGGGCGACGACTACCTGCGGCACAACGGCGCCGGAGAGATGCTGGTGTTTTCCGCTGCGGATTTCGAAGACTTCCTCGAACCGCGCCCGGACCTGCCGCTGACCATGGAGCAGGAGTTGGAACCGGTGGTGCGCCACTTGGTGGAACAACGCTGGCCGTTCCGTTTGCATGCGACCTATAACGAGTCGATTTCGCGGATGCTCGATGTCTTCGAGAAGGTCAACCGCGATATCCCGTTCAATGGTTTGCCCTGGTTCTTCGACCATGCCGAGACCATCACCCCGAAAAACATCGAGCGGGTGCGCGCCTTGGGTGGCGGCATTGCGATCCAGGACCGTATGGCGTTCCAGGGCGAATACTTTGTGGAGCGCTATGGTGCCAAGGCCGCTGAAGCCACACCACCGATCAAACGCATGCTGGCCGAGGGCGTGCCGGTGGGGGCCGGCACTGACGCCACGCGGGTGTCGAGCTACAACCCGTGGACCTCATTGTACTGGATGGTCAGCGGTCGTACTGTCGGCGGGTTGGCGTTGCAGGCTGAAGGCTTGCCACGGCTGACCGCCCTGGAACTGTTCACCCATGGCAGTGCGTGGTTCTCCTCGGAACAGGGCAAGAAGGGCCAGATCAAGGTCGGGCAACTGGCGGATGTCGCGGCGTTGTCGGCGGATTTTTTTACCGTCGAGGACGAGGCGATCAAGTGGATCGAGTCGGTGTTGACGATGGTCGGTGGCAAGGTTGTTTACGGCGCCGGTGATTTTGAATCGCTCGCGCCCGCCGCCGTCCCGGTACTGCCGGACTGGTCGCCGGTGGTCAAGGTGCCGGGGCACTGGCGGCCGGCCTCGCCGTTGCAGGCTCAGGTGCATCAGTGCAGCGGTCCTTGTGCGGTGCATGCCCACGGCCATGAACGGGCGCGTTTGTCGAATGCGCCGGTCAGTGACTTCCAGGGATTCTGGGGAGCGTTTGGCTGTTCGTGTTTTGCGTTTTGAGTACCTCAGGTATCTATATATTGAGCACCCCTGCCGGTTCTTGTAGGTACCGTCTTGAACCTCACTGGGCAAGATCCCGTAGCAGCTGTCGAGCTTTAGCGAGGCTGCGTCAGGGGCGACTCGGTGCAGGGGCTGATCTGATGGCGGTGGCGCGGCCTACGTAGCCTCGCTAAAGCTCGACAACTGCTACGGGCGTTTCGATGGATCGGCATTTGATTGGAGATGTGGCGACAAAATGGCTATAAAGAGCTTCATCGTCCACCGAGAAGCGACAATGAACCCTTTCGAAGACATGCGCCTGTTCTGCCAAGTCATGGAGTCCGGCAGCTTCACTGCCGCCGCCGAGCAACTGGGCCTGTCCAAACAGTTTGTCAGCCGCCGTCTTATCCAGCTGGAAGACCGTCTGGGCGTGCGTCTGCTCAACCGCTCCACCCGCCGCCTGGATGTCACGCCACTGGGGCAGAGTTACTACGAATCGGCCCTGCGCCTGCTCAGCGAGGTCGAGCAGGTGGAACAGGGCATTGCCGGGCAAAACAGTGACGCCCGGGGCACGATACGCCTGAGTGCGCCGTTGTCCTTTGCCATGGCCCACTTGGGCAGCCTGCTGCCGCTGTTCCTGCAACGGCACCCCCACGTCACGGTGGAAGTGGACTTGAGCGACCGCCCGGTGGACCTGATCAGCGAAGGCTACGACTTGGTGTTGCGCATTGGCACCCTGGAAGACTCCACCCTGATTGCGCGCCGGATTGCCAGCATCCAGCGTGTGTACTGCGCCAGCCCGGATTATCTGGCTGCTCAGGGAGTGCCCCTAAAACCTGAAGACCTCACCCATCACCAATGCCTGCCTTATGGCCATGGTCGCCAGGTGCAGTGGCGTTTCCAGGCCAAGGGCAAACCGCTGACGCTCAATGTGAGTGGGCGCATGCGGGTCAACAACGGTGAGTTGCTGCGCGATGCCGCCGTCGCGGGCTTGGGCATCACCTATTTACCGACGTTTATCGTTGCCCGGGCCTTGGAGCAAAGGCAGTTGGTCAGCGTGCTGGAGGACTTTGCACCTGAGCCCCTGACCTTGTCGGCGGTGTATCCCCGGCATCGGCAAAGCTCGCGGCCGGTGCAGGCGTTGGTTGAGTTCCTGCGGGAAAGCCTGGCGGGCGGCAGCTGCTGAACCAGCGGCTAAAACGCATATTGCACGCGACTGTAGTAATACCCTCCGGTAAACCCGAACGGCGAATAACTGCCCCAGTTATCGCCAAACGATGAGTTTTTCACGCCGATGTGATCCGGGTATTTATCGAACAGGTTCTGCGCCCCGACCGCCACCGTCAGTTGTTTGGTCAGCGCATAGGCCACGTCCAGGTCGGTGATCCACTTGGCCGAATACTCGCGGTCCAGGCTCGGGTCGCTGGAACTGTTGACCTCGGTGTAGGTGCCGTAGCGGGTCAGGCGCAGGTTGACGTCGAAGTCATTGATGGCCCAGTCGGCGGAGAAGATCATCTTGCTGCTGGGGGAGGTCTTGGTAATCAACGCGCGGGACTGGCGCCCCAGTAGCTGGAAGTCTCCCAAGGCACTGAGTTGCGCCGGGGTGTCGTTGACGCTGAGGATTTGCGTGTGGTTGTAGTTCAGCGCGGCGGTCCACTTGACCACGCCGTAGCGGTCCAGGCTCTGCCGGTAGTTGCCCACCACATCCACCCCGGAGGTGCGCGTGTTGGCGCCGTTGGTGAAGTACTGTGCGCCGGCGGTGGCCGGTACGCCGATGCCGTCCAGCAAGCCGGCGACGCCGGGGCCCTGGAAGCGTTCGCTGAGCACCAGGCGGTCGCGCAGGTTAATGACGTAACCGTCCACCGTCAGGCTCAGGTCGTCGCTGGGGGTCAAGGCGAAACCCAGGCTGAAGTTGGTGGAGCGTTCGGGTTTCAGCGACTTGGCACCCAGGGCCTGGGCACCGGCCGAATCCACCGGCAGGATCACGTAGTTATAGGATTGGTACACGCCGTTGATGGTGTCAAAGCCGGTGGAACGTGCGGTGAAGATCTCGTTGGCCAGGGACGGAGCACGAAAGCCATTGCTGAGGGTGCCGCGCACCGAGAACAGCGGGTTGAATGCATAGCGGGTACTGAGCTTGCCGCTGCGGGTACCGCCGACACCTTCGTTGTAATGCTCATAGCGCCCGGCGACCCCGACGTACCATTGTTCGGTAGGGTAGAACCCCAGGTCGATGTAGCTGGCAACGCTGTTGCGGCTGATTTTCTGCGCATCCTGTGGCGTGATGCCGTTGGTGACCTGGGCGCCTGGGTCGGGGCGCTCTCCGGCCCGTGGATGGCCTTCGGGAAACACGTAGCCGCCATCGATATAGGAAGCCTCGGAACCGGCGCGGGTTTCGTAGCTTTCCCGCCGATGCTCGAAGCCAAACGCCACATCCAACGGTTTGGCCAGGCCCACTTCATAGCTGTTTTTCAGGTCCAGGTTGCTGGTCAACTGGTCGGCAATGTAGATGCCGGAAGTGAACGTGTTGGGGGTGTTTTCACCCAGGGACGGGTTTTGGTTGTTGTAGGTGCGTTGCTTGGCATAGTTGCGCCCATAGGTGCTGCTCAGGTCCCAGGCCCAACCGCCCAGGTCATCGCCCTTGGCGCCGAAAGCCGATTGGAAGTCGGTCTCGTTGACCAGCCAATACGGGCTGTAGCCGTCGGGGTAACCATTGGGACCGGTGGTGATGGTGTTGCGCCCGTTGGGTAGGCGGAAGTTCTGGCCATCGTTGTTCTCGCGGGTGGCGAGGGTGGAAAACGAGTAGAGCGTCAGGTTGTCATTCAGCGGCAGGTCGAGGTTATAGGCGAAGTCGGCCAATTGGCTGCGGGGCGCACCGTAGCCTTTGTAGGTGTGGCGGCTGGCATCGGCCTCACGCGGGTCCGGCGAGCCGTCGGCCAACGGGTAGTAATGGCTGCTGTAGCCGTTGCTGCCCGCCTTGTTGTCCCGCTCCTGATAGCGGGTGTCGAGGGACACGTTGAGTACCCCGGCTTCACCCACTTGGAACCCATAGTTCAAGGCTTCCTGGCCGGTGCCGCGCTTGCCGTCGTAGTTCTGTCCCAGGGTGGTGTCGGAACTGCCTCCGGTGGTTTGCTTGAGGATGATATTGATCACTCCGGAGATCGCGTCCGAACCGTATTGCGCCGCCGCGCCGTCGCGCAGCACTTCGATATGGTCAATGGCGGCCACCGGGATCAGGTCGAGGTCACTGGGGGCTGCGCCGCTGTTGATCCCGTTGATATTCAGGGTGGCGCTGGTGTGCCGGCGCTTGCCGTTAACCAGTACCAGCACATGGGATGCCGTCAGGCCGCGCAAAGTGGCCGAGCGCACCACGCCGCTGGCGTCCCAGCCGGCGCGGTCGGGCAGGTTGAAGGAGGGGATGAGCTTGCCCAGGGCTTCCAGCAGGCTCGGTTTGCCCACCGCCCGCAACTGGGCGGCGCTGATCACATCGATGGGCGTGGGGCTGGTGGTGACAGTGCGCTGCTCGGCGCCACGGTTACCGGTGACCACCACGGTGTTAAGGGTGGGGGAGCGGTCTTCGGCGGACTCGACGCCGAATGAAGCCAGGCCGCACGCCAGGGAGAGCGGCAGCCATGTGTGGCGAGGGAGCTTGCTCCCGTTGGGGCGCGAAGCGGCCCTGAAACTTGGCATCGTGCGCCTGAAAAATCGGGACGGCGCTATTGGGGCTGCTACGCAACCCAACGGGAGCAAGCTCCCTCGCCACAGGGTATTGGCCAACCGGGCAACCTTGTGTAAGTGTTTGTGCATGAGAGTAAAGCTCCTTGGTCTCGGGGGGAGTCCTGAATCACCGCTTGCGTGCGGCAACGGCCTCGATTTCCACCAGCCCGCCGGGCAGCGGTAGCGCGACCACCTGCACGGCGGTGCGGGCCGGCTTTTTCGGTTGTTCGGCGCTGCCGAAGAAGGGCGTGTAGCCTTCCTGCAAACCGGCGAAATCGAGCTTGCCGCCCTTGCTCGGGTCGCCCACCAGGAATACCCGCAGTTGCACCACGTCACCCAAATCCAGGCCCTGGCTTTTCAGCACGCTCGTGAGTTTTTTGAGGATCGACGTGGTCTGGGTCGCGGTATCGCCATAGGCGGCGAACGAGTCCTTGGGGGCTTTAGGGTCGTGCAAGTCAGCCAGCAAACCACTGACAAACAGCAGCTCGGTTTGCGGCGGCACCGAAACCGCCAGGGAGATCGGGAAGTCGGAGTTGGGCAGCGGCACGCGCTTGATCTCATCAGCGTGGGCGGTGAGGGTGGTGGCGGTCATCAACAATCCTGCGAATAGGGTTTTCATAAGGTCAGTCCGTGAGTGAGAAAAGATCAGGCAGCGACGCCCGGTTGTTGGCGTTCGGCATGGCGACCGATCAGCGAGACGATGCGCCGTGCCGAATCGGCGGCGCTGTTCTGCCAGATACCGACACCGCCATGGGCGAGGGCGTCGCTGGCCAGGTACGTACGGCCCTGGGGCTCGTTGAGAATGCGATAGGCGCTTTCGCCCACCTCGTCGTTGACGATCCACGGGCCTTTGCTGAAGCTGACTTTTGCCCAGTTGATAGCCACCGGTTTTTGCAGCTTGGCGCTGTGGCCGGGGTGCAGCAGTTCCACGGCCTGGCGTGAGGAGGCGAACTGTTCGGCGAGGGACTTTTTGCTGAAGGCCACGGCGGACTCGCTGGTGTTGTAGGCCGCTACCAGAATCCCCTGGGCGCTGTTGAGGCGGTCGCTGGGGTACCACAGGCCTTTGACTTCATGGTCGAGGTACGACAGGCCGCCGTAGATACTGAATTCACTTTCCCAGAAACGCGGTGACTGCCAGGCCACCTTGTTGGCCTGGTCGCTCTGTGCGGTCTGGATCGCCTGCTTGAACGGGGCGGTGAAGTTACTCGCCAGCTTGGCCAACAACGGCAAGGGCACGGTGACGATGGCGTAGTCGGCGCTCAGGGTCTGGGTCTTGCCGCTGATACGGTCGCGGTAGGTGATGCGGCTGCCAAGCTCTGCCGTCTGGATATCGCTGACTTCGGCGTTGAAACGCACGGCATCCTTGAGGTGTTCGTAGAAGGCGTAGGGAATGCGGTCCATGCCGCCCACCGGTTGAAACATGGTCGATGAAAACTCCGGGATTTCATCGAACACCAGCGCGCCCCACAGCTTGGGATTGAGCAAGGTTTGCAGCTCCAGCGGCGCCCGGGTCACCCCGGTTTGATCGCCGGCGCCAGGGATGCGGGTGTAGCCGGAACGCACCGAGCCCTTGTATTGCAGGTCGCTGTTGAGGTCGCCATACACCTTGAGGAAGTTGAGCAGCGCCTTGCGGTCGTCGACGCTCAAATCCTGATCCAGGGCCTTACGGCTGACGGTACGTGCCAGCAGCTCTGAAAGCTGGCCGCGGGTGTCGTTGACCGCCTGGCGCAACTGAAAAGCAGGCTGCTGCGTATCCGGCCGAGCCAAGGCGTTGCGGCTGCTATTGACCAACACTTGCAGCTCCACCCCCAGCTCGCGGCAGTAGCCGAGGAGAGTCTGGTGATGACTGGGAATACGCGCGGGGCCGGCGTTGAAAAACTGCCCGTCATCGAAATCGACGGTCTGGCTGACGCCGTCGTCGAAGTCGACCTTGCTGCCACGGCGCAAGGTCCAGTTGCGGCCGCCGACGCGATCACGGGCCTCCAGGATCGTCACATTGAAACCGGCTTTGCGTAGCTCATAGGCGCTGACCAGCCCGGAGATTCCGGCGCCGACCACCACCACGTTTTTGCCTTTGCCGGTGCTGCCCAATTGCAGCGGGGTGAAGCTCGACGCCACGGCCTGGGGCGTCAGCCCTAATGCACCGAGGGCGCTGACGGCGGCGCTATAGCCGCCCACGGCGGCAATACGGGAAATCAATTCCCTGCGGGTAAAAGCCATGATTCGCTCCTTGATGTAGCGGGGGTTAGAGGTCGTAGCGCACAGACAGCAAGAGGGTTCGCGGGTCGTTGATCGAGTAGTAGCGCGCGCCACTGGACGGCACGTAGCCCACCGATTGCGGGTAGGCGCGGTCCAGCAGGTTTTTCACCGACAGCGTGGTGGTCCAGTGGCCGTCGCTTGAGAGGTAGCTGGTGTGGGCGTTCCAGAAGGTCTGGGTGGGGATTTCCTGGATATCGTCGTTCAGCGCATTGGCGTAGGACTTGGTCTGGAACTGCGCATCGGTACCCGCCAGCAAGGTGCCGGGCAGCCCGATGGGCACGGTGTAGTTCAGACCGACACTGGCGTTCCAGCGCGGTGAAAACACCAGCTGTTTACCGTTGGCATCCACCCCGGCGCCGCTGGCGTTCTGAAAGTCGTCGTACTGGCTTTGCAAGTAGCCGAGGTTGGCCGTCAGTTGCAGGTCGCGGCTCAGGGCGGTGAGGGTTTCCACTTCGACGCCATACGTGTGGGCCTGGCCGACATTGGTGCGCAGGCTGACCCCCAGCGCCGGGTCATAGGCGTTGGTCTGCAGGTCTTTGTAGTCGTTGTAGAACAGCGCGACGTTGGCCCGCAGGCGTTGGTCGAAGAAGTCACCCTTGAACCCGGTTTCCCAGGTGGTCACGTCTTCCGGGGAGAACGCCTGTTCGGCGGCGGCCCGGGTGGGCGCACGGTTGTCGTAGCCGCCTGCCTTGAAGCCCTTGGCGACGTAGGCGTATTGATTCAGGTGCGGGGTCCAGGCGTACTCGAAGCCGATTTTCGGGCTGGTGGATTGCCACGACTTGCTCGATTCGGCGCTGAAGTTGGTGCCGGTGATTTGCCGATCGGTGGTGATCGCGTAGTTGGTGAAGTCGAAATTCTTGTGCTCGCGGGTAAAGCGCAGCCCGGCGATCAGCGACAATTGCGCGGTCAGCTTGTAGGTACCCTGGCCATACAGCGCGTAGCTTTCGGTGTTGGTGGTGCTGTACTGGCCCTGGCCGATCACCTGCTTGCGCGCGACGGAATACGTGAGGTTGTCGCGGTCGGCATCGAACTTTTCGCGGTACAGGTACAGGCCGGTGCTGAAGCTGAAATCGTCGTAGTCGCCGTTGAGCTGGAACTCCTGGGTGGCGTAGTTCTGTTGGTAAAGAATCAGGTTGTTCTGGATCAGCGCGGCTTGCCCGGAGTTGTCGTAGTCCACCGGCTGATGGAAGGCCGACCAGGCGCTGACCGACTTGAAATTGAGGTGGTCATCGATGGCGTAGATTGCCCGCAGCACCGAGCTGCCTTGGTCGAGGCGGTTTTTCGGGTTGAGGCTGCTGTAGCTCTTGAACTTGTCAAAATGGCCGTTGGCGTCAAACGGGGTATAGCTGGTGGTGTCGCCCCGGTCGAAGGTGCCGGCCAGGGTCAGTTGTACATCCCACGGTGAGTCCACGGGGTTGTAGCGCAGCTTGCCGCGATAGGACTGGATGTCGACGTTGTTCACGTCTGCGCCCCGGGTCGGATTGGAGACGGTGCCGTCGCGGGTGAGGCGAATCGCCGAAAAACTGCCGAACAGGGCGTTGTCTACCAACGGCCCGCTGATCAGCAAGCGGCCGTTTTGCGCGTTGTAGTTGCCGGCGCCAAGCTCCAGGAAACCACGGGTTTCCTGGGTGGGATCGCGGGTGATGACCCGGATCGCGCCGGCACTGCTATTGCGTCCGTACAACGTGCCCTGAGGGCCACGCAGCACTTCGACGCGTTCGACATCGTTGAAGTCGAGCATCGAGGAAATGGCCCGTGGGATGTACAGGTCATCGGCATACACCGCCACCGCGGATTCCTGGATCGGGTCGGTTTCGCCGATGCCGCGAATCCCGTAGGTTTGGGCGCTGTAGGAGATTGACTGGCGGCTCAAGGATAAATTGGGCACCTGTCCGGCAAGGTCACGCACGCTTTTGATCTGCTTGTCTTCCAGGGTCTTTTCGTCGAAAGCGGAAATCGCCAGCGGGGTTTTTTGCAGGTCTTCGCTGCGGTGCTCGGCGGTGACGTTGACCACGGGCAGGGCGGTGTCGTCGGCGTGGGCCGAGAGGCCAAACAGCGTAAGGGAAACGGCCAGTGTCAGGCGATTGGGTACGAGGGTGTGACTCATGTGGGGCCCCTGAGGTAGATGACGGTTTAGGCAAGGCCTCCACCTGGTCAGGGGTCGGTGCTGGATGTAACAGTATTTGTATAAATGCGGCCCGTAAAAGTCCGATTAGTTATAAGTTAATTATAAAAAATAGACATTTATAGTTTTTAAATAGATGCGTAAAGCTGATGATGTTTTTTGACGAACACATAACCAATGTGGGAGCGGGCTTGCTCGCGAAAGCGGAATGTCAGTCACCGGATATGTCGACTGATACACCGCTTTCGCGAGCAAGCTCGCTCCCACATTTTGATCGAGTTCGGCTTAATAACCGCGTTGCGTATTGGCCAGGTTTTCCAGCGGTGAACCTTCGAGATAGCGCTCCAGATTGCCCAGAAAACTATCCGCAATGTCATACCGGCTATTGGTTGAAATCGCCGACGTATGCGGCGACAGCCTCACCCTCGGATGCCCATAGAGCGCATGCCCATCCGGCAATGGCTCCGGCTCGGTTACATCCAGCGAGGCCAGGCCGACGCTGCCGTTGTCCAACGCCTCCAACAGCGCCTCATGATCCAGCAACCCGCCCCGGGCAATGTTGATCAGGTGCAGGCCCGGCTTGGCACTGGCCAGTACCTGGCGATCCACCAAATGGCGTGTCGCCTCGGTCAATGGTGCGGCCAGCACCAGGTGATCGGAACGGGCAAACAAGTCATGAATATCCCGCGCGGCTTCAACCCCGGCCACCTCGAACGGTGTCTGGCTCTGACGCAGTGCGATGACCTTGATCCCTAATGCATGGGCCTTTTGCGCGAGACTGCGGCCAATCGCACCGAAGCCCAATATCCCCAGCGTCGTGCCTTTGAGTGGCCTCAACGCGGTGAACTGCCACTGCGAGTCATGCACCCAGATATCTGGCAAATGCTTGGCGGCAGCGAAGAGCGCAGCCAGAGCGAATTCGGCGATGTTATCGGCGGCGCTGCCTCGTGACGTACTCACCGGTGGGCCGTTGAACAGCCATTTGGGGTAGAAGTCGATACCCGAGGACACCACCTGAATCCATTGCACCCCATACGGCCAGCCCGGTGGCGGCGTATCTGGCGCTTGATAACCGCGCACATTGATGGGGCGCGCCAACAGGATATTGGCCTGGGCCGGCAGGTCGCTGGGCACGCCTGTCGGTACGGCGATGACTTCGGCATCGGGATGGGTCAGGGCCAGGCGTTGGCGGATGACCTCGTTGAAATCGTCATCCAACTGGCTGGCGATAATCACCTGGCTCATGTGCGCTCCTTCTGGCGTTGGGCGAAGATGGCCTTGCCGACCCCTTGCAACACCGCGTCGTTCTGCGGCGTATGTACCCGGCTGCACAGCACGTCGCGGTAATGCCGTTGCAGCGGGCTATGGCGCGACAAACCGGGATTGCCCGAGGCCTCGAGGGCCAGCTCGACGGCGCGGATGGCGTTGCCGGTCACCAGGAATTTCAACTGCGCGGCGTTGGCCGTCGGCGTATGCCCCTCGGCCGCCGCGTCCAGCAGGCTGCGGTTGGCAAACAGCAGGGTGTCGATATGGCCAACGGTTTCCTGAAAGCGCGGCAGGGTCGACAGTGCCGCGCCGAGGTTGGACGGCTTGCGTTGTTCCAGCCAGTCCACCAGCCAGTCCCGCGCGGCCTGGGCCACGGCGTCGTAGACCGACGACAGCAGCACCGACATCCACAGGAACCCATCGCCATCCAGCTCTGCCTGCGGCGCGCTCCAGGGGCTGACGCTGACAGCGTGATCCAGCGGCACCAGCACGTTGTCGAACACCACTTCGTGGCTGCAGGTGGCGCGCATGCCCAGGTGATCCCAGGTGTCGATGATGCTGATGCCGGGGCTGTCCTTGGGCACCAGCCACGCGCCTACCAGCGGGTCTTCATCGCTGCTGCGGGCCCAGACGCTGAACCAGGTCAGGCCGTGGCTGCCGGTGGAGTAGATCTTGCGCCCGCTGATCCGCCAACCGGCGGAGGTACGTCGGGCGATCGTCGCCGGCAGACCGCCACGGGCCGGCGTGCCGAGGTCAGGCTCAACCCGCAGGGCGTTGATCAGCGCGCCGTTGCGAACAGCATCTTCGGCGACTTTTACCCGCAGTGACGGTGGCCAGCTTTTGCTGTCTTGCAGGCGTGTGTGTTGCAAGTACTGCATCACCAGGATCAACGCGGTGGACGGTTCGGCCTTGGCGATGGCGCTGATGGCCTGGCGCGCCTGGGCCAAGTTGGCACCGCCACCGCCGAGGGCTTTGGGCACGGTCAAGGCCACCAGACCATGCTGGTGCAGCAGTTTGAAATTCTCGTGGGGGAAGGCGCCGCTTTCGTCAACGATGTGTGCAGTGGCGGCGAGCTGGGCGCTGAGGCGTTCCAGCAAGGCTTCGAAATTGGCCACTTCCACGGAGCGCAGAAGCGGCGGTTGTTGAGATGAAAGGCTCATTATCGGTGTACTCGGTCAAAATGTGGGAGCGGCGGTGCGACGATTCGACTTGCTCGCGAAAGCGGTGGATCATTCAGTGCATGTGGTGCCTGACACACCGCTTTCGCGAGCAAGCCCGCTCCCACATTGGCTATTCGGCGTTTTCGAAGGAGGGTTATAGCGGCAGCAACTTGAACTGCCGATCCCACAACGGGCTGACATCCAGCCGCTCGCTCAACACGCCGGCATTGAAGAACAAGTCCGCGACTTCCTGCTGTGAGGCGATGGCCTGGTCATTGACCTCGATCACGCGGTAGGGCTGGCTGCGGTTGTTGTACATGTCGAGAAACACCGCCTTATCCACCCCCAGCAGTTGCGCCGATTTCGCGGCCCAGGGTTCGGGGTTGTTGTTCATCCATTCCAGGGTGCGAGCTTCGCGCTGCAAGTAATCCTGGATCGCCTGTTTGCGTAGCGGGTCTTGCAGGGCTGCGGGGCGGGCGGCGATCAGGTAGTTGCCCGAGAGGTAGCCCAGGGCGGTTTTCAATACCCGGGCGCCGCTGCGGAATTTCGCCAGCTGGATAAACACCCCATAGATCACCCAGGCATCCAGCTGGCCACTCTGGAACGCGCTGAAACCGTCCTGCGGGGTCAGCGGTACGGCGGTGATGTCGTTCAGGGTCAGCCCTTGTTCTTTCAAGGCCTTGATCAAAAAGTAGTGGGAGGTGGTGGAGCGCACATACCCCACGCGCTTGCCTTTGAGTTGCTCGACTGACTCCAGCTTTGAGTCCTTGGGGATCAGGATCACCTGGTTATTTACATCCCCTTGCAGCACGGCGATCAGCTTGGGTTCGCGATGACTCTGGATCGAGAAAATCGGCGGGATTTCACTCATGCCGCCGATGTCCAGGCTGCCGGAGGCCAGGGCTTCGACGATCAGGTTGCCGCCGGCAAACTCGGCGAAGTCGACCTTGTAGGGGCGATCGGAAGTGCCGGCGTCATCGGTGAAATACGAGTCCTGGCCACGGTAGGTGGCGACGCTCAGGGTCAGGTCCGCCAGCGGGTGGGCCTGGGCGAACGCCCGTGCAGGCAGCCCCAGGGACGACAAACCCATGGCACCGAGGGCGATGGAGCTGGCGGTGAGGAAGCCGCGACGATTGAACTGTCCGTGTGTGTTCTTCATGGTCGGGCCCTGATCAGATGGCGAGTTCAAGCTCGACGGCGTGACGATTGACCGGCACGTCCAGGCCGAAGTTGTCCCGCAGCGTGTGGCCGCTGTATGCCTGGCGAAACAACCCGCGCTCTTGAAGTACCGGCACCACCAGTTCGGTAAAGGACTGCAAGCCGTCCGGCAGCAGCGAATTGATGATGAAGCCGTCGGCGGCGCCGCCTTCGAACCAGGTCTGGATGGCGTCGGCCACCTGTTGCGGCGTGCCGACAAAGTCCCGCCGTGGTCGGGAGAAGCGCAGGGCGACTTCCCGCAGGCTCAGGCCTTCGTCCCGGGCCAGTTGCTTGATGCGGTCGGAGCCGCCTTTTTGGCTGTTGGAACCCAGGTCGCCCAGCTCGGGGAACGGTGCGTCCAACGGGTATTGGCTGAAGTCATGGTCATTGAAGGGGCGGCCGAGGGCGACGATGGCGTCTTCGATGGTCACCAGTTCCACCGCTTGCTGATAGCGGCTTTCTACCTCGGCGGCATCGCGCCCGACAATCGGCCGGATGCCCGGCAGGATGGATAGGTGGTTGGCGTCGCGACCAAATCCGCGGGCGCGTTGTTTAAGGTCCTGCGCGTAGCTCAGTGCTTCTTCGAAATGCTCGGCGTGGACAAAAATGGCATCAGCGTTTTCGGCGGCAAAGTTACGGCCATCCTCGGAAGTCCCGGCCTGGAAAATCACCGGCTGGCCTTGGCGGGAGCGCGCAATATTGAGTGGGCCTTTGACCGAGAAAAACTCACCTTTGTGGTCCAGGGCATGGAGCTTGCCGGGGGTGAAAAACTCACCGCTTTGCTTGTTGTAGGCGAAGGCATCGTCTTCCCAGGAATCCCACAGGCCCTGGACCACCTTCACGTGTTCCTTGGCGATGCGATAACGCACGGCATGGGGTGGATGCTCGGGTTTGCTGAAGTTGTCGGCGGTGCCGCTGAGCCAGGAGGTCACCACGTTCCAACCGGCGCGACCGCCGCTGATATGGTCCAGGGACGCAAACTGGCGGGCCACCTGGAACGGCTCGGTGTAGCTGACGGTCACCGTCGCCACCAGGCCGATGTGCGAGGTCAGGGCTGCGAGGGCCGATAGGATGGTCAACGGTTCGAAGCGGTTGAGGTAGTGGGGGCTGGATTTTTCGTGGATATGCAGGCTGTCGGCAATGAACACGAAATCGAACTTGGCACCTTCGGCCAGTTGCGTCTGCTGCTTATAGAAACCGAAGTTCACACTGGCATTGGCCAGGGCTTGCGGGTGGCGCCATTCGCCCCAGCCATGACCGACGCCATGGACCATCGCACCGAGTTTCAGTTGGCGTTGTTTGCTCATGGTTCTACTCCTTAGCGGGAAGCCTGGTTGAGGGGGGCGCGCTGGGCGTTGAAGCTTTTGTCGAAGCCTTGGGAGACGTCGATGGGTTTGGTGAGCAGGCCTTCTTCCCGGTAGATCTCGGCAGTGGCTTGCAAGCCGCTGATCACGCCATCGTCGATCAGCACCGGTTGCATGTGGGTGGCATTCGCCACGGCCACATGTACCGCCAGCGGCAAGCCGGTGACCTTGGCCTGGGCGGCGGCGTAGGCCTCGGGGTGGGCGTTGGTCCAGCGGTAGGCCCGGTCGACCCGGGCGACAAAGTCTTCCAGTTGCGGGCGTTTGTCGGCGATGGCCTGGCTGGTGGCGGCGAGGTACAGGTGATTGGTCAACAGGGTGTCGCCACTGGCCAGGACTTTGGCCTGGCTCTGGCTGGTGACCACGGTGGTATAGGGATCCCAGGTCGACCAGGCGTCGGCCGTGCCGTTATCCAGCAGCAAGCGCGACTCACTGGGCAGCAAGTAGATGAACTGCGCATCGTGGGTACTCAGGCCAACGCTGCGCAGGGCTTTGATCGCCAACAGGTGGCCGATGGAACCGCGGGTGGTGACGATGCGTTTGCCCTTGAGGTCGAGGGCGGTGTTCAGCGGCGAGCCCTTGGGCGCGAGAATCGCGGTGGTGTAGCGACCCTCGGCGTGGATGATGCTCACCACCTTGAGCGGCGCACCGGCACCCAAGGCGAAAACATAGGGCGCATCACCCAGGGCCCCGATGTCGACGGCGCCGGCATTCAAGGCTTCACCCAAGGGCGCTGCGGCGGGGAATTCGGAGAACTGGATCTCGTAGGGCACATCGTTCAGTTCGCCGGAGACTTCCAACAGCACCTTGATGGTGGACTTCTGGTTGGCCACGCGTAGCGGTTGCAGGTCGGCGGCCTGGCTGGTGCTGCCCAAGGCGAGGGCGATCAACAGGAGGGGAAGGGTAAAGCGCATTGGGGTTGCTCCAGGCTAGGTCTTGCGTTGGGTCGCCTCCGCCTGGAGAAGGGGTCGGCCAATGTTGGGGGAGCAGCGAGCAGGCTCGCTGCGGGTGTGCTTCAGATCACAAAGAAACCATGGGTACCGTCGCGGGCCAGTTGGTCCACCAACCCGAACTCCCAATCGAGATAAGCCTGCATGGCTTCCCGCGGGTTGTCGGTGCCTTCGTAAGGGC
Organism: Pseudomonas fluorescens; assembly: GCF_018614655.1. Lineage (GTDB taxonomy): Bacteria > Pseudomonadota > Gammaproteobacteria > Pseudomonadales > Pseudomonadaceae > Aquipseudomonas > Aquipseudomonas fluorescens_BX. The sequence continues at coordinate 176,259 of NZ_JAGGOG010000011.1, read as the reverse complement.
GACGATAACGGTCGATGCGCGGTGAGGCGAGGCGGCTTTCGCCTTCCTCTAGCGGTAATTGCGCGGCGATCCAGCCGGCCGTGCCGTCACTTAGCAAAAACACCTGTTTGCCGGTGATGGCTTCCACTTCGGCCACCGCCAGGCGTGCCAACTGGCTGCTGCCGCAGGTCAGCACATAGCGTTGCGCCGCCGGCACGTTGCTCAAGGCTTGGGTCAGTTGCCCGCGCAATGCCCACCAGGCACCGGGGATATGGCGTTTGACGTAATTGGCGCTGCTGGTGAAGTCCAGCACGACGGTGTCGCCATGGGGCAGCCATTCGGCCAGGGTTTGTGGGCTGATTGCTTCGGCTTGTTGTGCGGCAGGAACCGGGGCCTGCCAGGCACCACGTTCGCTGAAGTGGGCTGGTTGCAGGTCATCCACCACGAAGACTTCCCAGCCCAACTGCGCCAGCCAGGAGGCGGACATATTGGCCCGCACGCCATCGTCGTCCACCAGTACCAGGCGTGCACCGCGAACGCTGGCCACATGATCGGTTTCCTGCACCAGTTGGCCGCCAGGCGTCGAGCGGGCCGAGGGCAGGTGGCCGGCTTCGAATTCTTCCGGGGTGCGCACATCGAACAGGTAGGTAGTGCGGGAGGGTTCCTGTTGCCAGCGGCTCAGGTCGGCGAAGGTCGCACGGCCAACCCGGGCCTTGTCGGCGACACGGCGAGCTTCTTGCGCGGCCACCTGGCGATGTTCTTCGCCGGCGGGCAAGAAGCGCCGTGATTGGCCGTGTTGTAGGGTTTGCCCGGCGAGGGTCCAGCCGATGGTGCCGTTGCGCAGGGCGGATACCGGGTTGGGAATGCCGGCATTGATCAACGATTGGGTGCCGATGATGCTGCGGGTACGCCCGGCGCAATTGACGATGATACGGGTGGCCGGGTCCGGCGCCAGCTCGCGGGCCCGCAGCACCAGTTCGGCCCCCGGTACGCTGATACTGGAGGGAATGCTCATGGTCTGGTATTCGTCGAAACGGCGGGCGTCGAGTACCACCACATCGGCCTCGTTATCCAGCAGTGCCTGAACCTCTTCTGCGGCCAGGGACGGCGTATGCCGTTGGCTTTCCACCAGTTCGCCGAATGCCTTGCTGGGCACGTTGACGTCGATAAACAGTTCACCACCGGCGCTGCGCCAACCGTCCAGCCCGCCTTCCAACAGGCTGACTTGGGTATAACCGAGCGCCTGTAAGCGTTGAACGGCAATCTCTGCCAGGCCTTCGCCATTGTCATACACGGTGACGGCGGTATCACGGCGCGGAATGCGCGAATACACCTCCAGCTCCAGCTTGGACAACGCAATATTGGCCGCAAACAGCGGATGAGCTTCGGCGAACGGAGCCTCTTCGCGCACATCCACGAGGGCCAACTCTGCATGGTCCAGCAGTGCCTGGCGAATCTGGGCGAAGGAGCGGGTCGGTACAGTACTCATAGGGCAGTGCTCTCTTTGGACAAATCCCAGATATTGGGGAGAAAGGCGTTGGAGTAACCGGAGATAAACAGCTTTTCGCTGCCGTCGGCCTGGTACACCGCGCGGCGTACGGCACCGATATTGGCACCGTAGACATGGATGCTGATGGACACCTGGTCGTCAAAGGCATTGCTGACCTGGTGGATGTCGCCGATCTTCGGTGACACCGCTTCCACCTGGCCCGGTTCAAGCTGGACCCGCTTACCCTCGGCGATCAACGCGCCCTGGGCATCACGCCCAAAGCCTTGGGCATATTCGGAACCGCGCAACATGCCGATCAAACCCCACACCCGGTGGTCATGAATCGGCGTGGTCTGCCCCGGCCCCCACACGAAACTGACGATGCTGAAGCGCTGGCGCGAATCGGCATGCAGCAGGTATTGCTGATAGCGCTCGGGGCTGGCCTGGGCGAACTCATCCGGCAGCCAGTCGTCATGGCTGACCAGTTGCTCCAGCAGCTTGCCGCCGCGGTGCAGCAAATCGCCTTCGCGAGGATTGCCGTCGATCAATTCCGCCAGGGCGCCTATGAAGGCTCTGAGTCTTTCCGGGTGTCGGGCCTGGGTCATGGCAGTTCCATCGTCGCGGTTGGTGGATTTATCTAAGCATAATGTTCGTTGTTAATATGCTATTTTTTAATGATTAGGTTATAGCTGAAAGTAATTTAGAACCGGTTTGAATAGCGTTAGACGTTATCGATAGGCCCGGCGGGCTATCCAGATACCGACAATGGAACTATGCTTTTCCGACATCTTATTGACTGTTCTCTATGTGCGGGCCAAATGAAAATTGACGATATCGATGCCTTTGTCGAAGTGATTCGTTGCCAGTCCATCAGCCATGCCGCCGAGTCGCTGCAACTGACTCAACCGGCGATCACCCGCCGCGTGCAGAACTTCGAGCAGGCGCTGGGCGTGGAGTTGTTCGACCGCAACACCAAACCCCTCAAGCCTACTTTGATCGGTACTCGGGTGTATGAACAGTGCCGATTGATCCTGCGGGAAATGGATGCCCTGCGCGAGCTGGTGGCTACCGACGCACCGCCCACCGGGCTGCTGCGCCTGGGCGTGCCGCAAACCATCGGCGACGTGGTGCTGCTCGATGCCCTCAAGCACCTGCGCAGCGAGTACCCCGACTTGCGTGCGCAGGTCACGACCGGGTGGGGCAGTCAACTGGTGGGCAAGATCGAGCGCGGTGAACTGGACGCCGCAGCGGCGCTGTTCCCGGCCGGGAAAATTTTCCCGGACAACATCGTCGGCGAATCCATCGGCAAGATGGAGCTGGTGGTGGTCTGTGCCAAGGCCCAGCTACCCAAGCGCCCATGCAAGCTGGCTGACGTCTATCAGAATGGCTGGGTGCTCAATCCGGATGGCTGCGGCTTTCGCGCCGGTTTACAGCGCACCTTGTCGGACCAGGGCCTGGCCCTGCGGGTCAATCTGGAGACCTTTGGCACCGAGCTGCAACTGGGGCTGGTGGCGGACGGCCTGGGCCTGGGTCTGGTGCCACGTCCATTGCTGGAGCGCAGCGCCCACCGTGATCAACTGGCGGTGATGCCCCTCAAGGATTTCAAGCCGGTGATGGACCTGTGGCTGATCTACCCGCACTTTCTCGGCAACCTGCAAGGTCCGGTGGACGCGTTTGGCAAGCGTGTGGCCGACTCACTGCACAAGGTCCGGGACGCTGCATGATGGTGCGCACGGGACATAAAAAATAATAATAATTAGCTTAGATTAAAATGTGCTTTTTATTATTTTTTGCCTTCCCCTAGGCTGACTGGAGATTCTCCATACCCTCCAGGAAGTGTTGCCATGAGCAGTGTCAGTCCGTTATCCAGCGTCTCGAAAAATGTTCGCCAGCGGGTCAGCCCGCAAGAGTGGGAGGTGCGGGTCAAGCTGGCCGCCGCCTATCGATTGGCGGCTTTGTACAAGTGGACCGATCATATCTATACCCACTTCTCCGCGCGGGTACCGGGCCCCGAGGAGCACTTCCTGATCAACGCCTTCGGGTTGTTGTTCGATGAAATCAGCGCCTCCAATCTGGTCAAGGTGGACATCGACGGCACTATCGTTGATGACCCGACAGGGCTTGGCATCAACTACGCCGGCTATGTGATCCACAGCGCCATCCACGGCGCCCGTCCCGACCTGCAAGCGGTGTTGCACACCCACACCCGAGACGGCATTGCGGTGTCGGCGCAAAAAGACGGGTTGCTGCCGATTTCCCAGCACTCCATTGGTTTCTCCGGGCGCGTGGCGTATCACGGGTATGAAGGCGTAGCGCTGGACCTGGATGAGCGTGAGCGCCTGGTGGCAGATCTTGGCGACAAGAGTGTGATGATCCTGCGTAACCATGGGCTGTTGACCGCGGGCATCAGCGTCGAGCACGCGTTCCAGCAACTGCAGGGGTTGGAGCGGGCCTGCAATATTCAGATCGCGGCGCAGGCAGGCGGGAATGCCGAATTGATCTTCCCGCCGGCAGAGGTGGTGGCCAAGGTCGAAAAACAGGCCGAGGTGTTCAAAAGTGGGGATGGGCCAGGCGTGGCCCGGCATTGGAATGCGCTGATCCGTCAGTTGGAGCGTACGGATACTGACTACAAGGATTGAGGCATTGATCGTTCCCACGTGAGTGGGAACGATCTGTGTGTCAGGCCGCTTGCTGCTTGCGCTCGGCCACCAGTTGACGGGTCAGGGGAATCAGGCGCTTGCCATAGTCGATTGCATCATTGAGCGGGTCAAAGCCGCGAATCAGGAAGGTGGTGATGCCCAGCTCGTAATAGTCGAGCAGGGCCTCGGCCACTTGTTCCGGGGTGCCCACCAATGAGGTGGAGTTACCTTGTGCACCCAACAGGCCGGCGATTCCGGTCCACAAACGTTTATCCAGCCTCGAGCCCTGCGCCGCCGCTGCTAACAGACGACGGGAGCCTTCATTCGGGGGTTCACGTCTTACAAAGCCGTTCTTTTCGGCCAGCGCGGTGGCCTGTTGCAGAATACGCTCGGCACGTTCCCAGGCCAGTTCTTCGGTCTCGGCCAGGATCGGTCGCAACGACAAACTGAAGCGTATCGTTCGCCCATGCTTGGCCGCTTCAGCTCGCACCTGCGTCACCACCTCCCGCACTTGCTCATAGGTTTCACCCCACAGCGCATACACGTCCGCGTGCTTGCCGGCCACGGCGATGGCCGCCGCTGATGAACCGCCGAAATACAGCGGGATATGCGGCTGTTGTGGCGACTTGACCGTCGAGTGCGCACCTTCGACCTGGTAGTAGGTGCCGTCATAATCGAAGGGTGTCTCGCTGGTCCATTCCTGGCGTACCACGCTGAGGTATTCATCTGTGCGGGCGTAGCGTTCGTCCTTGCCGATGTGGCTGCCATCGGCCCGCAGTTCACGGTCGTCGCCACCGGTGATGATGTGCACGGCGGTGCGCCCGCCGTTGAAGACGTCAAGGGTGGTGAACTGCCGGGCGGCCAGTGTGGGCTGGGTGAAACCGGGTCGATGGGCAATCAGGAACTGCAGCTTTTTCGTCACGCTGGCGGCGTGGGAGGCGATCAGCGTGCTGTCCGGACTATTGGAGTGGAAGGCGATCAGGGCTCGGTCGAAACCGGCCTCTTCGTGGGCGCGGGCGACGATTTCCACATAGTCGGGTTGCAAGGTCGGGCCGCTGCGGGGATGGATTTCCGAGGCGTGGTGGCCACCGATGTAGCCGATAAATTCAATGCTCATGGTCAGTCCTTGTTGAGAGTGAGGTTAAAGCCTCCACCTGGCAGGGGGTCGGGTATGAGAGTGAAAGTAGGGGCAGCCGCAGGGCCTGTAAAATGCCGTTTTGTTCTATCCTAATTATTAAAATAAAGAATCATATTTATAGTTAGATATCAGTAATGCGCATTTTAATCGCATTAGGTTATTCCCAAAAAGAATTTCACTGAGGTTTTTTATGCGAATAGCATGAAACCGCAGCGGCGCTCCTGGCCGTGTTCTTGATGAGGTAGGAAGCCTGATGACTGAAAAGACCCTCAATACCCGTTCGTTTTCCGTCAACAAGGCTGCTCGCCTCACCGGCGATGAAGGCGCGTCACGATTGGTCCCCAATTGGGTACGTAACTGGCGCACCCCTGAGGTGTTGCTGCGCCTGGTCAGCCCGATTGTGCTGTTACTGCTGTGGGAGCTGGCCTCCGAGCTGGGGCTGATCCCGCAACGGATCATTGCCGCACCGTCGCAGATCGGCGGCACATTGTGGGCGATGATCATTTCCGGTGAGCTGGGCAAGCACCTGTGGGTGTCCTTGCAACGAGCGCTGCTGGGCTTGAGCATTGGCGTCAGTATCGGCGTGGTGGCGGCCTTGATTACCGGCTTGTCCAAGCGCGGCGAGGTGATCCTCGACTCGCCGATGCAGATGTTGCGCACCATTCCTTCCCTGGCCCTGGTGCCGTTGTTCATCCTTTGGTTCGGCATTGGCGAGTTCACTAAAATCGCCCTGATTGTCACCGGCACCACGTTTCCGGTGTACCTCAATTTGTTCGCCGGCATCCGCAACATCGACCCCAAGTTGATCGAGGCCGCCAACACGCTGGGCCTCAGTCGTCGCGAGTTGATCTGGCATGTGATTCTGCCGGGCTCCTTGCCTTCGTTTTTTGTCGGTCTGCGCTACTCCCTGGGGATTTCCTGGTTGGCCCTGGTGTTTGTCGAGCAAATCAACACCACCGCCGGCATCGGCTACCTGGCCAGTGATGCCCGGGACTTCATGCGCACCGATGTGATCGTTATCTGCCTGCTGATCTATAGCGTGCTTGGCCTGTTGATCGATGGGCTGATCCGCACCCTGGAACGATTCGCCCTGGCCTGGCGCCCATCTTTTGTGAGGAACTGATATGTCGAGTATTGAACCTTCAGCAGCACCCGTGCAGTTGCGCAATGTGGTGCGCCAGTTCGGCCAGCAGCGGGTGATTGATGGCTTGGACCTGGACATCGCACCCGGCGAGTTCGTGGCCTTGTTGGGCGCCAGCGGTTCCGGCAAGACCACCTTGTTGCGCAGCCTGGCCGGGCTGGACAGTATCGACAGCGGCCAACTGCGCGTGCCCAGGGCCCGCGCGGCGGTGTTTCAGGAACCTCGGCTGATGCCCTGGAAACGCGCCTGGAAAAACGTGACCCTCGGCCTGCGCGTTCCCGATGCCAAGGCCCGCGCCGTGCAAGCCTTGACGGAAGTCGGGCTGGCCCATCGGCTTGAAGCTTATCCGGCGACGCTCTCCGGCGGCGAAGCCCAGCGCGTGGCATTGGCTCGAGGGTTGGTGCGCGAGCCGAAGTTGCTGTTGCTGGACGAGCCTTTTGCTGCCCTGGACGCGTTGACTCGAATCAAGATGCATCGGTTGATCATTGAACTGTGGCGCAAGCACACGCCGGCGGTGCTGCTGGTGACCCACGATGTTGATGAGGCGATCCTGCTGGCGGACCGCGTGATTGTCCTGGCCAATGGCAAGATTGCCGAGCAGTTGAGTATCGACTTGCCTCGGTCACGAGATACCGGCCAGGAAGGTTTCCAGGCGATCCGGGCACGCTTGCTGACCCTGTTGGGGGTCGAGGTGGACGCCCCTGCACAGGTAGCACAAGCCGCAGCCGCCAGCGTCCGGCGGTTTGCCCATGCTTGAGTTCAAAACGTTATTGCTGCTGGGTGCCGCGCTGTTGCTAGGCGGTTGCGATAACGCGGTGGAGGCCCCCAAGTCTTCATCGGAGTTGTCCGGTGTGACTCTGATCCTCGGCGATCAAGCCAAAGGTTTACGCACGGTGGTGGAGGCCGCCAATGCCCTGGAAGGCATCGATTACAAGGTCCAATGGACCAATTTCCAGGGAGCCGCACCGCTGTTCGAAGCCTTGCGCGCCGGAGCGGTAGACCTGGGGCCTGCCGGCGATACACCGGTTCTGGCGGCGGCCACTGGCGGTACGCCTATGCGCATCGTTGCGGTGCGTCGCAGCCAATCCCGAGGGATTGCGATCCTGGTACCGCCGGATTCACCGATTCGCAGCGTGGCCGACCTGAAAGGGCGCAATGTGGTGGTGTCATCGGCCCGGGGCAGTATTTCCCAGTACCTGCTGATTCGTGCCCTGGCCAATGCCGGGGTGGATGAGCAAGACGTCAAGGTCGGCTTTGTGCTGCCCACCGACGCACTGCCGGCTTTCAATGCCGGGAAGATCGACGCCTGGGCCACCTTCGGTGTGTATCAAGCGTTCGCCGAGCAGAAGGGCGCGCGGGTACTGATCAGCGGCGAAGGGATCAATACCGGGTTGACCTTTATCACCGCCTCCGACGAAGTGCTCGCCGACCCGCTTAAGCGCAAGGCCCTCAGCGACCTGTTGCAGCGCTTCGCCAAGGCCTTTGAATGGGCCCGACAGAACCCCGAGGAATACGCGCGGGTGTTTGCCAAGGTCAACGGTATCCCCCTTGAGGTTTCTCAGTTGTTGCGCAGTTGGGGTGACGAGTCGCTGCTGCCGGTAGAGGCTCGGGACGTGCAGGCGCTGCAGCAGGTGGATGATTTGTTCGTAGAGAAGAAGATCTTTGCGCACCGGGTGCAGGTGCAGAGATTGACGGACACCGAGGTGTTTTCGCCGCAATGATCCCAGGGGGAGTTCACGTTTCTCGCCACAAAGTGCGACCGTAGATAACGTTGTATTTTGCCGGGGCCTGGGGTCTCATAGACGCCGGGAAAAACCGGGGAAGGAACAAACATTGATAAGGGCTGAACTTGCGCAATATGGCGGTATTACCGTCATGATTCCGGCTGCGTTGGTAATCGCCGTCTGGTTGTGGCACTCCCGTCCCCAGGCGCTCAAGTGGTGGGGGGTGACAATCGCCTGCACCTACTCGATCGTGGCGTTCAGCAAACTGTTGTTCAAGGGCTGGGGCGTGTCCATCCAGTCCCTCGATATTGCCGTGATCAGCGGCCACGCCATGAACACTTCGCTGATGGTCACGGTGGCGCTGAGCCTGGTGGCACGTCGGATCAACCCCGACTGGCGCTGGCCGGCAGCCGTCGGCGGCGTGTTAATCAGTGGGTGGTTCAGCGCGTTTTGCGTCGCGCCCACGGTTCATCCGCTCAATGAAGCCCTGGCGGGTTACGTGTTGGGGGTGAGCGCCGCGATGGTGTTTCTATGGCGGCTTGAGGTGGTCAATGTCCGGGTTTCACCGTCGTTGATCGGTGGCGGCATGGTCATTCTGTTGCTGAGTGCACTGCTGCCCAAATACAACGCCGAGAAGCTGCTCAACCATGTGGCCGTTACGGTTTCAGGCGCGGACCAGGCCCATCAGGAACCGGTGTGGCGAGAGTCGTCTGAGCGCTGAACGGGGCTCTCGCCCGCAAAGGCAATGGTTGCCGGACCGTCCGGTGGGATGGGGGCACTTGCGCCGATGCGATCCGCCAGGTAGCGCGCCGGCGGCTTGCCCACGGCTTTACGGAACATGGTGATAAAGCCGCTCGCGTTTTCGTAGCCCAGGTCCAGGGCCACCGCCTGTACGCTTTCGCCCTTGGCCAGGCGTTGCAGCGACAGGATCACGTGTAGCTGCCGGCGCCAGCGGCCAAAACTCAAGCCGATTTCCTCCTGCAACAGTCGGGTCATGCTGCGTTCGCTCATGCCGATGCGCACGGCCCACTTGTCGAGGGTCGCCTTGTCGCTCGGATCGGCCAGCAAGCTGTTGGCCAGGCGCTTTAGCCGAGGGTCCCGGGGCATGGGCAGGTGCAGGGCTTCGATCGGGGCCTGGGCCAGTTCATCCAATAACGTGGACACCAAGCGTCCCTGGGGGCCGTCGATCTCATACAGTTGCGGGAAACCGACGGTCTTGCCGATCAACTCATGCAGCAGCGCCGATACCGACAAGGTGCAACAGTGGTGGGGCAGGGCGTTGGCAGCACCGGGCTCGATCAGCAGGCAATAGACCTGCGCCTCTCCAGAGCCACGGGCCGCATGGGAAATGCCGCCGGGAATCCACAGTGCGCATTGGGGCGGTACGATCCAGATGCCTTCTTCGATGTCGCAATGAATCACCCCCCGCAAGGTGTACATCAACTGCCCCCGGCGATGCTGGTGTTGAACATGTTCCCAGCGTTCGGCATCGCTGGAGGCGCCCGCGGCGACGACCGCACGAGGGACGGCATCGACGTCTTTTGCCAGCAGCGGGTCATGGAGTTCAAGGCGGTGCTTCATGGGGTATTCGCTTGTGGCTGGAATGCGAAATAGTTTGGCTATTCTGTGCAATGCCATCCAGGGGTGAGCTGATTATAGTTGGGAAACAATCTCATTGAGGATTCTGCCATGCAACTCGACAGCTCAACGTTTCCTGTGGTGAAAATTGATTTCGACGCCCCGGCCGGCCCAGGCGCAGAGGACGTATTTGTGACGTTCGGTCGCTTGTTGGAGCGTCAGCAACCGTTCCTGTTGCTGCACGACAAAGCCGTGGATGAAACCGCCCATGAGCACTCCCACGAAGAGCGCAAACAAGCCTCGATCTGGATGAAGAAGAACAAACCGGCCCTGCGCACCTTCGTCAAAGGCATGATCCAGGTTGAGCCGAGTGCGGCCAAGCGCCTTGCGCTCAAGCCGTTTGCCGCAACTTTTGGCAAGGCGTGGGGGTATCCGTTACTGGTAGTGGAGTCCAAGGAACGAGCCTGGACACTGGCGCGGGATGTGCTGGATGGTGAGGTTTCGGACGTGGCGCATTTCTAGCACCGACCCTCTTATTTATGAGTGGGCAGGGCCGCGGTGCTGGCGCGTAAGGCGAGCTCAAACGGCAACACCACATGACGCAGTGGCAGCGACGTTTTCTCGATCAGCGCGATGAGCATTTCGACGGCTGTGCGGCCAAAAATTTCAGCCGGTTGGGCGATGGTGGTCAGCGGCGGGTCGCAGTAAGCGGCGAAGGGAATGTCATCAAAACCCACCAGGGAAATATCCTGCGGCACACGCAAGCCCTGTTGTTTGATGCGCTTTAACGCGCCAATGGCCATTTCATCGTTCTCGCAGAACAGCGCGGTGGGGCGCTCGGGCAGTTTCAGCATTATGCCCGCACCCTCGAAACCGGCCTGCAAGGTAAAGTCCCCGTGGCAGATGAGCGCCGAGTCACGGGGGATACCCGCAGCCAACAAGGCGTCTTCATAACCGGCCACGCGATCCTGGGTCAGCGGGCTGCTTTTCGGGCCTTTGATCAGGCCGATGCGACGGTGGCCCAAGTCGATCAAATGCTGGGTCATGGCCCTGGCCGCGCCACGGTTATCCAGGCTGATGGTGGGGTGGCGGCCGTTCTGGATCACCTCGCAGGCATTGACCAGGGGCGGTGAGTCCGTGCAGTCGGTAAAGGGATCGTATGCCCGCAGTTGAATCACACCATCGGCCTGATGGGCGTAGACCAGCTCGGCGAACTGCTTTTCGATTTCTGCCTGGCCTTGGGTGTCGCACAACAGCAGCCGATAACCCGCCGCTTGTGCCGCTTGCTGTGCGCCGCTGATGACCCGCGCGAAAAACGTGTTGGCAATCGCCGGTACCAGGATCACCAGGTTACCGGTGCGCCGGGAGCGAAACTGCACCGCCATACGGTTAGGCCGGTAACCGGTCTGTTCCACGGCGGCGTTGACCTTGTCTCGGGTCTCGGGCAGTACACGTTCGGGGGAGGCCAGGGTTCTGGATACGGTGGCCACCGAGACACCGGCCAGGCGCGCGACTTCACGAATATTGGACAAGGCAACCTCACTATCAGAGCAGCAGCCGGCGAGCTTACCGCAGTCGGGCCATGGCAGAAACGCCGATGTCTTCCATTCAGGGTTTGACACTGCACGCAACTGGGCCTAGATTTTGGCACGATGTAACCGGTTACATCATGATCGAAAATCGTCTGAAAAGAGAAGACTTGCCATGAAAGCTGCTGTGCCAAAAATAAGAATGGGCTTTGTCGGAGGCGGCGAGGGCGCATTTATCGGCCAGGCCCACCGCCAGGCTGCCGGGTTGGATGGCCGTTTTGAATTGGTGTGCGGCGCGTTCAGCCGCGACCCCGACAACAACCGCGACACCGGTACTGCGCTGGGCTTGCCCGAGTCCCGCTGTTACAGCGATTGGCAGCTCATGCTCGCGGAAGAACAGGCGCAGCCCGTTGAACAGCGTATGGAGCTGCTGATCATCGTCACCCCCAATCATTTGCACGTCCCCATCGCCACCCAGGCCTTACAACAGGGCTTCCACGTGTTCAGTGAAAAACCCGCCGCACTTAACCTCGCCGAAGTCCGGACGCTGGCAGAGGTAGTGAACAGCAGCCCCGGCCTCTATGGCCTGGCCCATACCTACCTGGGCTATCCGATGGTTTGGCAGGCTCGGGACATGGTGCGCAGGGGTGTCATTGGTGAACTGCGCAAAGTCATCGTCGAATACCCCCAAGGCTGGTTAAGCCAGGACGTGGCCGGGCAGGGCAACAAGCAAGCGAGTTGGCGCGATCAACCCGAGCAGTCGGGACTGGGTGGCTGCATTGGTGATATCGGCACTCACGCGTTTTCCCTGGCGGAATTCGTCGCCGACCAACCGATTGAACAGGTCTGCGCCAGCCTGGGTATCCACGTGCCCGGCCGGCAACTGGATGATGACGCGGCCATGCTGTTCAAAATGGCCTCCGGTGCCAGTGGTGTACTGATCGCCAGCCAGGTCTGCGCCGGCGAAGAAAACCCGCTGAAGATCCGCCTCTATGGGGAAAACGGCGGTCTGGAATGGCGTCAGGAAGATCCGGCCAGCCTGATCCACCGTTCTCTTGACCAACCCCTGCGTATCCTGCGTTCCGGTGTCGGCCAGCCTTGGTTGTGCGATGCAGCTCTGCAACGCATGCGCTTACCCCCGGGGCATCCCGAGGGTTACCTGGAAGCCATGGCCAACCTCTACGGTGACTTCGCCACTGCCATTCGCCAAGGCACCGAGGCTGTCGGCGTGCCCGGTATTGAAGTGGGCGTGCGCGGCCTGGCCTTTGTCGAAGCCGTGATCGCCAACCATCGCGGCGACGCGAAGTGGACGACATTGGCCTGCAACCCATGAAGGAGATCGCCTCGATGAACCCAGGAATGCGCGGCCCCGGCATTTTTCTCGCTCAGTTCATATCGACTGAAGCCCCTTTCGACACGTTGGCCAACATCGCCCAATGGGCAGCCTCCCAAGGCTATAAGGCGATTCAGTTGCCGACCCTCGGCACCCAATACATTGACCTGGCCCGCGCCGCTGAAAGCCAAGACTACTGCGATGAAATCAAGGCGGTTTGCGCGCAGGCCGGCGTAGAAATCAGCGAGCTGTCGACTCACCTGCAAGGCCAACTCGTCGCGGTACATCCGGCCTTCGATACCTTGTTCGATGACTTCGCCCCGGCTCACCTGCGTGGCCAACCCCAGGCTCGCACCGAGTGGGCCATCGAGCAATTGAAGCTGGCCGCCCGTGCCAGCCAGCGCCTGGGTTTAAAAGCTCACGCGACGTTCTCCGGCGCGCTGCTCTGGCCGTATATCTACCCTTGGCCACAACGCCCCAGCGGGTTGGTGGAGCAAGGTTTTGCCGAGTGCCAAGCGCTGGTTGCCGATCCTCGATTGCTTCGACGCGGCCGGTGTCGACCTCTGCTACGAAATCCATCCTGGCGAAGACCTGCACGACGGTGCGTCCTTCGAGCGCTTCCTCGAAGCCGTCGATTTCCATCCTCGCGCCAACATTCTCTATGACCCCAGCCACCTGCTGTTGCAGCAAATGGACTACCTGGGTTTTATCGACCGTTACCACGAGCGCATCCGCATGTTCCACGTCAAGGACGCCGAGTTCCGTCCCGATGCGCGCTCTGGCGTCTATGGCGGCTATCAAGGCTGGGTCGAGCGCCCCGGCCGCTTTCGCTCCCTGGGCGATGGCCAGATCGATTTCAAATCGATTTTCAGCAAACTCACCCAATACGACTTCAGCGGCTGGGCGGTGCTGGAATGGGAATGCTGCCTGAAGGATGCACAGCAAGGCGCGGCAGAAGGCGCGGCGTTCATCCGGCAGCACATGATTCGCAAGACCACCAAGGCCTTTGATGATTTCGCCGGCGTGACGTCCGGCGAACAGGTCAATCGACGGCTGCTCGGCCTGCCCGACGTCTGAACACAGCTTCGTTTACCAAAATAACAATAAACGGTGATCACAATGAAAGCGCGACTGAGCGTCATGATGTTCTTGCAGTTCTTTATCTGGGGCGGCTGGTTCGTCACCCTCGGCACTTTTCTGGCCAGCAACCTGGGCGCCAGTGGCGGTCAAATCGGCATGGCGTTCTCGACCCAGTCGTGGGGGGCGATCATCGCGCCCTTCATCATCGGCCTGATTGCCGACCGCTACTTCAATGCCGAGCGGATTCTTGCGGTACTGCACCTGATTGGCGCCGTGTTGCTGTATCAGCTGTACCGCGCGCCGGATTTCATCGGTTTCTACCCCTATGTGCTCGCGTACATGGTCATCTACATGCCGACCCTGGCGCTGGTCAACTCAGTGGCCTTCCGGCAGATGAGCGATCCGGCCCAGGAGTTTTCGCGCATCCGGGTGTGGGGCACTATCGGCTGGATCGTTGCGGGGTTGGTGATCAGCTTCGTATTTGCCTGGGATGCCCAACAGGCAATCACCGCCGGCGCATTGCGCAACACCTTCCTGATGTCGGCCATCGCCTCACTCGCGCTGGGCCTCTATAGCTTCACCCTGCCACGTACTGCACCGCTAAAAGCTGAAGCGGGCAGCGGCGGCATCAAGCAGCTGCTGGGGTTGGACGCATTGGGGTTGCTCAAGGATCGCAGCTACCTGGTGTTCTTTATCGCCTCGATCCTGATCTGCATTCCCCTGGCGTTTTATTACCAGAACGCCAACCCGTTCCTCGCGGAAATCGGCGTGACTAACCCTACGGCAAAAATGGCCATCGGGCAGGTGTCCGAGGTGTTGTTCATGCTGTTGTTGCCGCTGTTCATTCAGCGATTCGGTATCAAGATCGCGCTGTTGGTGGGCATGCTGGCCTGGGCGCTACGCTATGCATTGTTTGCCTACGGTAATAACGGTGAGCTGGCATTCATGCTGTTCACCGGCATCGCGTTGCATGGCATCTGCTATGACTTCTTCTTTGTCTCGGGGCAGATCTACACCGACGCCAAGGCGCCGGAGCGCTTCAGAAGCTCGGCCCAGGGGCTGATTACCCTGGCAACCTATGGGGTCGGCATGTTGATCGGGTTCTGGGTGGCGGGGCAGGTGACGGATCACTATGCGGCGGTGGGCGGTAGCCATGATTGGCGCAGCATCTGGCTGTTTCCGGCGGGTTTTGCGTTACTGATCTTTTTTTGTTTTTCGGTGGCGTTCAAGGGCCGCGAGAAAGGGGTGGGGACGTCGGGAGTGGAGCAGCACTCCCGGTGAAAATCACTCGTTCAGCGGTGGCAACCGGCGCTTCACCGGGGTTTTCTTGACGATGGCGGTGTTGGTTTCGGCGTAGGCATTCAAGCGATCGAGCAAGGTGTCCAGGTGGTCCATGGTGCGCACATGCAGGCGGGCGATAAAGCAGTCGTCGCCTGTCACCTTGTCGCATTCGGTGAACTCAGGGATCGACTGGATCTGGCGTTCCACTTCCTGCAACTGACCGGGCAAGGGGCGGATACGCACGATGGCTTGCAGCAGGTAGCCGAAGTGCTTGGGCTCGATATCCACCGTGTAGCTTTTGATGATCCCGCGTTCCTCCAGGCGCCGCAGGCGTTCGCCGACGCTTGGGGAGGAGAGGCCGCTGATACCCGCCAATGTCTTCAGGGACAGGCGCGAGTCTTCCATCAATGCAGAGATCAGTTGTTGGTCAATGGTGTCGATCATGGCGGTCTCGTAAGCTGATAGTGAAGTTTTGCCTTATAAATAAAGGCACTTTTGTTATTTCACATTTTTTAGACGCTGGAAGCCCCGGCGTCGAGATTGCCATAATTTAGCCTCATTTGAGGAGCTCAATCATGGATAAATCCATACGCCGCGGTTCTTGGGAAATGATCGGCGCCATGCTGATTTCCGGCACGATCGGCTGGTTCGTATTGGTGTCCGGCGTGTCGGTGGTCGAGGTAGTGTTCTGGCGCTGCTTGATTGGTGCCTTGACCTTGGCGCTGGTCTGCCTGGTGCTGGGCTACTTGCGTTTCAACGTGCTGACCTCGCGCATCCTGGCCCTGGCGGTGCTGAGTGGTGTCGCCATCGTGGGCAACTGGCTGTTGCTGTTTGAGTCGTACTCCCGGGCTTCCATCTCGATCGCTACGGCGGTCTACAACGTACAGCCCTTCATGCTGGTCTTGCTCGCGGCGTTGTTCCTCGGCGAGAAAATTACCGTGCAGAAACTGGCGTGGTTGGGCGTCGCCTTCCTGGGCATGCTGTCCATCGTGACGGCCCATGGAAATCAGCAGAACGCCGAGGGCGACTATCTGGTCGGTGTCGCGCTGGCCCTGGGCGCAGCGTTGCTGTATGCCATTGCGGCGTTGATCGTCAAACGCTTGACCGGTACGCCTCCCCACTTGATTGCGCTGATTCAGGTCAGCACCGGTGCCTTGCTGCTGGCGCCCATGATCGGGTCACAGGGCGTGCCCGTGTCATCCGGTTCCTGGGCGGCATTGCTGACCATGGGCGTGGTGCATACCGGCCTGATGTATGTGCTGCTCTATGGCGCGATTCAGAAGTTACCGACCGCCATTACTGGAGCGCTATCGTTTATCTACCCGATTGCCGCGATCTTCGTCGACTGGATCGCCTTCGGTCATCGGCTGGGCTGGCTGCAATGGCTTGGGGTTGTTGCGATCCTGCTGGCGGCAGCGGGGTTGCAGCGCGGGTGGTGGTGGAGGGCGAAAGCGGTGGTGCCGGCTTGATCAAGCGGGCGCTTGATGTATCCTCCGCGCCCGCTCACCCACTTTTCCCGAAGAATGACAGAACTCAATATGCAAGCCCTGCTGGAATCGATCCTCGACGAAGTCCGTCCACTGATCGGCCTTGGCAAGGTCGCCGACTACATCCCCGCCCTGGCCGATGTGCCGGCGCAGCAACTGGGCATCGCGGTGTATGGCAACGATGGCGCTTATTACTGCGCCGGTGACGCCCACACCCTGTTCTCGGTGCAGAGTATTTCCAAGGTGTTCAGCCTGGTCCAGGCCATCGAGCATGGCGGCGAAACTATCTGGGAACGCCTGGGCCACGAACCGTCAGGGCAACCGTTCAACTCCATGGTGCAGTTGGAGTTCGAACGTGGCCGGCCGCGCAATCCCTTCATCAACGCCGGCGCCCTGGTGATCTGCGACATCAACCAATCGCGCTTTGCCGTGCCGATCCTGTCCATGCGCGACTTCGTGCGGCGCTTGTCGGGCAACCCGCAGATCCTGGTCAACAGCGTCGTCGCCGAATCGGAAGCCCTGCACGGTGCGCGTAATGCGGCCATGGCGTACTTGATGAAGTCCTTTGGCAACTTCCACAACGATGTGGACGCGGTGCTGCACAGTTACTTCAACTACTGCGCGTTGCAGATGAGCTGCCTGGACCTGGCCAAGGCGTTCTGCTTCCTGGCGAACGAAGGGACCTGCACCCACAGCGGCGAGCAGATCCTCACGCCGCGCCAGACCAAACAGGTCAACTCGATCATGGCCACCAGCGGGCTGTATGACGAGGCGGGCAACTTTGCCTATCGGGTCGGGCTACCGGGCAAGAGCGGGGTAGGGGGAGGGATTGTGGCGGTGGTGCCGGGACAGTTTACGGTGTGCGTGTGGTCGCCGGAGTTGAATGCGGCGGGGAATTCGCTGGCGGGGATGAAGGCATTGGAGCTGTTGAGTGAGAGGATCGGGTGGTCGGTGTTTTAGTGGCTTGATGATCGTTCCCACGCTCTGCGCAGGAACGATTTTTATCTCAAACAATGGGAGGAGATTTGTCCAGCGCGTTGTTCACCAGCAGTTGTACACCTTCGATCATTCGGCAAATACCCAGCGCCACATTGCGTTGGGCGCCATCGATTTCAAAGGCCAGGTGGGTGGCGATGTCGCTGATGGACGCTAAGTCCTGGGACGCGTTGACCAACAAGGTTTCTGTGCCTAGATCGGCGCGCACGATGAAGAGTGCGTCGCTGGGTTCATGTGTTGGTTTTTCGGGATTGAGGTAGTGGTTGATCGCGCGGTACGCCACTTCGTGCAGGGTGCTGGTGTCGAAGTTTTGATGGTTTGGGGGATTTGGACTGTCTTTAATCATGGTGAAGCTCCTGGTAGTGGAGCTGCGACCGTTCGCGGTCAAACGAATAGGGTGGCAGCTGTACGCGGGTTGACCGACCGGAACCAGTGATCCGGCATACCCGAAGGTATCCCGCGCACAGCTGCCGCGACACGATACCTCAGGAACAAAAAAAACGCCTGAAATAGGTCTTGGGTGCTGTAGCGCACTGGTAGAGTCGGACGGTCAAATCCGGACGCTGAATTGGCAGCGACGGCAGGGAGGTTAGTCAGTGCCTTTCCGAGGGACAACCTGAAACAGGTGTGGGAAAAGTCTGAGCGCTTTTGGCTGAGCCGAAGGGGTGGTAAACCCTGATATCGCGGTGTATCAGATAGACTGCCTACGCAGCCTCGCCGGGGCTCGACAGCTGCTACGGGAGTGTGCTTGCCGGGTGAGGTCCCAATCATCCCCACGTAGCAGTTGTCGAGCGCCAGCGAGGCTACGTCCAGCCACGCCACACACCTAAAGCCGAACATCTAACTCTCCCAAGCGGAGTTTGTGTGCGCCAAAACAAAAAATGCGCCCATTCGGGCGCATTTTTTTGTTCAGTCAGCCATCACCCTCAGGCGATAGCATCCCAGGCACGATCACCGTTCTCGTCTTTAATCCGAGTCGGCAAGCCCATCACGTCCAACGCTTTCAGGAACGGCTCGGCCGGCAGTTCCTCGACGTTGGCCATGTGCTTCACATCCCACACACCACGCGCAACCAACAGCGCTGCTGCCACTGGCGGTACGCCGGCGGTGTAGGAGATACCCTGGCTGTCGGTTTCGGTAAAGGCTTCTTCGTGGCAGGCCACGTTGTAGATGAACAGCTCGCGCGGCTGGCCATCCTTGGTACCTTTGACCAGGTCGCCGATGCAGGTTTTGCCGGTGTAGCCTGGCGCCAGCGAAGACGGGTCAGGCAGCACAGCCTTGACCACTTTCAGTGGTACCACTTCCAGGCCTTCAGCGGTCTTGACCGGTTTCTCGGAGAGCAGGCCGAGGTTTTTCAGCACGGTGAAGACGTTGATGTAGTGTTCGCCGAAGCTCATCCAGAAACGCACGTTGGGCACGTCGAGGTTCTTCGACAGCGAGTGCACTTCATCGTGGCCGGTCAGGTACAGGTTTTGCGAGCCTACGACCGGCAGGTCGTCGGTGCGCTTGACCTCGAACATGGTGTTGCTGGTCCACTGGCTGTTCTGCCAGCTCCATACCTGTCCGGTGAATTCGCGGAAGTTGATTTCCGGGTCGAAATTAGTGGCGAAATATTTGCCATGGGAGCCGGCATTGACGTCGAGAATATCGATCGAATCAATGCGGTCAAAATGCTTTTGTTGCGCCAGCGCCGCGTAAGCGTTGACGACACCCGGGTCGAAGCCCACGCCGAGGATGGCCGTGATGTTCTTCTGTTTGCACTCTTCCAGGTGGTTCCACTCGTAGTTGCCGTACCACGGCGGCGTCTCGCAGACTTTGCCCGGCTCTTCGTGGATGGCGGTGTCGAGGTAGGCCACGCCGGTATCGATGCAGGCACGCAACACCGACATGTTGAGGAAGGCGGAACCGACGTTGATGACGATCTGCGATTCGGTTTCGCGAATCAGTGCCTTGGTCGCTTCCACGTCCAGGGCGTTCAGCGCAAAGGCTTTGATGTCGGCGGGTACCTTGAGGCTACCCTTGGCCTTGACGCTGTCGATGATGGCCTGGCATTTGGAGATGTTGCGCGACGCGATAGCAATACGACCGAGTTCGTCGTTGTGCTGCGCGCACTTGTGGGCCACCACCTTGGCGACACCTCCTGCACCAATGATAAGAACGTTCTTTTTCAATTGCTTTAGCTCTCCTTTATCTGTCCGCTTTACGAAAGGCTGGACAGGTAGTCTTCGTAACCAAATTCACGAACCACTTCGACTGTACCGTCGAGTTGTTTCACTACGATGGACGGCATTTTCAGGCCGTTGAACCAGTTTTTCTTGACCATGGTGTAGCCTGCGGTGTCGATGAACGACAGCCGATCGCCGATGGTCAGCGGACGATCAAATGGGTATTCACCGAAGATATCCCCGGCCAGGCACGACTTGCCGCACACCATGTAGGTGTGATCACCCTCGCTCGGCGCCAGCTTGGCGTTGAGGCGATAGATCAGCAGGTCCAGCAAGTGGGCTTCGATGGAGCTGTCTACCACGGCCAGGTTTTTGCCGTTGTAGAGGGTGTCGAGCACAGTGACTTCCAGCGAGGCGCTGTTGGTGATCGCCGCTTCGCCCGGTTCCAGGTACACCTGCACGTCGTACTTTTGCGAGAACGCCTTGAGGCGCTGGCAGAAGGCGTCGATGGCATAGCCTTCACCGGTGAAGTGGATGCCGCCGCCGAGGCTGACCCAGTTGACCTTGTGCAGCAGTGCGCCGAAGCGTTCCTCAATGGTGCTCAGCATCTGGTCGAACAGGCCGAAGTCGCCGTTCTCGCAATTGTTGTGGAACATGAAACCGGAGATTTGCTCGATCACGCCTTCGATCTTCACCGGGTCCCATTCGCCCAGGCGGCTGAACGGGCGCGCCGGGTCAGCCAGCAGGTAGTCGGAGCTGCTCACTTGCGGGTTGACGCGCAGGCCGCGGGTTTTGCCTTCGGAGCGTTCGGCAAAGCGTTGCAGTTGGCTGATGGAGTTGAAGATGATCTTGTCGCAGTTATCGAGCATTTCTTCGATTTCATCGTCGGCCCAGGCCACGCTATAGGCGTGGGCTTCACCTTCGAACTTCTGCCGGCCGAGCTTGAGCTCATAGAGCGACGAAGACGTGGTGCCGTCCATGTATTCCTGCATCAGGTCGAACACCGACCAGGTGGCGAAGCACTTGAGTGCCAGCAGAGCCTTGGCCCCGGACTGCTCGCGCACGTAGGCGATCTTCTGCATGTTGACCAGAAGCTTCTGTTTGTCGATGAGGTAGTACGGCGTTTTGATCATTTTCAGAGCCTGCGGCGGTGCCTGCCAAAAAAGGACACGCATTGTGCCCGCACTTGGTTCAGATCGAAAGGTTAGTCAGCGGATTTTGCTGGCCCGGCTATAAGCTGGCCTGTGAATATGACATCTCGTAGGTCAACGTGCCCGCGAAAGACATACTCGCCAACGCGACTGAGGAAGGGCTCGTCGCCTGACGTTGAAACACAGAACTATCAGGCAACAACGATCCCCTGTGGGAGCCGTCGAGCTTTAGCGAGGCCGCGATAGCGGTGTGTCAGGCAACATCTTTATTGGCTGTGCCGACGCCTTCGCGGCCTCGCTAAAGCTCGACGGCTCCCACATTCGACTTGCGCAATATTTCACAAGGAGCTCGGCCGGGCTCCCAAGGATCTGGCGTGCGTTGCGTGCTCGTCTTGTATCAGCTCAAACCCGCAGCGCAGGTAAAATGCTGCACCCTCGGGCGTATCCGTGGACAGGCGCACGACGCGAAACTGCCGGGATGCATGTTCAAGAAGCTGCCCGACCAGTGCGTTTCCAATGTTGCGACCTCTTGAGGCCCGTGCGACGTACACCCTGCGCAGCCTGCCAACGTCGGGCCCGGCATAAGGGTCATATGACAGACCGCCAACGGCGACCAACTTTCCACTGTCGATGACGCCCAAAAGACACTCACCCGTGCGCTCGAAACGGTTGGCCCCGCTTTCCCACTCTGCAATCAGCCGCGTCAGAAACCTGAATCCTTCAGCAACCGCGTCTGCTTCCAGTGCCCAAATTGCTTTGGGCAACGCTGAGAGTTTGCGTATCGACAATCCGTCCGTTGCTTTGGCCACTGTGTATTGACTCAATCCCATGCTCAATGGGGTGACTATAACGTTCTCTCGGTGTTACGTATTGGTCTTCAGCTTCGTCCACAACCGCGTCGCCAACCGCGCGATCGCCGGTGGCAGGTCTTCGACGATGAACAGCTTGTCCATCACGCTTTTCGGCGGGTAAATCGCCAGGTCCTGCTTCACCGCAGGGGTGACGTATTCATCCGCCGCGCTGTTGGGGTTGGCGTAATGAATGCTGTTGCTGATGTTGGCGATCACCTTCGGCTCAAGCAGGTAGTTCATATACGCATAGCCATTCTTCTCATGGGGCGCACCCTTGGGCATCACCACCATGTCCAGCCACAGGGTCGAGCCTTCGTCAGGAATCGAATAGGCAATCTCGATCCCATTCCCGGCATCCTTGGCGCTGGCCGCCGCTTGCACCACATCACCGTTAAAACCAATCACCGCGCAGATGTTGCCGTTGGCCAGGTCGCTGATGTACTTGGAGGCGTGGAAGTACTGGACGTAAGGCCGGATCTTGAGCAGTGCCTGCTCGGCCTTTTTATAGTCGGCGGGTTCGTGGCTGTGGTGGGGCAGGCCGAGGTAGTTGAGGGTGATGGGCAGGATCTGCGTCGGGTTGTCGATGATTGCCACGCCGCAGGCACTGAGTTTCTTGATGTTGTTTTCGTCAAAAAACAGGCTCCAGGAATGGGTGACGTCGGTATTGCCGAAGATTGCCTTGATCTTCTCGACGTTGTAGCCGATCCCCGCCGTGCCCCACATATAAGGGAAGCCGTATTGGTTGCCGGGGTCGTTGGTCTCAAGCTTTTTCATCAGCACCGGGTTCAGGTTCTTCCAGTTGGGCAACTGGCCTCGGTCCAGCTTCTGGATGGCGCCGGCCTTGATCAGTCTGGACAGGAAGTGGTTGGACGGGCTGACGACGTCATAACCGGTGTTGCCGGTCATCAGTTTTGACTCCAGGACTTCGTTGCTGTCATGGATGTCGTATGTGGCCTTGATCCCGGTTGCCTTGGTAAAACTGGGAAGGGTGTCGTCGGCGATGTAGCCGTTCCAGTTGGAAATATTCACGGCTTCGTCGGCATAACTGGCTGACGAAAACGCGGCGAGCAATACCGCCAGGGACAGACTGTTGATGTGCATTTCAATCACCGTTGTTGAGGTTTTTTTGTTCTAGATTTCTGTCCGGGCCCGGACCGTTTCCACGCGCATGCGCAACAGGGCGCCAATGTCAAAGAAGGGGCGCGGCGGGAGCCAGCCGGGTTGGGCCCGGTGCATCACCGACTGCAAGAGCGGCGAATCGCCTCCCGATGCCCACTCCGCCAGCAACCGGCCCCATAACGTGCCGCGCGCAACGCCCGAGCCATTGCAGCCGGCGATGGCGTACAGGTTGTTCTCGACTTTCGCGAAATAGGGTTGCCCGCTGCGGGATGCGCTTAAATGCCCGGTCCAGGTGTAGTGGATGTCTTGCTCGGTCAGCCATGGAAAACGTCGCTGCAAGCCGAGCACATGGTGCTGCCGACGGTGCAACAGATCGCTGCTGGACAGGTCCTTGGTGCGGTATTCCGCTGTGTTACGGATCATCACGCGCCGATCCGGCGTCAGGCGCACCGTTGCGCCGAGCGGCCGGGTGGACAGCACTCCCCAGGGCTCTACGCTGCCGATAGTGCGGAACTCCTCGTCACTGAGAGGGCGGGTGAGGCTGGCGCTCAACTCCATCGGGAAGGTGGCGCTGTCATCCAGGCCCACACGTGGGATGAAGGCGTTCAGGCATACCAGGACTTGTCGGGCCTCGATACGGGCGTCGAGACCGATGGCGCGGATCCTGCCATTGGCTGTGCGCTCAAGGCGGGTGATGTCGGTGTTTTCAAACAGGGTCACGTTGCCTGGCAAGGCTTGCAACAAGCCGTTGACGTACTTTGCCGGTTGCAGCAAGGCGTTGCCATTACCGCACCAGATCGCGGCCTGGTAATGCTCGGTGCCCAGGGTTTTGCGCAATGGTTCGCCTTGCAGGAAGTGCGCAGAGGCACCGACCGCCTGCAGCGTCGCCAGTTTGGCCTCGACATGGTCGAGCTTGTCTGGGTCGTGCACGGCAAAAAAATAGCCGCTGTCCCGGAAATCACAGGCAATGCCATGCAGGGCGATGCGTTGGCGCACTTCGTCGCTGGCTGCCCGGGAAATCGAGGTGTCGATTTCAAAACCGGCAAACCCTGGACGCTCCATCAGTTCATCGGCAGCTGGATGCTCATGAGCAACCACAAAACCCGAATTGCGCGCTGAGGCGCCCTGGGCTGCGTGTTGACGGTCGACGATCACGATACGTGCCTGGGGGTGCATGTGCGCCAGACTGTGTGCGGCACACAGTCCGGTAATCCCGGCGCCGATCACCAGCCAGTCGGCTTTCTGCACGCCTGTCAGTCGATCCCGGGCGGGCAGGCTGTCAGTCTGGGCAATCCAGCCACATACGTTTTTCATGAGGTACCTCGGCTGTATGCATTGTTCGCATGGTTGAATTATTGCTATAGCTGGAATTTATAGGGGCTGTGGTGATACAACCAACGTTATAAAATCATCCAGCTATTCGGAAAATGCATGGGTAACATCCGCCACGTTCCCTCGCTGCAGGGCTTGCAGGCCTTGGTTGAAGTCAGCGACTGCGCCAGCTTCACCCAGGCGGCGCAGAAGCTGTGCCTGACCCAGAGTGCGGTTAGCCGAAAGATCCAGCAGTTGGAGAGTCACTTCGGTGTGCCGATGTTTGTCAGGACCAGTCGCAGCCTGCGGCTGACGGCCGAAGGCGAGCAAGTACTGACCAGCGCGCGGAGCATCCTGGCGCAACTGAAGGTGCTGGAAGATCGCCTGTCGCCGCACAAGCGCCCGTTTCGCATCCGCCTGCATGTGTCGCTGGCTGTGCGCTGGTTGCTGCCCAAACTCAGCGACTTTTATCGCCGCCATCCGGATGTTTCGCTGGCGATCGAGACCGTTGCCACCGAGGTTGTCGAGCCTGCCAGTGACAGTGATGCGTATATCCGTTACCTGCCCCAACCTGCCCATGATCCAGGCAGCCTGAGCTTGTTCCAGGAAGCCTTGGTGCCGGTCTGCGCTCCCGGGCTTGGACCATTGGCGTCGGTGGAGGATCTTGTGCGCTTTGCGCTGCTACACCGTTCGGCTGACAAGCAAGACTGGATGACCTGGCTGGCAGCCAACGGTGCCAGGTCACTGGAGGCTTACCGGCATATTCCCTTCAATCTTGATGAGCTGGCGCTTGATGCGGCCGCACGCGGGCTTGGGGTGGCGATGACGGACATGACGCTGGCAGCGGAGTCTATCGAGCGTGGCGTGCTGGTGGTGCCGTTTGGCCGCCCTTTGCAGACGGGCGGCGTGTATTCGTTGTGCCTGCAACCCTCGGCGGCGTCCCATCCGGCGTGTTCGGTGGTCATGCAGTGGTTCGCCCGGCAAACGCAGCACAATGTTTCCTCGCCGTGCTAACGTCACCTCTCAAATCACACGCCAAAACCCACCATGAAAATGCCCGACATAGACGCCATCCAGGCGTTCGTCCTGGTTGCCGAACTCAAGAGTTTTACCCGAGCCGCCGACGTCATCGGCGGCACTCAGGCGGCAATCAGCCTCAAGATCAAGCGCCTGGAAGAAAGTCTCGGTCGCAAGCTGCTCGAGCGCACACCGCGACAGGTCACCTTGTCGGCCCATGGCCAGGCATTCCTGACCAGTGCCCAGCGCCTGCTGGACAACTATCAGGACGCGCTCAATTGCTTCGGCCAGCAGAAAAGAACCCTGCGAGTCGGCGTCAGCCATCACATCGTCGGGGCTGATCTCACACTGTGGCTACGGCGTTTGGCGAACACGGATCCAGAGGTGATTGTTGCCTTCAGCTTGGGTACATCTCGCGACATGCTGGTGAACTACGAGCAAGGCAAGCTGGATGTGGCGATGATCCTGCGGCATGACAACCGCCGCCAGGACGGCGAAGTGGTGGGTGTCGAGCGATTTGGCTGGATGGCGGCGCAGGACTTTGAGCTTCATTCCGACCGGGCGTTGCCGCTGGCGATCCAGCCTGAACCCTGTGGCATGCGCAGTATGGTGATGGCGGCGTTGCAGACGCAGAACCGTCCCTGGGAAGAGGCTTTTGTGGGCAGCGGGATCCTGGCCATTGGCGCGGCGGTGATGGCTGGCCTCGGTATCGGAGCGATGGTGGGGCGCATGGCGCCGAGTGGTTGTGTCGACGTGGAGCAGCGCTTCGGTCTGCCAGCACTGCCCAATCGTGACGTGGTGCTCTATACCGCCCAACGGGACGCCCAGGCCAAGGCGCTGATCGGCACCTTGAGCGCCGATATCCCGAGCCAGTGAACTAGAGCATCAAGCGTCCCGCCCAGACCAATATCAATGCCAGGCTGCCTATGCCGAGGATGGCGACAAAGAGGGCGGCGAAGTGGATGAGCAGGGCTGTGAACGGTGGTATTCGGCACGGTTCCATGATGGCTTCCTTGAGTGTTCGGGAAGCAAAAGTATGGGCAGCGCGCCGGCGCACAAACAGACGCTGCGGGCTATTTCAGTGATAAGCAAGATGCAAGGCAAGGCTTGAAGCACCACTGTTAGGCTGCTGCTTCCGTAGCAGCTGTCGAGCGCCAGCGAGGCTGCGTAGGATACGACTCGGTGCAGGTACCTGGCTTGGGAGCTATGGTGCGGCCGACGTAGCCTCGCTGGCGCTCGACAACTGCTACGGGCCAGAGAACCACAATCGTACAAGCCCGCCCCAGAGTGCTCTGCGTAGACTCCCTTCATTGGTCTACGACAGAGGTAATTGATGGACATTTTTCTCTACGCGTTCAGTGTGATGTACAGCCCCGGTCCGGTGAACCTTATGGGGTTGAATGCGGGGCTGACGGGTAAGTTTCGGCGCTCCATGGGCTTTTTCGCCGGGGTTGGCTGCGCGATGCTGGTGCTGTTTATCCTCTTCGGCTACACCGGCGAGGCCGTTATTTCTCACGGGGCGCTGCCTTACATTTCTCTGGTGGGGGGCATCTATACGCTGTATCTGGCTTATCAGGTTTTTACCGCCAGGACGGTGGTGCCGCAGGCGGGTGAAACCACGGCACCGCAGAAAACCCTGACCTTCTGGAACGGCCTGCTGATCCAGCTGGCCAACCCCAAGGGCATTATTGCGGTGCTGCCGATCACCAGCGTCATGCTGCCGGCGGCGCATATCACTGGCGGCTCCATTGCTCTGATCTCGGTGGTGCTGGCCATGGGTGCCAGCGGCGCGCCGTGGATTTATTCGCTACTGGGGGCGATGCTGGGACGGCGTATCAGTGGCGAGGTGTATTTCACTTTGTTCAATCGTTTGATGGGGCTGGCGCTGGCGGTGTGTGCCTATTACATGTTCCACGGCTTCTATGTGACGCTTTAACTATTACAGCGGTGTGCCGACATGCGAGACATTCATACTGCAGGCGACTGGGTCAAACACACGCCGACGTCTTCGAAGCTGGAACGCTTCGAGGCGTTTTTCGGTGCCCACGCTTTCGACCCTCACCGGCACGACACCTATGCCGTCGGCCGAGTGGTGGCCGGTGTGCATCGACTCGACTACCGGGGCGAATCGAAGCTGTGCGTGCCCGGCGAGGTCATGATCGTTCACCCCGACGAGTCCCACGGCGGTTGTGCGGGCAGCGACTCCGGGTTTCGCTACCGTGGTGTGTACGTTCCGCCGTCTCTGGTGCAGCAGATTGTGCGGGGCAAGCCGTTGCCGTTCCTCAAGGGCGGTGTTACCCGGGATTCGCGCCTGGGTGCGGCCGCAAATGCGCTATTGGATGCGCGGGAGCTGGATCCGCTGGCGGAGGATGACGCGTTGTATGGTTTCGTCACGACCCTGGCGCAATTGGCTGGCCAATCAACTGCCGGTAAAACTGCGCACTTTGCCGCTGCGAGCAGGGCCCGTGAATATATCGACGACAACCTTGATCGCCCGATCACCCTGGACGATCTGGCTGAATGCGCCGAGCGCGACCGCTGGAGCTTGTCCAATGACTTTCGCTTGTTCTATGGCACCAGCCCACACCGCTATCTCACGTTGCGGCGCCTGGACCGGGTGAAACAACGGGTCCAGGCCGGGCGCTCGCTGTCTGAGGCGGCGGTGGAGGCCGGTTTCTTTGATCAGAGCCATATGTCCCGGCATTTCAAAAAGAACTTCGGCCTTTCGCCTTCGCGTTGGTGCTCCCGGGACGTTGCTTCTCTTCATGAAGAAAACTCGCGTTCATCTAGAATAAAATGAGTTTGTCTCACTATCGATCCCTGCCGACAATAGCTCCCATACCTACACATTGGAGTTTTTTGTCATGGCCGTTGCCCATTCCCTTGGATTTCCGCGCATTGGACGCGATCGTGAACTGAAAAAAGCGCAGGAAGCGTTTTGGAAGGGCGAACTGGACGAAGCCGGCCTGCGTGCCGTGGGCCGTGAACTGCGCAAGACCCATTGGGACTTGCAGAAGAAAGCCGGTATCGAACTGCTGCCCGCCGGCGACTTCGCTTGGTACGACCAGGTGCTGACGCACTCGCTGATGTTCGGTGTGATCCCTGAGCGTTTCCGCCCAGCCGATGGCAACGCTACCTTGCACACCCTGTTCGGCATGGCCCGTGGCGTCAGCGACAGTTGCTGCGGCGGCGCCCACGCCCAGGAAATGACCAAGTGGTTCGACACCAATTATCACTATCTCGTGCCTGAATTCAGCGCCGATCAGCAATTTCAGCTGGGTTGGGATCAACTGTTCGCAGAAGTCAAAGAAGCGCGCGACCTGGGTCACACCGTCAAGCCAGTCGTGATCGGCCCGCTGACGTACCTGTGGCTGGGCAAGGCCAAGGGCAGCGACTTCGACAAGCTCGACCTGTTGGATCGCCTGTTGCCGCTGTATGGTCAGATCTTCCAGCGCCTGGCGGACCTGGGGGTGGAGTGGGTGCAGATCGATGAGCCGATCCTGGTGCTGGACCTGCCACAGGATTGGAAAAACGCTTTTGAGCGTGCCTATAACCTGATTCAGCGCGACCCGCTGAAGAAGCTGGTTGCCACCTACTTCGGCGGCCTGGAAGAGAACCTCGGCCTGGCAGCGAACCTGCCAGTGGATGGCCTGCACATCGACCTGGTGCGTGCGCCGGAGCAATACCCGACCATTCTTGACCGTCTGCCGGCCTACAAGATCCTGTCGTTGGGCGTGGTCAATGGCCGTAACGTCTGGCGTTGCGATCTGGAAAAAGCCCTGCAAACCCTGCAGCACGCCCATGAGCGGCTGGGAGACCGCCTATGGGTTGCGCCTTCCTGCTCGCTGCTCCACAGCCCGGTAGACCTGGGGCGTGAAGACCAGCTGGACGCTGAACTGAAAAGTTGGCTGGCCTTCGCTGTGCAGAAGTGCGAAGAAGTTGCCGTCCTGGCACAGGCGGTCAACCAGCCTGAAGCGCCCAAGGTGCTTGTCACACTGGCTGAAAGCCGTTCTGTACAGGCTGCTCGCGCCGCTTCGCCACGGATTCACAAGCCTGCCGTTCAGGCTCGCGTCGCCGCGATTACCGCCAAGGACAGCCAGCGTGATTCGCTGTTCGCCACGCGTATCGAGAAACAACGCGCGGGCCTGAACCTGCCGCTGTTCCCGACCACCACCATTGGGTCGTTCCCGCAAACCGCGTCGATCCGCCTGGCTCGCCAGTCGTATAAGGCTGGCAAGTTGAGCGAGGCCGAATACGTCGAAGCGATGCACAGCGAGATTCGCCACGCGGTGGAGGTGCAGGAGAACCTTGGCCTGGATGTGCTGGTGCACGGTGAAGCTGAGCGTAATGACATGGTCGAGTACTTCGCCGAACAACTGGACGGCTATGTATTTACCCGTTTTGGCTGGGTGCAGAGCTACGGTTCCCGTTGCGTGAAACCGGCGGTGATTTTTGGTGACCTGAGTCGCCCGAAAGCCATGACCGTAGAGTGGATCCGCTACGCTCAAGGCCTGACCGACAAGGTGATGAAGGGCATGCTCACTGGCCCGGTGACCATGCTGATGTGGTCCTTCGCCCGCGAGGACGTGACCCGCGAAGTGCAAGCCCGCCAACTGGCCCTGGCGATTCGCGACGAAGTGGTGGACCTGGAAGCCGCCGGCATCAAGATCGTGCAGATCGACGAAGCCGCCTTCCGTGAAGGCTTGCCGTTGCGCCAGGCGCAATGGCAGCACTATCTGGACTGGGCCACCGAAGTGTTCCGCCTGTGCGCCTGTGGTGTGCGCGACGAAACCCAGATCCACACCCACATGTGCTACAGCGAGTTCAACGACGTGATCGAGTCCATCGCGGCCATGGACGCCGACGTGATCACCATCGAGACCTCACGCTCGGACATGGAGCTGCTGGACGCGTTCGAAGCCTTTGCTTACCCGAACGACATCGGGCCGGGCGTCTACGACATCCACTCGCCACGGGTGCCGCAGGCGTCGGAAATGGCCAACCTGCTGCGCAAGGCGGCCCAGCGGATTCCGGCCGAGCGCCTGTGGGTCAACCCGGATTGCGGTTTGAAAACCCGCGGCTGGCCGGAGACCGAGGCGGCGTTGATCCATATGGTCACTGCAGCGCGCCAACTGCGTTCAGAATTGGCCTGACACCCACCTGTAGCCGCTGGCGTAGCCTGCGATCGGCTGCGCAGCAGTTGTAAGGGGCTTGAACCTGCCGAAGGTCCTTCGGCCCTTATCGCAGCCTCGTGCCTCGACAGCGGCTACAGGGCCGTGGCGATCACCTGTAGCCGCTGGCGCAGCCTGCGATCGGCTGCGCAGCAATCGCCAGTCTCTTGAAACCGCCGAAGGTCCTTCGGCCCTTATCGCAGCCTCGTGCCTCGACAGCGGCTACAGGGCCGTGGCGATCACCTGTAGCCGCTGGCGCAGCCTGCGATCGGCTGCGCAGCAGTCGTAAGGGGCTTGAACCCGCCGAAGGTCCTTCGGCCCTTATCGCAGCCTCGTGCCTCGAGCGGCTACAGGGCCGTGGCGATCACCTGTAGACGCTGGCGTAGCCTGCGATCGGCTGCGCAGCAGTCGCCAGGTCTTGAAACTGCCGAAGGTCCTTCGACCCTTATCGCAGCCTCGTGCCTCGACAGCGGCTACAGGGCCGTGGCGATCACCTGTAGCCGCTGGCGCAGCCTGCGATCGGCTGCGCAGCAGTCGTAAGGGGCTTGAACCTGCCGAAGGTCCTTCGGCCCTTATCGCAGCCTCGTGCCTCGACAGCGGCTACAGGGCCGTGGCGATCACCTGTAGCCGCTGGCGCAGCCTGCGATCGGCTGCGCAGCAGTCGCCAGGTCTTGAAACTGCCGAAGGTCCTTCGACCCTTATCGCAGCCTCGTGCCTCGGCAGCGGCTACAATCATTCGTTGATTGGCGAGACGAATGGCTTCCGCACAGGCTCCGGCACTGCAGGATTCGATGGATGCTCTAACGCCCATACGGCGTTACAGTAACAATTCGCTCCCGATCCCGAGGTTTCAGTCGTGCCCAATGCCAACGATATCTCCCGCTCAACCCCTCAATCGGTCATCGAGTTCTGGAACCAGGCGGGACCCGCCCGCTGGTTTAAAAAGGACGACGCGTTCGATAACCAATTTCGCGAAACCTTCCACGTTGCCCACTTTCAAGCCGCCAGGCGAGAGCTGGAGCATTGGATGGAGAGTCCGGAAGGGGCGCTGGCCTTGCTTCTGCTACTTGACCAATACCCACGCAATGCTTTTCGTGGCACGGCCCATATGTTCGCCACTGATCCGCTGGCGCGTTTTTATGCACGTCGAATGATCGATGCCGGGATGGACAAGCTGATTAATGCCACGTTGCGGGCGTTTTGTTATTTGCCGTTGGAGCATTCGGAAAATACGCAGGACCAGCAACTGTCGTTGACGTTGAACAAGGCGCTCGACGCTAACACCTACCGGTGGGCTGAAGAGCACGCCCATATCATCGAGCGTTTCGGCAGGTTCCCTCATCGCAATGAGGTTTTGGCGAGGGCGACCACGGATGAGGAGCGTACGTTTCTGGAGGCCGGTGGGTTTTCGGGTTAGGCATCAGACTCCGCCAACGCTTCCCTGGTACCTGCCTGGCGAAAGCGTCGTCCGCTCTTTAGATCGACAGCCCAGCGCAGCGCCTCGGATGCTGATGGCCGTTCACCGTTGACGATCGCCGAGTCGTCTGTGGTCAGTGTGTCGAGGTAGCCGCGTTTACCGCTACGCTCGCTCCAGTAGTGAGTGTGGCTGAGCCACGACTTGGCCAGGAATCCCTTCCACCGGCTCACGCTCACCGGCAAGTCGAGCACGCCTGCGCCCATCACCGGCATGACCGGCCCGCCGACAATGTCGCCAAACAGGCCGAAGGGGGCAGGAAAGTAGAGGTTGGTCCAGCGGGTGACGGCGAAGGCGGCGGCGTGATGCAGGTACAGTGGCGTGAAGGGCTTCTGGCCCAATATCACGGGGGATTGCGCGCTGTAGCCGTAGCCTTTTTCGTCGAGCGTGGGGGGACAGGCCGGCGCCTCGCAGCGTGCGATGCGTTGCTTGAAGTCGCTCACGCTGCGGCCCAGCAACAGGCTGGCATGGGCCATCGGGCTGCCGATGGTGACAAGGTCGGTGATGCGCCAGGGGTTGCCGAGGGCACGCTGCTCCAGGAAGGCCTCGCTCTGTTGCTCACGAAATTTCAGGGTGTTCTGCAAGCGCCCATCGAGGTTTCTCCCGGCCTTTGGCAGCGTGTCTTGAACCACCGGTTGCAGCTTTTCATGGTTGGCATAGCGCTCGACGAGCGCCAGGTTCGCTGGAGTCACGTTACGCAACTGGTCGTAATGCTCGTACCACAGGTAGCCGACGATGTCGTAGGCAATGACACTGCCCAGGCTGTGGCCCACGACGATGATGCGGTCGTAGCCTTGCTGGTGCAATCCGCGTAACAGTTCAACGCCATCGGCACGGATCTGTTCGCGGATCACCACGTTCTGCGGGTTGGAGCTCAGGTAGCGGGCGGCATCGCCGAGGTAGGACAGGGCGGAAAACTTCAGCGCGATACCGACTCCGGCGAGCAGCAGCGGGATCAGTGCGAATGGGTTGGTATCGTGGGTAAACCGGCCGTAAATCGTCGCGAGTGTGCCGCTGGTCACCAGCAGCACGAAGGCCAACAACGTCCAACGGGTGGCACGCCAGATCGGTACGATTGCCTGGGGAATATCCCGACGCGGACGCTTGAACAGGTCCCACAGCCAACTGAGCAGATGACCCACCTTGGTCCCCTGCATCTTGTGCGCCCAGTAGTACTCATAGAAGTCGGTGGTATTGCGGCCCCGGGATTTCAACACCCGCAGGTCAAAGTTGCGTGACAATCGGTCGGGCTTGCTCCAGTAGGAGGGCGTTCCCTCCGGCGTATCCGCCGGTACCATCGCCTCCACAAAGCCGCGCAGGGTATCCATTGGGCGCTGCTCGCCGATGCCGTGGATGACGACAACTGCTTGTTTCATGATTTGTTCGTTCCTTGAATAAATCGGGTTGCCATAGTATGGCCATTACTCGACGCATTCCAGTCAGGAATGCCCCCATAAAAATCCTGCATTTTATTTGTGCTGGCGGATCTCTTAGGCTGGGTTTTCACCTCTGGAGATCGCGCCGTGAATAACCGCCCGTTACGTCTGTACGTAGATGCTCAGTTCACCAGCCCTTATGCGATGTCGGTCTTTGTGGCCCTGCGCGAGAAGGGCCTTGAGTTTGAAGTGCTTACGCTGGACCTGGATGCCAGCGAAAACAACGCACAAGGCTTTGCCAATCTGTCCCTGACCCAACGGGTGCCCACGCTGGTAGACGGCGATTTTGCGTTGTCGGAATCCTCGGCGATTACCGAGTACCTTGAGGAAGTGTGCCCGCAGACACCGCTGTACCCGGCAGAGCCACATCAGCGGGCGAGGGCGCGGCAAGTGCAGGCCTGGTTGCGCAGCGATTTGCTGTCGATTCGCCAGGAACGTTCCACGCTGGTGGTGTTTTACGGCGTTAAGTCAGCGCCTTTGTCACCGGCGGCCCAGGTGGCGGCAGGCAAGTTGATCAGTGCTGCGCAAGCCTTGCTGGCGGACAACCGTGAGTACCTGTTTGGCCAGTGGTCGATTGTTGATGTCGACCTGGCCTTGATGCTCAATCGGCTGATCCTCAACGGTGACAGTGTGCCCGCCGAGTTGGTGGCCTACGCCCAGCGCCAATGGCAGCGGCCGTCGGTGCAGGAATGGGTCAATCAGCAGCGGCCGGCGCTGTAGTCAACCAGGCCTGCACAACTCGACGATCGAGGTCTTCCCAATCCGCCATGCCGAGTACACGGGTTGTGTTCAGTCCGCGCAAGTAGCCCCGCAGTTGCTGGGCGCTGGCGTAGGTCAGGTCGGAATCTGCGGTCGGGTCTTGCAGGACGCTTTCATACTCGACCAGGTAGTCGGCAACCCGCTCGCGAAACTCCGGTAAGACGGCTTCGCGAATTCGGTCGAAGGTTTTCTGGTGGGGCTTCATGGCAGGATCCTTATACGTTTTTGTTGGGCCGTTAGTTCGACACTATTGGTTCAGATAATAGTCACCATCAAGAAAGGCAAGTTCTGTTTTTTCGGGAAACGCGGAAAAATGCGTTCACTGAAGAGGCTACTCAAGGAACTTGCGCGATGAGGACGTTCACCCAACGGGTTTTGATGGCCCTGATGCTGGGCAGTGTGCTCGCGGCACCGGTCTATGCCGACGAGGCTCAAAGCTGCCATCTGCTGCCCATCGCTGGCAGTACGACCTCCCTGCAACACGTGCAATCGGTGGGTGTGCTCTACAGCGAAAACACCCTCGATAACCTGCATTACCTTGAACGCTATCACGCCATGGCCGAGAATGGCGCCCAGAACGCGCTGGATGGGCGGATCCGCCAGGCATTCGTCAACAGTTCCGACCCGGAACTGGCGATCGACTGGTTGGTGAACTCACTGCAGCGTACGTTTGTGTCGGTGACTGTCTACGACAACCTCGATGCCCTGGTGCAGGCCCGCCCCGATGTGGTGGTGATGCTGGACACCCATAACCAACTGTTGACCTCGCGTAATAGCCAGGTCCAGGCACGTTTTGTCGCCAGGTTTTATGACGTGAATTTGCAATATATCGCCAAGGCGGAAGGTTCGGTAGAGCAACAGATACCTTCAGTCTGGGTACACAACAAGGCCGCCCCCGAGATCGCTGCGCAAATAGAGCGTCAGCGTGACGTGCAATTGATCGCGTTGAAGCAGTTCGATGCCTCGCTCAGATCGCTGGTAGCGGCGGGCTGAAGTGCACCTTTTTTTATTTTCAGGAAACCTTATGCGTTCTCTATTTGTGCCAGCGATGGCCGTTGCTTCCCTGTTGCTGGCCGGCTGTACGTCAGCTCCGAATGCCCCGACATTGATCCTGCAGACCAGTAAAGCCCCCGATGTTTATGCTCAGTGCGTGGTACCCAAGCTAGAGCAAAATGCCCTGACGCCGACGGTGACGCAGTCGTCGCGCCACATCAGGGTTGTGGTGAGCAGCAAGATTGCTGCTGACGATGTGCTGGAGGCCTACAAGGTTTCCACCGGCGGTAAGGTGTTTTTGTATGAGCGCAAGCCGCTGGCGTCGACCTTTACGCCGTCGAAATTTGAGTTGGCGGCAAGGGAATGCCTGTAGGTGGATAAAACGAGCAGGAGCACCCGCTCAATTACAATTCATGATTAGTAAAAAAGCTCGCCGTGTATCAATACGGGGGGCTTTTTTATTTTCTACCTGGTACTTTTTTGAATCTCAAGTAGTGAGGGCATCAAAAAATCGGAGAGTGTTTGAGATTTTCCTTACGGCGCTTATTTGAAATGGCATGTAATATTTTATCTTCTTTCTGGCGTGGTTATATTGAAATTACAAAAAAGGAAGATGCATGCGATTGCCGACGATGTCCAATGATGTTCATTCAAGCGCAAGCCAAATTTCTGCGAAACTAACTATTAGCCTTGCCAGTACGAAGGAAGAAGTACGTGAAGTACAGCGCCTTCGTTATAAGGTTTTTACCGAAACATTCCGTTTGTCTAAACTGGAAAATCCGGACGGCGTAAATATTGATGAGTTTGATGATTATTGCGATCATTTGATTGTTCGTGATACAAAAACATCACGTGTGGTCGGTACATATCGCGTGATGAGCCCGACAGCAGCACAGCGTATGGGACGCTATTATTCCGAGCAAGAGTTTGATCTGAGTCGTTTGGATAATTTGCGTATGCATATTATCGAAGCGGGCCATGCTTGCGTCCATCCGGATTATCGTAGTGGCAGCGTCATTATGCTGTTGTGGGCTGGTTTGGCTATGTATATGCGACGCGAGCGTTGTGATTATCTGATGGGGTGCGCGAGCGTGAGTTTGTCTGATGGCGGCCACAATGCCGTGGCGTTGTATCACGCATTTACATCAGAAAATTTTGCTCCAGCCGAATATCGCGTGACGCCCCATAAGCCATTTCCCATTCACGAGCGTGAGGCCGGGCATACTCCACACATGCCGCCGCTGTTAAAAGGCTATTTGCGCAGCGGTGCTTGGGTGTGTGGCAAACCGGCTTGGGATCCTGATTTTCATTCAGCGGACTTTTTCTTGTTGTTGCCGTTGTCGAAGTTGGACAGTCGTTATGCGCGTCATTATTTTAAAGCGGATAAGTTGACGTGAATTTCTATGTTGCGTCATCGCTAACGTAAGTAGTCAATACAAGTTGATATGGATTTCGTTCGTCGGACCCTTTCCTTTCCTGAACTATAAAGAATTTATCTGATATGTTTTTAAAAGAAGAGAGAGAGATACTGCCTTTGAGCTGATGCCGGAAATGGCATCCTTTCTTGAAACTACCTCGCTGCTTGATCTTGAGCGTGGAGAGGCTAAACGATTAGCCGATATGTTTCGAAGGGTCGGCCAGCCTGGCCTCACGATTGCGAAGGAACTCGGTGGTGGGGGCGTCGGCGCGGCAAGTATGGCGCGATTACACACTTGGGTCGGTGCACATTGTCCTTCGCTGGCAATAATGATGACCATGCATCACCACACAGTAGCGGGCATGATGGCGAGCAGGAGTTTCTTTCCTGATATTCAGGGTTTGTTAAGAATAGTGGCCCGCGATAAGTTATTGGTTGCATCCGGATTTTCCGAAGGTCGTGCGCATGCGCATATCCTGGAGTCGAAAATGACTGTTGAAAAAACGCTCGACGGCTATCTCGTGAATGGAAGCAAGAAACCTTGCACGATGACGTATAACTTTGATGCAATCACTTTTGGAGTCAACTACATTGATCCTAAAGGTCAAACCCATATTGGCATAGGTGTGGGTTTCGCTGGTGATTCAAGTATCGAGCGGAAAAAATTTTGGTCTGTACCGCATTTGCAGGCGGCAGACAGCCACGAAGTCACGTTCAATAATTTGATGGTTCCCGAGTCCATGATGTGTTTTAGCACCGCCGTGGATGATCAACTAGATGATGCTCAACACGGGATGGGTGACAATTGGCTTGCTATCTGGTTTCAACTGCTAGCTTCAGCTTCTTACCTGGGAATGGCATCCGCTTTGGCATCCCGTGCATTGTCATATAATAAAGGCTCACAGGATGATCGAGCCATGCTGCTCATTGACCTGCAAGGGGCCACGATGGCTCTGCGTGGCCTAGCTGGCTCGATTGACGAAAATCGATTTTTGCGCAGTGACTTGGCTCGCGCACAGGCAACCAGATTTTCCATACAGGAAGCCGTGAACCGCATTAGTACTCGCGCTTTCGAAATCCTGGGAGGCATGGCATTCATGTCCTCTGAAGAAGTCGCTTATCTGCTTGTTGTCACTCGTTTGTTGGCATTCCACCCAACATCCAAACTTGCCAGTACACCTTTCTTGTGTGAACAACTAAGTTAGGATGTGAGGTGGTCGAGTAGCCGGAGAAATTATGACCTTTACCAAGGTCTCAGTCCGGCTTCGGCTCTCGGCTGAAGGCATCGACTGCCTGCACCAGGCCTATGGCCGCCAGTGCCACCAACTCACCGCCTTTTTCCGGTGTCGCCAGGGCCGGGTCCGAGCCCATGCGACCGTCCGGGAAGCGGGCGCGGAAGTCCTTGGCTTCACGGATCGGGCCGGTGTTGGCGATTTGCGGCGAGTAGTGCGCCGACTTGATCGCGTCCGGATAGGCCCATTGCGTGACGGCGATCTCAGACGGCGTGGCATGGCTGCCATGGCCGATCGGGAATTGCCGATGCGCCAGTTCGCCAACACCTTCCAGGTCCCACCAGTTAAACAACTTCAGTGCGAACCCGGCTGGGCGGCGAGCAAAGCTGGCTTCGGCGTAGAGCTCCGAGAAGGCGGCTTCAATCGAGGCGATGTTGCCGCCGTGGCCATTGAGAAACAGGATTTTCTCGAAGCCATGGCCGGCCAGCGAGCGCACCCAATCACCAATCGCGGCAATAAAGGTCGATGGGCGCAGGGAAATTGTTCCAGGAAAGCCGAGATGGTGCTGGGCCATGCCGATGTTGAAGGTCGGGCCGATCAGGATGTCGGCGTTTTTCTGCGCCTCATGGGCGATGATTTCCGGGCACATCCAATCGGTGCCCAGCAGGCCGGTGGGGCCGTGCTGCTCGTTGGAGCCGATGGGAATCACTACGGTGCGGCTGCGTTGCAGGAACTGCTCGATCTCGATCCACGTTGACTGGTGTAAAAGCATGTGAGGTTCTCTCTTGTCAGGCTCGGCTGACCGATACTACCTCAACCGGCCTTGGCCATCTGCTGTGGCTTGCAGTTGAGGTACGCCGAGGACTTGAGCCAGCGCTGGTCGGGGTACCAGGAGAACATGAACTGGCCATCCTTGAGTTTGTCCACCACCTGGCGCGCCACCTGCGGCCGTACGGCGGGGCAACCCTGGCTGCGGCCGATCCGGCCTTCGCGCTTGCTCCATAACGGGCTGACGTAGTCGGCAGCGTGAATCACAATCGCCCGGTCCCGGGCACGGTCATTGAAGCCCGGCTCCAGGCCGTCCATGCGCAGCGAATAGCCATGAGCGCCTTCATAACTTTCCTGGGTGCGGAATAACCCCAGGCTGGATTGATAGCTGCCCTCACGGTTGGAGAATTGGGTGGCGAAGTTCTCTCCGGATTTTTGCCCATGGGCCACCAGGTCCCGCAGGACCAACTTTTGCTTGCGCAGGTCGAAGATCCACAGGCGACGAGCGGTCGAGGGCATTGAATAGTCGATCACGGCCAGGCGTTCGGAACGTTCAATACCATTGCCGACGGCGCACTGCATGGCGCTCAGGGCTCTTTTCAGAACATCGGGATTGAGTTCTGGAGCCGTACGGGCCAGGCTGCTATATAAGGTAGGAAGGTTGTTGTTGCCGGCGAGCGCGGGATTACACAGCGCGAGCAGGGTGGCGGCGATCAGGCCGAGTCGGCAGCAAAAAGTCAGCATGTATAGAGAATCTCCCCGGTGGATTGGAGTAAAGCCATTGTTCAAAAAACACGCATGTTACTTGAGCATTTGCTTGCTCGTTGCACCACTGGTCGTGACGGCCGAAGACTCGATCGTCGAGCTGCCATCCCCAGTACAGCTGGCTCTTGCACAATTGTCGAGTGTTTGCCCCGGGTTGGCTGGGAAGGTAGATGCCCCGGGCGAGCGGCGATTGCAGCTTTTTTACCAGCAGCAGGGCAACGTTGGGCTCTGGTCTGACAGTGCGCGCCGCTCGGCTTTGCATGCCCAATTACAGCTATTGGCCGACGACGGCCTGGACCCCGCTCACTATCCGCTGCCGGTGGATGCGGCCACCGGCAACGTGCTCTGCACGGACATCGGCACCAGTCAACAGTACCTGCAAGCCTTGCAGGACCTGCATTACGGTCGCTTGCAACAAGCCAGTTTCGAACCCCTCTGGCACTCTCAGCCGCCGACGCGAGACCCGGAGGCCGAGGTACTGGCGATGGCGGGCATAGGGCTTCAAGACATGGTCAAGGCGTTCGACCAGGCCCGCCCGAGTGCCGAGTTGTATCGTAGCCTGCGCAAGGCTTATGCCGCGCAACGTCAGCAACCGTTGCCCCATTGGGGCGCTATCGCCGAAGGTCCCTTGTTGCGTCCGGGCATGAATGATGCCCGCGTTGCCGAGTTGGCAAAGCGATTGTTCAGTGGGGGCTATCTGAGCAGTATCCCCGCTGGCCTCGCGGGGACATACACGGGGACCTTGGTCAGCGCCGTCAAACAATTCCAACAGAGCCATTCGCTGCAGGCCGATGGCGTCATCGGGCCGGGTACGGTCACCGAGCTGAACGTCAGCCCGGCGGTACGCCGCGAACAACTGCGTATCAACCTCGAGCGCTTCCGTTGGCTGGCCCAGGACCTGGAGCCCGAAGGCGTACTGGTCAATGTGGCGGCTGCCCAACTGAGTTTTTACCAGGGTGGCGTGCCGGTGTGGCAGACCCGCCTGCAAGTGGGGCGCGCCGAACGCCAGACGCCGTTATTGAAGTCTCGGATCACGCGGCTGACCTTGAACCCCACCTGGACCATCCCACCGACCATCCTGCGCGAGGACAAACTGCCGGCCATCCGCTTGAACCCTGAATACCTGCGCCAACAGAACCTGCAAGTGCTGGACAGCGCAGGTAACCCTCTGTCCCCTGATAAGGTCGACTGGTCCCGCCCCGGTAATATCCTGTTGCGCCAGGGTGCTGGCCCGCGAAACCCGTTGGGCAGGATCGTGCTGCGCTTTCCCAATCCGTACTCGGTCTACCTGCACGACACCCCGAGCCAGCCGCTGTTCTCCAAGGGGCCGCGGGCGTTCAGTTCAGGGTGTGTGAGGGTAGAGGAACCGCTGCACTTGCGGGACCTGTTGGTCAGCCCGGCTGAACGCACCCGTACCGACGAGTTGATCGCCACCGGCTTGACCCACGAGTTCCGGCTCGCCGCACCGGTACCGGTGGTGCTGGGGTACTGGACAGTACAGGTGGATAGCCAGGGGGCACTGCTGTATGCGCCGGATATCTACGGACGCGATCCGGCGTTGTTCAAGGCGATGGGGAGCGTGCTTTGAGGCGCATCGGCTAAACATTTCCGGGTAATCATCGTCACGGCTTCAATTGCAGACACTTGCGCCGTATCGATGATAAACGGAGTGCCCATCCACGGCTCATACTCGTGATTCATTACCGACTGCCAACTGGGTGGTGTCAGGCCCGGAATGTCGCTCTTGCGGGTTTCTACCCGTCGCCGATGTTCCTGTTGATCGGAGCAAGTCACCTCGATATTGACCAAGGGAACGCCTGCGCGCTTGGCCGTTTCGCTCCAGTCGTTACGGCTTTCGCAGACCGGGTTGACGCAGTCAGCGATCACCTTATGGCCTAACCGTAGATTGCTCAATGCCAGCGCATTAGCGGCCCTATAGCCGCTGCTTCCTACATCCCGAATCAGAACCCCGGCATCGAGGATTGCTTGCTCGATACTGTCGATGCGCAGGTAAACGGCGCCTGTCTGGAGCGCCAGCGCTTGGGCGATGGTGGTCTTTCCAGTACCGGGAAGGCCGCTGAAAACAATGAGCATCGTCGATCCTTGGGTCAGTGAGTCAGGCAGGCTCTGGGTTGTGGCAGCACACACAAAGTTTGTTGCCATCGGGGTCGCGAAAATAGGCACCGTAATAGTCGGCATGGTATTCAGGCCTTGGCCCCGGCGGACCTTCACAAACGCCACCATTGGCCAATGCAGCGGTATGCGCCTTCCTGACGGTCTCTCGGTTCGGTGCCAACAGCGCAATCATCTGCCCATTGCCGGCGTGTGCCGGGTTGCCGTCAAACGGTTTACCGATCACGAAGATTGGCCGAGGTGACGTCTCGCTGACCCAGCCCGCCCAAGGCTTGGTCCTGCTGCAAAACTTCAGCGTGAGCCCCAGCGTCTCCATGATCCTTGAATAGAAAACCATGGCGCGCTCGAAGTCATCGACGCCCAAGCAAACGTGAGAAATCATGAGGATTACCTGCAAGGCTCGGAATACGCAGGAGTCTGGCTTGAAATGACGCGTAGCGGAAGGGTGACGTAACAGCTGCTGTATCAGTATGCTTTCGCAAGAATAATAGAGCGGCGCAGGGCGGCGTTTTCAGGATGAATCGTTCGGGTAAACAAGACATGGGGATATATCTGCGGCAATGCGCGTGGCATCTGCTGGTGCTTTTCCTCGCCGGTTGGGCGTTGATTGCCCAAGCCGATAGCGTGCCGTCAGGCTTGGACAAGGTTGCATTGGACCAACGGGTGATCGACCTCACAAACACCCTCGACTCGACTACCAAGGCCCAGTTGATCGCCCAATTGGCGGCCCTCGAACAGCGCAAGGGTTCGCAGATCGCTGTGTTGCTGGTGCCCGGGACCGACGGGGCCAGTATCGAAGAGTTCGCCACTCATTGGTTCCGCACCTGGAAGCTGGGGCGCAAGGGCATCGACGACGGCATTCTGTTACTGGTGGTCAAGGACGACAGGAAGGTACGCATCGAGGTCGGCTATGGCCTGGAGGGCGCGGTCACCGACCTGCTGTCGAACCGTATCATCGAGGAGCATATCAATCCGGCGTTTCGTCAGGATGACTACGCGGGTGGCGTGCAACGGGCGGTGAATGACCTGGTCCTGCTGGTGGACGGTGAAACCCTTCCCCAAGATGCCCCATGGTCCTGGACCCCGGAGGCCTACACGTTGTTCCTGGCCCTGATCCTTGGCGCTGTCGGCGGCGTGCTGGTCAGCGCTCGCAAGCTGCATTGGCGGGGAGCGCTGGTCACCCTCGCGCTCGTGACGACGACGTTGACGCTGGTGGCTGTGATCGGCGGCAGGGAGTGGGCGATTTACCCGCTGGCGGTGCCGTTCCTCATGCTGATGAGCGGTGCGCTGTTCGGTGCCTTGTGGCTGGCAAGAACGGTGTTTTACATGGCGCTGTGCCTGCTGTCGTACTCCACAGGTTTGTTGTTGACCGATCATTACGTGAGGGAGTTGTCCTTTATCTATTGGCTGGTGCTGCCGCTGGCAGGACTGGTGGTACTGGGTCTGTATCTGCTCCTGTTTGTCTTGATGAAAACTGCCTGGAACCAGAGTCGCGTGGCGTTTTTTATCCAGTTGGCGGTTGTCGCCGCGGTATACGTGGTGGCGGGTCTTGTGCTCGACGAAGGGTTTAACGGCTGGCTGCTGGCCTTCCCGCTGAGTTCCTGTGCGGCACTGGTCATTTTCGGGAATGTCGCAGGCGGTTCAGATTCAGGGGGCAATGACAGTGGCAGTTCGAGTTCGAGTTCGAGTTCAAGCTCAAGCTCCGGCGGCGGGTTTTCCGGAGGTGGTGGTTCCAGTGGTGGTGGCGGGGCTTCAGGGAGTTGGTGAGACGGGCTTGCCCAATGCCAGGCAGCGACGCTACCTGGCGGGCTTTTGAGAGCGTTGAACGTTGATTAAGCCGGCTTGTAAGCGACCCATCCTTTGAAACTGAACCCCGCATAAAACAGTTCGATACCTTCGAATCCTGCGGCCCTCAACAGCTCTTCATCTGCTTCTGGAGCCAGCACCGGCAGTTGGGCACTGATCGCCGCAATCGCACGCTGCGCGTCTGAAGCGGGGACGCCTGAGTCCACCGCATAGGCCGCATAGCGTTTCAGCCAGCGGGCTTTCTCGTCAGGCGATTGGGGAAAACTGTGATGGGCGACAACCAGCGGCGCACCGGGCAACAGGCGGTGCCAGATTTCCTTGAGCGTACGCAGCCGCTCCTCGGCCGGGATGAAGTGCAAGGTCAGCAGACAGGTAGCGCCATCAAACGGGCCGTCAGGTGCGGTGTCGATGTAGCCTTCATGCAGTTCAACCCGTGCGGCCAGCGGGCCCAAAGTGGCCTGGGCCAGCTTGAGCATCTCGGCGGACGGATCAACGCCGACGAAGCGCCACCCGGGCTCGCTGTCGGCAAACCGCTTCAACTCCAGGCCACCACCCGCGCCAAGCACCAGCACATCGCCCGCTGGCGGTACGCTTTCGCGAAGCAGCAGTGTTGTCATCCGTTGCAGGGAATCAAAGCCTGGGACCAATCTCACGGGGCCTTCGGCGTAACGAGCGACAGCGTCGGGGTCTGAAAACCAAGTCATGGT
This sequence comes from Pseudomonas fluorescens, assembly GCF_018614655.1. Classification (GTDB taxonomy): domain Bacteria; phylum Pseudomonadota; class Gammaproteobacteria; order Pseudomonadales; family Pseudomonadaceae; genus Aquipseudomonas; species Aquipseudomonas fluorescens_BX. The sequence continues at coordinate 132,590 of NZ_JAGGOG010000011.1, read as the reverse complement.
GGGGCTGCTCGTGATGGAAACGGTTAACCCTACTTCGGCGTAGCGATACTGGCAATCGGCGTACGGCACACTGTGATAAAACGGTGCACTCCTTAACCTTGAAACGGGTCCCTGAATGATCCCTACTCATGCTCCCGACATCCTGATTCGTGATGCAGTACCTGAGGATGCGTTGTGCCTTGGCGTGCTGGGCATGCAGGTATTTCTCGATACCTACGCCACCGAAGGCATTCGCGAATCAATCGCCGCCGAGGCGCTGCAAGTCTTTCGCCCCGAGGCGTTCTCCAGGCTGATCGCCCAGCCGGGTACATCCATTATCGTCGCCGAATCGAATGACCATCTCGTGGGCTTCGCGCAGGTTGCCCGGGCAACCCCTCACGAACTGATTTCGACGCCCGAGGTGGCCGAGCTGCAGCGGCTCTACATACAGGAACGGTTTACTGGCCTGGGCATCGGCTACAGGTTGCTGCAAGCAGCCGAAAGGCAAGCCTGCGCGGGTGGCGCCTCGCTGCTTTGGGCGACGGTGTGGGTGGGCAATGAGCGGGCATTGGCTTTTTACCCTCGGCGGGGATACGAGCTTTTGGGGTCGCCTTCCTATACCTTCCAGAATGAAACCCATGAGAACCGGCTCTTCGCCAAGCGGCTGGACACTCATGGCTAAAAGCGCTCAGAGCGTTTTGCTCATGAACACGCGGGCCTTGGGGCCCTTCACAAGCGCTGTGCGCCTTAGATATCCATGACCATTTCATGCCAGGCCATCCCGCCATGGTCGGAAGCAGACGGCTGAATGTAGCGATAGCCTATCCGTCGGTAGAGTTCGACGTGTTGGTCCTTGCACATCAGGTGAATAGTCTGCTTGCCCATGCCCTTCATGCGCTGGACAAAAGCGGCCATCAGTTGTTTTGAGTAGCCCTTGCCTTGGTGAGCCGGGTCAATCACCACCGACATGATCACCACGTTAGGCGCATCGGCCGAATGGCCCACCAGTTCCTTGAACGATTCATCGGACATGATCACTTCATGGGCACAGCCGCTGTTGATGAAACCGACCACCTCGCCACCGACTTCAAGAATCAGAAACCCTTGTGGGTACAGGGCGATGCGTGTGGCGATCTTTTCCAGGGTGGCAGCTTCGTCACCTTCATAGGCGCCGATTTCGATGTGGTAGCAGCGGGTGGCGTCTGCGGGGACGGCGTTGCGAAAGTGCAGGGTGGGCATTGAGAAGACCGGCATCAAAGGATCGAGGACACGATCCTAGCGGGTTTTGAGCGATTGAAAAGGGTGTAAGCCACCCCCCTTGCCACATTCAAATGCTACCCACCAACTTTCCTCCCTCCATCCGGCGTTTATACGCACTGTCCCGACTCGCCAACCAGAAATACAGCGGTGACGTCACCACCAGCCCCACCAGCCACGACAGATCTGCGCCGTTGATGTGTGCCGAAATCGGCCCTACGTACAGCGGCGTGTTCATGAACGGAATCTGCACCGCAATCCCTATCGCATACGCCAACAGCGCCTGCGGGTTGTAGCGCCCATAGATTCCGCCATCGACCCGGAAGATCGAGCCAATATCGTATTTGCCCTTATGGATGGCATAGAAGTCGATCAGGTTGATCGCCGTCCATGGCACCAGCACCACCAACAACACCAGCACCATGTCCACGAAGTGCCCGATAAAGTCCTTCGAGGCAAACACCGCCGCTATCGAGCAGGCCGCCAACACGATGACCGAGATCACCGCACGCGCTTTGGCCGTTGGGATCCAGCGATAGGCAAAGGTCTGCACCAGAGTGATCAACGACAGCACCGCGCCATAAAGGTTAAGGGCGTTGTGGCTGATCACGCTGAGCAAAAACAGCAACAACATCAGCGGCCCGATGGAGCCGGTCGCCAGTTTGACCGCGTCCATGGTGTCCATGCCGACCGGGGTGGCCAATACCGCCACGGCGCCGAAGATGAACGACAGGCTGGAGCCGAGGACGGTGCCCAGGTAAGTGGTCCAGAAGGTCGACGCGACGGGCACGTCAGCCGGCAGGTAGCGGGAATAGTCCGAAACGTAGGGCGCAAAGGCGATCTGCCACAGCGCAGCCAGGGATACGGTGGCCAGCCAGCCTGAGAGGTTGAAGCTGCCACGGGTGAGGAAGTCGCTGGTCTGCACGTGGGTGAAGATGTAGCCGAAGCCCAGCACGATGCCGGCGCCCAGCACCCAGGTACCGATGCGGTTGAGTACATGGATAAAGCGGTAGCCGATGATGCCGATAATCCCCGAGCCGATGGCGCCGATGACGATACCCACCGGCACCGGGACGCTGTCGACGATGCCGTGCAGGGATTTGCCCGCCAGGACAATGTTGGAGGCGAAGAAGCCGATGTACATCACGCCGGCGATCACTACCACCAGCAGGGCGCCGAGGGAGCCGAACTGGGCGCGGCTCTGGATCATTTGCGGGATGCCCATCTGCGGCCCCTGGGCTGAGTGCAGCGCCATCAGCACGCCGCCCACCAGATGACCGACGAGGATCGCGACGATGCCCCAGATCAGGTTCAGGTGAAACAGTTGTACGCCCAGGGCACCGGTGACGATGGGTAGCGGCGCGATGTTGCCGCCGAACCAGAGGGTGAACAGGTCTCTTACCTTTCCGTGGCGATCTTCCGGGGGCACATAGCTGATCGTGTGTTTTTCGATAAGCGGTGCGGAGGATGTTGCAGTGGTGACCATGACGAACTCCAAGGCAAGGTGAGTACGTGGACGTACTTCGCTGTGCGCAGCAAACGCGGCGCTTTTGTTGTTGGAGTGATCATGTGCAATGGTTACAGGCAGGTAAATTAGTAAGTTTGTTGCTTCAGACCTTAAAAAAAATATCTCGCGGTGTTTTCTGCTCCGGTATGTTGCATGGCAATAAAACCACCAAAAAAGCCGCTTTTCCTGCACTTGTTTGGGGCGAAATTCCACGTTTTCAGAGGTGCCCATGGCTGCCTACAATCTGCGCCAACTCAAATATTTTGTAACCACCGCCGAGTGCGGCAGCGTCGCCGAGGCCTCGCGCAAGCTCTACATCGCACAACCGTCGGTGTCGACGGCCATCAAGCACCTGGAAGAGAGCTTTGGCGTGCAACTGTTTATCCGTCATCACGCTCAGGGTGTGTCGCTGACGCCCAGTGGTGCGCGTTTCTATCGCAAGACGCTGGAGCTGTTGCGGGTGGCTCATGAGTTCGAGCAGAACGCCTTGGCGGACAATGACGTGGTGGCGGGGCAGATCGATATCGGCTGTTTCGAAACAGTCGCGCCGCTGTATTTGCCGCGCTTGATTGCAGGGTTCAAAGAGCGCTGGCCGGGGGTGGAAATCCGCATGCGTGATGGCGAGCAGCAGGAACTGGTCCAGGCGCTGACGGCGGGCAGTATCGATGTGGCGATGTTGTTTGAGCATGACTTGGGCAGCACCATCGAGACGGTACCGCTGATGCCGCCGCAGCAACCGTATGCCTTGCTGCCGGCGGATCATCGATTTGCCCGGCAAGCCAAGGTGTCATTGGCGGACCTGGTGCTGGAGCCGATGATTTTGTTGGACGTGTTGCCTAGCCGGACCTACTTCGTGAGTATTTTCGAAGAGCGCGGGCTGACGCCGCACATCGTGTTCAGCTCGCCATCCATCGAGATGGTGCGGGGCATGGTGGGGCGCGGGTTTGGTTTTTCGATTCTGGTGACCAAGCCGTTTTCGGAATACACCTATGACGGGCAGAAGGTCGTGTGCGTGCCGCTGGCGGAGACGGTGACCGGGTCGGGGTTGTCGGCGGTGTGGTTGCGGCGGGCACCGTTGACCAAGCCGGTGCAGTTGTTTGTGGACTATTGCCGGGAGGAGTTGGCGCGGTTATTAGCGTAGCCGCAGTTCGAGGGTGGGAGCCGGGCTTGTGTGGGAGCGGGCCTGCTCGCGAAAGCGGTGTACCAGCCAACATATTCGTCGATTGACACTACGCATTCGCGAGCAAGTCGAATCGTCGCACCGCCGCTCCCACATTTGATCTTCAGTGCTTGGGAGGATGGCGTCTGGCTCAGAGGCAGATTGAGAGCAACATCCGCTGTAACATCTCATCACATCCCTCCAGTTGCGCCACACTAACAAACTCATCCGGCTTGTGCCCCTGGTCCATGCTGCCAGGCCCGCACACCACGGTCGGAATCCCTACCGAATCAAACAGCCCACCTTCGGTGCCAAACGCCACGGTGCCAAATTCCCGCGACCCGGAAAACGCTGCAATCAGCTCCGCCGCCTGACTACGTTCATCGGTGACCAAGCCTGGATATGCCGACAGCTCACTGAAGCGAATCGCACTCTGTTCACTGACCGCACGCATGCGCGGCAACACCTGCTGCTCGGCGTAGGCCTTCAGTTCCTCAGCCACCATCGCCGGATCCTGCGAGGGAAGGGCGCGTACTTCAAAGTCGAAACGGCAATCGGCAGGGACGATATTCAACGCCTTGCCACCCGAAATCACCCCGGTTTGTACGGTAGTGAAGGGCGGATCAAACCGCGCATCCTGCTGCCCTTTGAGACGCTGGCCAATCCGTCCCAGTTCACCAATCAGCTCTGCGGCGTACTCAATGGCATTCACCCCGGACGGCGCATAGGCCGAATGACACGCTTCGCCATGCACATCACAGCGCATCGCCAGCTTGCCCTTGTGACCCAGAACCGGCTTCAACCCGGTGGGCTCGCCAATGATGCACAGCATCGGCTTGACCGGCCGTTGCTCCAGCACCTTGAGCAGCGAACGCACCCCCAGGCAGCCCACTTCCTCGTCATAGGACAGTGCAAAATGCACCGGCATCCGCAACGGTGCATTGACCAGCGACGGCACCAAGGCCAGCACACAGGCGATGTAGCCCTTCATGTCCGCCGTGCCCCGGCCATACAACTTACCGTCGCGCTCGGTCAGTTCAAACGCCGGCACGGTCCACGGTTGGCCATCCACGGGCACCACGTCGGTGTGACCGGAGAGCACAATGCCCGGCAGGTCTACCGGGCCGATGGTTGCGAACAGATTGGCCTTGCTGCGCTCATCGTTGTAGACCAACTCACTGGCGACACCGAAGCCTTCGAGGTAGTCGCGGACAAATGCGATCAACTGCAGGTTGGACTCACGGCTGGTGGTATCAAACCCCACCAGCGTCTTGAGCACATCACGGCTGATGCTCATCGATCGTCTCCGGCCACGCCGTAGCCTGGGGATTTGTCCGGAGCCAGTGCACGGTCGATGTAGTCCTGGACTTGCGGGCGATAGGCGTCCCACAGCGTTTGCAGTTCACCGATCGGGTCCTGGTCGGCCCAATCCACCCGCAGGTTGATGATCGGCCAGGTCAATTCACCGACCACCACCATGGCGGCCGAATGCACGGGCCCGGCTTCGCCGCCGCCAGCGATGGCGGCGTGCATGGCAGCCAACAGGCGGTCAGCCAGTTGACCTTCGCCATTTTCAAAGGCTGCGACCATGGTCTCGATCACCGAGCGGTCCGCCAGCATGTTGCCGGCGGCGACGCACTGTTCACCTGATACAGCGTTGTGGGTTCCCAGGGTTTCGCTGCCGCTGAAATGCACGGTGCGCCCGAGGTGATCAATCGCCGTCAACTGTCGGTACTGGCTGTAGCCGTTGCGGGTCAGTACCTTGTCTACCGCGTCTTCTGGCGACAGCCCTGACTCAAGCTGGTCGAGCACTTCCGGGCCAAGGGCCGGCAGGGTGATGTTCTGGGTCGCAACCGCACCCACTCCGGGGCGCAGCCACGGGCAACGGGCGCCTACGGCGATACTCGATGAGCTGATGGCGATGCCGAGCTGGCCGGTTTCGGCGCAACGGGCGACGATTGAAAAGGTCATGTCCTGGCTCCTGTTTACTCGGGGATGACGGCAATCACATCAATTTCCATCAGCCACTGCGGCTGGCCCAGGGCCGATACCACCAGGCCGGTGGAGATCGGGAACACGCCCTTGAGCCACTTGCCGACTTCCTGATACACCGGCTCACGGTAGCGCGGGTCGATCAGGTAAGTGGTGGTCTTGACGATGTGGCTGAGGTCGCTGCCGGCTTCTTCCAGCAGTTGTTTGACGTTGCGCATGGCCTGCTCGGCCTGGGCACGCGGGTCGCCAAGGCCGATCAGGTTGCCGTCGAAGTCGGTGCCGACCTGGCCGCGAACGTAGACAGTGTTACCGGCACGAACGGCCTGGCACAGGTCGTTGTCCAGGGTCTGGTTGGGGTAGGTTTCCTTGGTGTTGAACATGCGAATACGGGTGTGGGTAGGCATCTTGAATTCCTTGAGTATCAGGCGCTGACAGGGGAGTGAATGGTTTCGCGACGCTGCGATGCATCCCGGTAATCGAGGTATTTACGCTGGGTGGCGATATGGTCAGCCACGTGCTTGGCGTCATGCCAGACGCCCCAGATAAACGACGAGCCGCGACGGGACTGCCAGGGCAGCCCGAGGAAATAAACTCCCTGCTCGCTGGACACACCGCGCTGGTGCTGAGGCTTGCCGCTGGCGTCGAAGGCATCGACGTTCAGCCAGCTGTAATCCACCGCAAAGCCGGTGGCCCAAATGATGGTCGTGACGCCGGCCTTGGCCAGGTCCAGTTCAAGGATCGGCTGGGTGACGCATTCAGGGTCCGGGAACACGCGCCGGGCTTCAGGCTCCAGTGGCAGGTCGAGGCCATTGCGCTCGATATAGGCGTCTGCCGCATCCAGCAGCGCCAGGTAGTTCTCGTCACCGCGGGTCAGGTTTTCCACCAGGTTCGGCTGAAACGTCGCCACGCTGCCATTGAAGGATTGGGTCAACCCCACCAGCGTCATGCCGCGATGAGCCAGCTCGCGAAAATCGATGGTCTTGCCGCCATGCGCACCGCTGACTGCAATGGTCACGTGTTCGCGGCCCGGCTTCATCGCCGCCTGATCCCACTCGCCCAGCACCCCCAGCCACCAGCAGAAATCACGGTTGCGATAGGCACGCGGAGGGCGGTCATGGGCGCCCACCGACAGATAAACCTGCTTGCCGGCACGCTGCAATTCATCGGCGATCTGCACCCCCGAAGAGCCCGCACCCACCACCAGCACGGCGCCCTCGGGCAGTTGCCCAGGGTTGCGGTAGTCGGCAGAGTGGATTTGCGTGAAGGGCACATTCTGCGGCGCGATTGCCGGGATCACCGGCTTCTGGAATGGTCCGGTGGCTGCGACCACCCGGTTGGCTTCGATCACGCCTTCAGAGGTGTGTACGGTGAAGCCCGGACGGCCGACATTGCGCTCTACCGACTTCACTTCAACGCCAGTACGGATCGGTGCGTTGAACTTGCGGGCGTAGGCTTCAAAGTAGTCCGCCACGCGTTCTTTCGCGGCAAAGCCGTCCGGGCTGACGTCATCAAACTCAAGGCCTGGAAAGCGGTCATGCCAGGCCGGCCCGTTGGCCACCAGCGAATCCCAGCGCCCGGTGCGCCAGCGCTCGGCGATACGACTGCGCTCCAGCACCAGATGCGGCACGCCCTGCTTGCTCAGATGCTCACTCATGGCCACGCCGGCCTGGCCGGCGCCTACCACAAGAGTGTCTATTTTTATTGTTTCAACAGTCATGTCTCTATCCTTCTGAACAGCGATTGGATTCAGGTCGGGCATGACTTCAAGGCTAGGGGGCGGGCGGGTATTAATAAAATATTATTAAGCTGGGAAGTGAGCATAAATAACTGATGCAGAGCAGCCAGGCACTGACGTGATCCCCTGTAGGAGCGAGCTTGCTCGCGAAGGTCGTTAACGATAACGATGGAAAACTGACACCCAGCGGCGCACTCAGGTTTTTCGCGAGCAAGCTCGCTCCTACAGGGGACCGCGTTAGTATGGAAAACCCACACCACCAGGCTCGATCCAATGCTCAATATTCGCGTCATGACAAGGGGCGACTACACCGCTGTCATCGACCTTATGCGCAACACTCCTGGTATTTCCCTGCGTGATGCCGACTCCCGCGAGTCGACCTCCCGGTATCTGGAGCGCAACCCTGGTATGAGTTTTGTCGTTGAAGCGGATGGCGTGCTCTGCGCTTGCGTGATGTGCGGGCATGACGGACGTCGTGGGTATCTGCAGCATTTGCTGGTGTTGCCCGAGTATCGGCGCCAAGGCATTGCCAATACGCTGGTAGAGCGCTGTCTTTCAGCGCTTGAACAGCAAGGCATCCAGAAGTGCCACCTTGATGTGTTCAAGACCAACGAAAGCGCAGCCCGCTATTGGCAGAGTCAGGGCTGGCAACTGAGGACGGATATCGACCGGTATTCGTTTACCCGGCGGGGTAACGAGAATGCTTGAAACTTAGGACTAAACGACTTTGTTTCTGAGCGCCTCCCTCAAGCGCTCAATCGTCTCGCACACCGACGGTCCCTGCGTTGCCGGTGGCGTGAAGCGCTCACCAAATTCGCGCCAGATAAACAGCGTCAGCTCGGCTCCGTCCGTCAGGGGCTGTGGTGAGGTAGCTGCGGAAAAATTCTCCAGCACCCGGTAGCGCTCATCCTGCCAGAACAGGTCCTCCACCCAGCCGTACACCGGGATGAAATGAAAGTGCAGGGGGAAGCCTGGCATGTGCCCGAACCGGCTGATGTACAGCCACTTGGGCGCCAACTGCACCTCCATGACCCGCTGGGTCTTGGCGAGCAACCCGCCCAGTTCCGCAAGCGCCGGCTCCGGCAAATCAGTCAGTGAACTGATAGGCGTCTTGGCACCCAGCATCAGGTAGCCCGGCAATGCGGACGCCAGGTGATGGTTGAGGATCCAGTGCTCGGTCTCGTGGAGGATGTAGGCGGGGTCGATTTGCATCAAAGGACATCCAGGCGCAGTGGAGCAACAGGATAACAAGAGCGCAGGGCTGTATCCCACAAAAGCCAACCATCTGTGTCTATCGCAAGTCTCAGGCAGCCAGTACGGTCTTCTGTCGTTGTTTGATGACCGAGGCAATTATGGATCTTGTCGCAATCCCGTTTGGCACCACTGATTGGTCAACTGTCGAGCCCACCCTCCATCCCGGAGAAACAGGTCATGCTTATTGGCGCACCTGTCAGTTCGGTTCGGTGCGGGTACGAATGATTGAATACAGCCCCGGCTATCTGGCCGATCACTGGTGCTGGAGAGGTCATATCCTGCTATGCCTGGAGGGCGAATTGCACACTGAACTGGAGGATGGTCGTCGATTCACCCTCACCGCCGGGATGAGTTATCAGGTGGGCAATGATAGGGAGGGGCATCGGTCATCGACTGACACGGGGGCAAGGTTGTTTGTGGTGGATTGACCCTTAATCGCGCAGGCCTTATGCCTTCCGATAAACCCCAGCCAGCTTCCGCGCCAGCTCAATAAAATTCTGCAACGGCGCCGACGGATTGAACGTGCGCCGTACCAAGGTGATCGGGGCCAACAACCGTGGTCGCGCATCTCGAATCCGGCAATACACCACACTGTCCCGGTGCACATCGCGCATGGAGGCAGGCACTACCGAGATACCTTCTCCCGCAGCCACCAGGCTGACGTTGGTCAGCATCCGCTCCACTTCAAAGGCTATCTTCGGTTCGAATCCGGCGTTCTGGCAGGCCTTGATCAGGTTGGCATACATGCCCGGAGCACCGGGACGACGCACGAGGATGAAGCGTTCGTCCTTGAGGGCGTTCAGGCTGATTGAAGGTTCTCGGCCTTTGAGCAGCGGATGGCCGACGGGCAGGGTGAGGAGCATTTCTTCGTTGAGCAGGCGGTGGAAGGTGAGGCTTTGATGGTCGCTGACTGGCGCGCGGAGGGTGCCGATGTCGATGCGTTTCTCCAGGGTTTCTTCGGTGATTTCTCGGGCGCTGCCTTCCTTGACCGAGAGCTCCACCCCCGGATAGTGCTCACGGTAGGCGCGGATGATGCGCGGGATCAACGGGTGGGCGGCGGCGGAGCTGGTGAAGCCGATGACCAGGGTGCCTTCGATGCCGTGGGCGGCGCGGGAGGCCTTGAGGGATCCGTGTTCGACGCGGGCCAGGATGATCCGCGCTTCATCGAGGAATACCAGCCCGCCAGCGGTAAGGTCGACCCCTTTGGGGTGGCGCTTGAACAGCTCGAACCCCAGCTCTTGTTCCAGGGCGCGAATCTGTTGGCTGAGGGGCGGTTGTTGTATGTTCAAACGGGCGGCAGCGCGGGTGAAATGTCGCTCTTCAGCCACCATGATGAAATAGCGTAAATGGCGAAGTTCCATGGTGGTATATCCCGTGGCAAGACTTTATTATTTGTGGCCTGGGTGCGCCTTGGTGACCAATATGCCGAAAGTACTGGGTCACGACAATAACAATAAATAAAAAGACTGAGGAATGCCGATGTCAACCCGATCTGCCAGGAATGCGAGCATGCCAATCCTGGCTGCCATTGCTCTTGGGATGATATTGGGGCTGGTCTATCCAGAGGTGGCGATTGATATGAAGCTGCTCAGCGACGGCTTTATAAAGTTGGTCGGTTTGTTGATGCCCTTTCTATTATTTGTATTGGTTACTAGTGGCATTGCCGGTATTCAGCGTGAACAAAAACACAGTCGCGTAGTGGGCCGGATAGTGCTGTATTTCCAGCTGATGTCGCTGTGTGCGCTGATGATGGGATTGGTTGCCGGCTCAGTCTTCGGTCTTGATCAGCCCGAAGTGGCGTCCCTGGGTCTTGGCCTGCCAGGGTCGACGCACATCTCGGGAATGCTTGTGCAAGAGCTTTCGCTGATGTCGGTTTTAACCAGTGTTTATGGGGTGTTTGTCCATAGCCTGGTGTTGCAGGTGATGGTCGCTGCGGCGTTTTGCGGGTTGTTGCTCGGTCGTGGGATAAAAGGCAGCAACCGTTGCCTGGCCTGGCTGGAGTCGACCTTGACGGTGTTCTTTCGGCTGCTGCACGTTATCTTGAAGTTCGCCCCGTTGGCGGCATTTGGGGCGATGGCTTTTGTTATCGGTAAATATGGCATGAGTTCGGTTTTGCCGTTGCTGAAGTTTATTGTTGTTGTTTATATGGCCTGTGCATTATTTGTTGTTTTGGTGTTTGCGGGGGTCGCGCGGGCGGCGGGATTTCGATTGTCCAGGTTGATCGTTTATTTGAAGGAAGAGTTGTTGTTGGTGGCGTTTACGGGCTCATCGGTCGCGGCACTTCCGGGATTTGTTGGCAAACTTGAGACGCTGGGGTGTGATCGTCAGTTAGTACGCTTGGTACTGACGACCGGCTATAGCTTCAATTTAACCGGCAGCCATATTTATCTGACCACAGCCATCATGTTTTTGGCCCATTTGGCCGGCGTGAGTATCACCGCGCCGGAGCTGCTGGCCGTGTTGCTGATTTGCCTGGTTACCTCATTGGGGTCTACCAGCGTGGCGGGCTCTGCGTTGTTTACCTTGATTGCGACCTTGAACATTCTGCAGTGGATCCCGTTGGAGGGTGTGGGGCTGCTGCTGGGTGTGGAACGGTTGATGAAGTGCCGTTCCTTGACCAATGTGTTGGGTAATTGTGTGGCCTGCCTGGCGATATGCAGTTGGCAGAAGGCCTTGGATCATCAGGTCCTGGAGCGGGAGTTGTAGTCGCTGCCGAGGCACGAGGCTGCGATGGGCTGCGCAGCGGCCCCCTGCGGCGGTCCTGCGGACCGCATCGCAGCCTCGTGCCCCGACAGCGGCTACCACGGCCATCGTGTATCAGCCTTTGCTATTTGCCAATTTGTCGAAAGCCTTGTCCAGGTTACCTTCTGCGCTTTTCAGCTTGTCACGGCGTTCCGTCAGCCACTTCTGATCAGCCGTCAACGATTTGTGCGCTTCAGCCAACATCCGCTTGACCTCTTCCGGCTGTGGTCCACCCGTGCCTTTGCGAGTCTTGACCATATTGGTCGGCGACAGCGCCGCACGCAAACCGGCCTCATCCAGTGGCAAGGTATTGGGCGTCCACTTGTACTTGTCCGCTGCCTGGCGATATAGCTTTTGCGCATCGGCGTACGGGAAGGTTTTCGGGGTGGTGCCATTGCTGCGGGCTTCGGTGACGATCAGCGAAGCAAAGCTATGGCCAATCCGGAACGGCACCTTGAACTGGCGCTCCAGGGTGTCGGCCAGCTCCATCGAGGTGGTCCATTCCGACTCCAGTTCTTCCAGCGCCCGCTGCGGGTTGATTTGCAGCGCGTCGAGCACAGCGTCCATGCTCGTGAACATCTCGCCCGTGGATTGGAACAGACCCAATGAATCAAAGGCGAACTTGTAGTCGGTCATGCCGGTGGTGACGTTATGGGCGCGCAAGGTTACGGTCTGGGCCAGCCCAACCACATCCGATGCCGACTCGCGAGTGCGCATCAACAGCCCCGGGTTGCGCTTTTGCGGCATGGCGCTGCTGGTGTAGGTGGACTCTTCATCCAGCAGCAACCAGGGGCGGATCTGGTGGTATTGGGTATGGATATCGCCAATCATGGCGCCGATGCGAATGGCCGAGGAGGCCGCCAGGTTCGCCGCTTCAATCGGGATGTCATAGGTGGACACCTGGCTGGAATCCAGGGAGTTTTCCCGCACGCCATCAAAGCCCAGTAGCTCGGCCAGGCGTTCACGGTTGAGGGGATACGCGGAGTTTGCCAGTACCGCCGTGCCCATCGGGCTCAGGTTGAGGCGCGTATAGAGTTCGCGAATGCGCTGGCCGTCCCGATCAAATGCCGCCTCGTACGCCAGCAGGTAATGGGCGTAGCTGATGGGCATGGCCTGCACGCCGTTGGTGTAGGCCGGCACCAGGGTGTCGACGTTCTTCTGCGCGATGGCCAGGATACGTTGGCGTGTAGCGTTCAATGCGTCGCTGTAGGCCAGTACCTGGGTGCGTAGTTTGGCCAGGCGGAAGGTCGCGAGCATGTCCTGCCGACTGCGGCCGGAGTGGATCAGCGAGGCTTCGGGACCGATCTTGTCGGTCATGATCTTTTCCAGTTGCAGCACATCGCTGGGGCGTTTGCCCCCCGACTGGTCGGCCTGATCGATGGCGTAGCGTACGCCGCCGGCGATCTTCTGGCCCATGTCCGGCTTGACGATGCCTTCTTCGGTGAGCATCACGATCGAGGCTTTGTTGATGCGGTTGAGCCAGGCGAACTGGGTTTGTGTCGGGTCGCCCTTGGCTTTGCGCGGGGACTGCGAGGTGTCCACTGACGCACCGACTTTTGCCGCCTGGGCCGCGCATTGTTCGGTGGTGTTGCAAGGTAACTCGCCGGTGTCGGTGGCATAGGCGCCGTAAGTACTGAACAGGGCGAACGCCACTGCCAGGTGAACCAGGCTTTTCTTGGTATTCATGGGCAATGCTCCGGAAAAATTAAAGCAGGGGCAGGGTGTAGCTGACGATGAAGCGGTTCTGGTCGATGTCGCTACCGGAGCCGTTGCTGCGGTAGGTGCCATTGCGCCATTTCACCTCGAGGTTCTTCAGTGCGCCGCTCTGGAACACGTAGCCAATGTCTGTGTTGCGCTCCCATTCGGTGCCTTCCACGCCTCGGCTGCGCTCGAAGTTGTTGCCCTTGAGATAGCGGGTCATGAAGGTCAGGCCGGGCAGACCAATGGCGGCGAAGTCGTAGTCGTAGCGGGCTTGCCAGGACTTTTCTTCGGGGTTGGCGAAGTCCGGCGAGATCATCACGTAGTTGACAAGGTAGGAGTCGGTACCGTCCAGATGCGGGAAACCCGTGGTGCCTTTCATGCGTTGGTAGGCCGCACCGAGCGAGTGGCCCTGGATGCTGTAGGTGAAGCGTGCGCCAAAGGCCTGGTTGTCGACGTTGGTGTTGCCGGCCTTGCTGGAGTCGGCATAACGCAGGTCGGTCTTGAATGACTGGGTGTTGCCCAGGGGCAGGGTGTGTACCAGGTTGAAGATGTGCTGCTTGTAGTTGTTTTCCAGGTTGGCGTAGTGGTACCCGGTGGCCAGGTTCTTGGTCCATTTGTAGTTGGCGCTGGCGAAGTCGAATTGGTCGCTGGGCACGGCACCCTTGATGCCTTTGCCGGTAACCTCGATGTCGTCGTGGCCACTGACATTGCGCAGGGTGTTGCTGGTCAGGCGCCCGGCGTCGAAGGTCAGGTCGGTAATGTCTTGGCTGGTCAGTTGGGTGCCGCGAAAGGTTTGGGGCAGCAGGCGCCCGTCATTGGGCAAAACGGTGGGCAGCCTGGGGATCAAGGTTCCGACTTTCAGCACGCTCTTGGAGATCCGCGCCTTGGCCGTGGCTCCCATGCGGCTGTAGCTGTCGGGTGCCTTGTCATCACCGACGGGCAACAAGCCGGTGTTTTGTCGGTCAGGGCTCGAATCCAGCTTGAGGCCCAGCAAGCCGATGGCATCCACACCAAATCCCACAAGGCCTTCGGTAAACCCCGACTGATAGTTAAGAATCAGCCCTTGGGCCCACTCATCACGCTTGGATTGGCTGGCGCCGTCCTGACGGTAATCGCTGTTGAAGTAGAAGTTGCGAAATTCCAGGTCGGCCTTGCTGTCTTCAAAAAAATCAGCTTTGGCGAAGGAGGGGAAGGCGAGGGTCAAACCGAGGGTGGCCGAAGTCAGGCCCAAGGCAAGGGGGGATTTATTCATTGTTATTCCCGTTGTCTGCTGCTTATTTTTAGAATTGTGTGGCCGGACGGCGACAGGGAGACGCATCCGGCCTGAGCAGGCTAACGAGTTGGTTTATAGATTGAAAATATATAGAAAGTGTTGATAGCAGACGTTCTAAGTATGTCGCTTGCCCTCTGTGGCGAGCGGGCAAGCGCCATCACCGCACATCAATGCATCTTGCTGTGGTCCATGTGGTCCATGCCGTTCAACGCACGGGCCGGGGCCTTGATTTCGAGGGTCTGTTTTTCGCCCTTGGCGTTTTCCACGGTCAGAATCAGCGGCACCTGATCGCCTTCCTTGATCTGGCCGGTCAGGTCGATCAGCATCACGTGGTAGCCCTCAGGGTCGAGCTTCACGGCTTTACCGGCGGGCAGCGCGACGAAGTCCACCGGGCCCATGCGCATCACGTCATCCTTCATGCTCATTTCGTGGATCTGCACGGTCTTGGCCACTGGCGACGCCACGCTGAGCAACTTGCTGTCGCTGTCCGCCGTGACGGTCATGAATGCACCGCTGGACGGCTGCCCCGGTACGGTGGCGCGCACCCAGGCATCGCTGACCAGGGCCTGGGCGCTGGCGTGAGCGGCGAGGCCCAGCAGGGAAAGGCCGAGGGCGATGCGCTTGAGGGTTTGAACGGCAGTCATTAGCAGACCTCCATAACGGTGAGCAGGTCTTCTGCGCACTCTTTGGCGTTAAGGGATGCCGACAGGCCCAGGCGCAGGTTGCCGCGGGTGTCGAACACAAAACTGGTGGCGGTGTGGGACAGGGTGTAGCTGTCTCCGGCGGGAATCTTTTCATAAAAGATCCCGAACTCCTTGGCGGCCACGGCGATTTCTTCCGGGGTGCCGTACAGCGCTTCGAAGCTGGGGTCGAAGGCCTTGACGTAGGCGTCGAGCACCTTGGGTGTGTCCCGCTCCGGGTCCAGTGTGATGAAGATCACCTGCATGATCTCGCCGTCGCGACCCATCAGCTTCTTGGCCTGGGCCATCCGGGCAAGCGTGGTGGGGCAGACGGCCGGGCATTGGGTGAAGCCGAAGAACACCACGGGCATCAAGCCACGGAAGGAGCTGAGGGTGACGGATTCGCCCTCGGTGTTCTTGAGCCTGAAGGTACGGCCCATGATCTTGTCGCTCAGATCCTTGCCGTACTTGAAGTTCAGTCTGGGGCTGTTGTCACAGCCGCTCAGCAGGCCAAGGCCCAACAGGCCCATGCCCTGGATGACTTTGCGGCGGGTGAATAACGTACTCATCAACGGTGCATCCTGTGAAGCGCCTGGGTCCTGCGAAACGTATCAATCAGGCTTTGAAAAGGAGTGAACGAGGAGGGCGCCCATTCTACCAACCCTGGCCGCCCTACGTAATCTGCGACGTTCTGCCGCAGGGCGGGCAGGGCTTCATCCGTCCGGATATTCGGTGTTAAAGTCGCCGCCATGAAACTGACCCGCCCGGACCGTTCGCTCATTGCCTGGACCTTGTATTTCTGCGTCCTGTTCAATGTGTTCGTCTGCGGTTTGGGGCATGGGCAGATGATGGGCCTGGAGCTCAATGGTCTGGGCGGGCAGTTTTGCTCGGCATTGGGCAGCAAGGCGCCGGCTTCGGACAGCGACCTTGGCAGCCCGATGGCCAGCAGTTGGTCGAACTTCTTCGCCTGCCCGGTCTGTTCGGCCGTGACCCTGGCGATCGTCTACCTGTTTTGCCTGGCCTGGCTGCTGAGCCTTGGGCAAGCGCCGCGCCCCGGTCATGAACAGCGCAACAAGACACCTCCCCGATACCTCTGGCCTTCCGCCAACCCTCGCGCCTCCCCGGCATTCTGACGCGTGCCCGTGGCGTCCTGTGATCAGGGCGCCTGCTGTGCGCTGCGCCGTTATTGGCGGCCAGCGTCAATCGTCACGAGTATGAGTGTGTTCCATGGCCTATCTTCTGCCTTCAGGCGCGGCGCGTCTGGTCAGCAAGACCTCCCGCAGCCAGCCGCGCGGCGACGTGCTGCTACCGTTCCCTGACTACCCGAGCAACTCCCGTTGTTTTGTACATCTGGATGCCCGGTTATTGCCTTACTGGCATACCTTGTTCGACGTCTGTCCGGGGTTGCTCAAGCTCGATCCGCCGGAGGGCTTGAACCTGTTTCGCAGTTTCATGACCTGGGCCTACCGAAACCGTCCGCCGCAGAATTGGACCTACCACTTGAGTATCTGTCGTTGGTTGCTGAGTTCGCGGTATCGAGAACAGATCGATGAAGAGACGATTGAAGCGTTCATGACCGCTGCCGCCGCGCGCTGGATCAACACTGACGACAGCCAGGCTCAAGGGGTGGTGCTGGCCTGGCAAGGGGCCCCCATCCGGGTCGTCGACTGGAAGGACGCAGGATGCAGCGCGGTGTTATTGGACGAGGAGCTGGCGCCACTGCCTTGGGATTTTGCGTGGTGCCCGTTGCCCGGCAAGCGTGGATTCAGACGCTGGTTAGCGGTGCCTTGAGGTTGTGACGATAGGCCACGACTTTCAAGAGGTGCCGCCCTCGGTGGCATAGGCGCTGTCAGGCCTGGGCGCGAGCAGTTTGATCGTGCCCGGGATGACGGGCTGCAGTCTGGCGATATCAGCCTTGCGTCGATTTTTTAATGAACCCTCACGCCTACGCCTTGACCAAATGCATGAGACCTCAGGAGGTAAATCATGCAAATAGAATACGTCTGGATTGGCTTGGCGGTGCTGCTGGTGCTGCTGGAACTGTGGGCAATCAATAACGTGCTGCGCAGCGGCATACGCTGGGAAAACAAGGGGCTGTGGCTGGTGCTGATTATTTTCATGCCGCTGCTGGGAATGATCCTCTGGGTGCTCATCGGCAAGAGCGCCTCGTCTCCCGAGCCCGGCAAGGACTGAGCCCGAACTGGCCCCAGCGGCTACAGGTGTTCGACACGGCCCTGTAGCCGGTGTTATCTGAAACTCGAGGCAGGAAGCCAATCTTCGAAGTTGCATAGATACCTATGCTCAAGCAGCCAGGGCCTTGACGATCGCCTCGTTGAACGCCGGCAAATCATCCGGTGTACGTGAGGTGATCAGGGTCCAGCCACTCAGGCATCCGCCTGGATCACTTCGATCCCCATCCGCCGATAACTGTCCACGCTGGCGCCATCCATCGACTGCTCGGTGATCAGCGTGTGAATACGCGTGCAAGGCGCGACGACAAAAGGTTCCACGGCGCCGAGTTTGTCCCCCAGGGTGACGGCCACGACCTGGGACGCACTGTCGAGCATGACCTGCTTGACCGCCACTTCATCGTAGTGCTGTGAGCTGATGCCGATCTGCGGGTGCAAGGCGCAAACTCCGGTAAACAGCAGGTCGGCCTTGATCCCCTGGATCAGCCGTATGGCTTCATGGCCGGTCGCGGACATCGTCGCGGGATTGAGTTGGCCGCCAGCCAGAATCACCTTGATATGCGGGTGTTCCGCGAGGGCAACGGCGATCAGCGGCGAGTGGGTCACTGCCGTCAGATGGAGGCTGTGGGGCAGTGATTGGGCGATCCGCAAGGTGGTGGTACCGGAGTCGAACAACACGATCTGGCCGTCTTGCGCCCGCTGGGCCGCGAGTTGAGCCAGGTGTCTTTTTACCTCGCTGGTTTCGCCGACACGGGTGAAGTAATCCTTGCCCGTGTCCTTGGGGCGCGGGAGCGCGCCGCCGTGTACCCGTTGCAACAGCCCGGCGGCGGCCAGTTCGCCAAGGTCGCGGCGGATGGTGTCTTGGGACACGGCAAAATGGTCTACCAGTTCCGAGGCCATGACTTTCCCGTCGCGTTCCAGCAGCAGCAGGATTTTTTGTTTGCGCAGGGAGGGCAGATCAAGAACGCTATGCATGTTTGTGCCTGTTAGTGCGTATTTTAAGCGGATTATATCGGCACCATTGCGAAAGGCAATGCAGGTTTATGCATGTTTTACGCGAGCCTAACTATCTACCCCTGACCGGTTTGGGCCACGCGCTACGTTCTGGCGATTATTGATGCCAGGAAATCCCGATGAATAACCCTCAGAAAGCGCTTGACCAGAACCGCGTGTCCCGTGAATACCTTGCCAAGGAATTCGCGGACCGACCCAGCCTGGCGGATATCGCCGAATCCTTGATTGATGATTGGGTACACGAGTGGTTCCCAGGCTCACGGTTACGTGCCAGAAACCTGTGGGTTGGCGTGACACAGCGCGCAGGCGATAGCGTGACCTATAGTCAAGTCACGTCGCTGAGCGATGCCTTGATCTCGCGTTGCATGAGTCGCCAACCGCTGAATTATACGCCCGGCCATCATCAGGTACTGGCGGGCGCCACGAGCACGAGTGTTACACCGGAAAACACAGCGTTCTCGGTAGATGACCTGGAGTTCATGCTCAACGCGCTGGCGGCCGATCTGGTCCCGGCGCTCCAGGCGCGGATGGTGCAGTACTGGAATGGCATCTCTTCGCAGGACCCGTTGTCGACCCGGTGGCGCTTGGTCAGTGAGCAGCTGCGAAAGTGCTTGAAAACCGCTCGACAGATTCCACCACTCAGCGAGTCGCAGCAATTGCTGCTGAACGGAATCTACCCGAGTAAGGCGGATCGGCAACGGTTTGGAGGGCCCGACGCGTTGCTCATCTCTCAGGTCTACGTTGCCAGTGGTGCGCAGCTTGGGCAATGGGTTCCGCTGTTGGTTTTTCAAAGGCTCCAGGGGGCCAGTGTTCATGTCTACAGTCCGGCTTCGTATCTGCTCAGGCTCGACTCACTGGACCTGTTAGGAAGCTTGCTGCCACGCTACATGAGTCACTACGCGCCCGATCAAGTCCTAAAATGGACCCTCAAGGAGCCCGAAGGCGATGTTTTCGATAGTCTGGCCCAGAGTCTTCTGGAGAAGCAGTTACGGGATATATCCGTAATCGACTGGACGCAACTTCCCCGGGTCGCCAGCTATAAAAAACTGCTCAATACCCTGACATCGCCCCTGGCTTGGTTTGATTCTGACGCTGCGCGAGAGCTGAGCGAGGAGCAACTGCCGTTGTGGTTGCAGACAGCCTCGGCGCTTGATCGCAAGACTTACGGCCATTGGCTGGCGCGGTTGGCGGATGTCCAGCAACGGGCGGCTGGGGTGGGCTTTCTCGACGGCATCGATCCGATTGATGTCTATGCCCGCAAGGCGTTGCAGCGGCAAATGGCCCTGGATCATCCCCGGGAGGTAACGGTCGATCCGGATAATTACGTACTGACTTTTGTGCGCACCCAGGGCTCCACGGTGGGGTGGACAGAAAGCGTGTCGCACACGCTGACTCAATACGCCCTGGAAAACCCGTTTATGACGCCCTATGCGCGGCTTGATATACGCAACCAGGCAGCCGCCGATGGAAGGCCTGCGAAGTGGATAACGCCCAGTTATCTCAAGCGTCTTATTAGCGCCGTGGATATTGGCAAACACTATCCAATGCTGCTCAAGGACCGGCTGATTCTCGACCCGGTCGAGGCCGATCGGCGAAGGCGACTCTTCGTTGACCAGATGGGCGTACAACTGCCGATGCAGGCCTTTGAATACATGGTGCGTGGCCACGGCGGCCTTACCCCATCCGGCTATCGGGTGATGCAGGCCATTATGCAGGCCGAAGCGACGTCGCGGGTGGTCGACGGCGAGGCGATTGTGGCGCGCCACCTGGCCTTTCTGGAGCATGCCGGCGGGTCGGTGCACCGGGCGTTTAACCTGTTTGTGATTGGCCCTCGGAATAACACCCCATTACCGCACATTCTTTATCACCCCTCGAGTGTGAATGCCCTCAGGCAATTCGACAGTCGCCAGGCATTGCTTGATGAGGTCATGCGCCCGGGCAGTGAGCTGCAGCATATTGTCCTCGACAGTATGTCCGAGCACAGTCGGGCACTGTTTGGCAACGGCGGTTTCCGCAGCCCGAACGCAAGGCGTTTTTTGCAAGGAGATGAGTTCGAGTCAGTTACACAGCCCAGCCCCGCGTTGCTAAGTGACTTGGAAATTCCGGAGGGTTATCCTCGATGAGGTGTTCAAGGAAAACGCAATCAGCCTGTGGCGGCAGGCCGACAAGCAGTCCGCCTCCAACGAAGAGTTGCGCTGGACCGTCTTCAAGAATGATCTCTGGCAGTTGTTCAATGTGTTGTTGCCGTTGCTGCGAGGGCCGGTCGCTGTCGCGGGGTGGTTGAGCCAGATACTGGCTTCAACCCAGGCGCTCGTGACCTTGCCCCAGGATGCTGATCAGGCTGCCCGTGCGGCAGTCGTTACCGATTTGATTGCGAGCCTCTCAGGCCTGCTCATGAGCCGTGTGATGGGGCTTGATGAGCGACTCGGGCTGAGTGAAGCGAAACCCGAAATCAGGCACTTGCCTGAGGTAATGAGCAGTCCGGTTCACGTTCAGCTGCCGGCGGCGAGGTTCCCCTGGCGCCGTACCCTGGGCGATATCACGGCAATGGATTTTTCCTGGACAAATGCCAATCAGCGATTGTCCACGGCCCAGTTGGCAGCGATCGAGACCTTCAAATGGCGCCCCGGTCCTGGGCAGGCGTGGCCGAATATTCCGAGCAATACTGAAAAAACGGGGACCACCCGCGGACTGGTGCGGGTCAATATCGGGCCGCAAAAGTGGCACCATCACGCGGTTATCGATGGCGGGTTCTATGCCGTCAGTCTCTTTGAAGGTGAATTGAGGGTGGTCGATCTGCAAGAGCCAAAGCGCTGGGGGCCTTGGCTCAAACGGGGGCGTGACGATCTGTGGCATTTCGATTTCGGCATGCGGTTGCTCGGGGGCGGGCCGAAGAAATCCGCTGCCACTCGCCGCGAAGGCTTTCGCAGTAACAACGTGAAGCTTGAGCAAGATTACGGCCTTTTAACCACTGAGCTGATGAATGCCGAGCGTAGGGTTGATGCCGCCTTCACGCTCTATGAAAGCGCTCATGGGGCTAGCTCGGAGCAGTTTACCGATGCGCAACGGCAGGCCATTTCCGTGCGTTATCTGAAAGAACTACAGAGTGAAAATCGATGCCAGTTCGACAAAATGGAGAAGCTCAAGGCTATGAACGAAAACAAACCCATGGTTGGCTTTGAAACAGAGCTGATCATGCAACTTGAGAGGCAGGTGGAAAACCTGCGCCAGCAAATGGCTCTGCTGATTCTGGCGCGCAAGGTGGCCGGCCCAACCGAGGCGCAACGTCAGGGGTGGCTCTCGCAACTCGATGATGAAGACCCGGTCCAGGCCCAATCTGCTCACGAGGCAATGCATGGCTATTTGATGAAAGTCGCCGAGTACAACGATCAGTTGATTGACCTGAGTATGCTGGAGCTGGAGCGCTTTGGTGAGTTGCTGAACGTCCCGGGGTTCGACTTGTCAGCGAGCCCGTTGGCGCAAGTACTGGCGCTGCCGGCAACGCCGCTGGACTGGAAGATCGTACAGTTGAAGGTCTACCAGGGGCTGGTGCTGCGCCGGCGACCGCTCGAGGAGGAGTTTGACGACTTTGTGGACCTCAAGCGGCTGGGCGATCAAGTGGTGTTGGCGGCCTGCTCGCAGAAGACTTTGCAGGAACCCGGTCTCGTCAGCCTGGAGCAGCGAGTCCAGGGGTTGGAGGGGCTTCTTCAGGAGTATGCGGATGCCCAGGCATGGCTGCGTTTTTATGGCGATAGCGCGCCAGACCTGATTGACCAGGACATGGTCAGGGGGCTGCACCGCCAGATCGAGGGGGTACGCCAGGAAGCTCAGCACACACTGGCCCTGGCACTCAGGGAGCAAGCCGAAGAACCCGCCATCAGACCGACGCCCACTGCGCTGCGGGACTCGGGCCGGCGTCTGGTACGCGACCGCAAAAATCGGATTCAGGCGGGGCGAGTGCGCCCGCAGACATCGGGTGCGGCGGGCGAGATCGTGGATGTCAGCGATCCTGTCGACCATACACCGGTCGCCAGCTTTCGCCAGAGCTCCGTCGCCGGCGAATGGGAGCAAGTTGTCGACGCACCCAGTCCGGTGGTGAGGCCTGCGCGATCATTGCGCAAGTTACAGGCAGATGCCGAGGCGCTGCTGGAGAAGGAAGCGATGGTCAGTCGCCAGGTGAGCAAAGAGGCACAGTCCTCCAACACGCCGATCAGCGCGCAAGCGCAACTGACGCACCTGGCTGAAGCGATGAACGAAGTGGCCGGAAAGATTCGTGACACGCTCATCACGCAAGGCAAAAAGCCAGATGTAACGGCAGAGCAACTGTTGGACGCTCTTGGGAAGGCCTCGTCTCGTTTGGTGGCGCAGGGGAAACAGGTGCGCATCGACATTATCCTGCGCAATCCCCCTGAAGAAGCCAGGATCGATTACCTAAAAAGCCAGGGCCAGGTCGATATCTTGCTGGTGGAGGGGCGCATCAAACTCAAGCGCGACAATGACTATCTGCAGGAATATGTGATTCGCGACACGTCCAGGAAGGCGGTGGCTTATGCACATTTTCATTATCCGGCCCAAGACACGCCCAACGCCAACTACAGTGCCGCCCATCTGAAGCTGCCCGAGCAACGCTACCTGAGTTTTCGCAGCCTTGCCGACATGCCCGAAAGTCGAGTGTTGGCGGTCTACCGTTCGCGAATCAGCGCGCGGCTGGCCGAGTCGCTCTTTCTGAGTGTCGCCCAGTCGACTCCCCGACGCAGCAGGCGCCAGTACTGGTGAGATGCAGGATCGCCGGTTACTCTCTGGACTCGTTCCGGGAGAGGTGACATTGATGACGCTGATCACAACCATCGAAGACTTGCGCAAGCTGGCGCAAAAACGCGTACCACGCATGTTCTACGACTACGCTGATTCCGGGTCGTGGACCGAGAGCACTTACCGGGCCAATGAAAGCGACTTTGCCCGGATCAAGTTTCGCCAGCGGGTGGCGCGTGACATCGATGAGCGCTCGATCAGCGCCACGATGATCGGTCAGGACATGGCCATGCCGGTGGCCCTGGCGCCGACGGGCCTGGCCGGCATGCAGCACGCCGATGGCGAGATTCTCACCGCGCGTGCAGCGGCTGCTTTTGGTTTGCGCTACACCCTGTCGACCATGAGCATCTGTTCCCTGGAGGACATTGCCGAGCACGTCGGCAAACCCTTCTGGTTTCAGTTGTACGTGATGCGTGACCGCGCCTTCATCGAACAGTTGATCGAGCGGGCCAAGGCCGCCGGGGTGGATGCGCTGGTGCTGACCCTGGACCTGCAGATTCTGGGGCAACGCCACAAAGACCTGATCAATGGCCTGTCGGCGCCACCCAAGCTGACCTTGTCCAACGTGCTGAACATCATGACCAAGCCGCGTTGGGCCATGGGCATGCTCGGCACCAAGCGACACGGTTTCGGCAATATCGTCGGTCACGTCAAGGGCGTGGCAGACATGAGTTCCCTGTCGTCCTGGACCGCCCAGCAATTCGACCCGCGCCTGAGCTGGGCCGACGTGGAGTGGATCAAGCGCTGTTGGGGCGGCAAGCTGATCATCAAGGGCATTCTCGATGTGGAAGATGCACGACTGGCAGCGGATTCCGGGGCCGATGCACTGGTTGTCAGCAACCATGGTGGACGTCAGTTGGACGGTGCACCGTCCAGCATCAGCCAATTGCCAGCCATCGTCGAAGCGGTAGGTGAGCGTATTGAAGTGTGGCTGGATGGTGGCATCCGCAGCGGTCAGGACGTGCTCAAGGCCGTGGCGCTGGGGGCCAAGGGCACGATGATCGGCAGGCCACACCTGTACGGTCTTGGAGCCATGGGTGAAGCCGGTGTCACCAAGGCACTGGATATCATCGCCAGGGAACTGGATGTGTCCATGGCGCTGTGTGGGTATAACGATATTCGTCAGGTCACGCGGGATATTTTGTTGCCGGGGACTTTCCCGGAAAAAACATCGTAAAACGTGAAAAGAGTTGTCCACGAAAACCGTGGGTATCTCTGTGGATAACCCTGCCGGAGCCCGGCAGGGATGGCGATTTAACGTCAGGTTAATATTTGATCAACTTCTGCTGCGAGCCAGTATGGCGTGGGGTTGCGCTTGACAGCTATCGGAAAAGCCGGTGTCGGAATGAGGGTTTATGAGTCGCCGGTCGGGCCTGTGGACGGTGTGTGGGCTGGCCCGGCCACGCTACAGGGAGTATTTCGACGACAGTCATTCTGCGGTCTATCTGCGCCATCGATCACTTGACGTTGCCCGGCCTGGCCCGACATGCTCCCCGCCCCACGACAAAAGGCCTGCCCATGGACAACAGCCCCGTTCGCATCACTGCTGAAGAAACCCTCTCCGATAACTGGTACGTGCTGAAAAAATACAGCTTCGACCTGCACCGCCGCGATGGCAGTTGGCAGGCCCAGACCCGTGAGGTCTATGACCGTGGCAACGGTGCGACGATCCTGTTGTACAACCGCGAGCAGCGTACGGTACTGCTGATCCGCCAGTTCCGCATGCCGACCTTCGTCAACGGTCACGATGGCTATTTGGTCGAGGCCGCCGCGGGCTTGCTGGACAACGCGAGCCCCGAAGAGCGTATTCGTCTGGAGGCCGAAGAAGAGACCGGCTACCGGGTGAGTCATGTCGAGAAGATCTACTCTGCCTTCATGAGCCCCGGCTCGGTCACCGAGCGGATTCATTTCTTTATCGGTGAATACCGACCTGGCGACCGGGTGGGCGACGGTGGCGGACTGGAAGAAGAGGGCGAGGATATCGAGGTGCTGGAGCTGGGATTTGACGAGGCGATTGCACAGGTTGCCGACGGCACGATTGTCGACGGCAAGACCATCATGTTGCTGCAGTATCTGGAGCTGCGGCTGCTTAAGGGCGGTTTTGCGTGAGACGTTACCCAGGCTGGCGGTTTCTTTTCAGGCGTCAGGCGCCGTCAGCATGACCACCCGATAGCGCCCATCAAAATCATCCGCCGCGATCACGCCGGTACGACTTCATTATCGGCTGCCGGTTCGGTGGCGTTGGTGGTGAGAGAGGGCGTGCGCGCCGGAACCGGCGCGCACTACACGTTGATCATGGGCGGAGCTTAGCGCACCAGGCACGGCCGCTTGTTATCAAAGGTCCAGCCGGGAATCAGGAACTGCATGGCGACGCTGTCGTTGCGCGCTCCCAGGCCCATGCCTTTGTACAACTCGTGGGCGTGGGCCACGGCGTCCATGTCGATGTCCACCCCCAGGCCTGGCTTGGCCGGCACCTGGATATGGCCATCGACAATCTGCAACGGCGCCTTGGTCAGACGCTGGCCATCCTGCCAGATCCAGTGGGTGTCGATGGCAGTGATATCCCCCGGTGCGGCCGCTGCCACCTGGGTGAACATGGCCAGGGAAATATCGAAGTGATTGTTGGAATGTGAGCCCCAGGTCAGGCCCCATTCGTGGCACATCTGCGCCACCCGTACCGAGCCTTGCATCGTCCAGAAGTGTGGGTCGGCCAGAGGGATATCCACCGACTGCAACTGGATCGCGTGGCCCATTTCTCGCCAGTCGGTAGCGATCATGTTGGTCGCGGTAGGCAGCCCTGTGGCGCGCCGGAATTCGGCCATGACTTCCCGTCCCGAATAACCATTTTCTGCGCCGCAGGGGTCCTCGGCGTAGGCCAGGACGTGGTGCTGGTCGCGGCACAGGGCGATGGCTTCTTTCAACGACCACGCGCCGTTCGGGTCCAGGGTAATCCGGGCGTCGGGGAAGCGCTCGGCCAGGGCCGTAACGGCTTCGATTTCTTCATCGCCGCGCAGTACGCCGCCCTTGAGTTTGAAGTCATTGAAGCCATACCGGGCTTTGGCGGCTTCTGCCAGGCGCACGATCGCCTCGGGGGTCATGGCGTGTTCGTGGCGCAGTCGGAACCAGTCGTCTGCATCGTCTTCGCTGCGATAAGCCAGGTCGGTTTGCTGGCGATCACCGATGTAGAACAGGTAGCCGAGCATCTTCACCGCGTCCCGCTGCTGCCCTTCACCCAGCAGTGCCGCTACCGGTACTTCGAGGAACTGGCCGAGCAAGTCCAGCAGTGCGGCTTCCATGGCCGTGACGGCGTGGATGGTGATGCGCAGGTCGAACGTCTGCTGGCCGCGCCCGGCACTATCTCGGGCCGCAAAGGTGCGCCGCATGGCATTGAGAATGCTCTGGTACTGGCCGATGGGCTTGCCGATCACCAGGCTGCGAGCGTCTTCCAGGGTTTCGCGGATGCG
Source organism: Pseudomonas fluorescens (assembly GCF_018614655.1). Taxonomy (GTDB): domain Bacteria; phylum Pseudomonadota; class Gammaproteobacteria; order Pseudomonadales; family Pseudomonadaceae; genus Aquipseudomonas; species Aquipseudomonas fluorescens_BX. The sequence continues at coordinate 105,832 of NZ_JAGGOG010000011.1, read as the reverse complement.
TTCGCCACCGGGCACTTCGCCGACGCCAATATGCCCGGCGCTGTCTTTGAGAATCACGATATTACGGGTGAAGAACGGGCCGTGGGCGCCGCTGAGGTTGAGCAGCATGCTGTCATGGCCGGCCACTGGAATGACGTCCAGATGAGTGACGACCGGGGCATTGCTGGCGTGGTGCTGGTGTTCTGTGTTCATGGGGTCTTCCTTATTTGCTCACGGCAGGGGCGGGTTGCAACACGCCGGTGGTGGTTGGACTGGGCAGGGTCTTGGCGAAAAACACTAGGATGGCCGCCAGGATTGACGTGCCCGCCAAGCCATACAGGCCGCCCTGAATCGAGCCGGTGGTCTGTTCCAGGAAACCAAAGGTGGTCGGCGCGACAAACCCGCCGAGGTTGCCGATGGAGTTGATCAGCGCGATCACCGCTGCAGCGATCCGTGCATCCAGGTAACCCTGGGGGATCGGCCAGAACAGCGAGGACGCTGACTTGAAACCGATGGCGGCAAAGCAGATCGCGACAAAGGCAAAGATCGGCCCGCCGGTGGTGGAGAGGAACATGCCGGCGGCCGCAATCAGCAGTGCGGTGGCGACCCAGGCTTGCTGGAACTTGAACTTGCCGGCGAGGGCCGCGAAGGTGTACATGGCGATGATCGAAATCAGCCAGGGGATCGAGTTGTAGAAGCCCACCTGAATGTCGCTCAAGTCGCCCATTTTCTTGATGATGCTCGGCAGCCAGAACGTTGCCGCGTAGATGGTCAACTGGATGCAGAAATACAGGGCGCAGAACAGCATGATCTGGCGGTCTTTGAGCAACTTGCCCAGGGTCGGTTTGACGGTGGTGGCTGCGTCACGCTCGCGCTGTTCGCGGTCGATCTCATTGACCAGCGCATCCTGCTCTTCGCGACTGAGCCATTTGGCATCATGGGGTTTTGAGTCCAGCCAGAACCAGACGAAAAAGCACAGCAGTACCGAGGCCATGCCTTCGATGATGTACATCCACTGCCAGCCATGCAGGCCCAGGCCGGTGATTTGCAGCAGCACGCCGGACAATGGCCCGGAAATCAGCGAGGCGAGGGCGGAGCCGCTGAGGAAGATGGCGATGGCCTTGCCGCGCTCGACGCCAGGCAGCCAGCGGGTGAAGTAGTAGATCACACCCGGGAAAAAGCCGGCTTCGGCTACTCCCAACAGAAAGCGCAAGATGTAGAAGTGGGTTTCGTTCTGGATGAACGCCATCAGGGTGGCGGTGATGCCCCAGGTGAACATGATCCGAGTCAGCCAGATACGCGCGCCGACTTTTTGCAGGAGCATGTTGGAGGGCACTTCAAACAAGGCATAACCGATGAAGAACAGTCCGGCACCAAAGCCATAGGCCGCCGCACCGATGCCCAGGTCATGCTCCATATGAGTACGGACGAAACCGATGTTGACGCGGTCAATGTAGTTGACGATGAACATGATCACGAAGAGGGGGAGCACATGGCTCTTCACCTTCTTGATGGCGCGGGCCAGGATCGGGTCGAGAGCAGGCGCAGCTGTCGCAGGGCTTGAAGGGGTCACGAGGCAAAACTCCCACTGATTATTGTTGTGCGGGGATGTGTTTGGCTGTCCGAGATGTCTGACAACTTGATAGGCATCATACAACTTGATTTTTGAAGGTGGCAATCCCCTTATGAGTAGATTTCTTCGGTATTGCGGGGTTGTTTGCGCTTATCGAGCCACGGGTGCTGATCCGAGAGGGTGAATCTATTTATTAGTTGTCATACAAGATAGGCGCTGTCGCGGGTCCGTGGGAATGCTAGTATTGGCGGGCACTCTCGACCGGACGTCCCGATGCAAAACGAAAGCGGCACCCTTATTCGCAAGCGCTCCCCGGGCCTGGCCCATGACATCGTTACGGCGCTGACCCAGCGCATCCTTCTGGGGCAGATGGTGCCGGGGGAAAAGCTGCCATCCGAGTCGGCTATCGTCGGCGAATACGGCGTCAGTCGCACGGTGGTGCGTGAAGCGATTTCCAAGTTGCAGGCGGCGGGGCTGGTGGAAACCCGTCACGGCGTGGGCACCTTCGTGCTGGCGCGGGACGAGCGCCAGGGCTTGCACCTGACCCACGACACGGCCGTCAGCGTGCGCGGCATCCTGGAGTTGCGTCTGGGGCTGGAAACCCAGGCCGCGGCCCTGGCGGCGCTGCGCCGTACTGATCAACAACTGCAACAGATGCGCCAGGCCCTGGACGATTACCAGGACTCGCTGGCCAACAACGACGGCAGCGTCGAGCCCGACGTGCGCTTTCATCGACTGATCGCCCAGGCTACCGGCAATACCTATTTCACCGATGTGATCTATCACCTGGGCAACTCAGTGATCCCTCGTACGCGGATCAATGCCCAGGAGCGTGGCGATGCAGACCTGATGAAATTGGGGCAACTGGCGAACCTGGAACACGAGGCCATCCTCAAGGCCATCCGTCGCCAGGACCCGGACGCGGCCAGGGCGGCGATGCTGCTGCATTTGAGTAACAGCCTGGAGCGGATGACGGGGGAGTGAGGGGCATTTTCTTCAATACGCGCCTCAGGCGGCGCTTTACCGTGGTCCCCACTCCAATCGTCAGAACAAAAAGGGAACCGCAATGAGCTTGATACTCTCCATGGCCGCCTTCGCCCTGGCCACTTCGATTACGCCAGGACCGGTGAATGTGGTGGCCTTGAGTTCGGGGGCGCGCTTTGGTTTTGGTGCCAGTCAGAAGCATGTGGCCGGGGCCGCCCTGGGGTTCACCCTGTTGCTGGTACTGATTGGCCTGGGGCTGCATGAGGTGCTGATACGCTGGCCGCTGCTGACCCAGTTGATCCAATGGGGTGGCGTGGCGTTCCTGCTGTACATGGCCTACAAGTTGGCAGTCGATGATGGGCGGCTGGAGGCCGAAGGAACGGCGACCGCGCCCTCGATGCTCTACGGCGCGGTCATGCAGTGGCTCAATCCCAAAGCATGGCTGGCCTGTGTGGCGGGCATGGGGTTGTTTGTAGCTGATGGAGATGCGCAACAGGTTTGGCTGTTTGCAGTGATCTACCTGGTCATTTGCTACTTGTCGGTGGCGTGCTGGGCTTATGCCGGGACGTTCCTGCGGCGCTACCTGAACAATCCTCAAGGCGTGCGCCTGTTCAATCGGTCGATGGCAGCCTTGCTGGTGGCCAGTGTTGGGTATCTGCTGCTGGCTTGAATCAGCTGCGATATTGCCCTGGCGTAGCGGCGAAGTGTTGTTTGAAGGTGCGCTGGAAGTGCGCCTGATCAGCGAAGCCGGCCGCCAGTGCAACGTCGGCGATCAACTGGCCGCTGCGCAGTTGGGTGCGGGCAAACTGGATCCGCCGGTTGACCAGGAACGCATGGGGCGTCATGCCGTAATACTGCTTGAACGCGCGGATCAGGTAGGACGGCGACAGCTCTGCCGCCAGGCAAATATCTTCGAGCTTCAACGCCTCGGTACAGTGCTCGCGAATGTACTCGGCAGCCCGTTCCAGCTTGTGATTGACCTCACGTACCACCGTCTGCGCCGGGTTCAGACGCTGTTGCACCTCAGTGAAGAAACTCACGATGGCACTCTGCTTTTGCAGGTGCTCGGCCTGCTCGTCCACCAATAGCGGATACAGCTCGGCCAGCCCGGCATACAACACGCTGTCCTGGGTGTGGGTGGTCGTGAAGGGACGAAATCCCAGGTCGGTACTGAAACCCAACTGGTGCTGCAGGTCGATCAGCCATGGCGTGTCGATGTACAGCATGTGATAGGACCAGGGCTGGTCGTAAAGGGGATTGCAGGCATGAACGTCACCAGGGTTCATCAATACCACGGTACCGGCGCTGATCTGGAACGTGTCCGGGCCGTGTAGATACAGGCTTTGCCCGGCAGTGATCGCGCCAATGGAGAAGTGCTCGTGGGAATGGCGCGTGTAACAGACCTTGCGCCCATCGGCGATGGTTCGCGCTTCGATGAACGGCAGCTTGTCATCACGCCAGAAAAGCGGCGAGTGTGAAAGGTGGTCCGTGGCGTTCAGCGACATGTCTGTGACTCCCTTTCACGCAAGATCAAGCCCCGATCATTACACAGTGCTGTGCGCAATCGCCACAGGCCTCAGTTCAGAAGTCCCATTTGGTGGCCAGTTGCAAGCTACGCGGTTCGCCATAGAACCCGGTGCCGAAATTGCCCAAGCCCGTGTAGTACTTCTTGTCGAACAGGTTCTTCACGTTCAGCGTTGTGCTGAGGTGATCGTTGAAGCGGTAGCGCGCCATCAAGTCCACCAGGTAGTAGCTGTCCTGGGTGATGCGCGAGTTGTGGCCGAAGTTGACCGTATCATTGGGGTCTGGCTGGAACACATTGCCGAAGAACTCGCTTTGCCAGTTTACCCCGGCGCCCACTGTCATCTTCTCCAGGGCGCCTGGCAGGCGATAGGCGTTGAACAGGCGCACCACTTGCTGCGGGGTAGTGGTTTGCAGTACCGAGCTGTAGACGTAGTCGTCATTGGCGTCGCGGGTGTGCTGGTAGGTGTAGCCTGCCGAGACATTCCAGCCGTCCAGCACTTCACCTGCCAGCTCCACTTCAAAACCTTTGGTGGTGGCGCCGGCAATCGGGCGATAGATCGAGTCGGTTTCAAAGCCGGAAACGTACTGGGCCACGTTGTCCTGTTCGATGCGGAACGCCGCGAAACTGGCATTCAGGCGGCCATCGAAAAATGCCGCCTTGAGCCCGGCCTCGTAGGTGTCGCCCTCGACCGGGTCGAGCAGCTTGCCACTGGCGTCCTTGCTCGACTGCGGTTTGTAGATCTTGGTGTAGCTGGTATACACCGACCAGATGTCGTTGAGGTCGTAGACGATACCGGCGTAGGGCGTGACCACACCACTTTGGCGGTAGGTCGTGTGGTTGTCGATTTTGGCTGGGTCATAGAAGTCAGTCTTGTCGGTGCCACTGAAGTGACTGATCCGGGTGCCGAGAATGACCGACAGATCATCGGTCGGCTTCAGGCGGGTGGCCAGGTAGGCACCGGTCTGGCGTTGGACAATGTCGTTCTGGCCACTGCGCGGGATATCGGGCTTGGCGTATTCCCCACGCCAGTTGTAGATGCTGCCGCCCACCGGCGGGTAGATCGAGCCGTAGACCGGAATATCCTGTTTCGAACGGGTGGCCATAAAGCCCATGATCAACTCGTGCTCGCGGCCAAAGAGGCTGAACGGGCCATTGAGGTTGACGTCCAGGGTGTTCTGCACCTGGTCGCCTATGTACTTGCCCATGAACATGTACATGCCGTCCCCTGTGACCGGGTCCGGATTGCCGCCACTGGCGGAGGCCAGCAAGGTGTCATGTTGGCTGCGCTTGCGGTCGAGACTGACTTTCAATGACCAGTCATTGGCCAGTTGCTGCTGCACGGAGGCAAAGAGCGTCTGGTTCTGGAAGTCGCGGCGGCTCCAGTCGGCGGCCGGGTTGAACGAGCGCGAGAAGTCCGTCCGTGAGCCGTTGCTGAAATACATCGGGAAACCGGTCCAGCTGGCACCTCGGGAACGGGTGTCCTGTTGGTCGATGCCAACGGTCAGCAATGTGTCCGGCGTGAGGTCGGCTTCGAGGATGCCGTAGGCGATGTCCTTGGTGTTCTGGTAATGATCGAGGTAGGACTGGCGGTCCTGGTAAACACCCACGAAGCGCCCGCGCACATTCCCCGACTCGGTCAGTGGCCCGGAGATATCGCCTTCGGTGCGGTAGTTGTCCCATGAACCGAACGTCTGCGTGACTGACGCCTTGAAATCCCGGGTAGGTTTTTTTCGGATCAAATTGACGGTGGCCGAGGGGTCGCCGGAGCCGGTCAACAAACCTGAGGAGCCTTTGATGATTTCCAGGTGATCGTAGACCGCCATGTCGGTGCTGGTCTGGCCGTAGTCATACACGCCGTCGTAGGTTGAGTTGACGCCGTCGTACTGGAAGTTGGTGATCGGCAGGCCGCGGCTGGAAAACTCCCAGCGTTCGCTGTCGTAGTTCTGCACGCTGACGCCAGGCGCGCGGCGCAAGGTGTCGGCGATGGTGTTGGAGCCCTGGTCGTCCATTTGCTGGCGGGTGATGACCGTGACCGATTGCGGCGTTTCGCGGATCGACAAGGGCAAGCCCGTGGCTGAGGACATCGAACCGGTGGTGTAGGAATGGCTGTCTTCGGTGGTGGCGCCCAGGCCCTCACCGGAAATGGTAGTGGCGCCCAACTCCAGGGCGCCGGTACTTGCAGGTGTCAGCTCCAATACGTAGCCATTGTTGCCTTGGGGTAAGGCCTGCAAGCCGCTACCTTGCAACAGGCGTTGCAAACCGCTGGCCGGGGTGTAGCTGCCATTGAGGCCCTGGCTGGTTTTTCCGGTGGCCAGGCTGTTGTGGCCGGCGATGAAAATACCGGATTGCTCGGCGAAGCGGTTCAGCACACTGACCAGCGATCCGCCTGCGATGTTGTAGCTTCGGGAAGCTTCTTGCATCGATGGCGTCTCGGCGGCTTGCACGTTGAACGCGCCGAAGCCGAGCAGGGTGGCAGTGATGGCCAGCGTCAATGGGCGCAGAGCGAAACGAGCGGGTTGCGACATGGAGGTTCCCTTTGGATCAAGTCGTTCGGCGAATGTGAAAGCGTCTGAAGGGTTAACCGAACGAGACTTTGAAAAGGGAACCGGTGGTTTAAAAAAATCAGACCGATAAGGTTTTCGGACTGACCGTGACCCACCAAGGCAGGAGCCTTTCCACCTTGATGGGCAAAGCCGCTTCCAGCAGGAGCAAGGCATGATCGCTGTCTTTGAGGGGGAACGAGCCCATTACCGCCAACTGCGCCACCGCCGGATCACACCCCAGGTGGCCGGGGCGGTAGCGGTTCAGTTCGCCAATCAATTGGCCCAGGGGCAGGTTGTCTGCCAGCAGCACCCCACGGCTCCAGGCCTCGCGGCTGGCTGACGCCGGTGCTGCAGGAGCCAGTGCATTGGCGGTGAATGTCACCTGATGCCCGGCTTCAATAATCTGTGTTTGCTGGCTGACGGCAGTGCGTACCTCGACCCGGCCTTCAAATACGTTGAGAACGGTACGCTCCCCCTCCTGCAAAACGCTGAAGCGAGTACCCAAGGCTCGCATCGAGCCTTGTTTGGTCTCCACCCGAAACGGGCGGCTCGCCTCCTTGGCGGTCTCGATCAGCACCTCTCCGAAGCGCAGATGCAGCAGGCGTTGCTGGCTGTCGAAGCGCACATCCAGGGCGCTCAATGCGTTGAGCCACAGATGACTGCCGTCAGCCAGCAGTGCTTCGCGTGTTTCGCCCTGGGGGGTGGCATAGTCGGCGTTCAAGCCGCCCATCAGTTTGGGCAAAGCGGTGTTGCGCCAGGTGCCCCAGCCCAATGCCGTGCCGGAACACAGCACCAGCAGCGTCTTGAGGGTCTGGCGCCGAGAACTGCGCAATGCACGACTGGCACCGTGGGCCTCTTCGGCCAGCGGTACAAAGCGTTGGCTGACGCGCTCCACATAACGCCAGGCGGCCTGGTGTTCACAGCTTTGTCCCAGCCAGGTTTGCCAGCGCTGTTGTTCCTGGGCGCAGGCCTGCTGATCTTGCAGGCGCACGTACCATTGGGCAGCCTGTTGCAGGCTTGAATGACTGAGTTTGCCTGGAGTGTTCATTCCACCAGTAGCCCGTCGAGTTCGGCTTCCAGCACGGCACAATGCAATAAGGCTTGTGCCAGGTACTTTTTCACCATGCGCTCACAAACGCCGAGCTGGGTCGCGATTTGCTTGTAGGGCATGCCCTGCAGCTGTGCCAGCAGGAATGCCTCGCTGACCTTCCTCGGCAGGCGCGCCAGCATGGCGTCCACTTCGTACAGGGTCTCGACGATAATTGCCCGTTGTTCCGGGGACGGCTGCAAGGCTTCAGGTCGTGCTGCGAGGGTCTGCAACCAGGCTTGCTCCAGTTGCCGTCGACGCCAGTGATCAATGCACAGGCCACGGGCGATGGTTGCCAGGTAGGAGCGCTCGCGCAAGGCATCGGCGGCCTCGGGCGGACGCTTGAGTACGCGAATAAAGGTATCGTGGGCCAGGTCGGCCGCATCCCAGCGGTTGCTCAGGCGCCGACGCAACAACCCGAGCAGCCAGGAATGGTGGGTGCCATAGAGGTGGCTGAAAGAGGTAGGTGAGGTCGACACAATAGCCATCCAGCCCGCAAGCCTTGGTGTAAATAGGAATTGGTCGCGATTAAAGCAAAGGGGCAGAGGCAGTGCAAATGATATTGGTTTGCTTTTGCACAAGTGTCGGCTCAACGGGTTGGTCCGACGTAAGCACACCGTAGCCGTTGCCCAGCCCCGGCAAGGCTACGTAAGGCCACACCACAAACAGAAAACCAAACACCCGACGTTTCCAAAGTCCATCAGGAAGAACGGTGTTGGCCCCTACGCAGCCTCGCCGGGGCTCGACAGCGATGGGGTCAGGCGGGGCTTGGCACCAAAAACGCCGCCTCCAGCAACTGCCGGGTGTAGGCATGCTGGGGATCGGCAAAGATCGCCTTGGCATCGCCTTGCTCAACCACTTGCCCATGCTTGACCACCATCAACTGGTGACTCAATGCCTTGACCACCGCCAGGTCATGGCTGATGAACAGGTAGGTCAGGTTGTATTTGGTCTGCAAGTGGCGCAGCAGCTCCACCACCTGGCGTTGTACGGTGCGGTCCAGGGCTGAGGTCGGTTCATCCAGCAGGATCAGCCGCGGCTTGAGCACGAGGGCCCGGGCGATGGCGATACGTTGGCGCTGGCCGCCGGAAAACTCATGGGGGTAGCGATGGCGGGTTTCCGGGTCCAGGCCCACTTCCTTGAGGGCGGCGATAATGGCCGCCTCTTGCTCGGCCGCGCTGCCCATTTTGTGGATGCGCAGGCCTTCACCGACGATTTCGCTGACGCACATGCGCGGGCTCAGGCTGCCAAACGGGTCCTGGAACACCACCTGCATTTCCCGGCGCAGCGGCCGGACCTGCTGCTGGCTCAGGCGGTCCAGTTGGTGCCCTTCGAAACGAATCCCGCCCTTGCTGCCGATCAGGCGCAGGATGGCCAGGCCCAAGGTGGACTTACCAGAGCCGCTTTCACCGACGATGCCCAGGGTCTGGCCCTGAGGCAGGCTGAAGTTGATGCCATCCACGGCCTTGACGTAATCAATGGTGCTGCGCAAAAACCCTTTCTTGATCGGGAACCAGACTTTCAGGTCATCGACTTCCAGCAACGGCGGGCCAATCTCGTTGGTAGCCGGCAAGCCGCTGGGCTCGGCGGCCAGCAGTTCCTGGGTGTAAGGGTGCTGCGGTGACTGGAACAGCGTTTCGCACTCGGCTTGCTCGACAATACAGCCGCGCTGCATCACGCATACCCGATGGGCGATGCGCCGCACTAGGTTCAAGTCATGGCTGATCAGCAGCAGCGCCATGCCCAGGCGGGCCTGCAACTCCTTGAGCAGTTCGAGGATTTTAAGCTGTACGGTCACGTCGAGGGCTGTGGTCGGCTCGTCGGCGATCAACAGCTCCGGCTCGTTGGCCAGGGCCATGGCGATCATCACCCGCTGGCGCTGGCCGCCAGACAATTCGTGGGGCAGGGCTTTCAAACGTTTGTGAGGCTCGGGAATGCCCACCAGCTCCAGCAGTTCCAGGGTGCGTTGGGTGGCGACTTTACCCGTCAGCCCCTTGTGCAGGCTGAGCACTTCGTTGATCTGCTTCTCGATGGAGTGCAGCGGGTTCAACGAGGTCATCGGCTCCTGGAAGATCATCGCAATGCGGTTGCCGCGAATATGCCGGATGGTTTTTTCTTTCAGGGTCAACAGGTCGTGGTTGGCGTACTGGATCGTCCCCGAAGGATGTCGCGCCAGCGGGTAGGGCAGCAGGCGCAGGATCGAATGGGCGGTTACCGACTTGCCGGAACCACTTTCGCCCACCAATGCCAGGGTCTCGCCGCGCTTGATATCAAAGCTGACGTTTTCCACCACACGCTGGTGGCTGGTGCCCACAACGAACTCGACGGAGAGGTCACGGACTTCGATCAGATTGTCCTGATTCATATCATTTCCTCGGGTCGAAGGCATCGCGAGCGGACTCGCCGATAAACACCAGCAAACTCAACATGATCGCCAACACGGCAAAGGCACTCATGCCCAGCCACGGCGCCTGCAGGTTGGATTTGCCCTGGGCCACCAGCTCGCCGAGGGACGGGGAGCCGGCGGGCAGGCCAAATCCCAGGAAGTCTAGGGCAGTCAGAGTGCCGATAGCACCCGTCAGGATGAACGGCATGAAAGTCATGGTCGAGACCATCGCATTGGGCAGGATATGGCGGAACATGATTGCACCGTTCTGCATTCCCAGGGCGCGGGCTGCCCGCACATATTCCAGGTTGCGTCCGCGCAGGAACTCGGCGCGCACCACGTCCACCAGGCTCATCCAGGAAAACAGCAGCATGATCCCCAGCAGCCACCAGAAGTTGGGCTGTACGAAACTGGCAAGGATGATCAGCAAGTACAGCACCGGCAAGCCGGACCAGATCTCCAGGAAGCGTTGCCCGGCCAGGTCCACCCAGCCGCCATAGAAGCCCTGCAAGGCGCCGGCGATCACCCCAATGATCGAGCTGAGCACCGTCAGGGTCAGGGCAAACAACACCGAGACCCGGAAGCCGTAGATCACCCGCGCGAGCACGTCACGGCCCTGGTCGTCAGTGCCCAGCAGGTTGCCGGCGGAGGGGGGGGCAGGGGCCGGGACTTTCAAATCGTAGTTGATGCTCTGGTAGCTGAAGGGGATCGGCGCCCACAGGGTCCAGGCGTCCTTGGCCTTGAGCAGTTCGCGGATATACGGGCTCTTGTAGTTGGCTTCCAGAGGGAATTCGCCGCCGAAGGTGGTTTCCGGATAACGCTTGAGCGCCGGGAAATACCAGTCGCCGTCGTAATGCACGGCCAGCGGTTTATCGTTGGCGATCAGCTCGGCGCCGAGGCTCAGGCCAAACAGGATCAAAAACAGCCACAGCGACCACCAGCCGCGCTTGTTGGCCTTGAAACGTTCGAAGCGTCGGCGATTGAGGGGGGATAGGTTCATCTCAATGCTCCCGGCTGGCGAAGTCGATGCGTGGGTCCACCAGGGTGTAGGTGAGGTCGCCGATCAGTTTCACCACCAGACCCAGCAGGGTGAAGATAAACAGCGTGCCAAACACCACCGGATAGTCGCGGTTGATCGCCGCTTCAAAACTCATGAGGCCCAGACCGTCGAGGGAGAAGATCACTTCCACCAGCAAGGAGCCGGTAAAGAAAATCCCGATAAACGCCGAGGGGAAGCCGGCAATCACCAGCAGCATGGCGTTGCGGAACACGTGGCCATAGAGCACGCGGTGGTTGGTCAGGCCCTTGGCCTTGGCGGTAACCACGTACTGTTTGTTGATTTCGTCGAGGAAGCTGTTTTTGGTCAGCAGCGTCATGGTCGCAAAGTTACCGATCACCAGAGCGGTGACGGGCAGGGCCAGGTGCCAGAAATAGTCGAGGATCTTGCCGCCCCAGCTCAATTCGTCAAAGTTGTTGGAGGTCAGCCCACGCAAGGGGAACCAGTCGAAATAGCTGCCGCCGGCAAACACCACGATCAGCAAGATGGCAAACAGGAAAGCCGGAATGGCATAGCCGACGATGATTGCCGAGCTGGTCCAGACATCGAAGTGGCTGCCATGGCGGGTGGCCTTGGCGATGCCCAGCGGTATCGACACCAGGTACATGATCAGGGTGCTCCACAGTCCGAGGGAAATGGACACCGGCATCTTTTCCTTGATCAGGTCGATCACCTTGGCGTCGCGAAAGAAGCTGTCGCCAAAGTCCAGCCGGGCGTAGTTCTTGACCATGATCCACAAGCGTTCCGGCGCCGATTTGTCGAAGCCGTACATCTTCTCGATTTCCTTGATCAGCTCCGGGTCCAGGCCCTGGGCACCACGGTAACTGGAGCCCGCCACCGAGACTTCGGCGCCGCCGCCCGCAATACGGCTGGTGGCGCCTTCAAAGCCTTCGAGCTTGGCGATCATCTGTTCCACCGGGCCTCCGGGGGCGGCCTGGATGATCACGAAGTTGATCAGCAAGATGCCGAACAAGGTGGGGATGATCAGCAGCAGTCGGCGGAAAATATAAGCCAGCATCTCAGTTGCCCCCACTCGCCGGATCGGCTGTTTGGTTGGTGTCCAGGGTCACGGCAGGCTTGGCGTCGGGTTTGCTCCACCAGGTGGCGGTGCCGACGTCGTACAGCGGCGAAACCTTTGGATGGCCCAGATGATCCCAATAGGCCACACGGAACGTCTTGATGTGCCAGTTGGGGATCACGTAGTAGCCGAACTGCAGCACGCGGTCCAGCGCCTTGGCATGGGCGATCAGGCTTTTGCGGGAGTCGGCGTCGATCAGCTCTTCCACCAACTGATCGATGGCTGGGTCTTTCAGGCCAATGTTGCGGCTGCCCGGATTGTCGGCACTGGAGGATTTCCAGAATTCACGCTGCTCGTTACCCGGCGACGAAGATTGCGGGAAGCTGCCCACCACCATGTCGAAATCCCGCGAGCGGATGCGGTTGATGTACTGCGAGACGTCGACGCGGCGAATCACCAGGTCAATGCCCAGGTCCGCCAGGTTGCGCTTGAACGGCAGCAGAATGCGCTCGAATTCGGTCTGGGCCAGCAGGAACTCAATGGTCACCGGTTTGCCGGTGGCATCGACCATCTTGTCGTCGACGATACGCCAGCCAGCCTCTTGCAGCAGTTGATAGGCCTCGCGTTGCTGAGTGCGAATCATGCCGCTGCCGTCGGTCTTGGCGGGCTCGAAGGCTTGGCTAAACACCTGGGGTGGGATCTTGTCCCGCAGCGGCTCGAGAATCGCCAGTTCATCCGGGCCGGGCAGGCCGGTGGCGGCCATGTCGGAGTTTTCGAAATAGCTGCGGCTGCGGGTATAGGCGCCATTGAACAGCTGCTTGTTACTCCATTCAAAGTCCAGCAACAGGCTGATGGCCTTGCGTACCCGTACATCCTGGAACATCGGTTTGCGGATGTTGAAGACGAAGCCCTGCATCCCAGTGGGGTTGCCGTTGGGAATCTCTTCCTTGATCAGGCGCCGCTGAGCCACGGCGGGGATGTTGTAGGCGTTGGCCCAGTTCTTCGCGCTGATTTCCAGCCAGTAATCGAACTGTCCGGCCTTGAGGGCTTCCAGGGCGACGGTGTTGTCGCGGTAATAGTCGGTGACGCGGTAATCGAAGTTATAGAAGCCTTGGTTGATCGGCAGGTCCTTGCCCCAGTAATCCTTGACCCGCTCGTAGCGAACCGAACGGCCGGCCTTGACCTCGGCCACCTTGTACGGGCCGCTGCCCAGTGGAATCTCCAGGTTGCCCTTGCTGAAGTCGCGGGTGGCCCACCAGTGCTTGGGCAGTACCGGCAGTTGACCGAGGATCAATGGCAGTTCGCGATTATTGGTGCGCTTGAACTTGAACAGCACCCTCAGCGGGTCTTCGGCCACCACTTCATCGACGTCGGCATAGTAGGTGCGGTAGATCGGCGAGCCCTGTTTGATCAGGGTCTGGAAGCTGAACACCACGTCCTCGGCACGCATGGGGTGGCCGTCGTGGAAGTGCGCTTCAGGGCGTAGGTAGAAGCGTACCCAACTGTTGTCGGGAGCTTTTTCGATCTTGCCCGCCACCAGGCCGTATTCAGTGATGGGCTCATCCAGGCTTTGCTGGGCCAGGGTGTCGTAGATCAGGGTGATATTGTCTGCCGGCACGCCCTTGCTGATAAACGGGTTGAGGCTATCGAAACCGGCCATGCTGGACTCGCGAAACGTCCCGCCCTTGGGTGCATCGGGGTTGACGTAGTCGACGTGTTTGAAGTCGGCGGGGTATTTGGGGGGTTCGTTGTAGAGGGTCAGGGCATGTTGCGGGGCGGCGTTGGCCGCTGCGCAAAACAACAGGCCGCCAAGAATCGCAGTACGCAAAGGCATCATTGGGCTTTCTCCGAAGCTTTCAGCCACCATGCGCTCAGGCCCAGGCTGTAGGGCGGCGTGGTGACGAAGGCGAACCGGTTGCGGTACGCCAGGCGATGATAGTTGAGGTACCAGTTGGGAATACTGTAGTGCTGCCACAGCAGGACCCGGTCCAGGGCCCGGCCGGCGGCCAATTGTTCGTCACGGGTTTGCGCCGCCAGCAGTTGTTCCAGCAAATGATCGACCACCGGGTTGGCAATGCCCGCGTAATTCTTGCTGCCTTTGATCCCGGCCTGGCTGGAGTGGAAGTACTGCCACTGCTCAAGGCCCGGGCTCAGGGTCTGGTTGAGGGTCATCAGAATCATGTCGAAGTCGAATTGATCGAGGCGCTGTTTGTACTGTGCCCGGTCGACCGTGCGCAAGCGGGCCTCGACGCCGATGCTTGCCAGATTCTCTACATAAGGTTGCAGGATCCGCTCCAGATTCGGATTGACCAGCAGGATCTCCAGGCGTAAAGGCAGCCCGTCGCTGTTGAGCAGGCGCTGCCCGGACAGCTTCCAGCCGGACTCGGCCAGCAAGGCCAGGGCGCGGCGCATTGTGTCCCTGGGAATGCCGCGCCCGTCGGTCTGGGGCAAGCTGAACGCCTGGGTGAAAAGATTGGCCGGCAACTGATCTCGGTAGGGTGACAGCATCAACCATTCATGGCCCACCGGCACTCCGGTGGCGGAGAATTCACTGTTGGGGTAGTAGCTCAGTGTGCGTTTGTAGGCGCCGCTGAACAGTGTGCGGTTGGTCCACTCGAAATCGAACATCAGCCCCAGCGCTTCGCGGACCTTGGCCTGGCTGAAGGTCGGGCGCCGGCTGTTCATGAACAGGCCCTGGCTTTGGGTGGGAATCTGGTGGGCGATCTGCGCTTTGATCACCTCGCCGCGATTGACCGCCGGGAAGTTGTAGCCGTTGGCCCAGTTCTTCGCTTGATGTTCGATATAGATATCGAACTCACCGGCCTTGAAGGCTTCGAAGGCCACGTCGCTGTCGCGGTAGAACTCCACCTCGACCTTGTCGTAATTGTAGAACCCGCGGTTGATCGGCAGGTCCTTGCCCCAGTAGTCCTTGACCCGTTCAAACACCAGTTGCCGGCCAGGCGTTACCTTGCTGATGCGATAAGGCCCACTGCCGAGCGGCGGTTCGAAGGTGGTGGCCTTGAAATCCCGATTTTTCCAGTAGTGCTGGGGCAGTACCGGCAGCTCCCCAAGGCGCAGGATAAGCAGCGGGTTGCCGGCGCGTTTGAATACAAAACGGATGCGATGAGGGTTGAGCACGTCAACTCGCGCGACTTCCTGCAGATTGGTGCGGTATTGCGGGTGGCCTTCGGTCAGCAGCGTGCGGTAGGAAAATGCCACGTCGTCGGCGGTAATCGGCTTGCCGTCGTGGAAGCGTGCTTGCGGGCACAGGTTGAACACCACCCAACTGCGGTCTTCGCTGTATTCCACCGACTGCGCAATCAGGCCATAACTGGACGTGGGCTCATCGCCGGAAGGGGCGTACTGGCCGGTGCCGACCATCAGCGGCTCATTGAGCTCGTTGACCCCGTATTGCAGGAAGTTGGCGGTGGAAACCGGGCTTGAGCCCTTGAAGGTATAGGGGTTGAGGGTGTCGAAGGTGCCAAACGCCATGACCCGCAAGGTGCCGCCTTTGGGCGCTGCGGGGTTTACCCAATCGAAGTGGGTGAATTTTGCCGGGTACTTGAGCGTGCCGAACTGCGCATAACCGTGGCTCTCGGTGATGGTCGCGTTCGCGGAAAAGCTCAAGGCCAGACTTATTAGTAGAAGGAGGGGACGCTTCAAGTCAGAGATCCGATCCAGGCGGCTTGGGCTTTATGATCGGTACAGTAACAGCTTGTTCCGAATGGAAAAAGGCTGTTGAAGTTGGCGAGGAGCCTATGTGGGAGCGGGCTTGTTGTGGCGAGGGGACAAGCCCCCTCGCCACAGGAGCCCGCCCCGCCAAGATGTTATCTAGGCCCGGAAACCACCAGCATCTGCCCCGGCTTCAACGCCTGGCCAGTACGCGGGTTCCAACGTTTGAGATGTTGCATCTCGACGTTGAAACGCTTGGCGACGATATACAACGAGTCACCCTTCTTGACCTTGTACTGCACCGGCTTCTTGCTACTGGCTTTGGCCACCAGCTTGCGGGTGTCCTGCATCACCAGGGTCTGGCCAACCTTGAGGGACTGGCCGTTGAGCTTGTTCCAGCGCTGCAGGTCGTGGACATCGACCTTGTTGGCCTTGGCGATCATCGTCAGGTTGTCACCGCTCCTGACCTTGTAGCTGCGCGAACGCCCAGCCACGGCCTTGTGTTCAACTTCGTCGAACACCGCCTTTTTCGGGCGCATGCTGAGGAGTTCTTCCGGATTCATCGCCGACAGGCTGCTGGCCAGCAACTGCGCCTTGGAGGTCGGTACCAGCAAGTGCTGCGGGCCATCCAGGGTAGTGCGTTGCTTGAGGGCCGGATTGAGCTGGAACAACTCGTCTTCGTCGATCTCTACCAGCGCGGCGACCCGTGACAGGTCCATGCTTTGCTTGACTTCAACCACTTCGAAGTACGGCGTGTTGGCAATCGGGTTCAAGTTGACGCCATATGCCTCGGGCGCAAGCACCACCTGGGACAGTGCCAGGAACTTGGGCACGTAGTCCTTGGTTTCCTGGGGCAGTGGCAGGTTCCAGTAGTCAGTCGGCAGGCCGAGCTTCTCGTTACGCTCGATGGCCCGGCTGACGGTGCCTTCGCCCGCGTTATAAGCCGCCAGTGCCAGCAACCAGTCGCCGTTGAACATGTCATGCAGACGTGTCAGATAGTCCAGGGCGGCGGTAGTGGAGGCGGTGATGTCGCGGCGGCCATCATAGGCGCGGGTCTGGCGCAGGTTGAAGTAGCGCCCGGTGGAGGGAATGAACTGCCACAAACCCACCGCATCGCTGCGCGAATAGGCCATCGGGTTGTAGGCACTTTCAATCACTGGCAGCAGCGCCAGTTCCAGGGGCATGTTGCGCTCTTCAAGACGCTCGACGATGTAATGAATGTAGAGGCTGCCGCGTTCGCCGGCATTCTCCAGGAAGGACGGGTTGCTGGCGAACCACAAGCGCTGTTGCTCGATGCGCGGGTTGACGCCCAGTCCGTCCTGCAATTGGAAACCCTGGCGCATGCGTTCCCAGACATCCTGGGGCACCTGAGGGCTTGGCTTCTCTGATAGCCAAAGGGGTTTTTGCTTGATCTTGGCAGCAAGGTTCGGTTTGGGTTGCACGGTGGATTGTGCGGCGAAATGGGTCGTTTGGCAGCCCGCCAGGGTTGCGCAGACACCCACCGCTATGGCTTGAGCCAAGCGGGTCAATGCGTCTGAATGATTGGATTTACGAATAGATGACGACATTGGCTGGAAGTAAGTTCCGGGCAAAAATGTCGGGCGATTCTAGAAAGCGCTTTGGTTCCGGTCAACCATTCAGAAATTGCGTATCAAAATCCTTCTTCTTAGAACGTATCTTTCCAAGACCGTAAGCTAGCAAACACCTCACTCCCGGACCGGTTATCACGGCCATTCCGTTCGTCCGCTTTTTCTTTAACGGATGTTTCAGCCGTGCGCAGGAAAGGGTTGGTGAGTTTTTCCAGGGCCAGGGTCGAAGGCAGGGTCATCTTGCCGTTGGCTCGAAGCAGGCGGACTTTCTCCACTCGTTCGGCGATGTCGGCGTTAGCCGGCTCTACGGCCTGGGCGAACTTCAGGTTACTTTGTGTGTACTCGTGGGTGCAGTAAACCAGGGTGTCTTCAGGCAGGGCGGCCAGGCGCTCCAGGGAAGCGTGCATCTGCTCTGGCGTGCCTTCGAACAGGCGACCGCAGCCGGCGGCGAATAACGTGTCACCGCAGAACAGTAGGCCATGATGATAAAAGGCTATGTGGCCCAAGGTATGGCCGGGCACGGCAAAGACGTCGAAGTCCCAGCCCAGCACGGAGATGCGGTCGTTATCGCTCAGGGCCACATCGCGGGCCGGGATCTTTTCGTTCGCCGGGCCGTACACTGTTGCGCCGCAAGCACTTTTCAGTTGCTCCACGCCGCCGACATGATCATGGTGGTGGTGCGTGACCAGAATGTCACTGAGTGCCCACTCGGGATGTTGCCCGAGCCATGCCAGTACCGGCGCGGCGTCACCGGGATCGACCACTGCACAGCGATGGCTGCGGTGATCCTGTAACAACCAGATGTAGTTATCGGTGAAGGCGGGCAGGGCACTGATCTGTATCATTCTTCGATTCGCCAAGCTGAACACATTGGTGCATCTTAGAACGTCTTGGCGAGTTGGAGAATGCAATGACTGATAAAGCGTTCGCCCAGGCCGATCCCGAGTGGCTGGCCTTGATCAGCGCGGCCCGTGAATGGTTGTCCGGGCCCATCGGGCAATTTCTGCTGGATGAGGAGCGGCGCATGCTCGAAGACGAGCTGGGGCGGTTCTTTGGTGGTTACCTGGTGCATTACGGGCCTTCGGCACAAACCCCGCCGGTTGCACCTCAGGTCCAGCGCAACGTGCGCCTGGGCGCACCGTTGCCGGGCGTGGAAATTGTCTGTGAGGAACAGGCCTGGCCATTGAGCGAGCACGCAGCCGATGTGGTGGTGTTGCAGCATGGCCTGGATTTCTGCCTGTCGCCGCACGGCTTATTGCGCGAAGCCGCCAGCAGCGTGCGTCCGGGCGGCCATTTGCTGATCGTGGGTATTAACCCTTGGAGTAGCTGGGGCCTGCGCCACTTCTTCGCCCATGACGGGTTGCGCCAGGCGCGCTGTATCTCGCCATCGCGGGTTGGCGACTGGTTGAACCTGCTGGGCTTTGCGCTGGAGAAACGCCGCTTCGGGTGCTATCGTCCGCCGCTTGCATCTGCCAAGTGGCAAGGGCGCCTCTCTGGCTGGGAACGCAAGGCCGGCGCCTGGCAGTTGTCCGGCGGTGGTTTCTATCTGCTGGTGGCGCGCAAGATTGTGGTCGGGTTGCGCCCCGTGCGTCAGGAGCGGCGCGAAGCCATGGGCAAATTGGTTCCGATGCCAATGGCCAAGGTCAATCGTAGAACCAGCGAACAGTAAAACTCTCTTTTTGGTTTCAGGCCGAGTTGCTCGGCCTCGAGGTCTGTCGATCATTTATCGGCGGCCTTTTCTAATGGATATTGCAATGACCGATAGCGTAGAACTCTTCACCGATGGCGCCTGCAAGGGCAATCCTGGCCCCGGCGGTTGGGGCGCCTTGCTGGTGTGCAAGGGCGTGGAGAAGGAACTGTGGGGCGGCGAAGCCAATACCACCAACAATCGCATGGAGCTGATGGGCGCCATTCGTGGCCTTGAAGAGCTCAAGCGTCGTTGTGACGTATTGCTGGTGACCGACTCCCAGTACGTCATGAAAGGCATCAATGAGTGGATGGTCAACTGGAAGAAGCGCGGCTGGAAGACCGCCGCCAAGGAGCCGGTGAAGAATGCCGACCTCTGGCAGTTGCTCGACGAGCAATGCAACCGCCACAACATCACCTGGAAATGGGTACGCGGGCACATTGGCCATCCCGGTAACGAACGGGCGGACCAGTTGGCCAACCGCGGGGTGGATGACGTGCGCGGTTACAAGCAGAGCTGAAGCTTAGTTACACCGCAGCGGCCGTTCGAGCCGCTGCTTTACATCCCGCATCGTGCGCGGCGAATCAACCAGTACCGCATCAATCTTCAGGCAAGCTGCGGCCCGATAATCGGCTTCGTTGTTAACCCCGATCGCCAAAATGCTCAGTTTGCCCTGGGATTGGAAGCAGTCGATGGCTTGAGGCATCCACAGTTTGGCATTCACCGGTGAGCGGGCTTCACCCAAGGTGAAGGTTTCCACCAGTTCAACCTTGCGCTGATATTCGAATGCCGCCCAGCTACCGGCTTGCGGCGCCGGATTACAGCTGTGCGCCAGGGCGACGCTTGCCAAGCGGCCACGAGTACTGTCCCGGGATTCGAACAGACGGGCCTGAGGGTACTGAGCGAACGCCTGCTGGTAGCTGGCATCGGTGGAGTAGATCAGCACCCGGTTCCAGGCGTGGTTTTGCTCCAGCACCCGGGCGACAGCCTTGGCCTGCGGGGCGGCCGGCAAGGCTTTCATATCCAGGATGATGGGAGTTGCGGCTGGAATCACGGCCAGCGCCTGTTGCAATGAGGGCAGCGATACTGCCTGAGTGCGATAGGGATACGTCACCTGACCATCGGCTGCCGTTTGCTTGAACTGCCATCCCGCGTTGAGTTGTTGCAACTGGGCCCACGTTTTCTCGGCTACAGCGCCCGAGCCCTGGGTATTGGCACTCAGGTCGGTCGGCCGATACAGCACGGGTACGTCGTCACTGCTCAGTTGTACGGTGAGCCAGAGCATGTCGACGTTATTGCGCAAGGCATTCTCGACAGCCAGCAGAGTGTTCTCCGGAAAGTCCGTCGTGCCACCTCGGTGTGCCACGATCCGCGGCAGGTGCTCGCCTGAGGTGTCGGGCAGGGACGCGCACCCGCCCAACAGGAGGCTGGTGATCAGCAGTACACTGGCATATCGGGTTTCAATCATCGCAGGTTCGCGTTCTCAGGGAGATGCCCGGCATACTGTCCGAGCAGGGAAAATGGCGTAATGACTGGCTTGATTGATAAACGAAAGTGGCCGTCATTGAATTAATACCTTACCCAATTCCACCAGGGAGCGCCGGATGTCCTCTTCACCCCATGCCGATGTCCAGGCGTTTCTTGACGAAGCGGTGGAGAGCGAACCCGAGGGCCTGACGTACACGCCATCGGGAATTTCCCAGATGATCCACCGTGCACTGCCGCCCTGGGGAGCTATCGAGTGTGTGCGGGTGGCGCATCGGCCTCACCGGTTTGAAATGCGCCGCCAGCAGCATCAGTTTGTACTTTATCGGCAGGGCTCGGTCAGCGATGGTGAGGTCAGTATCGACGGCTTGAGACGGGCCGGTGCCCGAGCCCTGGATCAGCTCATTGACTTTATCCCGGCCGGATCGTTGTTCGAAGGCTGGACAGGGGCGCGCGCCAGAATTGGCTATGTATTGGTGTCGGTTGATGAGGATCAATTGGCCGGGGTCTGTCCGACTTATCGCGCCCAAAAAGATCTCAAGCCGCTGATCAGCTGTCATGACGGGTTCCTGCGAGGACTGCTTGAGCGCCTGGATCAGACGGTACGTGATGGCAAGACCGATACGCTGTACCTGGAAACCCTGGTCATGCTGCTGATGCAGGAGGTGCGTTCGCTGCAACAACTGCCTGAGGCCTCGCCGGCGAATGCCGGTGAACTGGGCTTGGTGCAACGTCAGCGGTTGACCGAATACATTGACGCTTCCTTGGCCAATGAGGTGCGCCTGGCTGACTTGTCAAACATCGTTAACCTCAGCCCCTACCATTTCTCCCGGGTATTCCGACGCACTTTCGGAATGTCACCGTACCAGTACCTGTTGCTGTGTCGGGTCAACCGGGCCAAGCACTTGATTACCACCACTGAGCGCAGCCTGCTGGACATTGCCCTGGACACCGGTTTTGCCGGTGCCAGTCAGTTTTCTCGAGCGTTTCGGCGGATTGTCGGGCAGTCCGCCAGTGAACTGCGCCGCCCTTAGACGCCATTCCGTTCATTGCGCAAGAAGCGTCAACACAACAGCAGGCAAGGTAAAGCGGCCGGCGGGTCTGCTCGTTAGTCTGGCTTCAACACCTGGTTACTCCGGTAATCAGCATCAAGCCACTGACGTTGCAGAGAAAAACGCCATGAGAATCCTGGCTGCCGCTATCGAAGGCAAAGGCCCGTTGTTTGACCTGCGCCACTTGCAACTGGGCACACCGCGTAGCGGCGAAGTCCGGGTCAAAATCATCGCCACGGGAATCTGCCTCACTGGCGAAACCATCAAGACCGTTCTGCGCATCCCCCATTGAGTCACACCTTGCACACGTGCTGTCAGGTCCTGAACGCATCGGGAAAGTTGCGCCTGCACTAAAACCGAGTCAACCCGTTAGTCAATCGAAAGTGAGGCAATAAACATGATGAGTCTTCGTGGATGGTTACTGGGTGTGTTGGTCACCACAGCAGTCTTTGCCGCCGGCGTTAACGCCCAACCCAAAGCAGCAATCAAGGAGCAGGGCGGCTTTTACTACCTGTCGCCTGGCTACACCAAGGCTGACGTGGCGGACTTCTACTGGCGTAGTCTGGATGGCTGGTCGGAGCATCCGGCAGAAATGGCCAAGTACTACACGAAGGATGGTGTTTACGAGCTGACCTATGCGCCAGTAGACGATTTCCCCAACGCCGGCTTCAAGCGCGTGAACAAGGGGCGCCAGGAGATGACCGATTACTTCACCAACTTCAGTAAAGCACTGGGCAACTTGAAGTACAGCGACCCCAAGACCTGGACCCTGCTTGAGACCACCGAAAAGGGGATGTATGTGTTTGAGTACACCAGCGACGGTGTGATTCGCTCCAACGGCAAACCCTACCACCAGACCTTCATCGCCATTCTTCGCATGGCCAAGGACGGGCAGATCCAGTCCGTGCGTGAATACTGGAACCCCTACGTAGCCCTGCGGGATTTTGACCTGATCAAAAAGACCCAGTGATCGACATCGATCACAGGGTCAGGGTCGCACGGGCGAGTTGCTCGTCCGTGCACTGTAAATCGGCGAATGTGGTGGAATGCCGATTCCAACGGCGCACCGCGTATTTCACTGTGGTATTGCCCCATGGGTCGCTTCGGTTATAGAGCGTGCTAATATCTCGCCCCTTGAAATGCACCGAACCGTTGAGAGCTGAACCCTGATGGCCATCCGATCTGTTGTACTCGATACCGAAACCACCGGCATGCCGGTGACCGACGGCCACCGGATCATTGAAATCGGTTGTGTCGAACTGCTGGGTCGCCGTCTCACCGGCCGCCACTTCCACGTGTACCTGCAACCGGACCGGGAAAGTGACGAGGGCGCCATTGGCGTCCACGGTATTACCAACGAATTCCTAGTGGGTAAACCGCGCTTTGCCGAAGTTGCCGATGAGTTCTTCGAGTTCATCGATGGCGCGCAGCTGATTATCCATAACGCGGCGTTCGACGTCGGCTTCATCAATAACGAATTCGCCCTGATGGGTCAGACGGACCGTGCCGATATCACCCGGCACTGCTCGATCCTCGATACCCTGATGATGGCGCGTGAGCGCCACCCGGGCCAGCGCAACAGCCTCGATGCCTTGTGCAAGCGTTATGGCGTCGACAACTCCGGCCGTGAGCTGCACGGCGCCTTGCTCGACTCCGAGATCCTCGCCGACGTCTACCTGACCATGACCGGCGGCCAGACCAGCCTGTCCCTGGCCGGTAACGCCTCGGATGGCAACGGTTCGGCGGAAGGCTCGGGCAATCGCCCTTCGGAAATCCGTCGCCTGCCGGCCGATCGCAAGCCGACCACGATCATTCGTGCCAGCGAGCAGGACATGCTGGAGCACGCGGCGCGGTTGGAAGCGATTGCCAAGTCTGCCGGGGCGCCTGCGTTGTGGAGTCAATTGACTGAGCTGTAGCCGCTGCCGAGGCACGAGGCTGCGATGCGTGTCCGAAGGACCGCTGCTGGGACCGCTGCGTCGGAGTGCCGCACCAAGCTCTTCGCAGCCTCGTGCCTCGGCAGCGGCTACACTGAGAAAAAATTCTCAGGACGCCCAGCACTCATGTACAAAGACCTGAAGTTCCCCGTCCTTATCGTGCACCGTGACATCAAGGCCGACACCGTTGCCGGTGACCGGGTCCGGGGCATTGCCCGGGAGCTGGAACAGGAGGGCTTCAGTATCTTCTCTGCGGTCGACTACGCCGAAGGCCGGCTGGTTGCCTCGACTCACCACGGTCTGGCCTGCATGCTGATCGCCGCCGAGGGCGCCGGGGAAAATACCCATCTGCTGCAAAACATGGTGGAGCTGATTCGGCTGGCGCGGGTGCGCGCGCCGAACCTGCCGATCTTTGCCCTGGGTGAGCAAGTCACCCTGGAAAATGCCCCCGCCGATGCCATGAGTGAACTTAACCAATTGCGGGGCATTCTCTACCTGTTTGAAGACACGGTGCCGTTCCTCGCCCGGCAAGTGGCGCGTGCTGCTCGCAGTTACCTGGACGGCCTGTTGCCGCCATTCTTCAAGGCCCTGGTGCAGCACACCGCCGACTCCAATTATTCCTGGCACACCCCCGGCCATGGCGGCGGTGTGGCGTACCGCAAGAGCCCGGTAGGGCAGGCGTTTCATCAATTTTTTGGGGAAAACACCTTGCGCTCGGACTTGTCCGTGTCAGTGCCGGAGCTGGGTTCGCTGCTGGACCACACCGGGCCGCTGGCCGAAGCCGAAGCGCGGGCGGCGCGTAACTTCGGTGCCGATCACACCTTCTTCGTGATCAATGGCACCTCCACCGCGAACAAGATCGTCTGGCATTCCATGGTCGGCCGTGATGACTTGGTGCTGGTGGACCGCAACTGCCACAAGTCGGTGTTGCATTCGATCATCATGACCGGCGCTATCCCGCTGTACCTGTGCCCGGAGCGCAATGAGCTGGGGATCATCGGGCCAATTCCCTTGAGCGAGTTCAGCCGTGAATCGATTCGCGCCAAGATCGACACCAGCCCACTGACCCGTGGCCGACCGGCGAAGGTCAAGATGGCCGTGGTCACCAACTCCACCTACGACGGCCTGTGCTACAACGCAGAGTTGATCAAACAGCAGTTGGGCAACAGCGTCGAGGTGCTGCACTTCGATGAGGCCTGGTACGCCTACGCGGCCTTTCACGAGTTCTTTGCCGGGCGCTATGGCATGGGCACCTCGCGTACCCCGGACAGCCCGCTGGTATTCACCACTCACTCCACCCATAAACTGCTGGCAGCCTTCAGTCAGGCTTCGATGATTCACGTACAGGATGGCGGTGCCCGACAGTTGGATCGTGACCGTTTCAACGAAGCGTTCATGATGCATATCTCGACGTCGCCCCAGTACAGCATCATCGCTTCCCTGGATGTGGCATCGGCAATGATGGAAGGTCCGGCGGGGCGCTCGCTGCTGCAGGAAATGTTCGACGAAGCCCTGAGCTTTCGCCGTGCATTGGCCAACTTGCGCCAACACATCGCCGCTGAAGACTGGTGGTTTTCCATCTGGCAGCCGCCGCTGGTGGCGGGTATTGATCGGGTTGCCACTGCCGATTGGCTGCTGCAACCTGAAGCGGACTGGCATGGTTTCGGTGATATTGCCGAAGACTATGTGTTGCTCGACCCCATCAAGGTGACGCTGGTGATGCCGGGGCTCAACGCCGGCGGGGCCTTGAGCGAGTGCGGCATCCCTGCCGCAGTGGTCAGCAAGTTCCTGTGGGAGCGTGGGCTGGTGGTGGAAAAGACCGGGTTGTATTCCTTCCTGGTGCTGTTCTCCATGGGGATCACCAAAGGCAAGTGGAGTACCCTGCTCACCGAACTTTTGGAATTCAAGCGCAGCTACGACGCCAATGTCAGTCTTGCGAGCTGCTTGCCATCGGTGTTTCAACAAGGCCCGCAGCGTTATCAGGGCTTGGGATTGAAGGACTTGTGTGACCAGTTGCACAGCTGTTATCGCAGCAATGCCATGGCCAGGCATCTCAAGCGGATGTACACCGTGTTACCTGAAATCGCGATGAAGCCGGCCGATGCCTACGACCAACTGGTACGGGGTGAAGTCGAGGCGGTGCCCATCGATGCCTTGCCAGGTCGCATCGCAGCGGTGATGCTGGTGCCTTATCCGCCGGGTATTCCATTGATCATGCCGGGGGAGCGCTTTACCGAGTCGACTCGTTCAATCATCGACTACCTGGCCTTTGCGCGGGAGTTCGATAGCAGCTTCCCCGGTTTTGTCGCTGATGTGCATGGGTTGCAACACGAAGACGACGGCAAGGGTCGTTGTTATACCGTCGATTGCATCAAGGTTTAGGGATAGATATGCAAGCTGTGATGAACCCGAAGTATCCGGGGCTCAGTGTACGAGTCGCCGATGAGGGATTTGAAGCCTACGTGTGGGGTAATGATTTCAGTTTTGAGGTCGGCGCCTATGGTGTGCCGGAGATGGGCAAGCGGGTCGAGCAGTGGGCAGTGGAGCGGGTCTTGCCGTACCGCAAGTGCTACGGCATCGATCCGCAAGAGTTTGCCAGTTACCGGGATGCCGCCGACAGTGCGGTGTTCATGGCCTACCTGGATGACCGGCCTGTCGGGCATGTTGTGGTCAGCACCAACTGGAACGGTTTTGCCCATGTGGATGAGCTGGCGGTGGTGTTACCGGCCCGTCGACATGGTGTGGCCAAGGCTTTACTGGATGTGGCGCAGTTCTGGAGCCGCAAGAAAAGCCTGCCGGGAATGATGCTGGAGACCCAGAACAACAACCTCGGGGCCTGCCGCTTGTATGAGCGTTGCGGGTATGTGATGGGTGGGATCGATCACTTGCGCTATCGCGGGATCGATCCGCAGACCAGGGAAGTGGCGATTTTCTGGTATCGGTTGTTCAAGACTGAGCTGGAAGCGGTCTGACGGCACCATCGCCTGCCAGCAGGCTTTCGGTCTTCTGCGTGACGATCTCCAGCAACGCATTCAGTGCTGGAGAGGGCGCGCCGTCTTTAAGCGTCAGTGCATACAGCGTCACCATGATCGGTGGTGACAACGGGCACGCATCCAGTCCTGCCTCCCGGGCGCCAATCGCCGTGAACGGGTCAACAATCGCCAAGCCTTCCCCGGCTTCCACCATGCTGCGCATCATCTGGTAGGTCTGTACCCGTGTCTGAATCACCGGCAATGGGCGCAGGGCCTGCAACTTGCTGTCCAGCAGGGTGCTCAGTGGGTCCTGTCCCTCCAGGCCAATCATCGATTGCCCGGCCAACTCCTGCAGCGTGATGTACTTCTGCCGAGGTTTGAGCCAGCCATGGGGCGCCAGCAGTTGTAGCTTGCCTTGACCCAGGGCGATGCCCTGAATTTGCGGGTGTTCGGGATCGTGCAGGCTCAGGCCGATATCCGCTTCGTGCAGGAGCAGGCCCCTGACGATATCGCGGGTGGACTGGCTCGACAGCGTGCAGGGCGTGTCCTGAAAACGTCGGCGCAAGGCTGCGATACTTTGCGGTAACAGTTGATTGGCCAACGGTGGGGTACACAGTGCGCGCAGTGCCGGGGCGTGATGGTGTTTCAGGCTGCTGGCCAGGCGTTGCAGTGGTTCGAGGGTTTCGTAGAGATGGGCAATCCCACCCTGCAGGTCGAGGGTTTCGCGGGTCGCCTGCAGCCGTCCCCTCACGCTGGCGAACAGCATGAAGCCCAGTTGCTGCTCGGCATCCTTGAGAATGGTATCCACATCGGCCACGGGCAGCTGCAGCCATTCGGCGGCGGTGCCGAGATGACCGGTCTGCAAGATGGCCTGAATCACTTCGATATGACGTAAACGCATCGCTGGAGTCTATGGTCAGCAGGACCCGTATTCAATCATTGAATCCCGGCGACGCAGGCCAAAGCGATTTTGACCTGTTTCGTTCGGCAAAGACCGTACGTTGGGTCATGTAGGCGATATTGCTGCTATCGCCTTTGGAGAATGAAGGCTTATGAAGCGTGGGCGGTTTGCGATTCGCGGGTGATGATGGTGCCCGACTGAATCAACCGGAACTCGTCGCCATCCAGTTTTTCTACACGATCGCCAATGGCCAGCTTGTAGGTAATGGTGGGCGCCGAGCCCGCCAGGTCGCCCTGCGCCGGGTTGGATTCCTGGAACTCATGCACGGAATAAACGCGGCCTTCCGCGTCTCTGGCATGGAACTGTCCGACAAGTACTGCTGCCATCTGTTTAGAACCTCTGGAGATAAACACTCGATTTGCGGTTCTGTAGACCGTCATGGAGCGGGGTAGTTTACCTATTGAAAAAAAATACTATTCGTTGACTTTTTCAGATGTTGCTTACAACGCGCGGCGCATCTCGAACACCATGGGCATTGTAAAAAGCTGTTGGTGATCGGGTCGCGAAAACTCTATAACTACAAGCTCCTTTAGTCAGACGTCAGGAAACCCCAATGAGCAAGGTCTACACGATTGCCGTACTGGTTGGCAGCTTGAGAAAAGAGTCGATCAACCGCAAGGTTGCCCTGGCATTGGCCGAGCTGGCGCCCGCCAACCTTAAGTTGAACATTGTCGAAATCGGCGATTTGCCGCTCTACAACGAAGACCTTGAAGGTGCTGGACTGCCGGCAGCCTACAGTACTTTCCGCCAACGCGTGAGTTCATCCGACGCGGTGTTGTTCGTGACCCCGGAATACAACCGCTCCGTACCCGCCGCATTGAAGAATGCCATTGACGTCGGCTCGCGCCCCTATGGCCAAAGCGTCTGGGGTGGAAAGCCCGGCGCGGTGATCAGTGTTTCCCCGGGTGCCATCGGTGGTTTTGGTGCCAATCACCATTTGCGCCAGTCCCTGGTGTTCCTCGATGTGCCGTGCATGCAGCAGCCGGAAGCCTACCTGGGTGGCGCCGGCAGTGCGTTTGATGAGTCGGGCAAGGTATCGGAAAAGACCAAGCCGTTTTTGCAGGCCTTTATCGATGCCTACGGCAAATGGGTCGAGAAACTGAAGGGCTGAGATTTATCTGTACCTGCAAGACCCAGCCATCTCGGCTGGGTGTTTTTTGACGGTCAGGTCAAACGGTCTGCCAGTTGCAACGCCTGCTCATTGGATGTGCGTCGCGATGCCAGATCCACTTCAGGTCCCATGATCGTTTTTTCCACATACAACGAGTGCACATCGGTGAGGCCGATGAACTTGAGCCAGGCTTCCATGTAGGGCTTCTGGAAATCCATGGGATGTTCGTCCGCTTGCGCTCGGTCAGAAAAATCCATGCCGCGCGCATACACATTGACCGCTGTCTTGCCGTGAAGCAGTCCTTGCAGGCCGTGCTCCGGGTGGAAGTCGAACAGCACGTCCTTCTGCGACACCACGTCGATAAAGTGCTTGAGCTTGTAGGGCAGGGCGAAATTCCAGAGCGGTATGGAAAACACCAGCACGTCCGCCTTATGGAGGTAGGCCGCGAGGGATTTCACTGCACTCCAGGCAACTTCCTGTTCTTCAGTCAAGGCCGTGCCGCTCAAGCCTGCGTACTTGGCGTCCATCACCGGTCCGTTAAATTCCGGCAGGTCCAGGCTCCACAGATCCAGAGTAACCACCTCGGTGCCGGGGGCGTTCTGCTGGTAGCGGGAGATAAAGTGGCGGGCCACTTCCAGGGAAGCGGAGCGCTGTTTGCGCGGGGAGCATTCGATGTGCAACAGGATGGTCATGGTTTGCCTCAAGAGGGAGGAGGGTGACCGGGTCATTGCAACATAGTGCTTGATAGAATATAAATCGTATCTAAATCAAATATTAATCACGAATCTATATATGTTCGATGTCCTGCTACTCAAAACCTTTGTGGCGGTCGTTGATGAGGGAGGATTCAGTCGCGCCGCTGCTCGCCTGCACCTGACCCAATCAGCCGTCAGTGGTCATGTGCGGCGATTGGAAGAGCAGGTCGGCAAACCTTTACTGGCTCGCACCACCCGTTCACAGCAACTGACGACCGATGGTGAGCGCCTGATGGCCTACGCCCGAGGCATTCTGGCGCTGAACCGTGATGCCTGGGCCGAACTGACTCGTTCGGCGTTTCACGGTGACCTGCGTATAGGTGTGTCGGAAGAGTTCGCCGATGCGCGTCTGCTGCGTGATTTGCAGGCGTTTGCCGCCGATTATCCCGGCATGCAGATCAAGGTTCAGGTGAGCATTCCGGGCTCGCTGCTGGCCCTGATGAAGCAAGGCGAACTGGACGTGGTGGTGGGGTCGTTGTGCGAATCCAGCGAGCCTGGCCTGGCGCTGTGGCAGGAGCCACTGGTGTGGGCGTGGTCGGCACAGGCGGTCGGTACGTTGCCGACACCTTTGCCCCTGGCCTTGTTTCCAGAGCCTTGTCCTTACCGGGAAGCTGCGCTCAGCCGCCTTGCACAGGCCGGTATCACCCAGCGCACGGCAATGCTCTGCACCAGCTACGTTGGACTGCAAGCGGCTGCCCTTGCCGGTTTTGCCATCGCCCCCATGACTCGCAGCCAGGTGTCGCATGGGCTGGTGGAGCTCGGTGCCGAGCATGGCTTGCCAGCGCTGCCCGATGCCGAGTTCCGCCTGTTCAGTGCCCCGGATGCCGACCCGACCATCGTCGAGGCCGTTACCCACGTCATCGTCCGCTATGGCGCCTCCCGGCGTTAGTGAGCGTGTGGATCAGCGGAACCAGTTGGTCCGCGCCAACTCAATCACCTCATCACCACGCCCGCTCATCACTGCCTTGAGCATGTACAGGCTGAAGCCCTTGGCTTGTTCCAGCTTGATACTGGGCGGCATGGCCAATTCCTGAGTGGCGGTGACCACATCGACCAACACCGGGCCGTCATGGGCCAGGGCGCGGCGCAACGCGGCTTCCAGGTCCTCGGACTGTTCTACACGGATGCCGAGGATACCCATCGCATTGGCCATGGCGGCGAAGTCCGGGTTCTTCAGCTCGGTGCCGGTGTCCAGGTAGCCGGCAGCCTTCATTTCCATGGCGACAAATCCCAGTGAGGCGTTGTCGTACACCACCACTTTCACCGGCAACTTCAACTGCGCCAGGGAAATGAAGTCGCCCATCAACATGCTGAAACCACCGTCACCCGACAACGAAATAACCTGTCGACCGGGAAATGCCGCCTGGGCGCCGATAGCCTGGGGCATGGCGTTGGCCATGGAGCCGTGATTGAACGAGCCAATCAGTCGGCGCTTGCCATTCATTTTCAGGTAGCGCGCGGCCCAGACGGTGGGCGATCCGACGTCGGCGGTGAAGATCGCATCGTCGTCCGCCAGTTCACTGAGCAAGCGGGTCACGTATTGCGGGTGGATCGGACGGTTGGCGGCGGACGGCTGCGCCAGGTCATCCAGGCCCTGGCGGGCTTTTTCATAGTGCTTGAGCGAGGTCTCAAGGAAGCTGCGGTCTGCCTTGCGGGTCAGGCGTGGCAGCAGGGCTTGAATGGTTTCACTGACGTCGGCGGCAATGCCAAGGTCCAGGGTAGCGCGACGGCCCAATGCTTGTGGATTACGGTCAACCTGGATGATCTTCGCGTCGGTGGGGTAGAACTGGCGATAGGGGAAGTCGGTGCCGAGCATGATCAGCGTGTCGCAGTTGAGCATCGCGTGATAGCCCGAGCTGAAGCCGATCAGACCGGTCATGCCGACGTCGAAGGGATTGTCCCACTCCACATGCTCCTTGCCCCGCAGCGCATGCACTACTGGCGCACCCAAGGCGTCGGCCAGCGCAACCACCTCGTCGTGGGCGCCGGCGCAACCGCTGCCGCAGAGCAGGGTCACGGATTTGCTTTTATCGAGGAGTTCGCTCAGACGTTGCAGGTCTTGTTCTGCTGGTAGGGTGCGCGGCGCTATCAGCGCTGGCCAGGGTTTGAATTTGTCTTCCACTTCCAACAGCGACACATCCCCCGGAATCACCACCACCGCCACGCCGCGATTGAGGATCGCCGAGCGCATGGCGCGGTGCAGCACCTGCGGCATCTGCGCCGGGTTGGTCACCAGTTCGATAAAGTGACTGCACTCCTTGAACAGCTCCTGAGGGTGGGTTTCCTGGAAGTAGTTCAGGCCGATTTCCGACGAGGGAATCTGCGCAGCAATGGCCAGCACCGGCACATGGTTGCGATGGCAATCAAAAAGCCCGTTGATCAAGTGCAGGTTGCCCGGCCCGCAGCTGCCGGCACACACCGTCAGTTCACCCGTAGCAGCGGCTTCGGCGCCGGCAGCGAAAGCGGCAACCTCCTCATGGCGCACATGCATCCATTCAATACTGTCCATGGTGCGCAGGGCATCGGTCAGACCGTTGAGGCTGTCGCCGGTCAACCCCCAGACACGCTTGATGCCCGCCTGTTCAAGGGTGGTCGCCAATTGCTGGGCCAGGGTGATTTTCGCCATGAGGAACTCCAATCGTCAGTGAGGTAAAAAGCTGCTGATCAGTAGAGGACCGTTCGATCACGGCGAATGCTCCGCCTTTAATGTGAAGATTGTGTCATGGCCGCGCGGTATTGCCGGGTACGCCGGGCGATAAACCATTGGTCGCGGAACAACGCCATGCAGGGGGCGACCTTGGGGTTGGGCAGGTGACCACGGCTCAGGCGCCGCATCTGGTCGCGCACCACGGCCAGGGTGGCGAGTGCGGCCAGGGGTTTACGCTGCCAGTTGATCGGCTTCAGTTGTGGGTTTAAGTCGCGGCCTTCGCGCCAGTGTCTGATCAGTTGCGGTTCCAGGGTCAGTGCGGTGGCGATGCCGGCCATGGCGATGCCGTTGTCCAGTACCTGTTGCACGATCGGCAGTCGGCGGATGCCACCGGTGACCATTACCGGCATTTTTGCGATGGTCGCAAGTTCCTTGGCCATTTCCAGGAAGTACGCTTCACGCGCCAGGGTGCGACCGTCCCGCGCGTCGCCTTGCATAGCCGGTGCTTCATAGCTGCCGCCGGACAACTCCAGCAGGTCGATAGGTAACGGGTTGAGCATCTCGACCACGGCACGCGCATCGGCAGCGTCGAAGCCGCCGCGTTGGAAGTCTGCCGAGTTGAGTTTTACTGCAACGCAAAATTCAGGGCTGACGCTGGCGCGTACGGCGTGGATCACTTCCAGCAGCAAGCGGGCACGGTTCTCCAGTGAGCCGCCCCAACGGTCGGTCCGCTGGTTGCTGAGCGGCGAGAGAAACTGGCTGAGCAAGTAGCCATGCGCTCCGTGGATTTGTACCCCGGTAAACCCGGCTTGTTCGGCCAGACGCGCGCTGGTGGCAAAGCGCTTGATCACATCTTGAATGTCGTACTCGGTCATGGCCCTGGGCTTGGCAAACATCTTCGAAAAGCTGCCCACGTCCAGGGCAATGGCGGACGGCGCCAAGGCTTCCTGGCCCAGGTTGGCCATGGTCTGGCGCCCTGGGTGACTGAGCTGTACCCAGAAGTGCACACCCTTGGTCCGGGCAACATCGGCCCATTCGCGAAAGCTGTCCAGGTGTTGTTCGTCTTCCAGGGCAACGCCGCCGGGGCCGGTCATGGCGCGGCGGTCGATCATCACGTTACCGGTCAGCAACAAGCCGGGCTCACCGTCTGCCCAGGCCTTGTACAACTGCTTCAGTTCGCGGGAAGGGGCTTGCCGGGCATCCGCCATATTCTCTTCCATCGCTGCCTTGGCGATACGATTGGAGAGGACCTGGCCATTGGGCAGTTGCAAGGGTTCAAAAGGTGACATGGGTTGACTCCTGAGCAGGGGAGGCCTCAGGCTAAGCTTAAAGTTAACTTTAATGTCAAGCAGGGCATGGCGATGAATATTGGCGAACTGGCAAAACAGAGCGGGTTGGCCGCGTCGCGCATTCGATTTTATGAAGCCGAAGGGCTGATCAGCCAGGTAGGGCGTCAGGCCAATGGATATCGGCGCTATGCGCCGCAGGCATTACAGACCCTGCAGTTGATCCAAAGTGCACAACAGGCCGGGTTTACGCTGCAGGAACTTAAAGCGCTGATGCCGACTGACGGCGAGCACAAGCGTGAGGAACTGATTGAAGGCTTGGAACGCAAAGTGGCGCAGATCGAGGTGATGCAGGCGCAGTTGGCGCACAGCAAGGCGCAGTTGCTGGGCGTGATCGCGCAGGTACGGGCGCAGCCGGAAGGCGTGCCATGCTCCATGGGGCAGAAGCAGGTGCTGGCGTCGATCAAAATCAACCCATGAAAAAACCCTGGCATGCCAGGGTTTTTTATACGCTGACGCTTAGCGCCGGCGGAACAACGGCAACGGTTCGTCAGTCGCCGCCTGGTACGTCACGGAGAAGTCCTTGAGGCTTTCCAGGGCTTCATACGGGTCTTTGTCGGCGCGCAAGGCGTAGGCATCGAACCCGCAGCGATGCAGGTAGAACAACTGGTCGCGCAGCACATCGCCAATCGCCCGCAACTCACCCTTGTAACCATAACGGTCACGCAGCAGGCGGGCGTTGGAGTAATTGCGCCCATCGGTGAAGGCCGGGAAGTTCAGGGCGATGACCTGGAAGTTGGTCACATCGTCACCGATTTCTTCGGCTTCTTCATCGGCGTCCAGCCACACACCCAGGCCGCCGTCGCGGGCCTTGAGGGCGTGAGCGTGATCGCGCCACAGGGTCAGCGGTACGATCAGGTCGTCGCAGTTGGAGATGCCGTCGAGGGTCGCGTCCTTGGGCAGCAGGTGCCAGGTTTCGTCGACCACTTCGTTGTTTTTAATGATTCGCT
The DNA here is from genome assembly GCF_018614655.1 of Pseudomonas fluorescens. Classification (GTDB taxonomy): domain Bacteria; phylum Pseudomonadota; class Gammaproteobacteria; order Pseudomonadales; family Pseudomonadaceae; genus Aquipseudomonas; species Aquipseudomonas fluorescens_BX. The sequence goes on along the minus strand of NZ_JAGGOG010000011.1, from coordinate 71,519 downwards.
GCATAAACGCGCTCCTTGAACAGGTCAATGCCGATGCGCTGGTAGGTGTCGATGAAACGCTCATCTTCGGTGCGCTGTTCAATGTAGACGTCGATCAGCTTGCCGATCACTTCAGGCATGGCTTCCTGGGCGAAGGACGGGCCAAGGATCTTGCCCAGGCTCGCGTCGCGGCTGGCGCTGCCACCCAGGGACACTTGGTAGAACTCTTCGCCTTTCTTGTCTACCCCGAGGATGCCGATATGGCCGACGTGGTGGTGACCACAGGCGTTCATGCAACCGGAGATGTTCAGGTCCAGCTCGCCGATGTCGAACAGGTAGTCCAGGTCTTCGAAGCGTCGCTGGATCGATTCGGCAATCGGGATCGACTTGGCGTTGGCCAGGGAGCAGAAGTCGCCACCCGGGCAGCAGATGATGTCGGTCAGCAAGCCAATGTTCGGCGTGGCGAAACCTTGCTCGCGTAGCTCGCCCCACAGGGTGAACAACTGGCTCTGTTCAACATCTGCCAGGATGATGTTCTGTTCGTGGGAGGTGCGCAATTGGCCGTAACTGTAGCGCTCGGCCAGGTCGGCGACGCCGTCCAGTTGCTTGTCAGTGATATCGCCCGGCGCTACACCGGTCGGCTTGAGCGACAGGGTCACGGCGACATAGCCTGGCTTCTTGTGAGCCAGGGTATTGCGCACACGCCAGCGGGCAAAGCCTGGGTGTTGTTGATCGAGTTCGGTCAGTTCGGCATCCAGATTGCTCAGGGCCTTGTAGTCCGGGTCGACGAAGTGTTTGGCGACGCGATCCACTTCAGCTTCGGTCAGGGTGGTCTGGCCGCCGCGCAGGTGTTCCATCTCGGCGTCGACCTTCTGGGCGAAGACTTCTGGGGTCAGCGCTTTCACCAGGATCTTGATGCGTGCCTTGTACTTGTTGTCACGACGGCCATAGCGGTTATAGACCCGCAGGATAGCGTCGAGGTAACTCAACAGGTCTTGCCATGGCAGGAATTCATTGATGAAGGCCCCCACCACCGGCGTACGGCCCAGACCGCCACCCACCAGTACGCGGAAACCCAGTTCGCCTGCGGCGTTGTGTACCGGCTCCAGGCCGATGTCATGGACTTCAATCGCTGCACGGTCCGAGGTCGAGCCATTGATGGCGATCTTGAACTTGCGCGGCAGGTAAGCGAATTCCGGGTGGAAGGTGGTCCACTGGCGGACAATTTCGCACCACGGGCGCGGATCGATCAGCTCATCGGCGGCAACACCTGCGAATTGGTCGGTGGTTACGTTGCGCAAGCAGTTACCGCTGGTCTGAATCGCGTGCATTTGCACGGTGGCCAACTCGGCGAGGATGTCCGGCACGTCTTCCAGCGCCGGCCAATTGAACTGAACGTTCTGGCGGGTACTGATGTGGGCGTAACCCTTGTCGAAGTCGCGGGCAATCTTGGCCATCATCCGCGTCTGGCGCGAAGTCAGTTGGCCATAGGGCACGGCAACCCGCAGCATCGGCGCAAAGCGCTGAACATAAAGGCCATTTTGCAGGCGCAGAGGGCGGAACTCTTCTTCGCTCAGTTCACCTGCCAGATAGCGTCGGGTCTGATCACGGAACTGCTTGACGCGGTCCTCGATGATGCGCTGATCGTATTCGTCGTATACGTACATATAGGTCCTGTTCTCGGCAAATCTGCGCGCACGGCCGCGCACTCCCAACGGAGCCGGCGCACGATACCAGTTTGCGTTTATGCGCAAAAGTGATGTTTGAGTATATGCAAAGAACCAAATCGACTAATGCCGGTGAATAACCCGATACCCACATTTGCCGCGGGGCTAATCATGGACTTTACTGTGCTCGAGTCTTAATGCAATCAGCCATAAAACCGACAAGAGGCGATGCGATGAGCAATCCAACAAAAGCCCGCAAAAGCGACAGTGCCGTGGACGCCTGGGCCATTCTGTTCCTGATAATCCTGGTGGTTTCAACCGCTGTGTTCTGGGTCAGTCATCAATAATCATCAATAAGGGGGCTTTGCTGGCTCCGGGGTGTCCGCCAATGGGCAATTAGCCGAGATTGATAGGCGTATTGCCACTATGATGGACGGTCTTCTTCCGGAGCTCGGGCAACAATGCTGAAGGTTCTTTGTACGTGTTTGTGGGTAATGGGTATGGCGTTCGGGGGAATGGCTCACGCAACGTCGGTGATCTTTCTCAACCCAGGCACTTCCAGCGAAACCTTTTGGGTCAGCTATTCGCAATTCATGCAGGCCGCTGCCAAGGACCTCGGCCTGGATTTGCGTGTGCGCTATTCGGAGCGTGATCCACAAAATACGCTCCAGCAGGCCCGCGAAGCGCTGCAAGGCCCCCGGCGCCCCGATTACCTGGTGCTGGTCAACGAGCAGTACATCGCCCCGCAGATCCTGCGCTTGTCCCAAGGCAGCGGGGTCAAGTTGCTGATCGTCAATAACGCCCTGACGGTCGATCAGATGCAGTTACTGGACGCCGGTAAATACCCCAACTGGATCGGCAGTATCGTTGCCGATGATCAGCAGGCCGGCTACCTGATGCTCAAGAACATGCTGCGCCAGCACGGCCCGATCGAGCCTGGCCAATCCCTCGACCTGCTGGCGTTCTCCGGCGCCAAGAACACCCCGGTTGCACAACGGCGTGAGGAGGGGCTACGCCGTGCGCTCTACGAGCACCCCGAGGTGCGCCTGCGCCAATTGGTGTACGGCGAATGGAACCGCCAACGTGCCTTTGAGCAGGCTACGCAGATGTTCAAGCGTTATCCGCAGACGGCACTGGTGTGGTCGGCCAATGACGAAATGGCCTTGGGGGCCATGCAAGCATTGCAGGACAGTGGACGTACACCCGGCAAGGACGTCTTGTTCAGTGCAGTCAACAGTTCGCCCCAGGTGCTGGAAGCACGCCTGGATGGGCGTCTGAGTTCATTGGTGGCGGGGCACTTCACCGTTGGCGGGTGGGCGATGGTACTGATCAATGACGATGCCAATGGCGTGGATATCAGCCGGTATGGAGGCCGTGACCGTGAGGAAGCGCTGTTTCAGCTGATTGATCCGGACCAGGCTCAGCGTCTGCAGGCCATCAATGCCAGCCAGCAATACAACGTGGATTTCCGTGCACTGTCAGCCCAGGGCAAGCCCGAGTCCTATCGTTATCCCTTCAGCCTGCAACTGCTGATGCACTGACTGCGTTTACACCCCAGCCAGGTGCAGCACCAGCTTGACGATGCCAAACAGTGCCAGGGCGAAGATTGCAGTGAACAGAATCCCCAGCACCACGAAATGGCTGGGCTTGCCGTGGGTAAAGTCCCGGGCGCGGTTCTTGCCGCTTTGCACGCCAAAGGCGGCGGCCACCACGCTGTGGAGCATTTGCCAGAAGGTAGGTGGTTTGTTGTCGACCGGATCGTCCATACATTCCTTGCTACACGGTGTGTGAGGACAGCATAGTCGAACAGCGAAAGCCGGGTGGGTCAGCCATCTGTGGCCAGCAGGTCCCCTGTGGCGAGCGGGCTTGCCCCGCGTTGGGCTGCGTAGCAGCCCCAATAAGATCGCTGAGTTTTTTCAGATAGACCGAGATGGTAGGTTTTAGGGTTGCTTCGCAACCCAACGGGGGCAAGCCCTCTCGCCACAAGGATTAGTTGTCGTAGCCAAGGTTCGGCGCCAACCAACGTTCGGTCACGGCCAGGTCCTGATCCTTGCGTGCGGTGTAGCTCGCTACCTGATCCTTGTCGACCTTGCCCACGGCAAAGTACTGCGCCTGTGGATGGGCGAAGTACCAGCCACTGACGGCTGCTGCCGGGAACATCGCGTAGTGCTCGGTAAGGAATACGCCACTGCGGCCGGCGTGCATTTCGCTGGCTTGCGGGTCGAGCAGTTGGAACAGTTGGGCTTTCTCGGTGTGATCCGGGCACGCCGGGTAGCCTGGGGCAGGGCGGATACCGCTGTATTGCTCCTTGATCAGCGCCTCGTTATCCAGTTGTTCATCCTTGGCGTAGCCCCAATGTTCTTTACGCACTTGCTGGTGCAGCCATTCGGCACAAGCCTCAGCGAGGCGGTCGGCCAGGGCCTTGACCATGATCGAGTTGTAGTCGTCGCCAGCGTCCTGGTAAGCCTTGGCGACTTCTTCGGCGCCGATACCTGCGGTGGTGATGAAGCCGCCGATGTAGTCGGTCACGCCGCTGTCTTTGGGCGCAACAAAGTCGGCCAGGGAGAAGTTCGGCTTGCCGTCGGTCTTGATGATCTGTTGGCGCAAGTGGTGCAGGCGCGCCAGTGGTTTGCCGTCGTCGCCATAGACTTCCAGGTCGTCGTCCTGCACCTGGTTGGTCGGCCAGAAACCGAACACGGCGCGGGCGCTGATGAGTTTTTCGTCGATCAGCTTGGCGAGCATCTCCTGGGCATCGGCGTACAACGCGGTGGCGGCTTCACCTACGACTTCATCGGTGAGGATGCGCGGGAACTTGCCGGCCAGGTCCCAGGAGATAAAGAACGGCGTCCAGTCGATGTATTCGGCCAGCACCTTGAGGTCGATATTGTCCAGCACCCTGGAGCCGGTAAACGTCGGTTTGACCGGTGCGTAGCTGCTCCAGTCGAACTGTGGCTTCTTGGCGATGGCCGCCGGGTAGCTCAGGCGTTCGGTGCGGGCGCTGCGGTTGGCGGTGCGCTCGCGTACGTCGATGTATTCCAGGCGGGTTTTCTCGACGAAACCGGCCTTCAATTCCTTGGACAACAACTGCGTGGCTACGCCCACGGCGCGGGAAGCGTCGGTGACATAGATCACTGCATCGTTGCTGTACTTGGGCTCGATCTTCACGGCCGTGTGGGCCTTGGACGTGGTGGCGCCGCCGATCATCAACGGCAGGTGGAAGTCCTGGCGCTGCATCTCGCGGGCGACGTGCACCATCTCATCCAGAGACGGGGTGATCAGACCGGACAGGCCGATGATGTCGCATTTCTGTTCCTTGGCCACTTGCAGGATCTTTTCGGCCGGGACCATCACGCCCAAATCGACAATGTCATAGCCGTTGCAACCCAGCACCACGCCGACGATGTTCTTGCCGATGTCGTGCACGTCACCTTTGACGGTGGCCATCAGGATCTTGCCCTTGGCTTCCGGCTTGTCGCCTTTTTCCAGCTCGATGAACGGGATCAAGTGAGCCACGGCTTGTTTCATCACCCGGGCAGACTTCACCACCTGGGGCAGGAACATTTTACCGGCGCCGAACAGGTCGCCGACGATGTTCATGCCGGACATCAATGGGCCTTCGATCACTTCGATCGGGCGCGCGAACGATTGCCGGGATTCCTCGGTGTCTTCAACGATGTGGGTGGTGATGCCCTTGACCAACGCGTGCTCCAGACGCTTGTTGACGGGCCAGCCACGCCATTCTTCGGTCTCGGCTTCCTTGACGCTGCCGTCACCCTTGTACTTGTCGGCGATGGCGAGGAGGGCGTCGGTGCCTTCCGGCGTGCGGTTGAGCACCACGTCTTCCACGGCGTCACGCAGCTCCACCGGAATCTGGTCATAGATCTCCAGCTGGCCGGCGTTGACGATACCCATGGTCAGGCCGTTGCGGATCGCGTACAGCAGGAACACCGAGTGAATAGCCTCGCGCACCGGGTTGTTGCCACGAAACGAGAACGACACGTTGGACACGCCGCCCGAGGTCAGCGCATACGGCAGGTGGTCGCGGATATAGGCGCAGGCATTGATAAAGTCGACGGCGTAGTTGTTGTGCTCTTCGATACCGGTGGCGACCGCGAAGATGTTTGGGTCAAAGATGATGTCTTCCGGCGGGAAGCCCACTTCGTTGACCAGGATGTCGTAGGAACGCTTGCAGATCTCTTTCTTGCGCGCTTCGGTGTCGGCCTGGCCGGCTTCGTCGAACGCCATCACCACCACCGCGGCGCCGTAGCGCTTGCACAGCTTGGCGTGATGAATGAACTGCGGGGCGCCTTCCTTCATGCTGATGGAGTTGACGATGCCCTTGCCCTGGATGCACTTGAGGCCGGCTTCGATCACTTCCCACTTGGAGGAGTCGATCATGATCGGTACGCGGGAGATGTCCGGCTCACCGGCAATCAGATTGAGGAAGGTCACCATGGCCTTCTTCGAATCGAGCATCCCTTCGTCCATGTTGATGTCGATCACCTGGGCGCCGGCTTCCACCTGTTGCAGGGCGACTTCCAGGGCTTCGGTGTAGTTGTCTTCACGGATCAGTCGGGCGAAGCGCGCGGAGCCGGTGATGTTGGTGCGCTCACCGACGTTGACGAACAGCGAGCTGCGGTCGATGGTGAACGGCTCAAGGCCAGACAGGCGGCAAGCCTTGGGGATATCCGGAATCTTGCGTGGCGCATAACCGGCCACGGCTTTGGCGATGGTTTCAATGTGCCCAGGTGTAGTACCGCAGCAACCGCCGACGATATTGAGGAAGCCGCTCTGGGCGAACTCTTCGATGACCTTGGCGGTTTCCGACGGCAACTCGTCGTACTCGCCGAATTCGTTGGGCAAACCGGCATTCGGGTGAGCGGAAACGTAGGTGCTGGCCTTGTTCGACAGTTCTTCCAGGTACGGTCGCAATTCGCTGGCGCCCAAGGCGCAGTTCAAACCGACGGAGATCGGCTTGGCGTGGCTGATGGAGTTCCAGAACGCTTCGGTGGTCTGGCCCGACAGGGTGCGGCCGGAGGCATCGGTGATGGTGCCGGAAATCATGATCGGCAGTTCGACGCCCAGCTCTTCATATACACCCTGCACGGCGAAGATCGCGGCCTTGGCGTTGAGGGTGTCGAAGATGGTTTCGATGAGGATCATGTCCGCACCGCCTTCGATCAGGCCTTTGGTGGCCTCGGTGTAGTTTTCCACCAGTTCATCGAAGGTCACGTTGCGGTAGCCGGGGTTGTTCACATCGGGCGACAGTGAGCAGGTGCGGCTGGTCGGGCCGAGGACGCCGGCGACGAAACGCGGCTTGTCCGGGGTCTCGAGGGTTTTTGCGTCGGCGACCTTGCGTGCCAGGCGGGCGCCTTCTACGTTCAACTCATAGGCCAGCCCCTCCATGCCGTAGTCAGCCTGGGACACTTGGGTGGCGTTGAAGGTGTTGGTTTCGAGGATGTCGGCACCGGCATCCAGGTAAGCCTTCTCGATCCCGCCGATCACGTCAGGGCGGGTGAGGATCAGCAGGTCGTTGTTGCCCTTGACGTCGCTCGGCCAGTCGGCGAAGCGTTTGCCACGGTAGTCGTGCTCTTCCAGTTTGTAGCTCTGGATCATCGTGCCCATACCGCCGTCGAGGATCAGGATGCGTTCCTTGAGGGCTTGGTGAAGGGCTTGCAGACGAGCGCTACGATCGGACATGGGACTACTCTGGTCAGGCGATTACGGAGGGTGGGGATCATAGCAAACCTGTGCGCTTTTGGAGCATGTTCGGTTTTTTCATGAATATCGCTCATGTTGGTGGGGGCTGTGGCCCGGTAGAATCGCCCGGGTTTTTATCGCACGTCTTGAATCGGGACCGGGAACATGTCGCATCGCCTCATCATCAGCACTTTCCTTTTGCTGATAGCCAGCAGTACACAGGCCCAAGGTCCCGCCCCGGCGATTTCCTATACCCGTGATATTCAACCGATTTTTACCGAGAAGTGCGTGGCCTGCCACGCCTGCTATGACTCGGCTTGCCAGCTCAACCTGGGCAGTGGCGAAGGTGCCGCTCGCGGCGCAACCAAGGTTCCGGTCTACAATGGCGAACGCAGCAAGGCCACGCCGCCGACCCGTTTGTTTTATGACGCGTTCGGTAAGGCCGCCTGGCAGCGCCAGGGGTTTGGCTCGGTACTGGACGCCCAGGGCAGCCAAGCGGCGTTGATGGCACGGATGCTTGAGTTGGGGCATAACGCCCCCTTGCAGCCCAATGCCAAGTTGCCGGACGAAATTGTTTTAGGTCTGAACCGCGAGAATATGTGCCCGATGCCCGGCGAATTCGATGCGTATGCTGGCGCCCATCCCAAGGAAGGCATGCCGCTGGCGGTCACCGGCCTGACCGATCAGCAATACCAGACCCTGCAACGCTGGCTGGCCTCGGGTGCGACCATCGATGAACAAGGCCTGGCGCCGAGCGCCCAGGAAGCGTTGCAGGTCCAGCAATGGGAAAACCTGTTCAATCAGCCCGGCGCCCGCGAAAGCCTGGTGGCGCGCTGGTTGTATGAGCATTTGTTCCTGGCCCACATCTATTTTGAGGGCGGCGAGCCGGGGCACTTCTTCCAGTGGGTGCGTTCCCGCACGCCCAGCGGCCAGCCGATTGACCTGATCAACACCCGTCGTCCCAACGACGACCCGGGCACCCAGGTGTACTACCGCTTGTGGCCGGTGCAAGGGGTGATCGTGCACAAGACCCACATCACCTATCCGTTCAGTGCCGAGAAAATGGCCCGGATCAAGTCGTTGTTCTACAGCGGCGATTGGCAGGTGCAGGCGTTGCCGGGTTACGGGCCTGGGCGCCGGGCGAATCCGTTCGAGACCTTCGAAGCCATTCCGGTCAAGGCGCGCTACCAGTTCATGCTGGATAACGCCGAATATTTCGTGCGTACCTTTATTCGCGGACCGGTATGCCGTGGGCAGATCGCCACAGATGTGATTCGCGACAACTTCTGGACGCTGTTCCAGGACCCCGATCATGACCTGTACATCACCGATGCACGCTATCGTGGCCAGGCTACGCCGTTGCTGGCGATGCCGGGGCAGAACGATGATGTGGGCAGTGTGTTGAGCCTGTGGCTGGCCTATCGTGACAAGCGCAACGCGTATGAAGCCTTGCGTCGCGACAGCTATGCCGATAGTGCAGCGCCCGGTTGGTCGAGCCTGTGGGCCGGCAATGACAATGCGCTGCTGTCGATTTTCCGCCACTTCGACAGCGCTTCGGTGACCAAGGGGTTGATCGGCGAAGTCCCGCAGACGATGTGGTTGTTCGACTATCCGCTGCTGGAGCGCACTTATTACCAGTTGGCGGTCAACTTCGATGTCTTCGGTAACGTCTCCCATCAGGCGCAGACCCGGTTGTATTTCGACCTGATCCGTAACGGTGCCGAGCAGAACTTCCTGCGCCTGATGCCTGCGGATTTGCGGGATGGCTTTCTGGATGACTGGTATCAGAACAGCGGCAAGGTCAAGTTGTGGATGGATTATGAAGCCATCGACGACGACAAGCCTACGGGGCTGAGCCTGGATGAAAAGGACCCCAAGCGTGATTTTGCCAACCAACTGCTGGTCCGTTATAGCGACCTGAATGTCAGCCCGGACCCGATCAATCGGTGTGCCAGTGCTTATTGCTCGCGCCCAGGTATTGATCCGGCGCTGCAGGATGCGGAACAGGCCTTGAGCCGTTTGACTTCACGTCCGGCGGCCGGACTCAAGGTGATTGAGCAGTTACCGGAAGCGACGATGCTGCGGATTGAAACCCGTAGTGGCAAGCGTGAGGTGTACAGCCTGATGCGCAATCGGGCCCACAGCAATGTGGCGTTTATGTTGGGTGAGGCTTATCGCTATCAGCCGGGGCTGGATACGGTAACGATTTATCCGGGGGTGCTTAGTAGCTATCCGAATTTCATGTTCAATATTCCGGCGGAGGAAGTGCCGGCGTTTGTGGCGGCGATGGAGAGTGCCAAGGATGCGAAGCGGTTTGAGGCAATTGTGGATCGGTGGGGGATTCGTCGGAGCCATCCGTTGTTTTGGCAGTACTTTCATGATTTGTCGCGGTATATACGTGAGACTGCGCCGGTTGAGGAGGGGGTGTTGGATATGAATCGGTATGAGAATTTGTAGGGGGTTGGGGACATATCCGTTTCTGCGGTAATGGCTGCTATTGGTTCCGCCATCACCGCAACAACGGATATACCCCCAATCCCACCGCCCCCAAAAAAGCCTATCCCGACAAAAACACTAGGACTTTGTACCTCCGTAATAATTTGGCGTAAACTGCGGGCAAGCCTGTGAGGAGTTTCCATGACTGCCATAACCATTACCGACGCCGCCCACGATTACCTGGCTGACCTGCTGTCCAAGCAGAACACCCCAGGCATCGGCATTCGCGTCTTCATCACCCAGCCCGGCACCCAGTACGCCGAGACGTGCATTGCCTACTGCAAGCCGGGCGAAGAAAAACCCGAAGACACCGCTCTGGGGCTGAAAAGCTTCACCGCGTATATCGACGCGTTCAGCGAAGCCTTCCTCGACGATGCCGTGGTCGACTACGCCACCGATCGCATGGGTGGCCAATTGACCATCAAGGCGCCCAACGCCAAGGTGCCAAACGTCAACGCGGACAGCCCGGTCAACGAGCGCATCAATTACTACCTGCAAACCGAAATCAACCCGGGCCTCGCCAGCCACGGTGGTCAGGTCAGCCTGATCGATGTGGTCGAAGACGGCATCGCCGTGTTGAAGTTCGGCGGTGGTTGTCAGGGCTGCGGCCAGGCAGACGTGACCTTGCGCGAAGGCATCGAGCGCACCCTGTTGGAGCGCATCCCAGAGCTCAAGGGCGTACGTGATGTGACGGACCATACGCAGAAAGAAAACGCCTACTACTAAGTAAGGCGTTCGCTGCGAACAAAAAAACGGCGCCCGTGAGCGCCGTTTTTTTATGCCTGGGATTTAGGGTTGCTCGAGGTCTTTATACCAATGAAATTCAATGTGGGAGCGGGCTTGCTCGCGAAGGCGGAATGTCAGGTAAATATGTTTCAAATGACCCACCGCATTCGCGAGCAAGCCCGCTCCCACAGGTTGTTCCGCGTTTCTTCAGGGCCGATAAAGGTGGGCATGCCCCGCGCGATACAGCGACGACTCACTGAAACTGTCACTGGCCAACACCCGACCCACCACAATCAACGCCGTACGCCTGAAGCCCTTGGCCGCGACTTTCCCGGCAATATCCGCAAGGGTTCCAATAGCCCAGTCCTGATCGGGCCAAGTCGCCCGATGCACCACGGCAATCGGGCAATCCGCGCCGTAATGGGGTAGCAGTTCGGCGACGATCTTCTCAAGGTGATTGACCCCCAGGTGAATCGCCATGGTCGTGCCGTGCTGGGCCAGGCTGCTGAACGCCTCACCTGCCGGCATTGCGGTTTTATCGGCATAACGGGTCAGGATCACGCTCTGGGCAATGTCCGGCAGCGTCAGTTCGGTCTCCAGCAGCGCGGCGCAGGCCGCCACGGCTGTCACGCCTGGAATGATCTGAAACGGTATTCCCAGCTCTCTCAAGCAGCGGATCTGCTCACCAATCGCGCCATACAGGCTGGGATCGCCAGAATGCACCCGAGCAATATCCTGGCCCTTTTCATGGGCGACTTTAATCAGCTCGATAATCTGTTCCAGGTGCAGTTCGGCACTGTTGACCACTTGCTCAGCCTGATGGCCTTCCAGTACGGCGGCGGGCACCAGGGAACCGGCATAGATGATCACCGGGCAACTGCGAATCAGCCGTTGGCCCTTGACGGTGATCAGCTCCGGGTCACCGGGGCCGGCGCCGATGAAAAAGACGGTCATGAATGCTTTCCTGTGCAAACGCGTGCGAGCAAGGCTTCAGATGAAGATTGCTCATGATCGAGGGGCACGATTATCGGGAATTTAGCCGGCACACGCTAATGCAAAGGTGGCCTGGGCGTTTTTTTGGCGGGTGATCAGCAGTGAAGCAGGGGCCTGAGCCATGCATTCGGCCAGGGCCAGGGCGGCGCTTTCGGCGATGCCGTAGCAGCCGGTATGTGCATGGGCGATGGGCGACTTATGGCTCAGTCGAGCTTCATAAACCGCCAATTGGCCGGCACTGAAAAACTGCAGTGGCAGATCCAGGACCTTGGCCAGGGCCAGCAATCCCGGCTCATCCCGCTTGCGATCGATACTGGCCAACGCAGTGACCCGCTGGCGTTCGATCCCGCAGGCATCGAGGGCCGTATGGAACAGGTTGAGCAGGGTGTCGACGTCACAGCCCCGCTGGCAACCCAGGCCGACCACCAGGGTCGGCACTGTGTTCATGCTGAGTACTGACCGTCGCGGTTACGGCGAAACAGCCAGGCACTGATCAGGCCCAAGGCCAGCCAGAACGCGACGTTAGTCAACTGCGAGGCAATCTTGAACTGCGCTTCCAGGGCTTGCGGTGCCAGCATCGAGTGGACTTCCGGTTGCGGTGCGCCAATCACGTGAGGCACCACCAGAATCGCCACGCCCAGTACTTTCAGCAGCCAGTTGCGACCGAATACGATCAGCGCGATACCGGCAGCGGTAGAGGCCGCAGTACCGATCCACCAGACTTGTCGTTGCGCCAGGTCGGCGGCGGCAGTGCCCGGTAACTCAGGCGGCAAGCCAAGGGTCGGCGCCAGCACGAAGGTGGCATAACCGGCCAAGCCCCACAGCAGGCCCTGGGCGGTGCGAGTGGGTGCCCGCAACGTGTAAAGCCCGGCGAGCATCAGGGCGAAACCTACGGCAACCACCAGATTGCCGCCGGTGGTGGACAGCACGCGCTGCCAGCCATCTTCCGGCTCCCAGGCTTCGGCGTCGTGATTGTGAGCGGCGGCCGCGCCGCCAGCATGTTCATGAACCTCAGTGGCTGGCGCTTTCTCGAAGGTTTCCGCCTGGAGAATCAACGGGGCGACCCAGAAGCTTTGCAGCAGGGTCAGCAGCAGGGCCGCCAGCAAGCCGGTGAAACCTGCGGTTTGCGCGATACGCTTGATCATGTCGGCAGGTCTCAATGGCACGGGAACGCGGCGCTGTGGCGGGTATCGTGGGCGGCATTGTGCACCGCTTCGATATGCGAGAAACCGGCAAAATACACCAGGCACGCGCCGAGAATCGACGCGCCGATGGCAGCCATCAGGCGGTGGCTCAAGGTGGCGGTGCTGCTGGTGGTGCGGGAGGTACTGCTGATGATCGACATGGCGCGTCCCTTTCGAGTGTCAGGGTGAAACGAGCGCATAAAACCCCGCGAGCCAGACACGCAGGGTCTTAACAGCGCCCGCCCACCGCGGGTTTGTTATCTGATTTTTTCGGGCCGGTCTCCGGGCTTGCGAGGGACTTGACGTCAAAAAGCATCGCCTTCCCATGTCGTGTCGACACAGTGGCTCTGATGCTTCGCTCGCTTACCGTTGCGGGGGCAGCACCGGACTCGTCATAACTTCATGACTCACCGGTTTCCCGTTTCACCCTGTGAAGGGCACCCGAAACAAGATGTGTAGGAGAGCATGGGCGGGGGATTCACGTCAAATACGCGGTTACAAGGCGTCAGCCCCAGCGCTTGAACAGCACGCTGGCGTTGACGCCGCCAAACCCGAACCCGTTGGATATTGCATATTCGATAGGCATCGACCGGGCTGCACCGCGCACCAGGTCAAGTCCTGCGGCCGCGTCGTCCGGGTGGTCCAGGTTCAGCGTGGCGGGGGCAATCTGGTCGCGTAAGGCGAGCACCGTGAATATCGCCTCGATTCCTCCTGCGGCACCCAGCAGGTGGCCGGTTGCCGACTTCGTTGCGCTGATCGCTAAGCCCGCGCGTGCGCCGAATAATGCGTTGATGGCCGCCAACTCGCCGTTATCACCCACCGGGGTCGACGTTGCATGGGCGTTCAAATGCTGGATCTGCGCCGCAGTGATCCCCGCCTGCTGGATCGCCAACTCCATTGCCCTGCGGGCACCAGACCCATCCTCCGGGCCGGAGGTCATGTGATAAGCGTCGGCGCTGGTGCCGTATCCCACCAGCTCCGCGATGGGGATCGCGCCCCGGGCCAGCGCATGTTCGAGTTCTTCGATGACCAACAATCCGGCACCTTCGCCCATGACAAAACCGTCGCGGCCTTGATCGAAGGGGCGCGAGGCCAGCTCGGGAGTGGCGTTATAGCTGTGGGACAACGCGCGCGCAGCGGCAAAACCGCCCAGGCTGACCCTGTGAATACAGGCTTCGGCGCCGCCGCAAACGGCGATGTCAATTTCTCCCGCGCGAATCATCCGGGCCGCATCGCCAATCGCTTGCACACCGGCAGCGCAGGCGGTGACGGGGGAGCCGAGCGGGCCTTTCAGCCGATGCTGGATCGACACATGTCCGGCGGCCATGTTGCCGAGGAACGAGGGAATGGTGAACGGTGACAAGCGTCGCGGGCCTTTGCTGTCCGCGGTCCGCACCGCCTCGGCAATCGCCGGAAAACCGCCGACGCCAGAGGCAATAATGGTCGCGGTACGTTCCTGTTGCGACGCAGTTTGCGGATTCCAGCCGGCCTGGGCCAGGGCCTCTTGAGCGGCGGCCAGGGCAAACACGATGAAGCGGTCCATCTTGCGCTGTTCTTTGGCCGGGATGACGGTGTCCGGGTCAAACCCGGCTTCAGGGTCCTGAATGCGGTCCAGTACTTGCCCGCCAATGCTGATCGCCAGGTCGCCGACCAGTTGCTCCGGCAGTCGGCGTATCCCGGAGTGGCCCGCCAGCAAGCGTTTCCACGTCTGTTCCACGCCGTTCCCCAGCGGGGTCACTGCACCCATGCCGGTCACAACAATTCGCTTATTCATGATCGCTCAGCTCCGCAATTTCTGGTTGGTAGCAATGCATGGACGAAACTATCATCATGAAAGTAACTTCGGGTAGCGAAAATATTCCGGGTTTCCCCATAGAGGAACTGCAATGCAACGTAAGTCGCTGGTAAATGCCGAGTGCCCGGTGGCGCGTGGGCTGGAAAGGGTGGGCGAGTGGTGGAGCATTCTGATCATGCGTGATGCGCTGCAAGGCTTGAGGCGTTTTGACGAATTTTCCCAGAGCCTGGATATCGCGCCCAACATGCTCACGCGCCGGTTGAATACGCTGGTGGAGGGCGGACTGCTGGAGCGCCGGCGCTACAGTGAGCGGCCGCCGCGTTTTGAATATGTGCCGACGCCCGCCGGTGAGGATTTCAGGATCGTGATCATGGCGTTCGTGGGGTGGGGCAACCGGCACTTCGCGCCCGAGGGTGAAAGCCTGCAGATGGTCGATGTCGCGACCGCGCGTGCGGTGGCGGTCGCGGTGGTTGACGTTGCCCAGGGGCATATCGTGCCGATGGATCAATGCAGTGTGCGGGCCGGGCCTGCGGCGAGCGAAGGCATGCAGGAACGTTTGGCGTTGATACACACCAAACGTTCGGAGATTGACCCTTCCTCGTGCACTGCGTAGCCTTGCGCCTTCGAGGTTCTTCGGCCCAGGCCGAAGCTAAGAAGGGAACGCGGTCAATGCCGCGGCTGCCCCCGCAACTGTGAAGGGTTTATCTGACTGCCACGCCACTGCCTGAACCAGGCGGGAAGGCGCAGCCAGCGCCGGTCGAACGACTGGCAAGCCCCAAGCCAGGAGACCTGCCTCGCAACGATTCTCAACTTTCAACCGGGCGGGGTGATCCGGTGGCGAAACAGGTTTCTGCGTGCCGTCGCAGGCCCCTCGTCCCGTATGCCCGCCCCAAAGGGCATCCGATGAAAACACTGGCCAAACTCCCCGTCACCATCGTTACCGGCTTCCTCGGTTCGGGCAAGACCACCTTGCTGCGCCACATGCTGGACAACGCCCAGGGCCGCCGCATTGCGGTGATCGTCAACGAGTTCGGCGAGTTGGGCATTGACGGCGAAATCCTCAAGCAATGCTCCATCGGCTGCACCGAAGAAGAAGCCAACGGCCGCGTTTACGAGCTGGCTAACGGTTGTCTGTGCTGCACGGTCCAGGAAGAGTTCTTCCCGGTGATGCGCGAGTTGGTGGCCCGTCGCGGCGACCTCGACCATATTCTCATCGAAACCTCGGGGCTGGCCCTGCCAAAACCGCTGGTCCAGGCCTTCCAGTGGCCGGAAATTCGCAGCGCCTGCACCGTTGACGCGGTGATCACCGTGGTCGACAGCCCGGCCGTGGCCGCTGGCACCTTCGCCGCGTTCCCGGACCAAGTGGACGCCCAGCGCAAACTCGACCCGAACCTGGATCACGAATCGCCATTGCACGAACTGTTCGCCGACCAACTGGCCAGCGCCGACCTGGTGATCCTCAACAAGTCCGACCTGATCAGCCCCGAAGATCTGGCCCGCGTACGCCTGGAAGTCGCCGAAGAGCTGCCGCCAGCGGTGAAAATCATCGAAGCCAGCAGTGGTCGTTTGCCGCTGGACGTGCTGATTGGCCTGGGCGCCGGTTCCGAAGAGCACATCGATGGACGTCACAGCCATCACGATCATCACCACGAAGGTGAAGACGAGCATGATCACGACGCATTTGACTCGATCTCCATCGAACTGCCGCAAGCCGACGAAAGCCTGTTGCTCGACGCGCTGACCCAGCTGGTGGTGCAGCACGGCATCCTGCGGGTCAAGGGTTTCGCCGCAATCCCCAACAAGCCGATGCGCCTGCTGATCCAGGGTGTAGGCACCCGCTTCGACAAACACTTCGACCGCGCCTGGCGTGCCGATGAGCCGCGCGCGACTCATTTGGTGCTGATTGGCCAGGAACTGGATGCCACCTTGCTCGAAGCGCAACTGCGCGCAGCCCTCAGCGTTTAAGCCATGCACCTGCTCAGGACCCAGCCCGGCGGTTTCGTCTCGGATGACAACATTGCCGACCTAGGACAAACCCCGGCCGAGCTGGTGGTTTTGTGCAGCGGTGATTCCAGCTTGGCGCTGCTGGCCGAAGCCGCCCAGCAGTTGCCCGAGGACTACCCGAGCCTGCGCCTGGCCAACCCGATGCAGGTACAGAATCATGCTTCGGTCGACTTGTATGTGGATGAGGTGCTGCGTCACGCCAAGGTCATCCTGATCTCGCTCCACGGCGGGATTGCCTATTGGCGTTACGGCATCGAACGCCTTGTGGAGTTGGCGCAGCGCGGCGTTCAACTGATTCTGGTGCCGGGCGACGATCGTCCGGACCCGGAGCTCAGCGGCCTCAGCACCGTGAGCGTCGAGGAGCGCGACCGTCTCTGGCACTTCCTGCGTCAGGGCGGCATGGGCAATGCACTGGATTTCTATCGCTGCCTGGCCACGACTTACCTAGGGTGCGATTACGCCTGGGCCGAGCCGCAGGTGCTGCCACGCACGGCGATTTATCACCCGCATAAAGCCAATGCCAGCCTGAGCGATTGGCAGCATGACTGGCAGGCCGGGCTCCCGGTGGCGGCGGTGTTGTTCTACCGCTCCCATTTGCAGGCGGCCAACACCGCTTTTATCGATGTGTTTTGCCAGCGCTTACAGGCGGCGGGCCTCAACCCGTTGCCCATTGCGGTGGCCAGCTTGAAAGAGCCCGGCTGCCTGACGGTGGTCGAGGACTGGCTGGATGAGGTGCAGGCGTCGGTGATTCTCAACACCACCGGTTTTGCCCAATCCAGCCCCGAAGCCCCACACTTGCGACCGTTTCGCCGCAACATCCCGGTAATCCAGGCCATCTGCGCTCAAGACAATGAACCCGGCTGGCAAGCCAGCGAGCAAGGCCTCGGCCCCCGTGATCTGGCGATGCACATTGCGTTACCGGAGCTGGACGGGCGGATCATCAGCCGGCCCATCAGCTTCAAGGACCTGGCCTGGCGCAGCGAGCGCAGCCAGTCCGATGTGGTGTGTTATCGGGCGCAACCGGAGCGCATGGATTTTGTCGCCGAACTGGCAAGACGCTGGGTCGAACTGGCTCGGGTGCTCAATAGCGAAAAGCGCGTTGCGCTGATTCTTGCCAACTACCCGACCCGCGATGGTCGCATTGGCAACGGCGTTGGTCTCGATACCCCGGCTGCGGCACTGAATATCCTTCGGGCGCTGAAAGTCGAAGGTTATCCGTTGCCGGATGAATTGCCGGAAAGTGGCACTGCATTGATTCAAGGCTTGTTGGGTGGCGTCACCAATGACCTCGACAGCCTTGACCTGCGCCCTTGCCATCAAAGCCTGGGGCTGGACGACTACGAGGCCATGTTCAAACGTCTGCCCGAGGCCAACCGCCAAGCCGTATTGGAGCGCTGGGGCTCGCCCCACAACGATCCAATGTTCCGTGAAGGCCGCATGATGATTGCCGGCCTGCGTTTTGGCCTGACCTTCGTCGGCATTCAGCCCGCCCGGGGTTATCAGGTGGATGCCAGCGCCGTGTACCACGACCCGGACTTGGTGCCGCCTCACGGTTACCTGGCGTTCTACTTCTGGTTGCGCCAGACCTACGGCACCCATGCGGTGATTCATGTTGGCAAACACGGCAACCTGGAGTGGTTGCCGGGCAAGGGCGTCGGGCTTTCGCACAACTGCTGGCCGGACGCGTTGCTGGGGCCGCTGCCGAATATCTACCCGTTTATAGTCAACGACCCGGGTGAGGGCGCCCAGGCCAAGCGGCGTACCCAGGCGGTGATCATCGATCACCTGATGCCGCCGCTGACCCGCGCCGAAACCTACGGGCCGTTGCGCAACCTGGAGTTGCTGGCGGACGAGTTTTACGAAGCTCAACTGCTTGATCCACGGCGTGCCCGGGAGTTGCAAAAGGACATTCTCAAGTTGGTGCGGGAAACCCGTATCGACCAGGAGCTGGCGCTGGACGAAAACCTCGACAGCGAGGCCGATGCGGCCATCTGGCTGCCGCGCCTGGACACGTACCTGTGTGACTTGAAAGAGTCGCAGATCCGCGACGGCCTGCACATTTTTGGTGAGTCGCCAGTGGGTCGCTTGCGTATCGACACCCTGCTGGCGTTGCTACGCATTCCGCGGGGCGATGGCCGCGGGCCGCAATCGAGCTTGTTGCGGGTGTTGGCCAAGGCGTTTGAACTGGGCTTCGATCCGTTGGATTGCGCGCTGGCCGAGCCGTGGACCGGGCGTCGTCCCGAGGTCTTGCAGAAGATTGACCCACAGTTGTGGCGCACGGCGGGCGACACCCGTGAACGTCTGGAACTCTACGCTGCGCGCTTGATCGAGCAGTCCCTGGAGGGCGCACTTGAGCAGCTTGAAGAGCCGGGCTGGCAAGACGTCAAAGGTGTGATCGAGAGCCTGCGTATTGTCGTCGCGCCGCGTCTGGATGCCTGCGGCCCGGCGGAAATGCGCGGTTTGCTGGATGCCCTGTGCGGCCGCTTCGTGCCGGCCGGTCCCAGTGGCGCACCCAGCCGTGGCCGTCTGGACGTGCTGCCTACCGGGCGTAACTTTTTCTCGGTGGATGTGCGCAACCTGCCTACCACCACGGCCTGGCGCATCGGTTTCCAGTCGGCAACCCTGATTCTTGAGCGGCATTTGCAGGACCACGGTGATCATCTGCGCCAACTCGGCCTGTCGGTGTGGGGCACCGCTACCATGCGCACCGGGGGTGACGATATCGCCCAAGCCATGGCACTGATGGGCGTGCGTCCGGTATGGGCCACGGGCAGCCAGCGGGTGGATGACTTTGAAATCCTGCCCCTGAGCCTGCTGGATCGCCCACGCGTTGATGTGACATTGCGGGTGTCCGGGTTCTTCCGGGATGCCTTCGCCAATCTGATCCGCCTGTTCGACGCGGCCGTGCAAGCCGTGGCGGCGCTGGATGAGCCGGATGACATGAACCCACTGGCGGCCAAGGTGCGCAACGAACGCGAAGCCTTGCGCCTGTCCGGGCTGGATGACGAGGCTGCGGCAAAACAGGCGGGCTGGCGAATCTTCGGCGCCAAGCCCGGTGCCTATGGCGCAGGCGTGCAGGGGGCGATTGACGGTCGCCTTTGGCAGAGCCGCGAAGACCTGGCCGAGGTGTACCTCAACTGGGGCGGCTACGCCTATGGCGGTTCCGACGAAGGCACTGCCGCCCGTGAACAGTTCGCCCAGCGGTTGAGCCAGGTCCAGGCGGTACTGCAGAACCAGGACAACCGCGAACATGACGTGCTGGACTCCAACGATTACTACCAATTCCAGGGCGGTATGCTCGCAGCGGTAGAAACCC
The DNA here is from genome assembly GCF_018614655.1 of Pseudomonas fluorescens. Classification (GTDB taxonomy): domain Bacteria; phylum Pseudomonadota; class Gammaproteobacteria; order Pseudomonadales; family Pseudomonadaceae; genus Aquipseudomonas; species Aquipseudomonas fluorescens_BX. The sequence continues at coordinate 51,659 of NZ_JAGGOG010000011.1, read as the reverse complement.
TGAGCGGTGACAAGGCCGCCAGTTATCACGGCGATCACAGCCAGCCGGACTTGCCGAAGATCCGTACCTTGAAAGAAGAGCTGAACCGGGTGATCCGTGCCCGGGCGGCCAATCCGAAGTGGATCGAAGGGGTCAAGCGCCATGGCTATAAAGGTGCGTTCGAAATGGCGGCGACCGTGGATAACCTGTTTGCGTTCGACGCCACTACGGCGCTGATCGATGACCATCAATATGCGTTGCTGGCTGATGCCTATTTACTGGATCCTGACACCCGCAAGTTTGTGCAGCAGCACAACCCGGCGGCCTTGCGAGATATGACTGAGCGCATGCTGGAAGCCCAGCAACGGGGTATGTGGCAGGAGCCCGGGGCCTATCGTGAGGCGTTGGAAAATTTGTTGTTGGATATAGAAGAAGACAGTTGATGACCGACATTCCTCATTTCCCGCTGTCCGCCGTCGTCGGTGCCGGCGACCTGAAACTGGCCCTGTGCCTGACCGCCATTGACCCGAAAATCGGCGGTGTGCTGATCGAAGGCCCTCGGGGTATGGCCAAATCCACCCTGGCCCGTGGCCTGGCGGACTTGTTGGCGAGCGGGCAGTTCGTCACGCTGCCCCTGGGCGCCACCGAGGAACGCCTGGTGGGCACCCTCGACTTGGACGCCGCGCTGAGCGAAGGCCGCGCGCAATTTTCTCCCGGCGTGCTGGCCAAGGCTGATGGCGGCGTGTTGTACGTCGATGAAGTCAACTTGCTGCCCGACCAGTTGGTGGACCTGCTGCTGGACGTGGCGGCCAGCGGCACCAACCTGATCGAGCGCGACGGTATTTCCCACCGCCATTCAGCGCGATTTGTACTGATTGGCACGATGAACCCGGAAGAAGGCGAGCTGCGTCCGCAATTACTTGACCGTTTTGGTTTCAATGTGGCGTTGAGCGGGCAAACGCTGCCTGCCGAACGGGGGCAGATCATTCGCCGCCGGCTGGATTTTGACCGCGATCCCGAAACTTTCTGCGCACAGTGGGCCGGTCAGCAGGCCGCGTTGCGTGAGCGCTGCACCCAAGCCCGGGCGCTACTGGAAAGCATCCCATTGGATGACCAGGCCCTGGGGCAAATTACCGAGCGCTGCTTTGCGGCCGGTGTCGACGGCTTGCGTGCTGACCTGGTCTGGTTGCGCGGCGCGAGGGCGCATGCGGCGTGGCGCGGGGCGGCGGCTATCAGCGAGGAAGATATCGACGCGGTGGCGGAGTTTGCCCTGCGACATCGGCGTCAGGAGCGCTCCAGCCCTGCGACCCCGCCAAATGGCCAGTCATCAAAGTCTTCTGATCCATCGCCTTCCGAGGGCCAGGGTCAGTGGGGCGACATGCCCGCACCAGCGTTGCCAGTGGGCGCCCGCCGAGACGTGCCCACTTGGCCAAAAAAGCCCTAGGCATTCGCCCTCGACCTGACGCGGGGGCGGATGCCCGGCCCAAAGCGGGCCGACTGAACAAGGGCAGGCAAGGCCAGGCCCGTAGCGCCGCGCAAGGTTTGGTCAACTGGCCGGGCACCTTGCTCGCCGGACGGCCGCAATGCCGTGAAGACCTGCTGTACCGCCTGCGTAGCCGATCACCCCATGAGTTGTGGTTGGTGATTGTAGATGCCTCGGCTTCCACTCGACGACATCAGGCCTTGAGTGACGCCAAGGGCTTTCTGGCCCAGCTGTTTGACGATGCTTACCGCCAGCGCGCGCGGATGGCACTGCTCACGGTGAGCGGGCAGTCACCAGCGTGGCAGGTACAAGGGCTGAAGGCGGCGAAAGGGTTAAGCCAGTGGCTTGACGGGCTGGGTGCGGGCGGTGGCACGCCGTTGCTGGCAGCGCTGACTGAGGCAGGGCATTGGCTGGTGGCGCGGCGTAAGCGTTATCCAGCGGAGCAGCAGCGGTTGCTGGTGATCACGGATGGCCGGCTCAAGGATGTCACGCCGTTGCCGCAGCTCGATTGCCCTGGACTACTGGTGGATATAGAGCGGGGGCCCATTCGGCTGGGGCGGGCACAGGCGTTGGCTACGGGGTTACAGGTTGACTATCGGCATATCGATAGCCTGTAAGCGCTGGCACATTCGGCCAAAGATCTGCCACCAGAAACAACCGCTCGGCTTCTTCCCACTCGCCCTCGGTATTTTCAACCAGCCGCACCAGTAATTGTGCGGGCGCCATGGGGTCCAGTTCAGTCAGCCAGTGCTGCATTTTGGTCGGCTCCCATGTTTGATCTGCCGCATAGTGCGCCGGCGCCAGCCAGGCATGGCGGGGCAGGGGTTGCCAGCGGCCCGCCGGGCGTTGGGTGACAAATTCCAACCAGTCCCGCTGATGCAGCCAGCGCCCGTTCAAATGCTGCGGATGGGCGCCAATCGGTGCCTGCGCGGTGCCGGGCCATGGATACAGCAGATAGCCGCCCAGCCACAGGTGCGCATCAAAGTGCTGGATATCCAGCGCCGCCAACGCTTCGCGGCTTTCCGGGCGAGCGGAGATCGGCAGTTGATGCTGGGCCAGATGGGCCAACTTGCGGTCCAGCCGGTCGTGACACCCTGGGCCCAGCCATTTGGCAGTGTCGCGCCCATCGCCTGCCTGAGGCCCCAGATACAGTTTGATCGCCAGTTCGAGGTGGTGCACGCCGTCGCGGTCGCGCAGCAGCATGTCCAGCTCACCCAGGGTATGCCCGGCTTGACGGATGGGCAGATTGGCCGCCAGTAACTCCACGCCGGGTGCATGCTGTATGGCAAATTGCCAGAGGCGCTCGTAATACAGCCCCAGGCGACGGGTGCGGGCCAGACTCAGCCAGTGCTGCAAGGCGCTGCTGTCCTGGTCCAGTTGCCGCAGCCATTGCTCCAGCAGGTGTGGTGCTTGCACCCAGTCACTGCCTGTCAATGGATGACGCTGCGGCCAAGGCGTTTGTGCCAGCATCGGTGGGGCAAGCATCACCCACGCCAAGTCGCGCACTTCAGGGTGGCGCAGTTGGCGGGGCAGGTTCTGTAAATCAGGGAACAGAGTCATTGTGCGAGTGTAGCCGCTGCCGAGGCACGAGGCTGCGATGCGTGTCCGCAGGACCGCCCTTGGGAGCCGTTTCGCAGCCCATCGCAGCCTCGTGCCTCGGCAGCGGCTACAGGGTGGCGACAAAGCATTTTGTCTAATGCCACCTTTCGCCCATAATCGTTCTTTTTGTCGCCACGCAAACCCCGCAGGAGCCCCATGGAGCAATTTCGCAATATCGGCATTATCGGTCGCCTGGGCAGTACACAGGTCCTGGACACCGTCCGCCGGCTGAAAAAGTTTCTGCTCGAGCGCCACCTGCATGTGATCCTCGAAGACACCATCGCCGAGATTCTGCCGGGCCATGGCCTGCAGACCTCGTCGCGCAAGATGCTCGGCGAAGTCTGTGACATGGTGATCGTGGTCGGCGGCGACGGCAGCCTGCTGGGTGCCGCCCGCGCGTTGGCCCGGCATAACGTGCCGGTGCTGGGGATCAACCGTGGCAGCCTGGGCTTCCTCACCGATATCCGTCCCGATGAGCTGGAAGTTGAAGTGGCCAAGGTGCTGGACGGCCACTACCTGGTGGAAAACCGCTTCCTGTTGCAGGCCGAAGTCCGTCGTCACGGCGAAGCCATTGGCCAGGGCGACGCCCTCAACGATGTGGTGTTGCACCCTGGCAAGTCGACGCGGATGATCGAGTTCGAGTTGTATATCGATGGCCAGTTCGTTTGCAGCCAGAAGGCCGACGGCCTGATCGTCGCCACACCCACCGGTTCCACGGCCTACGCGCTGTCCGCCGGTGGTCCGATCATGCATCCCAAGCTCGACGCCATTGTGATCGTGCCGATGTACCCCCATATGTTGTCCAGCAGGCCCATCGTGGTCGACGGCAACAGTGAGCTGAAAATCGTGGTTTCCAAAGACATGCAGATCTACCCGCAAGTCTCCTGCGACGGGCAGAACCATTTCACCTGCGCCCCCGGTGACACCATCACCGTGAGCAAAAAGGCGCAGAAACTGCGGCTGATCCACCCGTTGGACCACAACTATTACGAAGTCTGCCGGACCAAGCTGGGCTGGGGCAGCCGCTTGGGGGGTGGAGGCGACTGATGCTCGATCCCGCGCGTAGCTACGACCTGATTGGTGACGTGCACGGTTGCGCTCATACCCTTGAGCACTTGCTCGACCGGTTGGGTTACCACAAGCAGGGCGGCACCTGGCGCCATCCCACGCGGATGGCGGTGTTCCTCGGCGATATCATCGACCGTGGCCCGCGTATTCGCGAGGCGTTGCATATCGTCCACGATATGACCGTGGCCGGCCAGGCGCTGTGCATCATGGGCAACCATGAGTTCAACGCTCTGGGCTGGAGCACGCCTGCGCCGCCCGGCAGCGGCAAGCAGTTTGTGCGCGAGCACACACCGCGCCATGCACGGCTGATCCACGAGACCCTGACCCAGTTCGAACAGCATCCGGCCGATTGGCACGACTTCCTCGGCTGGTTCTACGACATGCCGCTGTTTGTCGACGCCGGGCGTTTCCGCGTGGTGCACGCCTGTTGGGATGACGGCTTTATCGAACCCCTGCGCTCGAGTTTCCCGGACGGCTGTATCGATCAACACTTTTTGCAGGCCGCCGCCGTACCGGGCAGTTTCGCCAGCAATGCCTTTGACCGCCTGTTGCGGGGTACCGACATGCGCCTGCCGGACGGCTTGACGCTGACCGGTGGCGATGGCCTGACCCGCTCGTTCTTCCGCACCAAGTTCTGGGAAGACGACCCGAAAACCTACGGCGATATCGTCTTTCAGCCCGATGCGCTGCCGGAGCCGGTGGCCGCGACACCGCTGTCGTCCACCGAGAAAAATTCCCTGCTGCGCTATGGCGTCGACGAGCCGCTGTTGTTTGTCGGCCATTACTGGCGCAGCGGCAAACCGGCGCCGATTCGCCCGAACCTGGCCTGTCTGGATTACAGCGCGGTGCTGTACGGCAAGTTGGTCGCTTATCGGTTGGACCAGGAAACTCGCCTTGATCCACGTAAATTTGTTTGGGTGGATGTCGAACGTCCTGAGGTGATTTCATGAGTGCCGTTGCGGTATTGCGTCTGCCCCTGAGCGTGGACCTGGCCGGTTTCGTCAAGTTGTTGCAGCGCATGCAAGTGCCCCATCGCGTCAGTGAAGAGGCGGGGGAGCAGGTGCTGTGGGTGCCCGATAACATCAGCGACGACGTGCGCGTGTTGTATCAACGCTTTCCTGCGGGCGATCCAGACCAGCAACTGGACATTCCACAGCAACCGACGGCCACGCGTGTCGGCTTTGTCCAGCAACTGCGCCATAGCCCGGTCACTGCGCTGATTCTGCTGCTCAGCGTGATCGTCGGTGCGGTGACGATGCTGGGGGATAACCTGCAAGCCATGAGCTGGCTGACTTTCCTGCAGTTCCGCATAGTGGGTGAATACATTCAATTCACCTCGTTGGCCGACAGTCTCGCGGCGGGGCAGTGGTGGCGCCTGGTAACGCCGATGTTGATTCACTTCGGCATCCTGCACCTGGCAATGAACGGCATGTGGTACTGGGAACTGGGGCGGCGCATCGAGGTGCGCCAGGGCAGTATCAACCTGCTGGGCCTGACATTGCTGTTCAGCCTGGTGTCCAACTACGCTCAATACTATTTCGGTGGCCCTGGGCTGTTCGGCGGCTTGTCCGGCGTGTTGTACGGCTTGCTTGGCCACTGCTGGATCTATCAATTGCTTTCGCCCAACCCGGCTTATCGCCTGCCCCGCGGGGTGTTGGTGATGATGTTGGTGTGGCTGCTGCTTTGCCTATCGGGCCTGGTCTCGATGATCGGTTTCGGCGAAATCGCCAACGCCGCACACGTCGGCGGGCTGGTGGTCGGTTGCCTGACGGGCTTGCTGGGCGGCTTGTACAGCCGTCGCAAACAAACCCTTTGAATCTCCTATTTGTTAAGGAAGAGCCTTATGTCCTCTTTTGCTGAAATGATCGAAAACATCACCCCGGACATCTACGAGAGCCTCAAGCTCGCCGTGGAAATCGGCAAATGGGCCGATGGCCGCAAGCTCACCGCCGAGCAGCGTGAATTGTCCCTGCAAGCGGTGATCGCCTGGGAACTGCAGAACCTGCCGGAAGACCAGCGCACCGGCTACATGGGCCCGCAGGAGTGCGCCTCCAAGTCGGCGCCGGTGCCGAACATCCTGTTCAAGTCGGATGCCATCCATTGATTGAGATTGGCCGTGGTGCAGTCAGCAAGATGTCGGCGCAGTTGGGTGAGCCGACCGTTCAATACGCCTTTCGCCTGGGCGATACCGAGGTGCCGGTCAACCCGTTGATTGGCACTACCGTGCGCCTGGAATATCTGGGTGCGATTCATTGCACCCATTGTGGCCGCAAGACCAAGACCAGTTTCAGCCAGGGTTATTGCTACCCGTGCATGACCAAGCTGGCCCAGTGTGACCTGTGCATCATGAGTCCCGAACGCTGCCATTACGACGCCGGCACCTGCCGAGATCCGGCTTGGGGCGAGAAATTCTGCATGACCGACCACGTGGTCTACCTGGCCAATTCGTCGGGGATCAAGGTCGGTATCACCCGTGCCAGTCAGTTGCCAACCCGCTGGCTGGACCAGGGAGCGAGCCAGGCCTTGCCGATCATGCGGGTTTCTACCCGCCAGCAATCGGGCTTTGTCGAAGACCTGTTCCGCAGCCAGGTGGCCGACAAGACCAACTGGCGCGCACTGCTCAAGGGTGATGCCCAGGCGGTGGACCTCAAGCACGTACGCGATGAACTGTTTGCTTCCTGCGCAGAAGGACTCCTGGGGCTGCAAGAGCGCTTTGGCCTACAGGCCATTCAGCCGGTGACCGATATCGAACCACTCGAAATCCGCTACCCGATCGAGCAATATCCGACCAAGATCGTCAGCTTCAACCTGGACAAGAACCCGATTGCCGAAGGCACGCTGATGGGGATCAAGGGCCAATACCTGATCTTCGACACCGGCGTTATCAATATTCGTAAATACACGGCTTACCAGCTCGCCGTGCATCAGTAGAAGGATTCGACGCATGCGCACCGAACAACCGAAGATGATTTACCTTAAGGACTATCAGGCGCCCGAGTACCTGATCGACGAGACACACCTGACCTTCGAGTTGTTCGAGGACCACAGCCTGGTCCATGCGCAACTGGTGATGCGCCGCAACCCAGCGCGTGGCGCCGGCTTGCCGCCACTGGTGCTGGATGGCCAGCAGTTGGAGTTGCTGTCGGTCAGCCTGGCCGACCGCGAACTGACGGCGGCTGACTACCAATTGACTGAAAACCACCTGACATTGCACCCGACGAACGACAGCTTTACGCTCGACACCAGCGTCAGGATTCACCCGGAAACCAACACCGCCCTTGAAGGCTTGTACAAATCCGGCGGCATGTTCTGCACCCAGTGCGAGGCCGAAGGTTTCCGCAAGATCACCTATTACCTCGACCGTCCGGACGTGATGGGCAAGTTCACCACCACGGTGATCGCCGAGCAACATCGCTACCCGGTCTTGCTGTCCAACGGCAACCCGATTTCGTCTGGTCCTGGCGAAGACGGCCGGCACTGGGCGACCTGGGAAGACCCGTTCATGAAACCGGCTTACCTGTTCGCGCTGGTAGCGGGTGACCTGTGGTGTGTCGAAGACACCTTCACCACCATGACCGAGCGCACCGTGGCGCTGCGTATCTACGTCGAGCCAGAGAACATCGACAAGTGCCAGCACGCCATGACCAGCCTGAAGAAGTCCATGCGCTGGGACGAAGAAGTCTATGGCCGCGAGTACGACCTGGACATCTTCATGATCGTTGCGGTCAATGACTTCAACATGGGTGCGATGGAGAACAAAGGCCTCAATATCTTCAACTCCAGCGCCGTGCTGGCCCGCGCCGAAACCGCCACCGACGCCGCGCATCAGCGGGTCGAGGCGATCGTTGCCCACGAATATTTCCACAACTGGTCGGGCAACCGCGTGACCTGCCGTGACTGGTTCCAGCTGTCGCTCAAGGAAGGCTTCACCGTGTTCCGTGATTCGGGCTTCTCTGCCGACATGAACTCGGCCACGGTCAAGCGTATCCAGGACGTGGCCTACCTGCGTACCCATCAATTCGCCGAAGACGCCGGCCCCATGGCTCACGCTGTGCGCCCGGACAGCTTTATCGAGATCTCCAACTTCTACACCCTGACCGTGTATGAAAAGGGCTCGGAAGTGGTTGGCATGATCCATACCTTGCTCGGCGCCGAAGGCTTCCGCAAAGGCAGCGACCTGTACTTCGAACGCCATGACGGCCAGGCCGTGACCTGCGACGACTTCATCAAGGCCATGGAAGACGCGAATGGTGCCGACCTGACCCAGTTCAAGCGCTGGTACAGCCAGGCGGGCACCCCACGCTTGGCGGTCAGCGAGTCCTACGACTCTGCGGCAAAAACCTACAGCTTGACCTTCCGTCAAAGCTGCCCGGAAACCCCGGACAAGGTCGAAAAACTGCCGTTCGTGATTCCGGTGGAGCTGGGTCTGCTGGACAGCAAAGGCGCCGCTATTGCCCTGCGTCTGGCGGGTGAAACGAAGGCGGGCGCTACGTCCCGAGTGATTTCGGTGATCGAAGCCGAGCAGACCTTTACCTTCGTTGATATCGCTGAACAACCATTACCTTCGCTGCTGCGTGGCTTCTCGGCGCCGGTGAAGCTGAGCTTCCCCTACAGCCGCGATCAGTTGATGTTCCTCATGCAGCACGACAGCGACGGTTTCAATCGCTGGGACGCCGGCCAGCAATTGTCGGTGCAGGTGCTGCAGGAACTGATCGGCCAACATCAACAAGGCAAGACGCTGGTGCTGGATCAACGCCTGATCACCGCGTTGCGTAGCGTGCTGAGCGACGAAAGCCTAGACCAGGCGATGGTCGCCGAGATGCTGTCACTGCCGAGCGAAGCCTACCTAGCTGAAATCAGCGAAGTGGCTGACGTCGACGCCATCCACGCCGCCCGTGAATTTGCCCGCAAGCAGTTGGCCGACAGCCTGTTCGAAGGCTTGTGGTTGCGTTACCAGGCCAATCGCGATCTGTCCAAGAAAACGCCTTACGTGGCGGCTGCCGAACATTTCGCCCGGCGCGCGCTGCAGAACATCGCCTTGTCGTACCTGATGCTCAGCGGCAAGCCCGAAGTACTGGCAGCGACCCTGGAACAGTTCGACGCTTGCGACAACATGACCGAACGCCTGACGGCGCTGGCGGTGTTGGTCAACTCGCCGTTCGAAGTTGAGAAGGCCAAGGCGCTGGCGGTGTTTGCCGAAAACTTCAAGGACAACCCGCTGGTCATGGACCAATGGTTCAGCGTCCAGGCCGGCAGCGGTTTGCCGGGCGCGCTGGAGCGGGTCAAGGCGCTGATGCAGCACCCGGCGTTCAACATCAAGAACCCGAACAAGGTTCGCGCGCTGGTGGGCGCGTTTGCCGGACAGAACCTGATCAACTTCCATGCGGCAGATGGTTCAGGCTATCGCTTCCTGGCAGACCTGGTGATCGAGTTGAATGCCTTCAATCCGCAGATTGCCTCGCGGCAGTTGGCGCCGCTGACCCGCTGGCGTAAATACGACAGCGCCCGTCAGGCGCTGATGAAGGCCGAACTGGAGCGGATTCGCGCTTCCGGCGACCTGTCCAGCGATGTGTTTGAAGTGGTCAGTAAAAGCCTCGCTTAACGTCCCCATCGAACGGCCCGTTTTTCACGAAACGGGCCGTTTCTGATTAAACCTTGTCAATTTTTTAGCCCGGTCGAGCAGACCGGAAAATTCCGGCTAGCCTATGAAGGTCTGCCTTGGGATAACCCAAGGTGGCCATCGTTCAGCCCATGACAAGGAAAGCATTCACGATGACCATCCCTGCATTGATCACCAATGTTTGCGCCGACAGCCTGACCGAAGTCCTGCAAGAGGCCGGCTTGCGGGTCAACCGTTCCGAACAGAATTTTGTCGTACAACTGCTCAGCGCCAACCAGGGTATCGGTTATGCGTTGCGCTTGGGCAACCTGGACGCGGAGCTGGCGCACGCTTGATAGACAGACGGGGGTGAGGGCGCAATTGCCCTCACTCTATCCCATACCAACGACAGGAAGTCATTGATGGCAATGTTTCAAACCCCGGGCGTCGAGGGGCTGGCAGGGCGTATTTCGCCTGCGAGTCATCAGCGTTCATGGACGACCCTGGTGGCCACGGTTGAACCCCGAGTGGCCGAATATTTTCTGGTCAGTGCGCGCTGCGGCTGCTTCAAGCAGGCGGCACGCCACCTGAATATCCGCGCACCCCTTTTACGTCGGCAACTGGCGCAACTGGAAGATGCAGTAGGGCATACGCTGTTCTCCTACCAGGGCAGCACGCTGACCCTCAGTCGTGAAGGCCTGCAATTGCAGGCGCAGTTGATGGTTCTGGTCCCACAGCGTATCGCGCAGGTAGTCAGCCAGCCGTTGGTGCGCCTCGCGGTTGCTGCACCGATCCTGCATGACATCCTGAGTCGTGACCTGATTGCTTTGTTGCGGCGCGACGCCAGCGTACGGTTGGAGGTGATCGCTGTGGACAGCAACCAACAGTCGCTGCAAACGGTCAATGCCGATGTGGTGGTATGGCTGTCGGACCCTGGCGCGACATCCACCAGTCCGGGTTTTGCGATTCGTGAACCGCAACACCTGGCCAGCCTTGATTACCTGCCGCATATGGCCAAGCGCTATTCCCGGGCGACTGCTCGTCCGGAGCACCTGGAGGGGTTGGCCGATTATCTGTTGGTGCAGTGGCAGCCCGAGCGGCAGGTCAAGGCGTTTGCGCCCTGGAATGCGCAGATCGACTTGCGCGGGGCCGGAGTGGTGCAGGTGCATACCTACGAGCTGATGCTGGAGATGATCCGGTGCAGTGCCTGCATTGGTTTGTTACCCGCCTATATGAGTCGGTTTGATCGGAGCCTGATGCCGTTGCCCGGCCTGTTTGACACCCCCATGCAACGGCAAGTCTGGATGGCACTGAATGCCCAGCTCGAAGCGTCGGCGGCGGTGCAGGCGATAGTCGATTTGATCGTCCGTACCTTTGATGAGCGCCGCGAATGGTTTGAGTGACAGTGTCCGGGACCCACTCTGAAGGTCACAGGTCGTTGCGGCGGCCGAAGACTTTGCAGTGCCTGAGCAGACGCCTGAAAAGCCGATTCGCTCCTGACACTTTCTGGCAGGGCCCTCTGCTAAGCTGCGCGAACTTCCCTTTTTGGAGTGTGAGGAACGTGTCGCGAACCAGTCGTCTGCTGACCTTGTTGCAAGTCTTGCGGGGCAAAAAGCGCCCGGTGACGGCGGCCATCCTGGCGGCGGAGCTGGAGGTTTCAGAGCGCACGCTCTACCGGGATATCGCTGAATTGACTGCCCTCGGCGCGCCGATCTTCGGTGAAGCCGGGGTGGGCTATGTGTTGCGCAGCGGATTGTTCCTGCCGCCGTTGATGCTCAATGCTGACGAGACCGAAGCCATCGTTCTGGGCTTGCGTTATGTCGACCAGCGGGGTGATGAGGTGTTGAGTCACGCCGCTGCCAATGCGTTGTCGAAAATCTCCGCGGTACTGGACCCTGCCGCCCAGGAAGCCTTGCGTAATCCCACGTTGCTACCGGGCCCGCGGGGGTATGGTTACCCGGAAAACCGAGTGCCCCTGAATGTGTTCCGTGACGCCATTCGCAGCCAGGCCAAGTTGCATATCGATTATGCCGACGCCAGCCAAACCCCGAGCCAACGCCTGATCTGGCCCCTGGCCCTGGGCTTTCTCAATGAAGCGCGGGTGATCGTGGCCTGGTGCGAATTACGCGGCGCCTATCGCACCTTTCGCACCGATCGGATTGCCGCCGCGACTGCCCAGGGCGAGCGTTATCCGGGGCGGCGCAGTGACTGGTTACGTGCTTGGCGCAAGTTGATGGAGCAGAACGAATCCGGGCCTTTCACTCCTGACAAGAACTGACACAACACTGTTTTAGGATGACTCCAGAAATCACCAACAAGGAGTTGCCAGCATGTCCCAACCCACCCCTGAACTGGCGCCGGCGATTGTGGCTTACATCGCGGCGGCCAACGCCAGAGATACCTCGGCTGTGACTCACTGTTTCGCCGAAGATGCCAATGTGTTCGATGAAGGTGAGCACCAGGTCGGTACGGCCGCCATCGCCCGCTGGATGGAAGACACGGGGCGTCGTTACCAGCCGAAGGTCGAGGTGCTGAACGTCCAGCACCGTGCCGGCAAGGTGCTGGTCAGCAACCTGATAACCGGCAGCTTTCCGGGCAGCCCCCTGGAGTTGCGCTACACCTTTCGGCTGAACGAGGCCGGGAAGATTTCCCGGCTGGATATTTCCCTGTAAGCGGTGTAGCCGCTGCCGAGGTACGAGGCTGCGATGGGACCGGGGTCGCGCTCGACCGTAGCGGCCCCAGGGCGGCGGTCCTGCGGACACGCATCGCAGCCTCGTACCTCGACAGCGGCTACAGGAGCGCAAGGTCATGGCATACTGCCTCGTATGACTTTCGACTCGCCACTCTCCGCGTACCAACACGCCATCACCCAGAACGGCTTCATCGCCGATGACGCTCAAAGGCGGGCGGTGCAGGCCCTTCAACAGTGCCATGAAGCCTTGCACCAAGGCCGCACGCCGGTCACCGGGGTGTATCTGTGGGGGCCGGTCGGCCGTGGCAAAACCTGGTTGATGGATCAGTTCTACGAGACGCTGCGGGTGCCGGCGCGGCGCCAGCACTTTCATCACTTCATGGGTTGGGTGCATCAGCGCTCGTTCCAATTGACGGGCACTCACGATCCGTTGCAGGCCCTGGCCCGAGAGCTGAGCCAGGAAGTGCGGGTGTTGTGTTTCGACGAGTTGTTCGTCAACGACATCGGCGACGCCATCATCCTTGGTCGGCTGTTCCAGGTGATGTTCGAGGAAGGGGTGGTGATGGTTTGCACCTCCAATCAGCCACCGGACCAGTTGTATGCCGATGGCTTCAATCGCGACCGGTTCCTGCCGGGCATTGAGGCAATCAAACGGCATATGCAAGTGGTGGCGGTCGACGGCGGGGAGGATCACCGTCTGCATCCAGGCGTTGGGGTACAGCGTTACTGGGTCGACCAGCCCCAGGCGCTGGCCGAGGTGTTCGGGCAACTGAGCAATGGGCAGGCCGTCAGCAGCGCTCCGGTCGTCGTTGGCTATCGCTGCGTCGTTGCCGTGCGGTCCAGCGATACGGTGCTGTGGTGCCGCTACTGTGATCTGTGTGAACAACCCTTGGCGGCTATGGACTTCATGCTGCTGTGCGATCGCTTCAAGGTGATATTGCTGGGAGAAGTGCCCAACCTGAGCGCCCAAAAACGTCCGGGGCGGATCGCGCGTGGCACGGAGGACGCCGCCTTGCGCGTGGATGCCGGTGATCGGGAGTTGCCCGAGTTATCCGTGCATGACGACAGTGTCCGGCGTTTCATTGCCCTGGTGGACGAGTGCTACGACCGTAAGGTGCCGCTGTATATCGAGGCCAAGGTGGCATTGGAAAGCCTCTATACCGAGGGCTATCTGGAGTTCCCGTTTCGCCGAACCTTGAGCCGCTTGCAGGAAATGCAGCTGCAGCGTTTTGCTACTCCCGTGTCTGAAAAAGCGCTGTAACCAATAGAAAATTGACTTCCCTGCGGGGTAAATTCGCGCTTTCACGCAGGTGTATGTAGTTAATCTCCTTCATCTAATGCGGGCTCCATGCTTACAATCGACCCCTTTGAGGGGAAGTCGTCCCCGTTCAGTCGTTATCGAGGAAGGAAATGGACGCCGCAGATATACTGGTGCTGCAAGCCAGCTACAGCAACCCTCTACACGCCGAGGCCCTTGGCCTGTTGCTCAATCATTACGCACAAGACCCAATGGGTGGCGGTCAGGAACTGCCCGCCGACCGTCTGCTGCAACTACCGGCCGAGTTGGCCAAACGCCCTCACGCATTCAGTGTGCTGGCGTTTGTGAACGGAGTCCCGGCCGGCCTGGTCAACTGTTTCGAAGGGTTCTCGACCTTCGCCTGTCGGCCACTGGTCAACGTCCACGACGTGGTGGTCATGGACAAATTCCGTGGCCTGGGGCTGAGCCAGAAAATGCTGCAAAAGGTCGAGGAAATTGCTCGTCAACGTGGTTGCAGCAAGATCACCCTGGAGGTGCTTGAAGGCAATGACGTGGCTCAAGCGTCATACCGCAAGTTCGGTTTCGACGATTCGATCTTCGATCCCGCCTATGGCCGTATGCTGTTCTGGAGCAAGCCTCTTTAGGGACTGAGACCATGATCGCCACCGCCAGGGCCAAGAGCCACCCCCCTGAAAGCGCTTGGCGCGTCTTGTTGATTTTCCTGCGCCTGGGCTTTACCGCGTTTGGCGGACCGGTGGCTCATCTGGGTTTTTTCCGTACCGAGTTCGTCGAACGCCGTCGCTGGCTGAGTGAGGCCTCTTACGCTGAACTGATCGCCCTGTGTCAATTTCTACCTGGGCCTTCCAGCAGTCAGGTGGGCATGGCCCTGGGGTTGTCTCGGGCTGGTTATCGCGGCGCGTTGGCTGCATGGTTCGGCTTTACGTTACCGTCTGCAGTGGCATTGACCGCATTATCCCTGGGTTTGACAACCTGGGGCAGTCGCCTGCCAGACGGGCTGGTTCATGGGCTTAAAGTCATGGCCGTGGCCGTTGTCGCCCAAGCGGTATGGGCGATGGCGCGCATGCTCTGTACTGACAGTCGACGCTGGGCTCTGACGATCATGGCGGGATGTGTGGCGGTGCTATGGTCGGCACCGGTCAGCCAAGTGTTGATCATGGTCATGGCGGCGGGGCTCGGTGTCTGTTTGCTCAAGCCTTCCACGATGCGACACGAGCAGGCGCTGGTCATCGGCGTATCAAGGCGAACGGGGGGCGCCATGCTGGCACTGTTTGTGATCTTGCTGCTCGGCCTGCCGTGGTGGGCGCAGCACTCTGGTGCGACGCTGCTGCAGCTCTTTGTCGGGTTCTACCATTCGGGAGCCCTGGTGTTCGGGGGCGGGCATGTGGTGTTGCCGTTGCTGGAACAGACGGTGGTGGCGAGCGGTTGGGTTGACAGTGATACGTTCCTGGCCGGTTATGCGGCGACCCAGGCGATGCCCGGGCCGCTGTTCAGTTTTTCGGCTTTTCTAGGCGCGGCCATCGACGGCTGGGTTGGCGCGCTGGTGTGTGTCCTCGCGATCTTCCTGCCTTCAATGCTGTTGGTGGTCGGTGTCTTGCCGTTCTGGCAGGTATTACGTACCAACCCCCGCGCACAGGCTGCGTTAGCGGGTGTCAACGCCGCCGTGGTGGGGTTATTGCTGGCGGCCTTGTATCAACCCTTATGGACCACCGGCATCCTGGCACCAATGGACTTCGCCTTGATGCTGCTGGCACTGCTGGCTTTGATGATCTGGAAATGGCCGCCTTGGCTGGTGGTGGCCCTGGGCGGCGCGGCAGGCGTACTTATAAGTCTGTGACAGGGCCGGGAAACACCAACCGGAACAGGGTAAAGCTGCCCTGCAGGCTGCTGACTTCGGTCTGGCCCTGATGCAGGTTCATGATCGAGCGCACGATAGCCAGCCCCAGGCCCGTCCCGCCTTCTGCCCGGGCACGGCTGCTGTCGACGCGGTAGAAGCGCTCGAACAAGTGCGGCAAGTGTTGCGCGGCAATTCCTGCACCGGGATTGCCCACTGACAGCGACACGCTGTCGGCATGGGTTTCTACCAGCAACGAAATGCTCGCTGCCCGAGGGCTATGGCGGATGGCGTTGGACAGCAGGTTGGAAATCGCTCGCTGAATCATCAACCGATCACCATGAACCGAGCCCTCGCCCGAGAGGCTCAGGGTCAGGTGTTTGTCCTCGGCACTCAAGGCAAACAGGTCCATGACCCGCCGCGCCTCCTGCTCCAGAGACACCTGTTCAAAGGCCACCCGCGCTGCTGGGTGGCTGACCTGGGCGAGAAACAACATGTCGCTGACGATCCGCGTCAAACGCTCCAGTTCCTCGGTACTCGACTCCAGCACTGCCTTGTATTCCGCAGGCGGACGTTCTCGGGACAGCGTCACCTGGGCCTTGCCCATCAGGTTGGTGATGGGCGAGCGCAACTCATGGGCCAGGTCGTCGGAGAATTGCGACAGTTGCTGCACGCCGCCATCCAGGCGATGCAGCATGAAGTTGATGCCTTGGGCCAGTTCGCCGAGCTCCCTGGGCAGGTTGTCCACGGACAAGCGATGAGTCAGGTCCTGAGTAGTGACTTTTGCCGCAATGCGACTGAACTGTTGCAACGGAGCCAAGCCGCGTTGCACCACCCACCAGGCGCCGATGCCGATCAATATCAGCAGCAAAGGCAGGGCAATCACCGTGGAGCGCAGGTAGGCACTGAGCAGGGCCTGATCATCGGTGCGATTCAGGGACAACAGTACCCGCACGTTCTCGCCGTTGCGCAAGCGCATCAGGCTGGAGGCGCTGAGGATCTGATTACCGGTGCTGTCGGTCCAGTTCAGGTAACCGAGGCTTTCACTGGCGGCAAAGTCAGTCAGCAACGGCACTTGCGAGCGGGCGCCGACACTGAGTAGCGGGGCCGCAGTAGGGTCGGTGCTCGTGATGGTCAGGTAAAGGTTGTCATGGGCCATCACCAGGTCCAGCACTGAATGGGGAGCCGCGGCGATGTCGCTGGACTTCAGGTCTTGGGTCAGGCTGTGTAGCAGTTGCCCCATCTTGCTTTCCAGGCCCTTGCGCGCCAGGCTATCCAGTTCATGGTTGAGAGCCAGGTAAGCCAGGGTTGCCAGCAACAACACCAGGCCTGCGCCCATCAGGCTGACGGTCAACCCAAGGCGCATCGACAGGCTGGAGGACTTCACTGACGTACCTCCAGCACATAACCGACGCCCCGGATGGTGTGTATCAGCTTGAGGTCGCTCAGGTCGTCAATCTTGGCCCGCAAGCGGCTGATGGAAACTTCTACCACGTTGGTATCGCAATCAAAGTTCATGTCCCAAACCAGTGAAATAATCTGGGTGCGGGTCATTACTTCTCCACTCTGGCGCATCAGCACTTGCAGAAGTGCAAATTCCTTGGTGGTCAAATCAATGCGTCGTGTGCCGCGATAAGCCCGATGCCGACGCGGATCAAGTTCAAGATCAGCCACGCGAAATACTTCCGGCAGCGGCATATGCTCACTGCGTCGCAACAATGTACGAACACGGGCCAGTAACTCGGGGAATTCAAAGGGTTTGACCAGGTAGTCATCGGCTCCCATGTCCAGGCCCTTGATCTTATCTGCCAGTCGGCCACGGGCAGTTAACATCATCACGCGGGTCGTGGTGTTCTGACGCAGCTCTTCGAGTACTTGCCAACCATCTTTCGCCGGAAGATTGACGTCAAGAAGTACCAGCTCATAAGGTTGTTGAGCCGTCAGGTGCAGTGCGTCTATACCATTGGCGGCACAGTCGACGACATAGCCACTTTCAGTCAGGCCCTGATGTAAATAGTCGGCCGTTTTTGGCTCGTCCTCGACGACAAGAATGCGCATGAAAGTTCACCTATAAAACATGAAGAAATAATAATAGTTGCGGGGTTTGTAGTCCCGAAAGTAGGAGAATTCTGAGCCTTGAAGTAGCTATAGGGTCAAGGGGGTAAGGCTTCTAAAACGGGGTTTTAGCGCAGGTGCGACGATCGGTCGCTAGGCTGACTGGCTGGTTTCACAAGGCGGTTGGTCCTACAAGGAGAAAGGGATAAAAGGCTGTTATAATTAATTCTGAATGTTTCCTGACTACTTCTGCAGGCACCCTGATCATTAACGCGATATTAATACTTAAGAGTCATTTCAGGTGATGAATGGATTATTTGTAATGTTGCGGAAAGCTTATTGAAAAACAGTCAAAAAAAAGCGCCCATTAATGGGCGCCAAGTAAACCTTCGCTATCGGAGCGCAATAGCGCAGGGTGTTTCGTGAAATCAGCTGTTGGGTTGTTGCGTGGTGTCATTTTTCTCGATAGCGTCTGAATTGACTTTCTTGGCCTGTGCGGCGGCGGTCTGTTCGATAGTGCCGTGATTTTTTTCCTGCATGAACGTGAAGTTGTTGTAGAACTCCTTCGAACGTTCAGAACCGCCTTCTGCAAAAGCGGCTGCGGAAGTTAAGGTCATCAGGCCAGCAAGCATCAAAGTCGAGAGTTTCATCGTATGTGTTCCCATTAAGTGTGATTGGTGTCTGCCTCGTCCGTGATCAGCGTCATGGGCGAAGTGTGGGTCAATTGTATTAAGTGGGAGTTAACGTGAGGGTGGCCCGAAGTTAACGATTTCGTTAACTTCGGGGTCCCTTGACCAGATGTGGGATTTAGAGCTTCCAGTCCAGGCTCAGGGTCATGGTGCGTGGATCACCCCAGTAAACGCCGTTATAGAAACCGACGTTGTTGTAGTACTTTTTGTCGAACAGGTTGTTGACGTTCAGCGATGCCGAAAGGTTTTTGTCGAACGCGTAGCGGGACATGAGGTTGACCAGGCCGTAGGCTTGCTGGTGGATCTCGGTCCTCTGGGTGATGATTTTTCCAGTGGTGTCACGCCCGACCGGCCGGTTGCCAAAGCCATAGATGTCGCTCTGCCAACTCAGGCCCGCACCGACTGTCAGGCCTTTCCAGGCGCCAGGCAGGCGATAGGTGGTGGAGGCGCGGAGCAAGTTCAGGGGCTGCTGGGTGTTGTTGCGCTGCTTTTCACCATTGACCGAATGGGTGTACGTGTAGCCCGCCGTCAGGTTCCAGTCGGGCAACACTTCGCCGACAGCCTCCAACTCAAACCCTTGTACCTTGTTGCCCTTGCCGCCGGACTTGTAGTACGCCTCGCCTTTGGGGCCGGGCGGTACGGAGTCGTCGACTTCTGCCACGTTGTCCTGGGTTGTCCAGAAGACGGCGCTGGACAGGTTGAGGCGGTCATTGAACAGGCTCCCCTTGAGGCCCAGCTCGTAGTTCTTGCCGACAATCGGTTCCAGGTACTTGTCGCCTACGTCCTTTTGCGTCTGCGGTTTGAAGATGTCGGTGTAGCTGACGTACGCCGTGAAGTCCTGATTGATGTCGTAAAGCAACCCTGCATATGGTGTCCAGACGTCGTTATGGGTCTGGCGGCTGGTTTGGGCGGAGGTCAGTTGGCGATTGCCATCGTATTTGTAAGTCGAGCTGCTGGTCTTCCAACTGCCATAACGGCTACCCAGCACCGCATGCCAGTCGTCGCTCAGGCTCAGGCGTGTCGCCACGTATCCAGCTTTTTGATAGGTGCTGCTGTTATTGGCATCGAGGTCGGTGGTTTCATCCGCAAACTCGGGAACCTTGATCGGGTGCTTCCAGTCGGCAATCTTGTCGTAGTCTCCCGGTACGCCGCCGTCAATGATGTAAGGCTCGTTGTCACGATGACGTGCCTGGCCATAGCCGATCATGGCCTCATGTTCGCGGCCCAGCAGTGAATAAGGGCCGGCGATGTTGAAGTCCACCGCATCCATCTTGTCTTCGCCCGCCCAGTGGCTGCGATAGGCCACGATCCCGCTGCGATCAGCGTTCGGGTAGCCACGGCCACCGTAGTAAACCTTGCCATCGGTTTCACTCTCCCGATGGGTGTAGGCGGCCTTCAGATGCCAGTCATTGGCCAATCGCTGGTCCAGCGTGGCGAACGTCGTACGGTCAGTCAGCGGCCAGTTGCTCCAGGACTGAGTGATGTTGTTGTGGCGTGGCAGATTGGCCTTGCCTCCCGAAGAGTTCCAGTAAGGCAGGCTGCCCCAGGTCGCGCCCTCGACCTGTTTGTCCTGATAGTCGTAACCCACTGCCAGTACCGTGTCGTCAGTCAGGTCGGCTTCAAGGATGCCGTAGCCGACCTTGCGTTCAACCGAATAGCGATCGCGGAACGACTTGCTGTCGCGATAGGCCAGCACCGTACGCCCACGCAAGCGACCATCGAAGCCCAGCGGGCCCCCGACGTCGAGGTAACTGTAGTAATTGTCATGGCTGCCACCGCTGACGCCGACCTTGCTCGCCCATTCATGGGTAGGGCGCTTGCGCACCATATTGATGGTGCCTGACGGGTCGCCAGCGCCCGTGGTCAGGCCAGTGGCGCCGCGCACCACTTCGATGCGGTCATAGATAATCGTGTCGGAGTCCGACTTCAAGCCGGAGAAGGTATTGAGCATCCCGTCGATCTGGAAGTTCTGGATGCTATAGCCGCGCGAATAGAAGCTGAAGCGTTCGGAGTCGGTGCGTTGCACCACAACACCGGTGGTCTGGTTCATCACCTCGGTCAAGGTGCCCAGCTTGAAGTCGTCCATTTGTTGGCGGGTGATGACCGATACGGACTGCGGGGTCTCTTTGATCGACAGGTTGAGCCGCGTTGCTGTGTTCATGGCGCCGGTGGTGTAGGAACCGGTGTCTTCGGTGTTGGAGCCGAGGCTGTCGGCGGTGACGTTGGTACTGGCCAGTTCCAGGGTCGCTGGAGGCTCTTCGACTTCTTGTCGAACCTCGGTTTCAGCCAGCAAGTCCGGGCTCATGGCCAGGCTCAGCAGGCCTGCGGTCAGGGTCATGGATCGAGTGATGGGCGCGAACATCGCGGCGAACTCCTTGTCGTCTTTGAAAAAAAGCCATTGGCTCAAAGACGAAGGGAGGCGGGGATCTTTAGCTTTAAACGAGAATAATTATTATCTTTGCGCGTAAACAACATCGGGCTTCATCGCATTGCGCGGGTGAAGCCCGTGAGTGTGGGTTACTTGACGACGACGTTGGCCGGGTCGGGTTTCTTCGGTGCCAGGAGGCTGAAATCAATCAAGGGCTTTTGCTGACGGGCGTAAGGATCGCCAATCATCAGTGGCCTGGCCTTGAAGTTGTCGTTGATGAGGCTCTTGCTAGGGTCCAGTTCATCAAAAGTGATACCGGCCATGTCTGCCCAGGTATGGATCAACTGCGAGCTCTTAAAGGGACGCTGCAAGTCGCCGGCAAAATTCCAGTCATGACTTTCGCGCCACTTCGGTGACGCCCAGGCCATGAACGGAATGGTGTACATCGGTGCCGTTGGCTTGCCTTCGTTACGACCCAGGACGTTGTGGCCTGCGGAGTCGTAGACGTCCTCACCGTGATCGGAGAGGTACAGCAAGAAACCATTGGGGTCGGTCTTGGCGTAGTCCTTGATCAGGCTGGAGACCACGAAGTCGTTGTACAGCACCGCGTTGTCGTAGCTGTTGTAGGTCGGCAACTGATCGTCGCTGACACCGGCCGGCACGCCCTGGCGATCGGTGAATTTGTCGAAGGTCGGCGGGTAACGGTACTGGTAGCTCATGTGAGTGCCCAGCAGATGCACGACGATGAACTTGCGCTCGGCAGTGTCGGCCATGGCCTTGGCAAACGGTTCCAGCACGTCGCCGTCGTACTGACGGGCGTTCTGGTTGCGGTTGTTGTTCAAGTACACCTGCTCATCGGCCTGTTCGGAAAAGGTCGTGAGCATGGTGTTGCGCTTGGTCATGGTCTGCTGGTTGGTGATCCAGAAGGTCTTGTAGCCGGCCTGCTTCATCACGCTGACCAGGGACGGCGTCTTGAGGTACAGGTCCGGGCTCTCTTCGTCGGCGAAGGTCAGTACCTGTTGCAGTGCCTCGATGGTGTAGGGACGTGGGGTAATGACGTTATCGAACACCGCCATCTGGTCACGCAGCTTGTCCAGCTCCGGCGTGGTGTTGCGCGGGTAGCCGTACAGGCTCATGCGCTGGCGGTTGGTGGACTCGCCGATCACCAGCACCAGGGTCGACGGTTGGCCGGCCATGCTGTCCTTGAGATTGGTCAACGGTGGAATCTTGCTGACGCTGTCCAGCATGCCTTGCATGTTGTCCAGTTGCTCGGTGTAGCGGCGGTAGGCAACGATCATCTGCCATGGCACTGCCGGCTCGATCCGGCTTTCGAAGCGGTCGATCGCCAGCTCCATGGAGTCGGTCCTGGCGATCTGCTTGACCAGCGGGTAACCAATGATGGCAATCACGATGGCTGTGGCGGCCAGCATGGCCTGGCCGCGTGGCAGGTAGACCGGGCGTACTCGGGTCCACAAGAAAATTGCCACGGCGGTGTGGGCCAGGAATGCCAGGACAATCCACCAGGCGAAGTATTGGGTAGCGTATTCGCCCGCTTCAGAGATGTTCGACTCGAACATGATGAAGATGACGCTTTGGGAGAATTCCTGCTGGTAAATGAAGAAGTAACCCAGGCTTGCCATGGAGCAGGCCCACAACACCACACCAATCAACGCAGCAATCAGGCGCGAACGCCGTGGGAACAACAGCATGGGCGCCAGCCACAGCGCACTCATGAAGAACGCCTGGCGGAAACCGCTGAAGCCGGAAGTGCCGGTCAGTTGGATCAGTAATTGGGTAATACCCGAGAAGTACCAGAAAAACAGGAACATCCAGCCAAGGCCGGACCAATCGAACCCTTTCGCAGACGTAGTGCTGCGTTTAAACATCGCCATCCAGCGCTCCATCCGATAATTTTTCACCGTTGCCGTGCGCACAGGTGCACGACAGGAGGGCTCCCGCACGTGGGGGCGCCCCTTTGGCGCGGGATTATCAAGAAAGGCGTGTGAAAACTTTGTGAGTTAAATCTGACACAATTGCGCCGGCGGCTCTGCGATACGCCGGGGCGTCTAGAGAGGGCTGCTGCGCACCCCATCGCAGCCTCGTGCCTCGGCAGCGGCTACAGGCGCGCGAAGGCGCAAGACCTCCTCTTGCAATTGGTCGCGCTCATCTTTCAGCTGGCGCAGTTCATCGCGACGAATCGTGACGTAGAGGGTCTGTGGCGGGCGTGTCATCTGATGTGTTGCGCTCATTGCTTACCTCGCAAATGGCCGGTGCATCGCGGTGCTCGGACACTTCTTGGTAGCGTCGAGCAACAGTCGGCGCCAATTCTGATTTCTTTTTTTGCTCAAGGGAACTTTTTTATTTTTCATGGTCACTGTGACTTTTGCCGCAGTAGAGGCGAAAGAGTGGCCATTATTTCTCATGAAACTATGCCAATCCGCTCTGGACTAACCCTCATTAGCCTCATTGCGCTATAAACTATGTCACACATTTTTTTGTATTTATGAGTAGTAAGGAGCATCAGCACATGCAACTGGGGATTATCGGACTAGGCCGCATGGGCGGCAATATTGCGCGGCGCCTGATGCTCAATGGGCATACCACCGTGGTCTACGACCGCAATGAAGCATTCGTCAAAGGCCTGAGTGAAGAGGGCGCCACCGGCGTCGCCGATTTGCCTGCGCTGGTCGCCGGGCTGCAAAAGCCACGGGCCGTCTGGGTCATGCTGCCGGCAGGCGCACCGACCGAAGACACCATTGAAACCCTGAGCCAACTGCTGGATGACGGTGACGTGATCATCGATGGCGGCAATACGTTCTATAAAGATGACATCCGTCGGGCCAAAACCCTGTCGGAAAAGGGCCTGCATTACATCGACGTCGGCACCTCCGGTGGCGTCTGGGGCCTGGAGCGCGGTTACTGCATGATGATCGGCGGCGATGCCGAGACGGTCAAACGTCTGGACCCGATCTTCGAAAGCCTGGCGCCGGGCCTGGGTAACATCCCGCGCACCAAGGATCGGACCTCCACCGACGACCGTGCCGAACGTGGCTACATCCACGCCGGCCCTGCCGGTTCCGGGCACTTCGTCAAGATGATCCACAACGGTATCGAGTACGGGATGATGCAGGCCTTCGCTGAAGGCTTTGACATCCTCAAGACCAAGTCCTCGGAAAACCTGCCGGTAGACCAGCGTTTTGACCTCAATGTGGCTGATATCGCCGAAGTCTGGCGTCGCGGCAGCGTCGTTTCCTCCTGGCTGCTGGACCTGACCGCCGATGCGTTGGCGGTCGATCCCAAGCTCGACGGTTATTCCGGTTCGGTCGCCGACAGCGGCGAAGGGCGCTGGACCATCGAAGCGGCCATGGAGCAATCGGTGCCGGTACCGGTGTTGTCCAACTCGTTGTTCGCGCGCTTCCGTTCCCGTCAGCAGAGCACCTACGGGGACAAGATGCTGTCTGCCATGCGCTTTGGTTTTGGCGGCCATGTGGAGACTTCCAAAAAATGACCGCCAACGGCAAGAAATCCAAGGCCGAACCTGCTCCACCAACCACGCTGTTTCTGTTTGGCGCCCATGGCGACCTGGTCAAGCGCCTGCTGATGCCGGCGCTGTACAACCTCAACCGCGATGGTTTGCTGGGTGACGGTTTACGCATTGTGGGCGTTGATCACAACGCCATCAGCGATGCCGACTTCGCCAAGAAACTCGAAGACTTCATTCGCACCGAGGCCGCCAGCAAGGTCAAGGGCAATGCCGAAGACGCCCTCGACCCCGAGTTATGGGCCCAGTTAGCCAAGGGCATCAGCTACGTCCAGGGTGACTTCCTCGATGACAGCACCTACAGCGACCTGGCGGCGAAAATCGCCGCCAGCGGCACCGGCAATGCGGTGTTCTACCTGGCCACTGCACCGCGCTTCTTCAGTGAGGTGGTGCAGCGCCTGGGGCGTGCAGGGTTGCTGGAAGAAACCCCCGAGGCGTTCCGCCGGGTGGTGATCGAGAAGCCGTTCGGTTCCGACCTGGCCACCGCCGAGGCGTTGAACGCCTGCCTGCTCAAGGTCATGAGCGAAAAGCAGATCTACCGCATCGACCATTACCTGGGCAAGGAAACGGTCCAGAACATCCTGATCAGCCGTTTCTCCAACGTGCTGTTCGAGGCGTTCTGGAACAACCACTACATCGATCACGTGCAAATCACCGCCGCCGAAACGGTTGGTGTGGAAACCCGTGGCAGTTTCTTCGAACACACCGGCACGTTGCGGGACATGGTGCCCAATCACCTGTTCCAGCTGCTGGCGATGGTCGCCATGGAACCGCCGGCTGCCTTTGGGGCTGATGCGGTGCGTGGGGAAAAGGCCAAGGTAATTGGCGCGATACGCCCCTGGTCCCTGGAAGATGCCCGGGCTAACTCGGTGCGTGGCCAATACACCGCCGGCGTTGTCGGCGACAAGCCGCTGCCGGGTTACCGCGAAGAGGCCAATGTCGCGCCTGACAGCAGCACCGAGACCTTCGTCGCCCTCAAGGTGATGATCGATAATTGGCGCTGGGTCGGTGTGCCGTTCTACCTGCGTACCGGCAAGCGCATGAGCATTCGCGACACCGAGATCGTTATCTGCTTCAAGCCGGCGCCTTACGCGCAGTTCCGCGACACTGAGGTGGACGAACTGAAGGCCACTTACCTGAAGATCCAGATCCAGCCCAATGAAGGCATGTGGTTCGACCTGCTGGCGAAAAAGCCCGGGCCGACCCTGGACATGGCCAACATCGAGTTGGGTTTTGCCTACAAGGACTTCTTCGAGATGCAGCCGTCGACGGGTTACGAAACCCTGATCTATGACTGCTTGACCGGCGACCAGACGCTGTTCCAGCGTGCCGACAACATCGAGAACGGCTGGCGTGCGGTGCAGCCATTCCTGGATGCGTGGAAAGAAGACGATGGTATTCAAACCTACAAGGCTGGCGAAGATGGTCCGGCGGCGGCTGATGAGTTGCTGGCTCGCGATGGCCGAACCTGGCACGGCCTCGGATGAGTGACGCGCCGAGCCATCCCATCCGGTTTGTCCTGAGTGATATGGACGGCACGTTGTTGCATCCGGATCACAGTCTCAGTCAGTACACCATCGATACGGTTCGCGCGCTGCGCGACGCCGGGGTGTTCTTCAGCCTGGCCAGCGGGCGCCCGCCCAAGGCCATGTTGCAACAGGCTGAGGCATTGGGCGTCGACGTGCCGATAGCGGGTTTTAATGGCGGTACGCTGGTCAATCCCGACGGCAGCGTGTTGGTTTCCCATCATCTGCCGGCCGAGGCAGCACTGATTGCGCTGGCCTTGTTTTCTGAACAGCCTGACGTTGAAGTCTGGCTGTTTGCCGACGGTGACTGGCTGCGTCGCGATCCAGGTGGTCCGATGGCGGTACGGGAGGAGCACGGTTTGGGTTATGGGCCGATTGTGGTCGAGAGCTTCGAGCCGTATCTGGATCGGGTCAACAAGATCGTCGCCGCCAGTACCAACACTCAATTGCTGATCGAGTTGGAAGCGCAGCTGTTACCCAAGGTCAAAGGAGTGGCCCAGGTCTCCCGTTCACAACCGGTGTTCCTGGACGTGACGGCGATGAAGGCCAACAAGGGCGAGGCTTTGAAAACCCTGGCGGCGTACCTGGGCGTTCCGTTGGAGCAGACAGCGGCCATCGGCGATGGCGGCAATGACCCCGCCATGTTTCATGTGGCCGGGTTATCGATAGCCATGGGCCAGGCCGAGGAAGTGGTCAAGCAGCAAGCCACGGTGGTCACCGGCAGTAATGTCGAGGACGGTGCGGCGGAAGCGATCGAGCGGTTTATTCTTTCAGCCCGATGACAAGGAGGCTGCAATTGCAGCCTCCTTTCCCCCTTTACAGCCAGTAACTCACCGCGTACCAGCCCAGCAATCCCATCACCACCGTATACGGCAGCGCCATCCACACCATTCGCCCGTACGACAGGCGAATCAACGGCGCAATCGCCGACGTCAGCAAAAACAGAAACGCCGCCTGGCCGTTGGGTGTCGCGACGCTAGGCAGATTGGTGCCAGTGTTGATGGCAATCGCCAGGGTTTCGAAATGCTCGCGGCTCATGTGCCCGGAAACAAATGCCTGTTTGACCTCGGTGATGTAGATCGTCGCCACGAAGACGTTATCGCTGATGGCCGACAACAGCCCATTGGCGATAAACAGCATCCCAGGTTGTTGATCGGCTGGCAGCGCCAACACCCACTGGATCAACGGGGTAAACAGTTGTTGATCGTGAATCACCGCCACCACGGCGAAGAACACCACCAGCAGCGCAGTAAAGGGCAGGGCGTCTTTGAACGCGTTGCCGATGCGGTGCTCTTCGGTGATGCCGGTGAAGGCAGTGATCAAGACGATTACCAGCAAACCAATCAGGCCCACTTCAGCCACATGAAACGCTAGCCCGGCGATCAGAATCAACGCTGCCAGCCCCTGGACGATCAAGGCCGCGCGTTGGCGCGGAGTGCGTTCGGCGTTGTCCTCTTGGGCGTAATTGGCCAGCACCTTGCGTACGTTGTCCGGCAACAGCGTGCCGTATCCGAACCAACGCAGTTTCTCCAGCAATACACAGGTGATCAGGCCGGCAGCCAGCACCGGTAAAGACACCGGTGCGATTCGGGTAAAGAACTGGCTGAAATTCCAGCCCATCTCATGGCCGATCAACAGGTTTTGCGGTTCGCCCACCAAGGTGCACACGCCGCCCAGGGCGGTGCCGACTGCACCGTGCATCAGCAGGCTGCGCAGGAAGGCGCGGAATTGTTCCAGGTCGGCGTGGTGCAAGGCAGGCAGGTGTTGGTCATCGCTGAATTCGCTGTCCTGGCGTGGGTCATTACCGGACGCGACGCGGTGATACACCGAATAGAAACCCACGGCCGCGCTGATGATCACGGCGGTCACGGTCAAAGCATCAAGGAAGGCCGAGAGAAATGCCGACAGAAAGCAAAACATCAGCCCCAGCAGCGCTTTCGATCGAACCCCCAACAGCAATCGCGAGAACAGAAACAGCAGCAAATCTTTCATGAAGTAGATCCCTGCCACCATGAACATCAGCAGCAGGATCACCGGGAAGTTGTGCAGCAATTCGTCGTACAGCGCTTGGGGCGTTGTCATTCGTAGCAGCAATGCTTCAACCATCAACAGGCCGCCGGGCATCAACGGATAGCACTGCAGCGCCATGGCCAGGGTGAAAATGAATTCGGCTACCAGTAGCCAGCCGGCTGTCACCGGGCCGAATACCCAGAGCACCAATGGATTGAGGATTAGGAATGCAAGAATGCAGGCCTTATACCAACGGGGCGAATGACCGAGGAAGTTGTGGGTGAAGGCCTTGGCCATTGATTCGGGCATGGGGTGCTCCTTTGGGCAGAAGCGCGCAACGTGCCGCAGAGAGAAGAGAAGATCAAGTCGCGAGGGGAATTATTTTGACGTTAATCAGCAAGTAGCAGGAAAGAGGTTTGTTAATTCGTTAGATCGCGAAGTCGAGCGACGGAACATGTTCCGTCGACTCGACTTCGTCTGGTGTTACTTGGGCATGTCCCAGGATTGCAGGGTGTAGCCATCTTTGCTCAGTTCGGAACGCGCTTGAGTAAGCAGATCTTCCAACTGTGCCGGATCGGAGTAAGTACTGAATGACACCTGTTTGCTGCCAATGCGGGTATTGGTCCGATCGATGACGGCCAGGCTGAGTTCGCCATTACCGTCCTGGGCCCAAGCCACACACTGAAAGGGTTTGAAGGCGCGGTCTGCAATCAAAAGTGCTTCGTTGATACGGAGCGGGGCGTTCATAGGGTCTTCTCGCTAAATGCCCAATCAAATGATCTGCCGTCGGTTGGGCTTACCGTTCGGCTTGTACTTGTACTGATGCACGATGGCGGGGTGCGGGTCACATGTTAGAACAACAATTTTCAACTTTCCGTGATTAAGGTCATGTAAGGCGCGATTTTGAAAGTTTGGTGAAAGATTGGACTGGCTTTTCGCATCTCGAAAAAAATCGGTTTTTTGACAGCTTTATAGCCAAACGATACAAGCCCGCGTCAAGATCTTGCTAGGGTTACCGACAGCATTCCCAACCTACTGTTTCTAAATAATTTTAGTGATTTTGACGCCAAGGAATAGTCATGGTCGTTACACCTGCCCAACGTAGCCTGCTTGTGGTCGATCCCTGCGATGATTGCCATCGGTTACTGCCCGGTTTACGCACGGTGGGGTGGGATGTGGACAGTTGTGCCCTGGAAGCCGTCGGCGACCGCTCCTGTGATATAGGGCTACTGCGCCTGCAGCCGTTTCACCTGAGCCGACCCGAAGCAGTCAAGGAATTGATCAGTCGCAGCGGCACCGAATGGATTGCCGTGCTGAGTCCGGAAATGCTGCGCCTGCAAAACGTCGGAGACTTTGTCTGCGAATGGTTCTTCGATTTTCACACGCTACCGTTCGACGTGTCCCGAGTTCAGGTGACCTTGGGTCGCGCCTTTGGCATGGCACGGCTACGGGGCCAGGGCAATACCCAGGTGGATCAGCAGGAGCATGAGCTGCTGGGTGACAGCCGGCCGATCCGCGAACTGCGCAAACTGCTGGCTAAACTGGCGCCCACCGAATCGCCGGTATTGATTCGGGGCGATAGCGGCACCGGTAAGGAGTTGGTCGCCAGAACTTTGCATCGGCAATCCCAGCGCCATGCCAAGCCCTTCGTGGCAATCAACTGCGGGGCGATTCCCGAGCATCTGATCCAGTCCGAACTGTTTGGTCATGAAAAGGGCGCGTTCACGGGCGCGCACCAGCGCAAGATCGGGCGGATCGAGGCGGCCCATGGCGGTACCTTGTTTCTCGATGAAATCGGCGACTTGCCCATGGAGTTGCAAGCCAACCTGCTGCGGTTTCTCCAGGAAAAGCACATTGAGCGGGTGGGGGGCAGCCTGCCGATTCCGGTGGATGTACGGGTATTGGCAGCGACCCACGTCGATCTGGAAGCTGCGATTGAGAAGGGCACCTTTCGCGAAGATTTGTATTACCGGCTCAACGTCCTGCAGGTGATGACCGCGCCCCTGCGTGAACGCCACGGTGACGTAGGCATGCTGGCCAATCATTTTTCCCATTTCTACAGCCGCGAAACCGGCCGCCGTCCCCGCAGTTTCAGCGAGGACGCGCTGGTGGCCATGGGTAAACATGCCTGGCCGGGCAATGTGCGGGAATTGGCCAATCGGGTACGCCGTGGTCTGGTCCTGGCCGAAGGGCGGCAGATCGAAGCCATGGATCTGGGGCTGCAAAGCCACCAGTCCATCGCCTTGCCAATGGCTACCCTGGAAGATTACAAGCACCGTGCTGAACGCCAGGCGCTGTGTGATGTGCTCAACCGGCACAGCGACAACCTGAGTGTCGCGGCCCGTGTGCTGGGGGTGTCCCGGCCGACGTTCTACCGGTTGCTGCACAAACACCAGATCCGCTAGGGTGGATAAACAAAGCCCCGTAACGACTCTTATCGTTACGGGGCTTTTCCTTTTGCCGGGGTTAGAAGTAGTAAGGGAACTTAAGACTGAAGCTGAAGGACGGCGCATCCGGCGTTATCCCGATGGCCAGGTTGGGCACGATGGTCAGGTTGTCGCTCGCGGCGATGGTCATGCCGACGTTGAAGTAACCGGCGTTGGCGTCGCTGGATACCACCGACTGCCAGTCGCCGCCGTCAGGCTTGAGCTTGCTCTTGCGTTGCACCAGGTCGGAGACCGAGAACGACATACTCATCTTTTCGTTCAAGGCAAAGGCCACGCCGGCGCCGATCTGGAAGCTATCACCCAACCGCACTTTGCCGGGGACCTTTTGATTGACCGTGGAACTGATGTCGCCAAAGGACTCTTCAAGGTTATGGGTGTAGGACAGCGAGCCGAACAACACCGCCGGGTCAAAGGTCTTGACCAGCGAAATGCCGGGGGTGATCGACCAGACACCGTTCCCGGTGGGCAGGTTCTCCGGCACATACAGGTTGGTGTTGTTGGGGGATTGCACCAGTTTGATACCGAACGGGTCTTCACCTGTGGGCGCCTTGAGCCGCAACGAAACGACGGCGTCCGGCAGGCTGGCTGATTCGTCGAGGAATTTGTAGGCAATACCAAAGTTGACGTCGCCAATGGTCGGATTGCGACTGACCGACTCTTCAGAGGTCGCCGTACCGCTGCCACCATTGGCACCGCCGGACTGGTAGGTCGATTCGCGATACACCACGGGCACGTTCACATCGAACTGCCAGCGATTATCGAGGTTGTAGCGTCCCGTCAGGTCGACAGTCCAGCTATCAGACTTGATTCGGTCCAGGTTGATATTGCCGAGGAAGATCGAGTCCAGCGCCAGAAAGCCGTTGAGGGTCAACTGACGGGCATCGTAGCGGGCATAGGTGACGCCGGTTTCAAAGCTGAACTTGCCGTTGCCGAAGAAGCCGCTGGCCTCGTTATACAGATTGCTCACGCTTTGAGCGGGGGCCGAGTCGTCCTTGAGGGATTGCCCGTAGGAACTGCCACCGGCGGCGCCGGAAGTACTGGCGGCCACGGTAGATCGGCCTTTCTGGAAATCTGCGGGGGATTTGGCCAAGCGTTTGGGCGTTGGTGCCGCCGGCTGATCCTCCACCTGACGCACGCGCTGTTCAAGGACAGCGAGGGCTTTTTGCTGCACCTCGTAACGTTGTTTAAGCTCCATCAGTTGCTGCTTGAGGGCTTCGATATCGGCGTCCGGTGCGGCATATAACAAACTTGCGGGCAGGAGTGTACTTAAACAGACCACCGCACGTAGCGATAATGATCGAGGCATGAAAGCCGTCCTTTTCTAGTACGTGGGTGTCGAGGCTCAGCGTAGTTCAATAACCCATTGAGCGTAGGTTCTTGAGTTGATCCAAATTGCAATTGAGGGCCGCGTTGCCGAGGCTGTTGTTTCCCAGGACCACATTGAGCTGGGTCATGTTGTTGACGAAGTTGCTGTTGCCTTGCAAAACCGTGCCCTGCAGGACACTCCCGCCGCCGATCTGCTGCACGCTGTTGCCTTGGTTCTGGTTGGCCTGAATGGCCATTTGCAGGCCGCCATGGGTGGCGGAGACGCTGACTCGACCAGCGCCGCTATCGCCAATGATGGTGCCGCCGCTCACCAGCACTTGTCCGGATTGCACGATGTTCGCCGGTGCCAGGCCGTTATCGCTGACTTTGATGCCGACATTGTTGTAGGCCGTGTTGCCATCGCCGGCCGCGCGTACGCTTTGAGTCACGCCCTGGCCGCTGCCCAGGCCTGCGCCACCGACCACGGTGCCGGTACCCGTATTTGGCGTCGGGCCCTTGCCCGAGCTGCCGGTGGTTTGCACATAAAATTGTGGGGTGATGGTGGACGAGTCGAGCTGCATGCTGGCTTTGCCGGTAATACTGTCGCCCGCCGCATTGGTCCAAGTGCTGCTCATGACGATGCCGAAGCTGATGATCCGTCCGGGCATGACGTAGCGCCCGCGTAACTGGGCCAGTTCCGAGTCCTTCATTTCAATCGGCTTGAACACCGTTGAGGCATAAACTGGCATCGTGGCTGCCAGGCACATGACCGTCAGCCAACGGAAAGTGTTCATGGTGTGCTCCTGGAGCGTCCTGCTCCTTATGGCGCTTTCTAGAAGAAGTCGCTCTGGATAAAACCGAAGTCCATCAGCTCTGAATCACGGACCGGGCTGAACTCGTTCAGCTTGTTTTTCGCGGTCAAGGGCGTGGGCGAAGCGAGCAGGACGTTGGCCTTGTCGTAGCCTTCACCCAAGATCGCAAACACAATGCCATTCCAGCCTTTGACGAAATCGTCTTTCGAATAACGCTTATGGCCCAGCACCGGATCGCCGATATAGACCCAATCCTTGTCGGCCCGCTGCATCACCACGAAGTGTTTGTAGCCACGGATTTCCAGTAGCACCACCACTGGAATCCTCACGGTGATCAAGGTGTCAGGCCCAATCCGGTAACCCCGGGCGCGCATGCCGATGCTTTCGAGGTAGCGCTTCATGTCCAGCATGGAAAAGCCCTGGGTGCGTACCAGGTCCTGATCGGCATTGACCAGCATGCCTTTGATGACGTGGTCTTCATCCACATCCATCCAATAGGCCTGGCGCAAGATGGTCGCCAGTGCTGCGGCACCGCAGCTGAAATCGGTTTTCTGTTCCACCAGGTTGGCAAAGCGCCGTTCACGGATGCTCTCGACCTTCTTGTAGATCACCGGGCCACCTGGCATGGCAATCGCCATTTGCGCGGCCAAGGCCGGGCCGGCAAACAGCAGCAGGAGGGTGAGGGCGATGATCCGCATGATCGAATGACCTGTTGGACACTGGAATAAGAAAGGGCCTTGTTGCCAAGGCCCCGTTGGATCAGAAGCGAACGTTTGCTGCACACTGGGTGCAACCGCTACCCAGAGACAGGGTGTTGCTTTGCTGGTTACCGGCACCTGCGGCGATGTTGACACCCAGGTTGCCCGAGGAGCCGTTACCCGAACCGTTCAGGCTGGCGTTGTTGGTGACGACTTGCGCGCCGCCATAGCCGCCGTGGCCAGCAGGTTGGTTGGTATAGACGTTGGCCAGTGCCTGTTGATCGGTATTCGACACAGCGGCCAGCGACTTGCCGTCGGAGGTCACGATTGCCAGGTTGTTTTTCTGTTGGTTGCCGGTACCGGCTGCCACGTTAGCGCCGGCATTGCCGGAGCTGCCATTAAGCGAGCCGTTGAGGGACGCGTTGTTGCGAGTCCCTTCGTTATTGAACTTGTTGTCTTTGCTTTCTTGATACACATCCACCAGGGCAAACACCGTCAAGGCATCGCCGGCACTGCTGGCAATGGCGGCCGCGTTGTCTTGCTGGTTACCGGAGCCAGAGGCCACGTTGGCGCCCAGGTTGCCATTGCTGCCGTTCAGTGAACCGTTGGCAGAGGCATTGTTTTCGGTTTTTTCGTCGGTGAATTTGTTGTCCTTGCTCACTTGTGTATCAGTCACCACCGCAGCCACGGTTCCGCTTGGCTGAGGTTGAGGGTGCCAGCCACCGCCGCCCCCGGCTTGTGCAGCAACAGCCATGAGCGCAGCTAGAGCAAAAACCAGGGGTTTAAGAGCCATTGTGGGTTTCATGGTGTATCTCCTTGCTTCTAATTGTGGGTTAAGTGTTGGTGCGGTCCAGCGAACAGCTCGGGTATCAATTGAGCTGCAGGTTCAGGGTGTTAGCCACTCGGTTCCCCACCCCGGCACTCTGGTTCACCTGTACCACTCCTCGGCTGCCGGTGAAGGCCTGGTCGCTGGTAACGACCTGGCGGCTGCCAGTGGTGGAGGTGGGGCCTGAGTTTGGTGACAGCGCCACGTTTTGCTGTGACAGGACGCTGTCGTCGATGCCTAGGGGACCTGCATTGATGCTGATCCGCACGGCATTGATCGATTGGTTGTTGGCACCGGCTGACTGGTTGACGCCCAGTACTCCGTTGCCATTGCTGAAAGAAGAGCCCTGGATCGCCGCCTTGGCATTCAGGGAAGGATCGGCCTTGCTGTCGAGTTTCTGGGTGAGAGCGCCACTGGACTGGCCACCGACCGTAATGGATCGGCTGTTGATCTGTTGTTGCTGGTTGCCGGCGGCCTGGTTGACCGAGGCGACGCCGCCATACTGTTGGCCTGAGTTATCGATCTGCGCCTTGTTGTCGCTGCCAGCCATGACCGATGAGCAGCCCAGCAGCGCGAGGATCAGCCAGGAACGATTCATCACTGGCCTCCCATCATGTTGCTGATGTTGTTAAGGGGCGTCATGCCGCGCTGAATTGAACCGTTGATTTGCCCGGCCATGCTTGACCCGCCACCGCTGTGCCCAATGGCTGAACCTCCAAGGCCCGAGGTGCTGGCGGCCTGGATTGTGTTCATGCCGGGGAGGTTACCGTTGGGCAGGATGGCGTGAGTGATGCTGGAACCGCTGGCGACTCCGGCGATATCGTTATCGCTGAGTTCGCCACTGGTAGCGCGCAGCACTTGTACGGAAGGATTGGCGCTGACGGTGGTTGGATTGGGGTCAATACCAGGGGAGCGGCCGGCCATGTGGCCTTGTACCGTGCGCTGGATCACGATGATCCCGTCACCGGCGGCGAACGCAGCGGTACTGATGAGTACACAGCTGATCAGCAGGAGGCTCATCGAGCCTGGAGTGAAGGTGATCACGGCAGCATTCCTTGTTTTGTAACGCTGACCCTAAACAGCGTTATCAGGAACAGAGCAGAAGCTGTGCCGCTTTTAATTTTTCTTTTGTATTCAGTTGGTTGAACGATACGGGAGGGCGGGAGGCAAATGATGTGTATCAAGCCTGAAACAGCGCGCTGGCCATGATCCTGTCAGCCACATATGCCCACGCCTGTCTCAGAAATGAAGCACTCTGGATGACAATCCGGTGATGCCGCAGCGGGCCATTGATTCAGACGAGATGGGTGTTTCAAAAGTGGACACTTCAAAGCGCGCGGGACCCCGGCGCCAAGTGTTGGTGATCAGCCTTTGGGCGTTTTTTGCGGTATCGAATTGAGGACCGGATTGCCGTCCTGGTTCAGGGTCAGGTAGACCGGCAGGACCTTGGGCAAGGAGGGGACGAGGTTGCTGACTTCGTTGAGGTTGTAGATCCCGCCGATACGAATGGCACCCGTATTGGCGTCGGCCAGCATCACCGGTGTATTCAGGTAGCGGTTGATCAGCGGCAGGGCATCGGCCAGGGCCAGGTTGTCGAGAATCAGTTTTCCATCGCGCCAGGCGAGGGCGGTGTCGTCAGGGTCAATCGGCTTGACCTTGGGGCTGGTGTCGCCGCGGTTATAACTGGCCTGCATGCCGGGTGACAGCCGCGCTCCGCTGTGGGCCTCGTCACTGGCAATTTGCACCGAGCCTTCCAACAACATAACCCGTACTTGGTCTTCGTATTTCCAGACGTTGAATTGGGTGCCCGTCACACGGATACGCCCTTCGCCAGCCCGGACCACGAACGGGTGTCCGGCGTCATGGCTAACCTTGAAAAAGGCTTCGCCCTTGCGAAGAGTCACTCGGCGTTCGTCTTTGTAGTTGCTATAAACAAGCTCGGTGCCCAGGTTCAATTCCACCTGGCTGCCATCGCTCAGTGTGACCTGGCGCAGGCCGCCCTCGGCTTCAATGTGCTGATAGGAACTGGGCAACCAACCGGCTTCCCAGCCGGTGAAAGCGGCCAGGGGCAAGGCAACCAGGCAGACAGCTGCGGCGACCGCATAAGTGCGTAACCGGCTACGTGGCTTGAATGGCACAACGACCGGAGTTGGCGTGGTTTCAATACGCGGCAAGTGATCGGCGACATCCCAGATTTCCAGCATCGCTGCGTACTCGAAGGCATGCAGTGGATGGGCGTCGTGCCATTGTGTAAACGCCTGACGTTCGGCAGTCGTGCAATCAGAGGCGTGCAGACGCATGCACCAGTGCGCGGCGGCCTCGGTGATAGCGTCATATTCGGCTTCTGAAAGGGACTGTTCGGTCATTGGTTCATCCTGATTTCCTACATTCTAACCTTCACGACCCCGTGACGAGAACAGCAGTCATGGCAATTGCCCATCAATTGGAACTATTTCTTAAACACCACGCCCTAAAACACAGGAACCGTGTCTGTCTTTGTTTAAATGGAGTACGAAAATGTTGAAGAAAACCTTAGCTGCCATGATTGCTGCCACCACCTTGCTCAGTGCAGGCGCTGCCCTGGCTGATCGCCCGGGTGCCGGTTGGATCACCATTGAAAAAGCGATTGAGACCGCCAAGACCAAGGCCGGGTACGTCGAGATCTACAAGATCGAGGCGGATAACGACGGTTATTGGGAAGGGGAAGGGCGCAAGTCCGATGGTGTGGTCTACGAGTTCCGCATCGACGGCGCCTCCGGCAATGTGCTGCGGGACCAGAAGGACTGATTCCGACAGAAAATGCCTCACCTGCCTGCCCTAGGCGTGGGCAGGCCTCTCATCAGAAGAACAGGTAGTTGACAGGCCACTCGCTCCGCGTTGTTTAATCAAGAGGCTGAACCCAGCAGGCTGTAGCCCCCTCCAATAATTACACTGGAGCTTCAGATGTCAGCCACACCCTTTACTGTGGTGAATGCATCGCAGACGATTGCTTTCACTGAACTGGTTGCCTTGCTCAAGCAAATTTTCATCCGCCATGGCACCTCACCTGAGGTCGCTGGCGTGCTGGCCGACAACTGCGCCCGCGCCGAACGCGATGGTGCTCATAGCCATGGGGTGTTTCGCATTCCGGGCTATGTGTCGACCCTCAACAGTGGTTGGGTCAATGGTGCTGCGGTGCCGGTGGTCGAGGATGTCGCTGCAGGCTTTGTCCGGGTCGACGCCGGCAATGGTTTTGCCCAGCCGGCATTGGCCGCAGCGCGTCCGTTATTGGTTGAAAAAGCCCGCAGCGCCGGGATCGCCGTGCTGGCTATCCGTAACTCCCATCACTTTGCTGCACTGTGGCCCGATGTTGAACCGTTCGCCGAAGAAGGGCTGGTGGCCCTCAGCGTGGTCAACAGCATGACCTGCGTGGTACCCCATGGCGCCGACCGACCACTGTTCGGCACCAATCCCATTGCCTTTGCGGCGCCACGGGCCGATGGGCCACCGATTGTCTTTGACCTGGCCACCAGTGCCATCGCCCATGGCGACGTGCAGATTGCGGCGCGTAAGGGCGAGCGCGTACCACCGGGAACCGGTGTCGATAGCCTGGGGCAACCGACCCAGGACCCCAAGGCGATCCTCGAAGGCGGTGCGTTGTTGCCGTTTGGCGGGCACAAGGGTTCGGCGTTGTCGATGATGGTTGAGTTGCTGGCGGCAGCGTTGACGGGCGGTCATTTTTCTTTTGAGTTCGACTGGTCCAATCACCCCGGCGCGAAGACGCCCTGGACAGGCCAGTTGCTGATTGTGATCGACCCGAGCAAAACCGCCGGACAGAACTTTGCCGAGCGCAGCCAGGAATTGGTGCGGCAGATGCATGCGGCGGGGCTTAAGCGTTTACCTGGGGACCGTCGCCATCGCTCACGGGCAAAGGCAGCGGTAGAGGGAATTACTATCGATAGTGAAGAGTTGAGTCGGTTGCGAGTATTGGCACAAAGTTGATGAGGGAGAGGGGCAAGCCCCTCTCCAGGGCTTCAGTTGCGACGACCCAGCAACAGGCCTACCACCAGGCCGAAACCTGCAGAGATGGCCACGGTCTGCCATGGGTGGCCACCGATGTAAGTCTCGGTGGCATCCACCACCGGCTTGCTGCGCTCGCGCACGCTGGAGACAGAGTCCAGGGCTTGTTTGAGTTTGATCGCCACCTGCTCACGCAGGGTTTCACCTTCTTCGCCCACCAGGCTGGCGCTGCTCTTGAGCAGTTTGTCCGACTCCTCGATCAGCGCCTGAAGTTCACTGAAAGCTTGATCCTTGATTTGATCTTCGACCGCTTGCGCGGCTTGGGTGGCGGTTTTACGGGCCATTGGATAACTCCTGCTAGATGTGTATTTGGCGATGAACAATGGAGTCGGGGAGCGCGGCAAAAGTTGCAGTTTTTTTCGCGCCGTTGCTCATCTGATAATAAATCCGAACTCAGACATTTCCACCTACAGTGTAAGATGTCACCTATTTACGCAGCAGGTAACTCCACATGAGCTTCAATCTGGCCAACAAGCCCCTAGCCGAGCGCGCCGCGCTTGAAGATGAAAAGTCCCGTCTGTATGACCTGTGGCAAAGCAATCTGGGCAAGGCCAAGGGCGAAGGTGCACGCTTGTTTGGCGAACGCGCCAAGCGCAAGGGCAAGTGGTCCGAGTGGGTACGTTCAGAGCTGGACAGCATGTCGCCGCCGGAATTTGCCAACATGGTGCGCAGTGAAGTCAATCGACTGATGGCGGCCAAGTAAAACAGGCAACCACGGCCTCGCGCACCTTCAGCAGCAACGGGTCCAACTGGGCCTGGGTGCGCCACCCCAGCTCCACCGGATAACGCGGTAATGCCAGAGGGCACGGCAGTACCGTCAAACCGGTCATTCGGGCGATGGCCTGGGCCGCGTGCCCGGGAATGGTCGCCACCGCCTGGCTGCCCTTGAGCAGGAACGGCAGGGCCGCAAAGTGTGTGGTTGAGGCGCAGACCTGGCGACTCAAACCCAGCGCAGCCAACCCTTCATCGGTGATCCCGATAAACCCGCCAGACGACACCAACACATGCTCACGCTCGACGAACTCGTCAAGGCCGATGCTCTGCTGACCGGGCTCCACACTGCCGGGGTCCACCAGGCACTGATAATCACCTTCCCCCAGCACCTGCCGGCTCAGTCGCCGTTCAGCGAAGCCACCGGCAGTGATTGCCAGGTCCAGGGTGCGATCGAGCAGGGCATTGGCGACGATCTGGCTGTGGGTCTGGCGGAAGATCACCCGCAGCTTCGGTGCACGCCGGGCGATTTCCTCGATCAGGCGCCGGCCATAGGCAATCTCGAAATCATCGGATAAACCCAGCGCTACCGAACGCCCCTGATAATGACTGCCGTGAGGATCGACCATCGCCAGGCTTTGCCGGCAACGATCCAGTGCTTCGCTGATCACCGGTTTCAATTGATTGGCCCGCAAGGTGGGCGCCAGGCCTCGGCCAGTGCGCACAAACAACTGATCGCCATACAGCTCGCGCAAACGCCGCAAGGCTGCGCTGACGGCCGATTGCGTGACGCCCAGACGCAGTGCCGCACGGCTGGCGCTGGACTCATCGTGCAGGGCTTCGAAGGCTTTCAGCAGGTTGAGATCGACTTGGGCGATATTCATTTGGCTCATATCATTTAGCAGCGAGGTGGGCTTTATTCATGATCAGTGTTGGCCGGAGAATGGGCAACCCCCATTGATTCGGAGTGACCCCGATGCCCCTCTCTACTGTGGCTGCCTTGCAAGTTGGCTCCTTGCCCGGCGGCAAGGGTGAAACCCTGGAGCAGATCCTTTCCTACGAAGACGCCATCACCCACAGCGGTGCGCAATTAGTGGTGATGCCTGAGGCCCTGCTCGGCGGTTATCCCAAAGGCGAAGGGTTTGGCACGCAGCTGGGTTACCGTTTGCCGGAAGGTCGTGAAACGTTTGCCCGCTACTTCGCCAATGCGATCGACGTGCCGGGCAGCGAAACTGACGCCTTGGCCGGCCTGTCGGCACGCACCGGTGCGAGCCTGGTACTGGGTGTGATCGAACGCTGTGGCAGCACGTTGTACTGCACGGTGCTGTATTTCGAGCCTCAGGGCGGTTTGGTGGCCAAGCATCGCAAACTGATGCCTACCGGCACCGAACGGCTGATCTGGGGCAAGGGCGACGGCTCCACCCTGCCTGTGATCGACACCGCGGTGGGACGCATTGGTGGCGCGGTTTGCTGGGAAAACATGATGCCTCTGTTGCGCACGGCGATGTATGCCAAGGGCGTGGAGGTGTGGTGCGCACCAACGGTGGATGAGCGGGAAATGTGGCAGGTCAGCATGCGGCATATCGCCCATGAGGGGCGCTGCTTTGTGGTCAGTGCCTGCCAGGTTCAGGCGTCACCCGAGGCATTGGGCGTAGAGGTTGCCAACTGGCCCGCCGAGCGTCCGCTGATTGCCGGTGGCAGTGTGATTGTCGGGCCGATGGGCGACATTCTGGCCGGGCCTTTGCTCGGTGGGGCGGGGTTGCTCACGGCTCAAATTGATACCGATGACCTGGTGCGGGCACGGTATGACTACGACGTGGTTGGCCACTACGCCCGGCCGGATGTGTTTGAGCTGACCGTGGATGAGCGGGCCAAGCCGGGCGTACGGTTTATCAGCGACTGAGCAGCCATTCCTCGCGGGTGATTTCCCAGATGTCACGTGGGAAATTGCCTTCGACAAACTGGCCTTCGTCACTCCTGATCAAACGCATCCCCGTACGCTCGGAAATCCGGCGGGACGCCGTGTTCGGCGCTGCCTTGGGTACCCGCATCACAGGCCGTTCAAGTACCTTGAACCAATAGTCGGTCACCGACGCACTGGCCTCGGCCATCAGCCCCTGGCCTTGCCACTGTGGCCCCAGCCAGAACCCACGGTTATTGTCGACTTCGTCCATCAGGCTGATGTTGCCGATCAGTTGCTCCGGTGCGCTTTTCAGGCGGATCGACCAGTGCCATTCCTCACCCCGGGCGATCGCTGGCAAGGCGATCTTTTCCAGGTAGGTACGGGCACCATCGGTCGGGTAGGGCCAGGGCACCTGGGCATTGAGGTAACGCACTACTTCCCAATGAGGGAAGTGCTGCTGGATACCCTCGGCATCGTCGAGGGTCAGCGGAAGTAGAATCAGGCGTTCGGTGTACAGCGTTGGTTGCGCGTCCATGGTGCAGGGCCCTCCATGTTTACAAGGTGTGACTACCAGGTAGCGGCGGCGTTCGGCAGGTCCAGGGTGCCGCGATCCACAAAGCGCATGGTCCCGAACAGCCCGCCCGCCAGTTTGCCGCGCAAGACGTAGGGCAAGTTGTTCAAACCCTGGGTCTGGCTCAGGCCCAGGGTTTGGCGCAACACGGAAAACGCTGAAACACTCACCGGCACCATCAGAACGGTCTCGGAAAACCGCGGGATGGATCCCTGCTGATCGCTGACCCCCGACGCCAGCGGTCGGCCATTGACCTCCAGGTCCAGGGCCACACCGTTGTAGTCGATCGCCGTTTCATTGGGGTTCTGCACCCGCAGCTTCACGGCAAAACGCACTTCCAGGTCCTGGCTTTGCAGCGGCTCGATGCCCACCACGTTGATGTTCACCGGGTCGCGATTGGGGAACAGGGCGCAGGCGCTCAAGGTGAGCAGCAGCAGTGAAAGGGTCAGGCCAGCGAATCTGCGCATAAAGGGTTCCTATTTCGTGACGTCCGGGTCTTGCATCACCTTGAGGGTGGCCGCTTCCGGATCAAATTCATCTTCTTCCAGTTCTATGAACTCTTCCGGCAGGAAGATGTTCAGCACGATAGCGCAGAACGCACCGACGGTGATCGGTGACTCGAAGATGTTGTGCAGCGCCTTGGGCAGATCACGCAGCACTTCCGGCACCGCCGCCACACCCAGGCCCATCCCAAGGGAAATCGCCACGATCAGCACGTTGCGCCGATGCAGGCCGGCTTCGGCGAGGATCTTGATCCCGGCCACCGCCACCGTGCCGAACATGATCAGCGTGGCGCCGCCCAGTACAGGCTTGGGCATCAACTGCAACACCGCGCCGATCACCGGGAACAACCCAAGCAGGACCAACAGCCCTGCAATGAAGTACGCCACGTAACGGCTGGCCACGCCGGTCAGCTGGATCACGCCGTTGTTCTGGGCGAACGTCACCATTGGCAGGCTGTTGAAGGTGGCCGCCATTGCCGAGTTGAGGCCGTCGGCCAGCAGTCCGGACTTGATGCGCTTGATGTACAGCGGGCCTTTGACCGGCTGCTGGGAAATCATCGAGTTGGCGGTCAGGTCACCGGCGGCTTCCAGCGGGGAAATCAGGAAGATCACGGCCACCGGAATAAATGCCACCCAGTCAAAGGAAAACCCGTACTTGAACGGC
This sequence comes from Pseudomonas fluorescens, assembly GCF_018614655.1. Taxonomy (GTDB): domain Bacteria; phylum Pseudomonadota; class Gammaproteobacteria; order Pseudomonadales; family Pseudomonadaceae; genus Aquipseudomonas; species Aquipseudomonas fluorescens_BX. The sequence goes on along the minus strand of NZ_JAGGOG010000011.1, from coordinate 9,441 downwards.
ACCGGTACGCTGATCAACGGCACTTGAGGCAACGCCGCAAGATCCACGCGGCCCAGCCACCAGGCGACCACGAAGCCCAGGGTCAGGCCAATCACGATCGAGCCCAGGCGCAGGAACGGGTTGTTGAAGCGATTGAGCACCACGATGGTCAGCAGCACGAGCGCCGCCAGCCCCATATTACCGGCCGCGCCCAGGTCGCTGGCACCATAGCCGCCCGCCATGTCGGTGACCGCCACCTTGATCAGCGATAGGCCCATCAGGGTAATGATGGTACCGGTGACCACCGGCGTGATCAGCATGCGCAACTTGCCAATGAACTGGCTGAGCACCACTTCGATAAACGCCGCGAAGAAGCAGATGCCGAAGATCGTCGAGAGAATTTCATCGGTGCCGCCGCCTCGGGCCTTGACCATGAAGCCGGCGCTGAGGATCACGCTGATAAACGAGAAACTGGTGCCTTGCAGGCACAACAACCCTGAACCTATAGGGCCAAAGCGTCGAGCCTGAACAAAGGTGCCCAGCCCGGAAACGAACAGCGCCATGCTCACCAGGTACGGCACTTCGCTTTCCAGGCCAAGTACGCCGCCGACAATCAACGTCGGGGTGATGATGCCGACAAAACTGGCTAGCACATGCTGCAACGCGGCAAAAATCGCTGCGGTGAAATGCGGGCGGTCTTCCAGGCCGTAGATCAGGTCGGATTTATAGCGGGGGCGAGGGGCTTGAGCGTCAGACAAAATACGGGCTCGGGTAGGAAAAAGGAGGCGCAGGATGCCAGAAAGTGACCACTGTCAGAAGTGTGAAGAAATATTTCTCCAGCCCCTGCATTAAATACCGAGTCCTGCCGATACCTCTCATAGGCCCACAACAATGACAACAGTGGCGCCGAACGATCAGTCACGCGCGTTGACGCCGGCTGGTCGTGTCGCGGCAGGGATGCATGCAGCCACCACCTTCTGAGAGCTCTCCTATGTCCCTCCGTCATTTGAATATTGCCCCTCGGGCTTTTCTGGGTTTTGCGGCCATTGCGTTGTTTGTCATTGTGCTGGGGGTGTTTGCGGTCAACCGCATGACGTTGATCCGCCAGGCATCGCTGGACATGGAAACCAACCAACTGCCCAGTGTCGGCTTTTTGGGCAACATGACCGAAAACGTGCTGCGCCTACGGATTCTGTCGTTCCGGGTGTTGGTCAACCGGGAGCCGGCAGCCTTGCAAGAAGCTCAAGTGCGTATCGGCGTGCTAGTGGACAAGGTCAAGCAAGCCCAGACCGGCTACGCCGCGATGCCGGCCAGTGCCGAGGAGGCAGTGCTGTACAAGACCTTTGTCGGCACGCTGGAAAATTATCTGGCGGCCCAATCGCAGATGATGGAGTTGTCGCGCCAAGACAAGTTGGATGATATGCGTGCGCTGATTAACAGCAAGATCAAGGATGGCACCGATCAGATGGGCGAGCAGTTGAACAAGCTGATTGCCATTAATAACGCCGATGCCCGGCACGCCGGCATCCTGGCGGGGGAGAGTTACGACGCGGCAGTCACCGGCATTATCTCGGTGGCGGTGCTGGCAGCGGTGTTGACTGTATTACTCGCCTGGCTGCTGACCCGCAGCATCGTCACGCCGTTACGCAAAGCGGTGGAGGTCGCCCAAACCATCGCCGGCGGCAACCTGACCGAAGTCATCGCCGACGAGGGCAAGGATGAGCCGGCCCGTTTGTTGGGCGCATTGGCGGCCATGCAGGCCAACCTGCGTCAGACTATCCAGCACATAGCCGGCTCTGCCACGCAACTGGCTTCTGCGGCTGAAGAACTCAGTGCCGTCACCGAAGAGTCCTCCCGGGGCTTGCAGCAACAGAACAACGAAATCGAACAGGCAGCCACTGCCGTCAATGAGATGACGGCGGCAGTGGAAGAGGTGGCGCGCAATGCGGTGTCGACTTCAGAAGCCTCGGCGCAGTCGAACCAGGCCGCACGGGAAGGGCGCGACCGGGTAGTGGAAACCGTAAGCGCCATCCAGATCATGACCCGGGACGTGCAAAGCACCTCGGTGCTGATCGAAGGCCTGGCCACCCAGGGGCGTGATATTGGCAAGGTATTGGACGTGATCCGCGCGATTGCCGAACAGACCAACCTGCTGGCACTCAACGCCGCGATTGAGGCGGCCCGGGCGGGTGAAGCCGGACGTGGTTTTGCCGTGGTGGCTGACGAAGTGCGGGCCCTTGCCCATCGCACCCAGCAGTCGACCCAGGAAATCGAAAAAATGGTCGCCGGTATCCAGAACGGTACCGGTGAAGCGGTGCAATCCATGCAGCAAAGCAACCAGCGCACCCAAAGCACCCTGGAAATGGCCCGCGCTGCCGGCGTGGCGCTGGAGCAAATCACCGAATCCATCGGCCTGATCAACGAACGTAACCTGGTGATTGCCAGCGCTTCGGAGGAACAGGCGCAGGTTTCCCGCGAGGTGGACCGTAACCTGGTGAATATCCGTGACCTGGCAACGCAGTCCGCTACCGGGGCGAATCAGACCAGCGTGGCCAGTCATGAACTGTCGAGATTGGCGGTGGATTTGAATGGGATGGTGGCGCGGTTTGTGATCTGAAAAGGCTCGTTGTCGGGGGCTGCTTCGCAACCCGATCGCAGCCCCGTGCCTCGGCAGCGGCTACAGAACCGCTGTCGATCACCTGTAGCCGCTGGCGCAGCCTGCGATCGGCTGCGCAGCAGTCGTCAGGATCTTGAAACTGGCGAAGGTCCTGCGGTCCTTATCGCAGCCCCGTACCTCGGCAGCGGCTACAGAACCGCTGTCGATCACCTGTAGCCGCTGGCGCAGCCTGCGATCGGCTGCGCAGCAGTCGTCAGGATCTTGAAACTGGCGAAGGTCCTTCGGCCCTTATCGCAGCCTCGTGCCTCGGCAGCGGCTACAGAACCGCTGTCGATCACCTGTAGCCGCTGGCGCAGCCTGCGATCGGCTGCGCAGCAGTCGCCAGGATCTTGAACACTGAAGGTCCTTCGGCCCTTATCGCAGCCCCGTGCCTCGGCAGCGGCTACAGAATCGCTGTCGATCACCTGTAGCCGCTGGCGCAGCCTGCGATCGGCTGCGCAGCAGTCGTCAGGATCTTGAAACTGGCGAAGGTCCTTCGGCCCTTATCGCAGCCTCGTGCCTCGGCAGCGGCTACAGTGTCAAAGCATTCAGTGTTTCCAGGCTCGTGGATTCACCAGATTCTTCGGCCGCTTACCCTCCAGCGCCTCCAGCAGATTGTCCACCGCACACCGTGCCATCGCCTCGCGGGTTTCATGGGTGGCGGAACCGATGTGTGGAGTGGCGACTACGTTGGTCAGGCTCAGCAAGGGTGAATCGTGGTTCAACGGCTCGCGCTCGAATACATCCAACCCGGCCGCCCGAATGGTGCGTTGCTGCAAGGCGTCGATCAGTGCCGCTTCGTCCACCACCTTGCCTCGGGAGATGTTGATAAAGATCGTCTCCGGGCCCATTTGTGCGAATTCCTTGGCGCCGATCAGGCCTTCAGTTTCGGCGGTCAATGGCAAGGTCAGGCAAACGAAGTCGGCTTGTTTGAGCAAGTCCGGCAGGTTGCGGTACTCGGCGCCAAAACGGTGTTCCACCGCAGGCTTTGGTGAGTGGCTGTGGTAGATCACCGGCATGCCAAACCCAAAGTGCCCGCGCTGGGCCAAGGCTTCACCGATACGGCCCATGCCGATAATGCCCAGGGTCTTGCCATGCACGTCGCTGCCAAAATGCAGCGGGCCAATGTTCTGGTTCCAGTTGCCGGCACGCACCATATTGGCCAGCTCTACCACTCGGCGAGCGGTGGCCAGGATCAGCGCGAAACCGGTGTCGGCGGTGGTTTCGGTAAGCACGTCCGGGGTATTGCTGAGGAGGATCCCGCGTTGGGTCAGGTAGTCGATGTCGTAGTTATCGACACCTACCGAGACACTGGCCACCGCTTCCAACTGCGGCGCCCGGTCCAGCAGCTTCGCATCCAGACGCAGGCTGGCGCCCAATAGCCCTTGCGCTGTGGGCAGAGCATCGCGCAACTGTGCCAGGCCGCCGGCGTCGAGGCTTTCGATCAGCGTGACGTCGGCCGCTTCCTGCAAACGGGCCATCAGCGGCGCGGAGAGTTTTTTGTATAGTACGACATGCTTTTTCATCAGGTTCTTACCTTCAATTCAAGGGGGCGCAAAGGGACTGGCCGAGGCTGTTCCCGGTCACTGGCGCCGGGCTTGAGAAAAATCGTCAACACCACCGATACCAACAGTGCGCCGCTCATCAGCAAGTAGGACGCGCCGGGGGAGCCGGTGCTGCTATTGAGGTAACCCACCAGGTACGAACCGCCAAAGGAGCCCAGCGCGCCCATGCTGTTGATCAGCGCCATGGCGCCGCCGGCGACGTTGGTCGGGAGGATTTCCGGAACAATCGCGAAAAAGGGTCCGTAGGGTGCGTACATGCAGGCGCCGGCGATCACCAACAACGTGTACGACCACCAGAAGTGCTCGGCGCCCAAGGCATAGGAGCCGTAGAAGGCAACCGAGGCAATCAGCAGCGGCGGCCAGACAAAACGTTTACGCTTTTGCAGCTTGTCCGAGCCCCAGGACACCGCCAGCATGGCGATCACTGCGGCCAAGTAAGGCAGCGCCGACAGCCAGCCGGCCTCGACCATGTCCATTTGCAGGCCTGCCTTGAGGATCGACGGCAGCCACAGCACAAAGCCATAAACCCCAATGCTCCAGCAGAAAAATTGCAGGGCCAGGATGATCACTTTGGGCGAACGGAAGGCTTCGGCGTAGTTTTTCACCGCCTTGATGCCCACCTGTTCGGCCGCCAGCGCGCTTTCGAGGTCTTGCTTGTGTTGCGCGCTCAGCCACTTGGCATCGGCTGGACGCTCATCGGCCAGGCGCCACCAGATAAACGCCCAGAGCACCGCCGGCAAGCCTTCGACGATAAACATCCAGCGCCAGCTGAAATGCTGCACCAGATAGCCCGACACCACGGACATCCAGAGCATGGTCACCGGGTTGCCGAGGATCAGGAAGGTATTGGCCCGGGAGCGTTCGGCCCGGGTGAACCAGTGGCACAGGTACACCAGCATCGCCGGCATCACGGCGGCTTCCACCACGCCGAGCATGAAGCGGATGCCGATCAGCATGTAGGCGTTGGAGACGATACCGGTCAAGGTGGCCAGGCCGCCCCAGAGGATCAGGCTGACAAAAATCAGCTTCTTCACACTGCGTTTCTGCGCGTAGATCGCCCCCGGCACCTGGAAGAAAAAGTAACCGAGGAAGAACAGTGCACCGAGCAGTGACGACATGCCCGGCGTGATCATCAAGTCTTCGGCCATGCCTGAGGCGGCGGCGAAGCCATAGTTGGCACGGTCCAGGTACGCCAGGCTATAGGTGATAAACACGATCGGCATGATGTACCACCAACGACGGGTGGCGAGTTTCAAGGTTTCCATGAGTGTGCTCCTGAGCTTGTTGTAGTTGTGGCAACAGGTGTGGTGAGCGGGCTTACTGTGGCGAGCGGGCTTGCCCGCGTTGGGCTGCGTAGCAGCCCTGGAACCCCGCACTGAGTTCCTTTTGAAAGAGTCGAGTTCAGCTTCTCAGGGCTGCTGCGCAGCCCAACGCGGGCAAGCCCGCTCGCCACAAAGAGGCGTCCGGCAGATCGGTCCGGGACGGCAGGCCCTCCATGTCGCCACGGCTCTGCACCGCGCGACTGCCGATCCAGTTAGCGCGTTGCACGGCTTCGCTGAAGCTGAGGTTTTCCAGCAGGGCGCTGATCATGCCCACGGCAAATCCGTCACCGGCACCGACGGTGTCAACGACCTTGGCCACCGGCACGGCGGCGATGAAGCCCTGGTCCAGTTGAGTGCGGTAGTACGCGCCATGAGGGCCGAGCTTGATGGCTACCGCTTCGACGCCTTGGTCCAGATAAAACGCGGCAATGTCGGCCGGGTCCTCGAAGCCGGTGAGCAGGCGGCCTTCACTTAGGCCTGGCAACACCCAATCCGCCAGGCAGGCGAGGGCGTTGATTTCGCTGATCATGCGTTGTTCATTGGCCCACAGGGCCGGGCGCAAGTTGGGGTCAAACGACACGCTGCGGCCAGCTTTGCGCATTTGCATCATCAATTGCCGGGACAGGTCACGGGTGGCATCGGACAGCGCCGGAGGAATGCCGGTGGCGTGTAGATGGCGAGCCTGCAACACCTCGGGGCGGATAGCCGCGACGGACAAATGACTGGCCGCCGAGCCGCGACGAAAGTATTCGACTTGCGGATCGGCGCCGGCGTCTTCCCGGGACTTGAATTGAAAGCCTGTGGGGTGCAGTGGATCGACCTCCACCAGGCTGCAATCCAGGCCTTCGTTGCGTAAGGTGTCCAGAACAAAGCGGCCTAGAGAGTCATCACCGACCCGACTGAGCCAGGCAACGTTGAAACCCAGGCGCGACAGGCCAATAGCAACGTTACTGTCGGCCCCGGCGATGCGCTTGTGAAATTGGCCAACGCTGGCCAAATCACCGGTCTGCTCGGCAACAAACATCGCCATGGTTTCGCCAAATGACAGAATATCGATCTCAGACATGAGCGTTCTCCACGCGAGGCTGGCCAAGGAGGGCGAGGGCGGCAACCTGCTGTGCCGTGACTTGGACGAGGTCTTCGCCTTGCAGCGGAAATTCCACGGCCCGTGTAATACCTTGAGTCATGTGCCGCAGCAGTTGTTCCCAGAGATGCAAGTCAGCGGCGCCGGGCGCCAGGGCCACCAGCTTGCCGTCGGCGCGACGGGCCACCGCTTTGCAGTGCAGGTAGTCCACATGCCGGCCCAGCAGGCGCGCAGCAGTAGTGGCGGACTGGTCCTGCCATTGCCAGTTGCCGATGTCGAAGGTCATCTTGACCGGCACCTGCAGCCGCTCGACTTCATTGAAGAAACGCTGCATCGGCTCGATACGCCCGCCATGCAGGGTCTGGTCGTTTTCCACCAGCAGGCGTACCGGATGACGGTTGAGCAGGGCACTCAGACTTTGCAGGTCGTTGGTGTCAGTGAAATAACCGAGGGAGACTTTCAGCCAGCGGGCACCAAAGGTCTGGGCACGGTCAAGGGTGGTGGCCAGCTCGGCATTGGGTTGCGCGCGTCCGGCGACCCACAGTTCCAGCGGTGAAGAAAATACGCATTCCAGGCCATGGTTCGCCGCTGCTTGCGCCAGCTCGCCAGGCTGTTCGTGGGTCAGTAACTCTTCACGCCATTCGATGCGTTGGGCGCCGGCCGTAGCCAGCAACTCGACAAAACTCAACTGGCCACGTTGCCGGACAAGGTCGGCGCCGTAGCTGGAAAGGCTGATGGAGACGGGGTACTTGTGCATTGTTATTTACCTCTGAAACCGGTTTCATTTTTTATCGAAGATCAAATGTGGGAGTCGGGTTTGCCCGCGATAGCGGCCGGTCAGTCAATATTTCTGTTGGCTGACACACCGCCATCGCGGGCAAGCTCGGCTCCCACAAAGGGTTGCGTCGACCCACGGATAATCAACTGGGGCAGGAAATCCAGGGTCCGCGTAGGCTCGGTATCACCGCGCAAACGCTTGAGCAAACACTCGAATGCCTGGGTACCAATGGCCTCGGTGGGCTGAGCGAGGGCAGTGATGCCACTGCCCACGAGCGGGTACCAATCCAGGTCATCCAGGGCGATCAGGCCGATGTCCTCGAACAGCGTGCAGCCCACGTCTCGCAAGGCTTTGGTACACGCCAGCGCGGCGATACCGTTAGCGCAGAACAGGGCTTTGGGGGCGTTTTGAGTCGTTGCCATGAAGGTACGCAGGTGACTGTTCAATGCGTCGTCGATTTCCAGCACCGCGCCGGTCAAGTTTGAACGCCGGGTGATCTCGGTCTTGAAACTCTCCACCCGCTCTACTCGCGAGCTGGTGCCATCGGGCGGTTCGCTGACCAGCAGCACATCCCGATAGCCCTGTTGTTCAAGATGGTCGATGGCCATGCGCACTGCCGCCGGGTTATCCAGGCCGACCAGGTCGCTGTGCAATGGTTCGACCTTGCGGTCTACCAGCACCAGGGGCATTTCCCGTTGCAGCTCCAGCAACTGGTCGAGGTGATGGCCAAGGGTATTCACGATCAAGCCTTCGATGTTGTAGGCACGCAAGGCCGCCAGGTGCAGGCGCTCTTGCTCGTCATCGCGGTCGGTGTTGCACACCACCAGGCTGTAGCCGTGCTTGCGGCAGGCAGTTTCCACACCGTGCATCACGGCAATCGAATAGGGGTTGCGGATATCGGCCACCAGCATGCCGATCAGGCGGGTGCGGCCGCGTTTCAAGCCACGGGCCATCTGGTTGGGGCGGTAGCCAAGTTCATCAATGGCCTGTTCGATGCGCAAGGCAATGGCATCGGAGAGCAGGGCGCGGTCGTCACCGATAAAGCGCGACACGCTGGCTTTGGAAACCCCGGCGCGCTCGGCCACGTCAAGCATGGTCACACGGCTGCGCTGGGCGGCGGAAAAAGAAGTCACGGTGGCGGGCCTTTCTTATTGGATTTGTCTGGTTCAGGCACACAAACGGGCGAATGAAACCGGTTTCAGGAAACGATATGCAGGAGTTTTCGTCAAGTGATTTTCGGGGGGCACACGGTTCGCTGGCCTGACTAAAACGACGAGTGGCACCTCTTACCTGTTAGTTCTGACAGTATCCGACGCTGGGGATAAGGCGTTTACTTTGCCTTAAACGTGGTCGGCAGCTACTCCCTTGCAACCGGCCAATTATCTTGAGGAAAGAGCATGTCCGCTTCCAAGGTAACCCGACTGCTGACGCCGTGTTCCTCATTGCACGACGGGAATGTTTTGGCACTGCCCCCGATGGATATCCCAGGCGTTGACCCTCTAGACCCCAGAGGGTTAGTAGCGGCTCGTCTGCTACTGGCCCCTTTGCTGGTCAGAATACCGCTGTGGGCACCGCCCCCTGAAGCGGCCGATACGCCACACAGGCTTTCTCTGTTCTGGGAACGGGATGGTTTGCAGAGATTGGCTGACTTTCAAATCATCAATGCGCCTCCGCCGGATTTGCCCGCGTTTATAGAAATGCACGTGCCGCTGGCCATGCTGAGAGAGCGCTCCGGAACGGTGGAGTTGTATTACCGGGTGGTGGATTCAGAAGGCCAACCCAGTGAGCTCGATCCCAAGCTGACGCTCACCATTGATATGAACAGTCCGGAATTACTTCGGCCGAATGATGCACTGAGTTTCGTCAACGACCCGATTGCTGGGGTGGACGAGGACTATTTGGCCAACTTCAATCCGGTCAGATTTAACCTGCCGCGTTACCAGGGGAGGGAGGCCTGGGATCATATCGAGATGTTCTTGTCCAACAGCCCGAATCCTCCTGCTGCCGCTCCGGATGGTGTGTACATACTTGAATTCACTAGTGGCCTGAGCGGTTAA
>NZ_JAGGOG010000010.1 GCF_018614655.1 Pseudomonas fluorescens | reverse complement strand
CCGACGGCGAAATCGTCTGGTCCGCGCATTACCGCGCCTACGGCCAAATCGCCCGGTTCGATGTCAACACCGTCACCAACCCGCTGCGCTTCCAGGGCCAATACTTCGACCCGGAAAGCGGGCTGCACTACAACCGCCATCGCTACTACAATCCGGACAACGGCCGCTACCTGACCCCCGATCCAGTGAAACTGGCGGGTGGGCTGAACGGATACCAGTACGTGCCCAACCCGACGGGGTGGGTGGATCCGTTAGGGTTGAATCGGTGTCCGGGTGGGGATGGGTGTAAGCCGAAATCTGGAACTGAAAACCCAACCGAGCAGGTAAAAGTTGATAGGGGCTCCCCCTCTGCTCCAAAACCAGCGAGAAAACCAAGCTATCTATACCGTGGAGACTCAAGAGAGCCGGATGAGATCTTTAGAGATGGATTTGAAAGCAGAGGAGAGAGTACAGACCTTTATCTACACTCTTTAAACAACGCTAGCCCTCCTAGCAAATTTATTCCAACTTCCACCTCTAGCAAGCAAGCACTAGTATTTGCCTCAAATTTTGGATTCGAGGAGGGCTTTCTTTATACGCTTAAAAAAATTCCGGGCAGAGATGTAAACAAAGAACTGGGCACACGTTCTAAACACAAGAATGAATTAGAAATTGCTATCCCAGGGCGCATTGATACCAAAGATATTCTAGGAGCCTCGCCAGTCAATGAAGACGGGACCTACAAGGGATACACGTTATTAAACCCTAATAGAGAATACCCATGAAATCACGTGAAATTACCATTATCAAAAATAACAAGCGTGAAAGCGCAATAATTGAATACGAGGGCGGAAAGCCAACCCTAACCATCTCGCTGAGTGACGGTTACAAAAAATCTTATACGGCCCAAGACCTATACGATAGTTTTGGCTTGGCAAGAATGGATCTTAAAGATATTAAATTCTTGTGTAAGGGTGCCAAAATCAATGTTCACACTTCTGGAATGTCATCACACATGTCAAATGGCCTTGTTGCCTACGAGCTTACAATGGGACAGCCGAATGGTGAATTAGTCCATATATTCAATTACGAAGAAAACGACCTAACCAACGACATCCAAGAACAGCATGATTTTTGCACGCGCTGGGCAGACTCACTTTAATGGAATCGGCTATCCGTACCGAACCGGGCCTTTAAGCACTGGAAAAAAATCGTCGCGGAGAGTCGCCCATCGACCCTCCTTTAACCTCGATCCCCCAACCAGCCAACTACAACCGACTCGACCGAAAATCCTTCGGCGACACCTCAAACTGCTTCTTGAACGACCGACTAAAATGCGCCGAATCCGTAAACCCCCATTTATAAGCAATCGAAGTAATCGACTCACTCTTCAAAAACGGATTAGTCAAATCATCAGCACTGCGCTTTAACCGTGCCCGCTGGATATAACGGCACACGCTGTCATCCTGCTCTTCAAACAACCGATACAAATGCCGCACCGAGATATTCAATCGGTTGGCCAACCCCACCGGGCTCAGTCCGGGTTGGGTGAGGGATTCTTCAATGACCTTCTGCACATAGCTGCGCAGGTTGCTGCCCTGCAACGAGGTCATATCGTCTCGCCCTTCATCTTCCTGTTCCATGGCCGAGCCCAGCAGCGAGACAAACGCACTCTGCAAGGCCTCGACTTCACCTACGACGCCCTCGCCTTCCTGGCTGTCCTTGCACAATTGATCCATCAATACATGAAGCATCCGCCCACAGGCCTTGCTTGACGATACCTTGCCGAACGTCAAGGCCTGGCTACCCAGTTGCTTGCACACTTCATGGCGTGGCAGCGACAGCGAGGCATGTTCGATCAGGCCGAACGGGGTGATTTCAATGGAGCCCGTCGAGTCCATCAGCAGCATCTCGCCGGGAGCCAGTTGGATGCATTGGCCGTTCTGGATGATCTGGGAGTAACCGCTGCGCTGGCTGACCAGGAAGCAATCCTGGTCATTGTCGTGGTCAGGATTAGGGGTTTTGCGCTTGATCAGGCCTGCGTTGGTACGCAGGCTGGCCAGAGGCAAGCCGCCTCTGGAAAGGGTGCAGACCTCGCCGATAAACAGCGAGCGATTGAAGGCCAGTTCCGTGTCGAAGTGACCACACACCGCGCGCAGATCCCGGGTCCAGGTTGCCAGGCCGTCTTGGGTCAGCTGTTGGTTGTTCATGGGGTGTCTCCACAGTGGCTTTTTTTGTTTTTGTCGGGCAATAGTTAACATGTTATCTATATGCGCGCAACAAGTACCTGTCCGCCAAGGTAGAAGCACTAATGATGCCAATCAGAGTGTGTGCAAGACCCGCTGCAATCCTGTCAACGCTGCCAGCAGGTGGTTGCGCTGTTCACCGCTGAGGGCGATGTAGCGCCGAAAGGCCGGCATACGATTGACCACCTCGCTGCCGCCCATATGCTCCAGGCGTACGCACCATTGGCGTCCTTCCAGGTCAATGCGCAGGCGCTTGAAGTCGAGGGGCATCAGCGCGTGATGTAAAGGGCTGTCGGCCTGCAAACCGGCCTGTAGCTCGGCCAATAATCCCGCGTCTCCCGCGCGTTGCCGACAGTGAATACCGGTGCGTCGAATAGCCCCGCCATGGTGCAGTTCGAAGCGTGCAGCGCCCTCTCTGGAGGCAGGCACGCGCAGGACGAACTCAGTCATGACCAAGTGCATCAACAACTGCGATTCGGTGCATTCGATGATCTCCAGTTGCAGGCTCCCATCGTCCAGGCAAGCCTGCGCCAGGGTCGGTGTGGTCAACTCAAAACACGCCAATCCAAGGTTGCGGCGTAAGTGCCCAAGCGTCACCCCCGGTCGGTAACCTGCCGGAGCACGCTGGGCACTGAACAGCTCAGACAGCTTTTGCAGCATGGTCGATGTAAGCGTCGTGAGAATGCCCCGGCTCATTGCAAAACTCCTTGGCCAACACCTCTTCCACAGAGGCCGGCTTGAATGGATTGACCTTCTGTACCACCAACGTCCAGAACAGCGCGTACGCCGCCGTACACCCGAGCATCACCCCGAACGGCACGTAGATATCTGCAGGATTCATCCCCGGCGGCGTGATAAACCACATGCCCAGCAGAATGCCGATGCTCGACAGAATCTGCGGCAGCGGAAACCACGGCGAACGGTAGGCCCGTGGCAGGTCGGGACGGCGAATGCGCAGGATCACCACCGACAACGTCACCAGCAGATACGCAAAGCTCCAGGCACACACGGCCGCCAGCACCAAGTGCATGATGTTGTCAGGGTTGCCTCCAAGGTACAGCGCGTGCAGGCACGGAATCAGCATCGCCACCAGGATGCACAGCAACGGCGTCTTGAAGCGTGGGTGCAGGTAGGTGAAGACCTTGGGCAACGCGCCATCCACCGCCATGCCATAGAGAATCCGTGGCACACCGGCCATCAAGGTGTTGATGGTGGCCGCGCCGGCAAACAAGAAGCCGATGCCCAGCCAGATCGGGCCAATCTGGCCCATCACCTGTTCGGCGAACTTCGGAATCGCCATGGGCGTGTCCAGCAAATGCACGCCCGTGGCGGCGTCGAGCACCACGTTTTCCACTTGGCGTTTCATCGCCGCGCCGTAGATGAACATGCAGCTCGCCACCCCCAGCAAACCGAGCATCATTGCCCTGGGCATGACCTTCGCCGAGTTGCGCAGGTCCGGCGCCAGGGGCGTGACGAACTCACAACCGACGAACATGAACATCGCCATGCCCACCAGTGACAGCACGGTGATCAGGTCGGTGCCCACCAGTGATTCGCCGAACCAACCGTCCAGTTGCACTGCCGGCGCCGCAATCAATCCCAGCACGCCAAACACCATCAAGGTGGTCCACATACCGAAGGTCAGGATGATCTCCGCACGGCCAAAGGCACTGACACCGAAGGCATTCAGAATGCCGAACACAATCACGAAACCCACCCCCAGCAACCACGACCCGCCAGCCGACTCAGCCAGGGTGTTGAGGTGTTCGAAGTTCACCAGTGCCATGACGCCGGCGAGGATGGTTTCGGCAGTACCGGCAAATACATGCACGATCAAGTAAGCCGACAACGTGCCGGTGATCGCAAAGAAACGCCCCATGCCGCAGTTGATGTAGTCGTAGACCGAACCGGTGGTAGGCAGGATCGAGGCCGCCTCGGCGAAAGTGGTCGCCTGGGCCAGCATCATCACCACCGCAATCAGCATGGCCAGGGCAAAGGCGCTGCCGCCGATGCCGAAGCCCATGGTCGCCGTGAGAATCACCGGGCTGGCCATGATCAGGCCGATGGTGCTGGCAAGGGCGGTGGGAAAGCCCACCGTGCCACGGTTCAAGTGCGCGGTAAGTCGGTCATTGATCGACATGGTGCAGATCCTCGAAAACGGATTTTTAGAGTGAGGGCACTGTGCACCCCGCCCGACCTGCTCGTCTTGCCCATGTCTGCCGCCGGTTTTGTTGCTCCCTGCCACGACCCGTTCGCTGGCGGCCAGGGTCAATTGCCTGGCACGCAGGTGAAAGACTTCCCCCTGCCCTGCTCGCCCTAATGCGCCCTCAATTCACCATGTTGGGGACTATAACAATGGAGCACACACTGAAAACCCACAGGCTGCACAAGGCCGTCGGCCTGGGCGTCGCACTGTTGATCGCCGAGTCTTCGGCCCATGCGGTCGAACTGTACGCCGACGAAGACACCCAGGTCACCGGTAACTTCCTGGCGGTCTACGGGATGTTCAACAGCCGCAAGAACTACGAGGGCAGCCCCGGCGGTTCCACCTGGCGCGAAAGCTTTATCAAGTACGGTTTGAGCGTCGACCAGACCCTGGGCGCACTGGGCAGCGTCTACGGCACCGCTAATCTGGTGAGTTCCGGCACCTGGGGCGATGGCGATGCGTCGCGGGTCACCAACGGCACCGAGCGCACCACCCAGTTCGACGAAGCCTTCGCTGGCTGGCGCTCCGGCGATCTGTTTCCGGCGTTGGGCAAGGATGGCGTCGACCTGTCGTTCGGCCGTCAGATCATCACCTTGGGGGACGGTTTCATCATCAACGATGACGGCCCCAACCTGGGCAACGGTGTGGCAGACGGCGAGTTCAACCGTGGCGGCGCCTATTACATCGCGGCGCGCCATGCCTTCGACCAGACCGCCGTGGTGCGCTTGGGCGGCAAGGACGGCGTGCATGGCAGCCTGATGTGGATCAAGTCCGACAACCGCGCCCAGGCCAACACCGAAATGGCCGCCGGTACCCTGGAATACACCACCGCACCGGGCACGTTGGGGTTGACCTACATCCATGGCATCGACGTCGATGAGCGTTTTGCCAATGACCTGCAAAAACAACGCAAGGGCATGAACCTCTACAGCTTGCGCGGCGTCGGTAATGCGGGGATCGAAAACGCACACTTTTCCTTCGAATATGCCCGGCAGGACAAGGATGCAGGCCAAGAAAACGCCTGGTACGCCGAAGGTGGCTACACCTTTGCCCACCTGCCGTTGTCACCCGACCTGACCTATCGCTACAGCCGCTATTCAAAAAACTGGGACGCGATGTTCTCCGGGTTTAACCGTGGCTATGGTACCTGGGTCCAGGGTGAAGTGGCCGGCAACTACTCAGGTCCGTACAACAGCAACACGGCAGTCCAGCACGTGGCACTCAAGGTCAAGCCGCTGGACAACGTGACCGTCGGCGCGCTGTTCTTCGACTACAAGACCCTGAGCAAGAACGGCATGCCGGATCTCGATGGCCGTGAACTGGACCTGTATGCCGAATGGGTGGTGAATGATCACCTGATCGTCACCCCGCTGCTGGGCCTGTACAAGCCGAACAAGGACCAGGACAACGGCGGCAACCAGGTCGGTGGTAACGGCACCAACGTCTACAGCCAGTTGGTGGTGGCCGTGCCCTTCTGAGCCCCATAACATCTCAACATCTCAACACCTGTAGCCGCTGCCGAGGTACGAGGCTGCGATGTGTGTCCGCAGGACCACCCTCGGGGGTCGCTTCGTCGGAATGCCGCACCAAACCCATCGCAGCCTCGTACCTCGACAGCGGCTACAGGTTACGGGAGCGCCTGGATCTGCGCGTAGGCACCCTGGTGATAGAGCAACGGCGAACGGCCGAAATCGTCAAACGCCACAACCCTGCCGATCATGATCCAGTGATCGCCGCCGTCCACCTGCTGGTATTTCTCGCAGTGAAACACCGCCGAGCAATCGGCAAATACCGGCGAGCCGCCCTCGCCCGGCGCGTACTCGATCAGGGCGAAGCGATCTTCCTTGGGCCGCGCGAAATTATTCGACAGGTCGACCTGATCCGCCGCCAACACGTTGACCGCAAAATGGCTGGCCTCTTCAAACACTGCGTGGCTGTTGGAGCGTTTGTCGATGCTCCACAGCACCAGCGGCGGGTCGAGGGACACCGAGTTGAAGCTGTTGGCCGTGACGCCCACTTTGCGCCCCGAAGCGGTGGCCGCGGTGACCACCGTGACGCCGGTGGCGAAATTGCCCAAGGCCCGGCGAAAGGCCCGAGGATCGAAGGTGGCGCAAGCGCTGTGATCAGACATGCAAGACTCCCGGACGGCGTTCAAGCGCCGCCCTGATTGTTGTTATCAAGGGTTGGCTCACACCATGCTCGGGTCCGGTTCCAGCCCCATCAGCTCACGGCCGAGGATCTGCGCGCAGACGTCGTAGTCGGTGTAGGCATGGGCACCGGTCATGTGAGAATCGCGAAACAGGCGTTGCATTTCGTTGTGCTCGAACCAGGCATTGCCACCGGCGGCCTCGAACAGCCGGTCCACCGCCTGGATGCACATTTTGGTGGCGTAGGCCTGGTTGGTGCGCCAGAAGGCCAGGGTTTCGCGGCGGGGATAGCGTTGCTCGGCGCTATGGTCGGCATGCTCCTGCCAGGTTTTTTCCAGAAAGGCCCGCGCGGCGGCCACTTGATGGGTGGATTCGGCCAGGCGCATCAACGCTGGGGTCGCTGCGCCGACGGCGGCACCGGTATAGGCACGTACGCGGGTTTTGGTTTTTTCGCGGAACACCTCAAGCATCCGCTCGGCCACGCCAAGGCTGACGGTGGAGAACCCGCTGGCGAAATACGGCCGGTAAGGCGAGTAGAAAATCTTGCTGTCGGGGTAAAGACCAAAGCCTGCCGACTGGCCTTCCATCATGTCCTTGGCTTTCTGGATGCGGTGCTCCGGCACCCAGGCGTTGTCGATGATCAAGGTCTTGGTACCGCTGCCTTTCATGCCGGCGGCGAACCAGTCGTCACGAATCTGGTAGTCGCTGCGCGGCAATACCGCAAAGCAGTAATCCTGGGTGCCTTCGGCGTTTGGCCGGCGGAACCCGACAATCGCCCACTCGCCGTGGTCGCAGCCGCTGCTCCAGCCCATTTCTCCTCTGAAGTACACACCGCCTTCGCCCTCCTCGGTACGACCGAACGGCGCAATACTGCTACTCGCAGTGGCATCCGGGTCATGGCCCCAGACTTCTTGCTGCAAGGTGGCCGAGAACAGGGCCAGTTGATGGCTGTGGGTACACAGCAAGCTCATCGCCCAGGCAGTGCTGGCACAGGACCCGGCCAGCAAGGCAATGCAGTCGGCAAACTGCGGCAACGACAACTCTATGCCACCGAACGGCTTCGGCTGAAAGGCACGGTGCAAACCAATGCTTTTAAGCAGCACGATATTCTCGTCGGGCACCTTGCGCTCCTGTTCGGCGCGCGAAGCATTGGCGGCGATGGCCGGCAGGATGGACTTGAGGTCTTCAAGAAGCGGGTTTGGCTTTTTCATGGACGGCCCTGCTTATTATTGGATGTCCGGCTGGCGCTTCTTATCGAGGAGCGGCGCGGGATGCAGGGCCAGTATGGGATGCTCTCCCAAGGCAGAAAATGCACGTTCCACAGCCAAGATTGTACTTTCCATAGACGTCATGGGTATCCACACACCTCGAGCCTGGAGTTGCGTAGCAGCTGTCGAGCCCCAGCGAGGCTGCGTAGGGGGCGACCCGATTCTTGGTGATGGGCTTTGGGGCCGTCGGGCGTTTGGCTTTCTGTTTGTGGTGTGGCCTACGTAGCCTCGCTGGGGCTCGACAACTGCTACGGGCGGTTTATCTGATGCATCGCGATGTCAGCCACAGGCATGAATCCTGGCAGGTACAGTCAAGCCGCAATGACCTGCGTTGGTTAACCTCGGGTTTTCCCTCTGCCCTCAGGAACGCCCATGAGCGATATTCCACTGCTACCTCAAGTCGAAGCCTTCCTCAGTCGAAACCATGGGTTGTTTATCGATGGCGGCTACGTCGAGAGTCATTCGAGCCAGACCCTGGAAGTGATCAATCCCGCCACCGGCAAGGTCATCGCTCAGGTTGCCGATGCTGATCCTGCCGATATTGATGCGGCGGTGGCGTCAGCCAATCGCGGCTTCAAACAATGGGCCCAGGCCGCACCGGCACTGCGCGGTAACGTGCTGCTGAAACTGGCGGACCTGCTGGAGCAGCACCGCGAAGAACTGGCGCAGATCGAGACTTGCCAATCAGGCAAGATCATCCAGATTGCCCGCGCCTTTGAAGTCGACCAGGCCGCACACTTCCTGCGCTATTACGCTGGCTGGGCCACCAAGATCAGTGGCCAGACCATCACCCCGTCGCTGCCCTCCTTTGCCGGCGAACGCTATACCGCGTTCACCTTGCGCGAACCGGTCGGCGTGGTAGCGGGCATCGTGCCGTGGAACTTCTCCACCATGATCGCCATCTGGAAACTCGCCTCGGCGCTGGTGACCGGCTGCAGCATCATCATCAAGCCCAGCGAGTTCACACCGCTGACCATCCTGCGCATCGCCGAACTGGCCATCGAGGCCGGGCTGCCGGCTGGCGTACTGAACGTCCTGACCGGTGCAGGCCATGTGGGCAAAGGCCTGATCGAGCACCCGGGCACCCACAAGGTGTCGTTCACCGGCTCGGTACCGACAGGCATCGCCGTGGGCCGCAGTGCGATGGGTGCCGGATTGACCCGAGCCACCCTGGAACTGGGGGGCAAAAATGCAGCCGGCTTCCTGCGGGACATGGACCTGGACAAGGCCGTCAACGGCATCATCGAAGCCGGCTTCCTGCATTCAGGGCAAATCTGTGCGGCGGCCGAGCGCTTCTTTGTCCATCGCTCGCAGATTGAGCACGTCATGGACAAATTGGCCCAGCGCTTGAGCAAACTGAACATCGGCTCCCCCCTGGACGAGCGCACCGAGTTCGGCCCAGTGACCAACCGCCAGCACCAGTTGAAACTTGAAAGTTTCTTCGACACCGCCCGCGCCGAAAACAATACGATCATTCATGGCGGCCAACGGATGGACCGGCCCGGCTGCTACGTCGAGCCCACGGTGATCCTCGCCAAGACCGTCAACGACACCCTGCTCAACGAGGAAACCTTCGGCCCTATCGCCACGTTCTTTCCTTACGACAGCGAAGACGAATTGCTGGACCTGATGAACAACACACCCTACGGCCTGAGCGCCAGCCTGTGGACCAACGACCTGGGCAAGGCCTTGCGCATGGTGCCGGCGATCAACGCCGGCACCGTGTGGGTGAACATGCACACGATGCTCGACCCGGCGGTGCCGTTTGGGGGCAGTAAATCCTCGGGGGTAGGCCGTGAGTTTGGTGGGGCATTTATTGAGGATTACACCGAGTTGAAGTCGGTGATGATTCGGTATTGAGTCTTAACGCCTCAGCTTCAATCTCGATTCACGGCATCTACGGTGATGATCGCTCAACTGCGCTCTTCAAGCCGGTAACGCAAGAAACGGTGCCCGGCAGAAAACAGCCGACGGTAGGTGAGCAACACGGCACCTACCGTGCCCAATGCCGACGACGCGGCAATCAGGAACATGATCACGATCTGGTAACGCACCGCGTCCACCGGACTTTCTCCCGCCAGGACCTGGCCGGTCATCATGCCCGGCAAGCTGACAATACCCACCACGGCCATCTGGTTCAGGGTCGGGATCATCCCCGCACGCACGGCCTGGCGGATGGCATCCTGCGCTGCCTCCCAGCGTGAGCCACCCAGGGCCAGGATCATCTCGATGTTGTTGCGCCCCGTCGTCAGTTCCTGGGTCATACGCTCGATGCCCAGGGAGACGCCGGTCAGCGTGTTGCCGAGGATCATCCCGAGAATGGGGATCGCATACTGCGGTTCATACCAGGGATGGATACGGATAATCGCGAACAAGCCCACGGCCGTCACCAGCCAGGAACTGCCCCACACCGAAACAATACTGTCGGCGCGCTGCCCCGCATACGTGCGCTTGCCGCGCCCGGCGGCCGAGATGCCGGCGATCAAGGTCATCAGGCACATCAGCGGCAGCACCACATACCAGTAGGCGAATTCGAACACCCACCCCAGCAGGTAACCAATCGCCAGCAGTTGCACCACGGTGCGGACGGCGGCCCAGATCAACTGGCGCTCAAGACCCAGTCGCAACAGCAGCGACAGCGCGCCATTGATCAGTATCAACGAGGCGGCGATGCCCATGTCCAGGGCCGACAGGTTTTGATAGTTCATCGCTGGACACCTCCGCTCAGCACGCCAGCGTCCATGTGCAGCCAAGTGCGACTCATGCGTTGGGCTTGCTCATGGTCGTGGGACACCCAGAGGTAGGCATGGGCCGAGCCCTTGGCGAACCAGGCGTTGATCAGGGCCTCGACGTCACGGGAGGATGCAGGGTCGAGGGCGGCGGTGGGTTCGTCCAACAGCAGCACATCCGGCTCGAGTTGGAGGGTGCGGATCAGCGAGGCAATCTGCGACTCACCTCCCGACAAGTCACCCGCGCTTTTCGATAAAAAGTCCGGCGCTTTTCCCGCGTGGGCCAGCAATGTCTTTACCGCGTCCAGATCAAAACTCAAATGCTGCCAGGTCTTGAGGGTGTAGGGAAAGCGCAGGTTGTCTTCCACCGTGCCTTCGAGCAACGCCGGCCGTTGCGAGAGGTAGCAGATCCGACTGCGGTACCTGGGTATTTGCGCGTTGGGAACAGGCTGGTTATGCCAGAGGATTTCGCCCGAGGTCGGTGCGTCCAGCAAGGCAAGCGCCCGCAGGAACACACTTTTGCCGGAGCCGGACGCGCCGGTGATCGAGATACGGTCTGCGCCATGCAACGCGAAGTCGGTGGTCTGCAACAACTGAACCTGGCGACGCTCATCCATGCGGGTGAGTGCCTTGGTTTCAATCAATGGGTAATCAATGCCCGTCATGGACGCGGTCCTCTGGAACGGCTTGCAATCAAATACGCGACTGCCTATATTCCCCCGCAAGGCGTCATCTACGCCACCATCCGCGGAAAGGGCTGCGCCCAAGACCTTGAGTAAACATCACATTACTACGACTCCCAACCTTAAAGCGGACAAGGTTTGTGCAAGGAGATCGTATGTCGCAACATCCCACGTCATCGTCCCATAACGGCCGCATCAACCTTGAGCAGCAGCGTAAACGCGCCAAGGAACTTCTGCTGCGCATGAAAAATGGCGCCGCCGGCGATCAGCTTTCCCTGATCCCCAGCGGTACCCCGACCTTGTCCGATGCCCAATGGCTGATCGCCAGGCAGTTGGGTTTCAGCAGTTGGCCGAAACTCAAGGCTCATGTGGATGCAGTCGACTTCGCGTCACGCCATCCAGGTTTCGAGGCCAGCGATGAAGCCCGGACCACCCACTGGCGGTGCGGCAACGATATTGCCCACAGCCTGCAACTGGCCGGTTTCAAAGGGCGCTTTCAGATGCTGACCGACCCGTTATGCATGGGGCCCGTCCAGTCGTTGCCTGCCGAGCAATACCAGGCCGTTCGAAGCCGCTACATCAGCCAGGTTTTTACAATGGACCTCATGCAAGTGGCCCGTCGACATGAGGATGAATACAACAACCTTGAGCAACTGAACAGCGCGGAACACAGCGTACTGTGGTGCGAAGCGGACGCTTATGATCAGTTGTTCCTGATCCGCGCGCTGGCCGGTCTTGAACACCTGCCCCGCAAGCTCGAACTGATAGAAGTCGACCGTATACCCGGGGTGCAACGCTTCATCGGTATTGGCCAACTGGCGCCCGAAGTATTGGCCTGGTTATGGCCCCAGCGTCGATTGGTTGACGAGCCAATGCTGCAGTTGGCACGCCGGGCATGGTTGGCCTATTGCGACAGTTCGCCGGTCAATCTGGCGCAGATCGCCCAGGGCACCTACACGTCGTTGCCGTTTCTGGCCCCGGCACTCCGGAGGCAGTTACAGGAACTGCCGGGGGCCCAAGACGGCTTGTCACTGACCGAACGCCTGGCCTTGCACTACATCGCCGAGGCTGGCCCGGTGGCATTCGCCAGGGTGTTTGCCGAGCTGATGGCCAAGCGTGAACCGTTGCCTTATTTGGGGGATTTGATGTTTCACGCGCTGATGCGGCCGCTGATCGATGGTGCGACGCCGTTGTTGACGGAGTCAGACCCTCATCTGGGGTGGCCTGGGCGGTTGCTGGCGTTGACTGCGCTAGGCCGGCAAGTCCTGGACGGAACCGCTTATTGGCCGGATCACGCAACACATGAACGCTGGGTGGGTGGCGTTTGCATCCAACCCGGGCAACCTCACTGGGCGATTGACGGTGATTGCAACCCGGTATGGCGTGGCTGACCGCTTCCAAGGCAGAGGTATCTGCACAACTTCGACGACCTGGCTTTCTGTAGCCGCTGCCGAGGCACGAGGCTGCGATGCGTGTCCGCAGGACCGCCCTCGGGGTCTGCTTCGTCGGAATGCCGCACCAAACCCATCGCAGCCTCGTGCCTCGGCAGCGGCTACGGGATTCGGGGTCAGAGTTCGGAGTTCGGAGTTCGGAGTTCGGAGTTCGGAGTTCGGAGTTCGAGTTCGGTGTACGGGATTCAAGGGCTTAGCGTTTCACTTCACCCATTGACCAGGCGCACCGTTGCCCGACATCGCAAAACACTGCGATATCGGGCTATGCCCGACTCAGGGCTTGAGTTCGAACAACGCAGGCATCGGCGGCCATTCGGAAGGAACCTTGCGGAAATGGCTGAAGCCTGCGACTTCAGCCATTTGCCGTGCGCGGTTCTCGCCCATGAAAGCCCCAAGTCCCGCGCCGCCGTGGGACAGCGAACACGTCATGCAGTAGAGGGTGCTCTGCGGGTACATCACCCGCCCAAACAGGTTCATGTTCTCGTGCAGGTCCTCGGAAAGGTTGAGTTCCACCATGAGGTAGGTGCCGTTGTCGGCGGTCGAGGCGCGCAAGTCCTTCATCATTTGCTGCGGGTCAGTTGCATCGTGGATCACCACGAAGGTGGTCACGAAGTCGAACTTCTTGCCCACGAGCGCATCGGAATCGCTGACCTCGAACTGCACCCGGTCACCGACCCCGGCAGCCTCGGCGTTTGCCCGAGCACGCTCGATGGAGGGCAGGTGGAAATCGCTGCCATACACACGGGCTTCGGGGTAGGCCAGGGCCATGGTGATCGCGGCCAGGCCGCTGCCGCATCCAAAATCAATCACGCTGCCCCCTGCCCTGAGCTTTTCCTCGACGCCATCCAACGACGGGATCCAGTGCTGGACAAGAAAGTGCTTGTACCAAGGCATGGTCATACGTTCCATGCCCTCCCAGGTCTCAATCGGGAACGCCTCTTCGGGGCAGCCGCCACCGTTGCGGAAGGCTTCGATAACCCTGGGGGCCATGCTCACGAACGGCACGCTCAACTGGATGATCCCACCGGCAAAATAAGGTGAATCCTCATCCGCAAGCACGGGGACAAATTCAGGCGGCATCCGATAACGCTTGGTTTCCTGATCGTAGGCCACGTAATTGCCGGTCACCATGCTGCCCAGCCATTCGCGCAGATAACGCGCATTGAGACTGGTCTGCTGCGCCAGCTCCTCCAGGGTTACCCACTCGCAGTGTGCAAGCGCTTTGAACAAGCCGACCTGGTCGCCAATGTAGAGCATCGCGCCCCGCAGCGTGTTGCCGTAATCCTCCATGATCCGTGCAGAAAATTGCTTGACCTTCGCCGTATCCATCTCGATAGCCTTCGACATTTGCTTCTCCATTATTATTTTCAGTACGGCCGCCTGTAGCGGCTGATCTTTCATTTATGGCGGCTGTTTACCTTGGCCAGCACGTTGTCGACGATCTGCTCAGACATTCCAAGGTGGGTCCTTGGCTCGAACAGTCGGGCCAGTGCGCCCTCCTCCATGGCAGCGATGACCCGTGGATCGGATTCGATCGCCGTGCGGATCGACACCCGGTCTCGTTGGCACGCCTGGGAAACCTCATAGATAATTTCGTACGCGCTGCTCTTGCCGAGCTTTCTCGCCATTTCGAACATCACGGCCTCGGTGCAGATGGCATCGCCAAAGGCGTGTGCGTTGCACTCCATCCGCTTGTCGTTGACCGTAAGCCCGCTGATCGTCTCCGTCACCAGCGAGAGCGCCATCAGCGCGTAGTGGGAGACATCCGCCACCGCACACCACTCCAGGCGAGTTCCCCGATAATCCCGTTCGTGCTCCAGGATCATGGCATCCAGTGCGAGCATCACCTGTGCCTTGGCCAGGCGCGCGAGCACCACAACCTGCTCGCACCCTTCCGGGTTACGCTTGTGGGGCATCGTGCTACTGCCGATCTGCTCCGCGGTCCAACCGACCTCCACCTCACCGATTTCCCAGCGGTTCAAGGTACGGATCTCATCCGCCACACGGGCCAGGGACGCGGTCACCATTGCCAGTGTGCTCACGAACTCGGCAACCCGATCCCGGGCTACGTGCCAGCCCGCCAGAGGCGCTTGCAGAGACAGCCTGTGGGCGAAGCCCTCCAGCAGGTTCATGGCTTCAGGGCCGAAGGCGGCCATCGTGCCAACACCACCAAACAACTGCACTACCAGGACGCGCTTGCGCGCTTCACCCAGGCGCTCACGATGCCGCAGCATCTCGTCGATCCACCCTGCCACTTTCAGCGCAAACGTGGTGGGCAACGCCGGAATCGAGTGTGTCCTGGCGACCATCAGCGAGTTGCGGTGCGCGTTCGACAGTGCGGTGAGTTTCTGCAGCAGGATATCGAGCGAGTGATCCATCGCGTCCAGCACATCGCGCATCTCGAGCGACTGGGCCGTATCCTGAATGTCCTGAGTGGTGGCGCCGTAGTGAACGTACTCACGAGCGCTCGCACTGCAGTTTTTCTGCAACGCGCTCAGGAGCGGCATCAGCGAGTGCCCGGTGGCAGCCACTCCAGCGGCGATCTGGTCCAGGCTCATGCCCGAAAGCTTCGCGGCGCGCTCAATCTCGAGCGCGGCCTGCCGTGGAATGATATTGACGTCCGCTTGAGCCAGGGCAAGCGCGGCTTCCACATCAAGCCAGCGCTGCAGGCGACAGTGACTGCAGAAGATCTTCCGGGAGATGGGGCCGGCATAGCCTCCACCGTGAACTTTCGAGTCCATAATGTGGCTGTGTTCGTGCAGGCAATCTTCTTCCTTGGCTCGAACGGCCTTGTGTTTTTCTGGACGTGCGGTGCGAGAAGAATGGGCTACAACTTTTAACGATTGCGATTCCATCACATATCCTCCATCACAAGCTGAAACTGACTGGGATTTCTTTCCATGTTTACCGCCCATCTCAAAGATCACCCTTTGAGGTGGGGTGTACGTTATTGCGGGCGACCCGATCGACCATGTCCGCCGCCAACCCGACATAGGTGGCAGGGTTGAGCAGATCTTCGAGTGCCTGTGACGTGAAGCAACCACGCAGGTGTTCGTCCTGGAGCAACGCATCCCGAAACGGGAGCGCGTTTTGCCGGGCGTGCAGAGAGACTTCGTGTACGAGTTCATGCGCCGTCTGCTTGCCGAACTGAGCACTCAGCGCCAGCATCACCCGCTCCGACAGAATCAGGCCGCCCAGCAGGTCAAGGTTGCTGCGCATCCGCTCCTCTCGGATGTCCAGCCCGACCGTTAATACTTCCTCCATGCGCGTGAGCAGCGCACCGGCGTAGATGAAGAGCTCCGGCAAGGCAGCCCACTCGATGCGCCAGGTTGTGCCGTCGCGCTCGTGCAACTGAAACGCAGCGTCGGTGAGCGCAACCATCTGTGCCCGGACCAAACGTGACAGTGCGCTGATCAAATCGACCGTCGATGGGTTTTGCTTGTGGGGCATTGTGCTGCTGCCCACCTGACCCGGCCGAAACCCCTCGCGAACCTCGTCGATTTCGGTGCGTTGCAAGTGGTAGATTTCGTTGGCGACACGCCCCAGGGTCAGCGAGGTTTGGACCAGCAGCCAGGCGGCCTCCAAAATCCGATCCCGCGCGCAGTGCCAACTGGTTAACGGGGCGCCAAGCCCGAGACTGGCCAGCGTTCGTTGCTGGATCTCGAAGCCCTGTGTACCAAACGACGCCAGGGTGCCCACAGCGCCCGTCAGATTGCCCACCATCACCCGTGCATACGCCTCGCCAAAGCGCTCCAGGTGTCGGTCCAGCTCATCGATCCAAACCGCGACCTTGTAGCCGAACGTCGTAGGCAGCGCCTGCTGACCATGGGTTCGGGCGACCATCGGCGTGTGCTTATGGCGCTGGGCGAGCACGATCAGATGGTTGCGGATCGAATACAATCGGGCCAGGACTTGGTCCCATGCTTCCTTGATCTGCAGGATCAGCCCCGTGTCGAGAATGTCCTGGGTGGTCACGCCGTAGTGCACGTACTCACCCCATTCGTCCGAACAAGACCTGGCAAGCGCCCGGATGGCAGGAATCAGGATGTGCCCTGTCTCCCGGCTTTCCCGGCCCAACCCCTCAAGATCAAACAGCTCCACCTTGGCCACACGCGCAATCTCGCGCGCGGCCTCGTGGGGAATGATGCCCATCTGGGCTTGGGTCTGTGCGAGCGCCCGTTCGACATCCAGCCACTTCTGCACCTGATTGGAATCAGAGAAGATCGCTGCGAATTCAGGGGACGAGTAGGCGCCCCCGTAGATACGAGACTCTGTTATATGACTCGGCATGGTCTATGGCTCGTGCAGTCCCAGGGAGTGTCATTTCACGCGTTGCATTTCTTCCCAGACGGCGTCGTAGTAAGCCCTTTCCAGACGAAAGTGCTGCGACAACGAGGTCAGGAACGCGTTCTGGAACCCAGGGTCT
This sequence comes from Pseudomonas fluorescens, assembly GCF_018614655.1. Lineage (GTDB taxonomy): Bacteria > Pseudomonadota > Gammaproteobacteria > Pseudomonadales > Pseudomonadaceae > Aquipseudomonas > Aquipseudomonas fluorescens_BX. Next base: position 54,243 of record NZ_JAGGOG010000010.1, on the reverse strand, counting down.
GGAATGCGTCGCGAGATAAGCTGCCATTCACGCTTGGCTCGCGGCGGCACGAGACTGATGTGGATCTTGTAATACTCGGCCGCGTCTTCGCTGATACCGGCCTTGAGCAGAGCGTGGTAGAGCTTTTCGTGATTGCCGGGAACCACCAGTTCGGTCACGTAGAACACGGCAAGGCCCCAGCCGACGTCCGGATTGCGAAAGCACCTGGCGCGGTTGTTGAGGTACGCGACTTCCTCGGGCATCGTCGAGATCGCCTGAAAGTCGCCTTCCAGGTCCACGGCATTGAGCAGCTTGGCCAGCAACCGAGGGTGTGAACGTTGCTCGTCCTCTTCCCCCAGTTCACCGTAAAGGTAGCGGACAAGTGCAGCGGCCTCGTCCACATCACTCAGGTTGACCAACAGGTCCGCGGCGTCCCGATACAGGCGAAAGGTTCGGAACCACTGATGCCGCAGAAATACCTGAAGCTGTGCAGGCGAGGCCAGGCCTGCGAACACATACTGCGACATCGGATGTTTCTCGCGAGACTGCGAGGCAATTTCTTGCTCGAGCCGCTCCTGGAAACCCGCCTCGGACAGAGGCCTGGAGATATCCGCCGAAGGGATAAAACGCTCTTCCACTCGATAGATGGCATTGGCCAGCCAGCGTCGGGTGAGCGACGTCGCCACATCGTCGCTCAGCGAAAGGATATAGAGCAGTTGTTGATACTCGACGAAGGCCTGGGCGTTGCCCTTGTGGGCCGACTCGGTCAGATCGCCAAGCGCTTTGGCCGCCGCTTCAATAGAGGCGGACGAGGCGCTGGGCGCCAGCGCGTCAGTGACGAGGCGAGCAGCCGGCGTGTGCAGGCCCTGGAGTTGCTGCAGGGAAAAATTCCGCGTACTCATAATGTCTATTCCTTATTGTTATAGGTGCGCCGGGCCGGCTCAGGCTGGCTGGCCGGACTGTCCTTGCATCTGCTGCCACAACATATCGAAGTACGCCCGGTTGATTTCGAAGTGGCGCGTCAGCGACTGCATGAACTGGCGCTGAAATGTTGCACTCGGCGCGAGCTTGGCAATCAGTTCCCACATCTCCTCGGTGTCGATCTCGTCCTGTGTGCCGTGCAGGCGATGGAACTCGCTGGGCTTTTCTGGAACGCCCAAGCGCTGCAACAGTTCGTAGATGCGCCGGTGGTTGACGCAACTCACCGACTCCACCGCATACAACAGCGCGAGGCCCCAGGCGACATCCGTGTGGCGGACACAACGGATGCGGTTATTGAGGTACGCCTTTTCCAGCGGATGGAGTGCGGGGAAATCGACTTGCAACGGAATATCGAAATACATCATGAGGTGCGAGAGCAGCGCCGGGTGCGAGCGATCAGGCGCCTCGGCCCCGGCCTCGCCATAGAGGTTGCGATAGAACACCGAGGCGTCTTCGATGGCTTCGAAGCGAAACGCGAGTTCTGCCAACAGGCTGTAGAAGTTGTATGAACGGTTCCAGTGGTGCTGCAGGAAGAATCGCACATCCTCCAGCGGCGGCGACCCCTGGAAAAGATGCACCGACATGGGGTGCTTCACACGGGTTCGCGCGGCAATCTCGGCGTCGACTTTTTCCCGAAACTGATCCACGGGCAGCGCAGAGAAATCAGACAGTGCTGGCGCAAACTCGTCTTCCATTCGGTACACCTGGCTCGCCATCCAGCGGCGAGTTGGCTCGGTGCGAGCGTCGCCCGGGATATGCAGCTCCAGGAGCAGCGACTGGTAGTGCGCATAGGCTGCCGTGTCCCCCGCCAAGCCCTTCGCAGTGAGTGCGAGCAGCGCTTCGAGCGCGAGCGTGACTTGGGGGTAAGTCGCGGTGGGTTTCAACGCTGCGGCCAGGAGAGCTGATGCATCGTCAGCGGCAGCACACGCTTGGTTGCAGAGACTTTCAGGGTTCACTGCATCGCGAATGGCATTGAGCTTATTCATGATGATCTCCTTCAGCGAAGAAGGAGATGAAAGGAGTAGCGCTTTTTTTGAGGGCGACAGAAGCCATGGAACTACCTCTTGAATGTTGTTTTTGTTGTTGAGGAAAATCGTAAAGGTTCCCGCAATGGCAAGGTCAATGCCTGTAGGAAATTTATTTTTCTAAACGCAAGTTCACTGCGCGCAAGAGGGGGACTGCATGTTCGAGCATGCCGCTCGAGAGAGGGCTGTCGGGCGCCAGCAGGTGGAGTTCCCACGCCTGGCGCCTCGATCAGTGGGTCACTGCTGGTGCGGGTAGCCGGCCTCGCTAAGCACTGTGAGCAGAGTGCCCTCGTCCAAGGCACTGTCGACTCGGACTTCACGGCTGGGTGGATCGGTTTCGATGCGGGCTTGCGGGTCGACGCTCAGCAGCGCCTTGGTGACGGACCTGGCGCAACCACCGCAGGTCATGTTTGGAATGTTGAAACGACGCATATACATCTCCTGGTTAAGTACAGTGCGTGGCCAGACTGGGGTTTGACCCCGTGGCAAGGTCAACCATCAATGCTCATTCGCCAGCTGTGACTTGGGCGATGCCGCCCCGCTCCCCTGGGTCTCGGTGCGCGCCTCAACCGTCATGGGGGCCTGGAAGCGCTTGAGCCGCAGCGCGTTACCGAGCACGAAGACACTGGAGAGCGCCATCGCCGCCGCCGCGAAGATCGGCGACAGCAGCGTGCCGTTCACCGGGTACAGCGCGCCCGCCGCGACCGGAATCAGCACGGCGTTGTAGGCAAAGGCCCAGAACAGGTTCTGCTTGATGTTGCGGATCGTCGCCTGACTGAGTGCGATGGCATTCGGCACGCCACGCAGGTCGCCCGACATCAGCACCACGTCTGCCGCCTCGATCGCCACATCGGTTCCCGTGCCGATGGCCAGCCCGACGTCTGCCTCAGCGAGCGCCGGTGCATCGTTGATACCGTCGCCGACGAAGGCGACCCGCGCGCCATTAATGCGGAATTTCTTTAGCGCCGCGACCTTGCCATCCGGCAGAACCTCGGCGGCCACTTCATCGATCCCCAGTTGCTTGGCGATCGCCGCCGCCGTCGCTGCATTGTCGCCGGTGATCATCGCCACCTTGAGTCCCAGCGCATGCAACGCCTTGATCGCCTCGGGCGTCGACTCCTTGATCGGATCGGCGACCGCAATCACCGCCGCCAAACGGCCATCAATCGCGGCATAGAGCGGGCTCTTGCCTTGTGCGCCGAGACGCTCGGCGGTGGCCACAAAGCCCTTCACATCAAGACCGAGCTGCGTCATGAACCGGTCTGCGCCGACAGCCACCGTCCGGCCGGCAACCTTGGCCGATACACCGTAGCCCGGTGTTGCGTCAAAGTCCTCGATAGGCGCGAGCGTGATATCCCGCTGCTTGGCGGCGGCGACGATGGCTTCGGCAATCGGGTGTTCGGAGCGCGTCTCGATGGCCGCCACCAGCGCCAGCACTTCGTTGTATTCAAAGCCCTCGGCGGGAACCAAGTCCGTCAGTTCGGGGCGCCCTTTGGTCAACGTGCCGGTCTTGTCGAGCGCAATCACGCTCACATCCCGCAGCGCCTGCAAGGCTTCGCCCTTGCGAAAGAGCACGCCGAGCTCGGCCGCGCGGCCGGTACCGACCATGATCGAGGTCGGCGTGGCCAGCCCCATGGCGCACGGGCAAGCAATAATAAGCACCGCGACCGCATTGACCAGCGCAAAGGTCAGCGCCGGCGCCGGACCGAAGATCAGCCAGACCAGAAAGGTCAGCGTGGCCGCCGCCATCACCGCCGGGACGAACCACATGGTCACCTTGTCCACCAGCGCCTGGATCGGCAGCTTGGAACCCTGCGCCTGCTCGACCAAGCGGATGATCTGCGCCAACACGGTATTGGCGCCGACCTTGGTGACACGGAAGCTGAAAGCCCCGGTCTTGTTGATCGTGCCGCCGACGACTTCGGCGCCTACCCCTTTCGACACGGGCACCGGCTCGCCGCTGATCATGCTTTCATCCACATAAGAGGCGCCCTCGACGACCTCGCCGTCCACCGGCACCTTCTCGCCCGGACGAACCAACACGATGTCACCGGTCGTCACCTGATCAAGCGGTACCTCGACCGTTTCGCCATTGCGCTCCACGCGTGCGGTCTTGGCTTGAAGCCCGACCAGCCGCTTGATCGCCTGCGAAGTTCGCCCCTTGGCGCCCGCCTCCAGCGTGCGCCCGAGCAGGATCAAGGTCACGATCACCGCCGCGGCTTCGAAATAGACGTTGGCGGTGCCCTGCGGCAGCACATCGGGGACGAAAGTCGCAACCAGCGAATAGCCGTACGCCGCCGCCGTGCCGACCGACACCAGCGAGTTCATATCGGGGGCACCGCGCAGCAACGCGGGCACGCCTTTGCGGAAGAAGCGCAGGCCCGGACCGAACAGGACCAGAGTGGCGAGCACGAACTGCAGATACCAACTCGTTTGCTGACCCAGAATACCCATCACCCAATGATGCATCGCAGGAATCAGGTGCGAGCCCATCTCGAGGATAAACACGGGCAAGGTCAGGACGCCGGCAATCAGCAACGAGCGCCGCAGTGCTCGCGTTTCACCTTCACGGCGCTCGGTGTCCTGATCGCTGGCATTCGCCGTTTCGGCGGATAAGCGCCGGGCGGTATAACCCGCCTGTTGGACCGCCGCTTCAAGGTCGGCAATCGAGACAACCCCAGCAAGGTGGCGTACCCGGGCACGCTCGGTCGCCAGGTTGACATTGGCCTCAAGCACGCCGGGAATTTTCGCCAGCGCCTTCTCGACCCGCCCCACACACGAGGCGCAGGTCATGTCTTCGATCGCCAATTCGGTGGTCTCTTCACGGACGCTGTAGCCGGCGCCCTCGATAGCCCGTACCGCCGCCTGCGGATCAGCCACGCCACCGAAGGTGACGTCGGCACGCTCGGTGGCGAGATTCACCGCAGCGATCTGCACACCGGGGACCGCTTTCAGCGCGCGCTCGACGCGACCGACGCACGAAGCGCACGTCATGCCTTCCACCGGCAGGCTCAGACGCGTGGCGGACGTGGACGGATTGGAGCCTAATTGCTGGGAAACGGAAACCATTGCATTACCCCTTTAAATGTCTCTGTTGAACAAAGCCTAAACCTTCCCTCTTTGGCAAGGTCAAGGCTTGCGGGCGATTTGTTTCCCACTATCAAGGCTCGCCACACCCTTGGCCCCGCTGCAATCTTGGCCCGCCTGCTCGCACATCTCCCACCCGCCACCCAATGCCTTGTAGATGCTGACAACCGCAAGCCGCTGATTGGTCCGCGCGACAGTCAGCGCACGCCGACTGGCAAAGTCCGACCGTTCGGCCTCCAGCACGTCTAGGTAAACCCCCTCGCCTTCGGCAAACTGCAGCCTGGCCAACCGTGACGCCTCGCGATTGGCGGCGGACTCCAGCAGGCGCAATTGCAGCGTGCTGCCCGCCGCGCTATTGGACCTGAAGGCATTATCGGTTTCCTGCAGTGCGCGCAACACCGTCTGGTCGTAGACGATCAAGGCCTCCTGGGTACGCGATTCGCTGGCGGCGATCCGGGCGCGTACGCGGCCAAAATCGAGAAGATTCCAACGAATGGCCGGGCCGATAAAGCTGGACTGTGTGCCGGCCTCACCCAATGCATCGAGGCTCCCGGCAACGAACCCGATCGAACCTTGCACCTGGATCTCAGGGTACAGCCCCGCCGTTTCCACTCCAATTCGCGCCGTTGCCGCTGCGAGGCTCCGCTCGGCCGCCGCAATATCGGCGCGCCGTGAAAGCAGTCCGGCGGGGTCGCCCACGGCCAGGGTTCGAACGGTCAGCCTTTCATCCTCAGGCTTGGCCGCGGGCAATCTGAATGTCTGCGGTGTTTCGCCAAGAAGGATAGCCAGTGCGTTGCTCGCAGCCGCCCGGCGACGCTCCAACTCGGGGGCCGTCGCCTCGACGCCACGCAGCAGTGCTTCGGCACGCAGACGGTCGAACTCGGTGGCCGAATCGGCGCCGACCATACGGGTGACCATATTCAAGCTTTCACGCTGGCTTTGGCTGATGTCGGCGACCACCGCCAATTCGGCCTCAAGGCCGCGCATTTCAAACCAGGTGGCCGCCACCTCGGCCGCAACGCCCGCTTGCACCCCACGCAGCAGCGCCTCACGAGAACCCGCCTGGGCAGTGGCCGCCTCCACCGAGCGCCGCACACGGCCAAACAGATCAATTTCCCAGGACGCGTCGAGCGCGCCCCGATAGCTTTCGGCATGGCGGCTCTGGCCAGACGGTGTTTCGACTTCACTGCGACGCGCGTGCTCATAGCCGAGTGCAGGACCGCCCCGCGGCAAGAAACCCTGACGATTCTCGCGCAGCACCGCCTTGGCCTCGTCGAGCCGCACGGCAGCGATACCAATGTCATGGTTCGCCGCGAGTGCACGCCGGATCAAGGTGGTGAGCGCAGGCTCGTCAAAGGCGCGCCACCACTGCACCTCGACCGCGCCCGAACTGAGCGCCGCAGAGGGCTCGCCGAAGCTGGCAGGAAACTGCGACGAGGACAGCGAGGGCGCTGAGTAATCGGGCCCCACCGACACGCATCCAGCCATCAGGAAAAGTGCGCTGAGCGGGAGCAGAACGGCTTGATAAGGACTTCTCATGACGTGCTCTCCTCCAGGCGAGGCTTCGCGCTTGAGCGGTGCCGCTCGAAGCGGGTTGCCATGGCGCGAATCACCACATAAAAAACCGGCGTCAGGAACAATCCGAACAACGTCACGCCAAGCATGCCCGCGAACACCGCGATCCCCATCGCCTGGCGCATCTCAGCCCCCGCGCCGCTGGCCAATACCAGCGGTACGACGCCGGCGACGAAGGCAAGCGAGGTCATCAGGATCGGCCGCAGCCGCAGTCGACACGCCTCGATGACCGCCTCCAGCGCGCTGGCGCCTTCGGCTTCGCGGCTACGGGCGAACTCGACAATAAGGATGGCGTTCTTGGCGGCCAGACCGACCAGCACAATGAGCCCGATCTGGACGAAAACGTTGTTGTCACCGCCCACCAGCCACACCCCAACGATCGCGCTGAGCAGACACATCGGCACGATCAGCATCACGGCCAACGGCAGCAGCCAGCTGTTGTATTGCGCGGCGAGGATCAGGTAAGCGAGCAGCACACACAGCGGGAAGATAAACAGCGCCGAGTCTCCGGCAAGCTTTTGCTGGTAGGTGAGATCTGTCCATTCAAAGCTCGTGCCTTCCGGCAGAACCTCGTTCGCCAGACGCTCCATGGCCGCCACCGCCTGCCCTGAACTGACGCCCGCCATCGCACCGCCCGAGATGTCGACCGAGGGGTAGCCGTTATAGTGAGTCACGCGGTCTGGGCCGGAACTCGGTGTGACACTGACAAACGAGGACAAAGGCAGCATGTCCCCGGCCGCGTTGCGCACTTGCAAGCGGCCGATGGCCTCGGCCTGCATGCGGTGATCTGCATCGGCTTGGGCCGTCACCTTGTAGGTGCGGCCGAAGCGGTTGAAGTCGTTGACATAAAGGGAGCCCAGATAGACCTGGAGCGATTCGAATACATCCGCCAAATGGACGCCCTGACTCTTGACCTGAGTGCGATCAATGGCGACGTCGAGCTGAGGTGCATTGACGTCGACACTGGTCATCAGCCCGGCCACCTGGCCTGACTCGGTGGCTTTCATCATCAGTGCCCGGGTCTGCTCAACCAACGCCTCAAGTCCAGCCCCACCGCGATCCTCGACCTGCATCTTGAAGCCCCCGGTAGCGCCAAGGCCAGGCACGGGCGGCGGCGGGAATACGCCGAGAAATCCGTCCTGGATGCCGGCAAATTTCCCTTGCAGGCGCCCGGCAATGGCGTTCGCGGAGAGGTCAGGCGTGGTGCGGTCCTTGAACGGGTCGAGCATGACAAACATCACCGCCGCGTTCGGTACGTTAACAAAGCCGTTGATCGACAGGCCAGGGAACGCCACCACGCTTTCAACGCCAGGTTCAGCCAGGGCCATCTTCGACATTTGCCTGACGACCTCGTCGGTGCGATCCAACGATGCACCGTTGGGAAGTTGGGCGATCCCCACCAGGTAGTATTTGTCCTGCATCGGCACGAAGCCCGGCGGAACGGCCTGGAACCCAAAGAAGGTCAGCACAAGCAACCCACCGTAAACCAGAAGCGCCACACTGCTGCCCCGAACAACCTTGCGCACCGTGTTGCTATAAGCCTGCGGTGCACGCTGAAACGGTCGGCCAATCGCCTGGAGCCATCGGTCAGCACGACCACGCAAGCTACGCGGATCTCTTGCCATTCCCTCCTCGCGCGGACGCAACAACATCCCGGCGAGCGCCGGGCTGAGGGTCAGCGAATTGACCGCCGAGAGAATGGTCGAGATGGCGATAGTCAGCGCGAACTGGCGATAGAACTCTCCCTGCAAACCGCTCAGAAAAGCCGTCGGAATGAACACGGCGGCAAGCACCGAGGTGATCGCAATGATGGGACCGGTGACCTCGTCCATCGCACGCCTTGCGGCTTGCGTGGGCTCCTCGCCATTTTCGATGTGCCGTTCGACGTTCTCGACCACCACAATCGCATCGTCGACGACAATCCCGATCGACAGCACCAGGCCAAACAACGACAAGGTGTTGAGCGAAAAACCCATCAGGTGCATGACGGCAAAGGTGCCGACCAGCGACACCGGCACCGCCATCAGGGGAATAAGTGAAGCCCGCCAGTTGCGCAGGAACACCACGACCACGATGACGACGAGCAGGATCGCCTCCAACAGGGTGATTGCCACCGACTCAAGCGAGGCCCGCACAAACACCGTCGGGTCATAGGCGATACGCGAGGTAAGCCCCGCCGGAAAGTTGCGTTCAAGGCGTTGCATGGTGTCCCGCACCGCCTGTGAAACATCAAGCGCGTTAGCGCCCGGGCTCTGGATGATTTGCAATGCAACGGCCGGCTCGCCATCAAGCAGGCTGCGCAGTGCATAAGCGTCAGCACCCATTTCGACGCGCGCCACATCGCGCAAGCGCGTCACCTGGCCCTCGCTGCCCGTGCGAATAATGATGTCGCCGAACTGCTCCTCGTCGGTCAACCGCCCGAGCGTGTTCACCGTCACTTGGAAGGCCGCAGTGGAATTGGGTGCCTGGCCAACGGAGCCGGCGGCGACTTGCACGTTCTGCTCGCGCACGGCGGCAATCACGTCGCCCGCCGTCAGCCCGCGCGCGGCGATCAGGTTCGGATCCAGCCAGAGCCGCATGCTGTATTCGCCAGCCCCCCACACCAACACGTCGCTGATCCCCGGGATGCGGGACAACTCGTCGCGCACTTGGAGGTAGGCATAGTTCGAAATATAGAGCGGGTCGTAGCGTTTGTCGGGCGACAGCAGATGAACCACCATCAGAATGTCCGGCGAGTTTTTTTGCGTGACGACGCCCTGGCGCTGCACCTCCTCAGGCAAACGCGACAGCACCCGCGAGACCCGGTTCTGCACCTGGATCTGAGCCATGTCGGCGTTCGTGCCCTGGGCAAACGTGACGGTCAGAATCATTCGACCATCCGTTGCCGATTGCGACGACATGTACAGCATACCCTCGACCCCGGTGATTGCCTGCTCGAGTGGCGCGGCCACGGTTTCAGCGATCACCTTGGGATTGGCGCCCGGGTAGGACGCGGTCACTTGCACGGTCGGCGGTGTCACTGCCGGATACTCACTGAGCGGCAACTGAAAGAAGGCAACGATGCCGGCGATCATCATCAACACCGAAAGAACGATGGCAAAGATCGGGCGATCAATGAAGAACCGTGGAAAGGTCATTGCACGGCTCCCACGGTTTGCCCCAGCGCTGTGGGCGTACCGTCAATCGCCGCGGTCTGTGGCGTGACCTGCATGCCTGGGCGCACCAACCCCTTGACGACGATGCGCTCGCCCGGCTGCAGGCCTTGTTCGACTAGGCGCAAACCGTCGACCATTGCACCCAGCTCGACGGGCCGGTATTGCGTCTTGTCGTCCTTGTCGACCACCAGCACATAGCGGCTGCCTTGATCGGTACCAATCGATTGATCGGAGACCAGCACCCTGGCTTGCGGTGTGCCGGTCTCCAGTTTGACCTTGGCAAAGAGGCCTGGGGTCAATTGCCCATCGGGGTTGTCGACCACTGCGCGGATACGCACCGTTCCCGTCCCACGATCGGCGGCGTTGGAGAGGAAGTCGAGACGGCCGAGCCGCGAATAGGTCTTGTCGGTGAGCAGCGCCACCATGACCTTGGCCGCCGGTACTTCCTGCGGGGTCGCGCTGGACCGGCCGGCGGCAAGCGACTGTAAATACGTACGTTCGTCGACATCGAAATAGACATGGAGCGGGTTGATCGAGACGATCGTTGTCAGGGGCGTCACGCCACTGGTGACGTAGTTGCCCTCAGTGACGAGGGTTTGCCCGACGCGCCCACTGATCGGCGCCGTGACACGGGTGAAACTCAGGTCCAATTGCGCAGCATCCTGCGCTGCCTTTGCGGCTTCGACCTGCGCCTTACGCGCATTCAGTGACGCCACTGCAGTGTCGAGGCGATCACGAGCGACGACATTTTTGGCGAACAGTTGCTGGGCGCGCGCATGCTCCGCCTGGGCGAGCATCGATGCCGCTTGCGCTTCGCGCAGACGCGCGGTCGCAGCGTTCAGCGCAGCCTGGAACACCCGTGGATCAATGAGAAAGAGTCGGCTGCCCTTCTCGACGAAGCGGCCTTCGGGCACGCTCACATTCTGAATATAACCGGCGACCCGCGGGCGCAGTTCAACCCGTTCGACCGCAGTGAGTGAACCGGTGTACTCGACAAAGGGTGTCACCGAGCGGACGACCACCTCGGCCACCGGAATACTCGGTGGCTTGGCCGGGCTGGCCGCGGGCACCGTGTCCTTGCAACCGGCGAGAGTGAGCGCGACGCTTATCGCCGCAGTGATCAGGGTTACACTTTTGACGTTCATCATTTGACCTATCGCAACGGGAGTCGGCTTGGATTAGCTGAGACGAAGCAGCTTTTTTCCATTTATCCGACTTGCCACGTTTGGAAGGTCAAGCTTTTTTTAGATTCGAGAGTGCCGTAAGCGGACGCTGTTGGCTTTCGGTTGCCCTGTAGCCTCTGCCGAGATACGAGGCAGCGGCTACAGAAAACAGCTAGGCGATAGCTGCCCCTTATATGCGCTTGCCCATCAACGGATCGCTGATGCTGTGCTCTCCCGTCTCGATCCGCCCTGCCACCCGGCGCCTCCAACCATGCTCATCGCGTAACTTGAAGTCATACCAGCCACCGCTGGGCTGGCAGGAGAACGTGCGCTGCAGGGTGCCGCCGCCCGGTATCTCAAAGAGCCAGGGGCCTTGCTTGGTGTAAGGACAGCGGCCGATGCTGACCGACGCCGAGCGCTTGCTGTTATTGATCAACGTCAGTAGCAGCGCGTCTCCACGATAGGACACTAACAATTCGGGCTCGTCACGTTTCAGGTTCCCCTGGAATGATCGATGAAAACCGTTCGGACCCAGCAGCCAGAGCTTGTAGGCGCCAAGGGTTTGCCATGTGTCACTGAGGGTTTTGCCGGCTTCCACGGTGTAGCGCCGTGGTATGTCTTCCAGGCGTAGACGGTTGTAGACGTGGAACACTGCGCCTTGCTCACCACGGTTAATGAAGTCCAGGGCCAGCGATCTGGCGCGACGGTCAGTCGAAGCCTCGACGCTCAAGCTATAGGGCAAGGCTCGGGATGGCCGCGCCATACGCTCCTGATGCGGCGCCTGTTGCCGACCCACCGCTGGCAGGGCGACCTGGGCCAGTTGCTCCTGGCGCTGGCGCAGCAAGTCAGCGGCCTGCCGGGTGGTGGTGTGCAGCGGCGGCAGGGTTTCGGTGTTGGGGTTGACGAAGTTGAACGCCGACGTGAGGTCGCCACACACGGCCCGACGCCAGGCGCTGATATTGGGTTCGCGCACCCCAAAGCGTTTTTCCAGAAACTGCAGTACCGAGGTGTGATCAAACGCTTGGGAGTTGACCCAACCGCCGCGGCTCCACGGCGACAGGACCAGCATGGGCACCCTTGGGCCAGGCCCGTAGACGCCACCGTCGGGCTTGGGTTGTTGGGTCGAACCGGGTGGCGCCGGGTGGGTGAAAATCTCACTGTCGAACTTCACCGTGGACTTGCCGGCGAAGCTGCCGTCCAGCCGCTTTGAGGGGGCCGACGGCGATGGCACATGGTCGAAGAAACCATCGTTTTCATCGTAGTTGACCAGCAACACAGTCTTGCTCCAGACCTGCGGGTTGTCGGTCAACGCCTTGAGGATCTCCTGGGTGAACCAGCCGCCCTGCACAGGACTGGAAGGCCCGGGGTGTTCGGAGTAATTGGCCGGGGCGACGATCCAGCTCACCTGGGGCAGGCGTCCACCGTGCACATCATCGCGAAAGCCCTGGATGATCGCTTCCAGTTGGCTACCACCGCTGGCCGGGAGGGTGTTGCCGTTGCCCTTGTACAACGGCACCCGGGCATTGAGTTGATCGCTGTAAGGCACGAAGGCCGTAAAGTCATTCGGTGGCTGCGCGGGGTTGCCGGCAGCGACACTGGCGGCGCGGTACTGGCGAAAGCCGGCCAATGGGTTATCGCCAAAGTTGTCCGGCAAGAACTGATAGACCTTCCAACTGACGCCCGCCTCTTCCAGGCGTTCGGGGTACGTTTTCCAGGTGTAGCCCACCGTCACGGCGCCGGGGCCATCCCATTCGTTGACCACCGCCGCGACATTGGCCCCGGTCGGCCCGTTGGTGCCGGTCCAGTGGAACAGCCGATTCGGGTTGGTGCCGGCGTGCACCGAACAATGGTAGGCATCGCACAGGGTGAAGGTGTTAGCCAGGGCAAACTGGAACGGTAACTCCTGCTCGCGGTAGTAACCCATGGACGTGGACGTCTTGAACGTCGGCCAGGCATTCATCCGACCACTGCCCCAGGCGGCATGCTCGTCCACCCAGGAGTGCGGCGTACCGTTGACCCGCTGTGCGTTGCCGCGCGAACTGTCCAGGTGATAGGGCAATACCCGCCGCCCGACACCCTGCTGCTCCCAGACCTTGTGCTTGCCGGGTAACGGAATAGTGAATCGATCACTGAAACCGCGCACGCCGGGCAAGGTGCCGAAGTAGTGATCGAATGAGCGGTTCTCCTGCATCAGGATCACCACATGCTCGACATCCCTGATCGTGCCGGTACGGTTGTTAGCGGGGATCGCCAGGGCCTGGCGGATGGAGTCGGGCAACAGCGTGAAGGTTGACCCGATAGCGGCCGCCTGCAGCAGCCTCCTGCGTGTGAGAGTAGGCATAAAGCTATTCAATCCCTTGGAGTTCTTGAACGACAAAGAAAGACTCAGGGCAAGGTAGAGGCTTCAGGAGACAAATAAATTACACCGCCGGGAAAAGACTGAAAAAATTGCGAACCGTCGGCGAGCACAAAGCTTGTGGCCTCGTGCAGGCAGGTATTCTGCTCACTCTAGAGGAAAAAATGGGAAGACCTTGCAAAATCCAAGCGTGCAAAAAAACCGAACTGGCTAGAGTTCGGCTTTTTTACTGAAATATAGGGTCCGTACGCTTAATGCCAGTCAGTCAAGAAGTAGAAGGGGGTAAAAAGTAACCTGTGGCGAGGGAGCTTGCTCCCGTTGGACTGCGCAGCAGTCCCATTTTTGGGGCCGCTTCGCGACCCAACAGGAGCAAGCTCCCTCGCCACAGGTACAGTGTTCGCCCTTAACTGACAGGCATTAGTCCGGACGCTGAGTTTTTTGGAGGAAACCGCTAATACCCGAATAGCGACTTGCTCTCCAGGTACTCGTCAAATCCCATCTCCCCCCATTCACGCCCATTACCCGACTGTTTATAGCCGCCAAACGGCGCGGCCTGGTCGGCCCGCGCGCCGTTGAGGTGGACCATGCCGGTGCGCAGTTGGCGGGCAACCCTGCGGCTGCGCGCAAGGCTTGCCGAGGTGACGTAACCCGACAAACCGTATGGGCTGTCGTTTGCGATGGCGATCGCTTCGGCTTCGCTGTCGTACGGCATGATCGCCAGGACCGGGCCGAAGATTTCTTCGCGCGCCACCAGCATGTCCGGCGTGACGTCGGCAAATATCGTCGGTTGCACGTAGTAGCCGCGCTCAACCCCTTGCGGCCGTCCCAGCCCACCGGCGATCAACCGCGAACCCTCGGCAATGGCCTGCGCGATCATGGCCTGAACCCGTTCGAACTGCATGGCGTTCGCCACCGGGCCGATGGCCGAGGTCGGGTTACTGTCGTCGTAGCACACCTGCGCCAGCACTTCCCGGGCGATATCAATCACCGCCTGTTGCTGCGCACGCGGCACCAGCAGGCGCGTCGGGGCATTACACGACTGGCCACTGTTGCGGATGCAGCCCAAGACCCCATGACGTACCGCACTGGGCAGGCAGGCATCGTCGAGCAGAATATTCGCGGATTTCCCACCCAGTTCCTGGGATACACGCTTGACCGTATCGGCCGCCATCTTGGCCACCGCGACGCCGGCGCGGGTCGAGCCGGTGAAGGACACCATATCCACGTCGGCATGGCGTGCCAGTGCGGCCCCCACGCCAGGACCATCGCCGTTGACCAGGTTGAATACGCCTTTCGGCACGCCAGCCTCATGCAGTACTTGAGCGAGGATATGCGCCGACAACGGCGCCCGCTCACTCGGTTTGAGTACCACGGTGCAGCCCACCGCCAGGGCGGGTGCGAGCTTGCAGGTGAGTTGATTGAGCGGCCAGTTCCAGGGCGTGATCAGGGCGCACACGCCGATGGGCTCGCGCACTACCAGCGTATTGCCCAGGCGGCGTTCGAAGCGGTACTCACGCAACACTTCCAGCGCCTGCACCAGATGCCCCAGACCCGCCGGCACATGGGCGTTGCGGGCCAGGGACAGCGGCGCGCCCATCTCCAGGTGCACCGCTTCGATCAGCGCCTCGCTGTGGCGTCTGTAGGTTTCGATGATGCTGTGCAGCAGGTCGATACGTGCCTCAAGCGAACTCGCGGCGAATGCCGGGAAAGCCTGCCGGGCCGCGCTGACCGCACGGTCTACATCGTGAGTGTCACCCAGGATGATGCGCGCAACCACCTGCTCGGTGGACGGGTCCACCACCGCTTCGACGGTTTCGCCGTGGGGTTTGACCCAGGCGCCGTCAATGTAGAACTCAAACAAATCGGACATGCCGTCGACTCCCTTCAGGCAACCTGATTCAAAGCACCCGCCAAGGTGTCAAACACCTGGGCGATCTCCTGCTGGCTGATCACCAACGGCGGTGAGATCACGATGGTGTCGCCCGAGCCACGCACCAGCACGCCGTGCTCAAAGCACCACTGCGCCACTTCGCTGCCGCGTGCGCCGGCGGCACCGGGGCGCGGTTGCAGCTCGACGGCGCAGAGCAAACCGATGGTGCGTACGTCCAGTACCGGGCCAACGCCCTGCAGCGTCAGCGCGGCAGACTGCCAGAGCCCGCTGACCGCGTTGACGTGTTGATTGATGCCCAACTCGCGATGCACCTCGATGGTCGCCAGCCCCGCCGCACACGCCAGCGGGTGCGCTGAATAGGTGTAGCCGTGCATCAGCTCGATAACGTTCGCCGGCCCGGCCATGAACGCTTCATACACCGCGCCGCTGACCAGCACGCCCCCCATGGGCACGGCGCCGTTGGTCAGGCCTTTGGCAGTGGTGATCAGGTCCGGCGTCACACCGAAGGCTTGGGCGGCGAAGCTGGCGCCAACGCGACCAAAGCCGGTAATCACTTCGTCGAATATCAGCAGCACACCGTGCTGGGTGCAGATCTCGCGCAAGCGTTGCAAATACCCCTGGGGCGGTGGATACACGCCGCCGGAGCCCGTCACCGGCTCGACGATCACTGCGGCTACGGTGCTCGGGTCCTGGATGTCCAACAGTTGCGACAGCGCATCGGCGTAACTCGCGCCCTGCTGCGGCTGCCCCGTGCTGAAGCGCATTCGCGCGTCGTACGGCAGCGGCAGGTGTGACACCTCCCCCAGCAGCGGACCAAAGTCACGCTTCTGCCGGCCGATACCCGACACCGAAAGGCCACCGAAACCCATGCCGTGGTAACCCTTGGCACGCCCGATAAACTTGGTGCGGCGGCTGTCGCCCCGAGCTTGGTGATACGCCCGGGCAATCTTCAGCGCGGTGTCCACCGCCTCGGAACCCGAGTTGGTGAAGAACACCTGCTCCATGCCCGCCGGGCTGATGCCGATCAGGCGCTCGGCCATCTCCAGGGCCTGGGGGTGACTCATCTTGAACGAGGAGACAAAGTCCAGGCGCCCCGCCGCTTCGCGAATGGCTTCGACAATTTTTGGCTGGCCATGCCCGGCGTTGACGCACCACAACCCCGCCATCGCGTCGAGTACCCGCCGGCCATCGGTGGTGGTGTAGTACATACCGTCGGCGCTGGCGAACATCATCGGTTGTTGCTGGAACTGGCGCATCGGGGTAAACGGCGCCCAGAACGCGCCGCACTCGGAACCTGATGGGTTGGAAATATCGTTCATGGCGACTCCTGCAAAGTGGTTCTTGGATGACCGGTCAGCGTCGGGCGCTGCAACGGGCCTGCGTTGACGTTGACGCTGCGGTCCACAGACAAAATGCCGCGCTCGATGCGACAGATGACTTGGTCACAAAACGCCGTTTCGACAAATTGCCAGGTCATGCTCAACACCCCGTCTTCGGTCCAACGCGCCTGCGCCACCACCGCGGTGATTTCCGGCTGGTATTGGTGGTGCAGATAGTGGCCGGTCATGCTGGTCTGGCTTTCGATGCCATCGGCCAGCCCGGCGCGAATGCAGTGGGTGCCGCGCGGGTCGGTAAGGTAGAAGTCGCAGTAGCTGGCGCCGAACACCAGACGCACTTCGCTGACCTGATCTTCATTGGCCTCCATCAAGAACGAGCCGCTGAACTCGGCCTGACGCGGCGAGGTCGACGCACCTGCCAGGGATGGTCGCTGATGACGTGCCGACAGCGCGACAAGCCCTGCGTCTGCCGCGCTGTCGGCCGGCACGTCCAACGCAGGAAACAGGTGCTCCCACAGTAGGCTGTGCAAGCGTCGCTCGCCCAATGGCAGCCCGGCAGTAAATGCAATCACCGTGTTCTGCTGCGGCAGCACAATGCACTGTTGGCCAAACACCCCAGAGGCGTAATAGCCACCGTGCTGGGTCATCCACCACTGGTAGCCGTAACCCTCGCGGCGCGTGATACCGGCGTCGCTGGACTCGTCGCGACTGAGGTAGCGCTTGCCATCGAAGGCGCCCATCCACACATCATCGACATGCCCGCGCGTGGCTTCGGCCACCCACTCGCTGGACAGCAATTGCCGTCCCTCCCAATTGCCTTGCTGCAAGTGCAGCACGCCGAACTTGAGCAAATCCTCGGTGCTGCAACTCAAGCCATTGCCGCCGGTGTTGTAGCCGCCCGGCGCAAGGTCCCACTCGATGCGCCCCATGCCCATGGGTTGGAAGATACGTGCGTTGCACAGCTCAAAGGCCGTCTGGCCGCTGACCACACTGACAATGGCCGAGAGCATGAAACTCGACGCGCTGCTGTAGATGAACCGGTGCCCTGGCGGGTATTCCACCGGTTCCTTGAGGAACAACTTGACCCAGCTTTCACTGCGCCCACGCCAGGCCCCGCCGGAAATGCCCTGGCGATGCCCGGTGCGCATGGTCAGCAAATCGCGCACGGTCATTGCCGCCAGGTGTTCGCTGATGTGTGCAGGGCAATCGGCGGCAAAAAAGCCGACGACCTTGGCGTCCAGCGACAGCACGCCGTCATCGACCAACAGCCCGATGGCCATGGACACCCAGCTCTTGGTCGCCGAATGCTGAACGTGGAGTCGGTCGGCACGCCAAGGTGCCCAAAACGCTTCGGCCACCACCGCGCCGTCGCGGTACAGCATGAAACTGTGCAACTCCAAGCCCGTAGCGTTCACCGCATCGATGAAATCACTCACGCCACGCGCCGATACGCGTTGTTGACTGGGCAATGCCCGTCGCAACGGCAAACTCGTCATCTGATCTATCCCCTCATTCCCACTGCTTGGCCGTGCAACAGGCTCACCCTGTTGCACGCCGTTACCGCTACCAGAGCGCCAGGGTGTAGCCCAGGATCACTCGGTTCTCATTGGTGTCGCGGGCGAAGTTGCTGGTGGCGCTGGCGTTCTGCCAACGCAGCGACACGTTCTTGAAGCTGCCACTCTGCACCACATAGCCCAGGCTCAAATCACGTTCCCACTCGCGCCCTTCCCCGCTGAAACCGATGACCTTGGCGTTGTCGCCCTTGGCATAACGCGTCGAGAACAGCAGGCCCGGAATACCCAGCGCAGCGAAGTCATAGTCATAGCGGGCATGCCAAACGCGTTCGCCGGTCTGGGAGAAGTTGGCCAATTGGTACTCGGAGAACAGGTAGGTGTTGGTACCGTCGACATAGGTGAACGGCGTCGAGCCGTACTGCTCCTGGTATCCGCCGCTCAGGTTGTGGCCATAGAGGCCGTAGCCCACTCGGGTACTCAACGCACGGTTATCCACTTTGCCGGCCAGCGCCGCGGCATCTTCGCTGGCGTTGAAGTAACGGATGTCAGTCTTGAACGTGCCGGGGCCCCACTTGAAGCTGTTTTTCAAACCCAGGTAATGCTGTTGGTACAGGCTCTCCAGTTGTGCGAACTGGTAGGTGACCACGGTGGTCGGCGTCAGCGCGTACTCGCCACCGGCGTAGCGGAACTCATCACTTTTGGCGCTGCTTTTATAGGCGCCGTACTGGCTGGTGAGGCCCATGTCTTCGTAGTGAGTCGAGTCGCGTTGCTTGACCTGGTCCAGTTGGCCCACGGTCAGCGTCAGCTTGTCGATGTCTTTGGAGGTCAGCGCCGTACCACTGAAACTCTGTGGAAACAGGCGACTGAGGTTCGGTTGCAGGGTGGGCAGGTCGGGCACCATATAGCCCACACGCAGCTCGCTTTGGGCCAGGCGCGCCTTGCCGGTGATACCGAGCTTGGCGTAGTTGTCGTGGGCGCGACGGGCATAGCTGGGGGAGCCCGGCTCGGCCACGCTTGAGCGCGCCAACAGCCCTGTGCCTGAATTGTCCGGGCTGGAATCGAGCTTCACACCCAGCATGCCGACCGCGTCGAGACCAAAGCCTAAGGTACCGTCAGTGAAACCCGACTCAACCTTGAGGATAAATCCCTGTGCCCACTCGGCCCGCTTGTTCTGCCCCGTGGACTCGCGATAGTCGCGGTTGAAGTAATAGTTCTTCAATTCAAGCGAAGCTTTGCTGTCGGCGACGAAGTCGGCCTGGGCAAACAAGGGCATGAAACCGGCGCCCATGACACCAGCACTGGTGACGACTTTGTTGATGCGGTTATTCATGTGTACGTTCCTGGCAGACAGGTTGAGTGGGGTTGTTTTTGTTTTCTTCGGCCATGGCTTCGCCTGCTTCGCAAATCAGCGATTTACGAAGGGCTGGGTTTCAACGCCATTGCCTGGGGTGTTGCGGTACCTAGATCACGCTGGCACGCAGGCGATAACTGCCATCCGCACCTTTCTCCAAGGGGCTGGCCGCCGCGAGTAGCCGGCGGGTATAGGGGTGTTGTGGGGTGTCGAAAATCCTGTCGCGCGGGCCCATTTCAACCACCTCGCCCTGGTTCATCACCGCCACGCGATGGGCGATGCGCTCCACCGCCGAGAGGTCGTGGGAGATAAACAGACAGGCAAACCCGTACTGGCGTTGCAGGCGTTCGAACAGTTCGAGGATCTGCTTCTGGATGGTCATGTCCAATGCCGAAATCGGCTCGTCGGCGATCACCAGCTTGGGCCGCCTGACCAGCGCCCGGCCAATCGCCACGCGCTGGCGTTGGCCACCGGAGAGCTGGTGAGCAAAGCGCTCACGGAACTGCTCGGGCAAGCCCACATCGACCAGGGTGTCGGTGACCCGCTGGCGTTTTTGCGCAGGCGTCAGCCCCGGCTCATGGCGCAGCGGCTCGGCGATGATCTGGCCGACGGTCATGCGCGGGTCAAGGGACGAATACGGGTCCTGGAAAATCATCTGGCATTGCAGGCGATGCACACGGTTGGCGGCCTTGAGGATATCCACGCCCTGGAACAGGATCGCCCCGGCGCACGGTGTGACCAACCCGACCACCGCACGCCCGAGAGTAGTCTTGCCCGAACCACTGCCACCGACCAGGGCCAGGGTCTCGCCGGGGGCGATGCTCAGGTTCACCGAATGCACGACGCGCTTGGGCACGCTGCGCCCCCAGAAACTGCGCGGGCCGGGATGTTCGATACACACATCCTGAACCTGCAACAGCGCGTTGTCGGCAGCCGGCAATGGCACCAGCTCGCCGCGGCGAGGCAGCGCTTCCAGCAACTGGCGGGTGTAGTCGGCCTTTGGCGCAAACAGGATGTCTTCGATGCTGCCCTGCTCCACCGCCTTGCCCGAGCGCATCACCACCACCTTGTGGGCATAACGCGCCACCAGGGACAGGTCGTGGCTGATAAACAGGATCGCAGTGCCTTGCTCGCGAGTCAGTTCCAGCATCAGCTCGATCACATCCAGTTGCGCCAGGCAATCCAGCGCCGTAGTCGGCTCGTCGGCAATCAGCAGTGCCGGGCGCAGCAACATCACCGACGCGAGCATGATGCGTTGGCGCATGCCACCGGAGAACTGGTGCGGGTAGGACGCCAGGCATTTCTCGGCGTCCTTGATGCCGATGCGCTGGAGCATGGCGATACAGCGCCGACGGATCGTTGCGGCGTCCAGCGTGGTGTGCAGCTTGAGCGCCTCACTCATCTGCCGGCCAATCGTCAGGGCGGGGTTGAGCGAAACCATCGGTTCCTGGAACACCATGCCGATCCGCGCACCGCGCACTCCACGCATCGCCTTGGCATCGCCGGTATTGAGCGGTTCGCCCTGGAAGGTGATGCGACCTCCACACACCTGCATCGGCGCCGGCAGCAAGCCAATGGCAGCCCGGGCGGCCATGGTCTTGCCGCTGCCCGACTCGCCCACCAACGCGACGATTTCTCCGGGGGCCATGGTGAAGCTGAAGTCATCGACGGCCAGCGGACCGTCTGCGCCGACGCGAATCTGTAGATTTTCAACAGCCAGTAACGGTACTGGAGCGCTCATGCTCATTTCCTCATGCGCGGGTCGAGACGATCACGCAAGGCATCGCCGAACAGATTGATAGCCAACAACGTCAGGCTGATAAAGATGCCCGGGAAGATCCCCAGCCACGGCGCCGTCGAGATATAGCTGCGGCTTGCCGAAAGCATGCTGCCCCAGGTGGCGGCAGGCGGTGGCACCCCAAGGCCAAGGAAGCTCAGCGCACTCTCCGAGAGCAAGGCCCAGCCGAACATGCTGGTGGCCAGCACACACAACGGCGCCAGGCAGTTGGGGGTGATGTGACGGAACATGGTGTACAGCTCGGAGTTGCCGATCACCCGTGACGCCTCGATAAACTCCAACTCGCGCAATGACAACACGCTGCCACGCACCACCCGTACCACTGAGGGGGTGTAGGCGATGCCCAGGGCGAGCACGATGCCGTACTGGCTGGCGCCCACGATCGCCATGATGCCCAGCGCCATGAGGATGCCGGGAAACGCCAGCAACGCATCGTTGAGCATCATCAGCACGCGGTCGGTCCAGCCGCGCAGATAACCAGCGAGCATGCCGATCACTGTGCCGCAGATAACCGCCACGCTTACCGAGAGCAGGCTGATCCACAGGCTGGTGCGCGCACCAATGATCAAACGGCTGAACACATCACGGCCGAATTCGTCAGTGCCCAACCAGTGCGAGGCGTTCGGGGCGTGCAGACGTGAGAGCAGGTCCAGCTTGAGCGGGTCATAAGGCGTCCACACCACGCCGAGCAACGCCAGCAGCACCAACGCCGTGAGCAAGGTACCGCCGATCAACGCGTTCAGCGGTGGGTACCGCCAGGACCGCCGCGGCTGAGTACCCAGCCCGGTCGGCAAGGCAGGAGTCTTGAGGTTCATAGCTTCACCCTTGGATCGAACAGCGGATACAGCAGATCCACCAACAGGTTGACCAACACATAGATGCAAGTGACCAGCAGCAGGCAACCCTGCAACACCGGGTAGTCGCGGGAGAAGATCGCATCGACCATCAGCCGGCCGATACCGGGCAAGGTGAACACGGTTTCCAGTACCGCAATGCCGCCGAGCAAGTTACCGAGGATCAAACCGATCAGCGTCCAGGTCGGCGCAAACGCGTTACGCAGAGCGTGTTTGCACAGCACCGCGCCCTCCGACAACCCCTTGGCCCGTGCATGGGCGATGTACTCCAGGCGCAGCACTTCAATGGTGCTGGCCCGTGCCATGCGTGCAATGGCGCCGAACTCCACCAGGGTCAGGGTGATAATCGGCAGCACCACATAGGTCACCGCCTTCATCGGGTCGCTGGCGAAGCCGACGTAGCCGATCACCGGCAACCAGCCCAACTGAATACCGAAGACGTACAGCAGCAGCAATCCCAACCAGAAGCTGGGCACCGACAACAGCAATGTCGCCGTCGCCACCAGACCCAGGTCCATCGCGCTGTTCTGCTTCCAGGCCGCGAGCAAGCCCACCGGTACCGCGAGCAGGGTCGCCAGCAACACAGCGACGAGCACCACCGTGGCGCTCACACTGAAACGTTCGAGCAGCAACTCCAACACTGGCTGACGGCTGCTGATGGACACCCCAAGGTCGCCACCGAGTACCGACTTGATCCAGATCAGGTACTGGGTCACCACCGAGTGGTCCAACCCCAAGCTGCTGCGCATATCGGCGAGGCTTTGCGGGTCGGCCATGTCGCCGAGCATCAGCAAAGCAGGGTCACCGGGAATCAGGCGGATCAAGGCAAATACAATCACCGAGATCAGCAGCAGGGTCGGCACTGCCATGCCGAGCCTGTGCAATATGAATCGAAACATAGCTGTGCGCCTTACTTGGAAGTGTCGGCCAGCTTCACGCCCCACAGGCGCGGCTTGGCAACGGGCCAGGAGCGGTAACCTTCAACGCGTTTGCCCATGGCGCCGATCGCTGTACCGTTGTAGATGACCACCATCGGCACATCCCTGAGCATCAGGGTGTGCAGCTTGTCGAACAGCGGCTGGCGCTTGGCAGGGTCCACCTCACGCTGGACCTCACGCAATATCTCCAAGGCTTGGGGGTTGTCCCAGACTTTGCGCGGCTCCTTTTGCTTGTCGCCGATCACCGATTCGTAGCTTTGTGCCGCATCGAAACGACCCGAATAAGAAAAAGACATCATCTGGTAGCTGCCGGTCTGGTAGCGCTCCAACTGCGTGCCCCACTCCAGGGTCTCCATCTCGATATTCAGCCCAGCCGCCTGGGTCATGGCCTGGCTCAGCAAGCCCATGTCGAACATTTGGGGGTAGCGCTTGTTGACCAGCATGCGGATTTTTTCGCCGTCATATCCGGCCTCTTTCAACAAGCGCCGGGCCTCTTCCAGATTGTAGGTATACCCCTGGTGCGCGGTGTCGTCGTAATACGGGCTGGCGCTGGGGATCACCGAGTTGTTGACCACCGACAAGCCATCGGATAACGCTGCAACCATCTGCGCATAATCCAGGGACAACGCTACCGCCCGACGAATGCGCACGTCCTTGAGCAACGGGTCACGGGTCTGGAACAACAGACCACTGATGGTCATGATCGGGCTGACCTGAATCTGCAGGTTCTTGACCTGCTTGAGCTGTGAGGCGTCCATCGCCGTCACGTCCGGCAGCAGGTCCACGCCCCCGGACAGCAGCGCAGCCTTGGCCGACGCCGAATCGGGGATCACCTCGAAACGCACCTTGTCGACAAACGCCTGCTTGTTGCCGGTGTACCCGTCCGCTTCGGCCTCGGCCCGCGGGGTGTACTCCTTGAAGCGATCCAGCTCGACGTACTGGCCCTTCTGCCATTTGCCCAGGGTGAACGGCCCGGTGCCAATCGGTGCGCGCCAGCTGCCATCGGCGGCCAGTGAATCCGCGTGCAGAATGCCGCTGCCAGCGCAATCCGGACGGGCCATCGCGGCCAGGAACAAGCCATTGGCCTGGTCTAGCTGGAACACCACGGTTTTCGCGTCAGGGGTGGAGACATCGATAATTTTGGCCGCACCACGGCCATCGAACTCCGCCAGGCAGCGCCACTGGGTCTTGGGGTCAAGGTAGCGCTGCCAGGTCCATTGCACATCCCTGGCCGTCAACAACTGGCCATTTTGAAAGTGCACCCCGTCGCGCAAGGTAAAGGTGTAGCGCAGGCCGTCCGGCGAGATGGCGACCGCGCTGGCGAGCATTGGCGCGATGCTGGTGTCTTCGCGATATGCCACCAGCCCTTCGACGATATGCATCATCACCGCGTCGGTATTGTCGTCGCGATTGACGCCCGGCTCGGTGCTGCGGATATCACCATTGAGGCCAACACTGATGACCTTGTCTTGTGCGACGGCCATGGACACTGTGCACGCCGACATCGCGACGGCCAACGCCGTCTTTACATAACTATTCACGGGAGAAAGACTCCTTGAAGAAATATTCCGGTCAGTGGCAAGGGCCAAGGCAGGACCGGCATCAGAATGAGTGAATCCTTGGTTATTGTTATACGGCCTGTTCTGAATGCATCTACCAGCGGTGTGTCAGCCAAGGCTGCGTTTATGGCGCAATACCTTGGCGAAAAAGTTTTGGGCGGCCGGCATGGCCTTGACGCCCTGGTGGGCCACGTTGGGTAACAGATCAAAGTGCACCTGCACACCAGCGGCTTCGAAACTTGCCTTCAAAGTGGCCAGGCGTTCCGGGCGTGTGCGTCCGGCAGCGTTGGCGCCCGCCATGTAGTGTTTGCCGCCTTCGCGGTGGGTGATTTCCCACGTTTCGAGGTCGGAATCACCCACCACCATGTGTACCGGCAGTTGCTGCAAGGCTTGCAGGTTCAGCGGTTTGCCGAAGCGCGCCGCGAAGTCCCGCACCCCTACCCACCAGTCCTGGTCGGCATCGAGCAAGGTCACCGAGCCCGGCGCACCGATGGACGCCGCCCAGAGTTTCTCGGGGTGCAGATAGCAGAATCGATGGGTGAATTGCCCGCCGCCGGAATACCCGAACAGCGCGAAGGTCTCGAAGCGGCGACCGTAGCGCTCGCCGACGCTGGCGATCATGTCGAGCAACACCTGGTCGTAACGAATATCGCCCTCGACCATCTGCTTGTAGCCATCACCATTGCCGTCGCCCAGCACGCCGACCGGGAACAGCGGCGACAGGATCACACAATCGTTCCAGCGGCCAAATTCCGCGAAGCCGTTGCGATATATCTCCATCGCACGGGTAGAACCGTGCAGCGACACCACCAGATCTACTGGTCGAGTGCTGTCTTCGATGGTCTCGGGTACATAGAGGGTGTAGGCAAACCGACTGTCTTCGGTGTGGGAATACACCGTGGTAGCGCCGAGGTGGTACACGCTCTTGGCAGCACGCAATGCTGCCTCTTCAGGACTGTTATCTGGATTGCTCATTGGGAAAGTTCGCCGAATCAGTTCGGATTTGAGTATTGGTCGGGTGCCACAAAAAGAAAAACTAATTAAACTTTAGGCAGGATAAACAAAACCTTTATGATTCAGCCGCACCCATGACGCCGGGCCCACCCATGAGCAACATTCGTTTTTTCAAGACGTTTATCGCCGTCGCCGAGTACGGCAGCTTCGCCGCCGCCGCCGACCGCGTGGCACTCACCAACGCCGCCGTCGGCCAGCAAATGCGCGCACTCGAAGAGGAGATGCGCCGACCGTTGTTCGACCGCAGCCAGCGGCAAATCAAACTGAGCCGCGATGGTGTGCTGTTGCTGCCCAAGGCCAAGCGACTGCTGGCGGACTACGAGCAAATGATCGCCGAAGCCCCCGACGGCCTGGCCATGGAGGGCGAAGTGTCCATCGGCGGCATTACCTCCGGCATGGGCCTGCTCGCCAATTGCCTGGTGCAACTGAAAAAGCTGCACCCAAGGATATCGGTCAACCTGATGACCGCCCGCTCCGATGAAGTGGCCAACCTGGTACACGCCGCCAAGCTCGACGCCGCCTTGCTGATCGAGACCGCACGGCAAAATTTCGATGGCTTGAGTTGGACCCTGCTCTACAACGAACCGATCGTCATGCTTGCCAACGCCACACAAACCGCCGGTATTAACGACGCCGTGGAATTGCTCAGAACCCAGCCGTTTATTCGCTACGACAGGTCCACGGCAGTGGGCCGTAAAGTGCAGTCAATCATCAAGAGCGAATCGGTCGAGCCGTTGGAGATTCTGGAACTGAACTCGATCATTGGTATCGCCGATCTGGTTCGCCAACAAGTCGGCGTGGCAATCGTGCCATTGCTGAAGAACTTTGACTGGCATAAAGACCCCAGCCTGCGGGTGCTGCCGCTGCCGGGTGATCTGGCCGTACGCCGGGTGGGAATATTGGAGCAAGGCACCAAAAGTGCGATTACCGGGGAGATTCGCAAGTTGCTGATGTTGGCTGTGGCGAAGTGACGCAAGACATATCGGGCTCAAACCGTGGCCTGTCCCTGAGGGATCCGAGCGAGGGTATGACCAAAAACTACCAGCGAGACCACGAGGAAATCATCTGGTCCGAGGCTATTCCGGACCTGAATATCAGTGAAATCACCGGATAGTATTGCGCGAGTTTTGCGCAGACACAAAAAAGCCGATCCATCTGATCGGCTTAAGTGACTGACTTTACTCAGGAATATGGTCGGGACGGAGTGATTCGAACACTCGACCCCTAGCACCCCATGCGCTTATTTTATGTATTTCCATGGATCCTCATAGCGCCTTATGGAAAGCCTAAACCTAGCAAATATAAGGGCTACAAGCTAGATTGACGTCTATCAAGATCCACAAACATCCACCGCTAGCTGAGCGCTTCGGTGGGGCAAAAAGTGGGGCAAAATTCCAAAGCACTGGACGCAGGCAAGGGGTAGACAGTGGCAAAACTAACGGTGAAACAACTGGAGGCGCTCACCTCTGCGGATGACGGCAGAACGCTGCGCGAAGACGGCGGCCTAACTGCCAAGGTTCGCGCGGGTGTACGCGGCGTCACGCTCCTGTTTCGCTACGAGTTCAAACTGCACGGAACCAAACGCGATCATCGCCTGGGTAGCTGGCCCAAAAAGCCGCTGGCGCAGATCCGTGCCGAGCGTGACGAAATGAGAGCTGACGTCAGCAAAGGCATAGACCCCCTCACCGCCCGTAAGGCCAGCAGGATCGAGGCCCAAGCGGCCATAAACGCCACCATTGCCGTCGCAGCGCGCGAGTGCGCCGCAAACAAGACAGTCACTGACCTCTTCGAGGAGTGGCTATGCGACGGCGTATCCCGTCAGGACGGCAACGCCGAACTGCGCCGCAGTTTCAACAAAGACGTGTTACCACTCATTGGCAATAAGCCACTGCGCGACCTTACCGAGAAAGATCTGCTCACCGTCCTGCGCTTGATCAAAGCCCGCGGCCTCAACCGCGCCGTTGTGATTCGCGGTAAGGACATCGGCCAGATGCTGCGCTGGGCCGAGAAACGCAAGCCGTGGCGCGCCCTAATGGTCGATGGAAATCCGGCTCATTTGATAGACGTCAACACACTGCTCGACCACGACTATCAAGAACAACGCAACCGCCTCCTTTGCATCGACGAAATCCAAGAGCTGCGCGATATCTTCGCCCGCCTGGAGCGCGACTATGACGCCCTACTCGCCGGCCAGAAATATTCAGGCATCCGACCGGTGAATCCGCGCGTGCAGTGCGCCGTCTGGATCTGCCTCGGTACGCTCTGCCGTATTGGCGAACTGCTCAAGTCTGAATGGCAGCACGTGGATCTGGAAAAAGGCACTTGGCTCATTCCCGCCAAAGCCACCAAAGGCCATAGGGGCAAACGTCAGGATCACCACGTGTTTATGTCCCCTTTCGTGCAGACACAATTCAGGCTGTTGCTCGAGGAAACCGGACATACGCCGTTCTGCTTCCCCAGCAAAGACGAGAAAAGCCATGTTGATACGAAGACAGTTAGCAAATTGATCGGTGACCGCCAGTGCCGATTTAAGAACCGAAGCAAACCCCTTGCTGGCCGCCACCACGATGATTCTCTGGTGCTGAACAAGGGACGCCAGGGTGAATGGACTCCTCACGATTTGCGTCGGACAGGTGCAACCATGATGCAGGCGCTCGGTATAACCATCGAGATAATTGATCGCTGCCAAAATCATGTACTGGCTGGATCAAAGGTTCGGCGACATTATCTTCATCATGACTATGCCAAGGAAAAAACCGAGGCTTGGAGATTGCTAGGTCTACGTCTTGAAAAAATTTTTGCAACGCCCTCTAGCGATCAACTGCTTCTATTCCCCAATTAATAGCCTCCAGTGAAGCTGCGAAAAATACTCTCTTGAACAGATACATTTCTGGCATCCACTTGGGGAGCCACCCATCAGGCGCCTTCCATCGATGACATCGCCTCCGCCACCTTTGTACGACAAAGCCCTGATTATTCGAAGCTTTATTTTTTACCACTCCAAGTCCCCCATCCAGCCCCCCCCACTTTGTGGCCCGCTCTCGCTGCGCCTCCTTGGACAATGCCCTTCTCCTTTACTACACGGACCCAGCCGATATGAAGTCGTGGGCACCTTGCGCCGAACGGTGAGTTGTTTTGGGGAGAAGGGTGTTCACGCCGACACCGAATTGACCCAGCGGCCGAAAAACCGCTGACCCAAGCAGGCTTCAAGGCTACGGATCTCTGCTGGGTATCTACCTATCTATGTTGGGGCAGTCTTGTCCCAGCAGGCGGGCAATTCCGCATCAGCGCCAACACTGGAGTTCGAAATGCCAACGTTGCTCACTGAAATCGCAATGTACACCAAGCACAGAG
Organism: Pseudomonas fluorescens; assembly: GCF_018614655.1. Lineage (GTDB taxonomy): Bacteria > Pseudomonadota > Gammaproteobacteria > Pseudomonadales > Pseudomonadaceae > Aquipseudomonas > Aquipseudomonas fluorescens_BX. Next base: position 25,312 of record NZ_JAGGOG010000010.1, on the reverse strand, counting down.
CGACGAGTCCGACGCTGGGAGCATGAAGCAATACTTGAAGAAATGCAGAGCCGGTTGAGCAACGCGCACCGGAGATGATGCGAGTCCGAAAACGAACGGTTGAGCATCCCCTCGGGACGCACAAGCAATGGATGGGTGCGACGCACTTCCTGACACGAAAGCTTGCAGGGGCAAGTGCCGAGATGAGCTTGAACATGCTCGCCTATAACCTGGAACGGGTCATGAAAATTATCGGTCCCACTGGATTGCTAAAGGCTTTAACGGCAGGCCCACGTGTGCGCTGCCCAGCAATTCCAGAATATTAAGAATCTGAGGTTGAGACACCAATAAAGCATCTACCCATTTGATAATACTAGCTTTTTTCGAGTTAGCCCCGCTTCAATGGACGAGATTATGGACTGGCCAGCAGAGCATGGCAGGTACAATTTTCCACTGCGCGCTATGGTGATCTAGTGACAGGCGATCCCCCAGCATCATGATGCGTCAAATAGGCTGGGTAGGCACTCTTCTCTGAGCTTACGGGTCTCGGATCAGGCCAAGGCGCACCGACCGCCCCCTCTCCATACGCCGGTACAACTTCGACACGCGCGGCATGGCGGACATTACGTGCCCACCTGGTTGCTCTCTCCTGGCATCTGCTGCTCAGCCCCCCCCATACAACGGTCGGCTCGTCGCGACAATGAAGCAGTTCAGCACAATGCATACGGGCAACAGCCCCTTCTCACCATGAGTATCAGCAGCCAGTGGCAGTCTTTGCGCGGACGACCTGATGATGGGCGTTCCTTCTACGTGCATGCCCTCAACGTCTAGGGTGTCTCTGCTCGCCATTTTTCTTCGAGCTCCTGCCAAATCCGACCACCATCGGGCACGTGCTCGTGCACTCTCAGTTCTGACGCATAATCCATCATCAGCACCTTTAAGCAATCTTCGATCAAGGCGGTATCCAATGCACGTAACGTTCGCGGTTCAAAGAAAAAAGCGTCGCCGTCATAAACCGTAAGCAGAAAACGGCCAAGAATCCGGCTATGGCTGCTGCCGCATAAGGCAATCGGCAACAAGCGAAGCAGCGCCTCCGCGCCCTGCGCCATGACCGTCGGCAGATGCTGGACGTCGACCTGGAGTCCAGAGAAGACGGTAGTTAAACTGCTTGGAGATTTAACAATCATCCTTGCTCCTTGATTGTCACGGGATGTACATGTGACTTCTCGCAGAAGCCTGGTGCAAACGAATAAATTCCCGCAACAAAATATTAACTTACTCTATTTCGCTAGACTAACCAGCACTTCCGAGCGCAGCGTTTTAAAGAATCCCAGAAAACTGGCACAACCGAGACCAGCCTCAAACATGCACCTACCAGCAAAGCTGGTCTTGCTCAGATCTCGATTAAGAATTGTCTCAAAAACCGAGAGCGCATATATAAACCCGCCCGCCCGCATGCGACGATTGCACCTCACTTGACCACCTAATTGCATTGCTATTGATCAGGCGTTTAGTAGTCGCACTGCCCACTCAATTGCATTCGATTTGATAACAAATCAAGGCTGACCGGGAGTTCCTCAATAACGGCTGCGTCGCTTACCATCTGCGCCATGTCGAGGTGGTGATCTGAGAGGTATTCTATTGCCGCCCCCCATCAGGCAGGGCGACTTAACACAGCGATGGTCGTTTCGAAGATAGGAAAGCATTCCTAGCCCCCCTCATCGGTACGGCAATAGCAATCTTGGATATCGCGCGCTGCTAGCGGCCGAAGATCTTGGCCTACGTTTTTTTTCGAAGGCTGCAGGCGGTCCATTACGCGCCACAGATTTGCGATTCAGCCGAACAGCGGCCTTTTACCTTAATACGCTACTTCTTGCGCACTAAAATGTGGAGAATTGAATTATAGAGACTTAACCAAACCCTGTGAATCAAACAGACTCATTCAAATAATTTGGAAATGCGTTTTAGAAAGTCATTAAGTGCGCATATTTTTTAGTCATAGCGACGCATAAAGCCACCTTATGCTAGCTCTACAAAAAAGTGAAAAATAAATGAAAGGCACGAATTCTCTTCAAGAAAAAGCTGCATTTGTACAGGGCGGTTCGCGCGGCATCGGCGCAGCTATTGTCAGGCGCCTGGCTCGTGAAGGTGCCGCTGTTGCATTCACCTATTTTTCTTCTAAGGAAAAAGCTGAAAAAATAGTCGCCGAAATTACCGCGATTGGTGGTAAAGCAATTGCTATTCGAGCCGACAGCGCTGATTCAGCCGAATTGCAAAAAGCAGTACGTCAGGCCGTAGAACATTTTGGCGCACTGGATATTCTGGTAAACAACGCTGGCGTTCTTGCGTGGGGCTCCCTTGAGGCACTCACGCCGGCCGATCTTGACCGCACACTGGCGGTTAACGTACGCAGCGTATTTGTTGCCAGCCAGGAGGCCGCACGTCATATGAACGATGGGGGGCGCATCATCAATATCGGCAGTATCAACGCAGACCGGATCCCAATTGCTGGTGGCAGCATATATGCCATGAGCAAATCGGCGCTCGTAGGGTTGACCAAAGGCATGGCGCGCGACCTCGGCCCCCGCCGCATTACGGTTAATAATGTTCAGCCGGGCCCTGTCGATACCGAGATGAACCCTGCCGATGGTGAATCCGCCAGCCAGTTGAAAGCCTTAATGGCGCTAGGCCGTTATGGCAAAGATGAAGAAATTGCAAGCTTTGTTGCCTACCTTGCCGGACCTGAAGCGGGGTATATCACCGGTGCAAGTTTAAGCATTGATGGTGGCTTTTCAGCATAACGGAGCAGCAAGCAGAAAAAAGCCCCCCCCATATCAACAACCAAACGCAGAGATGGGGTTGTTTTATATCTCCCCGCCCACTAAAGGAAACTACGCATGAACAACTGGATAAAGAAAGCTGCAGTCGCAACATGTGGCATCATGTGGTCCTTCACAGTTTTCGCCACTGAGGACTTCCCAATTCCGACAGGATTCAAAAGTGGCTTCGAAGAAGTCAACGGTATAAAGCTACATTATGTTGCAGGTGGTAGCGGGCCACTGGTGTTGATGGTGCACGGCTTCGGTCAGTCATGGTACGAGTGGCATCAAATGATGCCGGAACTTGCCAAAACACATCGCGTCATCGCCGTGGATCTACCCGGCCTTGGTCTGTCCGAGCCACTCAAGACTTCGTATACCGGCCAAGAAGTATCTCCTTACCTCTACGCCTTCGCCAAACGCTTCAGCCCGGACGCACCATTCAATCTCGTTGCACACGACATCGGTATCTGGGCCACCTACCCCATGGTGGTACAGCATCAACAGGACATTGCCAAGCTGGTATATTTAGAAGCGGTGATCCCGGACGACAAGATATATGGTTTTCCAGCATTCACCCCACAAGGTGAGTCAACGGCCTGGCACTTCAGCTTCTTCTCAGCGGACGGCGCGCTACCAGAAACGTTGATCGCCGGAAAAGAGAAAACCTTCTTCACTCACTTTATCAAGAAGCATGCTGAAAAGCCGGAAGCGTTCACCGAGCAATTGCTCGACCTTTATTCAAAGTCGTACTCTAAACCTCATACTCTGCATGCAGCATTCGAATATTACCGTGCTCTCCCCCAATCCGTGCAACAGAACAAAGAACTATTGGAAAAAAGCAAGTTGACAATGCCACTTCTGGCCGTAGCTGGTAATGGCCGTGGCAGCCTCGGTCAAACCCAAATCGACCAGATGAACGAGTATGCCACCAACGTACAAGGTCATGTGTTACAGGGCTGTGGACATTGGCTGATGGAAGAGTGTCCAGCGCTAGTAAATCCGTTGGTAGTTAACTTTCTAAACGACAAATGAAGCATGATCCGATACTTATGTATCGCACGGTGAAACAGCCCAAGCGATACGGACCAAGATTCCTAGGGATGCTCCGATCAACTCGTCATCTCTGAGTGACGAGTTGAAAAAGTCGCAGCGCTCTACGGTCTTTGCCGAGCAACACCCCATACCGCCTGTTTTGGCGGGCTTCTACGCCCAGTTCTCCACGTTAAGCGTGCAATTCGCCCATAGCCATCAGCTGTTTTCGAGCCATCCACAGGTTTGACAGGGCGAACAGCGTCATCAACTGAACGGTGTTTTTCATCAGTCCGCGAAACCGTACTTTAACGTAACCACACTGCCGCTTGATCACCCGAAACAATGGTTGCTCAACCTTGGCCCGCGTCTGCGCTTTGAGATATTCGATTTTGCGCTTGGCCTGGTCGATCAGGCTGCGTTTCTCAGCTTGGAATAGATGCTGCGCCGGGCGGTGATCTGCCAGTTCACCTTACGACTTTCATGCTCCTCGCGTTTCTCGACACCGGTGTAGCCGGCGTCTGCGTACGCCGCATTTTTTTTCGCCACGCAACAGTTCGGCGACCTGCGTGACATCGGCTACATTGGCTACATTGGCTGCGGTGCCATGGACATGATGCGCCAGGCCCGACTCGCTATCGGCGCCAATATGCGCCTTCACTCCAAAGTAAAACTGGCTGCCCTTTTTGGGCTGATGCATCTCGCGATCACGCTTACCGTCTTGGTTCTTGGTCGAGCTGGGAGCATGAATAATGGTGGCATCGACGATGGTGCCCTGGCGTAGCGAGAGGCCCTTTTCCTGCAAATAACCGTTGATGACCGCGAGGATTGCTGGGGCCAACTGGTGCTTTTCCAGCAGGTGTCGGACGTTCATCATCGTGGTGTCTTCGGGGATTGGCGCGCTCAGCGTCAGGCGTGCGAACTGACGCATGGGCGTGATTTCATAGTATGCGATCCATAAACCCCACCTACCCAGTGGTGGGGCAACGGTCTACCGTGGCATCTGCGGCGAGCAGTTCCACGGCAGTAACGCTTCGTACTCTTCGACCGACGAGGCGTGCGGCAACCGCTCCAGTACGTGGCGCAGCCACGTATAGGGCTCTTGGCCATTGACCTTGGCGGTCTGGACCAGACTGTAGATCTTTGCGCTGGCAGTGGCGCCGTTGACGGTATCGCTGAACAACCAGGCCTTGCGTCCGATGACAAACGACTTGATCGCTCTTTCGGTCGCGTTGTTGTCGATGGGCAAATAACCCGCTTCGACATAACGCTCCAGACGGCTCCATTTATTCGCCAGATAATGCACCGCCTTGCCTAGTGCACTTTGCGGCGTCACCTGGGATTGGGTTTTATCCAGCCGGACTTTCAGCTGCCCCAAGATCGGCAGGCTCTTTTCCTGGCGAGCGATAAACCACTGTTCATCGTCGGCTTCCTTAAGTTCACGCTCGATCCCGTACAGCTTGTTGATCATCGTCAGTGCAATATCGGCCCGCCCAGTCTGCCCTTGGGCTGAACCGTCTGCGCGTCCACGAATTTGCGACGCGCATGCGCCATGCACGCCAGGCGCTCCACACCCGATTGCAACGCCAAGGCGTTATAGCCGGCGTAATCATCGGTCATGATATAACCGCGATAACTTTCCAGGAGCCGTAACGGCACCTCCTGCGCACGACTGGACGTGTAGTCAAACAACACGACTTTGCGATCGGGTGGGCCGCTGGCTTGTACCCACATCCAGGATTGGCTGGTCGGGTCTCGATCCGGTTCCTTGAGGACCTGAACACGAGTTTCATCGCAGTGGATCACCGCACTTTCCAGCAGCCGGTCACGCATCAAATTCAGCAGCGGCTGAAAGTGTTCGCTGCACTGGATAATCCAGCGCGCCAGGGTCTGTCAATGCCATGTCGACTCAGTACCGTTTCAAACCGGTGCAACGGCAAGCCATCGACGTACTTGGTGGTCAGCAGCATGGCAAGAATACTCGGGCTGGCCATGCTCCTTTCGATCAATTGCGCCGGTTTGTCGGCGGTGACCGGTGCACGTTCACAACCACGGCAACCGTAGATCTTGCGGATATGTTTGATGACACGGATCTGCATCGGCACGATATCCAGCTGCTCGCTGGTTTCTTCGCCGATCACATGCCTGCGGCAACCGCAGGCACAGGTCAGTTCGTGTTCGGGTAGTTCGTGGATGACTTCGATACGCGGCAGATCGGCCGACAGTGGCTTGCGTTTGCCTCGGCGCGGTGCCGCGGCAACAACTTCTTCATCAGCGTCGCCGATTGCCGGCATCGGCTCGCTTTCAGGCTCATTGAACAGTGCAGGTTGCGGCGTGTTGGGCTCGATGGTTTGCTCGGACTTACGCCCGGACAGACGGTCGCGCAACAGCTTGATCTGTTCTTTCAGGTCGACGATGTGGGTCTGATAAGCCTGGGTCGATTCCTCTTGGCGACTGAGTGCCTCAAGCAGCAGTTGCTTGAGCAAAACAGGATCATCAGGAAGGTCATCGGGCAGAGAAATGTCGGGTAGCCACAGATCATTACTGATCCGGGGCCCCCTCAGAACCGTACGTGCGAGTTTCCCCGCATACGGCTCAAGCTTACGAAAGCCAGTTCATCACTGGCCGGTTACGCGGAAGGTGGTTTTTGCAAACCGCTATACTGAAGTGGCTCGTTGGATCCCAATTCATGGCACTGCGAGTGACAGTCGGGATGAAGCAATACGCGGTTTTCTAATTTATCAGAGCCGCCCTCTACCCGCCTGACAACATGGTGGTCATGCCAGCCGGTATCCCTACTGATGGCATAACCGCATAAGGCACATCGGCCCTGTTGCCGCCTGAAAAGACTGTGTACCTGCCGTCGATACCGAAGCTTGTGCAGCATCCGCTGAACCCTTAATGCCTCCCACTTGAACTCCTGTTCTGCATCGTACGGTTGATACGCAAGCGGTAAACGCTTGTGACGAACGATTGCGGTTTCCGCCAGCATGTATAGCTGACGAAACCTTACCACCCCGTCGGGCCCCTTTAATGGTTGCACAAATGCCCGATGAATTTCGGAGCAGTAATATCTTCGCTTAATCCAGCCAACAGACTTCCTCGGATGTCGTCGCTTTGCCCACCTAAAAACACGCCAGAATATTAGATTATCCAGCTTACTAAAGGTGGCTTTCGCTACAACCGGGGAATGGTATTGTGCCCATCCTCGCAGTACAGGGTTAAGCCGCCCCATCAGTGCGCCTTGGGTAAGTGCTCCGCTATTTTTAATGATATCTCGCACCTTCCGGTAGAACGCTGAAACATTTTTCTTCGAAGGCTTGATCATCAGCTTTGCTTTTCTTTTCGGCGACTTCGGGACGTACTTCCTAAAATTCCACCCAAGAAAATCAAACCCTTGATGGATATGTACGATGCGCGTTTTATCCTGTGATAGCGCAACCCCACGTGCAAACAGGAATTGCTCAATCCAAGGCCTGACCTCGTTTTCAAGCAACTCTTTCGAATTTGCCATTACCACAAAGTCATCTACGTAACGCACTACCTGAACCTTGGTTTTCTTAGCTACCAAGGCGCCAAAGCGCTTTTTCAAGTGGTCTTTCAGTAAAAGCTCTAAACCATTCAAGGTGGCGTTTGCGAGGCAGGGAGAAATGATACCGCCTTGTGGCGCACCTGCGTCCGTAGCAACGAAATGCGCTTGGTCAACAACCCCGGTTTTCAGCCATTTTCGCAATATCGTCTTATCCATAGGGATATTTTGACATAGCCAATCATGACTGATGTTGTCGAAGAAACCTTTGATGTCCCCTTCCAAAATCCAGGTAGGGGCCACTTGAGGGGCCAGCAAATGAAACAGCTCTACCATCGCATCGGCCGTCGAGCGATCTGGTCGAAAGCCGTAGCTGCGAGGATCGCTCTGGCTCTCTACAACGGGTTCAACTGCCATTAGATGAAGCGCTTGCATAGCCCTGTCCAACATCGTCGGAATTCCGAGTGGACGTTTCTCCTGTTTCCCAGGTTTGGGTATCCATACCCGCCTCAAAGGTTTAGACCACTACACCCCGCCTCCTCGAGAGAAGTCTCACCCCTCGAAGTTTGGCTAGCGGCGTCTCCCATGTTTCACCGTCGATCCCTGGGGTGCGGCGCCCTCGGTTCTCAGTTACTCGCCGCACGGCTAAACACCGACTATGGAACGAGTGGATTAACAACCGTTGAAGGCGCTTCACCTTTCGCCAGTCCGCCTTCCTTGTTGCCTGCGCGATTTTCAACTGCGTTTTCCGAACGAAAGCTTGAATTGTTGCCCAGTCTAGACCGAGCCAACTCAAGGAGCCTTCCAAGGACGTAGACGCAACCGAAGTTGACGGTCGCGTATTCATACAGTCCTGTTCGAGTTATAGGTTATTTCCACAGATACTCTTAATATGTTTCCGCGTAATACTTCGTAATTCGATGGGATCAACAGTTTATATCCGCTCGTAAACCAGATGCACGTCAGCCAAGGTTGCCCCCGCCGGTAATATTAAAACCGGTATGCCGCCCGTTACAGACGGCCCTTCGCTTTTTGCATCCTCCTATTCCCCACACCCATCAACGTCCCTTGCGGAAAGTCTGCCTTCCTGATTTCTCTGAGAAGGCGAGTGGTCGGGATTGCCACATTCCCTGAGTCACATCAATTCGCTGGTTAGGCTTCGTCTATCCCCCGACAGCGTTCGTAGTACCGCATCCCTTTGCATGACAGGAATGACTTACTGTAATGCCTATTTGGCTGGGGCCGATAATTGCCGTAGGCCCGACAATCCTAACGAGGGTTCTGTCGACGATTCACATATGTTAGCCGTACAGGTTGGGTCACTAGCCCTCGCACTACCGTGCAATTCGGTTGTGCCGCCCATCCCGTTACCGGCCTGCGCGCTCTTGCGAGAGGAACATTGTTGATCGGGCTTCACACATCAAGATTGGCTCCTGACGCATGCCGATCTAGTGAACTGATGGATACACATCAGGCTCGTTACCCCCATAAAGCAGAGCTGAGCAATGAGACTCAGAGTTACGACATGTACTCAATTGTTAACCTTTGATAGTGAGTACACTGTCTCGTGTCGCACCATGCCCTGGATTATACCGAATCAGGCGACGAATCGAGGCGTCAAAACTTGATGCGGTCGGTTGCATCACAAATCAAAACCGTCCAATAACCAGTTGAGTTCCTGAACCGTCAGAACTATCGCCTGGTCGCTGGCCTCGGGCGATGTTTTAAAGCGCTCGGATTCGAGGCGCTTGAGCCAAAGACAGAAGCCGTTGCGCTCCCAATACAAAATCTTCACCCGGTTACGGGATTTGTTGAGGAAGACAAAAAGCACCGGGTCAAACACCGCGACCTTGATGTCCAGTTCGACCAGAGCGGCGAGGCCATCGATGGATTTTCGCAAGTCCACGGGTTTGGGGTAGAGGTACACTTTTTCGACTTTGGCGTCGGGTCGCATCATGGCGGGGGCTGGCTCCGGAGAAAAACGGGAGCACAGCATCCGGCGTCACGGGAACGCTTTGAATGTGTAGTTCATGGAGCGGTTACGATCGTTTCTGATCGGTATGTCGCTTTCAAAATTGGCGGGGGCTGAAGTCGGCCGGAAATACATGACTACTTCAGACCATCCCTAGTTCAGACTATCCTTAAAGAATATACCCGCCAAGTACGGAGGCTACCTTTTATGCCACCGAGAAGTCGTTGAGTGGACATGAATCGCGGCCGGGATGATAGTTACTTGCCCCCGCCACGACATGTCTGCGGGATGTGCTTTTTGGAAATGTTTTTCTGGGATGAATTTTTTCTGTTGGCGGCATGATGGGGAAAGTCCGAAGGAAAACTGTTTAAAGAGTACCGCGGCTTACCTCATACCGAGAATTTTATATCATATTCGGATGAGTGTTAAACAGGGTGAAATTAGCCATGCGAGATGCTCACAAGAAAGCCCACATTTTAATATTCACCCTTTACATTTCTCATTAAACAGATACCCTCCCGAAACAAAAAAGCTATTTTTATAAAATAGCCTTATTATCACTCAATCCCATCTCAGGCCAAATCCTCTAGGAAAGGCCACAGTGCCGGTGTTAGTCTCACTATCGTATTGACTCCAAATATTGACTGGCAACTTTCCCACGGGGGATAATTTGCCAATTATCACTTCTGTTAGGGATATCATTGAAGGGCCACGCCACGTACCGTTGGTATAACCGAAATAAGAATATGACGTCACTGAGGCGTCGACAATTTCAGCATAGTTGATGATGTCGTAGGGAGCACGCAATGCCAAGTGAATCGCGGTTTTTCCTACGCTTTTAGCATACTGGAAATAGCTGAGTTTAGCATCGCTGTCCTGGCTAGAGGAAAAGAGAGTGCTTTCAGCCGGTGTAAAGCTCGTCACCAGCGAGGCGAGCAGAAAAATGTCACATTTATCAATGCAGGCTTTGATACCCGCTTCATCTAGATCACTTTCACGGGCCGTAATGACGTTGTAATAACCATTTTCCGTCAATACCTTGGCAATCCCATCACCCTGTTCACTCCAAGGCGTGAGAATGAAGTAGCTTTTAGTTTTGCTCGTGAGAGGAAGGGTAGCTTGTTTATTGATCACCACCGTAATGGCAGCATCAGCGATATTTTTTTCAAGATTAGAAGAGAGCTCGCGACTAATTGGGCTAGTAGCTTGCGGTTCACCACACAGGCCATAGCGCTGTTTCAGTCGAAGAATACGCTCCACCGACATATCAATCTCAGCTTCGCTAAGCTCACCGATCCTGACCTTGTCGGCAATGGTTTTGACCAATGCAGGCAAAAGACAGGCCTGTTGTGCTGTAGAGATACTTATGGGCATCAGCGCGATATCAACTCCGGCTTTAAATACCAGTTCGAGCGCATGTCCATGATTAAAGTGATTTGCGATGGCCCCCATATCGAGCGCATCTGTAATCGTGACACCTTGAAACCCCAATTCGTTGCGTAACAGTGTAGTTTGGATAGCATGTGACATTGTGGCAGGAACAATGATTTCCTGACTGCCACTAGTATTCACAACACTATTATCAAGTGAAGGATATTGGATGTGTGCTGTCATAATCATATCTGGTGCATGATCACTATCGATAGCAGATTTGTAAGGCGCGATATCAATCGCCAGGGCCTCTTCACGTGTGCGTGAAACATACGGCAAGGAAGTATGTGAGTCTGTGGAGGTACTCCCGTGCCCTGGAAAATGCTTATAGGCACTAATTACACGTTCGCTATTCATGCCGCTAGCAATCAACGTTGCCAATTCGTCAACGACCTCAGTACTATCACTGAATGCTCGAACATTAATCACCGGATTGGCAGGGTTATCATTAACATCTACAACTGGTGCAAAATTTGTATTGATATTTAGCGACATCATATCCTGCGCCATTTTTTTCCCCTGTTCATAAGCCAGTTGTCGTGTACAGCCACCTTGAAAGGCAGCAGCCAACGCCATGTTGCCAGGAAAAGAAGAATAGTGTTCGCGTGGCAGGCGAAAGACATTTCCGCCCTCATTATCAGTCGCTACAAAGAGCCGTAAACCTCGTTGTGTTTTAAAAGTTGCAAACCAGGCGGTCAATCGCTCAATCTGAACTCTCTCTTTCAAGTTATTACTGAACAATATAATACCGCCAATATGGTTCTCAGACAAAATTGCCTCAACCTGCTCGTTGGGCTCTATCATGTCTTGGTTGGTTTCGCCCAATGGATTCCAGTACCGGAAGTCCAGCATGATTTTTTGACCAATTTTTTCTTCAAGTGTCATTTCTTTTATCGCATTATTGATATTCATTCAAAACCCCCTAAATTTAAATTATATCCACTTTAAGTTGCCAACTTTTCAAGCGCTCGGAGTCAATGATCGCAAAATGAATTTGCCTCCAAAAATACAGAGATTTTTAGCAAATACATTGACTAAGCACTCGACTTTCTCAAAAGACATAAAATCAACCGTTTAGATTTTCGATCATTCGAAAATTGCAGCGTTTGAGTTCAATGTCACCACACAAAACTCGGTGAATACACGACTAATTTCCACAGAAATAGGTTTACAGAATGCTACGACCACCCCAATTAGGGATGGTCTGAAGTAGCCATGTCGATCAAGGCGGTATCCAATGCACGTAATGTTCGTGGCTCAAAGAAAAAAGCGTCGCCGTCATAAACCGTAAGCAGAAAACGGCCAAGAATCCTGCTATGGCTGCTGCCGCATAAGGCAATCGGCAACAAGCGAAGCAGCGCCTCCGTGCCCTGCGCAATGACCGTCGGCAGATGCTGGGCGTCGACCTGGAGTCCAGAGAAGACGGTAGTTAAACTGCTTGGAGATTTAACAATCATCCTTGCTCCTTGATTGTCACGGGATGTACAGGTGCCCCCGGTGTCAGGATAGTTGTCGCCTCTCCGAATTTTCCTGAAAAAGCAGATCGGGGGCGGAAAGAGACTGTTCGTGCCGTACTATTCACCGGAACGCAAAGCCGCATTGCTCAAGATGCTGCTTCCCCCGCTGAGCCTGTCGATGGCCGAGGTTGCTCGGCGCGAAGGGGTCAGCGACATGTCATTGGCCAACTGGCGCAGAAAGGCCCGCTCTGAAGGAAACGCAGTGTCCGAGAACACCCCATCGGCCCAGAATTGGACAGCCGAAACCCAGTTTGCTGTCGTCCTTGAAACGGCCGGTTTGTCCGAGATTGAACTGGGTGAATACTGTCGTCGCAAAGGCCTGTACCCCGAGCAAATCAAGGCGTGGCGGCAAGCCTGCATCAACGGCCAGAAGGCAGACAAAACCCAACAAAAAGACGATCGCGAGCAAGCCCGCAAGGACAAGAAGCGCATCCAGGAACTTGAGCGTGAACTGCGACGCAAAGATAAGGCGCTGGCTGAAACCGCCGCGTTGTTGGTGCTACGAAAAAAGCTCGACGATTACTGGGGGATCGACAACGAGGACAATTAACTGCCTTGCCGGAACGGCAGTTACTCGTGACCTGGTGAGTGAAGCCAGGGTGGCAGGAGCCCGGAAAACCAAGGCCTGCCAGGAAGTTGGCCTCTCACTCAGAACCTTGCAGCGCTGGAGCGAAAGCGAGGTTGTTCAGGCCGACGCCCGAACGACCACGGCACGACCCAGGCCGCGCAATGCGCTGAGCGAGGTCGAACGGCAAGCGATCCTAAGCGTGTGCAATAGCCCGGTGTACGCCCATTTGCCGCCGAGCCAGATCGTGCCGGGGTTGGCCGATCAGCAGCGCTATCTGGCGTCGGAGTCGACGTTTTATCGGGTGTTGCGTGCAGCAGGTCAGCAACAGCATCGTGGTCGTAGCCAGCGCCCCAGGTACCACGCCGCACCGACGACTTACGCGGCCAAAGGCCCCAACCAGGTGTGGTCGTGGGACATTACGTACGTTCCCTCGCCAGTGCGCGGTAAGTATTACTACCTGTACCTGATCGAGGATATTTACAGCCGCAAGGCCGTGGGCTGGGAGGTTTACGAAGAAGAAAGCGGCGAGAAGGCGGATGCGCTACTGCAACGTAGCGTGTTCAGCGAGCAGTGTTTGCACGAGCCACTGGTACTGCACTCGGACAATGGTGCGCCGATGAAATCGCTGACGCTGTTAAGCAAAATGCAAGACCTGGGCATCACGCCATCCCGTGGCCGACCGCGAGTGAGCAATGACAACCCGTACTCGGAATCACTGTTCCGGACGTTGAAATACTGCCCGCAATGGCCGGCAGATGGCTTTGCCAGCCTGGACGCCGCAAGAGCCTGGGTCAGGGATTTTATGCGTTGGTATAACCACGAGCACCGGCACAGCAGAATCCGCTTCGTGACCCCGGCCGAGCGGCATCGAGGAGAGGATCATCAGATCCTGGCTCGGCGTCATGAGCTGTACGAGCAAACCCGGGAGAAATGCCCGGAACGCTGGTCTGGACAGACAAGAAACTGGGAGCCGATAGGAACGGTGATGTTGAACCCGGATCGAGAGCCGCAGGTCGAGAAAAGAGCGGCATAGTTAGACGGTGACGCGACAAGTACCTTGAAAAACGCCGTGTGCCATCTCGCAGAAGCCTAGTGCAAACGAATAAATTCCCGCAACAAAATATTAACTTACCCTATGTCGCTAGACTAACCAGCACTTCCGAGCGCAGCGTTTTTAAGAATCCCAGAAAACTGGCACAACCGAGACCAGCCTCAAACATGCACCTACCAGCAAGGCAAGTCTTGCTCAGATCTCGATTAAGAATTGTCTCAAAAATCGAGAGCGCATATATAAATCCGCCCGCCCGCATGCGAAGATTGCACCTCACTTGACCACCTAATTGCATTGCTATTGATCAGGCGTTTAGTAGTCGCACTGCTCACTCAATTACATTCGATTTGACAAGAAATCAAGGCTGATCGGAAATTCCTCAATAACGGCTGCGGCGCTTACCATCTGCGCCATGTCGAGGTGGTGATCTGCGAGGCATTCTATTGCAGCCCACCCATCAGGGCGGTTTAATACAGCGATGGTCGTTTCGAAAAATAGAAAAGTATTCTAGCCCCCTTCATCGATACAGTAATAGCAATTTTGAATATCGCACGCTGCTAGCGGTCGAAGATCTTGGCGTACGTTTTTTTTCGAAGGCTGCAGGCGGTCCATTACGCGCCACAGATTTGCGATTCAGTCGAATAGCGGCCTTTTGCCTTTAATACGCTACTTCTTGCGCACTAAAATGTGGGTAACTATGTTCATACATCGCCACCAGCCAAGTTCCACGCTCTACGCACTTTGCCGGGTGATTTCGTTTCAAAATCACTCAGCGTTCGAAAAACATCGCCCACCCACCCTCGATCCATATTGCCCGCAATATTTCTGGCACGCCCCCTTGATAACAATGAGACACCCGCCGGGCGATTTCGCCTCCCGGGCACCCTAAATTTATCCGCAAGGAGAGCACCCCATGGCAACACCAACGTACATGTCGATTACCGGCGAAAAACAAGACCTGATCACTGCCGGCGCCTTCACTGCCGACTCCGTTGGCAACACCTGCCAAGAAGGTCATGAAAACCAGGTCATGGTTCAGGCGCTCATCCACGAAGTATCCGGCACTTCGGGTTCCGATGACTGACGTCAGCCGGTCGCCTAATCCAGGCAGACCTAATGTAGTCGTTTCTAAAGGACTTACACAGAGGAACACGGGATGTTCAGTTCAGCCAACGAGACGCATTTCAGCCTGACCATCGAGGGGGTTCAGAGTGATCTTCAGGTGCTCTCCTTTTCCGGCAAGGAGGCTATCAGCACGCCGTACGCCTTCGATGTGGAGTTAGTCAGCGAACGACACGAACTGGAGCTTGAAAGCTTGCTCCACAAGCCTGCTTTTCTCGCCTTCAGCGATAGAGGCGATGGCATCCACGGCATCATCTATCGGGTGGAGCAAGGGGCCAGCGGTAAGCGTCTGACCCGCTATAGCCTGACACTGGTGCCGCAGCTCACCTACCTTAGCCACCGCATAAACCAGCGCATCTTCCAACATCTGCCGGTCAACAAAATCATCGCGCAGATTCTGGAAGAACACGGCATTCTGAGCAATGCCTATCAGTTCCAACTGAACACGGCTTACCCGCCACGCGACTACTGCGTGCAGTACAACGAGTCGGATTTAATATTCGTCCGACGCCTGTGTGGCGAGGAAGGTATTCACTATCACCATCATCATAGCCAATCGGGACATCTGTTAGTGTTTGGTGATGACCAGACAGTGTTTCCCAAGCTGGATCAAGCGACCGAGTATCAAGCCGGCAGTGGCATGGTTGCTGACAGACCGGTGATCAAGGGATTTGATTTGCGGGTCGAGGCGCGTACCAGTCGTACCACGCGCCGTGACTATGACTTCGAAAAACCGAGCATGCTACTGGAATCAAAGTCTCAGGCAGACAATCAAGCTCAGCAACCTGATCTGGAAGACTATGACTACCCAGGCCAGTTCATCAGCCGTGATCGCGGCAAGTTGCTGAGTCAGCGTGCACTCGAGCGCCATCGCACTGATTATCGTTTGGTGAGAGGTAACAGCGACGTACCGGCGCTGCTCAGCGGTCACTTCTTGACATTGGCTAACCATCCACGTAGCGCGTGGAACGATCTTTGGCTGCTGACCGAGGTCTGTCACGAAGGCTTGCAACCCCAAGTACTCGAGGAATCGATCAACAGCGATGCAGTACCGGCAGATGGTTTTGTGCAGGGTTATCACAACACTTTCGTTGCCATCCCTTGGGACACCTTGTATCGGCCGTCAATGCCGATCCGCAAACCGGTTCTGGCCAGCCAAACGGCGAAGGTGACAGGACCTGCGGGAGAGGAAATACACTGCGATCAGTACGGCAGGGTCAAGGTCCAGTTCCATTGGGACCGCGAAGGCCGCTTCGACGAAAATAGCAGTTGCTGGGTGCGCGTGGCGTCCAGTTGGGCAGGACGGGGCTTTGGCCAAGTGGTGATTCCGCGCATCGGCATGGAAGTGTTCATCACCTTCGAGGAAGGCGATCCAGACAAACCGCTGATTACTGGTTGTGTCCCGAACAAAATCACACCCGTGCCGTATCCGCTACCGGCGAACAAAACCCGTAGCGTCTTCAAGACCAACAGCAGTCTTGGGGGCGGCGGCTCCAACGAGGTTCGCGTGGAGGACCGGGCGGGGCGGGAGCAAATCTACATCCACGCCCAGCGCGATCAGGATTGCACCGTCGAGAACAATGAAAGTCATTGGGTCGGAGTTAATCGTGCCCATTCCGTCGGTCAGAACGAAACTGTCACCATCGGCCAGAACCGGGTCAGGACGGTCAAGGTCAATGACACGCTGCTCGTCGGCGGCGCCAAACAAGACAGTGCCGGCACCCAATACCTGATAGAAGCGGGGATGCAACTGCGTCTGGTCTGCGGCCAGAGCGTATTTGAGATGAATGCCAATGGAGAGATCAACCTCTATGGCTCGAAGTTCAACTTTTCGGTAACAGGCGACGCTCAGATCAATACCGGCGGCAATCTCGATATCAACATGCCCGGCGGGGCCGCCACCACGGATCCCGGCGTCGATGGCGCCAAAGCCACCATCGACGGCAAGGTCGACGGCGTTTTTTCAAATCCGCCGCAACCGGCGTCCTAATCCCGCAACCCAACCGAATAGAGCACCGTAATGGAATATTGTATTCAAGAAGGGAAGCTCACGCTGCCAACAGGTTTTCAAGACCGTAGCGTCAATATGTTTGTCCCACGGGTTACCCTGCCTGCGCCTTTCAGCCTGACCCTCTCGCGCGATAACACATTGCCGAGCGAGGCCTTACCCGACTACGTCGAGCGTCAGGTCAGCCTGATTGCGGCCAAGCTGCGCAAGTACCAGCGCCAGAGCACCACCCATGCTGAGCTTTCGGCGCAATCGCCGATACCGGGCCTGCAAGTCGATGCGCACTACCAAAGTGATGGTCGGCCGGTTTACCAGCGCCAGGCAGCTTTCATTGTCGCACCTGGCCGGGCGTTGATTTTTACCGCCACCAGTCAGGTGCCATTCGACGATCAGTTGAATCAGCTATGGACGAACGTTCTGGCGAGCTTTCAGCAGTCCCCTGCCGCCACTGCAACCCCTTAAGGACACCCGGCTTGACAGATCGGCATAACACGGAGGTTTTCGATGTTTGAAGCAGCACGTTTTGACGATGAGATAGCTCATACAAACGCTCTTGTGGGGTTTCTGGTGGGGGCCGCGCTGGGACTGGCACTGGTCGCAGTAGCCTCAATCTTTGTCGTTGCCACCTGCGGCTTCGGGGCCGGGTTGTTGGTCGGGATTGTAGCGGGCCTGGGGGGTACAGGGCTGGTGATGGCAGGTGAAGCCATAGGTCGAATGTGCAAGGCGCCCGCCGGAGGGATCACGTGTGGTTCCAGTAACGTCCGTATCAATGGTCTCAAGGCAGCCTACGTACAGGGCAGTGTCGGAGTCTGCAAAAAGCACCCGACACCGCCGATGGTGGCAGAGGGTTCGGCCAAGGTATTCATCAACGGTCTGCCGGCTGCTCGTAAGGGCGACAAACTGACCTGCGGCAGCGTGATCGACAGCGGTTCGGAGAACGTCTTTATCGGCGCTGAAAAAGAACCGTACCTACCGATCGACGATGAAGTACCCGAATGGCTGCGCCATACGGTTGATATCCTCATGATCGTTGCCGGCCTCGCCGGCAGCCTCGGGCAGTTAGCACTCAAAGCTGGCCAAGTGGGTCTTAAAAAAGCGGCCCCCTGCGCACTGCAATTCGCCGCAGGTTTTGTGGCGGGTGAGTTGGCTTCTCGATTTGTCATCGGTCCAGCGATTAGCCGAGTGGCCGGCGGCCTGTTTGGCAACCCGGTGGATGCGATCAGCGGGCGCAAATTGCTTCTGGATGAGAGCGAAACAGACTTTGCTCTTCCGGGCCTCATGCCTATCGTCTGGTCGCGTTTCTATGCCAGCGATGTCGCTCATGAAGGACTACTGGGGCGTGGATGGGTCCTGCCCTGGGAGCAAAGCCTGCGCCTAGAAAATAATCAGCTTTACCTGCGCGACAACCAGGGGAGAGATTTGAATCTGCCAGGCCTTGAGCCGGGGGAGCGGTTTTTCCTCGCCAGCGAGCAGATGTTTCTGGTGCGCTCCGAGGGTGGGCACTACCTGATTCAAACCCTCGACAATACCTTCTTCTATTTCGGCGAGCTGTCCGAAAACGGCCAACCCTCGCCGCTGCGCCGCATCGAGAATGCACTCGGTCACTTCCTCACGTTCCACTACGACACGCAAACGCGTCTGAGTGATGTCTGTGCTGCCGGCGGCATTCGTCTGCACCTGTGCTACGACCAGCATGAAAAACGCCTGAGTCGGGTTGAGCGGGTGGTGGACAACCGGCCAGTAGAAACGCTGGTTCACTACCAGTACGACGCCACAGGACAACTCCAATCCGTCATCAATCGCAACGGCGATCACGTGCGCCATTTCGCCTACGAGCATGGACTGATGGTTGCCCACGAGAATGCTCTGGGGCTGGTTTGTCATTATCGCTGGTCAACGCGTTTCGACGATCATCAGCCTCGTGTGGTCGAGCACTGGACCAACGACGGTGAGCGCTACCATTTTCGCTATGACCTTGCACAGCGGCAAACCGAGGTCCGCGATGTACTCAACCGTGTCGCCCAAATCCACTACAACGAAGGGCGTCGGGTGCTCGCCAGTCGCGACTTTGGTGGTGAGCAATACCGCTTCGAGCTGGATGCCTCGGGCAATATGACCGCTCTGGAGTTGCCTGATGGCAACAAATTAGCTTTCGTCTACGATGACTATTCCCGCCTGGTCGAGGAAATCGATCCGCTGGGCCGCAGTACTTGCTACAGCTACCACCTCAATACCCGCCTGATTGCCAGCATGCAGCGCCCGGATGGCAGTACTCAACGTTGGGTCTACGATCGCAGCGGTACGCTACTCGATAGCCTTGACCCGCTAGGGCAACTCACTCAGTACCTCAACACCAATGATGGTCTGCCTCATAGTTGTACCGACCCACTGGGGAATACCACGCACCTGTGGTGGAACGAACTGGGCCAAATTGAGCAGTACCAGGATTGCTCCGGTCGTCGTACGCACTATGCGTACGACGAAAGGTTCCATCTGGTCAGCATCAAAGATGCTCTGGAGCGCACCACCCGCCTGACCCGCAAGGCCGACGGTGAAGTGACGCGTATCGAACATCCCGACGGCAGCCACGACAGTTACAGCTACAACGCCCTTGGCCAACTGCTCAGTCACACGGATGCCGATGATCGCACCACTTACGTGACCCGCACGTCCCGCGGGTTACTCAGCAAACGCCAGGACCCACGGGGGCAGCACGTTCACTATCAATACGATCAGTGCCAACGCCTGATCGGGTTGCTCAACGAGAACAAGGCGGCGTATCGCTTCAGCTATGACGCCAGCGATCGCCTGCAAGAAGAAGTTCGGGTGGACGGTCTGCGCCGACGCTTCCGTTACACCGTCAGTGGCGCCCTGACACACCTGGAAGAAGTCGCCCAACAGGGCTTCAATGACGTCTCACGCCAGCAACACTTCGAGCACGACGCCGCCGGGCGTCTGGTAAGTCGCATCACCGACGATGCGCACCTGGACTACCACTATGACGACGTTGATCGCCTGATTGCCGTCGACCGTCAGCCCAGCGCTGCAGGCAAGATCCTGGGAATCAGCAGTGACCATCTGGCGTTCAGCTACGACGCCGCCGGCCAACTATTAAGCGAAGACAGCAGCACCGGCAACCTCGGTTACCGCTACGACGAACTGGGTAATCTCACTCACTTGGATTTGCCTGACGGGCGTCAGGTCAATCACCTTTACTACGGCAGCGGTCACCTGCACCAAATCAACCTCGACGGTCAGTTGATCAGCGATTTCGAGCGTGATGCCTTGCACCGCGAGACCTTGCGTACCCAAGGTTCGCTCACCAGTCGCTACGGCTACGACACCAAGGGGCGCAAGTTATGGCAGGCGGCCATTCATCTGCCCCACGAGCAGCTCAGCCAACTTCAGGAAAAAACCGACAGCCTGCTCGGTCATCCGCAGCATCCGGCCACTGCCCTGCACCGTCGCTACCACTACAGTCCGGGCGGCGAAGTTCAGCGCGTGACCGACAAACAGCGTGGGGTGACCAACTTTGCGTATGACGACAGCGGCCAACTGCGCAGTCGTCAACCCGATCATCCACAGCTGCAGACGGAAGACTTTTCCTACGACCCCGCCGGCAACCTCACTGGCAGCGGTCGCTGGCAATTTGAAAACCTACCGGACAATCGCCTCGTCGCCTTCAAGGACCTGCGCTTCAGCTATGACTCCTGGGGCAACCTCAGCGAGAAAAGCAGTGCGGCCGGGGGCATGCAGCGCTTCCACTACGACAGTGAAAACCGTCTGATCAAAGCGCAAACCTGGCAAGGCCTGACACTACACAGCGAGGCCCGCTACCACTACGATGCCCTGGGGCGGCGTATTGGCAAACAGGTCACGCAAGACGGCCAGACTCAAGAAACAAAGTTCCTCTGGCAAGGCTTGCGCCTGCTCCAGGAACAGCGGCCGCAACTCCATAGCCTGTACCTTTACGAGCCCGGCAGCTACGCGCCGCTGGCCCGTATCGACAGCGCCCCCCAACTGCCGGAACGAGAAGCCAGGCTCTACTATTTCCACACTGACCAGATCGGCACCCCACAAGAAATGACCGACGCCGACGGTCACGTGGTATGGCGCGCCTATTACAAGGCGTGGGGTGGGCTGGAGGCGTTGTCACCGAATCGGGTGGAGCAGAACCTGCGCTTTCAGGGGCAGTACCATGACCGGGAAAGCGGGCTGTACTACAACACGTTCAGGTACTACGATCCTGCGATAGGAAGATTTACCACGCAGGATCCGATTGGGTTGTTGGGTGGGGATAACCTTTATCGGTATGCGCCGAATGCGTTAGGATGGATCGACCCTTGGGGGCTTGCGTGTACACCAAATGTAAGTCGAGGGATGCAAGGGCAGCCATTGTCTGCTCGTGCAACAGTTGGAGAATTGGATTTGCGTCGTAAAGGCACTGGCACCAACGCGATATCAAGAGCCTGGGCAAGAATGATGGGTAATTCTACAGATGATGCGGGCCATATATTGGGCAAGGTTCTTGGGGGGCAAGGGGGCAAGGGTAACGTTTTTCCACAACTTCCAGGAATTAATCGTGGTCAATATCGAACATTTGAAGATTCGGTCAGAAAATATATAAACAAGAACGGGACTGTAGACATTGAATGGACATTCAAGTATGGCAATGGCGGAACAAGGCCTACTGAGATTCTATATGATGTTTTCCAGGACGGCCAAAAAGTTCTTGGTGGGATATTCGGTAACTAGTGGGGAATTATGAACATTGAAACTGCTGAAGCAGAAAGTGTTTTGAAGGCATTTATTCTAGCCATGAATGGTTGGGAGCTTCATTACTACCCTGAGGTTAGAGAGAAAGGACTGACTACTCTCAGAGAAAAAATGAAGCAAGACCTTGATGCTATTTTTGATTCTTTTTGCACCAAAAAGGAAAGAAAGCAAGGTCGCCAGATTTCATTGCTATGCAGTGATCCGCCTGAGTACTCCCCAAGCGAAAACTTTTTAAATTCAACCGTATTCGGAAGTAAAGCGGTAATTTCTACGCAGCAAAATGTTGGATTTAAAAATAAGTACAGATATACACTTAATTTTAAAAATAACAAATGGCTTGTTGATAAAAAAGAATGGCTTGATGATGACAAGGGCATAGAGCGCTGGAGGCAAGCATACCTTTAGTAGCTCTTCGATCAATTCGCGATTAGCTGTTTATTACATACTCATTTCGACAAGCCCCAGCGTTCTGTTTGTTCAATTCGTTTATCCATTTAAATTATTTGTCCTCCTGTTTCTGGAAGGCATTAGATTAACGAATCTACACGCACGGGACGCTAGGGAAACTCTTAGCAATCCGGCCTGCTGCGAAGCGACAATTGCCCCTCCCCCATTGAGGTGACGATCATGCAGCTGACATTCGGAGATGCCGAGGACCTTGGGCAGCGCAAGCGCACGCGCCGAGAGGTGTTTTGGGTGAGATGGAGCAGCTCGTCCCGTGGAAGGCGCTGCTGGCGTTAATCGAGCCTCACTACCCGGTGTCGGGGCGTCGTGGCCGGCAGCCGTACCCACTGGCCACCCTGCTGCGGGTGCATCTGCTGCAGTGGTACGCACTGAGCGACCCGGCAATGCAAGAGGCGCTGTACGACACGCAGATCCAGAACTGACTCGCGCAGTACATCCACTACCAGTCTCAGCCCAGCGCTGCAGGCAAGATCCTGGGAATCAGCAGCGACCATCTGGCGTTCAGCTACGACGCCGCCGGTCAACTGCTAAGCGAAGACAGCAGCACCGGCAACCTCGGTTACCGCTACGACGAACTGGGTAATCTCATCCACTTGGAGTTGCCTGACGGGCGCAAGGTCAATCACCTTTACTACGGCAGCTGTCACCTGCACCAAATCGTAAGCGTCCGGCCAAGTCACCTACCGAACTCCAGCATTAAGGGCGATGGTGTCCGCGTATTTTTAAGCGGACGCGATCGCCCTTATCGCAAGGATTTTCATGCGCCAACGAAGCTCTTACCCCAAACCGTTCAAAGCCCAGGTCCTCCAGGAATGCCTGCAACCCGGAGCGACGATTTCCAGCGTAGCCATACATCATGGCATTAACGCCAACGTTATCCGCAAGTGGCTACCGACTTACCGGGATCAATCACCTGCAACCTTGCCGGCTTTCGTTCCCGTAAAAGCGATACCAAGGGGAGCAACAGAAGAGATGGTGATCATCTCGCTGCCTCTGGGCGATAAATCCATCACAGTTAAATGGCCCGCCTCGGATCCGGACGGCTGCGCGTGTTTTATTCGTGGCCTGGCCCAATGATTCGCGTCGATGCCATCTGGCTCGCCACCGAGCCCATGGACATGCGTGCCGGCACTGAGACCGCATTGGCCAGAGTGATCGCGGTGTTCGGTGCGGCGAAGCCGCACTGCGCCTACCTCTTTGCCAACCGCAGGGCAAACCGCATGAAAGTGCTGGTGCATGACGGCGTCGGTATCTGGCTGGCGGCGCGGCGTTTGAACCAAGGCAAGTTTCATTGGCCAGGCATCCACCGTGGGAGGGAGGTCGAACTCGACCCCGAACAACTTCAGGCCCTGGTACTTGGATTGCCGTGGCAACGAGTCGGTGCGGGCGGCGCAATTACATTGCTTTAAACGCTGCCTTTTAGCTGTAGCAGTCGAGCTGCTTTGGTAAAATCCATGGCATGACTTCCTTGCCCGATCTCGACCAAATGCCCCCCGAACAACTGCGCACGCTGGCCGCGCAGTTGATGTCCAAGGTCGACACCCAAAGCAGAAAAATCCATCGCGATGAAACGATCATCGAGCAGCTCACTCACGAGATCGCCATTCTCAAGCGGCACAAGTTTGCCAAGCGCAGCGAGCAGATCAGCCCGGCGCAAGGCAGCCTGCTCGATGACCTGCTAAATACCGACCTCGAAGCCATCGAAGCCGAGTTAAAAGCACTTCATCCCGCACCCGCGCAGACAGAACCACGCCAGCAACCCAAGCGTGCGCCGTTGCCGCCGCAGTTCCCGCGCACTGTGATCCATCACGAGCCGGACAACACTCAGTGCGCTTGCGGCTGCCAGCTTCAGCGCATCGGTGAAGACGTCAGCGAGAAGCTGGACTACATGCCGGGCGTGTTCACCGTTGAACAGCATGTGCGTGGGAAATGGGCCTGCCGGCAGTGCGAAACACTGATCCAGGCCCCGGTGCCGCCGCAGGTGATCGACAAGGGCATCCCCACTGCCGGCCTACTGGCGCACGTGATGGTGGCCAAATTCGCCGACCACCTGCCGCTCTATCGACAGGAAAAGATCTTCGGCCGTGCCGGCCTGGCCATTCCGCGCTCGACCCTGGCGCAGTGGGTGGGTCAAACCGGCGTGCAGCTTCAGCCGCTGGTCGATGCGCTGCGCGAAGCAGTGCTGGCCCAGCGCGTAGTCCACGCCGATGAAACGCCGGTACAAATGCTGGCTCCAGGAGAGAAGAAAACCCACCGCGCTTACGTCTGGGCCTACAGCAGCACGCCATTCTCGGCACTCAAGGCCGTGGTCTACGACTTCAGCCCCAGCCGTGCTGGCGAACATGCGCGTAACTTCCTGGGCACCTGGAATGGCAAGCTGGTCTGTGACGACTTCGCCGGCTACAAGGCCAGCTTCGAGCTGGGTATCACTGAAATCGGCTGCATGGCCCATGCGCGCCGCAAATTCTTCGACCTGCACGTGGCGAATAAAAGCCAATTGGCGGAGCAGGCGCTTCACTCGATTGGCGGGCTGTACGAAGTCGAGCGACACGCCAAGGAAATGAGCGACGAAGATCGCTGGCGATTACGTCAGGAAACAGCGGTGCCCATCGCTGAAAAATTTCATGAGTGGATGTTGGCCCAACGCGAACTTGTGCCCGAGGGCTCGGCTACCGCCAAGGCCCTGGATTACAGCCTTAAACGCTGGATAGCGCTTACTCGCTACCTAGAGGATGGGGCTGTACCCATCGACAACAACCAGATCGAGAACTTGATCCGGCCGTGGGCGCTTGGGCGGTCGAACTGGTTGTTTGCTGGGTCGCTACGCAGCGGAAAACGAGCGGCGGCGATCATGAGTTTGATCCAGTCTGCGCGGCTGAATGGTCATGATCCGTACGCGTATCTGAAGGATGTTCTCACGCGCCTGCCGACGCAGCGGGCGAATGAGATTACCGAACTACTGCCGCACAGGTGGATGCCCCTCTAACGCTGCAACCTCTGACGGGGCACCGTATCAAGATCTGCCTAGTGGCCTGAGCGGTTA
>NZ_JAGGOG010000009.1 GCF_018614655.1 Pseudomonas fluorescens | reverse complement strand
TGGCATCAAAAGTGAGTCGATTTGTAGTGGTCTTATGAAACCGGACACCCGTTTAGGCGAGAATGCTCGCCAGATCGAGGTGTCTGATGACCAAACAACGCCGTTCCTTTTCTGTTCAATTCAAACGCGAGGCTGCCGACCTCGTGTTCAAGCAAAACTACAGCTACATCGAAGCTAGCCGTTCACTCGGGGTTGTCGAGTCCGCGTTGCGTCGGCGATCAACCAGTCATGGCTGATATTGTCGAAACAGCCTTCAATGTCGCCCTCTAATACCCACTCCGCATTGCCGTGAGGTCGCGGCCATCCTGACTCAGCCGCTGCCCATGGGCCTGCGTCACGTCAACCTGAGTGAGGTGCTGCTCGAGATCAGCAAGAACACAGGGTTACGCTTTCGGGTACCTGATGCGCCGTATGCCAAGACAGGACCCCGTATTTCAACTCACTGGCCGCTGGCATTCAGGCCATGGACAGCCTGGCCCAGGTGTTCAGCATCCCGGACTTCGTCTGGCACCAGCAGGGTGACGGCGAAGTCTACGTCGGCAGTTGGGCCGACAGCTTCTGGGGCAACAAACCACCGCTGCAGTTGCCGATCGAACTGCTGAACAACTACCAGGGCAAACGCAGTGCCACCGAGGCGACCCTCCCCGGGTTGCGCCCAGGTGCGACCATTAACCAAGGCGAACGCATCACCAGCGTGACGCTCGCCAGCACAGAGATGGCCATCCAAACCCGCATCGTTGAACGTCGTTTTCCGGAGCTTACGGGTAATTACCACCTACCACGTTTTGCCCGCGTGCTGGCTGTCGCCGATCCGCCGGCGGACAGCGGGCTATGCGACGACTTCAGGCCGCGTTATGCGGTAGATCTGGAAGTGCTGGGGCCGGATGGGGAAACCGATCCCAACTTGCCGAACTTGCTCGGGGTGGCCTTGCCCGTGCCCAGCGGTGGCGAGGAGGCGGGATTTTTTGGCTTTCCAGAGGAAGGCACCACGGTGGTGATCAGCTTGCCTATGGCCTGCCAAACAAGCCGCTTATCCTCCAGATCCTGCCCCATGGCCTGAGCCTGCCCAAGGTCCCGAAGGGCGACCAGTTGTGGCAGCACAGCGAAGCCGTCCAGCAGCGTGCTGACGCCGAAGGCAACCGGACCCGGCAGACCGACGCCAAGATTACCGACCGAGCCAGTGAGCGCTATATGGAGGCCCTGGAAAACGCTGAGCAGTACCAGACCACCACCGTCACCACCGACGACCACAGCACCGAGTCGGTCGGGGGCATCAAGACCATCAAAGCCCTGGGCGCGCTGAAGTTGTTATCGGACGGATCCGACAGCCTGGCGTCGGTAGATGAATGCACCTGGCCACAGCGCGCGACCTGAACCTGGTGGTGGGGCAGACGCACAACGCCACCGTGGGTGGTGATATGCAGGAACGAATTCAGGGACTGCGCAAGAGCGTAGCGGCGGTCAGCCAGCACCTGACTGCGCCAAAGACCTGGATCGGCTCCGAAGGGGTCAACGTGCTGCAGATGCTGTGCGATGTCATCGATCTCGTGAAGCAGATGAACACGCAGATTGCCGGGCATAAGCATGGACCGACGCCACCACCGGATAACGCCAGTGAGTTCACTGCCGGCGCAGTGACGGCCACGACTCTGGCCGAGAAACTAAAGACGATTACGGAATAACAAAAGCCCGCCGAGCGGCGGGCTTTTGTTTCTTCGGTACTTACCTGTTGTCGTGCGACCAAGGCATGACCAGGGGGCGTTAGGTCTTGCCTTGAGCAAGGCTCGGACCACAAATGCTAGCTTCTCGTTCAAACAGCGCTTACTTTAAAGCAGCATAGTCGCCAGACAAAAAAATAACACACTGCCACTAACGATAAGCGGTGTTTTTTCCTTGACGGCATGGTCGCCATGCTGAAACGATTCATTGAGAGTTTAAAGGTACCTCAAACAACCTAACCACTCCCCCAAAATACCAATTTTAAACAGTAACAGTATAAAAAATAAGCCCCAAGCACCCTCCTTGGAGCTTACCAAACTGTCTATTACAGATTATGGGGTTGGTAGGTTGAGGCAAATAGCCCGGCAACTTACGTCAGTGAAAATACAAGCATCGAGGCAAATCGAAAAGTCTGCAAATGCATTTATGGACATCAACGAAAGCCAGCTTAGGGTGCACACCAAAATGAGTTTTTTCATATTTTATCCTTTTACAAAGCCTAAAAGCAAAAAACACACTTAACGCAAGTTAAAAATCAAGCTTGCGACAAGCTTATCCCACACCAGTCGCTGACAACATCAAGAGACAGTGTTTTATTTAATTCATTGATCAACTATCAATGAATTCATCTAGCTGCACTTATTCAATTTATGCCTACGCCTGCTGATCCGAACGGTTGATTCGCTCATCCATTTAAAATTTTTCGCACCGCATCTTTGACGCCTTTAGATAAACAAATTAACTTCACGAACTGCTAGTGCCAATGAGCCCATCTA
The DNA here is from genome assembly GCF_018614655.1 of Pseudomonas fluorescens. Lineage (GTDB taxonomy): Bacteria > Pseudomonadota > Gammaproteobacteria > Pseudomonadales > Pseudomonadaceae > Aquipseudomonas > Aquipseudomonas fluorescens_BX. The sequence goes on along the minus strand of NZ_JAGGOG010000009.1, from coordinate 5,529 downwards.
CATAGGTTGCCAGCACCAAAAAAACATAGTTTGGAACACTTCCTATTATCGATAAGAGACCATCTACAAAACCATCTGCATGCACAGGCAAACTACCAACGGTCAGAGCATCACAAGTCAGGAATGTTGCATGTGACTTTTCCAGGCTCATGGTCAAGTCCTTTATTGTCCATAGGTGTAGCGCCAATTACGTTCGCTGAGATTGAATATAGTCCGTCCTTTTATGGATGCATAACCGCTCGTCGTACAGTGTGTTGCGTGAAAGTAAGGGTGAGACCCGCATCACAAAAGTGATGCAGGGAGGCAGATAGAACTCGAACATGGGTAGACGATCGAGACACAGGGCGTTCTGAGGCGCCTGTCGGGGATCGGCCAGCCTGACAGTGGTGGACCACGGGGCTCGACCTGAACCTGTTGATGGGGTAGCACAACGCCACAGTGTTGGGGGGGGTATGCAGGAACGATTCAGGGACTGCGTAAGAGCATAGCGGCGGTCAGTAAGCGCCTGATCGCGTCGAAGACCTGGATCAGGTCTGAAGGGCTCAACGTGCTGCAGGTGCTGTGCGCTGTAATCGATCTGACGGAGCAGATGAACACGAAGATTGCCTGGTGTAAGCATGGACCGACGCCCCACCGGATAACGAGAAGAGTTCACTGCTGGCGCAGTCACGGTCGCGACTCTGGCTGCGAAGCTAAAGCCGATTAATGGATAGCAAAGCCCGCCCAATGGAGGGCTATCCTTTGCTTAACTCAACCGCTCAACCGCTCAACCGCTTTGCGACAAACTTGGTCAGCCACCTTGCGCCGGGAAAAGCCACGCTGCAAATAAAGTCCGCCATGAAACGCACTCCCCCCCCTCCGACGGGGTCTGCGTCGAAATTTTGCGAAAAGATTTGTGTGATGAAAACAGCCCTCCGGCCCAGGCTGGCTGCGGGGCCTGGCGGGTTGGGGCGTTTTTCATTTTGTGAAAGGCTTTTCAGTTTTTGGAAATGATTTGTCACTCTCGGCCCTTGCCGAGGCATTGACCCCGAGAATGAGAGAGGCCCGGTCTAGAGCGGTCAAAAATTGGAAAACGCGGGGTTGGGTGTGTTTTCCAAAATTGAGCAAGTCTTCAGCGCTATCTGGAAAGAGCGAGACCGTGATTGGCGTTGAGGGCACTCAAGCCCTTACGTGGCAAGGGCTTGAGACAATATGTGGGGAGACGCGCCGTTTCAATTTTCTTCATCGAGAAGTTCATGCGAAAGCGGGCACGGTCAAACGTGGGCCTCACGATCGAGAACGTCGGACACCCACTGATTGATGCTTTTGTGAGCCAGCTGGGCTTTGACAGCGACAGTGGCGTGCAGTGTCGGTTCTAAGCGCAGGCTAAGTTTCCCTGAGTAGGGTTTCTGTGGGGGGCGACCGAGTTTGGCGCAAGTGTCCAGGTAATCGACGACAGCCTCTTCAAATGCAGCACGAAGCTCCTGTACCGACTCGCCATGAAATCCAACGACATCGGTAATGCCTGCAATGTGGCCGACAAACAGATTGTCTTCTTCGCTGTACTCAATCCGGGCGGCATAGCCCTGGTAATTCATCACGTTCATGGGGTGACTCCTGCTTGTTCAAGGAAAGCCCGCGCATCACGAACTTGGTAGGGCTTGGCTTCTTTATCTGGGTGTGGTCGATGGAAGGTACCGACCACACCGTTCAGCTCAAAACGTACCTGCGACCCATTGCCTTCAATGGTCTTGGCGCCGGCTGCCCCGAACAACGATTCAATACGAGCCCATTCCAGCGTGGCTGGAGTGGGCCTTGAGAAGATGGCTTTGAGGGTGCTGAGCTGTTTGTTATTAATGGTATTATGATACGATACCATTCAACGATAAGCAATCACGTCTCGATCCGCACCGTCGATTCGAGAAGGCTCACCCTCCCCCATACAAAAGTGTCCAAATAGTGTCCATTTCATATAGGGTTATTGGGGAAATAGAAGGCTAAATAGATGCATTAGCCCTAATAAAACGGCTAAAGCCCAAAGAATACGGCCACTTATTCAGGGGTAATTTCTCCCGTCGAACTGCAAGCCCGCAAGACCTTGAGTGGCCAGCGCTTGGGGCACACCAATGACCTCGGCCATGCGCTCAACCGCGGGCCTAAGAATCCCCCCCAATGCCTGCACCGGATAAGGCTCAGCCACGGGATTCGACTCAATCAGCAGTCGAGGTAATCGTGGTAGTTCAAGCTTCGGATCTAGTTGCTGCATGGGCCCTCTCCTCGTTCATTGCTGGTTGTCCTCACGTAGGCCCGCCACGTTATCACGGATCAAGGCCCCTGCGGCCTGTGAGGTGTTCACTGACGCGGAACGAACGGCTCCTTACAACCGGGAGCGAGGGCATGAACCCATGAATCTGGCCTTTATTAGACGCATCCGAAGATGCGGGCGGGTGGAGGCTGCGCCGACTGACGAGTTCGGCACCTGGAGGTCCTGGGTGGGAAAAAGCAAAGACCTGGGCACCTGGGGCATGCCTGACTGTCAGTCAGGTACAGCCCTTCCGTAGGCTGCGGCACCGGTACCTGTGTCGTTGCGGATGGCGACAAATCGGATTTGTCAGGCCGATTGTCACGAGGAGAGTTGCGGCAATGCCATGTACGACGTGGCGTGCAGCAGTGGTACGAGCGCCCGTCTCTTTCCAGAAGAAAGAGACGGGCGAGTTCTGGCGCAGCGATGTATGCCGATGGGTGAGGTTGCTGCAGCGCAGCGAGGTAGGTCCATTGTCTGCCGCAGTGGGCAGATTGGTCGAGTAGGCATCCATCACTCTTGGAGAGTGACCGTGCGAGCCGCCGGACGCTAATCGCACTTGGGGAAGAACCACCACGCGAGTGGCGTAGCCTTAAAGGTTCTGGCTACCTGGGCTGGTGCTGTCAACGACAGCGGTCCATGCGCCAATTTTTATACCCACGCGAAAAAGCGGTCAAGGGTCACGGCCAATGTGCTCAAAAAGTGGCGACTGTCGCCACTTTTGTCGCCATGCTCCAGGCCACGTTCTACGTGGGTTGTCGCCGGTGTCGCCGGTGTCGCCACACCTACATTCATACCCCACGAAAAGATCTGCTCTGACACTGAGGCCATGTTGTACCGATAGAGATCATGAGCCAATGACTGACGGGGAAGGAAGGTGTAGCGGCAATCAGATATGAAATGAGAGGGTGGGACGCGGTGGCTGCGAGAAAAAGCGAGTGAGCCCTCCGATCGGCGCGATCAAAGATCGTCTGATCGGAGGGTTTGGCGGGAAAAGCAAAGCCTCAAATGTCAACCAAGCGCGCCAGCTTAGCCGCAAGACTGCCCTTACAGGCAGGAATTCATTATGATGGACACCGAACTCTGCTCACTCGGAGACAAATGCGCCAGCCAGGAACGCAAACGAGGAGCTAGGAAGGGATATGGCAGAGACACAGATCGAGTGGACGGACTCTACTTGGAATCCAGTAGCTGGCTGCTCCATCATTAGCGCCGGGTGCAAAAACTGCTATGCCATGGAGATGGCACGTCGCCTCGAAGCCATGGGCACTCCAAAGTACGTGGGGCTGACCCGCAAGAAGAATAAGCGCATCGTCTGGAACGGCTCAATTGTCGAAGATCGCGACGCTTTGGCCATCCCGTATCGATGGAAGAAGCCGAGAAAAGTGTTCGTGAACTCCATGAGCGATCTTTTCCATGAGAAGGTCAGTGACGAGTTCATCGTTGCAGTCTGGAAGGTGATGCGGGAGACGCCACATCACAACTACCAGATTTTGACCAAGCGTCCTCAGCGCATGAGACAGATCCTCAACGAAGTCATCGCTGAGGTACTTCCGAACGTATGGTTGGGCACCTCCGTTGAAGATGCTGACGCTGCTAAGCGAGTCCTACATTTGAAAGAAACTCCGGCCCAGATTCGGTTCATTTCCTTCGAGCCCCTCATTGGCCCTGTCGGCAGTATCGATCTTTCGGAAATCGACTGGGCAATAGTCGGCGGTGAAAGCGGAAACAAAGCGCGTCCAATCGAAGAGAGTTGGATCGATGAGATTTATACTCAGTGCCTAGAAAGCGGGACAGCATTTTTCTTTAAACAGTGGGGAACATGGGGTAAAGACAATGTTCGCCGCTCAAAAAAAGCCAACGGTAGAGAATATCGTGGCAAGACTTGGGATGAAATGCCTATTAAATTGGTAGGCATGGCCCAATAGATCGACCGTCGCCTGACAAGGAAAAGCCATGGCTGAGAAGAAGTACGCTTGGGAAGAAGGCGCAACCCTAGCTGAGCACTCAAGGAAGAAGCATCAGATTCTTCGCGAATATTTTTATAACTATGTGAAAATTCGTTGTACATCACCACTTGTCAGGAAATTTCGTTTGGCGGTGGTCGATGGATTCAGTGGCGCGGGTCGCTACAATTGTGGCGCCGCTGGCTCTCCTATTATTTTTGTAGAGGAACTGAACCGGGCAATAACTGACATCAATCTACGTCGGGCAATGAACAATATGCCGCTGGTTGATATCGAATGCAGCCTTATCCTAAACGACGCAGACAAAAACGTTATCGAACTGTTGAAGGTCAACCTGGCCCCGGCACTCACACATACCAAGCTCAACAACAATCACCTAAAAATAAACACACACTACTTTAGCAACTTCTTCGAAGAAGCCTACCCAACAATAAAGTCTCTAATTCGCTCCGAACGGCATAAAAGCACAATTTTCAATCTTGACCAATGTGGTCATAGCCATGTTCGGACTGAGACCCTGATTGACATGATGGGCCTAAATGAGTCCGTTGAGGTATTCTATACGTTCGTCATCACTGCCTTGCTGGCGTTCTTGGAGCAAAATAATCCGAAAGCTCTGGCAGCACAGCTGTCTTATCTGCAACTTACCGAGCAAGATTTTGAGGCCCTGGTCAAGCAAGCCTCGAAGCGAGAATGGCTCGGAATTGCTGAACGGATAGTTTTCGACACCTTTCAGAAATGTGCAAAATTTGTCAGCCCTTTTTCGATAAACAATCCGGATGGCTGGCGATATTGGTTAATACATCTTGCCAACTCCCATAGGGCCAGACAGGTATACAACGACATCCTGCACCAGAATAGCGAGACACAGGCACACTATGGTAGGTCGGGACTTAATATGTTAGCCCATGACCCGAATGAAAATAAGACGCTCTACCTCTTTGATGCATCGGCTAGAGACCAAGCAAAAGATGAGCTTCATGAGGATATCCCGCGCTTCATTTGCGATTCTGGCCAGCCGCTTTCTGTAAAAAGCTTCTATGAGATGATCTACAACCACACCCCGGCTCATAGTGATGACATCAATTCCGCGATAATCGGAAGCAATGAATTACTGGTAAAAACCTCCACTGGCGGCACTAGGCGAAAATCAAGCCAAATCAACACTATGGATTATATTGAATTCAAAAAGCAGAGAAGCTTCATGTTTAAGTAGTTAGCAAGTCAAGGCGTGTCGCTGTGAGACTAATGTCACACGTATCTAGTGTCCTGAGTTAAAAG